>JBKBIT010000001.1:0-232562 GCA_046297455.1 Aliihoeflea sp.
CTGCGCCGCTTCGGCCTCGCGGTGATGGTCTCGCGGGATGGACCCAGCCTTGCCCGCAAGGGGAAGGCAGAAGCCGAAGAGGCTGCAGAAGCCAGCCCCCGCATCCCCGCCTTCCCGCTGCCCGACCCGCCCTACCGGCTGAACCTCTACGGCCACCGCCGCCCCACCGTGCCGCCGCATGCCGCCCCGCGCATCATGGTGCCCGGCATCACCGAGCCGCACCGCCTGCCGCCGCCGCCCTCGCCCGGCGACCGGATCGCCGCCGACGGCCTTGTCCGCCGGCTGGCGGCACTTGCTGCCGTGCTCGACGATCTCGAGGCCCAGGCCAGGCGGTTTGTCCGCTGGAAGGCGCGGCGCGATGCGCTTCTGGCGCGCGATCCCCACATCAAGCGCCGCGTCTCGCCGATCAGGCGCGGGCGACCGCCCGGCGCCCGCTACTGCGACCCCGACCCGGCCGCCATCCATCCCCCGCGCATCCGCGAGATCGACAAGATCCTCGCCCGCGCCCATGCGATGGCGCTCTACGCGCTGGAAAGTCCCGATACGTCGTGAGGAATTGGCCTATTGCGGCATGGTGCTGAGATGCGAAAGCAGCTCGGCAACGTTGGCCGCAGAGCATTTCTTCAGCAATTTGGCCCGGTAGGCCTCGACCGTGCGCGGCGAGATGTCGAGCATGCGCGCGATTTCCTTGGATGTGCGTCCTTCGCCCAGATGCATCACGATCTGGCGCTCTCGCGTCGACAGTTTCAGCACCTGCCGGGTCTCCGAAAGATCGGCGAAGCTCCACACCGCCCGCCGCAGCGGGTCGTCGTCGCGGGTCAGCGAGTGGCCGCGCACCCGGCACCAGAACAGCGTACCGTCCTTGCGCGCCATGATGCGCTCGTCGGAATAGCGGTTGCTCTTCTTCAACGGCTCGACCCCGACATCTCGGATACGCACGAATTCCTCGATGGAGGGATAGAGGATGGCGAAGGAGCAGTTGACCAACTCGTCGACGTGATAGCCGAACATCGCCGCGAAGGCCGGGTTGCAGGCGCGCACCACGCGGCTTTCGGTCACCACGAGACCGACGGGCGCGTTTTCGAAGGCCAGGAGGTGGTAGTCGTCGCTGCTCAGCATGTGTCGTATTTATACGATATTGCGGGAAACCGCGCCCGGGATCGATAATCCGGACATTATCCCCGCGTCATGGCCGATAATGCCCGTCGAGGCAACGCCTGCGCGGTTATGGGAGGAGAAACAGCCGGATTCTGGTGCCGCACCGTCGCGTGCGGGCTTTCTTCTTCCCGTTTGACTGGCTTGCCGCCGCCCTGCCGGGCGCTGGCGCATCCTGCGGCCGCATCGGGCCGCAAAGTGGAGGAACTGGACGATGAGGAAATATCTGTCCGCGCTGGCGATCGCCACCGCATTCATGGCCATACCGGCCGCCCAGCCGCTGATGGCCCAGGACGGGCCGGTCAGGATCGCGCTGATCCACGGCATGTCAGGTTCGCCGCTTGAGGCGTTCTCGCGCCAGACCCGCACCGGCTTCATGATGGGGCTGGAATACGCCACCGACGGCACCATGCAGATCAAGGGCCGCGACATCGAGATCATCGAGAAGGATTCGCAGTTCCAGCCCGACGTGGCGCGCGCGCTTCTGGCCGAGGCCTATGGCGACGACGACGCGCTGATCGCGGTCGGCGACACCTCGTCCGGCGTGGCGCTCTCCATGCTGCCGATCGCCGAGGAATATGAGCGCATCCTGATCGTCGAGCCGGCAGTGGCCGATTCTCTGACCGGGCCGCAGTCGAACCGCTACGTCTTCAAGACCTCGCGCAATTCCTCGATGGACATGCAGGCCCAGGCGATCGCGCTGCAGCCCGACGAGAACCTGTTCGTGGCCACGCTTGCCGAAGACTATGCCTTCGGCCGCGACGGCATCGCCGCCTTCAAGACAGCGCTCGAAGGTAGCGGCGCCACCGTGGTGGCGGAGGAATATGTCCCGCTCCAGACGACCGACTACACGGCCGTGGCCGAGCGCATGTTCAACGCGCTGCGCGAGCACGAGGGCCGTCGCGTCATCATGATCTATGTCGCCGGCAGCGGCGATCCGATGGGCAGCCTGGTGCAGCTCCAGCCCGAGCGCTACGACATCGAGATCTCTACCGGCGGCAACATCCTGCCGGTTCTGGCCGGCTACAAGCGCGTGCCCGGCATGGAAGGCGCGATCTACTATTACTACGAGTCGCCCGACAACGAGATCAACGACTGGCTGGTCGCCGAGCACATGGAGCGTCACGGCTCGCCGCCCGATTTCTTCACCGCTGGCGGCATGGCATCCGCGCTCGCCATCGCCCAGGCGCTGGAGACTGCGGATGAGTGGGACACCGAGACCCTGATCGCGACCATGCAGGGCATGAGCTGGGAGACGCCGAAGGGCACCATGACCTTCCGCGCCGAAGATCACCAGGCGCTGCAGTCCATGTATCACTTCAAGATCGAGGTGGACGACGAGATCGAATGGGCGATCCCGCGGCTGGTGCGCGAGATCACGCCCGACGAGATGGACATCCCTATCGGCCGCAACAACTGAGCAACTGGCCGGTGGGGGAGGAAGGCTCTCTTCTCGCCGGCCGTTTCGCAATACCCCTCATCCGTCGCCGCCGGCGACACATTCTCCCCTTGTGGGAGAAGGTGGCCGAGCGAAGCGAGGTCGGATGAGGGGTGATTGTCCGAACCGGTAGAATGAAGATGACATCCCCCTCCATCCGCACCGAGAACCTGACCATCCGTTTCGGCGGGCATGCGGCGGTCGACAATGTCTCCTGCGCCTTCGTGCCGGGCGAACTCTCCGTCATCGTCGGTCCCAACGGTGCCGGCAAGACGACCTGGTTCAACCTCGTTTCGGGCCAGCTCAAGCCGACCGAGGGCCGCGTCTTCAAGGGCGAGCACGACATCACCAGCCTGTCTGCGTCGGCCCGGGCCAAGGCTGGCATCGGGCGAGCCTTCCAGCTCACCAATCTGTTCCCGCGCCTGACCGTCCTGGAAAACATCCGGCTTACCGTTCAGGCCAAGGCCGGGCAGGGGCCGTCGATCTTTCGACGCGCGGCATCGCTCACCGATCTCAAGGAAAAGGCGGAGGGCTTCCTGGAGGCCACCAGACTTTCTTCGGTTGCGCATCTGCCGGCCGCCGCCCTGCCGCATGGAGACCAGCGCAAGCTCGAGGTCGCCATGCTGCTTGCCATGGAACCCGACATCTTCATGTTCGACGAGCCGACGGCCGGCATGTCGGTCGACGAGGCGCCGGTGATCCTGGAACTCATCGCCGAGATCAAGAAGGACGTCTCCAAGACCATCCTTCTGGTCGAGCACAAGATGGACGTGGTGCGGGCGCTCGCCGACCGCATCGTCGTTCTGCACAACGGCCAGCTCGTTGCCGACGGCGATCCCGCCGAGGTGATGAGCCTGCCCATCGTGCGCGAGATCTATCTGGGCGTTTCGGAAGAGGAGGCAGCCTGATGGACAACGCGATCCTGCGCCTCGACGGCGTCCACACCGATATCGGACAGTACCACATCCTGCACGGCATCTCGCTCGAGGTACCGGAGGGCGGGGTTCATGTGCTGCTCGGCCGCAACGGCGCCGGCAAGTCGACCACGCTGCGCACCATCATGGGCCTGTGGCGGGCGCGCAAGGGCGCGATCGTATTCCGCCACGAGGACATCACCGCCCTGCACACCTCGTCCATCGCCCGGCGCGGCATTGCCTACGTGCCCGAGAACATGGGCATCTTCGGCGGGCTGACGGTCGAGGAGAATTTGAAGCTCGCCGCATCCGGCGGACGTTTCGACCGGGCGCGGCTCGATCGCATCTTCGACATCTTCCCGGCGATGAACACTTTCTGGGACCGTCAGGCGCATGCGCTCTCAGGCGGCCAGAAGCAGATGCTGGCGATCTCGCGCGCAATCATCGAGCGGCGCGAGCTGATCCTGATCGACGAGCCGACCAAGGGGCTGGCACCGGCCATCATCAACAACATGATCACCGCGTTTCGCGAGATTGCGGCCGAGACCACGATCCTGCTGGTCGAACAGAATTTCCGCTTCGCCCGCGCGCTCGGCCAGACCGTGGCCGTCATCGATGACGGGCGCATCGTGCATCGCGGCCTGATGGCCGATCTCGCCGCCGACGAGACTTTGCAGGAACGCCTGCTCAGCCTGTCGCTCGAAGCGCATTAGGAAAAACGCCATGAACGCCCTTTCCGCAAATTTCGAACGCTATGGCGGCGTCTTCCTGCTGCCGGTCATCCTGGCGCTGGTCGCCTTCCTGCTCATCGGACGGCCCTCGACATGGGTCACGCTGACGGTGGCCGGTCTTGCCATGGGCATGATGATCTTCCTGATGGCATCGGGCCTGTCCCTCATCTTTGGCCTGATGGACGTCCTGAATTTCGGCCACTCGGCCTTCGTGTCCTTCGGCGCCTTCATCGCGGCCACGGTTCTGGCGGCGCTGGCTCTCTGGGTCCGGGCTGACAGCGTGGCCTTGAACCTTCTTGCCCTGATGGCCGCGATCGGCGCCGCCACCGCCTTTGGCGCGCTGGCGGGCTGGTTCTTTGAGCGCGTGATTATCAAGCCGGTCTACACCGATCATCTGCGCCAGATCCTGATCACCGTCGGCGCGCTGATCGTGGCGGAAGAAATCCTGCTCGTCATCTGGGGCGGGGCGCCGGTCTCGGTGCCGCGCCCGGCCATGCTGACGGGATCCTTCATCATCGGTGACGTGGCCATCGAGATTTACCGGGTCTTCGCCTTCTTCCTGGGGCTGGCGGTCTATGTCGCCCTGCATCTGACGCTGAGCCGCACCCGCATCGGGCTTCTGGTGCGCGCAGGGGTGGAAAACCGCGAGATGGTGGAGTCGATGGGCTTCCGCATCGACCGGCTGTTCATCGGGGTGTTCATGGCCGGCTCGGCACTGGCGGCGATGGGCGGCGCGATGTGGGCCGGCTATCAGGGCTTGATCACCACCCATGTCGGGTCGGAACTGATCGTGCTCGTCTTCATCGTCGTTATCATCGGCGGGCTCGGCTCGATCAAGGGATCGCTGCTCGGCGCGCTTCTGGTCGGGCTGATGGCCAACTACGTGGCCTTCCTGTGGCCGGTCCTGTCGCTGGCCTCCAACATGCTCCTGATGATGGCGATTCTGCTCTGGCGGCCCTACGGCCTTTCTCCCGCGGTGAAGGCATGAGTACCGAGACGATGGAAACGATCAAATCCCGCCTCCAGCCCATGGACCGCGCCCGCATCGGCCGGATGGTCGTCTATGGCATCTCGCTTGTCGTGTGCCTGGCCTTGATGTTCGCGCCGTTCCTGTTCCCCGACGTTCGCGCGCAGGAAGTGGCCGCCCGTATCTGCGTCTTCATCGTCCTGGTGGCGAGCTACGATCTCCTGATTGGCTATACCGGCATCGTCTCCTTTGCCCACACGATGTTCTTCGGGCTTGGCGCCTACGGCACCGCCATCGCGCTGCGCACGATGGGGCCGGGCTGGGAGGCGATCCTGTTGGGTGGCGGGGCAGGGGTGCTGGCGGCGCTGGTGCTGGCGGTGCTGATCGGGCTTCTGTCGCTGCGCGTGAAGGCGATCTTCTTTGCCATGGTCACGCTGGCGGCCGCCTCTGTCATGATGGTGCTGGCCAGCCAGATGTCCCAGTTCACCGGCGGCGAGGACGGCATCACCTACCAGATCCCACGCTTCTTCGCGCCCGCCAACCGGCTTGAGGACGCTAACGGCGACGTCATCCGCCTGTTCGGCGTCGCGCTGACGGGACGTGTTGCGCTCTACTACTTCGTCTTCTTTTCCTGCCTGGCGCTGTTTCTGGTCATGCTGCGCATCGTCGCCTCGCCGCTCGGGTCGGTCCTGCAGGCGGTGCGCGAGAACGAGATGCGTGCCGAGGCGATCGGCTACCGGGTTGTGGCCTATCGCACGGGCATCTTCTGCATCGCCGCCGTCATCGCCGCTCTGGTCGGTGTGGTGCGGGCTGTCTGGCTGCGCTACATGGGCCCCGACGTGTCGCTCTCCTTCGACATCATGATCGACGTTCTTCTGATGGTGGTGATCGGCGGCATGGGCACGCTCTACGGCGCCATTATCGGTGTCGTGCTGATGACGCTTGCCCGCTACTATCTGATGGACGTGATGGCACTCGGCGCCAGCGCCACGTCCTCGATCCCGATCCTGCCCGAGCTTCTGCATCCCGACCGCTGGCTGCTCTGGCTCGGCGTCGCCTTCATCCTGCTGGTCTATTTTTTCCCGGCCGGGATAGCTGGAACCCTCATGGGGCGCGGAGGCAAGAAATGATCCGGCCGCGATCCACCTATGTCAGCGCTTCCGGTTTCGAGATCCACGTGACTGAGTGGGGCGATCCCGCCAATCCAGCCCTTGTCATGTGGCACGGGCTGGCACGCACGGGGCGTGACTTCGACGAGGCCGCCGAAGCGCTGTCCGACAGCTATTTCGTGATCTGTCCCGACACGCTGGGGCGCGGCCTGTCGTCCTGGGCCAGAGACCCTGTCACCGACTATTCCTACGAAACCTTCGGCCGGCTGGCCGAGGCGATGCTCGCCCATTACGGCATCCACGAGACACGCTGGATCGGTACCTCGATGGGCGGGTTGATCGGGGTGACGCTGGCAGCCGGGCTCCTGCGGGATCGGATCACCCATCTCGTCATCAACGATATCGGTCCCGACATACCGGAGGCCGGCGTCGGCCGCATCGTCGCCTATGTGGGCAATCCGCCGGTCTGCGACACGGTGAGCGAACTGGAGCAATGGTTGCGCACCAGCTATGCCCCGTTCGGCCAGAATACAGATGCCTTCTGGCGGCGCATGGCCGACACGTCGTCGCGGCGCACCGACGCCGGACGCGTCACCGTTCACTACGATCCGGCCATCATCACCCAGTTCACCCACCACAAGGGCGACCTGGATGTCTGGGACGCCTATGACACCCTAACGGCGAGGACGATGCTCCTGCGCGGCGAGAGCTCGGACGTGCTGCCGGCCGCGATTGCCGAAGCCATGGTCGGGCGCGGACCGAGGCCCCGGCTTGTCACCCTTCCCGATTGCGGCCATGCGCCGACACTGGCAAGTCCGCACGAGATCGGCCTTCTGCGTGCGTTCCTGGCGGAATAGGCTGCTCAGCCAGCCTTCAGGATCTTCTCCATCTCGTCCACCGTGTGGTTGGTGAGCGTCTTCGGCACCTCGGCCGTCACCTTGTCGGCGACCTCCTTGTGAAGGTCCTTGCGCAACTCGCCCAGCACGACCGGCGGGGCAACCAGCACGATCTTCTTGAAGTCGTGACGGTGGGCCATCTTGTAGAGACGGTCGGCGAGTTCCTTGGCGAAGCGGGCCTTTTCCAGCTTGTGCCAGTCGGTTTCCTGGACCGCGCTGCGGTGGACCTGGGTTCCGTCCTGGAAGCGGCCAGGCTTGTCGGTCCCCTGATCGTGGGTCGGCGGGTTGTCCTCGTGGACCTCGCGGAAGACCTCCAGATGCGGGAACTTGTCGTCGCCCTCGTTGCGCAGGAAGAGCGCCTTTTCGCCGTCCGCAACCAGCACCCAGATATCGTGATCCAACCGAACAGAAGACATGTGCGAACTCCGTGAGCTTCGAGTGTGTGTGTGCGGTCAACGTGCAGTGCTCGAAGCCGTTCCGCTTTGATTACAGGCAAGTGCTGGAACCGTATTCCGCGATCTTCCCGGCCAACGAAAAATGGATTGCGGGCTTGGCGGCCCCGCGCCAGCCCGTTCCTTCAAAAGAGCCGGGACGCAACGGAAAATGCGGCTTCAACCTGCGGAGCCGCCCATGTCCGATGCCAGCCAGCGCAAGCTCGACGCCTTCCCCGTCTTCCTGAAGGTTGCCGGGCGCATGGTGGTGATTGTCGGCAATGGCGACGAGGCGCTGGCAAAGGCGCGGTTGATCGGCCAATCCAGTGCCCGCATCCGACTTGTTGCCGATGCGCCGGAAGCCGGCCTGCGGCATTGGGCCGTGGAGAACAGCGCCGAACTTCTCGAGTCGGCCTACGCTCCACATCTGCTCGAAGCTGCGGCGATGGTCTTTGCCGCCACCGATGACGAGGCTGCCGACGGTCGCATCATCGCCGATGCGCGCGCCCTGAAGATTCCCTCCAACGCCGTCGATCGGCCCGACATCTGCGACTTCTACACGCCCGCACTGGTGAACCGCGCGCCGGTTGCGGTGGCCATCGGCACCGAAGGCGCTGGCCCCGTTCTCGCGCAGATGATCCGGGCGCGCATCGACCGCATGCTGGCGCCCTCGCTGGGCGCGCTTGCCGTGCTTGCCAACAGCTACCGCATCGCCGCCGAGAAGCTCCTGCCGCGCGGCAGCGCGCGTCGCCGTTTCTGGCGCGAGTTCTTCGCCGGTGCGCCCGCGCGCGCAATGGAAATTGGCCACATCTCCGAGGCCCGTCGTGCTGCCACGCGCCTTCTGCGCAACGAGGGGCGCGGCGAGGGCCATGTCGCACTCGTCGGTGCCGGGCCGGGAGCCGAGGATCTTCTGACGCTGCGTGCCCATCGCCTCCTGATGCAGGCCGATGTGATCGTCCATGACGCACTCGTCCCCGAGGCGGTCGTCTCCATGGGCCGCCGCGACGCCGAGCGCATCCTCGCCGGCAAGCGCAAGGGTGCCCATTCGATGACACAGGACGAGATCAGCCGCCTGCTGGTCGAGCTTGGCCGCGAGGGCAAGCGCGTCGTGCGGCTGAAATCCGGCGATCCGCTTATCTTCGGTCGCGCGGCCGAGGAGATGCAGGCGCTGCGCGAGGCAGGCATCTCCTATGAGGTGGTGCCTGGCGTCACCGCCGCCTTTGCCGCCGCCGCCGATCTGGAACTACCCTTGACGCTGCGCGGGGTCGCATCCTCCCTCGTCTTCACCACCGGCCACGACCTGCGTGGCAGCACCTTGCCCGACTGGGCGCGGCTGGCGGTGGGCGGTGCCACGGTCGCGGTCTATATGGGACGCTCGGTGGCAGCCGAGATTGCCGCGCGGCTGGTCGAGGCAGGGCTGTCCGCCGACACGCCGGTTGCACTGGTCGAGCATGCCAGCCTGGAAAGCCGCCGCTTGATGCATGGAAGGCTGGCCGACCTTGCGCTGGTCGAGAACCACGACGATCTCGCCGGACCGGTGCTGACCGTCATCGGCGAGGCGGTCGCCGCAGCCAATCTCGCAAATTCCGAACCCCTGGCCGCGCGGCTTCCCGCGCTGGCCGTCGCCTGAACGAGGACATGCACATGAAGATACTGACCGCAAACCGCCTGATCGACGGCGAGGCCGTGTGGCTCGCCTCGGACCATAGCTGGGCCGAGACCATCCACGCCGCCGAGATCGCCCGTGACGATGCGACGATCGAGAAGCTGGAGCGGGCCGGCCGCGCCGCGCTCTGCAAGAACGAGGTGGTCGATGTCAATTTGATCGAGATCGAGATCGTCGACGGGGAAATCCGGCCGCTGCGGCTGCGCGAGCGTATCCGCGCCACCGGCCCGACCACGCACCCGCTCTTGGGCAAGCAGGCTCGCCCCGGCATTTCCATCGCCGCCTGAAGTTCGTTCGCGCAGGAGACGCGCCATGTATCGCTACGACGAATTCGACCATGCCTTCGTGAAGGCCCGCGTCGCCGAACTGGCCGACCAGGTCGACCGGCGGCTGGCGGGCGAGATCACGGAAGACCAGTTCAAGCCGCTGAGGCTGATGAACGGCGTCTACCTGCAACTCCACGCCTACATGCTGCGTGTGGCGATCCCCTATGGCACGCTGTCGTCGCGGCAGCTGCGGATGCTCGCCCATATCGCGCGCACGTATGACAAGGGCTACGGCCATTTCACCACGCGCCAGAACATCCAGTTCAATTGGCCCGCGCTGTCCGACATTCCGGCGATCCTTGACGAACTCGCGAGCGTCGAGATGCATGCCATCCAGACGTCGGGGAACTGCATCCGCAACGTGACGGCGGACCATTTCGCCGGTGCCACCGCCGACGAGGTTGCCGACCCGCGCCCCTATGCCGAGATTTTGAGGCAGTGGTCCTCGGTGCATCCGGAATTCTCGTTCCTGCCGCGCAAGTTCAAGATCGCCGTGACGGGGGCGGAGCGCGATCGCGCCGCGATCCAGGTTCACGATATCGGCCTGCATCTGAAGAAGAATGCCGCTGGCGAACTCGGCTTCGCCGTCTATGTCGGCGGCGGGCAGGGGCGCACCCCGATGGTCGCAAAGAAGATAAGGGATTTCCTGCCCGAGGCGGACCTGCTCTCCTACACGACCGCGATCATGCGCGTGTACAATCTCAACGGCCGCCGCGACAACAAATACAAGGCCCGCATCAAGATTCTGGTGCATGAGACCGGCACCAAGGAACTGACGCGCCAGGTCGAGGCGGAATTCGCGGCACTCAAGGATGGCGCACTCAAGCTGCCCGACGCAGACATCCGGGCTATCCAAGCCTATTTCGCGCCGCCGCAGCTGCCTGACCGCGCCGAGGGCTGGGGCAAGCTCGCCGCCGAAAAGAAGTCCGAGCCGGCCTTCGCCGCCTGGCTGCGCCGCAACGTGAACGATCACTGGCACCCGGACTATACTTCCGTCACCATCTCGCTCAAGGGCATCGGCGATATTCCTGGCGATGCCACCGACCACCAGATGGATACCATCGCGGACCTTGCCGAGGAGCTTGCCTTCGACGAGATCAGGGTCAGCCACGAGCAGAACCTGATCCTACCGCATGTCGCCCGCGCCGATCTGCGCACCGTCTACGACCGGCTGGTGGCAATCGGCCTTGCAACCGCCAATGCCGGCCTCGTCACCGACATCATCGCCTGCCCTGGCCTCGATTATTGCGCGCTGGCCAATGCCCGCTCGATCCCGGTCGCGCAGGAGATTTCGCGCCGGCTGGGCGATCAGGTGTTGCAGGAGGAAATCGGCGACCTCAAGCTGAAGATTTCCGGCTGCATCAACGCCTGCGGCCATCACCATGTCGGCCATATCGGCATTCTGGGCGTCGAGAAGAAGGGTGCCGAGCTCTACCAGATCACGCTGGGTGGCTCGGGCGACGAGAATACCACCATCGGCGAGATCGTCGGTCGCGGCTTCGGGCCGGACGAGATCACCGATGCCGTGGAAACGGTGGTGAAGACCTATCTCGGCCTGCGCGAGGATTCCTCCGAGACATTCATTGCCGCCTATCGCCGCGTCGGGCCAGCCCCCTTCAAGGAGGCGCTTTATGGTGCTCAAGCCAAGGCAGCATGAGACCGGATCGCGGGCCGAGGCCGCCGCGCTCGAGGCAGCCTATGGCGGGCTCGATCCGCGCGAGATCGTGGCGGTCGCCCTGAACCAGTTCTGGGCTGGCGAGTTGGCGGCGGTATCTTCCTTCGGCGCGGATTCGGCCGTGCTACTGCACATGATCGCCTGCCATGATCCGGGCCTGCCGGTGCTGTTTCTCGACACGGGCCAACATTTCGAGGAGACGCTGCGCTACCGCGACCAGCTGGCGGATGATCTCGGGCTGACCGATCTCAGGATCGTCGAGCCGCTCGCCGATGCAGTCTCGCGCGAAGACCCCGACCGCGTCCTGCACCGCGCCGATGCGGAAGCCTGCTGTGCGATCCGCAAGGTCGAACCGATGCAGCGCGCCGTACAGCCGTTCAAGGCATGGTTCACCGGGCGCAAGCGTTTCCAGGCGTCGACCCGCGAAAAGATGCCGGTCTTCGAGGCGGTCGGCCCGCGCATCCGCATCAACCCGCTCGCCTCCTGGGGAACCGAAGAGATTGGCGCCTTCATGGAAGAGCAAGGCCTGCGCCAGAATCCGCTGGTGGCTTTCGGCTATCTCTCCATCGGCTGCTTCCCCTGCACGCAGCCGGTCGAGGCGGGAGCGGACCCGCGTTCGGGCCGCTGGGCCGGCCAGGCCAAGACCGAATGCGGCATCCATCTGCCCGGCGCCTTCGGCGAAGGCCAATCAACGACTGCACGAGACCAATAATGAGCGAAAAAAACGAACAAGTCGCGCCGCGCCTGTGGACCCGGGCGGGGTTTGAGGAAGATGGCTGGACCCGGATCGCAAGCCCCGACGAGGTTGTACCCGGCGAACGCCAGATCGCGCCGCTCGAGGTCTGGCTGGCAATCGGCGGCAACGAACGCGCCGGCATGGGCGTGCATCTCGCGCCGGGCGAAGCCCTTGATCCCGTGCTCGACCATCTGGACGAGATCGCGCTGATTTCGCTGGGCTTTCCGAAGTTCAGCGATGGCCGCAGCTTCTCCAAGGCGGAGCTTCTGCGCTCACGCCACGGCTATGCGGGCACGATCAGGGCCTCTGGCGAAGTGCTGATCGACCAGATCCCGCATATGCTGCGCACTGGGTTCGACGCGTTCGAGGTTGCCGACGAAACGGCGCTCAAGCGCCTTGCCGAGGGCAGGGTGGGCGGCTTGCCCGTCCACTATCAGCCTGCGGCCCTCCGCTCTTCGGGCGAGCGCTATTCCTGGCGTCGCCTTCCCGGCTGAGCTTTCATTGCTCGTCGCGGGCGCGCTTCTCGCGCCGCCAGCCGATGAACTCTTCCAGGATGATCAGGCCGGCGCCGACGGTGATGAAGGCGTCCGCCAGGTTGAAGATCGCGAAAGACCAGTTGGGCAGGTGGAACAGGACATAGTCCACCACATAGCCGAGCCAGACCCTGTCGATCAGATTGCCCAGCGCGCCGGCGATCACCAGCGCGAACCCAATCCGCCCGATCGTCTGGTGCGGCTCGGTGCGCAGGGCCAGCCACGACACGAAGGCGATGACGGCGATGGTGATCGCGATCAGCAGCGGCCCCGCCATCCACTCGAGCATGGAAAAGGCAATGCCCGTATTGTGGGTGCGGTAGAGCGCCAGGAAGGGCAGCATGTCGACCATCACATGCATGTCGAGACGAGTCTCGACCAGCCATTTGATCCATTGGTCGAGTGCCACGCCGATGGCGATCACCAATCCGTAAAATCCAAGGGTTTTCATGCCGGCTCCGGGTTTTCGCCGACCTTTGGCAGCGCATTGCGGCGGATTTCGTAAAGCATCACGCCGGTGGCGACCGACAGGTTGAGCGAGTCGGCGCGCCCGGCCTGAGGGATACGCACCAGCGCATCGCAGGTTCCCGCGAGAGAGGGCGGTAGTCCCTGCTGCTCGTTGCCCATCAACAGGACGGTGGGGCCGTTCCCATAATCCTCAAGGCGGTAGTCCACCGCGCCTTCCAGATGCGTGCCGACGATCCGCGCGCCGCAGCCCTTGCGCCATGCCAGGAACTCTTCTTCCCTTGCGCGTGCCAGCTTCACGGAAAACAGCGAGCCCATCGTCGCGCGCACCGTTTCCAGCGAATAGGGATCGGTGGTGTCGCCGACCAGGATCACGCCTTTCGCGCCGACCGCGTCGACCGTGCGGATGATGGTGCCGAGATTGCCGGGATCGCGGACCCGGTCGAGCGCAACCCAGACATCGCCCGCTTCCGGTCGGATGTCGCCAAGACGCGCGAATTGCTGCTCGAAGACGGCTGCTACCATTTGCGGGTTGTCGCGGCGGGTGATTGCGCCCAGCACCTTGTCCGGCACTTCCAGCACCAGCCCGCCGGACGCCACGGTACGCGCCGCGGCCTTCTCCACAGTCGCGTTGCCGCGCCCGGCCTTGGCATAGATCAGTGTCTTGATCGTCCACCCGGCATCGAGCGCGTCGAGCACAAGCTTCAGCCCTTCGGCCAGGAACGCCTGCTCCCGGTCGCGGAATTTCTTCAGCGCCAGCGCCTTGATGTCCTTGACGATCGGGTTGGCAAGGCTGGTGACCTCCTTGACCCGGCCTGGTGCGCGGATGGCGCGGTCGTCGCTCATTTTGCCACCCATCGGGAGAACAGGGAAGTCGACAGGGCGCGCCCCGCCGAAGCCTCGCGGATGACGAGTTCGCCCGATTCCACCGTGCCACCCATGCCCGCGAAGATGTCGCGCACCAGCCCGTGAATGGAGAAGAAGGAGGAACGGATCGAATAGGCGGTGAGCACGAGCGCCAGCGGCCGGTCCGACAGGATCGTGCGGCAGGTCTCGACCAGCATCGGCAGGTGCTCGAAAAGCTGCCAGACCTCGCCCTTGGGTCCGCGCCCGAAGGCCGGCGGATCGAGCAGCACGATCTCGTAGCCGTTGCCGCGGCGGGCCTCGCGCTCGGCGAATTTCATCGCGTCCTCGACGATCCAGCGGATCGGCTTGCCGGAAAGTCGCGCCATGTCCTGATTCTCGCGCGCCCACCCGACCGCCTTCTTGGAGGCGTCGATATGGGTTACCTCGGCACCGGCGCGCGCGGCGACGAGCGAGGCAAGCCCGGTATAGCCGAACAGGTTGAGCACGCGCACCGGCCGGTTGGCGGACTGGATCATCTCTTCCATATGACGCCAGTGCGACGCCTGCTCGGGGAAAACGCCGACATGGCGAAACGAGGTGAAGCGGCCGAGATAGTCGATGCGGTCATGTTGCATCGGCCAGGTCTCGCCAAGCGGCGCCTTTGGAAACCGCCAGCGGCCCATGCCTTCCTCGTCGGTGTCGCCGGTGAAGATGGCATCGACAATTTCCCACTCGCGATCCGGCAGGGCAGGGCGCCAGATCGCCTGGCCCTCGGGCCGAACGATGCGATAGGGCCCGTAGCGCTCCAGCTTGCGGCCATCGCCTGAATCGAGCAGTGCATAGTCCTCGTTCGGCTCCACCTCGAGGATGACCGGCAGGCGCTCCGCTGGCAGCTTGCTCTGCTTGCGCGGCGGCAATTCCCGCCGCGCAGCTTCTGCCGGGGCGGGCTCCGGTGCGCGTGCTTGCGGCGGCTTGCGTTCGCCCTTGCCGGACGGGCGGTCCTTGTGGCGCTGTTTGCGCGGGGCGTTCACGCGGTCATGCTCCGGGTTCTGGGTTGCCCGCGCTTCTGCCATAGTGGGCCCGCGCCCGCAACACGATCCGCCGCCGTGCGATCCATCGATCTATAGCCTTGCCAGTTCCTCGGCCAGAATGCGCTGCACCAGTCGAATGCGGGGACTCGCCTCGAGTTCCCGGTGGGTGACCACCCAGACCGGCACGATGATCGGTGCCATATCCGGCAGCAGCCGGACCACATCCGGTGTGCGCTCGGCAATCTCGGTCAGCATCGGCGCCACCCCAAGTCCGCGCCTGACCATCTCCCAGAGAGCCACGGAAGAATCGGAGACCATGCGGAAATCGGTGGCTTCAACCGGGATCCCGATTCCGTGCAGATAGGCTGTGTAGCGCTCCGCATCCTCGAAGGCGATGAGGTCGCAGCCGGCAAGGTCCTGCGGGCGGGCCGGCAATCCGTTGCGGGCAACCCAATCCTGCGAGGCGTAGAACCAGGCCTGCGTGTCGCGCACATGCTGACCTGCCAGGCCTGGCTGGTCCGGCGCCGCGTGCCGGATGGCAATGTCGGCCTCGCGCCGGTGAAGGTTGCTCAATTCGTTGGAGGCAACGATCGCCACGGTGACCTGCGGCGCCTCGGCCCTTATACGCTCGACAATCGATGGCAGGACATAAGCCGCATAGGTGTCGGTGACCGATATGGACACCCGACCTCCGACTTGCTCCGCCCGACCGCTGGCGGCGAGCGCCACGGCCTCGGCCGCCTCGCCCATGGTCCTTATGTGGTTGAGCAGGTCGGCGCCGGTTTCGGTCAGCACCAGCTTGCGGCCGCGCCGGGAGAAAAGCGAAACGCCGAGCTCTTCCTCCAGTGCCGCGACCTGTCGGGAGAGCGTGGGCTGGGTGAGGCCGAGCTGACGCGCGGCCGCCGAAAGCGACCCGGTCGTGGCCGTGGCGTGAAAGGCGCGAAGATGGTTCCAGTCTGTGGTTCTCATGCATCTGCGTATATCATCGTTGCAGACTTCGCCAGTTTTCTTCTCTCACGTATATGCTAGATCGCGGTCAAAGGAGATTGGCATGACGAGCACCGCGAGCGACGCACGGTTCTGGGACCGCGCTTCCGAGAAATATTCGAGATCTTCGGTCAAGGACGAGGAAGGCTACGAGCGCACGCTCATGCGCACCGCTGCCCTGCTTCAACCCGGACACAGGGTGCTGGAGCTTGGCTGCGGGACCGGCACTACGGCGCTGCGACTGGCGGGCCAGGTGAGTTCCTATCTGGCGACCGACATCTCGCCTGGCATGATTGCCATCGCCGAGAGGAAGCGCGCGGCCCAGCCGATCCCGGCGCTGGCCTTCCGGACCGCGACCGCCGAGACGCTGGCCGGTGACGGCACGCGCTACGACGCCGTGCTGGGCTTCAACTATCTGCATCTGGTTCGGGATATGCCCGCCACCTTGCGCGCGATTCACTCCATGATGGAGTCCGGTGGGCTGTTCATCTCCAAGACGGCCTGTCTCGGCGACATGAACCCGATGATCCGGCTCGTGCTGTTGCCGGTCATGCGCGTCTTCGGGCTGGCGCCCACGGTCGGTGTCTTCGATACGGTCGAACTGGAGCGGCACATCCGCGAGGCGGGATTCGAGATCGTGGCGCGTGAAGGTCATGCCTCGAAGGGCAGGGACACGCGTCCCTTCATCGTGGCGCGCAAGAAATGAAGCAGGGTGGCTACAAGCCCACCTTCTCCCAGACGGCGATGCCGGCAGCCAGATCTTCTATCGCGGCGCCAACCGACTTGAACAGCGTGATCTCGTCCTCGCTCCCGCGGCCCTGTTTCTGGCCGCGGCAGAGCTCGTAGAGATCGGCCTGGATGTCCTGCCTGGCCAGCGCGCCGCTTTCGAGCGCCTGCACGATGTCGCCGGCTTCCTTCGTCGCGCCCGCATAGGTATCGACATAGACGCGGGCACGGCGCATCGCCTCGTCGTCGCTTTCGCGCATGGTCGGGGCGAAGGCGCCGACCAGATCGACATGGGTGCCGGGCTTCAGCCGGGACCCGTGGACCAAAGCCGTCGAAGAGATGGTGGCGCACGAGACGATGTCGGCCTGGCCGATCTCGTCATCGACATTCTCGGCCACGCGCGCCTCGAAGCCTTCTGCGTTGAGCGATTCGACGAGTTTCCCGGCGTTGTCAGGAGAGCGGTTCCAGACGGCAACGCGCTTTATCGGGCGCACGGCCGCATGGGCGCGGACCAGAAACGGCGCGAGCGCCCCCGCACCTACCATCAGCATGCTCGACGCGTCCTTGTGGGCCAGATAATCCGCCGCAAGTGCAGACGCGCAGGCCGTGCGCCACAGCGTGATGCGCTGTCCGTCGATCAGCGCCCTGGGTTCGCCGGTCTGGCCGTCGAGCAGCAGGTAGACGCCCATGATGGCCGGCAAGCCCTTGGCGTTGTTGTCGGGCGACACGGTCACGATCTTGACCCCGATATGGCCATCGCCCTCGAAGCCATCGGCGGCGAAATCGCTCCAGGCCGGCATCAGCAGCAGCGTCGAGGCCGCGCCCGCAGGCCGCTCTACCGTGTGGTGGTGGCGCAGGGGCTGGATGGCACCCTTCCGGAACGCCTCGCGCAGCGTTTCCACCAGGCCGGCATGGGTCAGCGCGCGGTCGACCTCATCGGCTGAAATGAAGCGCATGGGTGGCCTCCCGGTAGCAAGGAATGATGGGCTGAAGATCAGCGCGGGCTGGAGAGCGCGGTTCCGCGCGAAGCCTGCTGCGGCTCGTCATGGTGTTCGCGGGCAGCCTTGCGGTATTTGCCCTGCTTCAGCCACGTCACCGTGCTGCCAATGATGATGCCGAGTGCCAGCGTCAGAAGCAGCAGCACGAAGAGCGGCGCCTGGATGGTGAGCGCGGGATTGCCGGGATTGAACGGGTCGAGCGTGAAGACCGCCGGGGCGCGATTGGCCACTGCCAACGCGATCAGCACGATCGCAACCGGAACGACCACGACAACCGTGAAAACCCTGTACATCATGCCGCTTTCTGCCTGCGCCGTCTTTAAGAGGAGTGGCCGCCCGAGTTCAGGCGGTCACGCAGTTCCTTGCCCGACTTGAAGGTGGGCACCCACTTTTCCTCGACCTCAACGGCATCGCCCGTCCGCGGGTTGCGTCCGACACGCGCCGGGCGGTTCTTGACCGAGAACGCGCCGAACCCGCGCAACTCAACGCGGTTTCCTTCGGCAAGCGCTTCGCTGATCTCATCCAGTATCGCGTTGACGATGTTCTCGACATCCCGCAAGTACAAATGAGGGTTGCGGTTGGCAATCGTCTGCACGAGCTCCGACTTGATCATTTCGACGTTCCCAGCATCCCTGTAGATACTACTTTTGTTGAAGTCTTTTATTGTTTTTTCAGTCGCTGCTGCGGCCGATTTCAGGTTGCCAGACCGACACCAGCCCGTCAAGGAAGATGCTGTCGGCGCCCAGCCGTGCCAGGAGCCTGTGCTCATCGGGCAGGCCCAGCATCCAGGCTACCATTGCCGACAGACCGGGAATACCAAGCAAGCCGCCGCTGGTCGAGCGTTCGCGCCATTCGATCACTTCGAGGTCCGCGTCCACGCCCTGTTCGACCAGCCATGCCTTGGCCACTTCCTCGCCGCCAAGCGCGTCCACCAGCCCGCGCTCAAGCGCCTGGCGTCCCGTATAGATCGAGCCGTCCGCGACCTGCAGGACCTGCGCGCGCGTCAGGTCACGGCGGTCGGTGACGAGATCGACGAACCAGTCATAGCTGTCCAGGACAAGCGCGCGCAGCATCTCGCGCTCCTCGTCCGTTGTCGGGGTGAAGGGCGAAGGCTCGGCCTTGAGCGGCGAGGATTTGACGGCTTCGTAGCGGACGCCGAGATTTTCCATGAGGCCGGTGATATCGGGAAACTGGACGAGCACACCGATCGAGCCGACGATGGAGGACTGGCGCGCGACGATATGATCGCTGGCGGTGGCCACCATGTAGCCGGCCGATGCGGCCAGCGTGCCCACTTCCGCCACCATCGGCTTCTTCTCGGCCAGGTTGCGCAGCGCCTCGAAGATCGCTTCGCCGCCGGTCGTCGTGCCACCTGGCGAGCTGACCGCCACGATCACCCCCTTCACGGCGTCGGAATCGCCGATCCGGGCGATGCGTGCCTGCAATTCGCGATTGTCGGTGATCGTGCCTTCTATGCGGAGCTTGGCAATGTGGTTGGTTACGGTCGACACGTCCCTGAACATCCAGCTTGCCGCCACCACCACGCCGGCTGCCACCAGGATGATGGCTGCAGCGCGCCAGAAGGTCAGTTTGCGCCGCATGCGTCTGCGGTCGATCATGTCGTCGGCTCTGTTTGCCATGAGGGCCTCCGGAGGTTGGCTGCCCGGATCATGCCGGTGGCCGGGCTGAGGCCTTTTAGAGCATGGTGCGGGAATGGGGAATGGGGAGAGGCGGTGCTTCTCCATTTGTGAAGTCGCAAACCGGGGCGGAAAACGGGCCAACCCAAAAAAGCCCATATTCCGGCCGATAGGGCTGTGTTATCGGGCAATACGATTTGCAGTCATGGTCTGGTTGAGCGACGAGGCCGGGCGCGGCTATGGCGCCGGCGCCGCCAGGGACAGGAAGGCGACAGCCATCACGATGAATGGCGGGAAGAGTGATCGGGACAGTTGGACGCATCCGCCGGGTGTCGCCGCCGAGACTGCTGCGCGCCAGCGGCGCGCCGAGGAAGCCTTCAAGCTGGCGGTTCGACACTCGCGTCGTGTGCGCCTTCTCAAGATTCTGCTGCCAACATTCGTCGGCGTGGCCGCGCTGGTGCTGATCGGTTATTCCTTCATCGGCCTGCCGCGCGGCGTTTCCATCGACCTTGGGGGCACCGCACTCAGGGATGGGCGCATCGTCATGGCCAACCCCGAACTGGATGGCTTCACGGCCGAGAACCGGCCCTACACGATGCGGGCCGAGCGCGCGAGCCAGGAACTCGGCAACACGAGCGTGATCGACCTGGAGGGTATCGGCGCCCGCCTCCCGCTCGATGAAGAGGGGTGGGCCGATCTCAATGCCGGCACCGGCCGCTTCGACCAGAATGCCAACACGCTCGTGCTCGGCGACGGTATCACGGTGAGGCTCGACCGGGGCGTCACGGCAGTGCTGCGGTCTGCCCGGGTGGACCTCACCGAGGGCAGCATGTCGACCGTGGAGCCCGTGCGCGTCGAGTTGGAAGGTTCCGAGATATCCGCCGACTCGCTGCAGGTCACGGACCGCGGCAGCGTATTGATATTCGAGAATCGTGTTCGTATGCAGATCAATGGCCACGGCCTAGGCGCCGCAACGCCGAGCGAGGAGAATTCGGATGCCGACTAGGAACACGTCGCGGGCGATCGTCCTGATGGCGGCTTGCCTTGCCCTCGGTGCCGTTCCGGCCGCCGCGCAGCAATCGCGCATGACCGGCATGCAACTCAGCGGCGACGAGCCGATCCAGATCGAGAGCGATCGCCTCGAAGTGCGCGACGGGCAGAACATCGCCATCTTCACCGGCAACGTCGCCGTCACCCAGGGGCAGACGAATATGCGTGCCGGCCGGATGACCGTCCATTACGGCAGCGGCTCGTCGGCGGGCGCGGCAGGCTCCGCCGACATCGAGCGGATCGAGGTGGAGGGCGGCGTACATCTGCGTTCGGAAGACCAGGTCGCCACCGGCGACCGCGCCACGTTCGACATGAGGACCGAGATACTGGTGATGTCGGGACAGGAGGTGGTCCTGAGCGAGGGCGACAACGTGATCGTCGGCTGCCAACTCACGGTCGAAATGGCATCGGGTCGCGCCCAGCTTCAGGGCTGCACCGATGGATCTGGGACGGGCAGGGTGCGAATGCTGCTTCAGCCAGGGTCGCAGAACCGCTGATGGCGGCGCTTGGAACCCTCTTCTCGCGCTTTCGGAGTGGAGGCGGTGATGGGCCGCAGCCCGTTGCACCGCGAGACCCCGAGCGGCTGAAGGGCACCTTGATCGCGCGCGGCTTGAGCAAGAGCTACAAGGGGCGCCAGGTCGTGTCCGGCGTCTCCTTCGGCATCCGGGCCGGTGAGGCGGTCGGGTTGCTGGGGCCGAACGGTGCCGGCAAGACGACCTGCTTCTACATGGTCACCGGCTTGGTCCCCGTCGACAATGGCACGATCGAGCTGGATGGCCACGACGTCACGGCCCTGCCCATGTATCGGCGCGCCCGTCTTGGCGTTGGCTATCTGCCGCAGGAGGCCTCGATCTTTCGCGGGCTGTCCGTCGAGAAGAACATCCTGGCCATTCTCGAGGTAACCGAGAAGAACCGCGCGCTGCGGCAGCGTCGGCTGGACGAGTTGCTGGAGGAGTTCCACATCTCGCATCTGCGCAAGGCGCCGTCCATATCGCTGTCGGGCGGCGAGCGCCGGCGACTGGAGATTGCGCGGGCGCTGGCCTCCGATCCGAAGTTCATGCTGCTGGACGAGCCTTTCGCCGGCGTTGATCCGATTGCCGTGTCGGACATCCAGCAATTGGTGCGTCATCTGACGCAGCGCGGCATCGGCGTGCTTATAACCGATCACAATGTGCGCGAGACGCTCGGTCTGGTGGAGCGGGCCTACATCATCCATGCCGGTCAGGTGCTGACCCATGGTCTGCCATCGCAGATCGTGGAGAACCCGGATGTCAGGCGGCTTTATCTGGGCGAGAGCTTCTCGCTCTGAAGCGGGCTACCAGGAACCGCCCTTCCACTTGATAGAGCAACCGATGGAGGGCGTCTGGTCGGCAGGTCCCTGACCAGACTTGGCCACCTGCACCATGGCGTCGAACAGTTCGCGCTTCATGTCCTCGCTTGCCGGGCCGGCGCGGGCAGCGTCCAGCCTGCCGCGATACTGAAGCTTCAGATCGGCATTGAAGCCGAAGAAGTCGGGCGTGCAGACGGCGCCATAGGCCTTGGCAACGTGCTGCTCCTCGTCGTGCAGGTAGGGGAAATCGATCCCGTGCTCGCGGGCAAAGGCCTGCATCTTCTCGAAGGAATCCTCGGGGTGGGTGCTGGCGTCATTTGCGTTGATGGCAACGAAGCCGATGCCGAAATTGCGCAGCTCACGGGCATCGCGCACGATCCGCCCGATGGCGGACTTCACGTAAGGACAATGGTTGCACATGAAGACGACAACCAACCCTCCAGGGCCGGCCTGCTCGTAGATCTGATGGCGCCTGCCATCCGTGCCAGGCAAGTGGGCATCGACTGCCCGCCAGCCGAAGTCGCATACCGGTGCGGTTTCCGCCATCTGTCGTCTCCCGTCTTGGCCCTCGCGTCAGACTGTCTGTCCGACGGCGCGATCGGCCGCGTTGCGAATGGCGGCGATGTTGGCACGATAGGCTTGCGTGTTTCCACCCTTGAACACGGCCGAACCCGCAACCAGCACGTCGGCGCCGGCAGCCGCGACCAGTGGCGCTGTCTCCACCGTGACGCCGCCATCGATCTCGATATGGATCGGTCGGTCGCCGATCATCGCCTTGACCCGACGCACCTTCTCGACGACGGCCGGTATGAATGCCTGGCCGCCAAATCCCGGATTGACCGTCATCAGAAGAATGAGATCGAGCCGGTCCAGCACGTATTCGATCACGCTTTCGGGCGTGGACGGATTGAGCGATACGCCAGCCTTGCGCCCCAGCGCGCGGATGGCCTGCAGCGAGCGGTCGAGATGCGTGCTGGCCTCGGCATGAACCGTGATGATGTCGGCTCCCGCCTCAGCAAAGGCTTCGAGATAGGGGTCGGCCGGTTCGATCATCAGGTGGCAGTCGAAGACCTTGTCGGTCCGGTTGCGAATCGCCTTGATGACCGGCGGGCCGAAGGTGATGTTGGGTACGAAATGGCCATCCATCACGTCGAGATGGATCCAGTCAGCGCCGGCCTCGACGATTGCATCGACCTCCTCGCCAAGCCGTGAGAAATCCGCCGAAAGCACGGAAGGAGCGATGATGGTGCTGGAATTCATGAGTTTCTGGCCGTCCTGTCGAGAGCGATTGGCGCTCGCCTAGCCCGGGTGCGGCCACGTGTCGAGCATTTTCCCCATTGCGGCCTTATTCCTCTCCGTTAATGATGACGTTGGGGAACAGAAGTGGGCTTGGGAGTAGTTCTGGAATGACTGTCAAGATTAGCCGGCGACGCCTGCTTGCCGGCACTGCTGCGTTGGGGCTTTCGGGCTCAATATTGTCGATGCATCCTGGCGCCTTGAACGCGGAAGACTCGCAATCTGTACGCCGCAATCTCGCTCTGCTTATCGCTGTCAATGACTATCCTGAGCTAGGCGAACGAGCCAATCTTCTGGGACCCAACAACGATGTTGACCTCGTCCGGGAGTTCTTCCTCACCCACCCGTCCTTGAGGTTCGAGCCCGACGACATTCGCGTTCTGGCTGACGGGATCGAAGCAGTCGGCTTGCCGAATTTGAGCAATATCGTTTCGGAACTCGACAGGCTGGCCGACACGGCTGGCGAAGGCGATTTCGTCTATATTCATTTTTCCGGTCATGGCGCGCAGCAGGTCGCGGCCGATCCATCCACCGAACCCGACGGGATGGACGAGGTATTCCTGCCGAGCGACACCGGCGCCTGGGATGAAGAGCGCCAGGAAAACCCCAATGTCCTGCGCGATTTCCTGATTGGCGAACATCTTCAGCGGATTCGCGACAAGGGTGCCTTCGTGTGGGCCGTCTTCGATTGCTGCCATTCGGGAACGATGACGCGGGCAATCGATATCCAGGACGAGGTCGAACGCAAGCTCGACAATGACGTGCTTGGCATTCCCGATGACGTGGTGGCCGCGGCAGCGGCCGCGGGAGCTGCTGCTTGGCGCGGCACCGATCCACGCCAGAGGCGGTCGGGCATCGTCGGGGAGATCGGCCAGGATGAACCCGGTGCGACGCGCTCGCTGTCTGGCGACGGCGGCGCGCCGGCCGGTGGCATGGTCGCCTTCTTCGCCTCGCAGACCGTGGAGACGACGCCCGAAATGCTGCTGCCGCGCGGCAGCCGGGATGCGCGGCAGCTGGGGCTCTTCACGCACACGCTGTTTTCCCGGCTGGCCGAGAATCCCAACGTCACCTACCGACAGCTGGGCCAGGGCATTCTGCAGGCCTATGCCGCCGAGAACCGGACGCGACCGACGCCGCTCTTCGAGGGCCTGCTCGACGCACCGGCTTTCGGCACGTTCGCGTCGGCCATGGTCGCCCAGTGGCCTATCAGGCATGAAGGCAACTCCATCGAGGTCGCGGCCGGCAGCCTGCACAGGCTGGCGCCAGGCACGAAGCTGGCTATCGTGCCGCTTGCCGGTTCGCCTGACGAGGACGCGCAGGGCTTTCTGGAAGTCAGCGCCACGATGACCATGCGCAGCCGGCTGCGCCCCATCGAACACGAAGGCCTGCCCCGCCTGCTCCCGAAACAGATCCCCCGAGGCGCCTATGCGCGGCTTGCCGAAACGGTGGTCGATTTCGAAATGACGGTTGCCCGGCCGGGGTCTAACCGCCTGAGCGATCAGGATTTGGAGGCAGCCAATGCGCTGCTCGAGGAGATCGTGGCGGACCGCACGCGGCCGATGAATATCCGGCTGGTCGATGCAGGCGAAAGTGCGGATCTCAACCTTGTCGTGATGAGCGAGCGCGACGCCCATGAGCTGACGGAGCCCGGGGCCACGTCAGCGGCCTTCAGCGGCTCGGCCGAAACTCCGGTGCTGTGGCTGTTGCCGCCCTCCCACGAACTCTCGCTGGAGCCGGGGCGACGTCCACCCTCCGTCGCCCTTTTCGACCGGCATGCGGCCAATGGCCGTGCGGTCATCAACGAATCCGCGCGCGAAGACCTCGCGCACAACCTGCTGATGGTGTTCCGCGCGTTGAGCCTGGCGCGGCTGTCAGGAGTCGCGGATGCCCGCCTGAACGGCTTCGACATCCGCTTCCGGCTGGAGCGCGCGCCAAGTTTCGAAGCGGAAACGCTAGAAGAGGGTCGCGTGCCGGT
This sequence comes from Aliihoeflea sp., assembly GCA_046297455.1. Taxonomy (GTDB): domain Bacteria; phylum Pseudomonadota; class Alphaproteobacteria; order Rhizobiales; family Rhizobiaceae; genus ZYF759. The sequence continues at coordinate 24,919 of JBKBIT010000001.1, forward strand.
CGTGCACCCCGACGACGAAATGTTCATCGAGGCGACCAATGCCTCCGGGCGTCCGGTCGATATCAACATCCTCTATATCGGAAGCGACTATTCGATCACGCACATCATGGCAGAGCGACTGCATCCGGGCTCCAGCATTCCGGAGGCCGAACAAGGCTTGTTCTATTTCACGCCGGACAGTTTCGGTATCGAGCGGATGGTCGTGGTGCTGACCGAAGCCGAACCGATGTCGGCACTGCACGATTTGCACTTCCTTGCACAGGACGGTGTTCGCACCCGCGCTGCCGGATCGGGGGGGGATGGATTGATGGGCATGTTGAGCGATCTCGGTCTGGCGGCGCCTACGCGATCTATTGCCACCAGAAGAAACCGATCGACCGCGACCAATACGGCCTTGATGATCATGCCGGTCGAAAACTTGCCGCGAGAGAATTAATATTCTCTTTCTAAAGATATATCATTATTTTACATCTAGATGGCCATTTTCTTTTCTTTATATTGATACAATTTCGTCGGTTTACCGACATCATCGAGTATCAACGTGTTTTCTGTCGTGATTGTCACGACGATGATTTGGGATCATCCGTCTCAGGAGGTTAGATTGAAAATGAATGTTGACCTGTCGTCCATGGTGGCGGCATCGATCGTAACCCTTATGGCTTCGGTGGCCGCAGTGCCCGCGATGGCCGAGGAGGTTCAACTGCCGGAGGTTCCTGAACGGAGTCTCGAACGGCCGGAATTCGCGCCCATGGCGCGCGTGCCCGAACTGCGTACCGAGATCGGCGAAGGGGACGGTGAGGAGGGTGACCGTGTCTTCTTCGGGAAGCAGGCGGAGCAGGGTGCCTGGCCCTTCCAGGTTGCTCTGCTGACGACCCGCAATCTCGACAACTCGCGCGAGTCGCAGCTCAACGCACAGTTCTGCGGCGGCACGCTGATCGCGCCGCAGTGGGTGTTGACTGCCGCGCATTGTCTTGTCGACGATTTCGGCGTGCTCGACGCTAGCGAGGTCAATGCGCTGATCGGCGCGACCCACCTCGCCGACGGCACACGCTACGGAGTGGCTGAAGTGGTGGTTCACGAGAATTACGATCCGCAGTCGCTCGACGCCGATATCGGTCTTCTCAGGCTGGCCCAGCCATCCAACGCGCCAACGATCAAGCTGACCTCGCGTGATGTCGAGAGTGGCTCGGCCAGGGTCATCGGCTGGGGCATGATGGAGACCTACACCTTTCCGGCCTCTCTGATGGAGACGGACATTCAGCTCACCAGCAATGCGGTGTGCAACCAGGACATGCTGGAGATGTATGCGGTGGAGGCATTGGAGGCGATGCTGGTTCCCGCATGGCGCATGCGCTCTTCCGATCAGGCCATCCTGCTGGCGCTGCAGGTGCTCGTCAACGGCTCGCAGGACAAGTTGACGCCCAACATGCTGTGCGCTGGCCTGAACAGCGGCTATCGCTCAGCCTGCTACGGCGATAGCGGCGGCCCGCTGTTTGTCATGAATGGAAACGAGCCGGTGCAGATCGGCGTGGTGAGCTGGGGCGACGGCCCGATCAATGCCGACGTGCCCTGCGGCCGGGAGGATGCATTTGGCATCTATGCCCGCGTCACAGCCTTCAATGACTGGATAACGGCCAAGACCGGCGTACGTCCGGCTGGAAACTGAGCCTGGCTCGATCGTAACGGCAGCGCCGCGGCCCATGGGTATTGGCGGCGTTGCCCCATCCGGGGGCAGGGGCGGCCGGGGCTGGGAGAAATCCCGCCCCGGTTCTTCATGCCACGTCGGCCGGCCGTCTGATGGACTGGGCGGCCTCCTTTACGAGCGGCTTCAGTCCTTCCCCACCACTGTCAACTATCTCGAAGAACTGCCGGCGCATGCGCGGCTCCCAGAAATCGTTGATGTGCTTGGACACGCCCTCGACGGCATCCTTTTTCGGCTGGCTCTCGAAGAAGGTCGCGATCTGATTGGCCATATAGATCAGCTTGTCCGCGCCGCCGCGGGTATTCGTCTCATGCGACATGCTTCTCGGCTCCGCCTGCAATGCGTTCTGGATGGGTGAAGATGTCATGCTCGTCACCGCGTACGAGCGCGACCAGTGTCATGCCTGCCTCTTCCGCCGTGCGAATAGCCAGTGCGGTGGGGGCGGAAACGGCCAGAATGACCGACGAGCCGATGGCTGCCGTCTTCTGCACCATCTCGACCGAGACGCGCGACGTGACCACGACGGCGCCTGCCGCCCCGTCGATCCCAGCCCGTGCCAGCGCTCCGGCCAGCTTGTCGAGCGCGTTGTGGCGGCCGACATCCTCGCGCGCCGCGACGATGCCCTTGCCGGGCACATAGAAGCCGGCGGCGTGGACCGCTCCGGTCTCGGCGTGAAAAGGCTGGGCCTTGGAAAGCTGCCGGACGGCGTTGCCGATGTCCTCTTCGGAGAGGATGATACCAGAACCGCGCACGTCGCCGACCTGGCGCATCGCCTCCTCGATCGATTCGATGCCGCACAACCCGCAGCCGACAGGGCCGGCGAGCCGCCGCCGCCGTGCCTCGAAGCGCCGGTTGGCGGCGTCCTTCAGGTGCAGGCGGATATCGATGCCAGGGCCCATTTCCTCGACCTCGAACGTGTCGATCTCCTCGGGCGATGCGATGATGCCTTCGGTCAGCGAGAAGCCGATCGCAAAATCCTCAAGGTCCGCCGGCGATGCCATCATCACGGCATGCGTGGTGCCAGCATAGGACAGGGCAACCGGCGTTTCCTCCGGAACCGTGCGCGCCGACGCGCTCGTGCCCGAGGCACGACGGGCGATGCGCGGTGTGGAGGCGAGGGGAGGGCGCGCCATGGCGACCTACTCCGCCGCCTCCAGCGGCGCGATCCGCCGGCTCTGGCGGGCCTGCTCGGTATATTCCTCCTGCCAGTCGGATGGACCGTTGGAGGGCGCGATCTGGACCGCGGTGACCTTGTATTCGGGGCAGTTGGTCGCCCAGTCCGAAAACTCGGTCGTCACCACATTGGCCTGCGTGTTCGGGTGGTGGAAGGTCGTGTAGACCACGCCCGGTGCCACGCGTTCGGTGATCAGCGCACGCAGCGTCGTCTCGCCCGCCCGGCTCTGGATCCTCACCCAGTCGCCGCCACGCACGCCGCGCTGCTCGGCATCGTGGGGGTGAATCTCGAGCCGATCCTCATGGTGCCAGGCGACGTTTTCGGTACGCCTGGTCTGCGCGCCGACATTGTACTGCGACAGGATGCGGCCGGTGGTCAGAAGCAGCGGGAAGCGCGGACCGGTCTTCTCGTCGGTTGCCACATATTCGGTGCGGATGAACTTGCCCTTGCCGCGCACGAAGCCGTCAATATGCATGACGGGCGTGCCGAGCGGCGCCTTCTCGTTGCACGGCCACTGCACGGAGCCTTCGCGCTCCAGAAGCTCGTAGTTGACGCCGGCGAAGGAGGGCGTGGTCGCCGCGATCTCGGCCATGATCTCGGAAGGATGCTGGTAGTTCCAGTCCTTGCCCAGCGCACGGGCCAGGTTCTGGGTCACCTCCCAGTCGGCAAGCCCGTTCTTCGGAGCCATCACCTTGCGCACGCGGTTGATGCGGCGCTCGGCGTTGGTGAAGGTGCCGTCCTTCTCCAGGAAGGTCGAGCCCGGCAGGAAGACATGGGCGTAGTTGGCCGTCTCGTTGAGGAAGAGGTCGTGGACGACGACGCACTCCATCGCCGCCAGGCCCTCGGCAACGTGGCGCGTGTTGGGATCGGACTGGAGGATGTCCTCGCCCTGCACATAGATGCCCTTGAAGGTGCCCTCGACGGCCGCGTCCAGCATGTTGGGGATGCGCAGGCCCGGCTCGGGGTTGAGTTCCACACCCCACAAAGCCTCGTAGGTCTCGCGGGCGGCATCCTCGGACATGTGACGGTAGCCCGGAAGCTCGTGCGGGAAGGAGCCCATGTCGCAGGCGCCCTGCACATTGTTCTGGCCACGCAGCGGGTTCACGCCGACGCCCGGCCGGCCGATATTGCCAGTCAGCATGGCAAGGTTGGCGATCGCCATGACGGTGGTCGAGCCCTGGCTGTGCTCGGTGACGCCCAGGCCATAATAGATCGCGCCGTTTCCGCCGGTGGCAAACAGTCGCGCGGCCTTGCGCACGGTCTCGGCAGGTACGCCGGTGGTGGCCTCGACGGCTTCGGGGCTGCGGCCTTCCTCCGAGACGAAGGCGGCGTAGTCCTCGAATTCGGACCAGTCGCAGCGCTCGCGCACAAAAGCCTCGTCGAACAGGCCCTCGGTGACGATCACATGGGCGATCGAGGTCAACACGGCGACGTTGGTGCCGGGACGCAGCGGCAGATGGTGGGCTGCCTGGATATGGGGCTGACGCACCAGGTCGATGCGGCGCGGGTCGACAACGATCAGCTCGGCGCCCTGGCGCAACCGCTTCTTCAGGCGCGAGGCGAAGACCGGGTGGCCGTCGGTCGGGTTGGCGCCGATGACCATGACCACATCGGTATGCTCCACGGAATCGAAATCCTGCGTGCCGGCCGAGGTGCCGAAGGTCTGCTTCAGGCCATAGCCGGTCGGCGAGTGGCAGACGCGGGCGCAGGTGTCGACATTGTTGTTGCCAAAACCCTGACGAATCAGCTTCTGGACGAGATAGGTCTCCTCGTTGGTGCAGCGCGAGGAGGTGATGCCGCCGACGGCACCCTTGCCGTACTGGTACTGGATGCGGCGGAACTCGCTCGCCACATGGGCGAAGGCCTCTTCCCACGTCACCTCGCGCCAGGGATCGGTGATCTTCTCGCGGATCATCGGGTTGAGGATGCGGTCCTTGTGGGAAGCATAGCCATAGGCGAAGCGGCCCTTGACGCAGGAATGGCCGCGATTGGCCTTGCCTTCCTTGTAGGGCACCATTCGCACCAGCTCGTCGCCGCGCATCTCTGCCTTGAAGGAGCAGCCGACGCCGCAATAGGCGCAGGTGGTGACGACCGAGCGGTCGGGCTGGCCGATCTCGATGACGGATTTTTCGCGCAATGTCGCTGTCGGGCAGGCCTGAACGCAGGCGCCGCAAGAGACGCATTCGGATTCCAGAAACGCCTCATGCATGCCGGCCGAGACGCGCGAATCGAAGCCGCGGCCCTCGATAGTCAGCGCAAACGTGCCCTGAACCTCCTCGCAGGCGCGCACGCAGCGCGAGCAGACAATGCACTTGGACGGATCGTAGGTGAAATAGGGGTTCGACTCGTCCTTCGGCATCCAGCGGGAGTTTTCCGCGCCGTCGCGGCGGTCCTTGGCGAAGACGTGGTTGTCGCCCTCATATCCGTAGCGCACGTCGCGCAGGCCGACGACGCCGGCCATGTCCTGCAATTCGCAATCGCCATTGGCCGAGCAGGTCAGGCAGTCGAGCGGGTGGTCGGAGATGTAGAGCTCCATCACGCCGCGCCTGATGTCCTTCAGCCGACCGGTCTGGGTGTGTACGACCATGCCGTCGGAGACCGGCGTCGTGCAGGAGGCTGGCGTGCCGTTGCGGCCCTCGATCTCGACCAGGCAGAGCCGGCAGGAGCCGAAGGCGTCGACCATGTCGGTCGCGCACAGTTTCGGGATGGCGATGCCTGCCTCGACCGAGGCGCGCATGACAGAAGTACCCTCGGGCACGGTGACGGTGTAGCCGTCGACGGTGAGCGTGACCTGTTTCTCGGCCTTGGAGGCGGGGGTGCCGAAGTCGATTTCCTGAATGAGACCCATTCTGGTTCTCCTATTCCGCTGCTTCCGCGACGGCGCGCGGCTTGAAATCTTCGGGGAAGTGGGTGAGCGCGCTCATCACCGGGTAGGGGGTAAACCCGCCAAGGGCGCAAAGCGATCCGAACTTCATCGTGTTGCAGAGGTCGGTGACGACCGCGATCTGCTTGTCGGGCTCAATGCCGGCTGCGAGCTTGTCCAGCGTCTCGGTGCCGCGCACTGCGCCGATGCGGCAGGGCGTGCACTTGCCGCAGCTTTCGATGGCACAGAATTCCATCGCGAAGCGCGCCTGCTTGAGCATGTCGGCGCTGTCGTCGAACACCACCAGCCCGGCATGGCCGATTAGCCCGTCCTTGGCCGCATAGGCTTCGTAGTCGAAGGGGATATCGAAATAGGAGGGCGGGAAATAGGCGCCGAGCGGCCCGCCTATCTGAACCGCCTTGACCGGGCGGCCTGAGGCCGTGCCACCACCGATCTCATTGACGATCTCGCCCAGCGTCAGGCCGAAGGCCGCCTCGAACAGCCCGCCATGCTTTACGTTGCCCGCGATCTGGATCGGGATCGTGCCGCGCGAGCGGCCCATGCCGAAGTCACGATAGAACTCTGCGCCCTTGTCCATGATCACCGGCACGGAGGCGAGCGAGATCACGTTGTTGACAACGGTCGGCTTCCCGAACAGGCCCTCGATTGCCGGCAGCGGCGGCTTGGCGCGCACCACGCCGCGCTTGCCTTCAAGCGAGTTCAAGAGCGAGGTCTCCTCGCCGCAGACATAGGCCCCGGCGCCGACGCGCACTTCCATGTCGAACAGGTGCTGCGAGCCCAGTACGTTCCAGCCGAGCACGCCCCCCTTGCGGGCGATCTCGATAGCCGCGTTCATCGTGCGGATCGCGTGCGGGTATTCCGAACGCAGATAGATGTAGCCCTTGGTGGCACCCACCGCGATGCCGGCGATCGCCATGCCCTCGATCAGTACGAAGGGATCGCCCTCCATGATCATGCGGTCGGCAAAGGTGCCGCTGTCGCCCTCGTCGGCGTTGCAGACGATGTATTTCTGTGCCGCCTGCGCGTCATGGACGGTCTGCCACTTGATGCCGGTCGGAAAGCCTGCACCGCCACGCCCGCGCAGGCCGGACTCCGTCACCTGCCTGACGATCTCGAGCGGTGCCATGGCAAGGGCCTTTTCGAGGCCTCTCAGCCCGCCATGGGCGCGGTAGTCGTCGAGCGAGAGCGGGTCGGTGATGCCGCAGCGCGCGAAGGTGAGGCGGGTCTGCTTGGCGAGGAAGGGGATCTCTTCGGGATTGCCGAGCGCGAGTTGATGCGAGCCGCCCGTCAGGAAGTCGCTCTCGAAAAGCGAGGCGACGTCCTTCGCCTTCACTGGCCCGTAGGCGACGCGGCCCTTGTCGGTCTCGACCTCGACCATTGGCTCCAGCCAGTAGAGACCGCGCGAGCCGTTGCGCACGATTTTGGCCTCGATGCCGCGCGCTTCGAATTCGGATCGAATGGCCTTGGCGACTTTGTCGGCGCCCAGCGCCAGCGCGCCGCTATCGCCAGGAACGTAGATCAGGTGGGTCATGTCCGCACCTCCGCGACGAGTTCGGCCAGCGTGTCTTCGTCGAGCCTCCCGACCGGTTCGCCGTCGACGAGGGCGGCCGGCGCGCAGGCACAGAAGCCCAGGCAATAGACGGGCTCGAGCGTTACCGCGCCGTCCGCGGTGGTCTGGTTGAAGGAGATGCCCAACAACTGCTGGAGACGGGCGGCAATGGCGTCGCCGCCGACAGACTGGCATGCCTCGGCGCGACAGAGCTTGATCACGTGGCGACCCGCGGGCTCCTCGCGGAAGTCATGATAGAAGGTCATGACGCCATGGACCTCGGCGCGCGATAGATTGAGCGCTTCGGCGATCACCGGCAGGGTTTCCTTCGGCACGCAGCCGAACTCATCCTGCATGCCGTGAAGAATCGGGAGAAGCGGACCTTCGCGCTCGATATGCTCGGCGATCACGGCTTTCGCGCGCGCCTCGATCTGGGTACTTTGCGCCTGCATCGTGCAGCGCCCTCCCTGTATACATACGCCTGTCGACTGCCTGCAGGAATGGCGCGGAAGCGGGAAAAAATCAATAAAGCAAAACCGTCCTTTGATAGAAATCTTCTATCAAACTAGGCTGGTGTATACAGTTCTAGCTTCGGAAGCTCGACTGGCGGCGGGCTTCGGCCAGAAGCGCTGCAACAAGCGGCGTGTGCGGTTCACGCTGGGCGGCGACCAGTCCGACCGTGTGGCGGGCGTCCGGATCGACGATGGGGATGGCACGGATCGGTTCGCTAAAGCCAAATGTCTCGGCCAGGTTGAGCGGCATGATGGAAGACCACTTGCCTGTCCGGATGTGGGAAAAGAGCACGATCATCGAATTGGATTCGAGCGTTGGCCGCGCGACCGCACCTGCCTCGGCCAGATGCTGATCGATCAGGCGGCGGTTCTGCATGTCGGGGGTGAGCAGGCAGAGAGGCAACTCGGCCACCTCGGCCCATGTGACCCGTTCGCGATCGGAGAAGGCATTCCCGGCTCCGGTAATCAGGTGATAGCGCTCCTCGTAGAGCGGCACCGAGACGACCCGGCCCAGTGGCTCGTTGTCGAGATAGGTGATGCCGGCATCGATGTCGAAATTGCCGAGCAGGGTCAGAACCTCGACCGACGTTCTCGAAAGCACCGAGAAGGTTACGCCGGGGTGCTCTTCGCGAAAAGGCGTCGTCAGGCTTGCCACCATGGCGAGCGCGGTGGGGATGGCGGCTATCCTGAGCCGGCCGGACAGGCCGTGGCGGGCGGCACGCATCTCCTCCTTCATCGTGCGCGCGTCGCCGGCGATACGCCGCGCCCAGGCGAGCACCTGCTCGCCCTCGGGCGTCAGCCCCTGAAAGCGCGAGCCGCGCTTGACCAGCATGACGCCCAACTCGCCCTCCAGCTGCTTGATGGCGGCAGACAGCGTCGGCTGCGTGATACCGAGTTCATCCGCCGCACGGCCGAAATGCTGGGTCCTCGCCAGGGCGATGAAGGATTCGAGCTTGTCTATCATGGAACGACACTAGGCTTGTCGTCCCGGGATTTCCATGCCGACCTTCGCGCTTCGGTGGGCTACGCTGCCTGCTCCTCCTGCTCGGCCATCCCGCAATTGATCATCCAGGGTGTGCCGAAGCGGTCCCTCACCATGCCGAACTGTTTTGCCCAGAAGGTTGGGCCATAGGGCATGACGATCGTGCCACCCTCGGAGAAAGCCTCGAAAATGTGCCTGGCGCGCAGCTCGTCATCGATCTGGATGGAGATCCAGAACCCGTTCATCGTGGCGTCGCCCGCGTGGGGCGGAGCATCGCAGCCCATCAGCGCCTGGTCGCCGAACTCAAGCAGCGCGTTCATGATCTTGTCGTCCCAAGAGGAATCCACCCCGGACCCGCCCGGCGCTTCGCCAAAGGTGAAGATGTCTGTGACCTTGCCGTCCAGCAGCTTGGCATAGAACTCGAAAGCCTCGCAGCAATCGCCCTTGTAGTTGAGATAGGGGATGAACTTCACGGCTGCGACTCCCTTCACGTTGAAACGCGTTCGCCGCGATGGGCGGCTTCCAGTGCTGCAATGTCGATCTTGATCATCTGAAGCATCGCTTGCATCGTCCGCTCAGCCGCTGCCATGTCCGGGTCGTTCAGCAGTCTTGGCAGGGTTTCGGGGATGACCTGCCAGCACAAGCCATAGCGGTCCTTGAGCCAGCCGCATTGCTGCGGCGTGCCGCCGCCCTCCAGCAGCCGGTTCCAATAGCGGTCGACTTCGGCCTGGTCGTTGCAGTTCACATAGAGGGAGAAGGCCTCGGTGAATTTGAATTGCGGACCGCCATTCAGGGCCATGAATTTCTGGCCGGCGAGTTCGAAGCTACCCAGGAAGAATTTCCCGTTCTGGCGTGAAACCTCACCGATGCGTGTGTTGGGGAAGATCGAGGCGTAGAACTCGATCGCTTCCTCTGCGTTGTCGTCGAACCAAAGAAACGGGGTTATGTCGGGCATGGTCTCCTCCTTGGTGCATTCCGTGCACCAAGGACGGCGAAACCACCGGGGAGCCGACAGATCGACGAAAGAAATCGTACAGGATGAAGGGGCCAGGTTGAGCGACGCTGCTCGCGAAGCAAGGCTCTGCTGGAGCCTTAGACTGTGCGCTGGGCCACCCGCTGCACATCTGAGCGGGTGGCGCCCTGGCGGTCTATTTCTTGGTGGTGCCGTTCTTGTCCAGCAGTCCCGGCACCATGCTCGCCAGTTCCATCGGGAACGGGAAGACGATGGTCGAGTTCTTCTCGCCTGCGATGAAGTTGAGCGAAGAGAGATAGCGAAGCTGCATCGCTTCGGGTCGTTGGCCAAGAATCTCGGCAGCCTCGAGCAGCTTGGCCGCTGCCTGCTGTTCGCCTTCGGCGTTGATGACGCGCGCACGCCGCTCGCGCTCTGCCTCGGCCTGACGCGCGATGGCGCGGATCATGCTCTCGTTGATGTCGACATGCTTGATCTCGACATTGGCAACCTTGATGCCCCAGGCATCGGTCTGGGTGTCGAGGATCTCCTGGATGTCGTTGTTGAGCTTGTCGCGCTCAGACAGCATCTCGTCGAGCTCGTGCTTGCCGAGCACCGAGCGCAGCGTGGTCTGTGCCAGTTCGCTGGTCGCCTGCATGAAGTTCTCGACCTGGATCGTGGCCTTCTCAGGATCGATGACGCGGAAATAGATGACCGCGTTGACGCGGACCGACACGTTGTCGTGGCTGATGACGTCCTGGCTCGGAACGTCGAGGACAAGCGTTCGCAGGTCGATACGCACCATCTGCTGGATGTACGGGATCAGCAGGATCAGACCTGGTCCCTTCGTGCCGGTATAGCGGCCAAGCGTGAAGACGACGCCGCGTTCGTACTCGCGCAGGATCTTGATGGCCGATCCGAGGACGGCCAGCAGGATGACGAGAATGACGACGTAGAAGATCAGATCGCCGAAAATATCCATGTGAAGGCTCCTATCGTTATGGGTCGCGGCCGGTAGCCCTTCAGCCGGCCTGGCGGGCGTCATGGCCCTCATTGCTGTCGACTTTCAGGGTCAGGCCTTCAAGGCCGACAACGCGCACCATCTGCCCGGGCGTGAAAGCGCCATCGGCCACCGCGTTCCATCTCTCTCCATGGACGAAAACGTGCCCCTTGCCGCCGTTCCAATCGACCACCTGACCCGTGGCTCCCACCATTTCCTCGCGGCCACTGACGACCTTTGTCCTTGTGGATCGGTAAGCCAGTCTTGCAATCAGCAGCGCAAGCAACACGCTTGCTACTGCGATCCCGCCAATGACGGCCCAGGAAACCTCAATGCCTGGAACATCAGTGTCGAACAGGATCGCGGCTCCAAGAACGAAGGCGATCGCCCCGCCAATGCCCAGAATGCCGAATGACGGGGCAAAGGCTTCCGCCACCATCAACGCGAGCCCGAGCAACAGCAAGCCGACGCCCGCATAGCTGACCGGCAGTACCGCCAGCGAATAGAGGCCGAGGATCAGGCTGATACCGCCTATCGTGCCCGGGACAAGCGTGCCGGGGTTCATGAACTCAAAAATCAGCCCGTAGACGCCGACCAGCATGAAGATGAGGGCGACGTTCGGGTTGGTGATGATCGCGAGAAGCTGGGTGCGCCAATCCTGCTCTACAAACTCGATCGCCAGGCCGCGGGTTTCAAGTTCGGTTTCCACGCCACTCACCTGAACGACCATGCCGTGTGCCTTGTCGAGCAGGTCTTCGATCGAGGTGGCGGTGAAGTCGATGACATTCTCGGCCTGGGCTCGGCCAGAGGTCAGGGTTGCCGCCTCGCGCACGGCTCTTTCAGCCCAATCGGCGTTGCGACCGCGCATTTCCGCCAGGCCACGAATGTAGGAGACAGCGTCGTTGATCGCCTTGGCTTCTTGGGCGGTGCGCGGCGCTTGAGAGCCGCTCTGCTCCTCCTCCTGATCCTCGTCCTGTCCGCCGAAAGGCATGCCACCGCCGCCAATGGCCACAGGGGTGGCGGCGCCGAGATGCGTGCTTGGGGCCATGGCAGCCACGTGGCTGGCATAGAGGATATAGGTTCCGGCACTCGCGGCCCGAGCGCCCGAAGGCGCGACATAGGTCGCCACCGGAACGGGGGAATCGAGAATGGCGCGAATGATCTGCCGCATCGAACTGTCGAGGCCGCCTGGCGTGTCCATTTCCAGGATGACCAGCTCGGCGCCGCTTTCGGCGGCACGGTCGAGGTTGCGGGTCACGTAGTCCATCATCGCGGGGGTGACAGCGCCCTCGAACTTCAGGACCACAGCCGTTCGCTCGGCACTGGAGGCCAGCAAGCCCCACACACCCAAGAGTGCCATCGTTGCCAGAAGCAACAGGCGTAAGGGCCGAAAACCTCCGGCGATCCGCTCTTTAAGCCCAAATCCGTCCATGAGTTGATATATACGCCGTCGGAGCCCGAATTTAAGGGGCAGCGACCGTTTGCCCTTGCCAGGCTATCCGCTGGCCCGTTACCTCCGATGAGACCTGAAAGGAGAGGACGGCGCAAGTGTTGGAGGCGTGGTGGGAATACTGGCCATATCTGTTCGCCGCCCTCAGCGCCGCGATCGGTATTCCGACCGCCATTCATGCCGCCATGACGAAGGAGGACCCGCGAGCCGCCATCGCATGGGTGGGCGTTATCCTGTTGTCGCCCTTTCTCGGCGCCCTGCTTTACCTCGTGGCTGGCATAAACCGCATTCGGCGCACCTCTATCGGGAACAAGCGGTTCCGTGCGGAGAGCCGGCAGCATCGCAATGCCGCTCAGGCAAAGGACATCGACGGCGCAAGTCTGGTCCCGCCTGAGCCCCGTTTCCAGTCGCTGCGGCGGCTCGGCAACGGCGTTTCACCCTTTCCCTTGACGCCTGCCAATCAGGTGGATCCGCTGCATGGCGGCGACGAAGCCTATCCTGCAATGTTGGAAGCCATAGCTGGGGCACGGCGTCATGTGGTGCTGTCGAGCTACATCTTTGACAACGATCCGGTGGGCGTTCTCTTCGCTGATGCGCTGATCGAGGCACAGCGGCGCGGTGTGGAAGTGCGCGTGCTGATCGACGCCGTCGGGACACGTTATTCGCGCCCTCCCATTGTCGGCCGGTTGCAAGAGGGCGGCGTCCGGGTGGAACTGTTCCTGGGCGGTCTGCTGGGCTTCCGGCTTCCCTATGCCAATCTCCGGAACCACCGCAAGATCATGGTGGTCGATGGCGAGACGGGCTTTACCGGCGGCATGAATATCCGCGCGGGCTTTCACAGTGAGTATGCCGCTGGCGAGGTTGGACGGGACATGCATTTTTGCGTGCGTGGTCCCGCAGTGGAGCAGTTGCTGGCCGTCTTCCTCGACGACTGGGTGTTTGCCTCTGGCGAGGAACTGGAAGGGCCGGCCTGGCAGCTGCCCGACGAAACAGCACCGGGCCGCACCGCCGCTAGATGCGTTGTGTCTGGTCCCGACACCTACCTGGCCGCCACCCACACGATGATCATGGGCGCGGTCGCGGTAGCGCGCGAGCGCATCGCCATCTGCTCTCCCTATTTTCTGCCAGATCAGCAATTGATCGGCGCGATCGGCGTGGCCGCCCGGCGCGGCGTCGAAGTGGATATCGTCATTCCGTCTGCCAACAATCTGCGCCTGGTTGACTTCGCGATGACCTCGCAACTCGACCAGGTGATCTCGGCAGGCTGTCGCGTGTGGCGTTCGCGCGGTACTTTCGACCACGCCAAACTGATGACGGTCGACGGCAAATGGGCCTATGTGGGGTCTTCCAATCTCGACCCGCGCAGCCTGCGGTTGAACTTTGAACTGGATATGGAGCTTTTCGACGCCGATCTGGTGGCGCGGCTTGATGCGCATCTGCGCAGCCGGATGAATGACGCTTGGCAGGAAACGCAAGAAACGTTGCGGGCTCGTCCTTTCCTCAAGAGGTTGCGCAACCGGATCGTCTGGCTGGCCTCACCCTATCTTTAGGAACCGCCCGTGCCGGCAGGCATTGGACCAATTGTGAGTACGAATTGATGGCGGAATTGCTTTATTCCGACACAATGTCCTGGCGCTCAGTCGGGTGTCGAATCGAATTCGGAAATGCTGGATGAAGAGAAAGAGACAGCTCAAGCCACGCCTGTTGACTGCCCTCCAGCCGATGACCGGGCCTTATCTCCGGCCGGTGCACGAGGGCGGTCATGCGGGTGACATGCTGATCGCTTCCTACAATATCCACAAATGTGTCGGCTCCGACGGTCGCTTCGATCCCGGACGCATTGCCGAGGTGATTGCCGAGATCGACGCCGACGTCATCGCCTTGCAGGAAGCGGACAAAAGGTTTGGCAGGCGCGATGGGCTGTTGGACCTTGACGTGATTGAAAAGCAGACTGGCCTGGTGCCGGCGTCCGTATCGACATTGTCGAGCGGCCATGGCTGGCATGGCAACGCGCTTCTCTATCGGTCAGGTGCGGTGACGGGTATCGAGCGATTGAAGCTTCCCGGCGCGGAACCGCGGGGAGCAATCATTGTCGATCTGGAACTGGATGTAGCCCCTCTACGCATCATTGCAGCCCATCTCGGCTTGCTGCGGCATTCGCGCAAGCGGCAATTGCAGGCCATCAAGGCGCAGGTCAGGACGGATGGTCCACCGACGCTGATACTTGGCGATCTCAACGAATGGCGGATCGGCGAACGCTCTTCGCTGTTGACACTGGACCCGCATTTTGGCCCGGTGGGCGCGCCGGTGCCGAGTTTTCCTGCCCAGTTTCCCGTGTTCGCGCTCGACAGGGTGCTCGCAAGCCCGGGCGGGCTTGTCACACGTATCGAGGCCCATGACACGCCCCTGGCCCGGGTGGCTTCCGATCATCTGCCGATCAAGGCCACGATCGACCTCAATGCGGTCAGAGGACTCCAGACCGCGGCGGAAAACTCGACGGCCTGACGTGGCCGCCGAGACAGCCGATCAAAGAGGCTTTTTCAGCCACTTCGACAGGACGCCGATGATGCCTTCGCGGAAGAGCAGCACGGCGATGACGAAGATCGTACCTTGCACGATGGTGACCCAGGCGCCCCAGGTAGCAAGATAGTTCTGCATGGTCACGATCACGGCAGCGCCCACGATGGGACCGAACACGGTTCCCATGCCGCCGATCAGGGTCATCAGCACCACTTCACCCGACATCGACCAATGCACGTCGGTCAGCGATGCGAGCTGGAAGACCAGCGCCTTGGTGGCACCGGCCATGCCCGCGAAAGTCGCCGACAGAACGAACACGGCCAGCTTGTAGCGATTGGTGCGATAGCCGAGCGAGATCGCCCGTGGCTCGTTTTCACGGATCGCCTTCAGTACCTGTCCGAATGGCGAATGGATGATGCGATAGATGAAGAGGATGCCGCAAAATGTGATGGCCAGCACCACGAAATAGAGCGTGAAGTCGGGACGCAGGTTGATGAACCCGAAGAGATGCCCTCGCGGCACGGCCTGGATCCCGTCTTCGCCGCCGGTGAAGGGCGCCTGCAGCGAGAAGAAATAGACCATCTGGGCGAAAGCAAGCGTGACCATGGCGAAATAGATGCCCTGGCGGCGAATGGCGAGCGAACCGATGACGACACCGAGGATAAGCGCTGCTCCGGTTCCTGCCAGTATGGCGAGTTCGGGCGTGAGGCCCCACACCTTGGCTGCATGGGCGGCGACATAGCTGGCCGCCCCGAAATAGGCGGCATGGCCGAAGGAAAGCAGCCCGCCGAACCCCAAGAGAAGGTTGAAGGCGCAGGCGAACAGCGCAAAACACAGGATCTTCATCAGGAAGACCGGGTAGAGGAAGAAGGGCGCGATCAGCCCTGCCACCAACAGGCCGGCAAAGATCAGCATGTGAAGGGTCGACATGCCCTTCGCGCCCCTTTCGGTCACAGGAGCCACGTCGGCGGATTTTTGAACGTCGGTGGCCATCAGGCAGTCCTCCCGAACAGCCCGGCGGGCTTGATGAGCAACACGATGGCCATGATGACGAAGATCACCACGGCTGATCCCTCGGGGTAGAAGACCCTTGTAAGGCCTTCGATCAGGCCGAGCCCGAACCCGGTGACGATGGCACCAAGGATCGACCCCATGCCGCCGATAACGACCACGGCGAAAACGACGATGATGAGCTCAGCGCCCATATTGGGGTTGAGCGAGTAGATCGGTGCGGCCAACACGCCGGCGAGCGCAGCGAGGGCGACGCCGAACCCGTAGGTCAGGGTGATCATCAGCGGAACGTTGAGACCAAATGCACCGGTCAGCGTCGGGTTTTCCGTTGCCGCCCGCAGATAGGCGCCCAGACGCGTCTTCTCGATGACGAACCATGTGCCGAAGCAGACGATGACGGAGACGACGATGATCCAGGCCCGGTAATTCGGCAGGAACATGAAGCCGAGATTCTGGCCGCCGGAGAGTTCTGGCGGGATGGAATAGGGCAGGCCGGAAATGCCGTAATTGTTGCGCAACACGCCCTGGATGATCAGCGCGAGGCCAAAGGTCAGCAGCAGCCCGTAAAGATGATCGAGATGGTATAGCCTCGATATGAAGACCTTTTCGATCACGATGCCGGAGGCGCCCACGATGAGCGGTGCCAGCGGAAGGGCCCACCAGTAGCTCAGGCCGAAATAGTGCAGCAGTGCCCAGGTCACGAAGGCGCCGAGCATGTACTGCGCGCCGTGCGTGAAGTTGATGATGTTGAGAAGCCCGAAGATGATCGCCAGGCCAAGGCTCAGCATCGCATAGAACGAGCCGTTGATGAGGCCCAGAAGCAACTGGCCAAAGAGGGCCTGAGGCGTGATTCCCAAAAGCTCGAACATGCCAGCGTCCTGCCAGATAGATGTCTTGGTGGTGGGGCGCGCCCGAACAGGCGCGCCCCGTTTGTCTCAGGAAGACTACTGGACCAGCGGACAGTTGCCTTCGTCGATCGGACGGAAGGCCTGCGCAGCCGGAATGGTCGAGAGCGTCTCGTAATAGTCCCAAGGACCCTCGGACTGGTCCGGGGTCTTCACACGGAACAGGTAGAGGTCGTGGATCTTGCGGCCATCGGCGCGCACTTCGCCGGGGCCGAACAGCGGATCGTCGGTCGGCATTTCCTTCATCATGGCGACGACTTCTTCTGCATCCTTGGTGCCGGCAGCCTCGACGGCTTTCAGGTAGTGGAGCACGGAGGAATAGACACCAGCCTGAACCATGGTCGGCTTGTTGCCGGTTCCCAGTTCATCGGCGAAGCGCTGCGACCATTCGCGAGTCCCGTCGTTCAGGTCCCAGTAGAAGCTCTCGGTCAGAACCAGACCCTGCGCGGTTTCCAGGCCGAGCGCGTTCACGTCGGTGATGAAGACCAGAAGACCGGCAAGCGCCTGACCTGCCTGGGTGATGCCGAATTCGGCGGCCTGCATGATGGAGTTCGTCGTGTCGCCGCCGGCATTTGCGAGGCCGATAACGCTTGCACCCGAAGCCTGTGCCTGCAGCAGGAAGGACGAGAAGTCCTGTCCGGGGAAGGGGTGCCTGACGGTACCGACCACCTGTCCGCCGGCTTCTTCGACAACGGCGGAAGTGTCACGCTCAAGCGCATGACCGAACGCGTAGTCGGCGGTCAGGAAGAACCAGGTATCGCCGCCCTGTTCGACCATGGCGCGCCCGGTACCATTGGCGAGCGCCCAGGTATCGTATGTCCAGTGGATGGTAGTGGCGTTGCAGGCCGGGCCGGTGAGATCGGAGGTGGCTGCTCCCGATACCAGGAAGACCTTGCCACGTTCCGCAGAGAGTTCATTGACGGCAAGAGCCGCCGATGAGGTCGGCACGTCGACAATTACGTCGACATTCTCCTCGTCATACCACTGGCGGGCGACGGTCGAGGCAACGTCGGGACGGTTCTGGTGGTCAGCCGAGACGATCTCGACATTGATGCCCTTTTCGGCTGCGCCGAAATCCTCGACCGCCATCCGAGCAGCGATAACGGAGCCTTCGCCGGAAAGGTCGGCATAGAGGCCGGAGCGATCATTGAGGACACCGATCTTGATGTTGATGTCGTTGGCATACGCCGCCGACGACATCATGGATGCAGCCAATGCGGCCAGAACGAGACCTGTTCTATTCATGCTCTTCTCCTCCATGTTGGGCGCCGTTCGGCGCCGTTCTTCAAGCCTTCACACGCCGAGATAGGCGTGGAGTTTGTCGATGTTGGCCTCCAACTCGTCGTTGGGAATGGTGTCGATGACCCGTCCCTGCTCGACGATGTAGTGTCGGTCGGCGACCGAAGAGGCGAAATGGAAGTTCTGTTCGACCAGGACGATGGTGAACCCCTGCGCCTTCAGTTTTGCTATTGTGGCGCCGATCTGCTGGACGATGACGGGGGCCAGCCCTTCCGTCGGCTCATCCATCAGCAGCAAATTGGCGCCGGTCCTCAGGATCCGGCCAATGGCCAGCATCTGCTGTTCGCCACCCGAAAGCTTGGTGCCCTGGCTGGACAGGCGTTCCTTGATGTTCGGAAAGAGTTCGTAGATCTGGTCCAGCGACAGCCCGCCCGGCTTTACCCGGGGCGGCAGCATCAGGTTCTCCTCGACCGACAGCGAGGAGAAGATGCCGCGTTCCTCTGGCACATATCCCATGCCCAGCTTGGCGATCGCGCGGGCTGGCAGCCCGATCGTTTGATGCCCGTCGAAGATGACTGATCCCTTGCGCTTGGTCAGGATACCCATCAGCGCCTTCATGGTCGTCGACTTGCCCGCGCCGTTGCGGCCGAGCAGGGTCACGACTTCGCCGGGCTTCACCTCGAAGGACATCCCGTGCAGCACATGGCTCTCGCCGTACCAGCCCTCAAGATCCTTCACCTCGAGCAGCGGTGCGAGTGAAGCGCGGTCCTCGCCTTTCGTCGTCACAGCCGCCTCAGCCATGTCCACCTCCGATATAGGCCTCGACCACGCGCGGGTCCTTTGACACGGTCTCGTAGTTGCCTTCGGCGAGCACCTTGCCCCGAGCCAGCACCGTGATCGTGTCGGAGATGGTCGAGACCACCGACAGATTATGCTCCACCATGAGGACGGTTCTGTTGGCGGCTATGCGCTTGATAAGGGCCGCCACCCGCTCAACGTCCTCTGGCGTCATCCCTGCCGTCGGCTCGTCAAGAAGCAGCATTTCCGGGTCGAGCGCGAGCGTGGTGGCTATTTCCAGAGCGCGCTTGCGGCCGTAGGAGAGTTCCACCGCCTGGACGCTGGAAAACGCGCTCAGCCCGACATCGGCAAGCAGTTCTTCGGCGCGCGCGTTGAAATCGTTGAGGACGCGTTCCGACCGCCAGAAGTCGAAGCTGTCGCCCCGCTGCCGTTGCAGTGCAATCCGCACGTTCTCCAATGCCGACAGATGCGGAAACACCGCGGAGATCTGGAACGAACGCACCATGCCGAGCCGCGCGATGTCGGCCGGCGACATCGAGGTGATGTCTTGACCCTTGTAGATGATCCTGCCCCGCGTTGGCGGCAGGAATTTTGTCAGAAGATTGAAGCAGGTCGTCTTGCCGGCCCCGTTGGGTCCGATCAATGCGTGGATCGATCCCCTGCGGATCGACAGGTTGACGCCATCTACAGCGAAGAAACCCTTGAATTCCTTCGTCAAATCCTCAGCAGCGAGGATTACACCTTGATCCGCACTCAAATTCTCCTCCTCCGTGGCGGCACGAAACCTTCCCCTGGGCCGACCTCTTGGTGTCGTTGCCCGAAGTACACGTGCGTCACGCCCGGAATGATGCATGGTGGGGACAGATATGCAAGCTAGTGAAAATACCACACACTCCCGCGGCGACTGCGCCACTCCTCTCGGCAAGCAGGAGTTGCGCACAATCTGCCATATATGGCCTCGGCGAAATTCCTCTTGCACGACCTTATGCGATGCGGCGCGAAGAGTGCTTCACGCGGCAGCAAGACTGCGTTTCAAAAGACGGTTGGGAGCGAAAATGGTGCCACAGCGAACCGCCTATGGGGTTTGTCTGCTAGGGCGTGCGGGGCCGGGGAGGGGCAGGTGCCCGGAATTGGCTTAAGGCCGATCCTGCTGCAAGGGACCGTCGGGTGCGGCCGGCGCCGATGGGCGCCGGCCAGATTGTGATTCAGGCTGAGAGACGCTGGTCGTTGGCTTGCGCATGCTGCATGGCAGCAGCGGTCCTGCGAAGCGAGTCCGCAGACGCACCGATCGCAGCATCGACCGATAGCCGGAAACCAGCCACCAGTTCGGCAAGCTGTTGAGCTTCGCGGGAAAGTCCATGGCTGGCAGCTGTCGACTGTTCCGACATGGCCGCGTTCTGCTGCGTACCCTGGTCGATCGTCATGACAGCCGAATTGATCTCGGCCAGCCCGTTCGACTGTTCGCGCGCCGCGCTGACGATGGCGGCGACATGATCGTCGATTTCCTTGACCTGCTGGACGATGGCCTCAAGAGATTCACCCGTTTCGCCCACCAGTGCCACCCCTGCACCGACATGCTCGCCCGATTTAAGGATAAGGTCCTTGATCTCCTTGGCGGCTGCGCCCGACCGCTGCGCCAGTTCGCGCACCTCCTGGGCGACCACGGCAAAGCCCTTGCCAGCCTCGCCGGCGCGGGCGGCCTCGACTCCAGCGTTGAGGGCCAGCAGGTTGGTCTGGAACGCAATATCGTCGATCACGCCGATGATGTTCGATATTTCGCGAGCCGAACCATCGATGAGTTCCATTGCCTCGACAGCGCGCCGGACCGTTGCGCCAGACTGTTCCGCGTCTGAACGAGTGCGGTTGACCAGCTCGCCGGCCTCCTCGGCACGTTTCGTGGAGTCGCTTACAGTTGAGGTGATCTGCTCAAGCGCTGCGGCTGTTTCTTCCACCGATGCAGCTTGCTGTTCCGTGCGCCGCGACATCTCGTCGGCTGCATTGCGGATTTCCTCGGACGTTGTGCGGACTGAAGCGGCATTCTCGCGGATCTGCTGGATGGCGACGTTCAGACCCTCGATCGAGCGGTTGTAGTCGACCCGCAGCCTTTCCAGCCGGCCGCTGAAAGGCGTCTCGATCTTGACTGAGAGGTCGCCATTGGCCAATGCGCCAAGGCCTTCTCCCAGGGCAGTCACCGCCGCATCGATGTCGCGGTCCACGGCCTGTTTCTCGGCGTCGTTGCGTGCCCGTTCGCTGTCAACCGCTTTGCGCTGCCGTTCGGCTTCGGCTTCGGCTTCGTTGCAAGCATGGGCGTTGTCGCGGAAGTCCTGCAGAGCGCGCGAAATGCGACCGAATTCATTGCTGCGGTTCGTGAATGGAATGTCGATGTCCAGCTTGCCGCTAGCAACGTCCTGAACCGCTTGTGTGAGCGTGGACAGCGGTTTGATACGATTGCGCATGACGAAGAAGGTTGCGATCGAAAACAGCACCATCACCGCCAGGCCGACAGCAATCAGGGAGTTCTGCAACGACGAAAGCTGGGCAAAGTACACAGCCATCGGAATGCCGATGAAAAGAACGCCGACATTCTGGCCGGCTGCGTTCTTCACAGGAAAGTAGCCGGTCATGAAATCGCGACCGAACAGGGTAGCGGGTCCGAAATAGGCTTCGCCCCGCGCCAGAAAGGCCTGGGCCGGATGACCTGCAGCCAGCGTTGTGCCGATGGCGCGCTCTCCATTCTCGGTGAGCACATTGGTCGAGATGCGAAGATAGTCGCTGCCTTCCATTCGGAAGACGGTCGCGACGCCACCAATGGCCTGCGCGGTGCGATCGACGAGGTCGTGATTGCGCAGCTCGGGCATCGCTGCCGCAGACACGGTCGTGAGTTCCTCTCCATCGATGCCGATGTCTATACCTCTGACAGTCGCCTCCGCCATGACCGCCATGGTTCGGGTGGCATTGATGGCGTCCTGCATTGCCATGAAGTTGACCGTCTGGCGCATGTTGTATGTCATCGTTGCAACCACGACGCCGATGCCCAGCAGCACCAGAACCAGTGTCAGCGCAACGCTCTGCACGACGATGGATGATTTGAAAAACCGCAGCATGTCGATCCCCTCAAAGTCCGCGGAAGAAGTCGGTATATGCGCGGCATCATAAATGCCAAATATTTTAATAAACCGTGACGTGTATCGCGGTATTGCTGCGACCGCGTTGCCGTTAAATTAGCCGGTGAGATAAATCGTCTGTCATTTGATGACTGAACAAGAAATCTCAATATTTGAGATCACGCTGAAGATTGGATGCTCATTCACACTGATGTAGCTTGGGGCGAGGCAGGTTGCTGTGAAGCTGCGGCAGCTTAGTGATCTCTGACGGGAATTTTCTGGCCATCCTCCTTTTCAAAGATGCCGATGTCCGGATTCGGGAGAATCTCCAGAACCACCTCGGAGGGCCGGCACAGTCGGACGCCCTTCTGTGTCACGACTATGGGGCGGTTGATCAGGATGGGGTGCGCGATCATGAAGTCGACCAGCTCGTCGTCGCTCCATTTCTCGTCGTCGAGGTCCAGCTCGTCATAAGGGGTGCCCTTGCGGCGCAACAGGTCGCGGGGCGCGATACCCATCGCTGAGATGAGTTCCACCAACCTGTCGCGGCTTGGCGGGGTCTTGAGATACTCGATCACCTCGGGTTCTTCGCCCGACTGGCGGATCATGGCCAGCGTGTTGCGGGAAGTGCCGCAGGCGGGGTTGTGGTAGATGGTGACGGGCATTGGCCTCATTCTCCCTTGGGAAACCAGTGCTGCGTGCGATTTGCGAAGGCCACCAGCGACAGCATGACCGGCACCTCAACCAGCACACCGACGACGGTGGCGAGTGCCGCGCCGGAGTTGAGGCCAAACAGCCCGATTGCAACGGCAACCGCCAGTTCGAAGAAGTTGGACGTGCCGATAAGGGCGCAGGGTGCCGCGATGTTGAAGGGCACCTTCCAGGCCTTCGCGGCCACATAGGCGACGAAGAAGATGCCATAGGCCTGGATAAGCAGGGGGATGGCGATCAGCAGGATGATCAGCGGTCGCTCGAGAATGACATTGCCCTGGAAGCCGAACAGGATCACCACCGTCGCCAGGAGGCCGATCACCGAGGCAGGCTTAATCCGGGCGGTGAAATCGGCGACCGCCTTGTTGCCTTCTCCGGGTGGCGATTGCGCAATGATCCGCTGGCGCGTGAGGATGCCGGCCACGAGTGGCAGGAGCACGTAGAGGCCGACCGACAGCAGCAGCGTTTCCCACGGTACGGTCAGGTCTGTGACGCCCAACAGGATTGCCACGATCGGGGCGAAGGCGAAGATCATGATAACGTCATTCACCGAGACCTGAACCAGCGTGTAGGTCGGGTCGCCCCGCGTCAGTTGGCTCCACACGAACACCATAGCGGTGCAGGGCGCGGCGCCGAGGATGATCAGCCCCGCGATGTATTGCTGGGCATCGGCCGGGTCGATCAGCGGTGCAAAGACGTAATCGAAGAACAGGACCGCCAGCGCCGCCATGGTGAACGGCTTGACCAGCCAGTTCACTACCAGCGTGATGACCAGCCCCTTCGGCTTGTCGTTGACTTTTGCCAGACTGGCAAAGTCGACATTGACCATCATCGGGTAGACCATCGCCCAGATCAGGATGGCAACGACCAGATTGACCGAGGCGTATTCCATCGCAGCGAGTGCACCGACGACGCCAGGCGCGAGGTTGCCCAGCGCGATACCCGCGACCATGCAGATGGCAACCCAGACGGAAAGCCACTTTTCGAAAAAGCCTATTCCCGCGGGAGGCACTGGTACGACGGCTGCGTCAGACCGTGATTGCATGATCTTCCTCTGGGGCACTGGTGCAGGTGATTGCCTCGATGACCGGCTGGCAAAGCTCCGGCGCGCCTGCGCAGCAATCCTCCATCAGGAAGGCGAGCAGGTCGCGAAAGCCTGTCATGTCGGCGATGTAGCGAACGGTCCTGCCGTCACGCTCCGCCACGATGAGCCCGGCGCCGGCCAGCACCTTTAGATGCGCCGACATCGTGTTCTGAACCGTATCCAGCCTTGCGGCGATCTCGCCGGCCGGCAAGCCGTCTCTGCCTGCCTTGACCAGCAGACGAAAGACCTCGAGCCGGGTTTCCTGGCCGAGCGCCGCGAGTGCTCCGAGGGCGTCCTTTTCATCCATATATCCAAGTATCTGGATTTATCAGAATGTGTAAAGAGGGATTCTACGGGATGGTTTGCATGTGTCGGTCGGGCCTATATGTCCCTGCTACGGCATGCGGAGCTACAGATGGATTTTCTTCCCCTCATTGATCTTCTGGACGAGAACGGCGCGGCTATTGCTGGTGGCGCGGCCATTGGCCTGGTCTTTGGCCTGCTTGCGCAGCGTAGTGCCTTCTGCACGCGTACTGCGGTGCTGGATCTCGCGCGGGGCAGGGGGCTCGTGGCCGCAGCCACCTGGGCGCTGGGCTTTGCGGTTGCCCTGCTCGCGGTCCAGTTCATGGTGTGGCGGGGTGACCTGCTGCTGAGCGAAACCCGGTTCCTCGCCACGCCGCAGAGCCTGTCGGGCGCGTTGATCGGCGGACTCCTGTTCGGCGTTGGCATGGCGCTGGCGCGTGGCTGCGTCTCGCGGCTCGTCGTGCTCACCGGCACGGGTAATCTGCGCGCGCTCTTCTGTCTCACCGTCGTGGCTTTCATCGGCATGGCAACGCTGACGGGCTTCCTCGTTCCGGCGCGCGATCCCGTAGCCGCGCTCTGGAACACGGCGGCGATCGGCGGCAACGATATTCTCGGCCATTTCCGCCTCGGCGCGCTGGCGGGCGTGGTGATCGGCGCCGTGGCACTGGCCGGTGCTGTCTTGCTCGCCTTTGCCGCGCGCATCTCTTTCTGGCGGGCGATCGGTGGCGTCGGGATCGGCCTGTGCGTGGCGGTCGGCTGGTACTTTACCTATCACCTGTCCGCCCAGCTCTTCGATCCCATTCCCGTCGAGAGCCTGTCCTTCGTGCGGCCTGTGGCAACCACCGGCGCGCTGCTTGTCGACTGGTCGCTGGTCCCGCGGATGGATCAGGGGCTGTTTGCGGGGGTCGTTGCGGGGGCGCTCGTCGGTGCGCTGATCGGCGGCGACTTCCGGATCCAGACATTTTCCGAGCCCGGTACGCCATCCATCTTCCGCTACGCCGCCGGTGCAGCTCTGATGGGATTTGGCGGGGTGCTCGCCGGCGGCTGCACGGTCGGTGCGGGGCTTTCGGGCGGGTCGATCCTGGTCGTCACCGCGCTGATGGCGCTCGCAGCAATGGCGGTCGGTGCCATCATCACCGACCGTATCGTGGATCGCAAGCTGCCGGCCGACGAGAAATCTGCATCACGGGCAGCCTAGAAAAGTAAACGGCGGGCCGAAGCCCGCCGCGTGCCGCTGCCTGAGATGTTAAGGCCTTTTCGGCTCAGGAGAACATGTCCTCGATGATGCCGTCGTACCAGCCGAGGCTTTCCTCGTAGGTTTCCTGGCGCAGTTCGTCGCTCTCGCCGGTCTGCGAGATGAACGACGAAACGCTCTCGATCTTCTCTTCGGTCGGCTGGTACTGCGCGCCGACCTTGACGCCGTCATTGGTCTCGATCAGCGACCAGCAGGTGTTGGCGTAACGTGCAGGGAAAACGTTGGCGTCGGTCAGTTCGCCACGGATGTTCATTGCTGCCACCTTGGCCTGACTGTTGGCCGAGAAGCCCGATTTCGGCATGTCGCCAGCCACCGTCGCGTCGCCGAGCACGTAGATTTCCTCGTCTTCCTGACTGCGCATGGTGAAGGGGTCGATCGGCACCCAACCAGCCTCGTTGGTGAGTCCTGCCTCATGCGCGATGGCACCAGCTCGCTGTGCCGGGATGATGTTCAGGAGCGCGCCCTCGAAGGTGTCGAAATCGGTCTCGACCGTACCGGCCTCGGCATCGACATTGACGATGCCTCCATGGATGTCGGGGCCGTACCACTCGATCATGCCCGGATAGTGGCGGGCCCACCCCTCCTCAAAGAGTGCCTGTTTGGAGAAGGATGGCTTCGGATCGATCACGTAGATCCGCGAATTCTCGAAACCCTTCCGCTTCAAGACATGGGCAAACATCGAAACGCGCTCATACGGGCCGGGAGGGCAGCGATAGGGGTTTGGCGGTGCCACCATGACGATGTGCTGGCCGTCTTCGAGCGCGTCGAGCTTTTCCTTCAGGATCTGCGTCTGGCGGCCGGCCTGCCAGGCATGCGGCGCGATCTCGGCGACGTCCTGCGAGTAGCCGGGCACGGAATCGTAGACGATGTCGATGCCGGGCGAAAGCACCAGCCGGTCATATTCGACCGTGTCGCCATTATCGAGCGATACCGTCTTGGACGCGCGATCGACGCCGGTGGCGTAGGCCGTGATCTTGGTGATGCCGTGATTGGCAACGAGTTGCTCCCAATCGTGGGTGATGTCATCGAAGGACTGGAAATCGCCCAGATAGAGGTTCGAGAAGAAGCAGGTGGTGAAGCTCTCATTGGCGTCGATCAGGGTGACGTCGATCGCGCCATTGGAGTCCTTGGCGATGTAGCGGGCTGCCGTCGCGCCACCGGGTCCACCGCCGACCACGACCACGCGTGGCCGCCCCTGCGCCCTCAGATAGGCCGGCATCGCCAGCGTGGCGGCGCCCGCGCCAAGAAGCGCGCCGAAATGGCGCCGGTTGATGTTTGTCTTGAACCTGGTGGTCATGGTGATCCTCCGGACCGTTTGCCTGCGTGATCTTCGAAAATTCAGTGCTGTTGGCACCCTGTGAAATGCGCGGCGAGCGCCGCGATCTCCTCATCGGACAGCCGCGCCGCGGTGGTGCGCATGACCTCGTTCAGGCGGATGCCCTCGCGGTATTCAACCATCGCGCGAACGAAGTGATGTTCGTCAATGCCGTTGATCTGGGGGATGCCCTCGGCTGGCGCACTGCGGCGGTGGCAGGTGGCGCATTCGCCGCCCAGATACTCGCCATATGCCGGGTCGCCATCAATGGCCATGATCGCCTCGACCTTGGCATCGATCTGATCAACATCGCGGTCGGCCTTTGCGGGCACCATCGCCCCGGCAAAAACAAGTGACGCCACCGTCGTCAAAGCTGCCACCAAACGCGTTGCTTGCACGCACCATCTCCTAGGGTCACGATCGGTACTTTCCGCTGCCCAGGCCAATTTCACACGGCAGCATAAGGAATGCAGGGCAGTTGATGCTCAATTCAATCGAATCGGCGCCAACTCGTTCCGCATTTCCATGAATTGGCGAAACAGCGTTCTCCTAGCGCCAGTCAGGACACTGTGATGGACCGTTCGTCTGTGTAAACGGATCCGTCGTCGTCGTGCCACTCGAAGTAGAACGTACCGCTTGCCGGAACCTTGGCCGTGAACTCGAAATACGGATTGGCAGCAATTGCGGTATCGAGGTCACATGCGAACACCGTCTGGCCCTCGAAGTCGCAGGTGAAGCGATTGATGATCCGGCGGGGAACCGTCTCGCCGCTCGAGTCTCGCCGCTGGCCATTCTCCATGACATGGCTGATGAGGGCGCGAATGGTGATGATCTCGCCGGGGGCCGCGGTATCGGGAAGGCTTACGCGGGGTCTGGACATGGTCTTTCTCCTCGTCAGGTCACGCAGCCGCCGATGGCCACGTCGACTTCGCGCTCGTCGATGAAGTAGCGCCCGTCCGACATTCTGGCGATGGCGATCAGTTTCTGGGTTGTGGCGAGGCGGACACGCGTGGAAACAGATGCCGCGCCGCTCATCGCAGAAAAATGGAAGGTGGCGATGATCGGGTTTGGATTGCGCTCCGCCAACACGATGACCGATTCGACAAGATCGTCGCCCTCCATTGCGCTGTCGACTTCCACGGCCAGCGGCACAGCGCTGCCGTTTTCCACGCGCTCAGCCACGATCAACCGCACCTTGCCGGACTCGGGCGTCTGGCCGTCAGTGAACCGTGCAACCTCGTCAGCCGCGGCTTCGGGACTTGCCAGCGAAGGGTAGATCGGTAGCACCGCCATCCCGGCGGCGCTTGCAGCCAACGCGAGCATGCGACGTCTGGAAATGAATGATGTCATCTGTCGTTCGCCTCGATCAATGGTTGAGATCCAACATAGGGTCGTGAGGCAGGGACCTCAACGTCCCAGTCTGAAACGCATTGCCAGTGTCAGTCTTTCATGGCGAAACCCGTTCCAATTCCCGGGGCGGATTGGGAACCGATTCCTCCCTTGCCAGTTTTCTACCCATATTGCCCGGGCCGTTGCCCTATTCGGGCGCGACTGCCGGAGCCTGAAACAAACGTGAACGATCACGACGAACCGATAAGCGATGCCGAGCGAGCCAGCCTTGCGTGGCGGACCGCGACTGTTGCGGGGGTCATTCTGGCCATCGCGCTATCGGTGTTTGTCGTCATCTACGCCGCCAGCGGCTTTCTGCTGATCTTTGCCGGTATATTGTTCGCGGTATTCCTTGATGCACTGACCAACGGGCTCGGCCGGGTGTTGCCCGTGCACCGTGCCATCCGATTGGCGCTTGTGTGCCTTGCCACCGGCGCGGCCTTCGCAGCGTTTCTCGGCAGTGTGGGCACCGTAGCAGTTGGCCAGACGCCAGACCTCCTCGCCACGCTGGAAGAAGAATTGCGCGGTTTGCAGCGAATGGTTCAGGATTTCGGATCGGTCGAGGAGAACGGCGACGAGGCGGATGGAGAAAACCAGAATGATGGCGGCTGGACCGACTGGCTGCCCGACCCCGCAGGGCTTTTCGGACAAGTGAGGGTCGCGTTTGAAATGACGTTTGGTGTGCTGGGCAACATCGTCGTCGTTCTCGTGCTTGGAGTGTTCATTGCAGCTCAGCCACAGCTATATCGCGATGGTCTGGCCAAGCTGGTGCCTTTGCGTAGCCGCCGACGTTGCGGCCAGGTATTGGACGAAATCGGTTCTACGTTGCGTTTCTGGCTGATCGGCCAGTTCGTTACCATGACAATCATCGGACTGATTGTATGGGCGGCGCTGGCGGCTGTCGGGATGCCGGGAGCAATCCTTCTCGGGTTGACGGCGGGCCTACTGAACTTCGTGCCTATCATAGGGCCGATCCTGGCAGGCATCCCGATCGTTCTGGTTGCCATGGCGCAGGATTGGTGGATCGTCTTCTATGCGTTAGGCGTTTATGTGTTCATACAATTCCTGGAGGGCAATATTCTGACGCCGTTGATCCAGCGTCGTGCGGTCAATCTGCCGCCTGGGGTCATCATCGGCGCGATCGTGATTATGGGCCTTCTCTTTGGTCTGCCCGGCATCATTCTCGCGACGCCCTTCGCCGCCGTCGTGATGGTGGCGGTAAAGCGCCTCTATATCGAGGACGTTTTGCAAGACTGGGGTTGAATGCTAGGGTTAGCCTGTTGTCGATTTAAGCGCCCGTGCGGCCAGCAGGCGATCGCGGCGCAACCAGCGGACAACCAACATTAGCGCGACAGCCGCTAGTCCGATGCACAAGCCCAGCCAGATGCCGGTACCCTGCATCCCGAACCAAAACGCCAGAAGTATCCCGCTCGGCATGCCGATGCCCCAGTAGCCAACGGCTGCGTAGAACATCGGTATCTTGGTGTCCTGAAGTCCACGCAGCATGCCGGCCGCAACTGCCTGGGCGCCATCAACGATCTGGAACAGAGCAGCAATCGCCAGGAACAGAACCGCCAGACGCACGACTTCCGCATTGGCCGGGTCTGCCGTGTCCAGAAAACCGGAAATCAAGACCAGAGGCGCTGCGACCATTATCGAGGCGGTCAGCATCATGAAGGCAATGCCGAGACCGAATGCCGACCAACCAGCCTTGGTTATGCCTTGTTCGGATTGCGCGCCGTACGCCCTGCCGACGCGGACAGTCGCAGCCTGAGCGATGCCCATCGGTACCATGAACGCAAGCGACGCCAGCTGGATCGCGATGGCGTGGGCGGCCAGCGAAGCCGCTCCAATCAATCCCATCAAGAGTGCCGAGACACCGAACAGGCTTACCTCGAATGTAAGGATGCCCGAGATCGGGAGGCCGAGGCGAAGCATCTCGCGGAACCGCGGCCAGTCTGACCGCCAGAACCTGCCAAAGAGGCGGTAGCGGCGAAAACGCGGATGCAGGATGACAACCAGCGCGAGGCCCGCGAACATCAGCGTTGCCGACAGCGTCGTGGCTATGCCCGTCCCGACAATGCCGTAAGCTGGCATGCCGAGATTTCCGAACATCAAGACCCAGTTTGCAAAGGCGTTGAACACCACGGCCAGGAGCATGATGGCCAGCGCCCACCCGGGCCGTTCCAGGGCGGACACGAATGATCGCAGCACGATAAAGAAATAGAAGGGCACCAGAGCCCATTGCATCGCACGAAGGTAGGAACCCGCTGCTGCCGAAAGAGCAGGGTCCTGTCCCATGGCGCGGAGGATCGCCTCGCCATGCCACATGATCGCCCAGAGCGGGACTGCAATCATCAACGCGATCCACATGCCCTGCCGAACTGTTCGGCGCACGTCGCGCACGGAGTGTGCACGGCGGCCAATTTCGAACGCCACCATGGGTGCCACGGACAGCAGCAGACCCATGCCGAAGATCATCGGCGTGAAGTAGATGTTGAAGCCGAGCGTGCCTGCCGCCAGTGCTTCGGGGCCCAGCCAACCCATCATGACCACGTCCGTGGTCTGCATGGCGTTCTGGGCCAAATTCGTGAGGACGATAGGCCATGCCAGGGCCGCCATTGCCTGGATTTCGTGTCGCCAGTATCTACCCGAGCCGGATGCTGTCGGTGAGTTCATCATAAGGCTGCAATAGGCAGCCTGAACGAACAAGACAGGACCAACGGATGCCTTCTGCTTGGCGCAGTATCATGTCGCTTTGGCGTGACGATCAGGCGGGAGCGTCTGCCGGGACGAAATTGAGCGCCAGACCGTTAATGCAGTGGCGCTTGCCTGTCGGTGGGGGGCCATCGTCAAAAATGTGGCCAAGATGTCCGCCGCAACGGCTGCAGTGGCACTCGGTGCGGACCATGAAGAAGGAACGGTCCTCCATCGTGCCGATGGCGCCTTCCTCGGCCTCCCAGAAACTCGGCCAACCGGTTCCTGAATCATACTTGGTTTCGGACGAGTAGAGTGCCTGGTCGCAACCCGCACAATGATACATGCCCGCCCTGGTTTCCTTGTCGAGTGGGCTGGAGAATGCGCGTTCCGTGCCGTGTTCGCGCAGAATCCGGAACTGTTCGGGCGATAGCCGCTCCCGCCATTCTGCATCCGTCAGGGCGATCTCGAAATCGCCCTCCGGCGCGGCATTGGCTGGCGTTGTCGCCCGCCAGATGGCGGAGCCGCCGAAAAGAGTGGCAATAGTCGTCGCGCCAGCGGCGAGTAGGGTGCGGCGTTTCATCGGCATCTCCTCAGCGTGTTCTGTTGACTAGCATATGAAGCTGGAAAAGGAGCAATCAACTCGTCTTGAGGTCGCCATCAGCTGGCAACCGGGCCGGAATTAGAGACCGAGCAGTGCTCGTGCGTATGAGTTAACGGCCATCGGCGCCGGTCAACCGGAAAGTGTTAAAAAATAATGATGCAACTGATATATTTTACTCCTTCTAAATAAATGGAGAGCTATTGTTTCCTTGAAGAGTTCGCTGCGGGGGCATCGACTCTTGAATTCTCGAAACCGAGGTTGTGGGGGATAAGATGTTAGGATTTGGAGCCGGATCAGGCGCCAAGGCAATTCTCGATGCCGTCAGCAGATCGCAGGCCATTATCGAGTTCAAGCCGGACGGTACAATCATCCGTGCGAATGAAAACTTCTGCAATGCCGTCGGATATGAACTGTCGGAGATCTCTGGACAGCATCACCGGATGTTTGTCGATCCGGCCGAGGTGGCCAGCGATGCTTACAAGGAGTTTTGGGCAAAGCTGGCGGCCGGCAAATTCTCTGCCGGCGAGTTCAAGCGCTTTGCAAAAGGTGGCGGCGAGATCTGGATCGAGGCGTCCTACAACCCCGTCATCAGCGGAGGGAAAGTCCAGAAGGTCGTGAAGTTTGCGTCGGACATAACATCCAGAAAATCGAAGTCGATGGAGGATGCGGGCAAGCTAGCCGCCATATCGCGCGCTCAGGCGGTGATCGAATTCTTGCCCGACGGCAAGATCCTGGAAGCGAACGAAAATTTCCTGAAGACCGTTGGCTATTCTCTTGAGGAGATCAAGGGACAGCATCATTCGATGTTCTGCGAGCCGTCCTACGTCGCCAGCCAGGACTACCGGGATTTCTGGCCGAAGCTGGCCTCTGGAGAATTTTACTCTGGAGAATTCATGCGCTTTGGGAAGGGCGGCAAGAAGATATTCATTCAGGCCACCTACAATCCGATCCTCGACGCAGACGGCAAGGTCTTCAAGGTCGTGAAATTTGCGTCGGATGTCAGCGAGCGCGTGGACAATGTGGACCAACTCGCGCGCTCCTTGAACGCGCTCTCCGAAGGTGATCTGACGCAGGAACTCAATGTTCCCTTCCAGCCGGCGCTTGAACAGCTGCGACAAGACTTCAACGGTGCTGCCCGTCGCTTGCGCGAGACCCTGCAGAAGGTTCACGACAATGCGGGCACCATTGCCGGAGCGTCGCGCGAGATTCAGTCCGCCTCGAACCAGCTTTCCCAGCGAACCGAGCAGCAGGCAGCCGCCGTGGAAGAAACCGCTGCTGCACTGGAGGAAATTACGGCAACAGTTTCCAATGCCGCCGAACAGGCACAGGAGGCAGGACAACTGGTCCGTGAGACCAAGATAAGTGCCGAGCGTTCGGGTGAGGTCGTCGGTCAGGCCGTCGAGGCCATGAGCAAGATCGAGAAATCCGCTGGCGAAATCGCCAACATCATCGGCGTCATCGACGAGATTGCGTTCCAGACAAACCTTCTGGCGCTCAATGCAGGCGTCGAGGCCGCCCGTGCGGGCGAGGCTGGCAAGGGGTTTGCTGTCGTCGCGCAGGAGGTGCGCGAGCTAGCGCAACGGTCGGCACAGGCCGCAAAGGAAATCAAGGAACTCATCAGCACCTCGACCGGACATGTGAAGAATGGCGTCACGCTGGTCGGCGACACCGGTCGTGCCCTGCAGGAGATCGTTGCGCAGGTGGTTCAGGTCGACGGCAACGTGGAGGCGATCGCCGAGGCATCCAAGGAACAGTCAACGGGACTTCAGGAAATCAACACTGCCGTCAACAGCATGGACTAGGGTACGCAGCAGAACGCGGCCATGGTGGAGGAAACCACTGCCGCCTCACATGATCTCGCGCGGCAGGCCGAAGAACTATTTGAACTTCTGTCCCAGTTCAAGATCGGGGTAGCGGCATCGACCGGTCGAGTGCGGGCCGCTTCGCATGCACCTTCCTCCGCGCCGAAAGCATCGCCCAAACCGAGGATGTCGGCTCCTCAGCCCGCATCCAAGGCTGCGCCTAGCTTTCATGGCAATGCGGCTCTGAAGGCCGAGGAATGGGACGAGTTCTGATGTCTGTCGGCGTATCGGCTGAAGCCATCAGTCGATACTGTCCTCGATAAGGTGATTGTTCGTGTTCGCAAATTAGCCAGCGGGAGCCAGCAATTGCTGGCTCCCGCAAAGTCATGCAATGCCAGCCGGCATTAGACTTTCGTCTCAAGATTGTGCGTCGACGATCCTTCAACTGTTAAGGTTAATCTTCCGGTAATGGAAACGGCTGAATCTTCCCCGAATCTTCGAGGAGGATCATCCCAATGGCATTGCCACAGGTCCGTGAAGCCGCGGACGATGACCCGCATGGCGAAGTCGATTTCGGCGCCGTCGGCGATCACGCCAGTCGGCTGGGCGTCGAGATTGCAGATATTGTCGGTCTCATCGATGACCTGGCAGGTCTCGGTCGCGCTCAGTTGGATCGCCTTAGAGAGGTGGTTCAATCAGCCAACCAAGCCAATGAAGCCAATAATGTGCTCGCTGCCTCGATGGAGGAAGCTCGCACGTCTGCAGGCCAGACACGTGCCGTTCTTGCGACCAGTGCCGACGCAGTAGCGCATACACTCGCCGGTGCGGTGGAAAGCCTCGAGACGTTGAGCCAGGGCGTCATCGGCATCAGGCAGGCCCTGGAACGCGTGACTGAAACGATCAGCATCGTACGCAAGGACAGCGCCTCCATCAACGAGATTGCCCGCGAGACACAACTCGTTGCCCTCAACGCAACAATCGAAGCTGCCCGACTGGGAGAGGCAGGCAAGGGCTTCGCGGTCATCGGGAATGCGGTCAAGGTTCTGGCCGATCAGATCGGCACCTTCACGAAGCAGAACGAGACGAGTCTGACCGAACTGCAGGGTACGCTAAATGAGCTGTCCGACCTCACCCGAAACAGCGCCGAAACCGCCGAGGCAGCGATTGAAGCGTCAGCTGAAGCGGCCGAATCGACCCGCACCATCCAGTCTTTGGTGGATACCGTGGAGCAGCTTACGGATCGCATCGACAGGATGTCCGATCCCGTTCAGCGCAACATCGACGGTGGTCACGGCGTCCGTGAACACTTGAGGACACTCGTCTCCTTGACCAAGGCCTGCCACAGTAAGCTCGACGTAGCAGGCGATCGCTCGCAATCTATTCTCGACATCAGCGAGGGCTTCATTCTGTTTATCGCGCAGAGTGGGATCGAGACGCCCGACACACCTTTGATCGAGCTGGCGAAATGGAAGGCGGCCGAGATCGGCGCGCTGTTCGAGGCCGAGATGGATGCGGGCCGCATCAGCGCCTCCGACCTCTTCGACGAAAGCTACAGGCCAATACCCAACAGCGATCCCCAGCAGCATATGACGCGCTTCACCTCATTCACGGACCGCGTTTTGCCCCCCATACAAGAGCCAGTGTTGGGGATGGACGAGCGCATCGGCTTCTGCGCGGCGGTTGATCGGAACGGCTATCTGCCGACCCACAATCTCATCTACTCCAAGCCGCAGAGCGATGATCCCGTCTGGAATGCCGCCAACTGCCGCAACCGCCGCATCTTTGGTGACCGGACCGGGCTTGGGGCGGGCCGAAATACCAAACCTTTCCTCTTGCAGACCTATCGCCGCGACATGGGCGGCGGCAATTTCGTTCTGATGAAGGATGTGTCGGCTCCGATACGTGTGCGCGGGCGGCACTGGGGCGGCCTTCGTATCGGATACCGCACCTGACCCAATCGAAGGCGATTTCATCGAGACAGGATTACGGCTAGGCTTGGCGCTTTCCGAAAATCAAGAGTCCGCCGATGACCGATCCCTTCCGCGCCCATCTTTCCACCGAACTTGCCGGGCTCAAGAGCGCGGGTCTTTTCAAGCAGGAACGCGTGATCACCTCGATGCAATCAGCCGAGATCGAGGCTGATGGCAAGCATGTGCTCAATTTCTGCGCCAACAACTATCTGGGTCTGGCGGACAATGAGGAACTGCGCGAGGCCGCGAAGGCCGCACTCGACCGCTATGGCTACGGCATGGCCTCCGTCCGCTTCATCTGCGGCACGCAGGAGGAGCACAAGGCGCTCGAAGCGCGCATTTCCGATTTCCTCGGCTTCGAGGACACGATTCTCTATTCGTCCTGTTTCGACGCCAATGCCGGCCTGTTCGAGACCCTGCTTGGCGAGGAGGACGCTGTCATTTCGGACGCGCTCAACCATGCTTCCATCATCGACGGCGTGCGGCTGTGCAAGGCGCGGCGCTACCGCTACGCCAATAACGACATGGCCGATCTGCGCGCGAAGCTGGAGGAGGCGGGCGATGCCCGCTTCAAGCTGATCGCCACCGACGGCGTGTTTTCCATGGACGGCATCGTCGCCAATCTGAGGGGCATCTGCGATCTTGCCGAGGAATTCGGCGCCATGGTCATGGTCGATGACAGCCATGCGGTCGGCTTTGTGGGCGAAAACGGGCGCGGCACGCCGGAGCATTGCGGCGTCGAGGGCCGTGTCGATATCATGACCGGCACGCTGGGCAAGGCGCTGGGTGGTGCCTCGGGCGGCTACACTTGCGCGCGCAAGGAAGTGGTCGAATGGTTGCGCCAGCGCTCGCGGCCCTATCTCTTTTCGAACACGCTGGCGCCCGTCATCGCCGCCACCTCGCTCAAGGTCTTCGACATGATCGAACAGGGTGGCGAGTTGCGCGGCCGTCTCGCCGCCAATGCCGAGCGATTCCGGACGGAGATGGGCAAGCTCGGCTTCACGCTTGCCGGCGCCGACCACCCGATCATCCCGGTGATGATCGGCGACGCGGCCTTGGCCTCGCAGATGGCCGAACGGCTGCTTGATCACGGCATCTATGTGATCGGCTTTTCCTTCCCCGTGGTGCCGAAGGGTCAGGCGCGCATCCGCACCCAGATGTCGGCCGCGCACAGCACCGAAGACATCGACCGCGCGGTGGTAGCTTTTGCAGAGGTGGGACGGGAACTGGGAATAATTGCCTGATGAGCGACAATATGGTAGATATTGTTGATCAAGAAGGCTTGCGAATGTCTGAGACGATGAACCTGAACGTCCGCATCACGGGCTCGCTGCGCGACTATGTGATGGAAACCGTGACCGCCGGTGATTTCGAGAATGTGAGCGAGTATGTCCGTGCGCTCATCCGCCGTGACAAGGAGCGCGCCGAGCGGGAAGCTTTCGAGGCGCTGAAGCTTCGCCTCCAGGATGCGTTTGCCACGCCGGACGACGAGTACGAGCGGGTCTCGGCCGATGATATCAGGGCCCGCGCTCGAGCCGGCAGGGGGCGATGACACGTTATCTGCTCCGGCCGGCCGTATCTGCTGGGCTGGAGGAGATTTATCGCCATACGGTTCAACAGTTCGGATCGGCTCAGGCCGACGCATATCTGGACGGTATGTTTGCTCTTTTCGAAGACATTGTTGAAAAGCGGATCGGCTGGCAGCGTATCCCCTCGGAGTACGGTGTCGAAGGCTACTTCGCTCGATACAAGAGCCACTTCGTTTTTTGGAAGCGACGCGACGACGGAGATGTTGCGATCGTCGCCATTCTTCATCAGCGCATGGATATTGCACGCCGGCTTCGCGACGATGCTTCCGGGCCATGAAAGGAACAACCCATGCCCAGCATGATGCGCGCCCTCGTCAAAGCCAGGGCCGAGCCCGGCATCTGGATGGAAGAGGTGCCGGTCCCCGAGATCGGCCCGAACGAGGTCCTGATCAAGGTTCGCCGCTCGGCGATCTGCGGCACCGACATCCACATCTTCAACTGGGACCAGTGGGCGGCCAAGACCGTTCCCGTGCCGATGGTTGTGGGCCATGAATTCGTGGGCGAGGTGGCCGAGCTCGGCGCATCCGTGACGGGCTACCGCGTCGGCCAGCGTGTCTCCGGCGAGGGGCACATCGTCTGCGGGCAGTGCCGCAACTGCCGCGCGGGCAGGGGGCATCTGTGCCGCAACACGCTCGGCGTCGGCGTTCAGCGCCCCGGCACCTTTGCCGAATATGTTGCTCTTCCGGCGCATAATGTCGTGGCCATCCCCGACGACGTGCCCGACGAGATCGCTGCGATCTTCGATCCGCTGGGCAATGCCGTCCATACCGCGCTCTCGTTCGATCTGGTGGGCGAGGACGTGCTGGTCACGGGTGCAGGCCCGATCGGCATCATGGGCGCGCTGGTGGCACAGGCGGTCGGTGCGCGCAAGGTCGTCATCACCGACATCAACCCATACCGGCTCGATCTGGCGCGCCGGCTCGGCGTCCACCATGTCGTCGATGCGTCGCAGGAAGACCTTCATGATGTGATGAGCGAAGAGAGTATGCGGGAAGGCTTCGACGTGGGCCTTGAGATGTCCGGCTCGGCCGTGGCCTTCCGCGACATGATAGAGGTGATGAACAATGGCGGCAGGATCGCCATTCTCGGCATCGCGCCGACGGCCTTCGAGATCGACTGGAACAAGGTCATCTTCAAGATGCTGACGCTGAAGGGCATCTATGGTCGCGAGATGTTCGAGACCTGGTACAAGATGATTGCGCTGGTTCAGGGGCCGCTGGACGTCTCGGGCATCATCACCCATCGGCTCGGCATCGATGATTTCGCCGAAGGCTTCGCCGCCATGAAGAGTGGGGATTCGGGCAAGGTCGTGCTGGAGTGGTGATGCCTCGTTTCATCGCGGGCCTCCTGACCCGCCGCGAAGAGCGTGTCGATCAACTCTCGAACCTCAAGGCGGCAGTCGGCGCCATCATCGGCATGATCGTCGTCGGTCAACTGGCGCTCATGACAGGTCTGCCATTGCTCATCGCGCCACTGGGTTCCACCTCGGTGATGCTGTTTGCGCGGCCGTCCAGTGAGATGGCACAGCCGATCAACATCATGGCCGGCTATCTCGTTGCGATCGCCATCTACATTGCCGCATCCTATGCCTTTCCGGGCTGGTGGGTGGCTGCTGCGTTCAGCGTAGGCGTAACGATCTTCGTCATGCGCGGCCTGCGTGTGACGCACCCGCCGGCCGGCGCTATCCCGATTCTCGGTTTCGATGGCGGGGTGCCGGGGCCGGACCTGTTCCTCGTCGTCTTTATCGGTTGCGTGACGCTGGTTGCCTTGGCATTTCTCGTCCATCGAGTTCCGCCTCGTCGCGACTACCCGCTACTGGATGATGGCACAAAAAGCGAAACGAAGCCTTGAATGACAGCTGTTTGAGCGCGGACCTCGCTGCGGGTGGCAGCACAAAGCCCTGTTGCACTTTGCACGCCTTGCCGCTATAAGCCGCGCCTGTCGAGCCGTCCGGCAGGGCATGCCGTGGCGGTTCTCAATGCTGAAAAGCTCACATTCATTCCGAGCGAAGCGAGGAGCGGTCGACAGACCGTCGCCGGTCATCCGGCACCACGCGGAGCCGTCTGCATCGCGGACATGGCGTGAGCGAAACAATATGGAGTAGCAAAATGCCCAAGATGAAGACGAAATCTTCTGCGAAGAAGCGGTTCAAGATCACAGGCACCGGCAAGGTCAAGGCGGCCGCCGCCGGCAAGCGCCATGGCATGATCAAGCGTTCCAACAAGTTCATCCGCGACGCGCGCGGCATGATGGTTCTGGCCGAACCCGATGGGAAGAAGGTCGTGAAGAACTATCTGCCGAACGGCGGCGGACTCTGAGCCTCGGACGAATTTAAGGAGATCATGACATGGCACGCGTAAAGAGAGGCGTTACCTCCCACGCCAAGCACAAGAAGGTCCTGGATGCCGCCAAGGGATTCTACGGCCGTCGCAAGAACACCATCCGCATCGCCAAGCAGGCGGTCGAGAAGTCGCTGCAGTACGCCTATCGCGACCGCAAGAACCGGAAGCGCAATTTCCGTGCGCTCTGGATCCAGCGCATCAATGCCGCCGCCCGTGAGCATGGCCTGACCTACGGCCGTCTCATCGATGGCCTCAACAAGGCCGGCATCGAGGTCGACCGCAAGGTGCTGTCCGACATGGCGATCCACGAGCCGCAGGCTTTCGGCGCGCTGGTCGCCAAGGCGAAGGACGCGCTCGCCTATCTCAAGGACACGACCCCGAACGCTTTTGAGAGCGCTGTCAGAGCCTGACCAGCGCTTCCCAAGCATTCGAAAACTGATATTGGGAAACCCGCGCTGGCAGGGCTGGCGCGGGTTTTTCCTTGTTCGCCGAAAGGACACGACAAAAGTGACCGAACAGATGAGCGACCTGAAAACACTCGAGGCCACGCTGATGGCCGAGATCGAGGCGGCCAGCGACGAGGCCGCGATCGAGGCGGTGCGCGTGTCGGCACTCGGCAAGAAGGGCTCGATCTCGGAGCGGCTGAAGACGCTGGGATCGATGAGCCCGGAGGAGCGCCAGGCGGCAGGGCCGGCCATTAACGGCCTGAAGACCCGCATCACCGACGCGATCGCCGCCCGCAAGGCAGATCTGCGCGACGCGGCTATCGAGGCGCGGCTTGCTGCCGAGAAGGTGGACGTGACACTGCCGGTTCGCCAGTCGCCGGCCGAGCGTGGCCGAATCCACCCCATCAGCCAGGTCATCGACGAGATCACCGCCATCTTCGCCGACATGGGTTTTTCGGTCGCCGAAGGGCCGGACATCGAGACCGACCACTACAATTTCACCGCGCTCAACTTCCCGCCCGGCCATCCGGCGCGCGAGATGCACGACACCTTCTTCTTCCCGCCCGACGAGAGCGGCGAACGCAAGCTTCTGCGCACTCACACCTCGCCGGTGCAGATCCGCACCATGGAGGTGCAGGAACCGCCAATCCGCATCGTCATCCCGGGCAAGACCTACCGGCAGGATTCGGATGCCACCCACACGCCCATGTTCCATCAGGTCGAGGGGCTGGTGATCGACAAGTCGGCCAACGTCGCCAACATGCGCTGGGTACTGGAGGAATTCTGCAAGGCCTATTTCGAAGTGCCGTCCGTCAAGATGCGCTTCCGGCCGTCCTTCTTCCCCTTCACCGAGCCGAGCCTGGAGGTTGACATCCAGTGCGACCGGTCGAAGCCCGGCGAGGTGCGCTTCGGCGAGGGCAATGACTGGATGGAGATCCTCGGCTGCGGCATGGTGCACCCGAACGTGCTGCGTTTCGGCGGGCTCGACCCGGACGTGTATCAGGGCTTCGCCTGGGGCATGGGCATCGACCGCATCGCCATGCTGAAATACGGCATGCCGGACCTGCGCGCCTTCTTCGACGCCGATGTGCGCTGGCTCCAGCACTACGGCTTCCGGCCGCTCGACATGCCGACGCTGTTTGCGGGGTTGAGTTCGTCATGACCGTGCCGCCAGAATACAGAGACGCTGTCCGCTTCTCCTTCGGCGACAGTCCCGCACTTGCGGACGAACTTCTCGCGCTTGCCATCGAGGGGCGCAAGACGGCGACCTGCGGCGCGCTGCGGGACTTCGGTCCCGGCGGCGAGCCGATGCCGCAGGTGGGCCGCCGCGACGTCGTGCTCGACGGACAGGACCGGCCGGCGGCGGTGATCGAGACCATCGAAGTGACCGTCAGGCGCTTCGACGAGGTGGACGAGAGTTTTGCCCGCGATGAGGGGGAGGGTGACGGTACCCTTGCTTACTGGCGCGACGCGCATGAGACCTATTTCGCCCGCAACGGTGGCTTCGCCCCCGACATGCAACTCGTCTGCGAGCGTTTCCGCGTGGTGGACGTGCTGAACCGGCAGGATTTGAAAGAGTAGCCCGATGAAATTCACCCTCTCCTGGCTCAAGGACCATCTCGAGACCGACGCCACCCTGGACCAGATCGTGGAAAAGCTCACCATGATCGGGTTGGAGGTCGAATCCGTCGACGACAAGGCGGCGTTGAAGCCATTCGTCATTGCAAAAGTGCTGACGGCCGAGAAGCATCCCGATGCCGACAAGCTGCGCGTGCTGTCGGTCGACACGGGATCGGGTGAGCCCGTCCAGGTCGTCTGCGGCGCGCCCAATGCGCGGGCGGGCCTCGTCGGCGCCTTCGCGGCGCCCGGCACCTACGTGCCCGGTATCGACACCACGCTCTCTGTCGGCAACATCCGCGGCGTCGAAAGCCGCGGCATGATGTGCTCGGAGCGCGAGCTGATGTTGTCGGACGAGCATGACGGCATCATTGACATTGCGGCCGATGCGCCCGTCGGCACGCCCTTCGCGACCTGGGCGGGGCTCGACGATCCGGTGATCGAGATCGGCCTGACGCCGAACCGGCCGGATGCGACCGGCGTCCATGGCATCGCCCGCGATCTGGCGGCAGCCGGGCTCGGGCGGCTCAGGGACGGTTCGCTCATGCCTGTTGCCGGCCAGGGACCCTGTCCGGTGAAGGTGACGATTGAGGCGTCCGACCTCTGCCCGGGCTTCGCGCTGCGGCTGGTGCGCGGGGTGAAGAACGGCCCATCGCCCAAATGGCTGCAGCAGCGCCTGCTCGCCATCGATCTACGCCCCATCAACGCGCTGGTCGACATCACCAACTACATCACCTTCGACCGTGGCAGGCCGCTGCACGTCTTCGATGCCGCCAAGGTCAAGGGAAACCTTGTCATCCGCCGCGCCAAGGACGGTGAGAAGGTCCTGGGCCTCGACGAACGCGAGTATGAGCTGACGTCGGAAATGTGCGTGATTGCCGACGTCGATTCTTCCAACGGCAATGGCCTTGGGAGCGTCGAATCCATCGCCGGCATCATGGGCGGCGAGCATTCGGGCTGCGACGAAAACACCACCGACGTGCTGATCGAATCCGCGCTGTGGAACCCGATCGCCACCGCCCGGACAGGTCGCGAACTCGGCATCGTCACCGATGCGCGCTACCGATTCGAGCGCGGGGTGGATCCCGAATTCATGGTCCCGGGCCTGGAGCTCGCCACGAAGATGGTACTCGATCTTTGCGGCGGTGAGGCTTCCGAAAGCGAGGTCGTAGGCTATGAGGGCTACACGCCCAAAACGGTTTCCTTCCCGCTGTCGGAGGTGAAACGCCTGACGGGGATCGATGTGCCGCGCGAGGAAAGCGTCGCCATTCTGCAACGGCTGGGCTTCGGCGTCTCGGAAGCCCACACCACCGAGAGTTTCGGCGCTGGTTCGACCGGCGGCACGCTTGGCTCCATGACGGACGAGAAGACACGCAAGGTCAAAGTCGACGGCGTCGTCGAAGTGTCGGTCCCCTCCTGGCGGCCGGACATCGAAGGCAAGGCCGATCTGGTCGAGGAGGTGATGCGCATCCACGGCGTCGACGAGATCGCGCCGCAGCCCCTGACATCGCATAACACGGTCAATGGCCGCGTGCTCACCACGCTGCAGAACCGCACGCGTGCGGCGCGCCGGGCGCTTGCGGTGCGTGGCATGATGGAGGCCGTCACCTGGTCCTTCATCCCGCACGAACACGCGAAGCTCTTCGGCGGGGGCGCCAAGGCACTCCAGCTCGCCAACCCGATCGCTTCCGACATGTCCGACATGCGGCCCTCGCTCCTGCCTGGCCTCGTGGCCGCTGCGCAGCGCAATGCCGATCGCGGTTTTGCCGACGTCGCCTTGTTCGAGGTCTCCGGTGCCTATGAGGGCGACCATCCGGAGGGCCAGCGCCGGTTTGCCGCGGGTATCCGGCGCGGCACGGCCCGCATGGACGGCCAGGGCCGTCACTGGGCCGGCAGTGCGGCCAATGTCGGCGTGTTCGACGCCAAGGCCGATGCGATCGCGGTGTTGGAAGCCTGCGGCGCGCCGGTCGACAAGCTGATGGTCGAAGCGGGCGGCCCCGACTGGTATCACCCCGGCCGTTCCGGTTCGATCAAGCTCGGCCCCAAGGTGGTGCTGGCGACCTTCGGCGAGTTTCATCCGAAGGCGCTGGAAGTGCTCGATGTGTCGGGCCCGCTCTGCGGTTTTGAAGTCTTCGTCGACGCCATCCCGGAGCCGAAGGCCAAGGCGACGCGCACCAAGCCGCGCCTCGACATCTCGCCCTTCCAGGCGGTCAAGCGAGACTTCGCCTTCGTGGTCGGCCGCGAGGTCGAATCCCAGGCCCTGGTGAAGGCTGCCACAGGCGCCGACAAGAAGCTGATCACAGGCGTGCGCGTCTTCGATATCTTCGAAGGCGCATCTGTCGGAGAAGGCAACAAGTCGGTGGCGATCGAGGTCTCGATCCAGCCCGTCGACAAGACGCTGACGGACGAGGATTTCGAGGCGCTGGCCGCCCGGATCGTGGAGAATGTCAGCAAGCAGACGGGTGGGCAGCTCAGGGCCTGACAGCGAAACGCCGCCAGGGCAGGGCCACCGGCGGCGCTCGTTTTCGATCGTATCAGAACGCCGTCAGAAAAACGCCTGTATCCCGGTCTGCGCCCGGCCGAGGATGAGCGCGTGCACGTCGTGGGCGCCTTCATAGGTGTTGACGGTTTCCAGATTGGCCGCGTGGCGCATGACGGCATACTCGATCTGGATGCCGTTGCCGCCATGCATGTCGCGGGCCTGACGCGCGATGTCGAGCGCCTTGCCGCAATTGTTGCGCTTGACGATGGAGATCATCTCTGGGGCCATCTTGCCCTCGTCGAAGAGGCGGCCAACCCGCAATGACCCCTGCAGGCCGAGCGCAATCTCGGTCTGCATGTCGGCGAGCTTCTTCTGGTAAAGCTGCGTGCCGGCCAGCGGCTTGCCGAACTGCTTGCGATCAAGGCCATACTGGCGCGCACGGAACCAGCAATCCTCGGCTGCGCCCATTACGCCCCAGGAAATGCCGTAGCGGGCGCGGTTCAGACAGCCGAACGGGCCCTTCAGGCCCGACACGTTGGGCAAAAGCGCATCCTCGCCGACCTCGACGCCGTCCATGACGATCTCGCCGGTGATGGAGGCGCGCAGCGACAGCTTGCCGCCGATCTTCGGCGCCGACAGGCCCTTCATGCCCTTTTCCAGCACGAAGCCGC
Organism: Aliihoeflea sp.; assembly: GCA_046297455.1. Classification (GTDB taxonomy): domain Bacteria; phylum Pseudomonadota; class Alphaproteobacteria; order Rhizobiales; family Rhizobiaceae; genus ZYF759. The sequence continues at coordinate 68,975 of JBKBIT010000001.1, forward strand.
GGATCTGGTTATCGTGGGCGGCAGATTTCGCCCACACAACGAAGACATCGGCGATGGGCGAGTTGGATATCCACATCTTGGAACCCGAAAGGCGATAGCCGCCATCGATCTTGTCGGCGCGGGTCTTCATGCCGCCGGGATCGGAACCGGCATCGGGCTCGGTCAGGCCGAAGCAGCCGATGAACTCGCCCGAGGCCAGCTTGGGGAGATACTTCTTGCGCTGCTCTTCCGAGCCGTAGGCATGGATCGGATACATGACCAGCGAGGACTGCACGCTCATCATCGAGCGGAAGCCGGAATCGATGCGCTCGACCTCGCGCGCCACAAGCCCGTAGGACACGTAGCCAGCACCCACGCCACCATACTCCTCGGGGATGGTGACGCCGAGCAGGCCGGCCTCGCCCATCTCACGGAAGATGGCCGGATCGGTGTTTTCCTCCATATAGGCGTCGGCGATACGCGGCGCGAGGCGGTCGGCCGCGAAGGCTGCCGCAGCATCGCGGATCATGCGCTCGTCTTCCTCCAACTGGTCCTCCAGCAGGAAGGGATCGTTCCAGACAAAGGAGGCCTTGGCGCTCTGGCTTTTGACGTCGATGTTCATTGTTCTTCTTTTCCGGTTGCAGTTTGCCCATCCTAGGGGGGAGTTGCCCGTTGCCAAAGCATTTTTGGGAGAATGCGTCAAACGCGGGAGGAGATCGCATATTCGGCATATCTGTCAGTCGCCTTAAGGCACTTGCCGACGATGCCGGCTCATGGATAAATCTCGTGACCGCGGACGTCCGTCGGGTGGAGTTCCTGCAATGAAGACGATGTACGCCATGTCGTTGGCGGTCCTGCTGGCCGGAACGCAGGCCGTTCATGCCAATACCTGGGAAGATCCGGACTATCTGGAGTGCGGGACGTTGCAGACGACGGTTGATATTGTCGAATGCCTATCCGACTTGCACGACATCTGGGATGGCAGGCTGAACTCGGGCTATCGAGAAGCCATGGAGTTCCTGCCGGCTTCTCGTCGCGCCGGACTGCAGGAGGCGCAGCGGGCCTGGATCGTCTATCGCGATGCCAATTGTTCCTTCTACCGGGGCGGAGAAGGGACCATTGCGGCAATCGATGGTGCTTCCTGCATGTATGGCATGACGCGCGAACGAAGCATCGAGATCGAAGATCTGCTGCGCTACTGAGCCTCCATCGCTGTTTGGCGATCGCGGAGGTAGGATGCAGGCTTGGCGCGCGTTTGTGGATGCGACTTCCCCTCGCTATCGCGCAAGGGTCGAATCCGCCTATGCTGAGCCATGCCCATTCGCCAGCTTCCAGAGACAACCATCAACCAGATCGCCGCCGGAGAGGTGATTGAACGGCCGGCGAGTGTCGTCAAGGAACTGGTTGAAAACGCGTTGGATGCAGGCGCGGCTCGTGTCGAGATCGCCACCGCAGGGGGCGGGTTGTCGCTAATCCGGGTCAGTGACGATGGATGCGGCATGCCGATCGAGGAATTGCCGCTGTCTGTCGGTCGCCACTGCACGTCCAAACTGGATGGCGGCATAGACGACATCCGTTCGCTCGGCTTTCGCGGCGAAGCGTTGCCGTCCATCGGGTCGGTCTCGCGGTTGTCGATCCGCTCTCGTCTGCGAGGGGCGGGCGAGGGTGCCGAGATCACTGTCGAGGCCGGGAAAGTGTCCTCGCCCCGCCCCGTGGCAGCGAATCCCGGCACGCTGGTCGAAGTGCGCGATCTGTTCTTTGCCACGCCCGCACGCCTGAAGTTCATGAAGAGCGTTCGTGCCGAGGCTGGCGCCATTGCCGAGGTGGTAAAGCGCATCGCCATTGCCTTTCCGCATGTGCGCTTCGTTCTGTCAGGAACCGACCGTTCTACGCTCGACCTGGAGGCATTTGCGAATGATCCGCAGGGACGCCGAGACAGGATGGCCGGCATTCTGGGGAATGAATTCGTCGACAACGCTGTCGAGATAGAAGCCGAGCGTGAGGGTGTGCGGCTCACCGGTCTCGTTTCGGTCCCGGCCTATAGCCGTGGCAACGCCCTCCAGCAATTCGCCTATGTCAATGGGCGGCCGGTGCGCGACCGCCTGCTGGCGGGCGCGGTACGCGGTGCCTATGCCGATCTTCTTGCCCGCGACCGCCATCCGGTGACCGCGCTGTTCATCGAGCTTGATCCGGCGCTCGTCGATGTGAACGTGCATCCGGCCAAGGCAGATGTGCGATTTCGTGACCCTGGCCTGGTTCGCGGACTAGTGGTCGGGGCGATCCGGCAAGCCCTGTCGACTGCCGGCGTCAGGGCCTCGACCAGTGCCGCCGCCTCGATGGCCGCAGCATTCCGCCCAAGTGAGGTGGTGCCGTTTTCAAGGCCGCACGTACCGGCGCACCGTGAACGTGCGGTTGGCCACGACTTCCACGCGCCGCTCGGTTTCGCCGATAGCGGACAGGCAGCATTCGACATCAATGGCTTCGCGAGCGCCGATGTACGACCAGAAGTGCCAGGCGCAGAGCATCTCAATTCGAGCCCGCTTGGCGCCGCGCGGGCGCAGATCCATGAGAACTACATCGTTGCCCAGACGCAGGACGCGCTGGTCATTGTCGACCAGCACGCCGCGCATGAACGGCTGGTCTACGAGGCCATGAAGCAGGCACTGCATTCGCGGCCGCTGCCAGCGCAGATGCTTCTCATCCCCGAAATCGTCGATCTCCCCGAAGAAGATGCCGACAGGCTGGCGCGTCATGCCGAACTGATGTCACGCTTCGGGCTCGGGCTGGAGCGGTTCGGCCCTGGCGCGGTCATCGTGCGAGAAACGCCAGCCATCCTCGGAGAGATAGATGTCGCGGCACTGGTGCGCGATATTGCCGACGAAGTCGCCGAGGACGATACGGTCGATACGTTGAAGGCGCGGCTCGACCGGATTGCCTCATCCATGGCCTGCCATGGCTCCGTGCGTTCGGGACGCCGGCTGAAGCCCGAGGAAATGAACGCGCTGCTGAGACAGATGGAGGCCACGCCGGGTTCTGGCACCTGCAATCACGGTCGACCGACCTATATTGAACTGAAACTGGCAGACATTGAGCGCCTTTTCGGTCGCCGCTGAAGCAGGGTTTCAAGCAGCGGACATCTGACCTCGGCGGTTGCGATGATCCGGCGGCTCGTTGGCCGAGCGTCGTCCGGTGCTGCCTGTGCTTGACGTGCAGTGCGATTTGTGGCGGAAACATCCGCAAAGAGGCGAGAATAATGAACCGTTTTGAGGGTCCCGGGGGCAGAGAAGCACGAATCCGTTTTCTGGACGGTGACTTTCAGGTCGTCACGCCAGGGGCCTTCGTGCGCTGCGTGGTAACAGGGCGCTCGATACCTCTGGACGAGTTGAAATACTGGAGCGTTGCCCGCCAGGAACCGTACGTGGACGCTGCTGCGTCTCTCAAGCGGGAACTGGAATATGTGCCGCGCGCTGCTTCAGGTCTGTGAGCGGCGCCGCTTTCGCCACGCCGACATCGTTTCATCGATGATGGATCGAGCCGTCACGCCGAGTTCGAAATGAGCATCGATCTCGACAACCTTTGAGGCCGCGGCAAGCGCCCGCTGCGCCGGCGTCCCATGAAGGAAACGTACGGCATCCTTTTCCGTCGTTACCAGTTGCCAGCCGGACTCCTGCGCCTGGCGAACAAGATCGTGGGCCTCTTCATCAGTGTACACGTGATGATCCGAGAATGGCCGGCGCAAAGCAATCTTGCCGCCCATCTCTTCGACGGTACGGAAGAACTTTTCCGGGTGGCCGATACCTGCATATGCCAGCAATGGATGATCGTCGATGGGAACAGATAGCCGAGGCTTCACGTGGGCGTGGTACACGGGCCGGCCGGCACGCGCTGCCTGGCGCACGACTTCGTCGGCCCCGTCCCCATCACCGATCTTAACAATCGCGTCGGTGTGCCGCATCTGATCGACGAGCCCTGCGCGTAGCGGGCCGCCAGGCAACGTATGGCCGTTGCCAATTCCGTGGAGCGAATCGACCACCATCAAGGCAAAGTCGATATGGATGCGGGCGCTCTGAAACCCGTCATCCATGATGATGAAATCGCAGCCATGCGTGATAAGGAGTTCGGCGCCCTCCATGCGGTTGGGCGTGACCACCGTCGGGGCCGTGCGGGCAAGCACCAAGGGTTCGTCACCCACATGGCGGGCGGTGTCATGTTCGATGTCGACAAGGTGCGGATGGTAGATGGCGCCGCCATAGCCACGCGACAAAAAGCCGGGATTGAGATTGTGTCGCCGCGCTTCCCGCGCAAGTGCGATGGCGATGGGTGTCTTTCCGGCGCCGCCCACGATGAAGTTTCCAACGCACAGAACGGGCGACGCCACGGGATGCCTGCGCGCGGCATCGAGGCGTCGGCGTGCCACCGCCCCATAGAGCCGGGACACCGGATAGAGCGCCCAGGCTCGCCAATCCGCCTTGTGCCACCAGAAAGGGGGAGCTTCGCTGACCACGTCCTGTCCTAGCCGTTACCGCCGTGCAGTCGCGACTTGACAACAAGCGGCTGGATGTAGGGCTCAAGTGCCGCCGTCGTATGGTCGAGTGCGCCGCGCATTTGTGCTACCGTCTCTTCTCCGGCCTTCATCATCGAGCGTCGGATGTCATCGTTACTCAGCAGATAATTGACCGCGCCGGCCAACATCTCCTCGTCGCGTACCAGCTTGGCGCCGCCACTCTGGAGCAGCTTCTGGTAGGAATCGCGGAAGTTCTGCACGTTGCGGCCGGCAAGGACAGCGGTTCCAAGCATTGCTGGTTCGAGAGGGTTCTGCCCGCCTTCCCAAGTGAGCGAACGACCGACGAAAGCTATCTCGGTCAGCCGCAGGTAAAGACCCATTTCGCCGATCGTATCGCCAAGGAATATGTCCGTGTCGGCCGTGATAGGGTCTCCCGTGGTGCGCCGGGCAACCTTGAGACCCAGTTCCGCCAGTTCGGCAGCAATGGCTTCCGCACGCTCTGGGTGGCGGGGCACCACGACTGTCAGAATATCGGGTTGTCGGTTCTTCAGCCGGGTATGCACCCGCGCGGCAATGGCGTCCTCGCCTTCGTGCGTGGAAATGGCTGCCCAGACAGGCCTGTCTCCGATTTGCGCGTGCAACTCGCGCAGGATGCTCTCGTTCACGGGAGGCGGCGGCGAATCGACCTTCAGGTTGCCCGACACGGTCACAGGGCGGGCGCCAAGCATCAGGAACCGTTCCGCATCAACGTCCGATTGAGCGATCACATGGGCGAGATTCTCGAACAACGCTTCCGCGAGATACGGACGCTTTTTCCAGCTGGCGAAGGAATTGTCTGACAGACGCCCATTGACGAGCACTTGGGGCACGCGACGCGCACCGAGCTCGAGAATCGTCATGGGCCATATTTCCGATTCCGCAATGATGGCCAGATCAGGAGACCAGTGATCGAGGAACCGGCTTACGGCTGGCTTGAGATCGAGAGGCACATATTGGTGAATGACACGATCGCCCAGCCTCTCCCGGGCAACCTGTGCGGATGTAACTGTTCCCGTCGTCAGCACCGTATTGATGCCGAAAGAGAGGATATGCTCGATCAACGGTACGACCGAAACCGTTTCACCAACGCTGGCGGCATGCATCCAGACGAGAGGACCTTGCGGTCGTTTGAATTCGGTCTTGCCGTAGCGCTCCTTGCGCCGCGCGGCCTCCTCCTTGCCCCGGCTTGCGCGCCAGGCAACATATCCGCCGATCAGTGGATAGGCTGCTGCTCCCATCCAGCGATAGGTGGTCAGGATGGCTCGCGCCCAGCGTTCGCTCATGCGACGGCGTCCACAAGTCTGTAAGCCCGCTCGGTCACCTGGTTGAGGCTCTTCGTGACCTCCTGCCGAAGTTGTTCCACGGTCTCGCTGTCTGCATCTGCAGGCACGTGAATGGGATCCCCGATGATCAGCGCGCTGCGGCCGAAGGGCAGATTGATAGTGGTTTGGTCCCAGGTGGATCGCAGCACCTTCCGGCGGCTGGTCGCGACCGCGATGGGCACGATGGGTCGCCCCGAAATCTTGGCCAGGATGACAATGCCGGCGCCCGCCTCTCGGGGTGTTCCATGAGGAATGTCCGCGATCATCGAGATGCTGGTGCCTTGATCCAGAAAGCGCTTCAGTGAAATCAGCGCTTTGGCTCCGCCTTTTTCCGTTCTAGACGTGCCTGGTCGTCCACCAGAGCCGCGAACGACTTCGAAGCCCAGTTTCTCGGCAACCAGGGCATTCAGTTCCGCATCGGCGCTGCGTGAGAACAACGCGACCATCGGCTTACGCTTGGGTTTGGCCATGGGGGCCAGAATGTGCTGGCCATGCCAGAGCGCGCCGATTGCAGGAGTGAGCCGCTCGGCCGCCTCGTCCGGGTCACAGGACCCTGACACTCGCCTGTTGGTGAGATCGATGAAACGTATCGCCGCAGCGATGGCCGACGACAGCAGGCCCTTCACGAGCCGTGAGCGTCTGAGCGGTCCGCGGACAGAGCCCCAAAGGGCCTTCAGGGGTCGCCTGCGATTTGCGCGGTGACGGCCTGCCTTTGGTGTGGCACGTGCGGTTGGTTGTTCCGCCATCGAACTCAGGACTGCTTGCCCCCGGTTGCATCGGGCTCGAGAAGACGGTGCAGATGGACTATGAAGTAGCGCATATGCGCATTGTCCACGGTTGCCTGAGCCTTTGCGCGCCAGGCCAATTCGGCCGAGCGGTAATCCGGAAAGATGCCGACGATGTCGAGATTGTCGAGATCGCGGAAATCCATGCTCTGCAATGTCTTGAGTTCTCCGCCGAACACGAGGTGGAGCAACTGCTTCTGGGCTTCTTCCTGGGTCATCGGATGTCTTGTCGTTGCTGGAGCCGCAGGTGGCGGTCTGCCCCTGCGCGCGTTTCAGTAAGGTGGCTGTAGAGGAGTCTCGAAGATTTTGAAACCATCCATTCGACGATTCAATATCCCGTTTTTGCTGCTGCTGCAGCCAATTCCGACAGCAAGCCGCCGCTGCCTGCCAACAACGCGCCGTGCCGCGGGTCTTCGCGCAGGTAACGCGGTACCTGGCCGTCGAATGTCAGCAGCTGACCGCCAGCCTCTTCGAGTATGAGATCGGCTGCGGCAAGGTCCCAGTCGTTGGCATTTGGCCTGACAAAAGTGGCGTCAAGTGCCCGGCCCGCGATCATCGCGATGCGATAGGCGAGCGAAGGGACGTAAGGCATTCGTCTGATGTCGATTGTCGGCGGCTTCAGGCTGTCGACCAGATTGCGAGGACCGGCCAGTCGCGCAGGGGTTGATGGTGGCCCGACCCTGAGCGCGACACCGTCCATCCATGCGCCTTGTCCGCTCGCTGCCGAGTAGATCTCCGACAGTGCCGGGCAATCCAGTACGCCTGCAACGGGCCTTCCTTGCTCGACGATGGCCACACTGACGCACCAGCTCTTGCGCCCCTCGATGAATGCGCGGGTCCCATCAATGGGATCAACGACGAAGGTCCTGCCGGCGTCGTCAGCACGGACTGTTTCCGCGGTCTCTTCCGACAGCCAGCCATAACCCGGCCGAGCCGCCAGCAGCGTTTCCCGCAAAAAGGCATCGACAGCGATATCTGCCTCGCTGACGGGGGAGTCGCCGGCTTTCGTCCAGACATCGGGGTCTTGTCGGAAGAATGTCATGGCGATTTCACCGGCGCGCTGCGCCGATGCGATCAGGAGTTCCAACTCCTGGTCCAGGGAAATCTGAGCCAGATCATTCTCCGGCAACTGTCATTCCTTCCACCAGCAATGTAGGCGCAGCGACCGAATGGGCGCGGTCGAGATCATTTGCTGGCACCATGTTCATGAACATGTCTTTCAAATTGGCTGCGATGGTCACTTCCGATACTGGATAGGCCAACTCGCCATTCTCGATCCAGAAACCCGAAGCGCCTCGGCTGTATTCGCCTGTCACCATGTTGACGCCCTGGCCGAAAACCTCCGTCACATAGAAGCCAGACTTGATGGAGGCGATCAATTCCTGCGGGCTGGTCTCACCAGCTTCAATGGCAAGATTGGTAGGTGAGGGCGAGACCGATGAAGCCGAACGCGACCCCCGTCCGTTGGTCCTGAGACCCAATTCGGCGGCGGCAGAGTGAGACAGGAACCAATGGCCGAGCACGCCCTTGTCGACCATGACCAGCGCCTCGCCCTCGACGCCTTCTCCATCAAAGGGGCGCGAGGCAAGGCCGCGTGGACGCAGGGGATCGTCGGTGACCGTGATTGCAGCTGACGCGATCTGCTTGCCCATACGGTCGCGCAGGAAACTTGTCTTTCGTGCCACCGCAGCGCCATTGATGGCTCCTGCCAGATGGCCGGCTATGCCGCGCGCCACGCGCGGATCATAGATGATGGTGGCCGGGCCGGTGCGCGCCTTGCGGGCGTTCAGCCGGCGCACGGCACGTTCGCCAGCACGCTGTCCTATCGTCTGCGGCGCTTCCAGGTCGGCAAGATGCAGCCGCATCGAGTAGTCGTAGTCCCTTTCCATCGCCGTACCCTCACCGGCAATGACGCTCACCGACCGCGAGAATCGCGAGCGTGCATAGTGCCCCACGAAACCGTTCGACGTGGCGAGGACCAGGCCACCCATGCCGGCGCTCGCCGAAGCGCCGCCTGAATTGGTCACGCCTGCAACCGCCAGCGCAGCTTCTTCCATGGCCTGCGCGCTCTCGCGCAACTGGTCGGAGCTGATTTCCGTTTCGTCCAAAAGGTCGAGCGATCGTGGATTCGACACCAGCAGATCGCCTTGCACCAGCCCCTGATACGGGTCCTCCGGCGAAACACGCGCCATCGCCACGGCTCGTTCGGCAAGGGTAGCGGGGTCCGATCCCGCATTGGCAGACACGCTCGCGGTCCTGTGCCCCACGAAAACACGCAGTGCGATGTCGTTGCTCTCGGATGCCTCCGTGCTCTCGACCTTGCCGAGGCGGACCGTGATTCCCTGCGAGCGGGCACGAAGCGTGACGGCATCAGCCGCGTCGGCGCCAGCGCGCCGCGCCTCTTCGACCAAGCGTGTCACCATATCCGTCAGCTTGGTCGTGTCCGTCATGTCGTTCATGAAAAAGGTCCCGAGATCGAGGCGGCTTTTAGCGGTTTGTCTGCCGCACATCTATTGTCGGCGCTGCCCCGGCGCAATGGCTACGCGTGATGGCTACCGGCAAAGCAACGCAGAAGACATCCAGCTACCGGCCGTTGCCTTGCCAGCGATCCGGCTTCATTTGCGGCAAACCCGCGAAGTTGCGTTGTCAGTCGCGGGGGGCAATTGCCTGGAACTTGGCGGGTTTGCGTTCCTTGTGCGTGCGCCGCAGTTCCAGTTTGCGCCGGAACCTCGATTTGCGGCTCTCCTCGTGAGCGAGCTTCTGCTCTCCCCAAGGTGTCCAGACGCTGACCGACTTGCGCTCCATATCGTTTGTCCATGTGTTCATGGTTGGCCTCCGTCCAGAGACCAACCTGATATTGTGGCGATTGTTGCGGCTCAGACGTTAATTCGCGGTAATGTGAAATGCACCGCGCAACAATTGCTTCGAGCAGCCTGCTGCGCAGTTTGCTTGATTCATGGCGTGCCGTAGCCCCCGGCCGTGGGGGTCACCACCGTCACGGCCTCGCCTGCCTCCAGCATCGTCTGGTCGCAGGCCTTCAGGACTTCCACGCTGCCATCCAGGCGCCGCACCTCGGTACGGCCGGGAAGGCCCTCGCCGCCGCCGGCGATGCCCTGCGGGGCCAGCGTGCGGTGCGAGGAGAGGATGGCGCAGTCCATCTTTCTCAGGAAGCGCAGCGTGCGAGTCGTACCGTCGCCGGCCGGACATGCGCCCTTGCCGCCGGAACCGGGGCGCAATGCGAAATTCTCCAGCATGATGGGGAAACGCATTTCGAGGATTTCCGGGTCGGTGAGGCGCGAATTGGTCATGTGGACATGGACGCCCGACGTGCCGGCAAAACCACGGCCATCGTTCATGCGGCCGGCCGGCGAACCCGAGCAGATCGTCTCGTAATACTGGTACTCGTCATTGCCGAAGGTAAGGTTGTTCATCGTCCCCTGGCTGTTGGCGATGGCGCCCAGAGCGCCGAAGATGGCGTTGGTGACGTGCTGCGAGGTCTCGACATTGCCGGCCACCACCGCGCGCGGATAGGCGGGCTTGAGCATGCAGCCTTCGGGGATGACGATCCGGATCGGCCGCAGGCAGCCGGCATTCATCGGGATCGGCGATTCCACCATGACGCGGAAGCAGTAGAGAACGGCCGCCCGGGCGACGGGTTCGGGCGCGTTGAAGTTGTTTTCCATCGCAGCGGATGTGCCGGTGAAATCCACCGTCGCCTCGCGCCTGTCGCGGTCGACCGTGATCTTGACCTTGATCACCTGGCCCGTGTCGGTCGGGTATTCGTATTGCGCATCTTCGATCCGGCCGATCAGGCGCGCGACCTCTTCGGCCGCGTTGTCCTGGACATGGCCCATATAGGCCTGCACGACGTCGAGCCCGAATTCGGCGACCATCTTTCGCAGTTCCGCAATGCCGCGCTCGTTGGCGGCGATCTGGGCCTTCAGGTCGGCGATGTTCTGGGCCGGGTTGCGGCAGGGGTAGGGGTGGTCGGTGAGAAGCTCGTGCAGTTCCTTCTCGCGGAAGGTGCCTTGGTCGACGAGCATGAAGTTGTCGATCAGCACGCCTTCCTCGTCGACCGTGGTGGCGAGCGGGGTCATGGAGCCGGGCGCCGTGCCGCCGACATCGGCATGGTGGCCGCGCGAGGCGACCCAGAAGAGGATCTCCTTGCCGTCGCCGTCGAAGACCGGGCTCACGACCGTGATGTCGGGCAGATGCGTGCCGCCATTATAGGGGGCGTTGAGCGCAAAGACGTCGCCGGGCCGGATCCTGCCCTCATTGAGGCGGATGATCGTTTCCACCGAGCGGTCCATTGAGCCCAGATGCACCGGCATATGCGGGGCGTTCGCCACCAGCGCGCCATCGGCATCGAAGACCGCGCAGGAGAAGTCGAGCCGCTCCTTGATGTTGACCGAATGGGCGGTGTTCTGCAGCGCCACGCCCATCTGTTCGGCGATGTTCATGAACAGGTTGTTGAAGACCTCGAGCAGGATCGGGTCGGCCTGTTTCGTGCCGATCGCCTGGCTGCGCTGCATCTTCTCGTGGCGGGAGAGCACGACATGGTCGGCGTCCGTGATGCGCGCCGTCCAGCCGGGCTCGATAACGATGGTCTGGTTGTCCTCGATGATCAGGGCAGGGCCCTTGACGCGGTTGCCGGGGGCAAGCCCTTCGCGGCGGAAGATACCGGCCTCGCGCCATTGCCCGCCCGAGAAGATTTTCCGCGTGGTGTCGGTTGCCGCATCGGCCTCCTGCAGCGCCGATTTTGTCTCGGCGGCACTGGTATCGGCGATCTCGGCGCCCTCGACCTCGACCGCTTCCACGGTGATCGGCTTGTCGGGGGTGATGAAGCCGAACTGCGCCTTGTGCATCTCCTCGAAGCCCGCGCGCGCTGCATCGAGATCGCCATCGAAGGCGACGTCGAGCGTGGTGTCGGTGCCGTCATAGCGCAGATGCAGTTTGGTGCGGGTCGTCATGCCATCATCGGCGATGCCCTGCTCGGCCAGTTCGCGGCGCACCGCGGCGGCGAGATCGCTCTCGAGGGCCGAGATGGCGGCGGTGCTTTCGGGCGAAAGCGGTTGAACGAGGCCCTGCTGGCGGCTGGCGGTGACGGTGGCAAGCCCCATGCCGTAGGCCGAAAGCAGGCCCGAAAGCGGGTGGATGAGGATGTTTTCCATGCCCAGCGCATCGGCCACCAGGCAGGCATGCTGCCCGCCGGCGCCGCCGAAGGAATTCAGCAGATAGCGGGTGACGTCGTAGCCGCGCTGGACGGAGATCTTCTTGATCGCGTTGGCCATGTTCTCGACCGCGATCTTCAAGAAGCCTTCGGCGACCTCCTCGGGCGAGCGGCCTTCACCGACCTCGCGCGCAATCTCCGCGAATTTGGCCGCCACCGCGTCGCGGTCCAGTGGCTGGTCCTGGTTCGGGCCGAAGATCGGGGGGAAGAATTCCGGGTTGAGCTTGCCTAGCATGACGTTGGCGTCGGTCACCGTCAGCGGGCCGCCGCGGCGATAGCAGGCGGGACCGGGATCGGCGCCGGCCGAATCCGGGCCGACGCGGAAGCGGCCAGGATCGGCATGCAGGATCGAGCCGCCGCCGGCCGCCACGGTGTGGATGCGCATCATCGGCGCGCGAATACGCACGCCGGCAACCTCGGTGTCGAAGGCGCGCTCGAACTCGCCCGCCGAATGGGCGACGTCGGTCGAGGTGCCGCCCATGTCGAAACCGATGACGCGCGGAAAGCCGGCGAGCTCCGCCGTACGCACCATGCCGACCACGCCGCCGGCGGGACCTGAAAGGATGGCGTCCTTGCCCTGGAACTTCTCTGCCGCCGTAAGCCCGCCCGACGACATCATGAATTGCAGTGTCGGGCCGGGTTCGCCGGGCGGCGTGGCGCCGAGTGTGCCGGCCACCCGCTCGACATAGCGACGCAGGATCGGCGACAAATACGCGTCAACCACCGTAGTGTCGCCACGGCCGACCAGCTTGATCAGCGGCGAGACTTCGTGGCTGACGGAAACCTGGGCAAAGCCCATGGAGCGCACGAGTTCGGCCAGGGCAACTTCGTGCTGCGGGTTCTGCCAGGCATGCATGAGTACGATGGCGACGGCGTCGATGCCGTCGGCGCGGGCGTTTGCCAGCGCTGGGCGAACGGAGTCCAGATCAAGCGGCATTTCCAGCGCGCCATCGGCCATGAGCCGTTCCTCGACCTCCTCCACACGCTCGTAAAGCTGTTCGGGAAGCACGATTTCCTTGGCGAAGATGTCGGGTCGGGCCTGGTAGGCGATGCGTAGCGCATCCTTGAAGCCGCGGGTGATGAGGAGAAGCGTCCGGTCGCCCTTGCGCTCGAGCAGCGCATTGGTGGCGACCGTGGTGCCCATGCGCACGGTTCCGATGATGTCTGACGGCATGGCCGCGCCGGGCGCCACGCCGAGCAGGCGGCGGATGCCCTCGATCGCTGCATCCTCATAGGCTTCCGGGTTCTCGGATAGGAGCTTGAGCGGATGGATGTCGCTAGCGGGGTCGCGCCCGATCACGTCGGTGAAGGTGCCGCCCCGATCGATCCAGAAATCCCACCGGCCTTGGCTGCCCCGATCCGAACTCGACATGAACTTTCCTCCGATCCCGCCTTTGCGAAACGCCGCTGCGCCGCTCACTTACAAATCGTTGACAAATTGCCAATGTGCAGTCAACCTCTGATTTGACGCCACGTAATGGCGCCGCAGAGGATCACGTACTTCTGCAACCAACAGAGGGAGAATTCAGGTCATGAAACATTTCACCAAGGCTGCACTGACCGGAGTCGCCATGGCGACGCTTCTCGTGGCGCCGGCAATGGCCCAGAACGCCTGGGACATGCCGACCCCCTATGGCGACGGCATCTTCCACACCCAGAACATCATGCAGTTTGCCGACGATCTGCGCGCGAAGACCGACGGCTCCATCGACATCACGGTCCATTCGGCCAATTCCCTGTTCGGCCATGCCGAGATCAAGGATGCGGTGCGCGACGGCCTTGTGCCGATCGGCGAGATCCTCTTGTCGCGCCTGGCGAATGAAGACCCGATCTTCGCACTCGATTCTATTCCCTTCCTGGCCGCCTCCTATGACGACGCGGAAGCGCTGTGGGAAGCCTCGCGCGAGGCCGTCGCCGAGGCGCTGGCCGAACAGGGCCTGACCGTTCTCTATGCGGTGCCGTGGCCGGGACAGAGCCTCTATCTGCGCCAGGAAGTCACCGAGCCGGCCCAGATGGAAGGCCTCTCCTTCCGTGCCTACAACGTCGCCACCGAGCGGCTGGCCGAGCTTCTGGGCGCGACGCCGACCCAGGTCGAGGAAACCGACATTCCGACCGCGTTTTCGACCGGCCGTGTTGAGGCCATGATCACCTCGCCCTCGACCGGCGCCAACGCGCAGGCATGGGACTTCACCACCCATTACATCGATACACAGGCCTGGCTGCCTAAGAACATCGTCTTCGTCAACACGGATGCCTTCGAGGCGCTGTCGGATGAAGAGCGCGCAGCGCTGCTCGAGGCGGCGGCCGAAGCCGAGGCGCGTGGCTGGGACATGTCGCGGGCCGAGACCGACGAGAAGATCGCGGCTCTTGAAGCGGGCGGCATGATCATCATGCAGCCTTCCGAGGCGCTCGCGGCCAAGCTGCAGGAGGTCGGACAGACCATGACCGCCGAGTGGGAAGCCCAGGCCGGCGATGCAGGTCAGGCGGTGGTCGAAGCCTACCGCAACCGTTAGTCTTCCAACACGGGCGGGTGCATCACCCGCCCGTTCCATTTTCGGGGACAAGTCGATGCGCAAGGCTCTCGACGGCCTGTATGCCGGCGCGCTCGCAGGGGCGTGCCTGGCGATGGTCATCATCGCCTCTTTGGTATTCCTTCAGGTGCTTGGCCGCATGGCGGACCGTATCGGCGTCTGGCTCGGCGTGGGCCGCTTTGGCTTCGCTGTTCCGTCGCTTGCGGAGTTTGGCGGCTTTCTGTTCGTGGCGGCGGCTTTCCTGGCACTACCCTACACATTGCGGTCTGCCGGCCATGTCCGGGTCACGTTGGTCCTTCGTTTCCTACCGTCTGGCGCCGATCGGTTGCTGACCGCCTTGGTGCTCGTGATCGCCATCGGGCTCATGTGTTTTGCGGCCTGGTTCGTAGGCTGGCAGACGGTGGCGTCCCATGCGCGCGGCTCGGTCTCCTATGGCTTGATCCCGATCCCCTTATGGCTTCCGCAGGCGGTCATGACACTCGGCATCGTCATCTTCGTCGTGGCGCTCGTGGACGAGCTCGTCGCCACACTGCGCGGCGAGACAGCGGCCTTCCGCAAGGCTGAACTCGAACGCGAGCAGGCGGAGGGTTATCGCTGATGGATATCTGGCTTCTCTCCATCATTCTCGTTGTCGTCCTGTTCGGCTTTCTGCTGTCTGGCCTGTGGGTGGGCTTTGCGCTCATGGCGGTCGGTCTCGTTGCCATGGAGTTGGCTACTTCGGCGCCGGCCGGCCAGGTCTTCGCGCGCCGTGTCTGGGGCGCGATGAACAGCTGGGACCTGACCGCGCTGCCCATGTTCATCTGGATGGGCGAGATCCTGTTCCGATCGCGACTATCGTCCGACATGTTTGCGGGGCTGGCCCCGTTGACGCGGCGCCTGCCGGGCCGGCTGCTCCACGTCAACGTCTTCGGCTGTGCGCTCTTTGCAGCGGTCTCCGGTTCGTCCGCGGCAACAACCGCTACCGTCGGGCGCATGTCGCTTCCGGAGCTGAAGTCCCGCGGCTACGATGCCCGCATTGCCATCGGTACGCTGGCGGGCTCGGGAACCTTCGGCTTTCTCATCCCACCCTCCATCATCCTCATCGTCTATGGCGCTGCGACCGAACAGTCGATCGCGCGGCTGTTCCTGGCGGGCGTCATTCCGGGCCTCATGTTGGCCGCGATGTTCGCTGGCTACATCATGCTGTGGGCGCTGATGAACAAGGACAAGATGCCGGAGGCCGAGCCCAGGCCAAGTTGGCGGGAAAAGATCCATGCCTTTACGTTGCTCCTTCCCACGGTTGGCCTCATCATCGCGGTGATCGGCTCGATCTATGGCGGGCTTGCCTCGCCGACCGAGGCCGCCGTGGTCGGTGTCGTTGGCGCCCTTGCGATCTCCTGGGCCACTGGCGGGCTCGACCGTTCGAGCTTCATCGCTTCGCTTCGTGGTTCGGCCATCACCACCTGCATGATCGCTTTCATCCTGGCCGGTGCCTCCTTCCTGACCGTGGCCATGGGCTTCACGGGCATTCCCCGGGCGCTGGCGGCATGGATTGGTGACCAGGGCTATTCGCAATTCGCGCTGCTGACGGCGTTGCTGCTCTTTTTCATCGTTCTCGGCTTCTTCCTCGACGGCATTTCGATCGTGGTGCTGACGACGTCGGTCATCCTGCCCATGGTGCTGGCAGCCGGTATCGACCCGATCTGGTTTGGCATCTTCCTGGTGCTGGTCGTCGAGATGAGCCAGATCACGCCGCCGGTCGGGTTCAACCTGTTCGTGATCCAATCCATCACGGGGAGGGGCATCTTCGAGATTGCGCGCTATGCGCTGCCCTTCTTCCTCATATTGGTGCTCGCCACCGCCATCCTGTCCATCTTTCCGGAGATCGCCCTATGGCTGCCCAGCACGATGATGAATCGGTGATCGGGCCGGGCGTCGGCCCGGTCGTTTCTTCGGCGCATCTGGCCAATTCCAGCCTGCCGGCCCTGTCGGAGGTAGAATTTGCGCTGACCATGGCCAACAACGCTTTCCAGCGCTGGATCGTGCGCTGCATGTCGGCGGCAGGCGGGCCTGCGATGTCGCCGCTGGAAGTCCTGATCGTCCATCTCGTCCACCACCGCGAGCGTCCCAAGACGCTGGCCGACATATGTCTGGTGCTGAACATCGAGGACACGCATCTGGCCAACTACGCGATCAAGAAGCTGGTCGAGCATGGACTGGTCAAGGCGGGCCGCAGCGGCAAGGAAAAGACCATCTCCATCACGCCGAAGGGGGCGGACCTCTGCAACCGCTACCGCGAGGTACGCGAAGCGCTGGTGGTGCGTGCTGCACGCCAGCTCGGTCATGATCCGGCCGACATATCGCGCATGGCAGCACTTATGCGCACATTGTCGGGCGCCTACGATCAGGCCGCCCGCGCCGCCGCCTCGCTCTGATCCATGCTGGCTGCCTGCCGTTTCCTGTCGCGCCACGGCAAGCTCGTGCTGATTGCCGGATTGATTGCGGGGGCAGGCCTGCCGGAGCTCGCCAAGGCACTCAGGCCGTTCATCGCGCCGATGATCGTTTCGCTGCTCTTCCTGGCCGTGCTGAGGCTGGGTCCCGCAGGGCTGCGTGCCGGCATGAACGGCATGCATCGCGCCGCGGGCGTGGCGCTGATCCTGCAACTCGTGCTGCCGGTTTCCGCGGCCCTTGCCTTCGCCGCGCTCGGCATCCTTGCCCATCCATTGGCGATGGGCGTCATCCTGGTGCTGGCGGCGGCGCCCATCACCGGCAGTCCCAACATCACGCTGATGGCTGGCGGCGATCCCGCGCCAGCGCTGCAGCAACTGGTCGTCGGTACCGCACTGCTGCCGCTGACCGTGATCCCGGTCTTCTGGCTGATGCCTGCTTTCGGCAGCCCGGTGGCGGTCGCGCGCGCCGCGCTTGAATTGCTGGGGCTGATCGCGCTGGCCGGCGGGACCGCGCTGGCACTGCGCCATTTCCGCATCGTGCCGGGCACGCAGAACGCGCTAGACGCGATGGACGGGCTTGCGGCGCTGCTTCTCGGGCTTGTCGTCATCGGGCTGATGTCGGCGATCGGCCCGGCCATTCTCGACGACCGGCGCGATCTGCTCTTTGCGATGCTGGTGGTGTTCGCGCTCAATGTGCCATTGCAGATGGCGACGAGCCTGTTTGCGCGGGGCGCCGATCCTCAGTCTGCGCCAGCTCTGGGTGTGGTCGCGGGCAACCGCAACATCGCGTTGTTTCTCAGCGTGTTGCCAGCCCAGACCGCTGATCAACTCCTGCTCTTCATCGGCTGCTTCCAGGTGCCGATGTATGTGACTCCATTCCTTCTGGCCCGCTGGTATCGCTGGACATCGCGCCCCTAGGGCTTGGCGGCTGCACTAAGGGACGAGCTATCGGTGGATGCCTTACGCCGTGGGTGGACGGGGCAGGGCGCGGCGATTATCTTCGCGCCAACCCGCTCCGGATCGGCCATGGGCGGCACATCCAATACCTGGAGGCTCGCGTGGAACTTCTGATCGTCCTGCTCGTCATCGTGGCGCTGGTCGTTTTCGTGGTTGTTCTCTACAACAATCTCGTTCGGCTCAGGAACGCCTATCTCAACGCATTCGCCCAGATCGACGTGCAGCTGAAGCGCCGGCACGACCTCATTCCTCAGCTTGTCGAAACGGTTAAGGGATACATGAAGCATGAGCGCGAGACGCTTGAGGCTGTCATCAATGCCCGCAATCAGGCCGAGCAGATCCGCCAGGCCGTCGGCAATGCGATCGGCGATCCTGGCGCGATGGCGCAACTCGGCCAGGCCGAAGGCATGCTGGGTGGCATGCTCGGTCGGCTGTTTGCGCTGTCCGAAGCCTACCCGGACCTCAAGGCAAGTGAGAATTTCCGACAGTTCCAGGAGGAATTGACCTCGACGGAAAACCGGGTCGCCTACGCGCGGCAGGCCTATAATGACGCGGGGATGTCGTACAACAATGCGGTCCAGAGTGTTCCGTCCAACTTCGTCGCCAGCACTTTCGGGTTCCGTGAGGTCGGCATGCTGGAGTTCGAGGATCGCGAGGCCATTCAGCAGGCGCCAAAGGTCTCGTTCAGCTGACCGGAAGAGCCTGAGTTTCATGGCGAGCTTCAACTTCAGGGCCCAGCAGGAACGCTCGCGGCGCATGAGCGCGGTGCTCGTTGCGCTGTTCGTGGTCATGGTGGCCGTGATCGCCGGACTGCTCGGCGCACTTGCATCCGTCTTCCTCGTAGGTGATCAGAGTCCCGATCTCGACGAACTGCGGTTCGAGCCCGAACTGGCGATCGGGGTTTCGCTCGTGATCATGGCCATGATCATGGGGATCGCTTTCTTCAAGATTGCCAGTTTCGGCGGCGACGGGGCCAAGGTCGCGCGGTCACTTGGCGCGGAGGAAATTACCGAAGACACCCAGAACCCTCTCAAGAAGCGCTATCTGAACGTCATCGACGAAATGGCGATCGCTGCAGGCCTGCCGCGTCCGCGCGCTTTCGTGGTCAAGCACGAGCAGGGAATCAATGCGTTTGCTGCCGGCGGCTCGGCCGACAAGGCTGCTATCGGTGTTACCCATGGCGCGCTGGCCAAGCTCAACCGCGAGGAACTGGCCGGCGTGGTGGCACACGAGATGGCGCATATCGCAAATCTCGACACGCGACTGAACATGCGGTTGATGGGCATGGTGTTTGGCCTTGTAGCGCTCTACACGGTCGGGCGCGTGATCTTGCGTAGCGCGGCGTTCTCCCGACGGGGCAGCCGGGACAATCGAGGCGTAGCGCCGATGTTGGCAATCGGCCTTGCCATGGTGGTGCTGGGCTCACTGGGCGTTCTGGGTGGTCGCATCCTGCAGAGCGCAGTCTCGCGGAAGCGGGAGTATCTGGCTGATGCCACCGGTGTCCAGTTCACGCGCAATCCGCAGGGACTTGCCAACGCACTGAAGAAGATTGGGGCTACGGCCGCCGGAAGCCATGTCGGAAACGGCCATGCCGAAGAAGCGCGACACATGTTCTTCGCCCAGGCAACCGGCTCCTTTATCGGGCTGTTTTCCACCCATCCGCCTCTTCACGCGCGGATCCGGGCCCTCGATCCGAACTTCAACTCGGCGACCGACCCGATCTACGCCAAGGACGAGAAGACGATCCTGCGCGAGACGCGCCAAGAGGTGGTCGGCCCCTGGGGCTGACGCTTGCCGGAATAATCGTCGCCCAGCAGCGCAGAGCTGCGAAAAGATCCCGATTGCTGCAGCCATCAAGCCCATGTTGTATACGATCCTGTGCCCGGGAGTGGCTTTTGTATTGCCGCCTCCGACATGGCTCCGGCAGTCTGTTGCCGAAGTTGCATCCCTAAGTCCTTCGTATCTTTGGATTGTAGCTGGCTGGGCGCTACTCGATCGCGGCAGCGTCGTTGCAAAGAAGTGAATTGCGCAGATCGTTTCTGTATGCATACTTAACATGTTTTCGCACGGGAGGATGATAGTGCGGATCATGTTCGGAGGACCCTGCTAGCAGCAGTATCTGCCGGTTTGTGCCGGTGGCTCAGGACCGGTCGATCGGTGGCCGGACCTTTGGGTGGCTGATGCGGCAGTTGCTTCCGGGACACATTGTTCCGGCGGCGGGCAGGACCTCCAGGGCCTGGCAGTGATGGCTTTCGACCGTTCTTGGGAGGTTAAGTTAATGAGACATCGGGTTTTGCTGGCTTCGGCCATGGCCGTGGCCCTGACAATGACGACCGCATCGGCGCGCGAACTGACCTACGGTTCGTGGGTGCCGGCTTCGGATTACATCAATTCCCATGCGCTTCCGGAAGTGTTTCGTCGGGTAGAGGAAAAGACCGGCGGCGCGATCACCTGGAATCTGATCGCCGGTGGCCAGTTGGCGGGTGGTGTTGAGACGTTTGCTGCCATCCAGGATGGACTGATGGACGCGGGCGTGGCGGTCGCCAACTATGTCCCGAACCTTTTGCCCTCGATCGCAGCGCTTTATGGTCTGGCAGTCGCAGGTGACGACCCTGTGGCGGCAGCAGGCGCTGCCAATGAAGTGTTTTTGCTGCATTGCCCCTCCTGTCTGGAGGAGACGCGGAACCTCAACATGGTGCCGCTCGCCGGCTACGCCAGTGCACCTTACTTCCTGATCTGCCGCGAGCCGGTGGACACGCTTTCCCAGCTGCAGGGATTGCGCGTTCGCGCTTCCGGCGCGCCGTTGAACATCATGCAGCTGGCGGGAGCGACCACCGTTCAGGTCTCGTTGGTGGAGACGGTTTCGCTGCTCCAGCGCGGCGGCGTTGACTGCACGACCGGCATTGGAGACTGGCTGAGAACCTTCGGCTATGGCGATATAGCCAAGAACGTGACCGACTTCTCGCTTGGCGTCTCTGCTCCCGTGATTGGTCTGATGATCAACCGCGATGTCTGGAACGATTTTTCGGACGAGGAGAAATGGGCGCATATCGAGGCCTCGGTTCATCTGACGGCGGCTCATACGATCAACAACTTCATCATCCGCACGAATGAGGTGCTGGAGGATCAGATTGCCAACAATGGTGTGAGGATGATCCCGCCCCAGGATCCCGAGAACTGGCAGGATCTGATGGATCGCTTCATGGGCGAGCAGCGGACAATCGCCGTGGAATTCGCCTCGGGCTTCGGTGTGGAAGATCCGGAAGGGTTCCTAGACGCCTTCGACGCGGCAATCGAGAAATGGCGTGGACTGTCGGCGGAGATCGGTACCGACGTCGAGGCGTTCGAGAAGGCGCTCTGGGAAGAGGTGTATTCCAAGGTCGATCTGGGAGCGTTCTAAGTGCTCGATCGGGTGGACCGATTGCTGGATTGGTGGTCGCGAGCGCTGGTAGCGCTCGCGATCATCGCGGCCGCGGCAATGATGATCCATGTCAGTGTGGATGTCTTTTCCCGTTCGGTCTTGAATGCACCGCTGAGACAGACCAACCAGATGGTCGCTGCCTACTACATGATCGCGGTCGCATTTCTGCCGATTGCCCTTTTGGGCCGGCGTGACGAACACATCTCGGTCGATGTCTTCACCAATCTCATGCCAGCCCGGCTAAGGCGGGTATTCTCCATTTTCGCCACGCTGCTCGGCATGGCCTACATGTACGTCTTCACGTGGCAGAGCTGGATTTCGGCCGGGCGTCGCACAGGCCAGGGAGAGGTGCTGGAGATCTCCGGAGGATATCTGATCGTCTGGCCCGCGCGCTGGTTCCTGCCTATCGCAGGCGCAAGCCTGTTCTTCGTCTTCACGCTGCGCTTGATCCGCCAGATCCTGTCAAAAGACGGCGATCCCGATCTCGCCACGCGACAGCACGACAAGTGAGCCCGGTTTCATGGATGGACTGACACTCAGCCTGGTGTGCCTGGCCGCCATTCTGACGCTGATCGCGCTCAGGACACCGATTGGCGTGGCCCTCGGCGTGGTCAGCTTTTGCGGGTTCTGGTGGCTGCGGGGCTTTAACGTCGCGCTCGGTCAGTTGCGCGAGATACCCTACTACTTCGCGGCGAACTGGGACCTGTCCGCGATCCCGATGTTCCTGCTTATGGGCTCGATCGTTTACGTATCGGGCATCGCCACCGCGCTCTTCCGCGCCGCCCGACTATGGCTTTCCGCCTTGCCCGGCGGCCTGGCGGTTGCGGCCAATGTCGCCTCGGCCGGTTTTGCAGCAGGCTGTGGCTCGTCTGTCGCCTCGTCTGCCGCGATGGGCCGGCTCGCCATTCCCGAGATGCTGAAGGCCGGCTACGACAAGGGGCTGGCAACAGGGGTTGTCGCCTCGGCCGGCACCATCGCGGCACTGATCCCGCCGTCGATCTTGATGGTTCTCTATGGCATCTTTGCCGAAACCTCGATTGTCGCGCTGCTCATCGCAGGCATCATTCCAGGGTTGATGACAGCGGCTGCCTATACCGCGATGATCGTGATCCGCTGCAAGCTCAACCCGTCGCTTGCGCCTCCTATCACCAACGAAGTCGAAAATCTTCGAAGGGAAAGATGGCAGGCGCTTGGGCAGATCTGGCCGCTGATCGTGCTTATCATGGGCGTTATCGGTGGACTTTATGCCGGCGTCGTTACACCGACTGAAGCCGGCGCGGCAGGCGCGCTCTTGGCGCTCGTCATCGCCACCCTCCAGGGCCGGATGACCTTCGGCAAGCTTTGGGAGGCCATCCGCGACGCGGTGATGACCACGGCTCAGATCTTCTTCATCGGCGTTGGTGCACTGATGTTCACACGTCTCCTGAGCTTTTCAGGCGCTTCGACGATGCTGGCCGATCTGGTGGCGCCACTCGGGCTCGATCCGTTGATGATCCTGCTGGCCATGACCGCGATCTACCTGGTGCTTGGCATGTTTCTCGATCCGATCGGCATCATGCTGATCACCATGCCGGTCTTCATTCCGCTGCTGACGGCCATGGACTTCAACCTCATCTGGTACGGCGTGCTGGTGGTGAAGTTCATCGAGATCGGGATGCTGACGCCGCCACTTGGGTTCAACGTCTTCGTGGTCAAGGGCGTGGTCGGGCGCGCAATTCCCGTGACCACGATCTTCAAGGGCGTAGGCTGGTTCCTGGTCTGCGACGTGATCGTGCTCGCACTTTTGATCGCGTTCCCGCAGATCTCCCTGTTCCTGCCGCAACTGATGAACTGAACAGCTGGGGGAAGCCCGTGACCGACAATGTCTACGACTATGTGATTGCCGGCGGTGGCACGGCTGGGTGCCTCCTGGCCAACCGGCTCACTCAGGACAAGAACGTGCGCGTGCTCCTGGTCGAGGCGGGCGGTTCTGCGAGGCACCCTTATATCGATGTGCCGTTGATGCTGCCCAAGCTGCTCGGCAATCCGAAGTTCGATTGGAAATATGTCAGCGCGCCCGAGCCGCATTGCGGCGATCGCACGATCACCATGCCGCGCGGCAAGGTCCTGGGCGGCTCTTCCGCCATCAACGGCATGGTCTATGTCCGCGGTCATCGCTGGGACTATGATAACTGGGCAGCGCAGGGAAATCGCGGCTGGAGCTGGGCGGAAGTTCTGCCCTATTTCATGCGTTCCGAGTGCTTCGTCGGAGAGGAGTTGCAGGGCCACGGCACT
The DNA here is from genome assembly GCA_046297455.1 of Aliihoeflea sp. Classification (GTDB taxonomy): domain Bacteria; phylum Pseudomonadota; class Alphaproteobacteria; order Rhizobiales; family Rhizobiaceae; genus ZYF759. The sequence continues at coordinate 92,446 of JBKBIT010000001.1, forward strand.
ACGGGCGAGTGGAAGATCAGCGATCCGGGCATGCGATGGCCGGTGCTGGATGCCTATGCGGAGGCTGCAACCGAAATCGGTATCCCCCGCACGCGCGACTATAATTGCGGCGAGAATTTTGGCGTCCAGTATTTCCAGGCACTGGTTGCCAACGGTCGCCGCCAATCGACCGAAAAGGCCTTCCTGCGGCCAGCCATGGGACGTTCGAACCTGACGGTGCGGACCGGCGCCATCGTCGACCGCGTCGTGATCGAAGGGCGCCGGGCGGTCGGTCTCGCCTATCGCCATGGCGGCCAAAGCGTGGTTGCCACGGCGCAACGCGAAGTCATTCTGTGTGCAGGTGCTTTCGGCTCCCCGGTGATCATGGAGCGTTCCGGCATCGGCGCACCGGAAAGAATCAAGGCGCTCGGCCTCGAGGCGTTGCACGAACTGCCAGGTGTCGGCGAAAACCTTCAGGATCACTGGCACCTGCGCGTACAGGCACGGGTGCGCAACACCAGAACACTCAACAGCATGGTGCATTCGCTGACGGGCAAGGCACTCATGGGCGCAGATTACCTCTTCCGGCGGCGTGGACCGCTGTCGGCACAGCCGGCGCTGCTCGCCGTCTTTGCGCGCGTCATGGAAGATGCTGTCGCCCCCGACGTGCAGATCCATGCCTCGGCTGCCAGCTACAACCGCGTTGGTGGCCCCGTCGACAATTTCCCGGGCATGACGTCGGCCGTCGGCATGCAGCGGCCTGAAAGCCGGGGCCATGTACATGCGTCCAGTCCGGAACCGGACATGCCGCCGGAGGTTCTCAACAACTATCTGGCCACGGAATATGACTGCGAGGTCGCCATCCGGTCGATCCAATTGGTGCGGCGGATCATGACGGCCCCAGCACTTGCCCGCTTCGCACCCGAAGAGATATCGCCTGGGCCGGGCGTTTCCTCGCGCGAGGCAATTCTCGAATTTGCCCGTCAGACAGTGGCAACGACCTTCCATCCGGTCGGCACCTGCAAGATGGGGCGAGGATCGGATGCCGTGGTTGATGATCGACTGAGGGTACACGGGCTGGAAGGGCTCCGTGTCGTCGACGCCTCGATCATGCCGACCATTCCTTCTGGCAATACCTGCGCGCCTGTCGTGATGATCGCCGAGCGTGCCGCCGATCTCATTCGGGAGGACGAAAGCGCCAGGAAGGCTGCCTGAACCCACACGCCAGAAGTCTTGCGGCAGGTACCCTTTCGGACCTGCCGGCGTGTTTCGCCCTTGCCATTAAGCGACATGAGTTCGCGGGACGAGTAGTCGGTCGTAGAGATCGAGCAGCTTTTTCTCCTCGACGGCCCAGTTATACCGCTGCTCCACTGCACGACGGCCCTTTTCACCCATTTGGCGGGCCAGTTCGGGATTTCCCGCAATTGTGTCGATGGCCGCCGCTATGGCCGACGAATCGAGCGGATCAACGCAAATGCCGCATTCGTTGCCTTCCACGATCTCTCGCCAGAGCGGAAAATTCGATGCGATGACCGGAAGCCCTGCCGACATGTATTCGAACATCTTGTTCGGCTGGGCCTCGACATGGTTGGGTTCAGGCAAAAAGGTGACGATGCCGGCCATGGAACGCGCAAGAACGTCACGTACCTGCTGTCTGGACAGGAAGCCGAGTTCGTTGACAAGCGGCCAGCCCGCGTGCGCTTCCGCCAAACGCCTTGTTTCAGCTTCAACGAAGCCACCCGCGAGATTCAACCGGGTCGGCGGCCGCACGAGCGACATTGCCTCGACCACCTGAAGCACGCCGCGTATGGCGTTGATCCCACCCACATAGCAGACCTCTGTGGCCTTCTGCGCGCTTGGGTCGACCGGCGCCAATTCGCCTTCCATCGGATAATTATAGATGCTGGCAGTGCAAGAGCAGAACGTGGAGAACTTCTGCGCGATAGCCGGTGTGGCGCCGATCACCGCATCGAAGCGTGGGCAGGCGAAATGCTCCAAAGCGGCTACCGTTCGGGAGACAGTCCCGCGGATGAGCGGATGGAGATAGGGCTTGGACAGTACCTGGCGCGGCAGGTCTTCGTGAGCATCGAAGATGACGGTTTTGCCCATCCGCTTGAGGCGAAGGCCCACCGGTAGTAGTTCCGGATCGTGAAGATGATAGATCTTGGCATCGACAGCCAGAGCCTTGGCCAGTACCCGGCGTGTCGCGCCGATCATGCGATCGACACGCCCACTTGAAGAACCGGCATCGACAATACTCACCCCCTCCCGGTCTTCGTCGCCCAGCCCGTCCGCAACGACCAGCGAAACGTCATACCCGGCGCGTGCCAATGAGCGGCATTGCTTGAGGAATATGCGCGTGTCCGATCGGGTGTGAACAGATGTCAGGTGGCAGATGCGGGTCACGCGTATTCCATTATTTTGCGCCATGTGCGGGCAGGGCAACAGTTCGTTGCCAGGACGAACCGGCTTCGGGTCGCCTTGTTATGGCCAGCAGCAGCAACATGACAAGTACGCCGTGCGTCAAAAACAATGTGGGAAAGTCGGTTGCCGTCATGCTGGACATGGGACCGATCGTGGCTGCCACAACCACTGCGGCACCCCAGCGCCGGGCGTAGGCTTGCACAATGGCGATCAGCAGACCGACGCCCAAGGCGTAGGTCGTAACCCCGATGAGCCCCGCTTGTGCGAAACCGCTACCCACGAAACCGGTATTGGCGCTGCTGTCAGCAGAGCCGAACAACACCAAGCCCATATGCCGGGCTGGCGCCAGTTCATACGGACTTGCAACCAAGCCGAGGCCAAAACGTGAGGTGGACCAGAAATAATGCGCGTTCTCTGAAAAATACTCGATGTATCGGTAGTCCAAAAAAGCCGGCACCATAAGCGAACGGCGCAGGAAAAGACTGTTGTACCAGCCGGCGAGGCCGTTGTTGGTGAAGTTCTGCAGCGCGAGATCGCCGAACGACACCAATAGCGCGCCGATGAATGCGAGGAGAAGGTAGCGATATCGGATCCACCTGGTCAGGAATACATAGCACAGTAAAACCAATGCAGGGTAGAATATTACGCCTTTGTGGCTCGTAAATCCGAATATCAATACAGAGAGCAAAAAGAAAATCGCGCAGGTATAGTATCTGCGTTGATGGAGCGCGAGTGCCATGCCGAACGTTATGACACTTTTGGAGAAGATGGAGGAGAGATAGGAAAATATCGCAGGTGTCGAGGCGGCTTCACGCCGGAAATCGTAGACCTCTTCGAAATTCAGGTTGAATGATCTCGCGCCATCAAAATAGATATATGATATTGTTAAAAAAATTGATGAAAGTAGTAGCAATAATATAAGAATTCTGTGACTCAATGAAAGCATTACAAAGCGCTGTATAGGTAGCGCGCTTGCCACGAAGACAATGCTCATGGCCATGACGAATATGCTGGCAGATCCGATGCTTTCGCCGCCGACGGAAAAAAGGACCATTGCCGGCAGGAGGAGCGTCAGAAGGAGAAAATGCAGGTAGAAGCTTCTTGCGTTCGTTCTTGACGGAACGGCGAATGCGAAGCACACGACGAAAAAGCACCCGACGATAATTTTTGCGGCATCTACATCAATTCGATATCCATGGTACTGCCAGTATGGATATATGTATTGTACATATAGTGCTGATAATATAATAAATATAGTTATATACAGCGTGACAATCAGACCTCTTTTCTCACGCCTTCGTGATAGAGTTGCCTGAACCATATTGAAATTGTCTCGTTCTGTTTTCTGGGCGCGCTTGTTACTCGATCATCAATTCGAAAAAACGCCTGTCCTTGGCCGTCAGCAACTCGGAATTATGCCAGAGGAGAGTAAAGTCTCCTCCATAGCGCATAGCACGATTCTTCAGCAACGACATCAATTCCAGCGCTTGGGTCGAGTGCCCCATTCCCAGATATGATTTCGAGAGCACCGAACACTCCATCAGCACAAGTGGCGCTTGGCGCATGGGCATCGGGCTCAACTGCTGCCAACTCCACATCTCGAAAGGATGCGATGTGCCATAGCGGAAGCCCGGGAGGTCGGCGAAGGATCCGGTCGTATCGTAGCGGAAGCCCGCTGCCGAGAGATGATCGGGTGTCTGGCTGGCATCCCAGCGCAGGTAGTGCTGGCGGTTGCCGACGATCTCCTGCCTTATCTGCGCTTTGTGGCACGAAGCTTCCAGTCTCTTCCGCTCTCTGCCGATCTGTTCGGGATCACGGAAGGTTCCGTAACTGGCATGCAGGCCAATTTCATGTCCTCGCTCGTCCACCTTCCTCAAAAGTGTCAGGACGCGCGCTTCGCCGATGTCATAGGTTCCATCAATGGCTCCGGCGGAGTGATCGGAGATGAAAAAGAACGCGGCCTTGCGGCCATGCGCTTCGCACCGATCAATGTACCAGTCGAAATTGTAGTAGGGGTCGAAGCGCAGATTGCCGCGTCGATGGGCGAAGAAATTCATGATGCGTCTGGTGGCCAGCGCGGGATTGTGGCGCTTGGCTATGTCTCCGCCAAGCGAACGGACCAACGCCAACGGGTTTGTGCCGACGCGATCGAAGGGTTGGTCAACGTCGCAACTCACCTTGATGGATCCCTGGCGGTGCCGTCTGGCAAGGCCTGGCCATAGGCGCGAGATCATCGTCCAAAGCAGTTCGACATACTCGTCCACCAGGGGACGATAAAGGAAGCCGGCCTTCCATGCCGTCGAGGCGTTGCCAGGAAACCGGTCATGCCGGTCGCGGTCCGGAAGGACGAATTCCTCAAAACGCGAAAGCATGAAGAACATGGAGCCGAGAACATCGATTTCGCAGCGTGTCTCCGTCTGGCTGAATTCGATCCTTGGCGCACCGAAAAGGACCGGCAGAGGGGCATCGATGTCGGCTTCGTGCAATCCCGCCGACACCGTATCGATTTCGGCGAGTGGCAAGGCAGGCATCTGTAGATGCCATGCGCTCCGTTCGGCCGTCAGATCCGGAAAGATCGAGGTGATCGAGAGTCGTCGTCCCTCTGCCGAGAGGATTATATCTCTGCCTTGGCTTGGCGCTATGTCGACTGGAAGGCCAAGCATTTGTCGAAACACGATGTCGGCCACCCATCTGAGGGCGGGGAGCCGGTTCGATGGCAACTCAAGCAGCAAGGTCATGTTCGGCCCAGACTGTTCTTGAAAGCCAAAATGGCTCGCAGGATGGGGGACGGGGTTTGCGTGACATGAAAGTATGCGGACTGGCTGGCTCCGAAAGCACGGAAGAAGCGCTCTATCGACTCCACCATCGAACCTTCGAAGTCGAAACGGCGGGAGACCGTCGAAGCAAACCGGATCGCTTCCCACATGCACACGCTCATGGCTCCGCTGTTTCGGAGTTCTGGGTCAGCCCCCCCCATGAGATAATAGGCCGTCTCGGAATCCCAGATAATGAATGCAGATGCATGGGCGCGCCCATCGGCATCCCGCGCGAGGAAGATGCGACGGCAATTGCGCTCACGGGCAGCCTCGTTGATCGCGTGCACGAGAGCAGCAGGGTAGGGCGGCTGGCGACCTTGTCGTTCGAAGGTTTTCCGGTTGAGTTCGAGAAAGTCCTCGACGCTGGCATCGTGGTCGACGACGATCCCGTGGCGCTTTTCGGCACGCCTTATCTCGCGGCGGATGTTTTCGCGAAAGCCTTGCCAGATCTGCTGGTGATCCTGCTGCAGGTCGAGGACATAAGTGTATTGCGTGGTCTGCGAGAAGCCTCGCCAACGGAAAGGCAGCCAGTTGGTGATCCGTGGGCTCCAGTTCTGCTGATAGCGATCATGCGCCGGCAGATCGTCTATGAGAGCGTTCATGAGGTCCTTTTGACGACCGAGATCGTTGGCCGATTTGGCGCCCGTATCAACCAGCCAAGGGCCGAGATGCGGAGTCAGCATGGGTTGGCTGATCAACTTGAAGCCGCGACTTCTTTTGGCCAGAAATGGCAGGACGGCATGGATCTCGCCGCCTTTTTCGACCAACGCCACGTCCCATGCATCCCCACAGGTCGCATCAAGCCACCAGGCGCGCAGAAAGAGAGGCAGGCTGGTCTGCCTCTCGCACCATTCGCGATAGATGGCCCGCTTGTCCCTCACGCGCCCGGCTTTCGCAATGCTACGTGGAAGCGGTATTCGTAAACGCGAGAACTCACGATCTGTATTTCAAGGCCGCGGCGCTTGGCTGCATCCACCCAGAAGGCCGGCAGGTATCCGTAACCCATGCCCGTCCCTCTCAGTTTCACCGGGTTTCGACTGAAATACCCAGACAGAAGCTTTGCAGCCAACACAAAGCGAAGCGCGTAGCGATAAACCAGCTTTGCCAAAACGCGCCTTCGCGTGCCCTGAAGGTCCGGTGGGTTTATGTGGTAGCCGATCCCTTGGTAGAGCAGTTCATGACGCAATGGATCCACACAATCGAATAGATAAAGGGATCGCGCCTCGCGATTGGACGTGAACATGTCCAGAAACCGATTCAGCTCGTTGACAGCCAGATACTGGTTCAGCGCACCCGTTGTCATCCAGACTGCAAGCGGCGATGAGGGGAGATAGTCGAAGACATCGGGGCTCAGCAGCTCGACACCGCTACCATCCAGCTTCTTGCGCGCTTCCATCAGCATGGTTTCTGACAGGTCGAGTCCTACCTTCACCTCGACATGCTTGCGCAGGTGCACAAGCAACTCACCAGCACCACAGCCAAGATCGACGCTACCCGCGGCGCGATCCGAAGGGTCCATGAAGGCAGCGTGTTCAGCGGCCTTCTGTTCGTAGAAGCCGGTATCGTCGCCGCGGTGATGGCTGCTTTTCTGCTGGCTCCAGTAGGCTTTGGCTTCAGCGTCGCTCATACTTCCGGTGCATCCTTGTGTGTACGAGGAAAAGGGTGAAGTGGCCGATAAAGGAAGCGGTGGAGGCTAGCGCCACCGCCGTGTAAAAGCCAAATTCCATGTAGTCGGCCAAAACTATCGCGATGACGACGAGCGCAAGCCGAAGGATATCGACGATCAATTGCAGATGCTGCTGGTTCAGCACGACAAGATGGTTGGTTGGCGAGAACATCAGCGAGCCAACGAACAGCGGTGTCATTGCCAACAGGACGTAGCCCGCTCCTCCCCATTCCGCCATACCCAGAAGCGGTCCGATATATAGTGGCGCGGCCAGACAGGCTGCGATGACGGGTATACAGGCGATCGCCAGCCGCAACGTGGTCTTTCTGTAGATCTCCTTCATCGCGCGAATGTCGCGCGCCCGCGCGTGCTCGGATGCCTGGGACCAAAAGCTTTGCCCGAGCGCGGATGACAGCGCGCCGGTCGGGGCGCTGACCATGCGATGCATGAGCGCATACCAGCCGATCTCGTGGGGAAGATAGAAGAGGGCAAGCACCAGCACCGGTGCATTCATGCTGAGGGCATTCACCACAGCAACCAGGGTGGACCAGGTCGCGTTGGGGCCATGTCTGCGTGCCGCAACAACAAGCGAATGGCGGGTGACGCGGGCAAGGCTTTCCCGGAATGTCTTGCCGGCATTTCGGACCAGGGTCACGATGCCCGCCCAACTGGCCACAACATAGGCCAGGATCAGGCCGAGTGCGGCCATGCCGAGATATCCCGTTCCCAGGCTCACTCCAACATTTGACACGCTTTGTGCAATCGTCGCGCGGCTGACGGCCGTCAGATCGCCCTTGCGGACAAACCAACCGGAAAAAAGAGCCTTCGCACCGGCTCCAAGCAGCGCAACCGGCAAGAGCCAAAGCAAGCCGTCCAACTGAGCAAGCAGCGCAAGGGCAGGCGTGCCGAGGTCCACAAAGACGATCAGGATCGTCAGCAGTCCACACATGGCAGCAAGAACCGCAGCGCCGAGCGTGAACAGGCCGCCAGCTACATTCAACGAGCGCGCATTGGGGATAACCCAATCGAAGCGCCAGGTGCTGAAGGCGAGGAGAAGCGAAAGCGTCGCTGCAAAGATCGCGAGTGTCCCAAAATCCTCAGGTGCAAACAGTCTGGAGAGCAGAGGAAGCGCCAGCAACGGCAGGGCCATGGCGAACACATTGGCGCGGGCAACCTTCAGGAAGTTCTGTCGAAATCGGCTGCCATGGGAAGCTGACAGAAGTCGCGTCAGCTTCATGTTCCAGCTCCGCCCTGGTGACGTGGCCATGAATCGCCATGGTTGAGGCTGAAGCGCCCAGTTCTCGCACCAGGCATGAAGTCCCTGATGTAGGTCGAATGTGGGCGCATAGCGCTGAGCCGCTCCTAGGCAGTCCCAAAGCCGAGACACTGGTCACCTTCTTGGGGACGTTTCCCTGCTATCGGGCAATTGGGGAAGGACCACGATGCCGGTTTACGATTTTTGCCGGTGTCTTCGCGCCAAGCCGCCGCTCTTTTATTGCCGCATGACCGGGGCGGCAATAGCCGATCTTCGCGCAATCGCCATGCCGAATGCAGCCTGTGTGAAATCGACAAGGAACTGGCACTCCCAAAAAGCGGTCCGTGCTGGCCGGACACGGCTTCTGGGATTGGCTTGGTGCAGAGAAGTGTTGCTTTATGTAGAGGGGTTGGTCGGTCCGGGGAATGCACTATTCCCAAACCAGTCTCCGGAACTTGAGACGGCTGTCACCTAACTGTCGCATGAGGTAGATATCGGCATGGCCATGAATGCAATCACACCCTTCGACCGCCAACCAGCCACGACGGCCAGCGCCCTCTACCTCAGGGATGTCAGCAAGGCCTTCGATACTGCTATTGCGCTCGACCGCGTCTCCATCGACATTCCCGCCGGCGCCTTCACGGTTCTGCTCGGGCCTTCTGGTTGTGGTAAGTCCACCCTCCTGCGGCTGATTGCGGGTCTCGAGGCACCGACATCGGGCAGCATTACCCTCGGCAGCGAAGATATTACGCGCAAGGCGCCGGCAGGCCGGAACCTTTCGATGGTGTTCCAATCATACGCTCTTTTCCCGCACCTTTCGGTCGCAGAAAACATCGTCTTTGGACTCAAGGTCAGGCGGGTCGAGAAATCCGAACGGTTGGCGCGTCTGGAGCGCGTGGCCAAAATGATGGGCTTGGAAACGCTGCTCGATCGGCGCCCCAACCAGTTGTCTGGCGGCCAGCAGCAGCGCGTTGCGCTGGCCCGGGCTGTCATTTCGGAGCGCCCGGTTTGCCTGATGGACGAACCGCTTTCCAATCTTGATGCAAAGCTGCGGGCCGAAATGCGCGTTGAGATCCGCGACCTGCAGCAGCGGCTCGGGCTGACAATGGTCTATGTCACTCACGACCAGGTGGAGGCCATGACCATGGCAGACCACATCGTCGTCATGAACCAGGGCCGGGTCGAGCAGGTGGCGCGCCCGCGCGAACTCTATGCCACGCCGGCCACAACCTTCTGTGCGCGGTTCATCGGTACCCCGCCAATGAACCTGATCGCAGCCAGCGACCTGTCCGCCTACCGGCATCTGCCGAAAGGCAGCCTCGTGGGTGTGCGACCCGAGGACATGACGGTCGGCGCTGAAGGCGTCGAAGCCAACGTCGAAGGCGTCGAGTACCTTGGTGCAGATCAACTCATCGCTGCGCGTGTCGGCGCGGCAAGAATCATCGTCCGCCAGCCGGCGCGGACGGGAACGCCGGACAAAACGATCCGGTTGTCTTGGCCGGCAGAGGCCACGCATCTGTTCGATGCGGATGGTCGCAGACTGCAATAAACCCAAATGCCTGCAAAGGAGCTTGCGATGAAACGCTTCCTGAAATCCTCGATTCTTGGCTGTGCCGCCTTGGCGCTTTCCATGTCATCGGCACTCGCCGTCGAACTGGAATTCTACTTCCCCGTCGCTGTCGGTGGCGAAGCCGCTGCCACCATTCAGGCTCTGACCGACGCCTATCTGGCCGAGAACCCCGATGTCAGCATCAACGCCATCTATACTGGCAGCTATGCCGACACGACGACCCGCGCGATCACCGCGGCTCGCGGCGGCAACGCACCGCATCTGGCCATCCTGCTTTCCGTAGACATGTTCACGATGATCGACGAGGACATCGTCGAGCCGTGGGACGACTATCTCAGTGCCGAAGAGATCGAGCAGTGGATCGGCGGCTTCTACCCGGCCTACATGCGCAACAGTCAGACCGAGGGCAAGACCTGGGGCATCCCGTTCCAGCGCTCCACGCCCGTCATCTACTGGAACAAGGAAGCCTTCGAGGCTGCCGGTCTCGATCCCGAAACGCCGCCGACTACCTGGGACGAGATGGTCGAAATGGGCAAGCAGCTGACCATTCGCGATAATGCGGGCAACGTGACCCAGTGGGGCGTGCGGATTCCGTCTTCCGGCTTCCCGTCCTGGCTCTTCACCGGCCTCGTCGCTGCCAACGGGCAGGATGGTCTGGCCAACGATGCCGGTACAGAGGTCTATTTCGATACCCCAGCTGTCGTGGAGGCGCTCGAATACCTCGTTTCGCTCTCCACTGAGCATGAGGTCATGGCGCCCGGCATCCTCGACTGGGGTGCAACTCCGCGCGCTTTCATGGATGGCGAAAGCGCCATCGCCTGGACCACGACCGGTAACCTCACCAATATCCGCAACAATGCGCCCTTCGAGTTCGGTGTCGGCATGCTGCCTGCCAAGGTGCGGCCCGGTGCCCCGACCGGCGGTGGCAATTTCTACCTCTTCTCCGGACATGGCGAAGAAGAGACACGTGCCGCCATCGACTTCGTAAAGTGGGCAACCGCTCCGGCTCAGGCGGCCGATTGGGCGATCGCGACGGGTTATGTCGCTCCGCGTCCCGACACCTGGGAGACGGAGGCCATGCGCGCATATGCTGAAGAGGTGCCGGGCGCGCTCGTCGCCCGCGACCAGCTCGAATATGCGGTACCCGAACTCGCGACCTTCGAGGGGCCACGCATCACGCAGATCCTCAACGACAACATCGCTGCCGCCATCGTTGGCGACAAGACGCCGGCTCAGGCTCTGGCCGATGCCCAGCGCGAGGCCGACGCCATTCTGGCGCCCTACCAGCAGTAAGTGCTAGACCGGGGCGGCATCGGCCGCCCCGGTTCTCTTTTTGAGGATAACGTATTTGCCATGATCAAGCGCGAGTGGATCTACGGCTGGTTGTTGCTATTGCCGGCGCTCGTGTTGCTCTTCAGCTTCACGCATTTGCCGGCGGTCCAGACCTTCATCGACAGCTTCTGGTCTACGCCGCGAGGGCGTCGCCCATCGACGTTCATTGGCTGGGACAATTACGCGAGATTGATGGCCGACCCGGTCTTCATCAGGGTCATGACCAACAACCTCATCTATGCGGCGATCACGATACCGGCCTCGATTGCCATAGCCTTGGGGATGGCGCTGTTTGTGCAGCGCCGGATCATGGGGCTGGGCTTCCTGCGGATGGCCTATTTCACCCCGACAGTGTTGCCGCTGATCGCCGTCGCCAATATCTGGCTTTTCTTTTATCTGCCTGGCTTTGGCCTGTTCGACCAGATCAGGGGGCTTTTCGGCTTCCAACCCGTCAACTGGATCGGCCAGCCCTCGACCGCGCTCTATGCCATCACGGCCGTTACCGTGTGGAATCAGGCCGGCTTCTTCATGATCTTCTTTCTGGCTGCACTTCAGACAATCCCGGAAAGCCTTCGCGAGGCAGCGGCACTTGAAGGCACGTCTCGCTGGACCTTCTTCTGGCGGATCACGTGGCCACTGATCATGCCGACGACGCTGTTCGTCTCGGTGAACGCCACGATCAATGCGTTCCGCATGGTCGATCATGTGTTCGTCATGACGCAAGGCGGACCGAACAACGCTTCGTCGCTGCTGCTCTATTACATCTATGATCAGGGCTTCCGGTTCTGGGACACGGCCTATGCCGCGACATTGACCGTTGTCATGGTCATCATCCTGGCCATTATCGGCATCGGCCAGTTCTTCCTCCTCGATCGGCGGGTGCATTACCGATGAGCTCAGTTGTGCTCGACAAGCCGCGCAACTCTGCGCTCGCGGCCGCCCGGGAAATCAGGCTCGACCGGGTGCTCTTTGTGGCCGGCGCCTGGGCTCTGGCCATCGTTTGGCTGCTGCCGCTTGCTTATGCGATTTGGACGGCAATCCACCCGCCGGCCTATGAGACCCGCTTCGATCTGTTCGCACCGCTGACCTTCGACAATTTTGTCCGAGCGTGGAACGCGGCGCCATTTGGCCGCTATTTCGTCAACACGATCATGCTTGTGACAATGGTGCTGACGGCGCAGCTCGTGCTCTGCACGCTGGCCGCCTTCGCCTTTGCGCGGCTGGAGTTTCCCGGCAAGAACGTCCTTTTTGCCCTTGTCCTGCTGCAGCTGATGGTGATGCCGGACATCCTCCTGGTCCGCAACTACGCGACCATGAGCGCGCTGGGACTTATCGACACGATTGTCGCGATTGGCTTGCCGTACTTCGCGTCCGGTTTTGCCATCTTCCTGTTGCGGCAGACCTTCAAGACTGTGCCCAAGGAACTGGATGAGGCCGCCCGGGTGGAAGGCTGCAGCCTGCTCGGCCTGTTGTGGCGGGTCTATGTGCCGCTCGCCAAGCCGACCATGCTCGCTTTCGGGCTGGTCTCGGTCTCGCATCACTGGAACAATTTCATCTGGCCGCTGATCATCACCTCCTCCGTCGAGACCCGGCCGCTGACGGTTGGCCTGTCCATCTTCGCGACCACCGACAGCGGCATCGAATGGTCGATCATCAACGCGGCGACGCTGATCACCTCGGGGCCGCTTCTGATCGGCTTCCTCCTTTTCCAGCGTCAATTCGTGCAAAGCTTCATGCGCGCCGGAATCAAGTAGGCTTTTCAGAAAGGAAAGACATGCAACTCCCCCGCCTTGGCGTCGCGCTGCGGCATGCCAGCTTCGAGATGCTTCGCGACTGGATCTTCGCACATGATCGCACCATCGAGATCCAGGATTTCGTGTTTCCCGACGTGATCGCAGGCGACACCGGGCCGCTGGTGGAGACATGGCGCAAGGCGCTCGACGGCCACAAGGGGATCCGCGGCATCCATGGCCCATTCTTTGGGCTGGACCTCTCCAATCCCGACCGAGAAATCCGGCAGGTCATGCAGCGCCGCTTCCTCAAGGGGCTCGAAATCGCCGAGGCGCTGGGTGCCGACCAGATGGTTATCCACAGCCCCTTCAATTTCTGGCACACGCTCAATTACGTGAACTATCCCGACATCCGACGGTCGCTCTTCGATGCAAGCGCCGATTGCCTGCGGCCCGTTCTGCAGCGTGCCGGCGACACGGGATGCACGTTGGTTCTGGAAAACATCGACGACACGGCACCCGCTGATCGTTTCGACCTGGTCGCCGAGATCGATCACCCCAATCTGAAGCTGTCGATCGACACCGGTCATGCGGAACTGGCACACCAGAATTACGGCGCGCCCCCGTTGGTCGATTTCATCGCTGCTTCGAAAGACCGCCTCGATCACGTCCATTTGCAGGACGTCGACGGCCATGCCGACCGGCACTGGCATCCGGGCGAGGGATGTATCCTGTGGGCCGCTGTTTTTGGCGCTCTCAGGGCTTCAGAGAGTAATCCGCGGCTTGTGCTTGAAGTCAGGTCGGAGCTTGAGCGCTTGCCCGCGACCGTCGCCCGGCTGGAATCGCTGGGACTGGCCAACTAGCCGGCGCGCCACTCCTTGCACGGAGTGCCTCCAACATGCCCAAGAGCATCCGACTGCACGGTTGTTGCTCTTGGGAATGATGTGATTGCGGTGTTTCCACGATATCGGCTTTCGGCGCCGCGCCGTGCGTCCGCAAGACTTGGAATCCAACCTCATATTCCTGCTTCTGTTACACAACTGTCATGAAAGGCCACTAGGTTCCGGCCTGTCGCGGCAGGAGACCGCGAAGACAGTTTCCAGGTAACAGGAGAGAGCAATGAACAGACTTACGGCAGCCTTGGCCGCCAGCGTGTTCCTGATGGGCGCGCCGGCCATGGCGCAGAGCGTTGACCCGGCGCTGCCGAACTACGAGGCAGTTTCGGGTGTCTCCGGCAACCTCGTCTCGATCGGCTCGGACACGCTGAACAACCTCATGACCCTTTGGTCCGAGGGCTTCCGTGGCTTCTACCCGAACGTTGCCGTCCAGATCCAGGGCGCCGGCTCCGGTACTGCCCCGCCCGCGCTGGTGGAAGGCACTGCCCAGTTCGGTCCGATGTCGCGCCCGATGCGCGGCACCGAAATCGAGGAGTTCGAGGCGCGCTACGGCTATCCCCCGATCCCGATGCGCGGCGCCATCGACGGCATCGGCGTGTTCGTCCACAAGGACAACCCGATCGAGTGCCTGAGCATGCAGCAGGTCGATGCGATCTTCTCGTCCACCCGTTCGGGCGGCGCCGACGCGGCGATCACCACCTGGGGCGAAGCCGGCCTGACCGGCGAGTGGGCTGATCGCCCGGTCGCCATGTATGGCCGCAACTCGGCTTCCGGCACCTATGGCTACTTCCGTGAAGTGGCGCTGTTCGGCGGCGACTACAGCCCCGAAGTGCGCGAGCAGCCCGGTTCCTCGACCGTTATCCAGGGCGTTGCCTCGGATATCGGCGGCATTGGTTACTCGGGCGTCGGCTATGCCACTGCGGACGTCCGCGCCGTCGCCATCTCGGCCGAGCCGGGCGGCGAGTGCTTCGAGCCCTCCGCCGAGCATGCCGGTTCCGGCGCCTATCCGATCGCGCGCTTCCTGTATGTCTACATGAATGTGGACCCGAATGCTGCTCTGGAGCCGCTGCGCGCTGAGTTCGTTCGCTACGTCTACAGCCAGGAAGGCCAGGCGGACGTCATTCGCGCCGGCTTCATCCCGGTCGTCAAGGCGATCGCCGACGCCGATCTCGAGATCTTCGGCCTGGCTGACTGAGTCAGCATTCATTGAATTGGCCGGGGCGGCACGTGTCGCCCCGGCCTTCAGACTTGCGCCCGCATATACGGGCGCCTTGGCCTTTAGGGGGCACCATGGCCGACACGACGCGCACCGACATCCATTCCGACGACTACGAAACCGAGCTGAAAAACCAGCAATCGGCCGACGCGATCGAGGCCCGTCTGCGGCAGCGCAGCATGGACACGCGCGCCAGCGTCAAGGTTGGTGAAAATGTCGCCAAATGGGTGATCACCGTCGGCGGGTTGATGGTGATTGTCGCCGTCCTCGGCATCATGGTGTTTCTGTTCCGTGTCGTGATGCCGCTGCTCGCTCCTGGTGAGGAACTGGGCACGGTGCGCTACCAGCTCGATACCGAGCAGGATGTCATCTGGATCAACGGCGACGAGTTCCAGACGCTGGGTTCGGTGATCGCTGCCGAGGGGCGGGTCATGACCTACCATATTCCGACCGGTACGGAAGTTTCTCGCGCCGAATTCGATTTTGAAGGCGCCACCGTCACCGCCGTATCCGGCACGCTTGAGCGCGATCAGGTTGCGCTCGGCTTTGATGACGGCACAGTGCGCTTTGCCACCATCGGCTTCGATACGACGACGACCGCCCGGCGCAACCTTCCGTCCGGTCTGACTGATCTGGACGCGCGCGACCGCACGCTTGACGGTCGCGTCTATACCGAGGTTGGCACGGGAGATTTCCGTACTTCATTCGCTGTCAGCGATCTGGGGGACAGTGAGCAGATTTCGGAAAATCCCATCATTGCGATCGACTATCGCGTCGGCGGTACGCGCGAACGTCCCACCCTTGCTTTCGCCACCGTGGACGCAACAGGTGCGGTCAGGGTCAGCCGGTCGCGGGTCAACATAAACATGATGACCGGCGCACAGACAGTCACCACTACCACTGTCGATGCGCCACCGCTGGGTTTGCCGGAAGGCGTCACGGTTACGGGCGTGCTTCTGTCAGGAGCGGCCGATCGCGCCATCGTCGCCACTGATGATGGTGTCGTTTACCGCTACGATCTTCGCAATTTCGACAGTCCCCAACTGGCGGAACGTCGTCGCGTGGGCAATGAAGGTGTTGCGGTGACCGCGATGACCTTCCTGTCCGGCGAGGAATCGCTTGTCGTCGGTGCCGAGGATGGCAGCATCAGCGTCTATTTCCGCCTTCAGACGGGCACCGAGGAAACAACTGACGGGCGCGAACTGGTCCGAGCGCGTGTTCATGCGCCGATGCCGGGCTCAATCGTCGATCTCTCCGAAGCGCAACGACAGAAAGAATTCTCCGCCGTCGACGATCAGGGAAATGTCTGGATCTACCATTCGACTTCGGATCAGGTGCTGTTCCGCTTCAATCGCACCGGTGACGCATCGACCGATGCCACGTCGATGATCTTCCCGCGCTCCAACGGCGTGATGCTGGTCAGCCCGGGGGGCGAAATCGAGGCTTGGCAATATGTGAATCGCCATCCGGAAGTCACGCTCGGCGTGCTGTTCAGCCGTATCTGGTATGAAGGTTATGCTGAACCAGAATTCGTATGGCAGTCGACCGCCGGTACCGACCTGGCCGAGCCGAAATACTCCCTCGTGCCGCTCGTCTTCGGCACCTTGAAGGCGGCCTTCTATGCCATGCTGTTCGGCGCGCCGATCGCGCTAATGGCGGCGGTCTACACGTCGGAATTCGTGCACGGCACCGTGCGGGGGACGATCAAGCCCGTGATGGAGATGATGGAGGCGTTGCCGACCGTCGTGCTTGGCTTCATCGCCGCGCTGGTGCTGGCACCCTTCGTCGAGGAATGGATCGCGGCCGTCTTGCTCGGGTTTATTGCCGTACCGCTCGGCCTGATGATCGGTGCCTTCATCTGGCAGACGCTGCCTTCGCAGATAGTGCTTCGCTACGACGGTATGCCGAAGTTCCTGCTGATGGCCGTCGCAATCATCGTGACGTCCTGGGTGGCCTATCAGGTCGGACCATCGTTCGAGGACCTGCTTTTCTACGGAGATTTCAAGCAGTGGACGACCGGCCGTATCGGCACCGGAACGCCCTTCATGTTCCTCATTCTGTTGCCGGTGTCCTACCTGTTGGCCGCATGGTCGTTCCGACGCACCCTGGGCGGGGCCTTTCGCGATCGGATGCGCAGCCTTCCCCGTCACGTTGCGGGTCGGCTCGATGCATTGCGCTGGGTGGGGCTGTTGGCGGCGGCGATGGTCATAAGCTTTGCCTTTGCCTCCTTCCTCACGCTTATCGGCTATGATCCGCGTGGCGGCTTCATCGACAGCTACCAGCAGCGCAACGCGCTGGTCGTCGGCTTCGTCATGGCCTTCGCCGTGATCCCGAACATCTACACATTGACCGAGGACGCGCTTAATTCGGTTCCGGGCCATCTCCGTGCAGGATCGCTCGCGACCGGCGCCACGCCTTGGCAGACGGCGATCTGGATCGTGCTGCCAACGGCGGCTTCGGGTGTGTTCTCCGCCATCATGATGGGCTTTGGCCGTGCCGTGGGCGAAACCATGATCGTGGTGATGGCGGCCGGCAACACACCCATCATGGAATGGAACATCTTTTCCGGGCTTCGCACGTTGTCGGCCAATATCGCCATCGAACTGCCGGAGGCGGTCAAGGACGGAACGAACTACCGCGTGCTGTTCCTTGCGGCCCTGACGCTCTTCCTGATGACCTTCTTCATCAACACGCTTGCTGAACTGGTGCGCCAGCGCTTCCGCAAGCGCGCCTTCCAGCTCTGATCCCCGGGGACGTTTGATGACCGACATAACCGAACCGAGAGCCGTACCTGCGTCGGGCGCCGCTGGCGTTGCCGGTGTCGTGGCGGGCGAAACGGTGGACCCAAAGCGGGGCCAAAGGCGCGGCAAGCGAGTTCGCATCCTGTCTGCCGACTTGTCGGCGGTCGGCGAACCAGCGCTTTGGGCCTTTGGCGGCGCGCTGGCGCTCGGCGTCATCCTCATCGCCAGCTTCCTCGCCATGGTGACGTGGAACGGCTTGACCACCTTCTGGCCGAAGCCCATCGCGCAGGTCGAACTGCGCGACGGCACGCTGCTGGCCGGTGAGCCGACCCGTGCCAGCCGCTATCGCCCTGGCGACAACGTGCTTGAACGGCTCGACGACTCGCAGCGCGCCTTCATCGAGGAAAATGGCGGGTTCTCCGATCGCGTTCTCTACAAGACCGCAAATTTCGACCTTTATGGCGATGATTTCCGCTGGGTTTCCGATTTTGAAGTGGCAAATGTCACCTATCCGCCGGAATACCACCTGTTCGAACGCCAGCAATGGGGCACCTTCGTCGGCAAGGTTGCTGGGCTGGTCATCGACGGCGAAGAACGTGCATTCGACTATAACCTCATGCAGCGCGAGCAATCCGCCGCACGAGCCCGCTTCGATGAAATTCGTCGTCTTGAGCGCAACGAAATCGGCGGCCTCAACTACCGGATCGATCAGGAAAGACTGGCGATCAGGCGGGCCGAGATCCGGCACGGAGCCGACAGCGCCCGCGGCCAGGAGCTCATCGCACAGTCTCGCGCCAACATCGCCGAACTCCAGACGCAGTTTGGCGAATTGCAGGCCAGGGTCAACGAAATACGCGAGATCGATCGACGCTATCGTGTCACGCTCGAGGAGGTTAACGGCGGTACGGTTGACACCGAACTCAGTCAGATTGTCCGCTTCTATCCCGCCAACACGCTTGGTGTGTTCGAAGCGATGGGCGTCTATCTCTCGCGCTGGTGGGAATTCGTCTCCACCGAACCGCGTGAGGCCAACACCCAGGGCGGCGTTCTGCCGGCAATCTTCGGCACCGTTGCGATGACCATGCTGATGGTGGTGTTCGTGGCTCCCTTCGGCGTGATCACCGCGCTTTACCTGCGCGAGTACGCCAAGCAGGGCAGGCTGACCTCGATTGTGCGTATTTCGGTGAACAACCTCGCCGGCGTGCCATCGATCGTCTACGGCGTGTTTGGTCTGGGGTTCTTCGCCTATACGCTGGGTGGCTCAATTGACCAGCTGTTCTATCCGGAGGCCCTGCCCAACCCGACTTTCGGCAAGGGCGGCATTCTGTGGGCGTCACTGACGCTCGCTCTCCTGACCGTGCCGGTGGTGATCGTCGCCTCGGAGGAAGCGCTATCGGCTGTGCCGCGCTCGATGCGCGAGGGGTCGCTCGCCTGCGGCGCTTCGAAATGGCAGACGATCCGCTACGTGGTGCTGCCGAAGGCGCTGCCCGGAATCATGACGGGAATGATCCTGGCCATGGCGCGTGGGGCCGGCGAAGTCGCACCGCTGATGCTGGTGGGCGTCGTTAAGCTTGCGCCCGCGCTTCCCATCGACGGGTTCTTCCCATATTTCCATCTCGACCGCAGCTTCATGCATCTGGGCTTCCACATCTTCGACGTGGGCTTCCAGTCGCGCAATTCGGAGGCAGGCAAGCCAATGGTCTTCGTGACCACGCTGCTCCTGCTGGCGCTGATCGTGACCATGAACGCGACCGCAATCACCATCCGCAACCGGCTGAAAAAGAAATACGCCGGCGGGCAATTCTAAGGGGCCGCCCATGAACGTCGCCATCACCGAACGCCATTTTGAGCCCACGGCCTATCACGTCAAGAAAAGCCCGGACGGCGCAGCGCTCGACATCCGGGACTTCAATCTGTGGTATGGCAAGTCACAGGCTCTCTATGACATCAACATGGAGATCCAGAAAGGCGAAGTAACCGCGCTGATCGGACCTTCCGGTTGCGGAAAGTCCACGCTGCTGCGCTGCCTCAATCGCATGAACGACCTGATCGACGAGTTGCGCGTCGAGGGCGAGATCAAGGTCGACGAGTTCGACATCTATGGTCCTGGCGTGGACGTTATCGCGCTCAGGAAGCGGATGGGCATGGTGTTCCAGAAGCCCAACCCCTTCGCCATGTCGATCTATGACAATGTGGTTTATCCGTTGCGCGTGGATGGCATTTCCAAGAAGTCGGTCCTGGACGAGACCTGCGAGCGGGCGCTGCGTTCGGCGGCGTTGTGGGACGAGGTCAAGGATCGTCTCAAGGAGTCCGCGCTTGGCATGTCGGGCGGTCAACAGCAGCGCCTTTGCATCGCGCGCGGCATAGCGTCAGACCCGGAAGTGCTCTTGATGGACGAGCCCTGTTCCGCGCTCGATCCGATCGCGACCGCCAAGATCGAGGAACTGATCCACCAGCTGCGCGGGCACTACACGATCGTCATCGTGACCCACAACATGCAGCAGGCTGCCCGCGTGTCCGACAATACCGGCTTCATGTATCTGGGGCGGCTGATCGAATACGGGGACACCGCCAC
This sequence comes from Aliihoeflea sp., assembly GCA_046297455.1. GTDB lineage: Bacteria > Pseudomonadota > Alphaproteobacteria > Rhizobiales > Rhizobiaceae > ZYF759. Next base: position 112,646 of record JBKBIT010000001.1, read on the forward strand.
GATCTTCACGACACCGAAGAAGAAGCAAACCGAAGATTATGTCAGCGGCCGCTTCGGCTAAACGGCACCAGGGGCAAGACCACCATGCAGGACCACACGCTCACGTCATTCGACGAACAGCTTGCCGAGATCGCTTCTGATCTGAACGAAATGGGCCGCATGGCGTCCAGCCTTACCGCCGACGCTCTTGAAGCCCTGAGTTCTTCGAATGCGGCCAAGGCGCATGAGGTGATCGAGGCCGACCGGCAGATCGACGAGATGCAGCATCGCATCGAACAGCTGGCGGTGCTGGCCATTGCGAAATACCAGCCGATGGCTACCGATCTGCGGGTCCTCGTGGCGGCCATGCGTGTTGCCAACGATCTGGAACGCGTTGGCGACCTGGCCAAGAATATCGCCAAGCGTACCATTGCCATCGATGCGCCGTTGCGTTCCCAGAAGCTGATGACCAGCTTCCGCCAGCTCAGCAAGCTTGTCCTGTCGCAGCTTGAGACGGTGCTGGCGGCCTATGCCGCCCGCGACGGCAAGATGGCAAGCGAAGTGCGCGCCCGGGACGGTGAGGTCGATGCCATTCATACCTCGGTCTTCCGAGAGTTGCTGACCTACATGCTGGAAGACACGCGCAACATCGCCATGTGCACGCATCTCCTGTTCTGTGCCAAGAACATCGAGCGCATCGGAGATCACGCCACGAATGTCGCCGAGACGCTGCATTACGTGCTGACGGGCGAGATGCTGGAAGACGATCGTCCGAAGGCTGATGCGAGTTCACAGGCGAGCTGACCGTCTCCTATTGGCGATGCTGCTGGACCTTGGTCCAAGGTATCTCTCGTATGTGTGCGACGTGCCATCGGCCCGATCGGCATGATGCCACTGCAAACATCCCGCTTTGAGAATTGCGGTTGCTTCGTGCTAGCTGTACTGGTCTGTCCGTTCGCGATAGGCGGGAAAGGCGACACGTCGTGCGTTTGGCGTCTGGAAGGCTGTTGGCAATCCTGGTGCTGTCCGGAATTGTGGTTCTGGTCGGCGTCTATGGAGCCTCATTCGCGCGCAACACCTATCTGGAACAGGCTTCGGCGCGAGGCGAGGTTACCCTCAGGCTGGCAGTTGCAGCGCTGCGTGGACATCTGAGCCGTTACGAAGCGCTGCCGGCGCTGATTGCCGACAACGCGGATATTCGTTCGCTGGTGCTGAACCCGGGCGACCCACGTCAACGCGATTGGGGCAATGCCTATCTGGAAGAGATAAACGACCTTCTCGAATCGTCGGACATCTACGTGATGATGCCGAATGGCGAGACGATTGCGGCCAGCAATTACCGTGGACCGGCCAGTTTCGTTGGCGGCAATTTCAGCTTTCGACCCTATTTCCAGGATGCCATGGCGGGTGAACGGGGGCGGTTCTTCGCCCTCGGCACGACGTCGCTGAAGCGCGGCTATTATTTTTCCGCGCCTATCGACGTCGATGGCGTCATCCGGGGCGTCGTCGTCTTCAAGATCGACGTGGACGATATCGAGGCTTCCTGGCGCGGTGGAGACCATCAGGTCATCGTAACCGACCCGGAGGGCATCATCTTCATGACCGACCGGCCGGACTGGCTTTATGCCAGTGTTCTTCCACTTACCGCCGCGCGGATAGCCCGCACCGAGGCGCATCGCCGTTACGCAAACGCCGAAATCCGCGAACTCTCTGTAACTCGCGGTTCCTTTGCCTTCGACCGCGAATTGATGACGGTCCCTGTCGGCAATCGCGAGAAGGAATTCCTGGTGGTGGAAGAGCAGATGCCCGAGGCCGGGTGGACCGTGAAGGTTCTGCTCGACACCAGCTCGGCACGCGCCCAGGCTTCTGCAGCTGTCGCGCTTGCCCTGATGCTGATCGGGCTGGCGGGGCTGATCGGCTACGCCATCATGCAGCGAAGAGCCAGGCTGCGCGAACGCCTGGAGCTCCAACGCCTCGCCCAGGAACAGCTGGAGGGCAGGGTGGCGGAGCGAACCGCCGAACTGGCGACGGCCAACCGACTTCTGGAGAGCGAAGTGCGCGAGCGGCGTTCGACCGAGCAACAACTGCGCCGCACGCAGGCCGATCTTGTCCAGGCCGGTAAACTCGCTGCACTTGGCCAGATGTCGGCAGCCCTTTCGCACGAGTTCAACCAGCCGCTCGCCGCGGTCCGGGCATATGCCGAAAACGCCAGCGCATTTCTGGAAAGGGGGCGTTCGGAAAAGGCCAGGGAGAATCTCGATCGAATTTCGGGCCTTACTGAGCGGATGGCGTCGATCAGCCGGCACCTGCGCAACTTTGCCCGCAAGCCCAATCAGAAACTTGAACCGGTCTTGCTGGCGGCCGTCGTGGCCGAGGCGATGGAGATCGTCGGCTGGCGATTGAGGGCTGCCGATGCGGATGTGCGGATTGTCCTCGCTGAGCCGGATCTCGTCGTGCGTGCTTGTCCGATCCGCCTCCAGCAGGTGCTGATCAATCTGCTGTCGAACGCAGCCGATGCCGTCGATGGTGCGTCGGATCGCAGAATCGAAATCGGCGGCGAACGTCGCGGCCATAGGGTCGCGGTTTCAATCCGCGACCACGGACGCGGTGTGCCGGATGCCATTCGCGAGCGAATATTCGATCCATTTTTCACCACCAAGGGCGTAGGCAAGGGGCTCGGACTGGGATTGTCGATTTCCTACAACATTCTGAAGGACTTCGGCGGCGACCTCGTGGTGTCAAACCATCCTGAAGGGGGTGCGGTGTTTACCATCGAACTCAACCCGGCAAGAATGCCCGTGCGCGAGGCAGCGGAATGACGGCAGGCCTGGTTCTGCTTGTCGATGACGAGGAGGACTTGCGCCTGTCTGCCGGCCAGTCCTTGGAGCTCGCGGGCTTCGAGGTGAAGAGTTTCGCCGCTGCCGAGCGTGTTCTTGATCTCGTTGGCTACGGCTTTGAAGGGATTGTCGTCTCCGACATCAGGATGCCGGCAATGGACGGCATGACGCTCATGGGACGGATCCGGGAAATCGATCCGGACATCCCGGTTATCCTGCTCACCGGCCACGGCGATGTTCAGCTTGCCGTCAAGGCGATGCGGGAAGGAGCATACGATTTCCTGGAAAAGCCGTTTCGTGCCCGTCAGCTCGCCGAGACGGCTACCCGCGCCCTTGACCGTCGCCGCCTCGTGCTGGAAAACCGGGAGCTGCGGGCCGCTGCCGGACGGCGCGACCACGTTGAGGCACGACTGCCTGGCCGAAGCCCCCTGATGGTGGAGTTCCGCCACCGCCTGCGTGCAGTTGCCGCGACCGATGCCGATATTCTCATTCTTGGCGACACTGGCACCGGCAAGGAGGTGGCAGCCCGTGCGATGCATGACATCAGCGAGCGGGCTGACCGTCCTTTCGTACCGATCAACTGCGCGGCCCTCCCGGCCACCCTCATCGAAAGCGAATTGTTCGGCCATGAGGTAGGGGCGTTTCCAGGGGCGCTGCGCCCCCGTTACGGCAAGTTCGAGCATGCACGGGGCGGAACCATTCTTCTTGATGAGATTGGTGCCATGCCCTTGGAGTTGCAGGCGAGGCTGCTGCGCGTCGTTCAGGATCGAACGATCACGAGGCTCGGGTCGAACGAGCCCATCGAACTGGATGTTCGATTCATCGCTACGAGCAAGGTTGATCTTGAGCAGGAAGTGGCAGCTGGCCGCTTCCGGGCCGATCTCTTCTATCGGCTCAATGTCGTTACGTTGCATCTCCCGCCGTTGTCCGCGCGGCGTGAAGACCTTCCCTCGTTGTTTCTTCAACTGGTCGGGGAGGCGACGGCCCGCTACCGCCGCGATGAGGCAGATGTCCCGCAGGATGTGATCGGCGAGGTTATCAGGCGGGACTGGCCCGGCAATGTGCGCGAGCTTCGCAATGCTGCAGACCGTTTCGTTCTCGGCTTGGGCATAGACAATGCTGTCTTCGTGGAGACGGCAGCTGTCCAGGATCTGGCGCAGCAGATGGCGGACTACGAGCGCGGCGTCATCGCGGCAGCGCTTCATGCCCATCGGGGAAGTCTGAAGCCGGTCTACGAAGGCCTCGGGATCTCTCGCAAGACGCTCTACGAAAAGATGCAGAAACACGGCCTGGATCGTCGCGAACACCGCGACAACTGACCTTATCGCCCGGGCCGCCTTGGAGCGGCCCGGACCTTGTGGATCAATCCGTGCCGCGCACGAGCTGGTCAGTCGAGACCATTCGCTTCTGGTAGAGGAAGATCGCCGCGCCGACACCAAGACCGATGGCGTCCGATATCCAGCCGCCCTGGATCATGGCCAACGCTGCCACCAGGAGCACGAGCCTGGGTGCCACGCCCAGCAGGCCGAAGAACCACCCCTGCACGGCTGCGGACAGGAGATAGATGCCGAGGCCCGCCGTCACGAAGACGTGCAGGATTTCGTACCACTCGCCCTGCATCAACAGGGCATGACTGTAGAAAAACATGAACGGCACGATGAATGCGGCCAGACCGAACTTGAAACTCTCCACCGAGGTCTTCATCGGGTCCGAACCCGCCAAGGCGGCGCCCGCATAGGCGGCAAGAGCCACAGGCGGCGTGATGGCCGACATGACGGCATAGTAGAAGACGAAGAAGTGAGCGACGAGCACGGGGATGCCGAGCTGGACGAGGCCCGGCGCCACGACCGCCGCGGCGACAGCATAGGCAGCTGTGGTCGGCATGCCCATGCCCAGTACGATCGAGATGACCATCGCGAAGAACAAAGCCAGGAGCTGGTTCTGGTCGGCGATCGCAAGAAGAAGGCTGGAGAACCTCGCCCCCACACCGGTCAGCGCGATTACGCCGACGATGATGCCGGCGCAGGCACACACGGCGACAAGCTGGATCGACATCTTGGCCGCCAGCTCCAGTGCTCTCAATATGGCCCGTGGGCCCATCCGATAGGGGGTCAACCAGCTCACGACAGCGGCTGAGACCATGGCCAGCGTACCCGCTCGGATGACTGAATAGCCTGCGAACAGCGTGTAGATCAGGATGATGATGGGAAGGAAAAGGTAGGCCTGCTTCGCCAGTTGCGCGAAGACCGGTAGCTCGTTCTTGGGCAAGCCCTTCATGCCCAGCTTGGTCGCCTGCAGATCGACCATGAAGTAGACCGACGCGAAGTAGAGCACAGCAGGGATGATCGCCGCGATCACGATGTCAGTGTAGGGAATGCCGGTGACCTCGGCCATGATGAATGCACCGGCACCCATGATGGGGGGCAGGATTTGCCCACCCGACGACGCTGTGGCTTCAATGGCGGCAGCCGAACGTGGCGGATAGCCCACCCTCTTCATCAATGGGATGGTCAGCGAGCCCGTGGACACCACATTGCCAGCAGATGTGCCATTGATCGTGCCCATCAGGCCGGAAGCGAAGACCGCGACCTTGGCCGGACCGCCGCGCGCCCGGCCAGCTGCGGCGAAGGCGAAGTTCACGAAATAGTCGCCCACCCGCGAAGCCTGCAGGAAGGCTGCGAAGGTGATGAAGAGGATGATGTAGGTCGACGACACCGCGATCGGAGCGCCAAGCACGCCCTGGTCTGTGAACACGTAGGTAAAGAAACGCGCTGGCGTGTAGCCCCGATGCGACAGGAAGCCGGGCAAGTACGGCCCGGTGAAGGAATAGACAATGAAGATGACGGCAATCACCACGAGCGCCAGTCCTGCCACGCGTCGCGTGACTTCTAGGATCAGCAGCACGCCCACGAGTGCTGCATAGAAGTCTCCGGGTTGCGCCATGGCGGTGCCGGCTCGCAGTCGCAGCGCGCCGACGTTAAAAAGGATGTATCCGAGCACGGCGATTGCCGCGATGCCCAGCAGGCCGTCTGCCCAGTAGAGCTGTTCGCCGGACTTGCCGGCGAAGAACCAGGAGGCGGCAATAGCCGCCAGGGTGCCCGCCAGAAGCGGGATGCCATAGGTGCTGAACAGGAAGGGAGCAGGGATAGCCGTTCCTGCCACCCACCAGCCAGCCCAAGCATAGGCGATCAGGGCCGAGCCGTAGCCGATACCGGCGCCGGCAATGGCCATCAGGAGCCATTCGATAGGACTGCGGCTCGCGGTCTGGCTTTCGTCGGCCGACACGATGCGGGCCGAGTAGATAAGGAAGCCCAGGAACAGGCCGCCGGTCACATGGATCATGCGATAGGTCCACGTTTCCAGCGGGTAGAAATTGAGGATCACGATGTGGAATGCTGTGTAGAGCACGCAAAGAACGGCGATGCCCCAGCCCAGCACGGACCCGAAATTGCGCTGATTTCCGGCCTGCGGCTCATCGTCGATGCCCTTGACGATGATCGGACCGGTAGCGGCCTCGGCGGCGGCATTCTCATGCGTCTGCGACATGCGCCTGCTCCCCTCATCCAGGGTGATTAAAGTCTGTAGTAGCGGGCGCGAAACGTCTTCGCGCCCACCTCGTCATCGGCCGATGGGGAAGTTACTCGCCCTTTAGCTCGTCCGGGATGGAGATGCCGATCTCCTCGAAATAGCGAACAGCACCAGGGTGGTAGGGCAGGAAGCTGTTCTTGTCGGTGTTTTCGGCGAGTGTCTCTGCTGCCGAGCTGTGAACCTGCATCATGCGCTCGTTGTTTTCCATCACCAGCTTGGTGATCTCATAGGCGAGGCTTTCAGGCATGTCGGCATGCGTGACGGCGAAATTCCACAGCGCGACGGTCTGCTGTGCGTCCGGGAAACCCTGATATGTCCCGCCAGGAATCTCGAAGGCCGCAAGTTCCGGGCGTTCGGCCAGGATCATCTGCTGCTGCTCTTCGGTGAAGCCGAAGATATTGACCGGGTTTTCGGCCGCGATCTGCGCGAAGGCCGAAATCGGCAGGCCGGCAGAGAAGGCGAAACTGTCGATCAGGCCGTCCTTGACCTGGCCGGTCGCATCGCTTGCGCCGGCATAGCTGATCTGGGCTGAAATACCGAGAATCTCGAAGAAGCGAGGCCAGTAGGTCGCGGAGGTTCCGCCGGCCGGGCCAACCGAAACGCGTTTGCCATCGAGATCGGCAACATCCGCGATACCCGAGGACTGGAGAGCCACTGCCTGGAAGGGCGTCTGGTACATCGGGAACAGCGCACGAAGGCTCTTGTGCTCGACGCCTGGCGCCAGCTCGCTCTGGCCGGTCCATGCCTCATAAGCCGGACCCATCGTGACAAGACCGATCTGGTGATCGCCGGTTTCAACGAGAGTGGCGTTCTGCACCGGGCCCCCGGTAACCTCTGCGGAAGCATTTACGCCGAGGCTTTCACTGATCAGGCTGGCGAGACCGGTGCCGTAGATGAAATAGGTGCCGCCCTGGCTGGCGGTGCCGACGGTCAGGCTAGAAGGCCAGTCGGAACGATCCTGGGCGATGGCATATCCCGAATAGGCGATTGATGCGGCGCTGAGCGCTGCGAGAGCAAGCATGCGCATAGGCAGACCTCCCTTGAATGCTGCTTTATGTTTGTCGGTCCAACGCAGGCTCCTCCCACGTGGATCAAGCGGATCAACGGCCGAATGACACCCTTTCGGCAAGGGTTGCTAAAGATCCTCCCAACCGTTTTTTCCAACTCACCTTACCAATGGGTAGAATTCGTAACAAGGACGCTCGCCCATGTGTGGAATTCCACCCCGATAGACTTGGGTCCCAGACGTGGGCGTTGCGCTAAACGCGTGTTCGGGGCCGTCTGCGTCGCTTCTACATCGTGCCAATGGTCCAAGCTCAATCAGCGCCCCGCACAAGCACGTTTCTTGTCGGCGCTTTCCCGCAGCCGGATGGAGCACTCAATGGGTTGCCTGCCAATCCGCCGGAAAAAGCTCACGACATGTTCATCGTGCCGGCCTGCTTGGATCTCGCAAAGAGGAGGGCGGGCAGCCACTATATTTCGCAATGGTCTTCGACTAGCCTGAGCGCAACTGGCCTCAGGGAGGAGCCGGGTTGTTCACGCAGCAACACCACGACTGGCTGCGCGGCCTTCGCCGCAACTTGTTCAGCTATGCCTGTGCGATCTGTTCCCAGACCACGACAGCGGAAGATATCTTTCAGGAAGCGCTGGTTCGGGCGATGTCCGCCAAGGCAGTTCCGGCGGAGCCTGCGAGCTTCAGGGTCTGGATGTTCAGGCTCCTGCGCAATATCTGGATTGATCGGTTGCGCGCCGATGCAAGGGCGCAGGCCTATGTGCTGGGCGAGCAGCAGACAGACGAACAGCCTCACATATTGTCCGGTAGCGAGGATGCAGTGGTCAATCGGCTTGCGGTTCGGCAAGCCTTCATGCAATTAAGCAAGGATCACCGCGACGTGCTCGCCCTCGTCGACATTGGCGGATTCAGCTACGAAGAAACAGCCATGCTGCTTTCCATACCTCATGGGACGGTCATGAGCCGCGTGTCGCGCGCGAGGGCTGCGCTGTTGAGTTTGCTGTCCAGCGAGCGGGTCGTCGCCTTTCCCTCCAGACATAGAGCGAGCCAGTGAGTTCTCCAGGCGATAGGACACCTGGCGACGAGGCCCTCAATGCTTACGTGGACGGTGCTTTGTCCAGCGCCGAGGCAGCGGAGATCGCGCGACTGGCGGCAACATCTGCCGAGATTGCGCAACGGATCGCGGTGCTGCACGACCTAAAGGCCGGAGTAGCTGCGATGGTGGAGGACACGACGGTGATCGTACCGCCGCTGCCCCGCAATGCAACGCGCGAAGGGCATCTCCCGCGCTGGGGCCTGGCTGCGGCCGCGATGGCGGCCGCCATCATGCTTGTGCTGTCGCTTTCATGGTCCACTGACGTGACCGGAGAGGCGGTTGCAACTGCCCAGAATGAGCCGCTGGCAGATTATGTAGGGATGCACGACGCCTGGGTTGAAGCCGGCAACGCGGCCCCCCTCGGCCGGCCCGCGACCGAATGGGTCGAGAGCCTGATGCAGGCGACGGGTCTCGGTCTTGTGCACACCTCTCGGCTTCCGACCAGTGATGGTGGACTCGTGCAGCATCTGGCTTTCATTGGTCCCAAGGGGTGCAGGCTGAGCTTGTTCGAGGTCAGTATGGCTGGCGACCGGGCAGGGAGCCTCGACCTTTCTATCACCGATGGCCTGCTGACCGCCCGCTGGGCGGGGCAGGGATATGGCTACGCTCTTGTCGCGCGCAACATGGATCGGGCCCGCTTCGTCACCATTGCAGCTGCCGTCCAGGATGCGAGCCGGAACCGCAACGGCGTGGACGCACAGTTGCTGGCCGATCTCCGGGATGCCAGGCAGCCTTGCATCGGCTGACGCCGACGTTTTTTTCTCATCGACAGGGAATAATCCGGACATCTCCAACGTCCTTATCTTGGCGCACGCTGTTGAGCGGCGCGCGAGGGGCGGTTGCGTTCCGCTTCTGCAAAGAGCTTGAGGGAGGAGATCTCATGCGTGACGAGAATAGGACCGACATGCCCGCCGATGACGGGCGTGAGATGATTGACCAAGGTGCTGAAGCTCCTGCGGAGCATGTTGCGGTCGGGCGTAGGGGCTTTCTGACGCTGGCAGGAATGACCGCAGCGCTGGGTATCTCCATTCCCTTCGCACGACACATTCCGAACGGGCTGGTGCCGGCTGCCCATGCGCAGGCTGGCGAAGACGGCACGGTTCTCCTGGCCGATGCCGGCAAGCATCCCGAACTGTCGGTCATCGGTGATCGTCCGTTTGTGGCCGAGACGCCAGAACATCTCCTCGACGACGACACGACCCCGATCGAGAAGTTCTTCGTGCGCCAGAATGGCATCCCGCCAGAGCCTACGTCCGATCCGGATAGCTGGGAGCTGACCATCGAGGGCGAGGTCGACAACCCGACCACGCTGACCCTGGCGGACCTGAAATCACAATTCGAACACGTGACCTACCGAATGGTTCTGGAATGCGGCGGCAATGGCCGTTCCTTCTTCGAGCCGCAGGCACGTGGCAATCAGTGGACCAACGGTGGTGCCGGCTGCGCGGAATGGACTGGCGTGCGCCTGCGCGACGTTCTCGAAGCCGCAGGCATCAAGGGTTCTGCGATCTACACAGCCCATTACGGCGTCGACCAGCACCTCTCGGGCGACCCTGACCGCGACGTGATCTCGCGCGGGGTGCGCATGGAAAAGGCGCTCGAGGAACACTCCATGTTGGCATGGGCGATGAACGGCGAGGACCTGCCGCATATCCATGGCGGTCCGCTTCGGCTGATCATCCCCGGCTGGCCGGGGTCGGCTTCCCACAAATGGGTAACCCGGATCGTCTTGCGGGACGTCGAGCACGATGGACCCGGCATGACTGGCACAAGTTACCGTCTGCCTGCCACGCCGATGATTCCTGGCCAGGAACCCGACGGCGTCGAGTTCGTGATCATGGAATCCATGCCGATCCGGTCCATCGTATCCTCGCCCGCCAACGGCACGACCCTTCCCGCCGGTACGCGGCAGCTCGATCTTCGGGGCGCCGCCTGGAACGGCGATACCGGGGTGGCGGCGGTCCACGTTTCAAAGGACTTCGGAGCGACCTGGGAGGAGGTCGATCTCGCTGCACCTCTCAACCGCTACGACTGGCGGCGCTGGACGGCCACCGTGGAACTGCCCGCGGACGGTTACTATGAGATCTGGGTCAGGGCGACGGGAGAAGACGGTGTTGCCCAGCCTCACATCGCGGGTAACTGGAATCCTCAGGGCTACGGTGGCAACCCGATGCACCGTATCGCCGTGCTCGTGGCCTGAGGCATTAGGATGACGCTCAAGCATCGGATCAAGACCGGGCTGTGGATGGCGGCGCTTGGCGTCGCCGTCGCAGCTTCCCCGGCAGCCGCCTTTGACGACCCCGAGGATCTGCCGGAAGGTCCCGGCCGTGAGGAAGCCTTCTACAATTGCGTGGCGTGTCACAGCTTTCAGGTCGTGGTGCGCCAGGGGATGAGCCGCGGCATGTGGGACGATACGATGACCCTGATGGTCGAGCGGCACGGCATGTGGGAACTCGAGGAAGAGGAGCGCGAGCTCATCATCGACTATCTGAGCACACATTTTCCAGCTTCGTCGGACACGGGTGCTCGGCGAGGATGGACCAACCCGTTTGCGCCGTGAGGCGGACGTAGGGCCACTGTAGTGCAAGAGAGTTTTTGGCACGCAGTCTAGTACTGCGTGCCAGGGCTGTGTTGCAGCGCGGCCGCGCGGTTCTAGACAGCGAGATGATCCATCGTCGGGTCCGGGATGACCAAGATAGTGCTGCCGTCGCGCACATTGTCGTGGAGATGGATGACGTCCTGGTTGATGAGCCGGATGCAGCCTGACGAGACGGCATTGCCGATCGACCAGGCTTCGGGCGTGCCGTGCAGGCGGTAGAGGGTGTCGCGTCCGCCTTGGTGGATGTAGAGCGCCCGTGCGCCCAGCGGGTTCTCCAGGCTGGCATCCATGCCACCATTGGCGATGCTGTAGGGTTCCAGCTCTGGCTGGCGCGCGACCATGGAATCGGGCGGGGTCCAGCGCGGCCACTCGCGCTTGTAGGCGACAATGGCGCGGCCAGACCAGGCGAAGCCTTCGCGTCCCACCCCGATGCCGTAGCGCGTTGCCCGGCCGGCCGGACGCACGTGGTAGAGATATTTGTTTGGCGTATCCACGATAAGCGTGCCGATAGCTTCGTCCGTCGGATAGTCGATCTCTGTGCGCCAGAACCGCTCGTGTAACTGACTCATGTCGACTTCCGGCAAGGGAAAGCGCTCCTGAGGCGTGGCAAAATACATGGGAGGCGTGGCCGGAACGGGAGGCGGCGGGGGTGGTGCGACAACGGCTTCGGGGGCCGGCCCGCGGCCGGTCGTGCAGCCGGCAAGCGCCATGGTGCCGAGGGCCGCCAGAAATGCGCGGCGCGAGGGAGATCGCCGCAGCAGGCGACTGGATTTGTTATTGGTGTTGGACATTCACAGCCTCGATGGTTCTGATCATGCCGGCGAGAGGCCCAAGGCAGCTTAAGCCTGCCTTAAGGCGCCCTCCCATCTTGGCGGCGACCAGCAAACTGGAGCCTGAAGCCGTGTCCAAGACCTCATCTTCACCCACCACCCGCAGCGATGCTTTCCCCTTCATCACCCGTCGCAAGCTCATTGCAGGCTTCGTGCCGGCCATGATGAAGGCGTCGGCAGCTTTCTCGCCGCGCCTCGCCATGGCTCAGGAACAGGACGCCGACCTGCTGTTCGACGACCCTGAGGCGCCAATTGGTGGCAACCCGGAGGGAAGTCTGACCATCGTCAGTTTCTTTGACTACAACTGTCCGTTCTGCCGGCGCTCGAGCGGACCGCTCGATGATGTTGTGAACCAGGATGGCGATATTCGCCTCATCTACAAGGACTGGCCGATCCTGACCGAAGCGTCTGTCACCGGCGCGTTGTTGGCGCTGGCCGCCCACAGGCAGGGGCGGTACGAAGCGGCATACCATGCTCTTATGGGTCTCGACGGCCGTGCCGACAACGACACCATGCGCGCCGCCGTGGCCTCGGCGGATCTCGGCATGGCGCGGCTGGATAGTGATCTGGACAGTGCGCGCGAGGAGATCGGCTCACTTCTGCAGCGCAACATGGATCAGGCGGACGGGTTGGGCCTGCGAGGCACTCCAGGCTATATTGTTGGTCCCTTTCTGGTCACCTCGGCCCTCAACGAAGATGGGTTCCGTCAGGTGGTGGCCGATGCCCGAGAACGCATGAGGGGCTGAGCCGGACTTACGCGGCGGGAAAGGTGAGCCTGACGATAAGGCCGCCCGTCTCCTCGCGGTTGGCGACTGACAGGGTTCCGCCGGCGCGCTTCACGACCGTCTCCACGATGGCCAGGCCAAGCCCGGTTCCAGAAGACTGAGGCCCCTGGCCGCGAAAGAAACGCTCCGTGGCATGCACGATATCGTCTGCACCCATGCCGGGTCCGTCATCCGCGACCGTGATCGAGACAAGCTGGTCTTCGTGTTCCGTGACGATTGATATTTTGCCGCCTTCCGGCGAATGCAGCAAAGCATTCTCGAGAACGTTCTTCAGCGCCGTCGTTGCAAGTGCTTCGCCGCAGGCCACGCTGGCTCCACGTTCTCCGGTCACGACCAAGGCGGCCCCGCGGCGTTGTCCCAAGGGTGCAACTGCCCGTTTCGCTTCTTCCAGCACACGATCCAGATCGGCAGGCCTTGAGGGGTGATCGCCCTCGCTTGCATCGGCGGCGGCCAGATCGAGCAACTGACTGACGAGCCTTGACGATCGGTCTACCCCGCCGGCAATCTGGGCAAGCGCGCGAGCCTTCACCTCATCATCTGTGCTCGAAAGTGCAATCTGCGCCTGGGTCTTCACCCCGGCCAACGGTGTCTTCAATTCATGGGCGGCAAAAGCGGTGAAGCTCTTTTCGCGGTCACGAGCCGACTCCACCCGCGCAAAGAGGTCGTTGAGGGCGGCAAGCATTGGGCGCAACTCGCTTGGCCCGGCTTCGTCGCCGACTGGCCTGAGATCGTCGGCACGGCGCGCCGCCAGCGCCATCGCCATCCGGTCCAGAGGCGCAAGGCCGCCACGCACCGCAAGCCAGATCAGCAAACCGCCGATCGGCAGCATCAGCGTCATGGGAAGCAGGGTGCCCATCATGACGCCGTTGACGAGAGATTGCCTGATCTTGAGCTTGTCGCCGACCATCACCTGTACCCCTCGCTCGGGGTTCAGGACGGTATAGACCCGCCAGGTCTCGCCATCGATCATCGTCTGCGAGAACCCGTCACCGTCGTGTGCAAGCCGCTGGCTTGGCGCGGCTTCCGATCGACCAACCATCTCGCCGGAAAGTGACCAGATCTGACAGGAGAGCTGGCGGGTGTAGTCGTCAGCGTCCCAATCGCGCTCGATACCGGCGTCTCCTAGCGACTGCGCCGCCGACGCGATTTCGATACGCTCGTCAGTCAGAAGCGAGTCGACCATGCGCGCGGCCTCGCGCAAACGCGCATCCAGCACCTGTTCGACCTGCGCCTGTGTGCTGAAATAGATCCAGGCCGCCGCCGACAACCAGGCTGCACCCGTGGTGATGAACAGGATCAGCAGCAGATTCGCGCGCATCGATTTCATGGCCGTTCTCCACCCACCCGATAGCCGATCCCGCGCACGGTCTGGACGATCCCCGGTCCCAGCTTGCCCCGGAGATTGTGCACATGAACCTCGACCGTGTTGCTTTCCGCGCCTTCCTGCCAGCCATAGATGACCCCCTCCAGCGCTGCCTTGCCGAGCACGACGCCGGGGCGCTCCATGAGGGCGCGCAAAATTGTGAATTCACGCCTCGTCAGTTGCACGTCGCGCCCTGCGCGGGTGACGGAGATGGAAGCGGGATCCAGTATCACGTCCTCCCATTGCAGCAGCACGCTGGTACGCCCCGCCCGCCGGCGCAGCAACGCTCGTAGACGGGCCGCAAGCTCGTCGAGGTCGAAAGGCTTGCCCAGATAATCGTCCGCGCCTGCATCGAGCCCGGCGATGCGATCGGGGATCTGGTCGCGCGCGGTCAGCAGAAGAATGGGGGTCGCATCGCTCATGCGTCGCCGCTCGGCAAGAAAATCGAGGCCGGACCCGTCGGGCAGCATCACGTCCAGCACCACTGCCTCATAGTCGCTGCCGCGCATGGCAGCTTCGGCATCGGCGCAGCAGGCCACCGCATCCGGACTGAAGCCGGCCATCTGGAGCCCCACGGCAATTCCGTCCCGTAGCAGCGAGTCATCTTCCACGATCAATATGCGCATCGGTTTCCAGTTCTTGTCGGCATCGTAGGGCCCATCGACCCTGCCGCTTAAGGCAGGCTTAAGTTGCCGGGGCCATCGCAGCCTCCATGGCAAACGAAGGAGGCCGCACCTTGATGCGCATAATTGCGGCAGCATTGCTGGCTGCACTGCTGATTTTTTCGCCCGCGGCTGCGGCGCCCGGTCAGCCGCTTCCCGTCGATGACGCATTCTCCCTGTCCGCAGAGCGAACGGACAGTGGAATTGTTTTCACCTGGTCCATTGCCCGGGACTACTACCTCTACCGCGATCACTTCGGTCTTTCCATGGACGGAGCGGAGATCGCCTTCGACGCCTCGCCGGGCGAAATGAAGGTCGATCCCGGCTTCGGCACGGTGGACGTGCTCTTCGGCTTGGCAACGGTCACCGTCGATGAGCCGGCCGGAGACGTGATGCGAATCGTCTATCAAGGCTGCCAGGATGGCGGCATCTGCTATCCGCCCGAGATACGATATGTCGACACGGCATCGCTCGCCATCTCGAATGACCCGGCATCGTTCACCGGCTCCGATCCGGTATCCGATGGCAGCCTCCTTGCCGCGGCCGGCATCGTCATCGCCGACGATGCAGCCTCGCCGGCCTCCATTTTGCGCAGCGACAGCCATTTGTGGATTGTGCTCAGCTTTCTCGGTTTCGGGCTGCTGCTCGCCTTCACGCCTTGCGTCTTTCCCATCTACCCGATCGTCCTAGGCATGCTGGGGCGGCAGGGAGAGAAGACGACGCCCGCGCGCGGCCTTCTGCTCTCCTCGACCTATGTCGTCTCCCTGGCCGTCGCCTTCGCGCTGGTGGGCGCGCTGGTGGGCTGGACCGGCCACAACATCCAGTTCGCGCTGCAATCGCCCTTGACCACAGCAGCCATTGCAGTCGTGTTCCTGGGCCTGGCGGCCGCCAGTTTCGGCTGGTTCGAACTTCAGCTGCCCGGCTTCGTGACGAACCGGCTGGCGCGTGCTTCCGGTGGGGGTGGCTCGGTCGGATCGGCCGCCGCCCTCGGCTTCAGTTCGTCGTTGCTCGTCGGTCCTTGCGTTACGGCTCCGCTGGCGGGTGCGCTGGTCTTTATCGGCCAGGGCGGAGATTGGCGCATCGGCGCGCTCGCCCTCTTTGCGCTCGGTCTCGGCAAGGGACTGCCGCTGATCGCGATGGCGACTTTTGGCGGACAGTTGCTGCCCAGGGCAGGGCGCTGGATGGAAACGATACGGCGCCTGTTCGGCTATGGTTTCGTGCTGATGAGCGTGTGGATCGCCGTGCCGTTGCTGCCGCAGGGCCTGGAGCCGATGCTCTACGCGGCCGTGGTGCTGGTCGCGGCGGCCGACCTCCTGCTGCGGTCCCGCAGGCTCTGGGCCAAGGCTGGCCTTGGGCTCGCCTTGCTCGGCGCGAGTGCCCTTGCCGGCTCGCTGCTGGGAAGCGAAAGCGACATGCGTGCCGAGGCCCGGATATCGCTGTCCTCGACACCAGTCCACGCGCTCGATTTCGCCACGGTACGAACGACGCAGGAACTCATCGGCGCTTTCGATACCGCTCAGGGTCGCCCGGTGATGGTTTATGTCACGGCGGACTGGTGCACGATCTGCCGAACGATCGAGCGGTCCGTTTTCACGGCCGAAGATGTTGGCGTCGCGCTGGAACAGGTCCACCTGATCAAGCTCGACGTCACCGATTTCGACAGCAACACCCAGTCGCTGCTGTCGGAGCTTGCCGTGGCCGGACCGCCGACCATGCTGTTCTTCGGCAGTGAAAGACGGGAAGTGCCAGGCACGCGGCTCATCGGCAGCATCTCGGTCGACCAGCTTGTCCAGGCTGCCGCTTCGGCGGGTGCGGCGCGATGAACGCCATTGCGCTCGGCCCGCTGATGCTGTCCACCGACCGGGTCGCTGCCCTAGTCGGCATTGCGGCCTTCCTCATCCTGACGGCCTTTCTCGCCCGCCGGCTCGGCGAGCCGATCGGTCGCTGGTCCACCTTGGCCTTCATCCTTGGCGTGGTGGCCGCGCGGCTCGGCCATGTGGCCATCAACTGGGAAACCTTCGCACCCGAACCCTTGCGCGCTCTGGCCATGTGGCAGGGCGGGTTTCACTGGCCGACAGGGTTGGCGGCGGCGGTGTTGCTTCTGTTCCTTCAAATGAGGCCAAGCGGCCAGCGGGTCGCGGGTCTGGCGAGCCTCGCTCTGGGCTTTTTCGTATGGCATACGGCAACCCTGCTGACATCGGGGGTCGAGCCGATCGAGCTTCCGCAGCATCCGCTTCATACGCTGGCCAACGATCCCGTGCAGCTCGCCAGCTTCGCCGGGGAGCCGATGGTGATCAATCTGTGGGCGACTTGGTGCCCGCCCTGCCGACGCGAGATGCCCATGATGGCCGATGTCGCCGCCGAGACCTCAGGCGTTACATTCGTCTTCGCCAACCAGGGGGAGGACCAGGCCAGGATCAGGCAGTACCTGTCGCGAGAGCAGCTCTTGCTGCCGAACGTGCTCCTCGACGGGCTCGGCGAACTCGGCCGCCACTATCACGCCATCGGACTTCCCGCGACGCTCTTCATCGATTCAGAGGGTACCCTGGTCGACATGTATCTCGGCGAGATTTCCCGGGAGGCTTTCGTCGAGAGGATCCGTATGCTCGCGGGCACAGGAGACTAAGCCGGCGGCCGAACGCAGCATTGCCGCCTCGCAGGTCAATCGCGCAAATGTCCCGTCGCTGCGGCGAGTATTGGTCAGCCCGCGCCGCGGCGGCGCGCGCAGAACCCTACTTGATGTACCAGCCCCACGGCTCGTCGCTCTCGAAGGCAGTGATCTGCTTGACCTCGAGATAGTTGGCCAGGCCCCAGCTGCCCAGTTCGCGGCCGATGCCCGACTGCTTGTAGCCGCCCCAGGGTGCTTCGGTGAAGGTCGGCTGCGAACAGTTGATCCACACGATCCCGGCGCGGAAGGCGCGCGCGACGCGTTCGCAGCGCCCCCTGTCCTTCGACATCACGGCTGCTGCCAGACCGAAGCGGGTGGCATTGGACATGCGGATGGCATCGGCTTCGTCTTCGAAGGGCCTGATGCAGACGACCGGCCCGAAGATTTCCTCTGTCCAGACCACGTTGTCCTCGCCCATGTCAGCAAGGATCGTCGGCTCCAGAAAATACCCGGTGTCGCGACCCGCTGGTCGCTTGGCCCCGTGGACGACGCGCGCGCCCTGCTTCACCCCTTCATCGATCATCGCCAGGACCTTGTCATGCTGGCTCTTGGCGACCAGCGGACCGAGCAGCGTGCCCTCATCCATGCCGTCGCCGATGGTGATCTTCGCCGCTTCCTCCGCCAGGCGCTCCAGAAGCGAGCCATAGAGGCTCTTTTCCACCAGCACGCGCGACGTGGCCGAGCACACCTGGCCCTGATTCCAGAAGATGCCGAACATGATCCATTCGACCGCCTTGTCCATGTCGCTGTCGGCAAAGACGACGAAGGGCGATTTGCCGCCAAGCTCCAGGCTCACATTCTTGATGTCGTGGGCGGCGGCCTGCATGATCCTGCTGCCGGTCGGCACCGAGCCGGTGAAGGCGATCTTGTCCACGCCGGGGTGCTGCGACAATGGTTGGCCCGCGTCCGGCCCCAGGCCGGTGACCACGTTGAGCACGCCTGCCGGCAGGCCGGTCTCCTCGGCGATCGCGCCGAGTTCAAGGGCCGTTACGGGGGTTAGCTCGGATGGTTTCAGCACCATGGTGCAGCCGGCCGCCAGAGCCGGCGCAACCTTCCAAGCTGCCATCAGCAGGGGGTAGTTCCACGGGATGATGGCGCCCGCCACACCGATCGGCTCGCGCACCACCTTCGACGTGAACCGCGGCTCCGAGAGCGCGACAGGTTCGTCTTGGGCCTCATCCATCTCCTCGGCCAGCCCGGCATAGTAGGAAAAGCAGCCGGCAGCGTCGTCGATGTCCCAGAGCGCCTCGGGCAGCGGCTTCCCGTTGTCCATCACCTCCATACGCGCCAGTTCTTCCCGTCGTGCGGTGATCCTGTCGGCAATGGCGCGCAGATGGCGGGCGCGCTCTGCGCCGCTCGTGCGGGGCCAAGGGCCGGTGTCGAACGCCCGACGGGCAGCCGCCACGGCGCGGTCGATATCTTCTGCGGTGCCGGCTGGCGCGTGGGCGAATACCTCCTCGGTCGCCGGGTTGACGACATCAAAGCTGCCACCCTTGACTGGCGCTGCCCATTTGCCATCGATGAAGAGCTTGTCTCGCACGATCTGTCCCCTCTGCTCAGCCGGCCCTTCGGCCCCGCCGCTTGTCTTCTGCAACGACATCGAGAATTGCCGCCGCTGCCTTGCCGGCGCCGCCTGCCGCCTGCATGCGTAATGCGTTTGTTTTCAGGCGGGCCTGCATGTCGTTGTCGGCCAGTAGCGTCTCGATTGCGCCGCGCAACTGGTCACCATCCCAGCGGTAGCGGTCTAGCCGGAGACCGACGCCGCTTTCATCCGCTCGACGCGCATTATCGTGCCCGTCCCAGCAGTAAGGCATCACGATCGACGGGACGCCGAAATACAGCGCCTCGCAGAAGCTGTTGTTGCCGCCGTGATGGATAAACAGGCTCGACTGCGCGACGACCGACGGCTGCGGATACCAGCTGTCGATGAACACGTTGTCGGGCACCTGGCTGTACTCCTCGCGCCAGTGCCCTGCATTGACCAGAAAACGGCAGGGGATCGTCTCGAAGGTCTCGATCATCCGCTTCATCATGTCGACATCCATCGCTCCCAGAGAGCCGAAGCTGGTCAGGACGAGTGGAGCCTCGTTGTGGCTTGCAAAGCGAGGCGGCTGATAGGCCGCCTCCTGGCGAACGCAGCCGTCGAGAAACACGAAACGCGCCGGGTCCAGCGGTCGACTGCGTTCGTGGCGGATGATCTCGGGCGCCAGCAAAAGGTTCAGCCACGGCGAGGGATCGAGAAAGGAGGGGCTTTCCGGCGGCCGCTGTCCGCATTCCTGGAGGAAGTCGCAGAAACGGCGATGTGCCTGCGCAATGACGTTCTCATAGGCATCGAGATAACGCCGCCAGCCGTCCCGGTCCTGCGCGCTGCAGCCCGATAGATAGGGTGCGATATCGGGATCGGAAATCTCTGTTTCCGCGCAGGAAACGACCCGTATCCAAGGCACTCCGCAAGCCGCGATTGCCGGGAACATGACGACATTGTCGAGCACCACGGCATCCGGGCGCAGCCTTGCCAGGAGACGGCGCAGCGGCTCCTCCACCCGGATCGCCGTATCGACGATGGCATCCCAGGTGGGTCCGACATAGGACGTCAGTTGCTCGAACGGAGATTGGCGGAAAGCATCCTGATGGCGGGCAATGAAGTCGTTCCAGTCTGTTGTCTTGCTGGGACCCTCGGTATCAAGCTGGTATTCGGGAAAACCGTATTCGGCGAAGATGCCGCTGAAACCAGGATGGCAGATGAAGACGGGTCGGGCGCCCATACGCCGAAGCTCCTGGGCGATGCCGACGCAATTGAGCGCGGCGCCGTAGCTCGCCTCCGGAAAAAGAGCGATGGTTGCAGCAGACGACATCAATACCCTTCAAACCAGCTCAGCGAGACATGACCTTGATGGCAGCCGGCACGCCACGGCCTGCAACACGCGGTTTTTGTGTCAGTGACAGCTGCAGATGTACACGCATCAGATTGGCCGCCAGCTCCATCTGCCCTCGCTCGATCTGCTCCAGGATCTGCAGGTGTTCGAGATTCGACTGAATCAGCCGATAGGTATTCACCCGGTTTGAAAGCGGTACCACGCGTCGTCTGCGCTGGTGATCGGCCAGGGCCTCCGCGACAAAGGGATTGTCGCAGTTTCGCGCCACCAGCATATGGAAATCGAAATCGGTCCGGTCGAAAAGGTCACGGTCGAAGGTAGCCTCGTCCATGCCCTTGAGCAGCATCATCGATTGCCGCAGCGACAGGATCGCGCCGTGGTCGCGTCTGAAGTCAGGTAGTGTCAGCGCCAGCGGCTCCATCGCCAATCGGAATTCGTAGCTCTTGGCAGTGGCGTCGGCGCTGACGGCAAACTGCTTGAGCAGCCATTGCTGGCCGGCGCCTCTTTCGGCCAGATTGTCGTCTGACAGTTTCATGAGCGCATTTTGTACCGCTTGCCGGGAGCAGTCATAACGACGCTGGAGGTTGGCGACAGTCTGCACGTCCGCGATGCGTCCGGCAGCGAGATCGCGGAGAATGGCGTCGTGGAGGTCGCCCTCTGCTTCATCCCGCCCAACAAGATCGAGGCGGGCAAGGGTTACCGGGTCCACGGCGAGCACATAGCCTGCATTGTCGCTGGGCGTGACCAGATTGCTGTCGGCAAGTATCTGCAAGGCCTTTCTTATTGGCGTTCTTGATACATTGCAGGCGGTTGCCAAGGCCTGTTCAGGCAGCCTTTCGCCGGGCGGCATGCCACGTTCGATCGCGAGGTTCAGGATTTTCTGCGCGAGTTCAACGTGACGATGATGTGGGCGTCGCTGCTCTGATTCCATCGGTTATTGGTCCATGAGTGGAGGCGCATGCTGCCTTTCCGCCGGGCGCATGGCAAGTGCCAGCGATGCCGTTTGGTCGACTTTCGGCCGCGTTCAAATTCGCTATTGACGTCTTTTTTCCGGAAATAATACTGTCCTAACGGCAGGCAGCGTTCGACCGTGCAAAGCGGCTGCGCCTGGACAGAGGTGGAACAATCAAAATGAGGGGATTTCCGGTGACACAACGACATGGGTCCGCGCTCAGGGTGCTGGGCACGAAATTGCTGGCCACGGCCTGCATCATCGGTGGCGTGCATGGCGCCGCCGCGGCCGATCTGGTCGTCTCAAACTGGGATGGCTACATGGCGCCGGATATTGCCGACGCGTTCAAGGCGGCGACCGGACTGGACGTCGAGATCGTCAATCACGCGACCAACGAGGAGATCATGGGCAAGCTGATGGCTTCCCAGGGCCGCGGCTACGACGTCGTCTTCGTGTCCTCGCCTTTTGCCGAGGTGCTCAACGGACAGGGTCTTGCCGAGCCCATCGACCGCGACGCGGTGCCCAATCTGGCCAACCTCTATCCGGAGGCCAACACGCTGGCCTACGATCCTGGCAACACCTTCTCCGTACCATACGCTTGGGGTACGACGGGGCTGTGCTACCGTTCCGATCTGGTCGAAGGTACGCCGACGAGCTGGAACGACCTTCTCCAGCCAGCCGCTTCGCTCAGCGGCAAGACCACGATGCTGGCAACCGACCGCTGGCTCATGGCAGCCGGCGCGCTTGCCAAAGGCTACTCTGTCAATGAGACCGACCCGGCCAAGCTCGACGAGATCAAGACGTTGCTGATCGATGCGAAGCGCACCCTGCTCGCATATGACGACACCACCTTCTATTCGAAACTGGTCTCCGGCGAGGCTTGGCTCGTCCATGCCTGGGACGGTTGGTGCAACTACGCCATCGCCGAGAACGAGGACGTCCGCTTTGTCGTGCCGGACGAGGGTTCCGATCTGTGGATCGATACGATGGTGGTGCTCAAGAATTCCCAGAACCGCGATGCGGCGATGCAGTTCATCAACTTCATCCTGGATGCCGAAAACCATGCCTGGGCGGCCGAGAACATCCTCTACAAGGTGCCCAACAAGGTGGGAATGGAGGGCCTCGATCCCTCTTTGGCCGAACAGTTTCCGAATATGGGCATGACGCCGATCGAACTCACCCAATACGAGCTTCTGCGTGATCTTGGGCCGGCGCAGCCTGCCTATTCGCGGATCGTCAGCGAGATCAAGGCCGCCAACTAGGTGGCCGAGGAGCGTTTGCGCAGGTCCCTGTTGCTGACGTTGTGCGGTCCCGTGATCCGGGGCCGCACCGAACTCCGGTCCCCCGTCCGTTCCGCATTCGAAGCCCGATAATGTCGCACCCCATCAGCAGACCCAACCTCATCGCGGCGCCCGCCATGATGTGGCTGCTCGTCTTCATGGTGGGGCCGTGCCTGCTGATCCTCAGTTTTGCCTTCTTCGAGCGCGGCATCTGGGGCGGCGTCGTCTACAACTTCACGCTCGATAATTTTGCCCGGGTGGCCGATCCGCTCTATGCGCGGATATTCCTCACCTCGGCACGGATTGCAGGGCTGGCGACGCTTATCGCCATCCTGATCGCCTATCCGGCGGCCTATGCGATCAGCCGCGCGCCACGCCGCGCGCAGCCGCTGCTTTTGTTTTTCGCGGTCCTGCCGTTCTGGTCGAATTACCTGATCCGTACCTATGCCTGGATCGTCCTGCTCAACCGCGAGGGCCTGATCAACAATCTCCTGCGACAGCTCGGCTATGGCGGCGAGCCGTTCTCGATGCTCTACTCCGAAGGGGCGGTGATCGTCGGGCTGGTCTACAACTACCTGCCCTTCGTTATCCTGGCGATCTATTCCTCCCTGTCGCGTCTAAATCCCGAATACGTCGAAGCCTCGCGCGATCTGGGCGCCGGTCCGGTCGCGACCTTCCTGCGTGTCACGCTGCCGCTGACCGTGCCTGGCATCGCCGCCGGCGGCGTGTTCGTGTTCGTTCTGTCGATCGGCAATTTCGTTACCCCCGCGCTGCTTGGCGGGGGGCGGTTCCAGATGATCGGCAATGTCGTCTACGATCAGTTCCTGACCGCCAATGACTGGCCGTTCGGGGCCGCCCTTGGCATGGTCTTGATCTCCATCATGGTGCTCCTTCTGATGCTGCAGGCGCGCCTCGCCGAGCGCGCCAGCGGCCAGCGAAGCGGGGAGGGGCCGCAGTGAAGCACTCGCCCGTCCCCGGCCGCCTGATATTGATCGCGGTTTTCGGTTTCCTCTATCTCCCGATCGCGGTGCTTGTGCTGTTGTCGTTCAACCGCGCTGGCCTGCCCACGACATGGACCGGATTTTCCACCCACTGGTATGGCGAGCTGTTCAATAACCGGGACATTCTTCGGGCCGCCTCGAATACACTTGTCGTGGCTGTCTTCGCCACGCTCCTCGCCACGGTGCTCGGCACGCTGCTGGCAATCGGCATGGAGGCGCGCCGCCGCAAGGGCAGCGCCCTGGAGGCACTGGCCTTCGCCCCGATGGTGATTCCCGACATCGTGCTGGCGGTGGCGCTTCTGTCCTTCTTTTCCCAACTCGGCGCCACGCTGGGCCTGCACACGATCATCATCAGTCACGTCATCTTCGATCTGGCATTCGTTTGCGCCATCGTTCGTGCGCGGCTGAAGAATTTCGACTACTCGATCGTGGAGGCCTCGCGCGATCTCGGCGCGTCGGCGTGGACGACTTTCTGGCGCGTCATGTTCCCGGTGCTTGCGCCGGCGATTGTGGCCGGCGCGCTGCTTGCCTTCACACTCTCCGTCGACGAATTCATCATCGCCTTCTTCACTGCCGGCGCGGGACGGTCGTCGATCACACTGCCGATCCAGATCTACTCCATGATCCGGTTCGGCATCACGCCCGAGATCAATGCGCTGGCCACGCTGGTCATGGGCGTCAGCGCCACGGCGCTGCTTCTTTCCCACTGGCTCAACAAAGATCAGTTCCGATGACGGTTTCCTCTGCCGCGCATGACCCGATCCTCAGGATCGAAGGTCTCGCCAAGTCCTTTGGCCCGGTCGTCGCGGTCGACGACGTGTCGCTCGACATACATCGCAACGAATTCTTCGCGCTGCTGGGGCCGTCGGGCTGCGGCAAGACCACGCTGCTGCGCATGCTGGCTGGCTTCGAGGCGCCGACGCGCGGGGGTATCCTGCTGGAGGGCGTCGACATCGCGCCCTTGCCACCGGAGCGCAGGCCGCTCAACCTGATGTTCCAGTCCTACGCCCTGTTCCCCCATATGACGGTTCGCAAGAACCTGGCCTATGGGCTGGAGATGGAAAAGCTGTCTTCGGTGGAGATCGACCGTCGGGTCAGGGACATCATGGACGTCACCGATCTGGGGGCGCTGGCAGATCGCAAGCCGGACCAGTTGTCGGGAGGCCAGAAACAGCGTGTCGCGCTGGCACGCGCACTCGTCAAGCGGCCGAAGGTGCTGTTGCTCGACGAACCGCTTGGCGCGCTGGACAAGAAGCTGCGCGAACGCATGCAGCTCGAACTCAAGCGCCTTCAGCACGAGGTCGGCATCACCTTTATCATCGTCACCCACGACCAGGAGGAGGCGCTGGTCATGGCCGATCGCATGGCCATCCTCCAGGACGGCAAGCTGCTGCAATGCGGGACTCCGGAAGAGGTCTACGAACAGCCCGCCAACCGTTTCGTGGCAAGCTTCATCGGCGTGATGAACTTCATCGACGGCACTGTTAGCGAGGCCGGCAGGTTCGAGGCGCCTGGACTGACGCTCGGCCTGCCATCGGTGCTGGCCGCCGGCGGCGCCGGTCCCGCCAAGCTGGCGATCCGGCCTGAAAATACGCAGCTCGGCAGCAGCGGTGAGGGTCTCGACGGCACGGTGGCCGACATCGCCTATCACGGGCTGGTGCGCGTGCTGCACGTGAAGACGCCCGCTGCGGAACAGCCACTGCAGGTGCGCGTGACGGCCGGCGACGGGCGGTCCCATACCGTAGGCGATCGCGTGACACTTGCCATCGATCCGGCAAGAAGCCTCATTTTCAGGGATTGAGAAGAAAGGGAGAGCCCCATGACCAAGAAGACAATCGCATTCTTTCCGGAGGCCGCGTTCGGGCCGGCGCTCAACTCTGTCGGTATCGCACAGGCCGTCGAGGCGCTGGGCCACAAGGCCGTCTTCCTCTCCGATCCCGGCTTCATCTCGGTTTATGAGGGGTACGGCTTCGAGGCCCATCCGGTGAACCTGTCCGAACCGATGCCGCCCGAACAGATGGCCAAGTTCTGGGAGGACTTCATCAACGGCCACATCCCCAATTTCCGCAAGAGCCCCTACGAGCAGATCGACAACTATGTGAAGGACTGCTGGACGGCGATCGTCGATACCGCTAAATGGGCGCAGAAGGACCTTCCGGGTGTGCTCGACACGATCAAGCCGGACATGATCTGCGTCGACAATGTCATCCTGTTCCCGGCGATCAAGCAGTACGGTACGCCGTGGGTGCGCATCATCTCGTGCTCGGAAAACGAGATCGAGGACCCGAAGATCCCGCCGCATCTGTCAGGCTGCGGGGCGACCGATTTTGCCTGCCACGAGGCCTATCGCGCCCGCTTCAACGAGATGATCAAGCCGATCCACGACGACTTCAACGCCTTCCTTGCCTCGACCGGCGAGGCGGCTTATCCGCTGGGAGAGTTCTTCGAGTCCTCGCCTTACATGAACCTGCTGCTCTATCCCGAGCCGGTGAAGTTCGAGCGCGAGCACCCGCTCGATCCGTCCCGGTTCCAGTATCTGGAAGGCTGCGTGCGCAAGGAAGCGCCCTACGAGGTGCCAACCTTCGCCGCCAATAACGACAAGCCGCTGATCTACGTCTCATTCGGCTCGCTCGGGGCCGGTGACACCGACCTGCTCAAGCGCATCATCGCCTCGATCGGCAAGATGCCCTATCGCGCGCTGGTCAATGTCGGCGACTACAAGGACAGCTATGGCGACCTGCCGGGCAATGTCGTCATCGACAGCTGGTTCCCGCAGCCCTCCGTCATCCCCCAGGTAGACGCCGTTATCCACCACGGTGGGAACAACTCCTTCACCGAGTGCCTCTATTTCGGCAAGCCGGCGATCATCATGCCCTATGTATGGGACGGCCACGACAATGCGACCCGTGTCGACGAAACCGGCCACGGCTTCAAGATGCCGCGCTACGACTGGACCGACGCCGACCTTGCCGCCAAGCTCGAAGCCTGCCTCACCGATCCGGCGATGAAGGCCAGGCTGGAAGCGACCTCCGCCCATATGCAGGC
The DNA here is from genome assembly GCA_046297455.1 of Aliihoeflea sp. Taxonomy (GTDB): domain Bacteria; phylum Pseudomonadota; class Alphaproteobacteria; order Rhizobiales; family Rhizobiaceae; genus ZYF759. The sequence goes on from JBKBIT010000001.1 coordinate 139,219, forward strand.
CCGCAACGGGCCGAAGAAGGCAGCTGGGATCCTGGACGAGCTGGTCCGAACAGGTGCCTATCGTGGCTGACACGCTCGCATCCTCGGCGCCGCATATCCATGGCGCCACCACCTTTGGCGATCTCGTCGACTGGGGCTACCAGCCCGACAGTATCGAGGGCCGATCGCACTCGTCCGGACGTCTCCTTCACAAGGGTCCGGACAATCGACCCGAGACCGGCATCTGGGTCTGCACGCCCGGGCGCTGGCGGCTGTCGATCCCGCGCGACGAATTCTGCCACTTCGTCGCCGGACGCGCCGTCTACCGCTCGGATGAAGGCGAGGTGATCGAAGTCGAGGCGGGCACGGCGGTGATGTTCCCCGCCGGCTGGACGGGCGAATGCACGGTCATCGAGACCATGCGCAACATCTATATGCTGGCCTGAACGCCGGCGCCAACGAGGAAAGACGACATGACCGCAACACCGCTGATGCGCAAGCCGCTGGAGCAGACGGAACTCAAGGATTGGGGCGTGATCCCGACCATGATCGAGGGCGAGAGCCGCACCTCGGGCCTTGTGATCCACAAGGGGCCGGGCGGCCAGTCCGAATGCGGCCTGTGGGTCTGCACGCCCGGCAAGTGGAACTGCCACGTCACCAGCGACGAGTTCTGCCACTTCCTCGAGGGGCGCTGCACCTATGTGCATGAATCGGGCGAGGTGATCGAGATCACGCCGGACACGGCCGCCTTCTTCCCGAAGGACTGGAAGGGCGTGTGCACCGTCCACGAGACGGTGAAGAAGGTCTACATGATCCGCTGAGGGTTGGGCCGTCGACAATGAAGGGTCCGGTTGATGCCGCATCCCGGCGCAGGGCCGCGCTCGAAAGGGCCGGCCTCGTCGCGCTCCGTGCAATGATGGACAGCCGGACGCCGGCTGGTTCACCCACCAGCCCTTTGCGCCTGCGGCCGAAGGGCAGAAAAGGTCAGTTACAGCATGAAAGCCCCCATACTCGACCGTCCCTTACTGTTTGCGGGCGGTGACTTCCGCGATGCTTCGGGCAAGGTCAACGACGTCATCGACCCGGCGACGCTGGCGCGCGTCGGTGTCTTCGCCGAGACGACGCCGGACGAGATCGAGGCCGCGCTCGATGCTATCAACGTCGCGCAGAAGGCGTGGGCGAAGCTCGACGCCAAGACCCGCGCCACCATCCTCCACCGTGTCGCCAGCCGCATCGAGGCGACCGACATGCGCCGCTGCGCCGAGACGATGTCGCGCGAGATGGGCAAGCCCTATCCGGAAGCGATCGGCGAGGTGGCGAACTGCGCGGGCGCCTTCCGCTATTTCGCCGAGATGGCGCGCGACGACGCCGGCAAGGTGGCGGGCACCACGCAGGCCGGCTCGTTCCAGTATGCCCGCTACGAGCCGCTCGGCGTTTCCGTCCACGTCATGCCTTTCAACTTCCCGGTGCTGCTGATGTGCTGGACCGTTGCCGCCTCGCTCGCGGCGGGCAATGGCTGCGTCATCAAGCCGGCCCCGGCAACGACGCTGTCGACCCTCATCTTCATGGAAGTGTTCGCGGACCTGCCGGAAGGCCTCGTCGCCTGCCTGCCCGGTGGCGCGGAGGTCGGACAGCGGCTGATCCAGTCCCCCCGCACCCATGCGGTGGCCTTCACCGGTTCGGTGCCGGCGGGCCGTGCGGTCGCGGTCGCCGCAGCGGGTGAGATGAAGCCGGCGGTCATCGAGGCTGGCGGGTCCGATCCCATGATCGTTGCCGAGAGTGCACCGCTCGACATCGCGGCGGCCGGCGCCGTCACCGCCGCGTTCCACATGTCCGGCCAGGTCTGCACCTCGGCCGAGCGCTTCTTCGTGGTCGACGCCGTCCACGACGCCTTCGTCGAAAAATTCGTCGCCGAGACCCGGAGGCTGAGGATCGGCAACGGCCTGTCCAAGGCGGAGATCGGGCCACTTGTGTCGAAGGCGGCGCGCGACAAGGTCATACGCCTGGTCGACGACGCGAGGGCCAAGGGGGCCATTGTCGTCGCCGGCGGCAGGATACCGCCCGAGCATGCGGTGGGCTGGTTCTACGAACCGACTATCCTGACCGGCTGCACGCCGGACATGGCGATCATGCGCGAGGAGTGTTTTGGCCCGGTCGCCGCCATCATGCGGGTGCGCGATTTCGACGAGGCGATCGAGCGGGCGAATGACAGCGAGTTCGGTCTCGGTGCCTCGGTCTTCACGACGTCGTTGGAAGAGGCGCACGAGGCCGTCGACAGGCTCGAGGCGGGCATGGTGTGGATCAACAACCCGATGATCGACAATGACGCGCTGCCCTTCGGTGGCTGGAAGAAATCGGGCATTGGACGCGAGTTGTCGCGCCTGGGTCTCGACACCTTCCGCCGCTCCAAGATGGTCATCATCGACCACAAGCCGGTCCGGCACGAGTGGTGGTATCCCTATCCGGACGAATGGTTCTACGAAGAGGGCGGGCGCAGCCACGTGTAAGTCCGTCGCCGACCGTCTCCCCAAACCTCCAGCAGGACAGGAAACCAACCGTGATCATTACCCTTCTTGGCGGCGCCGGCATGATGGGAGCCGGCATCGTGCGCGACCTCGTCTCTGATCGCGCCATCATCGACATCGAGACAATCCGCGTCTGTGACGCAGCTCCCGATCGCATGGCGGCACTGGCGCGCGAACTGGGCGACCCCCGCATCGAACTGGCCGATTTCGACGCGACTGACCCGGCATCGCTGCGGGCAGCCATTGGCGGCGCGGATATTTGCATCAACTGCGTGCCGACGCTGCTGGGCTTCCAGATGGACATCTTCGAGGCCGCGCTTGCCGAGAAGGTCGCCTATGTCGATCTCGGCGGTCTGGGCACCTACACGGTAAAGCAGCTTGCCGAGCACGAGCGTTTCCGGGCTGCCGGCGTCGCCGCCGTCATCGGCGCTGGCGCGGATCCGGGGATGTCGAACGTCATCTGCCGCGCGGTGGCCGACGAGCTCGACGAGATCGAGTCGATCCGCCTCTACTGGGCGGCCGAATTGGTCGGTCCAGAGAACCCGGTACTCGTGCCGCCCTACAGCGTGTCTACGGTGCTTGCCGAATACGCGCATGAAAGCACGCAGTTCTACGATGGCAAGCACGTCACCTGTCCGCCGATGAGCGGGCGCGAGGTTCTCGACCTGCCGGAACCGTGGGGACGCTGCGAGTTCATGCACTCGCCCCATTCCGAGCAGCTCACCGTCCCGCTCGCCGACGGCATCCGCGACAAGGGCATCCGCGAGTTCTCATGGAAGCTGCACCTGCCGCACCGCGAACACGAGGCCTGGGTGGGGCTCGTCAAGGCCGGTTTCGGCGATTTCGACGAGCCCGTCGAGATCGGCGGCGTCAAGGTGCGGCCGCTCGACGTGCTGAACAAGGTGATCGCGCGCAACATGGCCAGGAATGCCGACCGCATCCCCGAGCAGGAAAGCCACGAGATCCACTTCGCCATCGGCAAGGGGCGCAAGGGCGGTCGTGACAGGACAATCACCGTCGAGGTCGTGGTCAAGCCGGACCCGCTCTATGGCTCCTATGTCGACGCCTGCACCTCGATGAACGGCTCGATCGCCGCACAGCTGATCCTCGCCAACCCGCTCAAGCCCGGAGTCTGGGCGCCTGAATCCTATTTCGATGTGCCGTCCTATTTCGCCGAGCTGCGCAAGCGGAAGTTCGTCATCTCGATGCGGGAAGGAGACTGAACTGGCGGCGTGACGCCAATATTCCATTTGGCGCTTCCACCCGCGATCCGTGTTGTGCGTCTCAACTGATTGACGTACATCACACGGATTCGTTACCCTGGCGCAGGAGGAACAGGTCTCTTGGATCGCCCGACAGTACATGACATCGCCCGAGAAGCCGGGGTCAGCCTGGCCACGGTTGACCGTGTGCTGAATGCGCGCGCAGGGGTGCGCCAGAAGACTATCGACAAGGTGAACGACACCATTGCCCGTCTTGGCTATGTGCGCGACACGTCGGCGGCAAATCTGGCCCGGCAGCGGCGATACACTTTTGCATTCGTTCTGCCGGAGGGGCCCAGCCAGTTTGCAGAATCCATTCGCGCCGCACTGCGCGATGCCTATTCGTCCAGCATGGCAGATCGTCTGGTGCTGCGCATGATTTCGGTTCCAACCAACGACCCGCACGCCATCGTGCGGGCGCTGCTTTCGCTGGACGCGAAGAAGCTGGACGGGCTTGCGCTCATGGTGCCGGAAACGCCACAGGTGCGCGATGCGCTGGCACGCATCAAGCAGGAAGGCATCCCGATCGTGGCGATGGTTTCTGATCTGCCCAATTCGCCGCGAGACTATTTCGTCGGCACCGACAGCATCGCCGCGGGCCGCACGGCGGCGCTGCTGATGGGAAAGTTTGTGCGAAAGCCGGGAGAAATCCTGCTGGTGACCAATTCCATGAGGTCTCGCGACAGCCTGGAGCGACGGCTCGGTTTCGATGCGGTGATGCAGGCAGACTTTCCGCATTTGACGGTCATCCCCACGATCGAATCCTTCGACGATCCCGAAAGGATGGAGGAGCTGGTCTTCGGCCTGCTGATCCGCAAGCCACAGCTGGCGGGGCTTTATTCGATGGGATCCGGCAATCTGTCAGTCCTGCGTGCCTTGCGGCGCAGCGCCCGCGCGGGCGACATCTCGGTCATCATGCATGAACTGACGCCGCCAACGCGGGCAGCCCTGCTGGCAAACGAGATCGATGCCGTCATTGCCCAGAATGTGGGGCATCTCGTGCGCAGCGCCATCCGTGTCCTGCGCAGCTTGAGCGACAAAATGCCGATCTTCGAGCCGCAGGAACGGCTGCGCATCGAGATCGTGCTGCGCGAAAACCTGCCGCAGTCCAGCTAATCCCGTTCCGGTCGGATTGGACGTTGAAAGACGTATATCAAGATTCAGGTTGAAATGAGGTACGCACATCATTTATGGTTGGCTGTCTCCTCGTTAAGGGGAGATCGTCCGGGGCCATCGTGCCAGCCGGAAATCAGGGAGGAGAGAGATCATGAAGATGAAGACCCGCATGCTGGCGGCAACGGCTCTTGCCGGCCTGATGGGCGGTGCCGCCTCGGGCGCGCAGGCCGCCGATCTGACCCTGTGCTGGGCGGCCTGGGATCCCGCCAATGCGCTGATCGAGCTGTCTCGCGATTTCGAGGAGCAGACTGGCCACAGCATGAGCTTCGAGTTCGTGCCCTGGCCCAATTTCGCAGATCGCATGCTCAACGAGCTGAATTCGGGCGGCCAGCTCTGCGATCTCATGATCGGCGACAGCCAGTGGATCGGGCTGGCCGCCGAATCCGGCCATTATGTGCAGCTGAACGATTTCTTCGATGCCGAGGGTATCAGTATGGATGCCTTCATTCCTGCCACGGTGGAAGGCTATTCGGAATGGCCGAAAGGTACGCCGAACTACTGGGCGCTGCCGGCCTTTGCCGATGTGGTGGGCTGGACGTATCGGCGCGACTGGTTCGAGCGTCCGGAACTACAGGCCGAATTCCGCGAGGCCCATGGGCGCGACCTCGACGTCCCCCAGACACTAGCCGAGCTGAAGGAAATCGCGGAGTTCTTCCAAGGGCGCGAGATCGATGGGCGGACCGTCTATGGTGCGGCCATCTACACCGAAAGGGGGTCCGAAGGGATCACCATGGGTGTGACCAACGTGCTGTACAATTACGGTTTCACCTATGGCAGCCCGGACAATCCCTATGATCTCGAAGGCTACGTAAACTCGCCAGGGGCGGTCGAGGGGCTGGAGTTCTACAGGCAGCTCTACGAGTGCTGCACGCCGCCAGGCTCTTCTGACTGGTACATGTCCGAGACCATCGACGCCTTCCGCTCGGGACAGGTCGCGCTGCAGATGAACTTCGCCTTCATCTGGCCAGGGGTCGATCAGGACGCCAATGTCGGCGGCGACCGGTCTGGCTACTTCCCCAATCCAGCCGGACCTGCCGGCCATTTCGCACAGCTGGGCGGGCAGGGCATCTCGGTCGTGTCCTATTCGCAAAACCGCGATGCGGCACTGGAATACATCAAGTGGTTCGCCCAGCCCGAGGTGCAGCAGCGATGGTGGGAACTCGGCGGGTTCTCCGCGCTGAGCGCCGTCGTTGAAGCCGAAGGTTTCGCCGACAGCCAGCCCTATGCGCAGACCTTCCTCGATTCCATGGCGATCGTGCAGGATTTCTGGGCCGAGCCGACCTATGCCGAGCTGCTTTTGGCGATGCAGAACCGGGTGCACCGCTACGTCGTTGCAGGTGAGGGCACTGCACAGGAGGCACTGGACGCACTGGTGCGTGATTGGAACGAGATCTTCGAAGACGACGGCAAGATATAGCCGGAGCAGGGCGCCCTGCATCCCGGGGCGCCCAGCCCATCCGTCCCAGAGTTCAAATCCGGCCGCCAGGCCTGCCATCAGGGAAGCAAGCATGTCCGTTACCGCGATTGACCGCATCGCGAAGGCGACACCGCCTCGTGTCGCCCGCAAAATTCACGGGCTCTCAGACCGGACGATTGCTTGGATATTCATTGGGCCGACGATCCTGCTGTTGCTGGCGGTCAACATCTTCCCGCTCCTGTGGACCATCTACCTGAGCTTCACCAATTTCAGGGCAAACCGTCCGAATGCCGATGTGGAATGGGTAGGCCTGCAGAACTACCAGCGCATCCTGAGCAATCCCGAAATCTGGCAGACCATGCAGGCGACCGCGCATTTCCTGTTCTGGACGCTGTTTTTGCAGGTTCTCATCGGCTTCGTGCTGGCCTGGCTGATCAACGCGAAATTTCGCGGCAGCAATTTCTGGACGACGGTAATCGTGTTGCCGATGATGCTTTCGCCCGCTGTCGTGGGCAATTTCTGGACATTTCTCTACCAGCCGCAGATCGGTGTCTTCAACTATGTCGTGGGCTTCTTCACCGGGGCGGATCCCAGCGGTTTCTCAATGATCGGCGACGTGCGGCTTGCGCCATGGGCCATAGTCATCGTCGATACCTGGATGTGGACGCCGTTCGTCATGCTGATCTGCCTGGCAGGTCTGCGTTCCATTCCTGACTCCATTTACGAAGCAGCCGAATGCGACCGTGCATCGAAATGGCGTCAGTTCTGGACGATCACCGTACCGATGATCATGCCGTTCCTGATGCTTGCGGTGCTGTTCCGCGGGATAGAAAACTTCAAGATGTTCGATCTGGTGGTTCAACTGACCGGCGGCGGACCGGGTTCGGTCACCGAACTCACTTCCATCAACCTCAAGCGTGAAGCCTTCGAGAAATGGCGCACGGGCTTTGCGTCGGCCTATGCGGTCATCCTGTTTGTCACCGTCTTTGGCCTCGCCTCGATCTACGTCAAGGCTCTGAACAGGGTGAAGCAACGATGAGCAGTTTCTCTGTCACCGAGCCTTCGCAGCGGCTGAAATGGATCGCAGGCCTGCTGGTCGTCGGCTATGCGCTGGTTACGCTGATGCCACTGATGTGGATCATTGCCACCGGCTTCAAATCCTCCAGTGATTCAATCGCTTATCCACCCAAGGTCATTTTCGAGCCGACGCTGGAAGGCTATGTCAATCTCTTCACCATCCAGAACCGCGCCAGTGCCGAGCAATTGGAGGCCAATCCGCCCCAGACCTGGTACGAGCGCATCGTTCACGACAAGGGTCATGTGATCAGCGGCCCCTCGCGTTTTGGCGAGCGGTTCATGAATTCGGTCATCATCGGATTTGGCTCGACCTTTCTCTCGGTGTTCCTGGGGACGCTTGCGGCCTATGGCTTCTCGCGATATCGCGTGCCGCTCAAGGATGATCTCCTGTTCTTCATTCTTTCGACGCGGATGATGCCGCCCATCGCGGTGGCGATACCGATCTTCCTCATGTTTCGCGCGGCAGGCCTGTCTGACACGCATGCGGGCATGATCCTGCTCTATACGGCGGTCAATCTGTCACTTGCGGTCTGGCTGCTGAAGGGTTTCATCGATGAAATCCCGCGCGAGTATGAAGAAGCCGCGCTGATCGATGGTTACACGCGATTTCAGGCCTTCTACAAGGTCGTGCTGCCGCAGGCGGCGACAGGCATCGCCTCCACTGCGATCTTCTGCCTGATCTTTGCCTGGAACGAATATGCCTTCGCCGTGCTGCTGACCTCAGGCACGGCGCAGACCGCGCCACCTTTCATTCCTACGATCATCGGGGTGACCGGGCGGGACTGGCCGGCCGTCGCTGCGGGCGCAACGATCTTCCTTTTGCCGGTCATCGTCTTCACCATCCTGCTGCGCAAGCATCTGTTGCGCGGGATCACATTCGGCGCGGTGCGCAAATGAGGACCTTCCTTGATGGTTTGATGCGGCTGCGGCGCGGCCCGTGGGAGATGCTGGCCTCCATCCTCATTGGTCTCGGCGTGGTCATGCTGATGCAGCCTTATGTTCTCTGGGCCTTCTCCTGGTCCTTCATCGTCACGCTGACGGGCACTGTCATGTTCCTCGTCGTCAGTCATTTTCCGGAATAGGCATGGCCCAGATCGTTATCCAGAACCTGCGCAAGGAATTCGGCAGCTTCACCGCCGTCCAGTCATCGAGCTTCCGGATCGAGGATGGTGAGTTCTTCATGCTGCTCGGGCCTTCGGGCTGCGGTAAGACAACGACACTGCGCATGATCGCGGGACTGGAACTGCCGACCTCGGGCGAAATCTACATCGATGGCGAGGAGGTTGGCCGGAAGCCGGCCAGCCAGCGCGACATCGCTTTCGTCTTCCAGATGTTCGCGCTCTACCCGCATATGAACGTGCGCCGAAACATCAGTTATCCGCTGGCCAGCCAGGGAATGCCGCGCGCCCAGATTCGGGAGAAAGTGGCCGAAGTGTCACGTATCCTCGGCATTGAGGAGATACTTGACCGCCCCGTGGGCGGGCTTTCCGGCGGCGACCGGCAGCGCGTGGCACTGGGGCGTGCCATCGTGCGCAATCCCAAATGCTTCCTGATGGACGAGCCCTTGGGGGCGCTGGACGCTGAGTTCCGCGAGCGCATGGCGGAGGAACTGCGCGCTCTCCACGATCGCATGGGCACGACGACCGTCTATGTCACCCATGACCAGCTCGAAGCCATGCAGATGGGTGACAAGATCGTGGTGATGAACCATGGCGTGATCGATCAATTCGGCGTTCCCCGCGACATCTACGACAAGCCCGCGACGCTCTTCGTGGCCAGCTTCATCGGCTCGCCCGCGATGAACCTGCTGCGCTTTCGCGGCCGACTGGGCATCGGCGACCGCCAGGTTACCTTGCATCACCAGAAGATCGACGTGCCGGCCATGCGCGTCGCCTTCGAAGGCGAGATGGTGCTGGGTGTTCGACCCGAAAACGTCGGCCTGTCAAATGACGCGCCGTATCGAGCCAGGGTGCTGGCCAGCGAATATCTCGGTACGACGCAGATCGTCACGCTCCAGACGCAGGACGGTCCAGTCAAGGCGCGGGTGCCTTCTCAACAATTGGTGCGCATGGACGAGACGGTGGGACTGACCTTCAATCCAGCCACCATCACCCTGTTCGATGCGCAGTCGGGCCGTGCCCTGCGTTCGGAGCTCAACGAGGGAGTGCTGCAGCATGGCTGAAGTCAGTCTTGCCGGCGTGACCAAATCCTTCGGTACCACGTCGGCCGTCATCGATGTGAACATGAACATCGGCCATGGCGAGTTCATGGTCCTGCTGGGACCCACCGGTGCTGGAAAGACCACCATGCTTCGCCTGATCGCGGGGCTCGAGGCACCCGATCGCGGCGACATCTTCATCGACGGCCGATCGGTGGTGGGCGAGACGCCAGCCCAGCGCGACGTCGCCATGGTCTTTCAGCAATACTCCCTCTACCCCCACATGACGGTGCGCGAGAATCTGGCTTTTCCGCTGCGGTCGCCGGTTCTGCGGACGCCGGAGGACGAGGTGCGCCGCAAGGTTCAGCAGGTGGCCGAAACCTTGCAGATCGCGCATAAGCTGGACAACAAGGCGACCGCCCTGTCGGGCGGCGAGATGCAGCGCGTATCCATCGGCCGCGCGCTGGTTCGTGATCCAGCGCTGTTCCTGATGGACGAGCCGCTCAGTTCGCTCGACGCCAAGTTGCGGGCGGATCTGCGCGTGGAGCTCAAGCGCATCCATGCCGAACTCGGCGCAACGCTGCTCTATGTCACCCATGACCAGATCGAGGCGATGACCATGGCAACCCGGATCGGCGTCCTGGAAAACGGGCGGCTAGTGCAGGTCGGCACGCCGCGCGAAATCTATGAGGAGCCGCTGAACCTCTATGTTGCCAGCCGGCTTGGTCAACCGCGTATCAATGTCCTGCCGGCGGGCCTGTTTTCAGGCGCGCCAGCTGGCGCACATACCATCGCGCTGCGTCCCGAACATATCCGCACCGGCCAAGGCAAGGCTGCCAACGTGGTCAGGGTAGAGCATCTGGGCGACCAGACCCGCCTGCATCTGGTGCTGGAGGGGCATCCGGTGGTCACACTGTCAGTCCCGGGTCTCGATCTGGAACCGGGCGATACACTGCCCATCGAACCCGTCAACGCTCTCTATTTCGACGCGGCCGGCGCGCGCATCGCCTGAGGAGGAACCCATGAAACAGTTCATCAACTCGAAGGAAACGCTGGTTACCGAAGCGATCGATGGGCTCTTGCGCACGGCGGATGGGCGGCTGGCGCGGCTAGATGGCTATCCGCACATCAAGGTCGTGATGCGCAGTGACTGGGACCGCTCGCGCGTTGCGCTGGTGTCGGGTGGCGGGTCGGGACATGAACCCAGCCATGCCGGATTCGTGGGGCAGGGAATGCTTACGGCGGCCGTTTGCGGGGAGGTCTTCGCCTCGCCGTCGGTCGATGCCGTACTGGCCGGCATCCTCGCTGTGACCGGCAAGCCCGGCTGCCTCCTGATCGTGAAAAACTACACTGGCGACAGGCTGAATTTCGGACTGGCAGCCGAACGCGCCCGCGCGCAGGGCCTGAAGGTCAACATGGTCATCGTGGATGATGACGTGGCACTGCCCGATCTACCGCAGGCGCGCGGCGTCGCTGGAACCCTGTTCGTGCACAAGATCGTTGGCGCGCTGGCCGAGCAGGGCGCCGATCTTGATACGCTGACCAGCGAGGCGAACCGCATCATCAAGGGAGTCGTGTCCATCGGCATGTCGCTTGACACATGCACGGTTCCCGGTTCGCCCAAGGAGGACCGCATCGCTTTCGGCAAGGCCGAACTGGGTCTGGGCATTCATGGCGAGGCCGGGGTCGAGCAGGTCGATTTTTCGACGGCGCGGGACGCGATGGAAAAGGTGGTCGAGCGACTGATCCCAAGGATAGGCTTTGGCCCGCATGTGGCGTTGCTCAACAATCTCGGCGGCGCGACGCCGCTGGAAATGTCGGTTCTCGCGGAAGAACTGGTGCGCTCGCGCATCGGAGAGCGGATTCGCTGGCTGGTCGGGCCAGCACCGCTGATGACCTCGTTGGACATGCAGGGCTTCTCCGTGTCGCTCCTCCCGGCAAGCAAAGCGGACGAAGCCGCGCTTCAGGCCCCGGTCGGGCCCTGGGCATGGCCCGGCTGCAAGCCCATCGGCGAGATCGAGATCGTGGTCTTGCCGGACGGGTTGACCCCCATACAACCCATTCCCTCGCGCAACGACGCAACGCGCGCCTTGATCGAACGCTGCTGCAACACCCTGATCATGGCCGAAGCTGACCTCAATATGCTCGACGCCAAGTCCGGAGACGGCGATACCGGCTCGACACTGGCAACGGCGTCGCGCGCACTCCTGGGAGCGCTCGACCGACTGCCACTCGCCGATCATACCCAGCTCTACCGCGCGATCGGGCTCGAACTCAGCCAGACGATGGGTGGCTCGTCGGGCGTATTGCTGGCAATCTTCTTTGCCGCAGCCGGCGACGCCTCGGCGAGCGGGGCTAACACGATCGACGCGCTCAAGGCCGGTTTGGACCGCATCCAGCAGGTAGGCGGCGCGCGCGCCGGCGATCGCACGATGATCGACGCGCTGGCGCCTGCGCTGGAAGAACTCTCCCGTTCGCCGGCGCACGCCGCCGCCGCCTCGCGGGCTGGAGCCGACGCCACGGCTCAGATCAGGCGCGCCCGGGCCGGAAGAGCAAGCTATCTCGCCGAAAACAGTATCCTTGGCCACAACGATCCAGGCGCCGAGGCCGTCGCTCGTCTTTTCAGCGAACTTGCGGCGGGCGATGCCAGCCTCGTCAGCACTATGTGACAATAGCAGCGGGTAGGGCGCCGCTTGCAAGGCGGGCGCCGCTGGTTCGAACCGCGACGTGGAAGTGTTTTCCTGATGCAGATTTGGGGCGGACAGTGATCCGTCCGGTCGAAAATAAGGTCTGCTTGCAAAAGGAGCGACCACTTCACCCAAGCTGTTCACCCAAGGGGACAGCCTCGAGCGTGCGGAGCACAATCTGGGCAAAACCATCGACCGCCGGGAGCGGCGCGCGGCTGCGCCTAGCGGCCAGTGAAAGGATGTCGGCCGGAATATTTCTTTCGGCCAGTTCGATGAAGGCAAGTTCTCCAGCCTCGACCTCGGGTTGGGCGTCGACGCGCGTCATGAACCCCACCGCCATGGTGCGCAGTATCATGGATTTCATGACCGCCACGGAGTTGGTAGTCAAAGCGGGCGGGTGGCGTTCGCCCATGCGGGCAAGGAGCCCGCGCACTATGGCGCTGAGCGCCAGCGTGTCGTCTGGCAGTACGACGTCATAGGGCACGCAGTCGACGAGGCGCAGGCGGTCCTCCGTCGCCAAGGGGTGCCTGGCATTGACGACCACGCCGATGGGCCACGGCATCGCTGCCAGACGCTGGATGTCGGGGCGGTTCGGCATGTTGAATGCCAGCGCGAGGTCGACCTCGCCGCGAACGAGAAGATCGAGGCTGGCCGTTGTGCCCGTGATCTGGATCTCGAAATTGACGCCCGGATGTTTTTCTCTGAAGCTGGCCACGAGGTCCGGCAACAGACCGCGCTCGAAGCAGCCCATGGTGGCGATGCGCACCGTGCCGCTGCTGAGACCGCGCACGGCGTCCAGGGCGCCCTGCATGCGTTCGGCGTCGGCAAACCATCGCCTGACTTCCAGCAAGAGGGTCTGTCCGGCCAGGGTCAGCCGCATGCCGCGCGGTTCGCGCTCGAAGAGCGGCGACCCCATCTCGTCTTCCAGTTTCAGGATTTGCCGGTTAACGGCCGAGGCCGCGACATTCAGCCGCCGAGCGGCCTCCTGGATCGAACCATGGCGCGCCACCTGTTCGAAATATCTCATCGCAGGCGAAAAAAGAGGCAAGTCGCAGTCCCCTTGGGCAGCGTTTCGCCGCCTTTCTAAGCATACACTTTTCGGCAACGGAACATGCAACATTCAGCGATAGACAGCAATGCCAATGCTATCCATCGTGACTCCCGCAAAAGACCTTTCGCGCACCAAACCGTGCCAATTCGGGAGTTCCGTTATGTTTCGCAGAACCCTTCTTCGCTCCGCTCTCGCTTCCCTTGCGGCCACCATCCTGTTCAGTGGGCATGCGGTTGCGCAGGACCGCGCGACACTCATTCTCGACTGGGTCCCGGATGGCTCCTATGCGGCGTTCTACGCCGGGGTCGATCAGGGCTTCTATGAGGAAGTCGGCATCGACCTGACCATCGAGCGCGGCTTCGGCTCTTCCGATACGGTGACCAAGATCGCTACCGGCGTCGCCGAATTCGGCATTGCCGATATCGGCGCCCTGATGGCGGGCAGCGTCCGCGCGGAAACCCCGGTCAAGGCCATCGCCTCGATCTATACGCGTCCGCCGCACTCCATCTTCGTGCTGGAGGATAGTGGGATCGAAAGCTTCAAGGACCTGGAGGGCCGCAGCCTCGCAGGCGCCCCCGGCTCTGGCGTGCGTGTCTTCCTGCCTCTGGTTCTGGACCGCGAAGGCGTGGACATAGACAAGATCGACCTGGTCAACGCCGAGCCAGCGACGATGGGGCCGCTCCTCGTCAGCGGACAGGCGGACGCCGTGACCGGCTTTCTGACCAACAGGCCGCGTTTCGACGTCATGGCTGCCGAGCAGGGCAAGACCGTGCGCGTGCTGGAGTTCGCCGATGCGATCCAGATCTACGGCAATGCACTGGTTGCGTCTGAGGCCACGCTCGAATCCTCTCCTGACCTGACCAAGCGCTTCGTGGCAGCCACGATGAAAGCGTTGGAGTTCGGGCGGGACAATCCGGAAGAAGCCGTCGCTTCGATGATGAAGATGGTGCCAGGCCTTAATCCGGAAGGTGATGGAGCAGCCATCCTCGTTCACAATTTCCTGACGTTCGAAAGCGATGTGGCAGCACGCCTGCCAGTGGGTTCCTTCGACGCCGAGCAGTTGAAGGAGACGTGGGAGGTGGTCGCGGAGGCACAGGGCTTCGATGCCGCCGCAGTCGATCCCGAAAGCTTCGTCACCCGCGACTTCCTGCCCTGATCGGGAGTTCGACAGCGATGAATGCCGAAGCGCGATCTGGGGTTCCGGCACTACGTTTTGCGGGCGTTTCGCAGGCGTTCCTGTCGCGTGACGGCTCGGAGATCAGAGCACTCGACGGGATCGACTTCGCCATCAGGCGAGGGGAGTTCCTGTCGATTGTCGGTCCATCCGGCTGTGGCAAGTCTACTGCGCTCAGGCTCGTTGCCGGCCTCGACAAGCCCACACTTGGCGAGGTCCTGGTCAACGAGCAGCCGGTTGCCAGGCAGCTCGATTTTGTCGGCATGGTGTTCCAGAAGCCCACACTCCTGCACTGGCTCACGATCGAGCAGAACGTGCTCCTGCCGATCAAGGTCCGTCGCGGACGGGTCCTGTCTTCTGACCGGGACAAGGCACAAGCGCTGCTCAACACGGTGGGTCTTGGCCAGTTCGGTTCCAAGATGCCCGGCGAGCTTTCCGGCGGCATGCAGCAGCGTGCCGCCATCTGCCGGGCACTGGTCCAGGACCCGGACATCCTGCTGATGGACGAGCCATTTGGCGCGCTCGACGCCCTGACCCGCGAGGAGATGTGTTTCGAGCTGATGCGCATCTGGTCCGTCACAAGGAAGACCATCGTCTTTGTGACCCACTCCATACCTGAATCGGTCCTTCTGTCGGACCGCGTCGTGGTGATGTCGCCGCGCCCGGGCCGGATTGCCGATGTGGTCGAGGTTTCCGCGCCCCGGCCACGCAGTCTTGATTCGATGGCAACGCCGGAATTCGTGGCCGCCACCAATCGCATACGCGAGAAGATCTATGGAAACGACAGCACTTCCGCGACTCATCGCCCGACCCTCTAGGGCGCAGCGCATCTGGCAAGCCGCGCAGGGCGTCGTCGTGCCTGTTGCGACCCTGATCGCCGTCATTGCCATCTGGGAAGCCTTGGCGAGAACGCTTTCGCTGCCCGCTTATCTCTTGCCGGCGCCCAGCCGCATCCTGATTGAACTGAACAACGTGTCGTCTCATCTGCTGCCAAACATCATGGCGACGCTGACGACGGTACTCCTGGGTTTCGTGGCATCGATCGTGGTGGCGATCCCGCTTGCAATCGCCATCTCCGCCTCGCCCTGGGTGGCGCGGGCCATCTATCCTTTGCTGCTTGTCACGCAGTCGACCCCGATCATCGCGATCGCGCCCATTCTCGTCGTGATGGCCGGAACCGGGCAGCTGTCGCGCACGCTGGTGACATTCCTGATCGCGTTTTTCCCCTTACTTGTGTCGACTGTCACGGGCCTTCTCGCCACACCGAAGGAAACCGTCGACCTCGCCCGTGCGCTGCGCATGAGTTTCTGGCAGGAATTGCGGTTCATCCGCATGCCGACTGCAATTCCCTTCATCTTCAGCGGGCTTCGCGTGGCGATTTCCCTGTCGGTGATTGGCGCGGTGGTGGCGGAGTTCGTCACCGCAAATGCGGGGTTGGGCTATCTCATCACCCAGTCCACCGCGTTCTTCAATGTTCCGCTCGCCTTCGGTGCCGTCATCCTCCTCGCCATCATGGGGATCACGCTGTTCGGCTGCGTGGTGCTTGCGGAGCGCCTTCTATTCCCTTGGTCGGTTTCATCCGACCGGACAACCCGTGAGTGACATGAACAAACTCCCCGATCTCGACCACATCGCCTATCTCGAAAAGGCACTCGACGTAGCCCGACGCGCGCTCGCCAACGGCAAGCATCCATTTGGGGCCATTCTTGTGGGCCCGGAGGGGGAGGTGCTGATGGAACAGGAGAATGCATTCGATCAGGAAGGCCGTGTCGGCCATGCCGAAACGGTGCTGAGCCGCCGAGCGTGCCAGGCCTACGATGCCGATTTCCTGGCAGCCTGCTCGATGTACGTCTCGGCCGAGCCATGCGCGATGTGCGCGGGATCCGCCTATTGGGCGGGCATCGGACGCGTGGTCTATGCCATGTCCGAAAAGCGACTGGGCAAGATCATCGGCCCTCACCCGGACAACCTGACGCTCGATCTTCCCTGCCGCGCGGTTCTCGAAGCCGGCCAGCGGCCTGTAGAGGTGATCGGCCCCTTGATGGAGGATGACGAAGCTGTCGCCGCAATTCATTACGGTGCCTGGGATCACTAAGATGATGGTTCGTGCGGCCGATCAGCTCGACGCGGTGCGGCTGGCCGCCAACGGCGCTGTCTTCGGCGCCGGCCTGACAGCGATGCCCGTTACGAATGCCGCACCTGAAAGCCTGCTCGTCGACCTGTCAACGATCTCCGCCTTGCGTGGCATTTCGGTCGAAGGCGATACGCTAAAAATCGGCGCCCTGACCACGTTGGAAACATTGCGCCAGGACACCGCGGTGGCGCTGCACCTGCCAGAACTGGTCGATCTTCTGCCCTATGTTGCCAGCGTCCAGGTACGCAATAGAGGAACCATCGGCGGCAACATCGCATGGCGAAAGGGTGATCTCATCCCGTCGCTGGTGGCGCGCGGCGCTCGCCTGCGCGGGCCCGATCTCGATATTGCGGTCGAAAACTACGAAAGCGGCCTGATTGGCGAGGTCCTGATACCGATCACCAGTGACATCGGGTTCGCTGAAAAGATCGGTTATCGAGCGGCCTTTTCGCCGCCGCTGGTGACGGTGGCGGCAACGGTGGGGATGGCGCAGGGCAAGATCGAAAAATGCCGCCTGGCCATCGGCGGGGGCGAGCCGGTCCTGCGGCTGGCGACAACGGAAGCATCGCTTGCAGGCAGCAATCCCGTCTCCATCGACTGGCGGGAAGTGCGGGAGCGGATCATCGACGAGGCCGGGCACGGTCATCGAGGCCGTGTGGCCGCTGGCGTGCTTGTTCATCTGCTGGCGGAGAAGCTGTCATGACCAGGCACCATGCGGCTGGCGCCGGCTTCCGTTTCCTGAGTGATCTTTTGCCTGCGGGCTGCCTCCATGCGGCCGTCACGCGCAGCGTCGTTCCGCACGCCAGGATCGTTTCCGTGGACACGCGCGCCGCCCTGGCGCTTCCGGGCGTCGTCGCGGTACTGACAGAGCAGGATCTGTGCGGCAAACGCCGGTTCGGCATGCGCGTTGAAGACCAGCCCGTCTTGTGCGGCGACACTATCCGCACTGTTGGCGATCCTCTCGCGGTCGTGGCAGCCGTGGATGCGTCAACGGCAAGGCAGGCAGCTTCCTTGGTCTCCGTCGAACTGGAACCTCTGGCCGTCGTCGCATCGGCGGAAGAGGCACTGCGGGAAGGCGCTCCTTCGCTTCATCCGTCCGGCAATCTGCTTCATTCGACGCATTTCGAGCGCGGTGACCTCGAAACGGCTTTCGCACAATGCGTCCATGTCATCGAGGACGAGTATACCACGCTCCATCAGGCGCCGGCCTTCATGGAGACGGAAAGCGCGCTGGCAGCGCCGGAAAATGGAGGCATCACCATCCATGCGCCCGGCCACTGGGCCGAGATGGAACGGCAGGAGATCGCCGCCATTCTGGCATTGCCCCCGGACAAGGTACGGGTGGTGGGCAGCCCGGCGGGCGGCTCCTTCGGCGGGAAAGATCAGCTGCACGCCCAGCCACTGGCCGCGCTCCTGGCGCAGGCTACGGGGCGGCCTGTGCGGCTTCGCTGGTCCCGAGAGGAATCCTTCGCCTATGGTGTGAAGCGTCATCCCTTTCGCATCCGCATGCGTACGGGCTGCGACGGGCAGGGGCGGCTGCTCGCGCATGAAGTCGACCTGCTTGCAGACAGCGGCGCCTATGCCCAGCATGGACCGGAAGTGCTCGACACCGCCCACGAGAACGTCCAGGGGCCTTACGCGTTTTCGGCTGTCCGCGCGACGGGCCGGCTTGCCTACACCAATAACGGCATATCGGGCGCCATGCGCGGTTTTGGGGCGTTGCAGGTGCAGTCGGCGCTGGAGCAGCAGATCGAGCGGCTGGCCAAGCTCGTCGGGCTCGAACCGAAGGATTTCCGTGCCCGCAATCTCCGTGCCGATGACGCAGCCGGCCAGTTGGGACAGACGCTTGCGGCGCCCGCTTATGCGGGTCGCGCGCTTGCAGCCCTGCCGCCCGTGCCGGCGCCGCAAAGGGAAGGCCGTTTCCTGCAAGCCAGTGGTATCGCGCTGGTGGAAAAAGGCGAGGGCTTCGCCAGAGGCGGGCCCAACCACGCATCGATACGGCTCGGCATCGCCGATGGCGGGCGCGTGCTGGTGCAACTCGGCCTGAGCGAACTGGGCCAGGGCATGGCGGAGGCGGCTGCGCTTTGCGCGGAACAACTGCTCGGCTGCTCACGCAACGATATCGACGTGGTGCTCGCGGACACCGCGACCACGCCGGATTCCGGGCCTATCGCCGCCAGCCGTGGCGCCGGCATTTGCTGGCGAACGGTCAAGGCGGCCAGACCTGCCTTCACGACCGCCGTGCTGGATGCCGCCGCGGCGCTGTGCGGCGAGAACCCGGACGGACTTCGCATCGGTCCCGGCGGGGTCTGGACGCAGGGAGCGAACGAAGCGACGGTCCCCTTTCATGCGCTGGCCGGCATCGACATCGTCATGGAGACGCCATCCATCGAGACGGCGACGGGCAGTGGAGCCGTCCACGCGATCTTTGCCGCATGCGCGGCCATGGCGACAGTGCGCGTCGACAGGCTGACGGGCCGGATTGCGGTGAAGCATGTTCATTTCGTGCCGGTCACCGGACCGGTCCTTTCCCAAGCGGGCGTGCAGGCGCAGATGGAGGGGGGTGCCGCTCTCGGCCTGGGTTTCACCCTGCTCGAAAGGCTGGAGGCCGACGCGGGCCAGTTCAGTGCCTCGAATCTCGACGGCTATCTCATC
Organism: Aliihoeflea sp.; assembly: GCA_046297455.1. Classification (GTDB taxonomy): domain Bacteria; phylum Pseudomonadota; class Alphaproteobacteria; order Rhizobiales; family Rhizobiaceae; genus ZYF759. The sequence continues at coordinate 158,514 of JBKBIT010000001.1, forward strand.
CCGACGATTGCCGACATGGGGCGTGTGACGGTGACGGCGGTGAGTGACATTCCGGAGGATGGACTCGGGCCTCGCGGGGTCGGCGAAATATCCGTCAATGCCGCCGCCCCCGCCATCATCAGTGCCATTCATGCGGCGACGGGTTTCGTTGCCAGGCAGTTGCCGATCGACCCTGCACAACTGCTCGACCATCTGGAGGCAAATACATGATCGCCGCGTTTCACGTCGATGGCCGGGAGGTCACGATCGAAGGTGACTGGAACCGCAGTCTGCTGTCGATCCTGCGCGAGGAACTGGACCTCCAGAGCGCCAAGCCCGGCTGCGAGATCGGCCGCTGCGGCGCCTGCACCGTGCTGCTCGACGGCGAACCGGTGAATTCGTGTCTGGTACCGCTGGCCCATGTCGAGGGACGGACGGTGACGACCGCCGAGGGACTTCCGGTGATGGAGGTCGAGACCGCAATGCAGATGCTGGACGAGTTGCACGCCGCCCAATGCGGATACTGCATCAACGGCCTGCTGGTGATGCTCGTCTGGCTACAGCTGCATGAAACCGGCTCCGTGGATCCAAGGCTGCTCCTGGCGGGCAATCTTTGCCGCTGCTCCGCCCAGACGGCGCTTGCCCGGTCGCTCGAGCCCGAGACGGTGCCTACGTGAACGAGGATGTGCTGACGCAATCGGCCACCGAACTGCTGGGCCGGATGCGGGGAGGGGAGTTGTCGTCCTCGGACCTGATCCAGATGAGCCTGGAACGGATCGAGGCCATCAACCCCAGGCTCAATGCCGTTGTTGCGCTCGACCGGGAGCGGGCACGGGATGCCGCGGCCGAGGCGGATCGGCGCTGGAAGGAGGGGGCGGCGCGCCCGCTCGAAGGGCTGCCCGTCACGATCAAGGACAGTTTCGACGTGGAAGCCATGCCGGCCACGGCGGGCTCCCCGCTCTATCGCGACCGCAAGGGCGCAGCCGATGCGCCTGCTGTCGCCCGCTTGCGCGAAGCCGGTGCGATCATTGTCGGCAAGACCAACGTGTCCGAGATGCTCGCCGACCTGCAATCATCCAATCCGCTGTTCGGCGCGACCTCCAATCCCCACGGCCTGACGCGTTCTGCAGGGGGGTCGTCCGGAGGTTCGGCAGCGGCCGTCGCGTCAGGGCTCTCCACGCTCGATCTGGGGTCAGACCTGTGCGGTTCGATCCGCTGGCCGGCGCATTGCTGCGGTCTCTTCGCCCTCAAACCCGGCTGGGGAACCGTGCCCATGTATGGCCACGTACCGCCTCCTCCCGGCGCGACCGCACCTGCAGAAATCTCGACGGGTGGGCCGTTTGCCCGCAGCGCGGCTGATCTGCGGCTTGCCTATTCGGTGCTTTCGGGGCGAACGCTTTCCTTCGTTCCCCTCGACCGACGCCCGTTGCGGGTGGCCGTATGGACAGAGGAGGCCCTGGCGCCGAGCGATCCGGAGGTTCTCTTCGTGGTGATGGAGGCGGCGCGGCGTCTGCAGGAAGCCGGCGCAATCGTGGACCATCAAGCGCGCCCGGCTTTCGGCTTTGCGGAAGCCTTCGAGGTGTTCTCGCTGCTGGCCTACCGCATTCTGGCGCTCGGGCTGACGCCGGAGGCCCGAGCGACGCAGATGGACATTGCGACCAGGCTATTGCCAGGCGACCTATCGCATGCGGCATTGCGTGCGAGGGGCGCTGCGCTCGACGATCGTGCGCTAGCAGAACTGAATAGACGCCGCCAAACGCTCGCGCGGGCCTGGGGCTCGTTCTTCGTTGAGTGGGATGTCGTGCTCTGCCCGCCAGCACCGCGTGCGGCAATAGCTCACGATCTTGCTGCCGACATTCATGCACGAACCGTCAGGGTGAACGGCCATGATGTTCCTTATTTCCATCTCACCGACTGGTGCTGCCTCGCGAGCGTCGCGGATCTGCCTTCGGCGATCGTGCCTTTCCCTGCAACAGACCAATCCTTGCCTCTTGGGGTGCAGATCATCAGTGCAGCCGGCGAGGAAGCAATGGCGCTCGCCGTCGCCGATCGTCTCGAGCGATCTGGTTTTTCCTACCGCTCGCCGACGATGATCTGGCAGTCCTGAGGCTTGGTCGGCGAAAATCAGGTTTCGCCGGCGATCATTTGCGGCAAAGCGCAGTCTCCGGCTGACCGTGGCGGAGACCGTTCACTGAGGCGGTGCAAATACCGGGCGATACGTCCTGGCGCATGTGTCGTCGATCTTCTCCAAAGGTGCTTCGAGGAAGTTCGCGGTAATCGCTTGGGCGCAAATGCTTGTGCCGAAAATGTCGTGGGCCATGCCGCGAAGGGAAACCAATTGCCCATTGGCCAGGGTCTCATGGGCCTTTTGCGCCCATGAGGTAGGGGTGAGCGGATCCATGTCTCCCGTGAGGATCAGCGCGGGAATGTCACTGGTCACCGGCTCGTAGAAATCCGGGTCGACCGGGGATACGCCAGTTGCCTCGCATGCTGCGCCGTAGGAGCTGACTGACGTGTCCTCCACATAGAGCGCAGGGTCCCTTGCCGCTGCCGCCGTCATGATAGCGGCGTCAAAGGCAGGCACATCCTCCCGGCAGCGGACGGCCACATGCATGACCAGCGCCATGCCGTAGTCGTCGTCCTGGAGGCTGTTCTGGAAAATCCGGGCAACCTCGTCGTCGTTGAGGCTGAGGCGGCCATCTACCATGCGGGACAATTCGTGGATGTAGCGCGCGACCGGTTCCGCGCTGTTGGAGAAGTTCATGTGGGCATAAAGGCCGTTGACCACGTCCGGCCATCCCACGGTCACGCGCTGTAGTTGGCCGTCGGCCGAGGGGCGCAGGTAGATGTCCATACCTTCCTCTGACAGATGCGCGCGAATCTTCTCCAAATGCGCTTTCAGATCCCCGAACTCGTCATCGCAGTAGCGATCCGCTGCGCAATCGGCAAACAGTTGCTCGAACAGCCTTGCCCTGTTCTCCGCAAAGTCGCGGTCATAGTGGGGCGAGAGTGCCTGGGGAGAGTTGATGACGGCTGCGCGAATGCCGTCAGGATCGATCCGCATCGCATCCTGCACCACGCGGCCGCCATATGACGTGCCGTGGAGGTTCCACTGCCGGATACCGAGACCCTTGCGGATCGCCACCAGGTCATACACTGCGGAGCGCGTGTCGAAGGCGTTGAAGTCGACGCCGCGCTCCAGCCACTCCGATATGCACTGGGTCAGGCGTTCCTCGACGGACGTTGCCGGGGAAAGCTCTGGATCGTTGAGGCGATTGTCGTCGATCTCCAGCGCGCTTGCCGTCTCGCAATTCAGGCTCGGTTCGGAAGCGCCCGTACCGCGCTGGTCGATCATGATGATGCCACGGTGCCGCCGGAGGTGAAGAGCGGTGGCAACCCCTGGCAGCATGGCGCTGGCGGCTTGGCCGGGACCACCGGCAATGATCACCAGCGGATTCGGGTCTTCGGCAGAAACGAAATTCTGGAGCCCGGTGATGGCCAAGGTAAGCCGAGGGGCATCTTCGGGCAGGGTTCCGTCTTCCCTGACGTCCGAATAGTGCATGGGAACGGTCGCCTGGAAGCAAGCCGCGGCATCGCCGCGAAAGGCAGTGAAGGGACATTCGACGGGCGTGATAGGCGCCACATATGATGTCTCCCAGCCACCGCCTGGCGAGGCATGCGCCGAGGTGGCCCCCAAGAGCAGCGCGAAACCCATGAAAAAGCGCGCACCCATCGTTCCCTCCGTTTCCTGATCTCGGAAGGCACGCAATCAACTCGGGATTGATATTCCCTTAAGGCGACACTCTACCAATAGTCGCCGCATTCCGCGGCGACTACGGGACCTGGCAGGCGAGAAAGACTACAGGCGGATCAACCGATAGGCGCCGGATGCCTTCAGCGCCCGCTCCACCCCGCGCAGTTCCGCCAAGCCCCTCAATCGACCGACGAGAGGATAGCCCGGCTGGCCGTTGCGGGTCACGTCGTCGGCGATCTCCTGGCCGTGATCGGGGCGCATGGGGATCTGTGCATTCGGCAAACCTTCCGTTTCGCGCCGCTGCTCTTCGCGCAGGACTGCGGCGATCAGCGCCACCATGTCGACGTCGCCCTCCAGATGTTCGGCCTCATGGAAGGAGCCGGCAATGGCGGACGAATCGCGGCTGACATTGCGCAGGTGCAGGAAATGTACCTTAGGCGCGAAGCGCTCCATCATCGCTGGCAGGTCATTGTCGGGCCGCGCGCCGAGCGAGCCTGAACATAGCGTCATTCCCGAAGAAGGGCTGTCCACGGCATCGAGGATCGAGGCGTAGTCTTCGTCCGTCGACATCACCCTCGGCAGCCCGAGCAGCGGGAAGGGCGGATCGTCGGGATGACAGCAGAGCCGCACGCCGACCTCCTCTGCCGTCGGCACGACCTGTTCGAGAAAGTCGATGAAATGCTGGCGCAGGCGGTCGGGAGAGATGCTGCCATATTCGGCGAGGTGTTCTCGTACGCGAGCCATGTCCATGGACTCTGTCGAGCCGGGCAGGCCCATGGTGATGGCATCGGCGAGGGCCTGCCGGGCGGTTTCGTCCATGGATGCCGCGCGGCAACCTGCCTCTTCCAGAACCTCGGGCTCGAAGGAGTCGCTGGCTCCCGGCCGCTTGAGGATGTGGATGTCGAAGGCGGCGAAATCGACGATATCGAATCGCATGCAGGTCGCGCCGGAGGGAACCCGCCAGCGTAGCTCTGTGCGAGTCCAGTCGAGGACAGGCATGAAATTATAGCAGATCGTGTCGATGCCTGCCGCAGCGAGGTTTCGCAGCGAGGTCTTGTAGGCTTCGATATGCGCGCGCCAGTCGCCTTTCTGCTTCTTGATATCCTCGCTGACAGGCAGGCTCTCCACCACCTCCCAAGCGATGCCCGAGGGCGTGCCATCGGCGCAATTTGCGACCTCGCGCTGCCGCCGCGCAATTTCCTCGGCTGTCCAGACCATACCGTTCGGTACGTGGTGGAGCGCAGTGACGACGCCCGTCGCGCCGGCCTGCACGACATTCTGGATGCTGACAGGGTCGCGCGGACCAAACCAGCGCCAGGTTTGCTTCATGATGCGCCTCCCGCCCGTCTCGCCGTTTGCTGGGCCACGATCGCAAGCCGGGTCACATTGAGCGCGTGGCCATCCGGCATCGCGGTGGACGATCGCTGGCGCACATCGTCGAGGAAGGCGGCGAAGTAGGTCAGCTTCTCTGCGCTGGCGTCGATGTGGCGCACGCCGTTCCGGTCGCTGATGAAGATATGGTCGGAGCCTTCCCGACCGCCGATATCGATATATTTGCGCAATTCGATGGTGCCCTCGGTGCCCAGCAGGAAAAGCCGTCCGTCTCCCCAGGTCGGCAGGCCGTCCGGGGTGAACCAGTCGACCCGGATGAAGCCCCGCGCATGACCGCCATCGAGCAGCAATTCGCCGTAGTCCTCGAAGCCGGGAACATCCGGCAGGCCGCGATTGGCGACGAAGGACGAGACAATCCGCGCGTCGGATGACCCGGAAAAATGCAGGAACTGGTCGATCTGGTGCGAAGCAATGTCGGTCAGAATGCCGCCGAACGCCTCCGGCTCGAAAAACCATGAAGGTCGGATGGCGCGGTTCAGCCTGTGAGGCCCGAGGCCGACCGTCTGTATCACGCTGCCGATGGCTCCCTCTGCCACCAGGCGCGAGGCGGCCACGCAGGCCGGCACCACGAAGCGTTCCGAAAAGCAGATCGAGAAGATGCGCCCCGTCTCGCGTACCGCCTGCTCGATCTCCGCAACCTGGGCAAGACTGATCGCGCCCGGCTTGTCGACCATGACGTCCTTGCCCGCGCGCATCGCCCGGATGGCGATGGAAGGCCGGTCGCGCGGTATTGCCGCGCAGACGACGATATCGATCGATCGGTCGTTGAAAAGGCGCTCCCGCTCGACCGGATCCAACGTCGGGAAGCGTTCACGAAACCCTTCCAGCACGCGCGGATCGCTGGTTTGCGGGCAGTAACCGGCGCATTCGGCGCCCGCTGCGATGAGTTCGCCTACGAGATGATAGATATGGCGGTGATCGAGACCAATGGCGGCGAAACGAAGCGGCCGGTCGGTCATGACGCTACCCTGGTCGGCATGCCGGTGCGGCCGGTCTCGATCAGCGCGTCGATCAGACGATGCACCTTGAGCGCTTCTTCTCCGGTGACCCTCGGTTCGCGGCCTTCGCGGATCGCGTCGACGAAATCCTCCATCACGGCGCGGTGGTAGTCATGCGGAAAGGCCATCGGATCGGCGCCGGTGCCGCCTGCCGAATTGTCCGGCGCGATCTCCTCGCGGCGACCGTCCTGGAACTGGACCAGGAGTTCGGTACCGCGCAGGAGGGCGGTGCCCTTCTCGCAGGTCAGCACGATTTCTTCGAGGAAGCCGGGATAGGCTGCCGTTGTTGCGTCGATCGTGCCGAAGGCGCCACTGGAAAAGCGCGCCGCCGCGCACACCATGTCCTCCGTTTCCATGCGGTGCACCGGTGTCGTGGTCGCAAAGCCGGTGACTTCCTCGATCCGTCCGGCCAGGCTCAGCATCAAGTCGAGCGTGTGGATGCCTTGCGAAATCAATACTCCGCCGCCGTCGCGCGCGAAGGAGCCCCGGCCGGGTTCGTCATAATAGCTCTGCGGCCGCCACAGCCGGATGATGGTCGAGCAGCCGACGATGCCGCCGAGTTCGCCTGCATTCAGGAGTTCGGCAAGCCGCATGCCGGCCGGGCGGAAGCGGTGCTGCAGCACGACCCCGAGCGTGACACCCGCCGCGCGGCAGGCGTGGACGAGTTCTTCCGCCTTGGCCGTCGTGATGTCGAGCGGCTTTTCCATCAGCACGTGCTTGCCGGCAGCTGCACATTGCCTGGCGATGTCGCGATGGGTGTTAGCCGGGGTGAAGACGGCCAACGCCTCCACGCTGTCGTCATTCAGAATGGTATCGAGACTGTCGCAGGTCGGGAAGGGAAAACGCTCCGCAAAGGCCTCTCGCCGCGAGGCACTGGGGCTGAAGGCGTGAACGACCTCGACCTTGTCCGCCAGGTCCACCAGCCCGCGTGCATGGGGCGTGACCGCCATGCCCAAGCCCACGATCGCAAAACGCGTCCTGCTCACCACTTATGCTCCCCGTCTTGTTGTCGATGTGTTTCGAGATGTCATGGGCCGAACCACGAGACGGGCAACATGGTCAATGCTGGTACGAAAGCCACCAGAAGAAGCACGCCGATCAGCACAAGGACGAAGGGGATGACCGCCCGGAATGTTTCGGCCTGGTTGGCTCCCCCGACCCGCGCCGTGGTGAACACCAGCACGCCGAGCGGCGGGGTGAGTGCGCCGATGACCAGGTTCATAACTATGACGATGCCGAAATGGATCGGGTCTATGCCGGCAGCCACCACCAGCGGCACCAGGATCGGCACGAGAATGACGAGTGCGGCGATCATTTCCATGAACAGCCCGACGATGAGCAGGAACAGGAGAATAAGCAGCAGCAGCAGGGTCGGCTGGGCGACGAGCGTGCCCAGTTGCAGGGCGATCTTTTGCGGGACCTGCTCGAATGCCAGGATCCAGGCAAATGGCGCGGCGACCGCGATGATGATGGCGATGACGACCGTATCCTGGACGGCCTCGCGTATCGCCTCGACAAGGTTTCGCGTGGTCAGCTTGCGATAGAGAAACGCCCCGCACAGGATGGCGTAGAAAAAGGTCATCACGCCTGCTTCGGTTGCGGTGAACATGCCGAACCGCACGCCGCCGACGATGAAGACGGGAAGCAGGAGTGCCGGAATGGCCAGTGAGACCGACGACATGCGCTGAGACAGCGAAGCCTTGGGCATGTCGCCGCCATAGCCGCGAAGGCGCGAGACCAGATAGACCATCACCATGAGCGTTGCCGCCACCAGCAGTCCCGGTACGATCGTGGCGACGAAGATCGCGCCGACGGAGACCGAGGCGAGGGCGGCGTAGATGATGAGACCCAGGCTTGGCGGAATCAGGTTTGCCAGGATCGAGGATGCGGCCGTTAGGGCCGAGCTGAAAGGCCGGCCATAGCCGCGTCTGGCCCTCTCCGGGACCAGCAGCTTGGCAATGGTGGAGGCGTCCGCCGTCGACGAGCCGGACACGCCGGCCAGCATCGTGTTGGTCACGACATTGGCCTGTCCCAGCCCGCCGCGCATGTGGCCGACAAGTTGCATGGCAAGATCGACCAGGCGCGGCGTGATGCCGCCGGCATTCATCGCTGCCGCCGCCATGATGAAGAAGGGTATGGCAAGCAGCGTGAAGGAATTCAGCGACGCCGCCATGTTCTGCGAGATGGTGACGAGCAGGATCTGGCTCATCGGCGCAAAAGCCGCGAAGGCGCCGAAGGCGAGCGCGAAGGCAACCGGCACGCCGATCACGATGCCCGTCAGGCCGACCGCGATGAGCACGAAAGCGACGCTGCCCTGGCCGTAAAGGCTGGCCCCGCCATAGCGGATGGCGAGATAGATCAGGAGCCCGGCCGCCACGGCGCCGGCGCCCTGGAGCAGCGTCCGGCCGGCTTTCGGCCAGACGAGGAAGAACAGGTTGAGCGCGCCGCCGACGGGGACGGCCAGGAAGAAATACTTCATCGGCCACTGGAGCGCCGGAGACGCCGCAATCGCGCGGTTTACGTAATCCATGCCGTGGATGACGAAGACGATACTCGCCGCCGCCATGATTGAACGATGGAAGAAGGTGAGCGCGGCCTGTCCGCGGGGCGGCAGGCTGCGCAGGACGATGTCGATGGAGATGTGGGAATCGCGGCCGGTGGCGATCGCCATGCCGAGAAAGACGGCCCAGGCAAAGACCCAGGTGGCGAGTTCCTCCGGCCAGGGCAATCCCGACCGGAAGCCATAGCGCAGCACGACCTGCAGCCCGGCGACCCCAACCGCCACAAGCATGAGCGCCACGCAGATCGTCTCCAGAATACGGTCGACGAGGAGCGCAAGGCCCGCTGTGGGCTTTCCGGAAGCCGCATTGGGCAATGCGGCTTCCGTCTCGGCATGTCCATTCATGTAAGTCTACTCAGCCGAGGGCGAGAATCGCCTGGATCATTTCAGCCGTTTCGGGGCTCTTGGACCCGAACTCGTCGAACAGCGCGGCGGTCTTTTCCTCCATGTCGCCCAACTGGTCGGCCGGGAGCTGAACCACCTCGACGCCTTCGCCCTGCAATTGCACGAGCGTCTCGTCGGCCATGGCACGGTTGACGCGCCTCTGCTCGGCGAATGCCTCCTTGGCGGTCTCGCGCACCATGGGAGCCAGATCGTCCGGCAGGCTGTCCAGCCACGCGGCGTTGACGCGGACGGCCTTGGGCAGGAACCAGTGGCCGGTTAGGGTGAGGTGGTTGGCCTGCTCGTGGAACTTGAAGCCGACAATCGAGAAGACGTCGGATTCGATCGCATCGATTATGCCGGTGGAAAGGGCCGAATATTGCTCGCTATAGGGCAGCGGCGTGGGCGCGGTTCCCAGCATCTCCCAGAAATCCACCCAGATGCGAAGCTGGGGAACACGGATCTTCAGCCCCGAGAGATCAGCAAGCGATGCTACCGGTCGCTTCGACAATATGTGTCGGAAGCCGGTCTCGCCATAGGCAACGAATTCGACGCCGGTCTTTTCGCGCGCGATGTCGGAGCAGCGCTGGCCGAGGTCGCCCTGCAGCACCGCGTCGACATGCTCCGCGCTTTTGTAGATGAAGCCGGGCGCCCCCCCAAAGGCGGCGATCTCGGGTGCGATGGCCTCTTCCATGTCGGGGCCGGCGGTGGTCACCTGGATGGTGCCGATGCGGCTGCCCTCGATCAGTTCGGCAAGGCCGCCCAGCTGGGCGGCGGGGAAGTGCTGGGCGTCGATGCGGCCTTCGCTTCTCTCATTGAGCATTTGTGCCCATGCCTCGAAGGCCTTGGTGATCGGTGTGCCAATGCCTTCGGTGTGAGCGATCTTGCACTCGAAGGTCTGCTGAGCGAAGCCCCTGGTGACAATTGCCGGCATGGCCAGCGCGGCGGCACCGGCCTTCATGAACTGCCGGCGGCTTACTTCGGTCCTCAGAAAATTGCGTGAATTCATCCTCTCATCCTCCCAATACGGTGCTTGCCGGATTTGCGCCTCCCGAACCCGATAGCAATTCCCAGTATGGCACCATACCGGTATGATACAATCTGTATCCGCGTTGACAAGGCCGATTCTTGCTGACAGGAGCACAGGCTATGGAATCCGAGCTTCGCCAAAGGGAACCGATCGCTCCGCAACTGGTCGCGATGCTGCGCCAGAGCATAGCCGATATGCGGCTGCGCCCGGGCGACACGCTGTCGGAAAAGGACATTGCCGGGCGCTTCGGCGTCTCGCGTCAGCCAGTGCGGGAGGCCTTCATCAAGCTGTCTGAGGCCGGCCTGGTGGAGATCAGGCCGAGCCGCGGAACCTATGTCATGAAAATCTCCGTGCGCGAGGTAGCCAATGCGCGGCTCGTGCGCGAATCGATCGAGAGCGACCTCGCCAGGCATGCGGCCCGGCTTGCAAAGGCCGAACACCTTGCCCAGTTGCGCCGACTGATCGAGGATCAGAAGGTTGCCGCCGTCAACCAGGACTTCAAGCGCTTCAACGAGCGCGATGAGGCGTTCCACCGCACCATAGCAGACATTGTTCAGAGCGATTACGCCTGGAGGATCGTGGAGGCCGCTCGCTTCCAGACGGACAGGGTGCGTTTGCTCTCGTTGCCCTCTGCCTCGCCACTGCCGGTTTTGATCATGCAGCATGAGCAGATCCTCGATCGGTTGGAGGCGGGCGATGGCGACGGAGCCGCAAAAGCAATGCGCCGCCATCTGCGAGAAATCCTGCTTGCCCTGTCGCAGATCGCCGAAGAGAATCCCGAATTCTTTTCCGATACCGAATTGCCTGAGCACACACGGGAACTGGTGCCGACTGGCGATACGCCCTAGTGAGCCAGAAAGCCTTGAGGCAAAACTGACGACGACCAGTCGAGGCGGCTGCGAACGGCACGTTGCGCTGTGCTGAAGAATGCGCAGCAACATCTTTCGGCGGCCCGCGCTCAATCGGCGCGAACGGGAACCATCGTCGCGACGACGCTGGCCACCCTGCGGGCCATCTCCGCGGCGGTTTCTTCTGGCCTGTCCTCGCGCAGCCAGCGCAGGATGAGCCACATGGTTCCGCTGGCCGTCGCCGTCAGGAGATCGTCCGAGCGCGCACCCTGCCGGCGGGCGGCCAGTTCGAAGGCATCAGACAGGTATCGGTCGGCGAGGAACGTGACCACCTCGTCGAGGAAAGGAGCGTTGCCGGCCTCTTCCAGCACGCGCAGATAAAAGCGTCTGTTTTCCTGAAGGTGCTCGATGACGGGCAGCGCCGTCTCGGTCACATCGTCGATTATGGTGCCTGCGCTGATCTCGAAGCCCTCGGGAAACGGTTCCGGCATGGGGAAGGCGGCCGCCAGTCGCACCAGCGCCACCCGCCGTGCGGCGTCGGGAACATCGGTGAAGTGCTGGTAGAAGGTCGGTCGTGTCAGCCCCGCCGCCTTTACCAGCGCGTTGATGGAAATTTCCCGCAGCGGATGGACATCGATCAGTTCCAGGAGGGCGTCCTGGAGCGCCTTCAGGCTGCGCTGGAATCGTGGATCCGTTTCCCGGGGTTGGTTTTCGATCGTCTCAGGCACTTTACAGCTCAATTGCGGATAACTATTTGACAGTTGTAAATTAGATGGCGCCGGAAATTCAGTCCAGTCGAACTCTTTCACCGAGGTGAGACCCATGTCCAGCCAGCCAGCCGTTCCGCAGCCTCCCGTCAAGCCGATTATCGGCAATCTTACGCAGATCGATACCGAGGCGCCCGTGCAACGCTTCATGGAGCTTGCGCGCCAGTACGGACCCTTCTTCAAGCTGCAAGTGTTCGGCCGGTCGATGTATATCGCGAGTTCGCAGGAACTGGTCGACGAACTCTGCGACGAGAGCCGGTTCGACAAACGTGTCCACGAGACCCTTGAAGAGGTCAGGGCGTTCGCCAAGGACGGGCTGTTCACGGCTCACAATGACGAACCCAACTGGGCCAAGGCACACCGTATCCTGATGCCGGCCTTCGGTCCCATCGGCGTGCGCGGCATGTTCGACCAGATGCTCGACATCGCCGATCAGATGTTCGTGCGCTGGGAGCGCTTCGGTCCCGACGAGGTGATCGACGTCGCCGACAACATGACGCGGTTGACGCTCGACACGATCGCGCTGTGTGGCTTCGACTACCGTTTCAACAGCTTCTACCAGGACCAGATGCATCCCTTCGTGGGCGCCATGGTCCGGGCGCTGCACGAATCCGGCCAGCGCACCAGCAGGCCGAAGCTTGTGAGCAATCTCATGCTGTCGACCGCCAGGCAGTATGAGGCCGACATTGACCTGATGCGCAAGGTCGCCGACGATTTAATCCGGGAGCGGCGCGCCGACCCGAACGGTGCGGAGAAGGACGACCTGCTCAACCGGATGCTTAATGGCATCGATCCTTTCACCGGCGAGAAGCTGAGCGATGAGAATATCGGCTACCAGATGATCACCTTCCTGATCGCCGGGCATGAAACCACCAGTGGCCTCCTGTCCTTCGTCACCTATTTCCTGCTGAAGAACCCGGACGTGCTGCAGAAGGCGAGAAGCCTGGTGGACGAGGTGCTGGGCGACGAGATCCCGCGCCTCGAGCATCTGGCACAGACGCGCTATCTCGAGCAGATCCTCATGGAGACCCTGCGCATCTGGCCGACCGCGCCCGCCTTCGGCGTCAAGCCGCTCAAGGACACCATGCTTGCCGGCAAGTATCCGTTGACCCCGGAGGATACGATCCTCGTGCTCCAACCCATGCTGCATCGCGATCCGAAGGTCTGGGACGACCCGGAAGCGTTCCGGCCGGAGCGTTTCGCGCCCGAGAACGCCGAGAAGCTGCCGCCCAATGCGTGGAAGCCGTTTGGCAACGGCGCGAGGGCGTGCATAGGGCGACCCTTCGCCATGCAGGAGGCGCATCTTGTTCTGATGATGCTGCTGCAGCGGTTCGACTTCGTGCTCGACGACCCCTCCTACCAGTTGAAGGTTCACGAGACGCTGACGCTCAAGCCGGAGAACCTGAGGATTCGCGCCCGGGCGCGCCGTTCCTCAGCCTCGCTGACCCGCAGCCCATCGGTCGCGCGCCAGACGCGGGTTCAGACCCATTCGACAGCCGCCACTGTGAAGGTCGATGCGGATGCGCCGCGCATGCTGGTTCTCTATGGCTCCAACACCGGCTCTGCGGAGGCGTTCGCCAACCGCATCGCGGCTGATGCCGCCGGACATGGTTTTGCCGCCACCGCTGCGCCGCTGGACGACCATGCCGGCCGGCTGCCCAAGGATGGGGCGCTCGTCGTCGTCACCGCCTCCTATGAAGGCCAGCCGCCGGACAATGCGCGCCAGTTCGTGGCCAATGTCGAGGCGCTGGGGGCCGACGCGCTTTCGGGCGTCAGCTTCGCTGTTTTCGGCTGCGGCAACCGGCAATGGGCGCGGACCTACCAGGCGATCCCCAAGCGCATCGACGCGGCCCTGGAAAAGGCCGGGGCCGCCCGTTTCGCCGAGCGCGGCGAGGCGGATTCGGGCGGCGACTTCTTCGGCGCCTTTGACGAGTGGTATGCCGATTTCTGGCCGGCCGCCTCTGGCGCTTTCGGCAAGGAGGCCGTGGCTGGCGCACCGTCCGGCAAGCTGGAGATATCCTTCCTACCCGGTGCGCGGGAAAGCGCCTTGCAGCTCGGCGATCTCAAACTGGGCAGGGTGGTCGAGAACCGCGAGTTGGTGGACATGGATGCCCCCAATGCGCGCTCCAAGCGCCACATCGAGTTCGCGCTGCCGGAGGGGATGACCTATCAGGCAGGCGACTATCTTGCTGTGCTGGCCCGCAATCCCGAAGGCGCCGTCGATCGCGTGCTTCGGCGCTTCGGGCTCGCCCGCGATACCCAGATCGTCATATCCGGCAGTTCGGCCGCCACCGGTCTGCCGATCGGTCACCCGGTCTCCTGCGGGGACCTGCTCGACAGCTATGTCGAGCTTGCCCAGCCGGCCACAAGGGCGCAGGTCGCGGCCCTTGCCGCCGCCACGCGCTGCCCACCCGAAAAGACCCCGCTTCAAGAACTCGCGGGAGAGAAGTACGAAGCGGAAGTGCTCGGCAAGCGCATCAGCGTGATCGATCTTCTGGACCGCTTCCAGGCCTGCGAGATCGATTTCGCCGTATATCTTTCGATGCTGCCGCCGATGAAGGCACGGCAATATTCGATCTCCTCGTCGCCGCTGTGGAAGGCCGACCACCTGACGCTGACGATCGCGGTGGTCGACGCGCCGGCGCTGTCGGGCCACGGCCGCTATCAGGGTGTCGCTTCCAGCTATCTCGCCTCGCTTCAACCCGGCGACCGCGTATCGATCGCCGTCAGGGCCTCGAATACAAGGTTCCATCCGCCGGCCGCTCCGCAGACGCCTATGATCATGATCTGTGCGGGGTCCGGCATCGCGCCGTTCCGCGGGTTCCTGCAGGATCGCGCAGCGCAGAAGGCCGAGGGCAGGGATGTCGGGCCGGCACTCCTCTTCTTTGGCACGAACCACCCCGACATCGACTATCTCTACCGGGACGAACTGGCAGCATGGGAGCGCGACGGCGTCGTCGAAGTGCTGCCCGCCTTCACCGACCGCCCCGACGGCGAGATATGTTTCGTGCAAAACCGCGTCTGGGCCGAGCGCGAGCGCATTGCGGAACTGTTCGAGCGTGGCGCGACCGTCTTCGTCTGCGGCGACGGTAGGCATATGGCGCCGGCCGTGCGCCAAACGCTGATCCGTATCTACCGGGAGACGACGGGAGCATCGGAGACCGAAGCCGACCGGTGGGCCGACCAGGTCGAGCGCGAGCACGGCCGTTACGTCGCGGATGTGTTCGCCTGATCGAGCGCCATCTGGACGTCACGCACGAACGGGCGAGGGCTCTTCGACGAGGTTCGGGCCGGCAAGCGCCCTGTACTGCCGCTGTTGCCAGATGAGCGGTGACCTGCCGCTGGCGAGGTCGATGTCGGCCACTCCGCCCACGATCAGCAGGTGCGTCCCCGCATCGACGGTACCGAGCACGGCACAGTCCATCGCAGCGACGGCGCCGAGAAGTCGCGGGTGGCCGGAAGTCCACGATGTCCATCGGCCCGTGTCGAAGCGATGCTGCGGCTCGACCTTGCCGGCGAAGGCATCGGCGATCGCGTCCTGGTCGAGGGCCAGCATCGCGAAGGAAAAGCCGCCCGTCTTGACGATGTGATCGACGAGCCGGCTGGACATGTCGATCGAGACCAGAATGGAGGGGGGTTCGACGGAAAGGGAGAATGTCGAGGTGACGGTGCGTCCGAGCCGTTCCGTGCCCAGTTGCGTGGTTACCAGGCATGCGGTCGATGCCATCGCGGCCATGGATTCGCGGAAGGTCCTGATATCCGCAAAGGGCCGCGGCGCCTGCTGAAGGCGCAGGGTTTCCGGCGCCGGGACACTGTCGGGGTCAGGGTTCATGAGCCTTCTCCCGGATGCTCGGAAAAGAGATCCCGCAGCTGGCAGTCTTCGGTGACGACATGGGGCATTTGAGGTCCGGCGGCTCGATGAACGACGCGGCGGGGCCGCGCTTCGACGGAAAGCGCGGCCGGCAACAGGCTGGCGATCAGCCGAGATTGGCTTCGGCGAATTCGTAGTTGGCCAGATTGTCGAGGAAGTTCGTCACGTAGTCGGGGCGACGGTTGCGGAAATCGACATAGTAGCTGTGTTCCCACACGTCGAGGCCGAGCAGGGGCTTGCCCTCGCCGGTCGCCAGGGGGTTCGAACCGTTGGGGGTCTTGGTTGCCTTCAGCTTGCCGTCGGGGCCGAGAACCAGCCACGCCCAGCCGGAGCCGAACTGCGTGGTCGCGGCGGTCTTGAACGCGTCCTTGAAGGCATCGACCGATCCGAAATCCTCCCTGATCTTGGCTTCGAGCTTGCCGGGCATCTTGCCGCCGGTCGGCGACAGGGCGTTCCAGAAGTGGATGTGGTTCCAATGCTGGCCGGCATTGTTGAAGACCGGCGCGAGATCGGCCTTGCCATTGGCGAAGGCGACGATCTCTTCCAGCGACTTGCCCTGCAGATCGCCATTCTTCTCCACGGAGCCGTTCAACGCCGTCACATAGGCCTGATGGTGCTTGCCGTGGTGCAGTTCCAGCGTCTCCTGGCTCATGCCGCGTTCTGCAAGGGCGGAATGGGCATAGGAAAGGGCGGGGAGTTCGAAAGTCATGGGGATCTCCTTCAGGGAGCGCGCTTGCAATTGCTGAGCGGCGCGGTTATTTTCCAAGTAAGTGCTTTGAAAAACAATCGGCGGAATATGTCAAGCTACGCCTTGGATAATTCTCAGTGGTCACCACGCAGCCCCGCCGAGCGCATTCTCATGGCGCTCAAGATGCATGGCGCGCTGACCGCCGCGGCGCTCGGCCAGAAGCTTGGCACGACGGGCGAAGCCGCGCGCCAGCAACTCGTGCGGCTGGCCGACGAGGGGCTGGTCACGGCGCAGAGCGTTCCGACGGGGGTGGGGCGGCCGACCCAGACCTGGGAGCTGACGCCGGTGGCGCAGTCACGCTTCCCCGACACGCATGGGGCGTTGACCGTGCAACTGCTCGACATCATCCGCGACAGTCTCGGGGAGAAGGCTCTCGACGGCATCATCATGAAGCGGGAGGAGGACACGCGTGCTGCCTACGAGGCTGCGCTGGCCCAGCAGCATGAGCTGCGCGACCGCGTCGCCACCCTGGCCGGGCTGCGGTCGGCGGAGGGCTACATGGCGGAGTGGCGGGAAGAAGAGGACGGCTCGCTTGTCCTGATCGAGAACCATTGCCCGATCTGCGCCGCCGCCACATCCTGCCAGGGGTTCTGCCGGGCGGAGTTGCAGGTCTTCCGCGCGGTCCTCGGGCCGGCTGCAAAGGTCGAGCGCACCGAACACATCGTCAAGGGCGGGCGCCGCTGCACCTATGTTATCAGCGAGGCGGACGCATGAGCGGTTCGACCGGTTCCGATGCGGGCGCGCGACTGCGCCGCAACGGGTCGTTTTCGCCCGACGGCCTCGACGAGGCGATGATCCGCGAGGTGGTTCGCCGCTTCTACGCCATGGCGCGGGACGACGCGCTCATCGGCCCCGTCTTCAGGCAGGCGGTGCCCGACGAAAGGTGGCAGGATCATCTCGACACGATCGTCGACTTCTGGAGTTCCATGCTGCTGGGCAGCGGGCGCTATCAGGGCCGCCCGCTGCGCAAGCATCTGGAACTGCCCGAATTGGGCGATGCGCATTTTCGCCGGTGGCTTGCCCTTTTCCGCCTCACCGTGAACGAGGTCTGCCCGCCGCCCGTCGCGGCGCTGTTCGTCGACAGGTCCGAGCGCGTCGCCAATTCCTTCCGCCTCAACATCCGCATGCATCGTGGCGAGGATCTGCTTCACCTCAAGCCGCTTACGCGGGAAGATTTTCCGCCGGGGAGCGAGGACGACGGAAAAGCTTGAGATGGTCGTGCGGGGGACGGCGTCTATGCGCCTGACCCTCGCTAGGCGGCCATCTGGACGACGCCCCCGCCCGGCAGCACCGGTGCAGGGGAGCCCCAATGAAAAGAAGGCGGGCAAGGCAGCCCGACTGCGACTCATCCAGCGCGTCGCACAGCCATGCCACCGGCCAAGTCCATCGGTACTTCGCCATGAAAGCGAACCTCATATCGCTGCCCTCGCGGAAGAGGCTGG
Source organism: Aliihoeflea sp. (assembly GCA_046297455.1). Lineage (GTDB taxonomy): Bacteria > Pseudomonadota > Alphaproteobacteria > Rhizobiales > Rhizobiaceae > ZYF759. The sequence goes on from JBKBIT010000001.1 coordinate 176,284, forward strand.
GGCCTTTTTTGGGATGTCGCGATGCGTCTTCAGCTTCGCGACTTCCTTGTTCCGCCGATCGATCTCGAGGTGTTCCGGCTGACCTTCCTTCCTTGCATTTCCATTTTCCAGTTCCGTCAAACACTCTATCTCGGTGTCCGCGAAATCGGCAGCAGGCCCGCGAGAACACGCTTTCTGGGAGGGGAAGACAGCAGTTCTCGGCCGCGTCTGGCACCTCGGGTTAACGTTTCATTAACCATTTTCGCGCTACGTCTTGGCAACCATAAATTAACCAAGATCACCGCTGTGTTAACGAAACCCCGGCCCATCCGCCTCAAGGGGCGGTCCTTTCTCGCTCTGTCGCTCGCCCCGGAACTGCCTTTCGAGGATTGGCTGGTCGGGCTCGACGACCTCGCCGCCCGCTCCGCCGGCTTCTTTCTGAGGCGCCCGGTTGTGCTGGATGTGGGCGGGCTCGACATCGACAAGGCGGAACTGCGCGCGCTCGTCGACGAGCTTGGCCAGCGCAATGTCCGCATCATGGGTATCGAGGGCGCGCGCCAGTCGCTGCTCGGTCCCGATTTGCCACCGGCGATGAGCGAGGGGCGCCCGGCAACGGATTTCGATCCATCGGCCGAAGCCGCTGCAGCCGAAGGCAGCGCGGCTCTGGCGGTCGAGCCTGTCCCGATTGTCATGCCGGCTGCCGCGCCGGCCACCGGCTCTCTGGTTGTCACCGAACCCGTGCGATCGGGCCAGTCGGTCTTCTTCGCTGAAGGCGATGTCACCATCGTCGGCTCGGTTGCCTCGGGCGCCGAAGTCGTCGCCGGTGGCTCAATTCATGTCTACGGCACGTTGAGAGGACGGGTCCTGGCCGGAGCCAATGGCAACGGCGCCGCACGCATCTTCTGCCGAAGGCTGGAAGCCGAGCTGATGGCCGTCGACGGGTTCTACCTGACGGCCGAGGACATGGAGCCGGATCTGCGGGGACAAGCGGTGCAGGCATGGCTGGAAGGCCAGGCGCTGAAGACGGCAATTTTGGGCTGACTGGCGGAAAGTTCCACTACAGGAGAGGTCGATGGGCAAGGTTATCGTTGTAACGTCCGGCAAGGGCGGCGTGGGCAAGACCACGTCGGCGGCTGCACTTGGCGCGGCACTCGCGCAGGGCGGAGAGAAGGTCGTGGTCGTCGACTTCGACGTCGGTCTGCGCAATCTCGACCTCGTGATGGGCGCGGAACGGCGGGTCGTCTATGATCTCGTCAACGTGATTCAGGGAGAGGCGAAGCTCACCCAGGCGCTGATCCGCGACAAGCGCGTCGAGACGCTTTACCTCCTGCCGGCCTCTCAGACCCGCGATAAGGACAACCTGACGCCCGAAGGCGTGGAAAAGGTCATCGGGGCCCTGAAGAAGGCCTTCGACTGGGTGATTTGCGACAGCCCCGCGGGCATCGAGCGCGGCGCGACCCTTGCCATGCGCCATGCCGACACCGCCATCGTTGTCACCAACCCGGAAGTGTCGTCGGTACGCGATTCCGACCGGATCATCGGCCTGCTCGATTCCAAGACGCTCAAGGCTGAGAACGGCGAGCGGATGGATAAGCACCTGTTGCTCACCCGTTACGATCCCAATCGGGCCGAGCGCGGCGACATGCTGAAGGTCGACGATGTGCTCGAGATCCTGTCGATCCCGCTGCTGGGCATCATTCCGGAGAGCATGGACGTGCTGCGCGCCTCCAATCTCGGCTCGCCGGTCACGTTGGCGGACGAGGAAAGCGCCCCGGCACGGGCCTATTTCGACGCCGCGCGGCGCCTCAAGGGTGAAGCCCTGCCGGTCACGATCCCCGGCGAGAGGCGCGGTTTCTTCGGCAAGTTCTTCGGAAGGAAGGCGGCATGAACCTGTTCAGGCTATTCTCCCGGAACCAGTCGGCGCCGGCCGCTCGTGAACGCCTGCAGGTTCTGCTCGCGCACGAACGCGCAAGTACCGGTGGCTCTGATCTGGTTTCTAAGCTGCGCGACGAAATCCTCAAGGTCATTTCCAAGCACATGCAGATCGACCAGGACAAGGTCAGCGTGCGAATGGAGCGTGGCGAGCAGGTCTCGACACTCGCCGTCGACATCGAAATCCCGTTCACCCCCGGCAAGCCGGCCGCCGCCGGCAAAAAAGCGGCCTGATCGACCGCTCGTCTCGCACCTTCCCGGGTGCGGTGCACGATAGCGCATGCCATATCCACAGGAGCAATCACGTGACCCGCATTGAACTACTGGAAAGGCTGAAGGAAATCCAGAAGTCGCCCCACAATCAGGGACGCGACATCACCACCATCAGCGCGGTCTTGTCGAATCAGGCGCTGGCCCGCCACATCGAAGTGTGCGAACAGGCTGCGGGTTTCAAACCGGTCTCGCAAGATCGCGCAAACGCGGCGTAGCAACCCGCCAATATCCGGTTGCAATTGCGTGCCACGCACCAAGCGACCATAGGTGCATCGGCCTCGTTCTTGGCTGGCTGCTCGGCCTGGCAAAACCGATACGACCGCAGCAGCGGAAAGGCCTGGAAGGGCTGCGGGCAGAGAACTCGTGGAGACGTTGACAGTCTACCGCGACGCCTCCGAACCTGACGCCGCCAAGCCTTTCAAGCCAAGCCTCTACTTGGTCGTTTCATAATCCCCGATACCTCTCAGGAAGCTGGTAAGGTTCGGGCCAAGGGCATCGCTCAGATAGCCGCCTTCCTGGACGAGAAGAAGCGGCAGGCCAAGGCCGGCCAGTGCGGCACCGATGCGGGCAAAGCCTTCGGTCGTGACCGCAAGGCCTTTCAACGGGTCGTCCTCGTGGGCATCCAGCCCCAGCGCCACCACCACGACATCGGCGCCGAAGGCGGCGATGCGTTCAAGCCCCGTGTCGAGCGCAACCAGATAGGCGTCGTCGCCGGTGCCGCGCGCAAGCGGGATGTTCAAGTTGTAGCCAAGGCCAGCGCCTTCTCCGCGCTCATGGGCATGGCCCCAGAAGAAGGGGTAGAAGCGGATCGGGTCGGCGTGGATCGAGACAGTCAGCACGTCGGCGCGGTCGTAGAAGATGCCCTGCGTTCCGTTGCCGTGATGCACGTCGACATCGATGATCGCCGGTCGCCGTCCGGCGCGCCGCAACCATTCCGCCGCGATTGCCGAGTTGTTGAGAAAGCAGAAGCCGCCGGCCAGATCGCCGAAGGCATGATGGCCAGGCGGCCGAGACAGCGCGTAGACGGCGGGCGCGGCGCTCTCGACCAGCGCATTTGCGGCACTGATCGCCGTCTGCGCCGACCAGTAGGCCGCTTCCCACGTCCCCGACGAGATGGGGCAGGCGGTGTCGGCCTGATGAAACCCGGCCTGTCCGACGGCCGAGCGCGGATAGGATGCGGTGCGACGATCTGGGTGGATGTTGGGGATCACCTCGTCGGAAGCGTCGGTCATGCGCGACCAGCGCCGGTGGATCGTCTCGAGAAACACCAGATATTCGGGCGAATGGATGGAAGCGATCGGACCCATGCCGTGGTCGTAGGGCGGGGAAAAGATGCATCCCGCCGCCTCAGCGCCAGCGCGCAGAACCTCGATCCGTCGCGGCTGTTCGGGGTTTTGAAGCACCTGGCCATTGGCCATGAAGTGCTTTGGGTCGTGCAGGAACTGACGATTGTCCAGATAGGCTTTCATGCGTCGGGCTTCAGCGCGGCAAAGGCGCTGCCTTCCAGTGTGAGATAGGTGTCCTTGTCGTCAGGCGAAAAGCCCAGCCGGGCGTAGAAGGCATGTGCCGGTTCGTTGCCGGCGCGCACGGAAAGGCGCAGGAACCCCGCCGCCCATTCCGCCACCGCGACTTTCGCAGCAGTCGCAAGCAAGCGCCGGCCCAGGCCCGCGCCGCGACAATCCTCCGCCACCCACAGGTCGGAGACATAGACGCCGGCGCAGCCGCGAATGGTGGAATAAAGGGGTGAGAATATCGCGGCGCCGGCGAGCCGTCCGTCTGTCTCTGCCAGCACGCCGACGAAAGATCTGTTCGGTCCGAAGCCCGCTTCGGCGATGTCCTCGTCGCTGGCACGGTGCGTATCGCCGTGATGGCGTGACAGCGCACGTAAGGCGGCATTCAGAAGGCTGGCATCGCCTTTTTGCGCGCGTCGGATGAGGATCCTGCTCCTCGTCAAAACGCCACCTTGCCGGCACCCTTGAGGTGTAGCATGGCGCGCGCTTCCGCCGGGGTGGCCACATCGCGTCCCAGCGCCTCGACGATCATGCGCACCTTCTCCACCTGCTGGGCATTGGAGTGCGCCAGTTCGCCCTTCTCGATGTAGAGATTGTCTTCCAGACCGACCCGGACATGCCCGCCCATCGCTGCCGAGATGGCGGCCATTCTCATCTGCATGCGACCGGCCGCAAGGACCGAGAATACATAGTCCATGCCGAACAGGCGGTCAGCAGTGGTCTTGAGGTGGACCAGATGTTCCGGCTCTGCCGCGATGCCGCCCAAAACGCCCATCACGAACTGGATGAAGATCGGCTTCTTGATGAGCCCTCGGTTGGCGAAATGGGCCAGCATATGCAGGTGGCCGACATCGTAGCACTCGAACTCGAAGCGTGCGCCGCGCTGCCGGCCCAGGAGATCGAGGACGCCGAGAATGTCGCGCGGGGTGTTCTTGAAGACAAGATCGTCGGAATCGCGCAGGAACGGCTCTTCCCAATCGTGCTGCCATTCGGTCCGCTTGCCGAGCATCGGATAGAGCGCGAAATTCATGGTTCCCATGTTGAGCGAGCACATTTCGGGCTGCGCCGCCATCGGCCCGGCCAGGCGTTCCTCCAGGGGCATCAGCGCGCTGCCACCGGTCGACAGGTTGATCACCGCCTCGCAGCCATCCCTGATGGCCGGCAGGAAATCCATGAAGTGTTCCTGACGGGCCGAAGGCTGTCCGGTCACGGGATCGCGTGCATGCAGGTGCAGAATGGCTGCGCCGGCCCTGGCGGCGGCGATCGACTGGCCGGCAATCTGCTCGGCTGTCACCGGCAGATGAGGCGACATCGAGGGTGTGTGGATTGAACCGGTTATGGCGCAGGAAATGATGATCTTGGACATTTGTTTCTCAGGCAAGACTCGTTGCCGTCGACCCCACATGTTCGGCGAAGCGGTCGAGCGCGCGGCCGAGCATGTCGATGATCTCCTCGACATGCGTCTCGGTGGCTATCATCGGCGGGCAGACGAGGAAATGATCACCTTCCCGGCCTTCGCGGCTGCGGCGTGAATAGATGATCAGGCCTTCCGCATAGGCCAGTTCGACAAGTTCGACATGGGCGTTGAGTTCCCGTGGCAGCGGCTGCATCGTCTTGCGATCCGCGACCAGCTCGAAGGCGAGCAGCAGGCCCTTGCCGCGCACGTCGCCGATGAAGGGAAATCGCTGCATCAGGTCGGCGAGCCGGGATTTCAGCAGCGCCCCGATGCGCGCGGCGTTCTCCATCAGCCCTTCGGCCTGGATCTCGTCGAGCACGGCAAGGCCGGCCGCGCAGGCCAGCGGATTGCCGGCATAGGTGTAGCCGTGCTGGAAGCCGCCGGCATCAAGCACCGGACCGACCAGACGCTCATGAGCGACCATGGCGCCGAGCGGGGCGTAGCCGGCCCCGAAGCCCTTTGACAGGGCGATGATGTCGGGTGCGACATCCCAGTGGTCGGCGCCGAGGAAGCGCCCCGTCCGGCCGCCGCCCGACATCACCTCGTCATGGATGAGAAGCACGCCGTGGCGGTCGCAGATCTCTCGCACCGCCTTCATGTAGCCGGCTGGCGGCACCAGCGCCCCCGTCGATGCCCCGCCGACCGGCTCGACGATGAAGGCGAGCACGGTGTCGGGACCTTCTCTCAGGATACGTTCTTCCAACATCGCCGCATAATGGACCCCGGTCGCGGGGTCTTCCGCATCAAGACCGTCCAGATAGGCGCGCGGTGCCGGTATCTTGGGCATCTCGCGCATCATCGGCAGGAAGGGCTCCGTCAGTGGCGCATAGCCGGTGAGTGCCAAGGCGCCGAGCGTAGAGCCGTGATAGGAGGGGGTGCGCGAGATCACCTTCCAGCGACTGGCCTGCCCGACTGCCACCGCATATTGGCGCGCAAGCTTGATGGCGCTCTCCACAGCCTCGGAGCCGCCTGAGACGAAAAACACCTTGTCGAGGCCTGGCGGCGTCAGTTCAGCGGTTCGCGTGGCAAGCGCCTCGGAGGCCTCGGTCTCGAAATGGAGGCGGTAGCCGAAGGTGGATTTCTCCATCTGGCGACGCATGGCCTCCAGGACGCGCGGATTGGAATGGCCGATATTGGAGACCATGGCGCCCGACGAACCATCGAGATATCGCTTGCCCTCGACGTCCCAGAGATAGACGCCCCGTGCCTCGGCCAGCACGGGTCGCCGTGCGCGGGTCTGATAGAAGAGATGGCTGACATGCTCGCTCATCGGTTGTCACCCGTAGGCAGCGCCGCACAGTCGCGGGGGCGGAAGCGCAGCGCGACTGTCTCGCCTTGGGCGAATGGCCGTTCGTCGATCATGTTGATTGCCTGCAATTGCTGGTCGCCAACGCGCAGGAAGTAGCGCGCGGACTGACCCTGATAGTCCACCGTTTCAACGACGGCAGGTACGGAGTAGCGGCCTTCTGCCTCGCTGTCCGGGCTTTCCAGGACGAGTTTTTCGGCGCGAATGACGAGCTTCGCCGGCCCGTTCTGACGTACCTTCGGCGCGCGGCTCGTGGGCACGGCGAGTCGCGGGAAACCGTCCAGTTCCAACCCCAATTCGTCGCCCTCCACGCCCAGTGCCGTGGCCGACAGGATATTGGAGGCGCCGAGAAACTGGGCGACGAATTCGCTTTCCGGCGTGTTGTAGACCTGTTCGGGCGCCCCGATCTGCTCCACGCGCCCTTCCGACATCACAACGATCGTATCCGACATGGCCAGAGCCTCCGATTGGTCATGGGTGACAAAGACGGAGGTGACGCCGATACGCGCCTGGATGTTCTTCAGCTCGACGCGCATGTTTTCGCGCAGATTGGCATCCAGCGCGGACAGTGGTTCGTCGAGCAGCAGGACGTCGGGCTCGATGACGATGGCGCGCGCCAGCGCCACACGCTGTTGCTGGCCGCCCGACAGTTCTCGCGGATATCTTTCGCCGAGATGGGGTAGCTGGACGAGTTCCAGCGCCTCCATCACCCGCCGGCGCGCTTCTTCGCGCGGCACCTTCCGGTATTTGAGGCCGAATGCGACATTCTCCGCCACCGTCTTGTGCGGGAACAGCGCATAGTTCTGGAAGACCAGGCCCAGATTGCGCTTGTAGATGGGCACGTCGTTGATGCGCCGGCCCTTGATCGAGATATCGCCTTCGGTTGGGTCGAGCAGTCCGGCAATCATGCGCAGCGTCGTGGTCTTGCCGCAGCCCGAGGGTCCAAGCAGGGTCACGAAGCTGCCGTCGGGGATGTCCAGCGACATGCGATGCACGGCCGTGAAGTTGCCGAAGCGTTTGACGATATCGGTCAGTTTGACAGCGCTCATCGACGAGGCTCGCTTGCGTTGCATCATGAAAAAGGAGCCGCGCCGCCTTGCGGCGGCGCGGCATCATGCCGGATCAGAAGCCCCGCTGCACGCGGGCGAACATTTCCGACCATTCCGCTTCGTTGCCGTTCCAGTATTCAGGATTGGCAAAGGTCAGTCCCGACAGCGTGCCTGACGGATCAAAGGCAGGAAGTGTCGGGATCTTGTCGCCAAGATCGACCTTTTGCGGGTCGAGTGCGGGCGGGTAGTTCTGCCCCTCGGCGACCGCGATGGACGTTTCCGGCGCCAGCATGAAATCGAGCAGTTCCTCGCAGGCTTCCACCGGGCTTCCCTTGATGACGAAGAGGCATTCCTGCCAGCCGAAGCCGTTGGGCGGATCGATGTAGCCGATGTCGTGGCCCTGTTCCTGAAGGGCAAAGACGCGGCCCGACCAGGCTTCGGTGACCACGATCTCTTCCTCGGCCAGGAGGCTCATCAGTTCCGCTCCGGACGCCCAGTATTTCAGCGCCAGATCGCGATGGGTGCGGATGGCATCCCACACCGCCTCCATGTCCTCGATGTTGTTGGGGTCCTGGCCGGTCTGCAGCGCGCCGTACCAGATGCGCGTGCGCCAGTCGCTCCAGCCACCGATCTTGCCCTGATAGGCGTCGTCGATGAGCAGGCTTGCGCCCTTTTCGCGGGCTTCCTCGTCGGAGATATGCGCGCGGTTATAGGCGATACCGGTGGTGCCGTAGTTATAGGGCACTGCGCTCAGATGATCCGGCGTGACAAGCCTGTAGGGCTCGATCAGCCGGGGCATGACGTATTGCATGTTGGGAATGTTGTCGACGTTCAGCGGCACGTCGAGACCGAAGCCGACATAGCGCGCATAGTCGAAGACGCCCGAAAGATGGGCAATGTTGTATTCGCCCTCCTGGCTGGCGCGCACCTGGGCGAGATATTCGTCGGCGCCGGCAAAGGTGCCGTCCACCACGTTGATGCCAGTGGCTTCCGTATAGGGGTCGAACGCATGCTGGCGAAAGGCTTCCGACACCACGCCACCCCAGCCGTCGAAGCGCACCTGGCTGACGCCCTGCGCACGCGCCATGCCGGCAAAGGGCGTGCTGAGGCCGAAGGCGGCGCCGGCCGCGCCAATCAGCCCGAGGAATGTGCGGCGGTCGAGATCGCCGTTGCGGTAGCGTTCGCGCAGTCTTTCGTAGCGTTTCGTGTTGTCCATTCTCTGTCTCCTTCTGAAGGTTTGTTGGCGCGGTTCTCAGCCGCCGCGCTTCATGGCCATGCGCCGGGCCAGCGCCGCTCCGAGAAGCGGCAGTCCGACCGTCAGCACGATCATCACCGTGCCGAGCGCGTTGATCTCCGGGCTGATGGAATGCCGGAGCATTGCGAAAATCTGGGTTGGTACGGTCTCGACGCCGCCTGGCTTCCAGAACAGCGTGCCGGTGATGTCGTCGAACGAGATGGTGAAAGCGAACAGCGCACCGGCCGCGACCGCCGGCATGAGCAACGGCAGCGTGATCGAAAAGAAGGTCTGCCGCGGTGACGCACCAAGCGACAAGGCGGCTTCCTCGACATCGCGCCGGATGCCCACCAGCCGCGCCTGCACCACGAGGATGACGAAGGGCAGGGTGAAGATGACATGGCCAAAGAGCAGCAGGGTGAAGCTCTTGCCGATGCCCAGAAAATTCAGGAACAGGAGAAGAGCGACCGCCAGCACCACTTCCGGTACAAGGATCGGCGCGATCAGCATGGTCGTGATCAGGTTGCGCCCCGGAACCCGGTAGCGAACCAGGGCAAGGCTGGCCAGTACGCCCAGCGTCGTCGAGATGACTGCGGTCATCAGTCCCAGCACGATCGAGGTGCGGAAGGCGCGCATGATGGCGTCGTTGTTCCACAACTCCTCGAACCAACGCAGCGAGAAACCGGTCATCGGGAAGGCGCCGAACTGGCTGTCGTTGAACGACAGTAGCACCACCACAGCCACCGGCAGGAACATGAAGCCGTAAACCAGGATTGCGTAGAGGCGGATCAGCTGCCAGCCCATCAGCCCAGCCCCTTCGTCAATTGGGACATGCCCAGATACCGGTTGTAGACGAGCACCAGGAGGCCAAGCACGAACAGAAGCAGCAGCGACAGCGCAGAGCCCATCGGCCAGTTCAGCTGGGTGATGATCGCCTCGAAAACCAGGTTCGCGAACATGGCGTCGCGGGGGCCGCCGAGGATTAGTGGGGTGATGTAGGTGCCGGCCGCCAGCACGAAACAAAGCAACCCGCCGGCCGCCAGCCCCGGCAGCGACAGCGGCAGCGTGACCTGGGTGAAGGCCTGCCATTTGGTGGCGCCGAGCGAGTTGGCTGCGTCTTCCAGATTGGTGTCGATGCCGTCGAGGCTGACGAACACGTTGAGCACCATGAAGGGCAACAGGAAATGCACCAGGCCGAGGATGACGGTGTTTTCGTTGTACAGCATCCGGATCGGCTCGGAGGTGATGCCCAGCGACATCAGCGCCGAGTTGAGGGCGCCCGACGTGCCGAGGATGTTGATCCAGCTCATCGTGCGGATGATGTAGCTGATCCAGAAGGGCAGCATGAGGAGAACGAGCAGCAACAGCTTGTTGCCGCGGGAGCGGGCAATGAAATAGGCGGCCGGATAGCCCAGTATCGCGCACAGGACCGTGGTGATGGCAGCGATCTTGAGCGTGTTCAAAAGAATGTAGCGATAGAAGGGGTCGGTCAGCCCGCGCTGCCAGTTGTCGAGGTGGAAGCCCATCGTGTCGGCCCCGACTGCGCTGCGCAGCCAGAAGGAATAGACGACGATGAACATCAGCGGCACGAAGAGCAGCAGGGTGACCGCCGTGAGTGCCGGCGACAGGAGGATCCAGGGTTGTCGTGCCTCGCGGGCCTCGATGCTCATGTCGGCTTTTGCGTCCCCGTCCCATCCACAGGTGACGCTAGGTTGACAGAATGGCTGTCATTCAGCCAATAGATAGTCCTCATAGTTGATATAGATGGCATCTATGCAGGATACGCCCATCGGCCCTGCCGAAAGGCTGGCCAGAGACCTCGACTGGAACCTGCTGCGTACTTTCGCGGTATTGGTCGAAGCCGGTTCGGTCACCCGGGCCGCGCAGAAGCTGGGGCTTCAACAGCCCACCGTTTCCAGCGCCCTGAAGCGGCTGGAGGAGAGGCTTGGCAAGCGGCTGATCGACCGCAAGCCGGGAAGCTTTCAACTGACCGAGGCCGGCCGGCTGCTCTATGGCGAGGCCCGCGACATCAACGGCGCCATCCTGCGCCTGGGCACGCTGATCCGCGACGTTCGGGAGGAAGTGCGCGGCCACGTCCGCATTGCCATTGCCAGCCATGTCGTTTCCCCGCTGCTCGATGAAGCGCTGGGCGAATTCCACGCGCTTCATCCCGCAGCGACACTTTCTCTCGAGGTCAGCGCCAGTCGGCTTGCCATCGAGGATGTTTTGGCGCGCAGGGTCTCCTTCGCCATCTGGCTGGTGAAGGACCACAGTCCCAAGCTTCTCTACCGCCGCCTGTTTCGCGAGTTCTTCGGTCTGTTCTGTGGTCCGACCCACCCGCTTTTCGGCCGAGACGATCTTCGGCTCGCCGATCTGGCCGGACAGGCTTCCGTCAGCTTCATTACCGATCAACTGAACGATGCGCTGCGCCCGGTGACCCTGATGCGCGCGCAAGCGCAACTGGATGATCGGGTCGTGGGTACCTCTCCCAATCTCGAAGAGGTCCGCCGCATGATCGTTGCAGGCCTCGGGATCGGCCCTCTGCCCATTCATGTGGTTCAGGAAGACGTCGCGATGGGCCGGCTTTGGCGCCTGCCGCCCTATGACGATCCGCCGGCTATCGACGTCCATGTCGTGTGGAATCCGAAGGCCCGGCACAACCGTGCCGAGGCCTATCTGCTCAAGGGGCTGCTAGACAAGATCGAGGCGACCCCGATCGAGGCACGCACCTATCCCTTGAAGGAGAGCGGTTGAAATCGAGGCCGATCCTGAAGCGATACGGAGAGCAACTCGAAAGCCAGCAAAATGTGCTGGCGGAAGGCATGCGTTCGGGCGACCGGGAACCCGCGGAAGCGATGCGGGAACTTGGAGACGGTGACGGTCTACCGCGACCCCTCCGAACCAGGCGCCAACGAGATCGAGATCGTAGGTCGCCTGAATTCGATCCTTGGCGCCCGCGCATACCCCAACGGGGTCAAACGAGTGTGGGGATTGATGGTAGCGGAGGAGCGTTGCCGTCACTACAGTGCCAAGACTCAATTCGTCTGCTAAGTTGAAGCTCCAACTCTGCCGTTAGCGCTCTTCAGGTTAGAACGCCACCTGCAACCAGCCAAATTGCACAAATCTGGCAATGGTCCCTAATCAGTTACAAGGTCGCTTTTTCGTCCGGGCTGCGTCTTCTATCCAGCATGGAATCAATCGTTCCGGTTTTGACCTGAAACCTTATCTCCTCCGGCGTGAGGGAGAGTCTTGTTCGTTCTTGGCTTCATGCGGCCTGTTTTTTCCAGCGTGCATTTCATTGCGAACTCGTTCGGCAGGATATTGCGAGGCAGAGTGGGGTCGGCGCCTCACGTTGTCGGCGCGAGTGTCAGCGCCTCGGCCTCCGGGCGGGTAGTCAGCAGGTCGGTCAACTGGTCATCGGCCAGAGAGCCAGGTACCTCGTTGGTCCAGACTCTGAACGCCTTCAGATCATAGGCGCCGAAGGATGTGATCATGGCGCCATCGGCAGCGTCGCGGCCGCGGACCATGAGGACGCGGCCGATCCTCGGCGTGTTGTAGCGCGCGTCGAAGGTGTACCAGCATCCGCCAAGATAGGCCTCGAACCAAGCGCAGAAATCCCCTGGTCCCGAATAGGGGACCCCGACATCGCCCAGATAGCCGCTGGCATATCGCGCAGGGATGTTCATGGCGCGGCAGAATGCGATCGCCAGATGCGCGAAATCGCGACAAACTCCGGTCTTCTCGCGCTGGGCGTCGCTGGCGGTCTTTGTCGCCCGGCCGAAGCCGTAGCCGAAGGTGAGGTGGTTGTGGACATGATTGCAGATCGCCTGCACCCGCGCCCACCCCGGTTTTGTGGAACCGAACAGTTCCAGCGCCACGGGCGCCAGCACATCGGAATCGCAGTAGCGGCTGGCGGTCAGGAATCGCAACGTCTCCGGCGGCAGGTCGCCCACATCATGCTGCTGCGCGTCCCAGTTGAACGTATCGGGCTTGCCGTCGATCTCGACGATGTTATCCGACCAGAGCCTCAAGCGTCCCGGCGTCGCGCGAAGCCGTGTCAGCCGGTTGCCGAAGGTATCCACAAAGCCCTCCAGCGGCAGATCGGGTTCTACCTGCAACGTAGTCGGCCCAAAGATCCGTCCGCGCAAGGTGGGGTGCGGCGAGAGCGCAAGGATCAGCACCGTGTCCGTCTTGCACTCGATATCGATTTCGTGACCGACGCGAATAAACATGGCCGCTCTTTCTGGGCTTTGCAGGATTGCGGGCGGTTTGCCCAGGTTCGCCCCTTGTATCGAGGCTTTCCATCACGATTTACTGAGCGAAGACCTGATCGAAGGATATTCCGATCCGTACCCTGCGCATTACCCACCGAACACGATACACATATGATCGCCCGGTGACATTCGGCACGCATCGCCTGATGATCCGCCCGCGCGATGGGCACGACATGCGAATCCTGGATTCGAGCCTTGCCATATCGCCCTGCGCGGATGTGCATTGGGCGTTCGATGCCTTTGGCAACTCCGTTGCCCTGCTTTCGTTCCATGGTTCAGCGGATGAACTGATGATCGAGAGCGGGTTACTGTTGCGCCGCTATGGACTGGACAAGCCCTTGGACCGCATCGAGCGGTATGCCGGTGCCTTCCCGGTGCAATATGCACCCGACGAGCTGATCGACCTCGGTCCTTTTCTTGCCCACGAGCACCCACAAGACGTCGGCGCTGTCGATGGATGGCTGGCGACGGTTCTGCCTCAACCGGCTGGCAGTAGCTTACATGTGCTAGGGCTGCTCGGCACGGCCGTGCACGAGGCATTTCTGTATGCCCGGCGCGAGGCTGAGGGTGTGCAGACACCGGCCGACACGATCCAGCTGGGTAGCGGCACCTGCCGGGATTTCGCCCTGCTGTTTATGGAGGCCGCGCGAAGTCTGGGATTCGCGGCACGCTTCGTGACCGGATATTTGCACGACGAGGTCTCGGGCAACGACTCTGGCGAGGACATGAGTGGCGGTGGTGCCACCCACGCCTGGGCCGACATCTTCGTGCCGGGCGCGGGCTGGGTCGAGTTCGACCCCACCAACCGCATCGTCGCCAGCCGCAACCTGATCCGGGTGGCAACGACCCGCACGCCATCACAGGCGCTGCCGGTGAGCGGTACCTTCGAACACGAGGGCGGCAAACACATCCGGTTGCAGGTCACAGTCAGCGTGACGAGCGTCGAATAGCAGATCATCGTTTGGCTGCCACGAAGGTTTGGCCACCATGGGGTGATCAAAATTGATCAGACTCTTTTTGCGCGTGGACCCAGTCTCAAAGTGCCACGGCTTTCTGATTGATCCCGTCCCTTCTCCTTCAAGAGCCGTGGCGTCCCTGGTCGGGACGTCCCCCAATTCGTTCCGACCGGGGTCTCCATACAAGTTGGGATTGAGGAATAGCCATGCGGCCAATCACCTTCAGGAATCAGTTCTCTGATGTGGCGGATGCTTGCGCCCTCGCTCAGGCCATCGTCGACACCGTCCGCGAGCCGGTGATCGTGCTTGACGACAAGCTGCGCGTCATCGCTGCCTCCCGCTCCTTTTATTCATTCTTCAAGGTCAGCCCCGAAGAAACTCAGGGCTTGCCGCTTTTCGAGCTCGGTGACGGCCAGTGGGACATTCCCGGGCTGCGCGTACTTTTGGAGAAGATCGTCCCGGAGCATGGGATCATGCAGGACTATGAGGTCGAACACGAGTTCCCCGCTCTTGGTTACCGCACCATGTGCCTGAACGCGCGCCAGGTGTTCTATGAAGGTGGTGCGGAGAGCACGATCCTTCTCAGCATCGAAGACATAACCGAGCGGCTCGAAGCAGCGCGCCATATGGAAGGCATGTTGCGCTACAAGGAAGCGCTCCTTGATGAAATGGAGCACCGTATGGCCAACAGCCTTCAGATCATCGCCAGCATCATCCTGATGCGGGCACGGACTGTGACATCGGAGGAGACGCGTCTTTACCTCAAGGACGCCCACAAGAGGGTTGTCTCGGTTGCTGCGCTGCAGAAGAAGCTCCGCCAGTTCGCGGGCGGCGGCGATGTTGAAATGGCCCCGTATCTCTCCAGCCTGTGCGAGGCGCTTGCAGATTCCATGATTGGCGATGAGCGAAAGATCTCGTTAGACGTTGTCAACCAAGACGGCAACGCAACGGCCCCACAAGCGGAGAGTTTGGGCCTCATCGCGACGGAACTGGTCATGAACGCGCTGAAGCACGCGTTTGCTGCCGATATGGAGGGGCAGCGCATCCGCGTCAGCTACGAGGTCGACGGCGAGAACTGGAAGCTGTCGGTCGCTGACAATGGCATCGGCAAGCCGGATGGCGTGTTCGCGCAGGCGAAGACCGGACTTGGCACGGGTATTGTCAAGGCGCTCGCCCAGCAACTCGACGCAGTGGTCGAAACGGTCGCGGATGCCAATGGCACCTGCGTGACAATCACGCATGCCACCTTTGCTAAGACCGCCAACAGCGCCAGTGCTCGCGTGCCGACTGCCCAGATGGGGCGACGGGCAGCTAACTCGCGGTCGCCTCCGGCGGGCGAACATGGAGAAGTCCGCTTCAATTGAATGGCGGTGCGTCAACGGACGCCTCTGCAGCGCGTGCGTCTGAATCAAGCCATGCCTGCTCTTGATGCCGCGCGGTCTGGTTATTCACGCTTTGGGTCGATATGCGGCTGGTCATGCAGGACCACATTCAGCAGCGAACTGTGGATCTCGATCCCGCCATTGTAGGAAATGAAGCCAAGTTTGCGGAACTTGTTCATGAAGAAGCTGACGCGTGCCCGCGTCGTGCCAACCATCTGGGCGAGCGTCTCCTGGCTGATCTTGGCAATCTTCGGTTCCGGAATGCCCTCCTGCCCGAAATTGGCTAGTAGCAGGAGCGTTCGAGCAAGACGTTTTTCGCTCGAATTGGACAACTGATCGATGAGATCGGACTCTACCCGGATGGCGCGGCTGAGCAAGTGAGCGATGAAAAGCTCGGAGAATGCCGGATCGTCGTGAATCAGTCGGATGATGGCTGATTTCTCAAGCCGCGTGATAACGGCATCCGATATCGTAGAGACCGTCGAGATTCGCCTCGATTGCCCTGCCAGGCAGCCTTCGCCGACAAACTCGCCTTTGCCAAGGATGGCTACCACGGCTTCCTTGCCCTGCTCGGATACGACGCTGACCTTGACCTCGCCCTCCTGGATGAAGAACACGGCTTCTGCGGGTTCGCCCTGCGAGAAGAGGACCTGTCCTTTCTCATACTCGGTAGTGCGACTATCCCCGATCCTCGCAAGGAATGCTCTCGGATCGAAATGCGGCTGAACATCAGTGGCCATGACGTCTTCCTCCTCGGAGCAACTCGCGGAACGTGGTTCGAAAGGTCCATCCGCAACGGCACGGCATGCGACGCTATCGGGAGGTAGATCGAGATGAGCAGGGCTCGTTCCTCCGGCCTTCTATCCAATAACAAGAGCAGCCGGTGTTCAATATTGCACAGGCCTCTGCCAGGATAACCGCTACGGTTCGAGGAGCCGATCGCGCCAGCCGCTCCAAGGAAGAGTCCACGTCATGCACGCACCAGTCTCCAACCCGCGCGCCGGTCTCGATTCCCGAGCGCTGGTGCGGGATCTCGCCAAATACCGCGGGGCTGATAGCGCACGCAGCGTGTTTGAACTGACGGTCACCGCGGTCCCGCTTGTTCTCATCTGGGCCGCAATTTGGGCGAGTCTGGATGCCGGCTATTGGATCGGCATGGTTCTCACCGTACCCGCGGCGGGCTTCCTTGTTCGTCTGTTCATGATCCAGCACGACTGCGGTCATGGAGCCTTCTTCCGGTCGCGACGAAGCTGTGACTGGGTTGGTCGGGTGATCGGTGTAATTACCCTCACACCCTATGAATACTGGCGACGCACTCATTCAGCTCATCACGCAACAGCAGGCAACCTCGACCGGCGCGGCATGGGGGACATCACTACCCTTACAGTTGGCGAATACACCACACTGTCTTGGTCGGGACGCCTTGGCTATCGATTGTACCGTCATCCGGCTGTGATGTTCGGCTTGGGTCCGGCATACACGTTTTTATGCCAACACCGCTTGCCGGTCGGCTTGATGCGTGGGGGCTGGCAGCCATGGGTGAGCACGATGGGCACCAATCTGGCCGTCGCTCTGCTTGCGGCGGGGTTGATGTGGCTGATCGGCGTCGGTCCGTTCCTGCTCATCCACATACCAATCATCCTCCTGTCAGCGACGATCGGCATCTGGCTGTTCTATGTCCAGCACCAGTTCGAGGCGACCAACTGGGAAAGCGATAGCAACTGGCGCTTCCATGAGGCGGCACTGCACGGCAGTTCGCACTATGATTTGCCGGGCATCCTGCGCTGGTTCACCGCCAATATCGGCGTGCATCATGTGCACCACCTGGCCAGCCGGATTCCCTATTATCGCCTGCAGGAAGTGCTGCGAGATCATCCGGAACTTGGCGATACCGGCCGGGTCACCCTGCTTCAAAGTCTCGGGGCAGTACGCCTCGTCCTCTGGGATGAGGAGCACCGACGCCTGATCTCTTTCCGTCAAATGCATGATGCGCAGTCCGGTAGGAAGCCATTGGCGATGTGTTCCAAAACGGCGAATGGCTGAAGGAATACCTGCAGGACATACTGATGGCAGACAGCGGACGAGTGCGCTGGAGACTTCGGAGGGCCTTGTCGTGGAAGTTCGCCGCAGATGCGTCGGCTAGATCACAAGACCCCATGCGACCAATTCCCTCGAAAGGATAAGGATCACGGACATGTTCGGCGAACTCATCTTCTATATCGTGCTTGGCGTCATCCTGCTCGGCATACTGGGCTCGGCAGTCAGGATCCTGCGCGAATACGAGCGCGGCGTGGTCTTCACCCTCGGCCGTTTCACCGGATCCAAAGGGCCGGGGCTGATTTTGCTCATTCCTTTTGTGCAGCAAATGGTCCGGATCGACTTGCGAACTCTGGTGCTCGACGTGCCAAGCCAGGATGTAATTAGCCGCGATAATGTTTCCGTTCGTGTCAATGCGGTCATCTACTTCAGAGTGATCGATCCTGAGAAGGCGACTATCCAGGTCGAGGACTACATGATGGCTACCAGCCAGCTTGCCCAGACGACTCTGCGTTCGGTGCTCGGTAAGCATGAACTGGACGAGATGCTGTCGGAGCGGGACAAGCTCAACAACGACATCCAGGAGATCCTTGATGCACAGACTGACGCGTGGGGCATCAAGGTTGCCAATGTCGAGATCAAGCATGTCGACATCAATGAGAGTATGATCCGCGCAATTGCCCGCCAAGCGGAAGCCGAGCGCGAGCGTCGGGCGCGTGTCATCAATGCCGAGGGCGAGCAGCAGGCTGCTGCCAAGCTGCTCGAGGCCGCGGAAATCCTCGGGCAGCGGCCGGAAGCCATGCAGCTTCGCTATCTCTCCTCGCTGAACTTCATTGCCGGCGAGAACAACTCGACTATCGTCTTCCCCTTTCCGATGGAATTGGCGAGCATGGTGCCGGGATCGCCGAAAGGAAAGTAGATGCAGCGGGAGTCCGGTTCACCAAAACGGAGAAAGACAGGGCGGGCGAGAACGTGTTGATATGATTTGGACTGCAGTAGACACACTGAAGCGTTCGGGCACCGAGCCACAAAAATGACGGGATACGCGAGTAGCATTTCAATGCGTGAAGCGGAGTTTGAAGCCCCCCCAAATTGAGCTTTGGTTGAACGTGCTTCAGGCGCCAAACTGTGAGGTCCGACTGTGAACCCGACGGAACGCGATATACCGCCAGATGTGCGCGCCGCAATAAGCGCTTTCCTCCATGAAATTCAGAACGAGGCCAGGCCTTTTGCAATCTCGGAAGCACTAGGCGCCATTCGGCGGATATTTCCGAGTCTGGAAATTTCAGACGCCGATCTTGCCGATGCAATCAGCAGCGAGGCATCAATGGCGGGACTCGAGATCGATTTCGATGTTCCCACCTCATCGCGGGGCGTTAACCGGAAGTCGCTTGAGCGATGGGATGATGAAGGCGGAGCGACAGGATAACTCTGCCTGTCGAGGCGCTGCGAATGAAGGAAGACTTCGACCCGACCAGGGGATAGAGGGTTCCGTAGCCGGCGGATGGTTGCCTGCTCTTCAGGTTATCGGCCCCCAGAAGTGCGCGATGAGGAGCGTCGAATAGATGCCGACCTCGAGCATCTAGTCCCCGCTAGTGCTGTAGCCCTCTGCACCACCGGCAGCGAGCGGCGTGCCATGACCCATATTGGTGATGCTGTATTCCTCGGTGACTTCACGGCCGCTGGCGTCACACCAGACGCGCCGTGGATACCCGTCCAGGAGGTGTCGAGGCGAAGCGCGGCTTTATGCTGCCTCGACTTATATTCGTCGCTGCCAGGTGCCCTTGTCGTATATAGGTTGCCATAGCTCCCCTCATTAAGCCGGAGGGAGCCGAATCGTATCCTGGCAAAGGCGGACCATCCAGATGTCACCACCTACCGCCCAAGGCGTCAGCTTCGTTACCGTGCTCGTCATCGTGACAGCGGCCTTCGTCTGGCTGATACTGCCGTTCTATGGCGCCGTACTATGGGCCGTCATTCTCGCGATCCTGTTCAACCCGCTCCAGCGCAGGCTCGTTCAGCGTATGGGCGGCCGCAGGAACTTGGCAGCGGCGATTAGCACCTTTGCTTGCATCTGCATCGTCCTCATACCGGGATCAATGGTCCTGGCGGCCCTCACCCGGGAAGCGAACAATCTGTACATTCGCGTCAGCGATCCGGATTTTGATGCCGTCTCCATCTTCGAGCGGATTTATGCCGGAATGCCTACTTTCCTCGTTGAGGCCTTGTCGGCTTTCAACCTCAGCGAATTCCACGAGATTCAATCGCGCCTGACAGCGTTTCTGGGAGAGGCGGCGCAGACCATCGCGACCAGCGCTTTGACCATCGGGCAGAGCACGGCTCATTTGCTCATCAGCCTGGGCGTGATGCTCTACGTGCTCTTCTTCATGTTCAGGGATGGCTCCCGACTAGCGATCGTAATTCGCAAAGCCAGTCCGCTCAGCGACTATCAGACGGAACACGTACTGCGTAAGTTCACCACCGTGGTGAAATACACCGTCCGGGGCAACATCATCATCGCTGTGATACAAGGGGTTATCGGCGGGCTGACTTTCTGGCTCCTCGGTATCGAAGCGGCATTCCTGTGGGGCGTCCTGATGGCCGTTCTCTCGCTCCTTCCCGCGGTCGGAGCCTTCTTGGTCTGGGCGCCCGCTTCGGCCTATCTGTTCCTTTCGGGGCAAGTTGTTCAAGGTATCATCCTGCTGGCAGTCGGCGTTTTGATCCTGAGCACAATCGACAATCTCCTGCGGCCGCCGCTGGTGGGGCAGGGAACGAAACTGCCTGACTACATGGTGCTCGTGTCGACGCTGGGCGGCCTGTCACTGTTTGGCATCAACGGGTTCGTCATCGGGCCTCTGATTGCGGCCCTATTTGTAGCTTTTTGGTCGCTCTACACGGATGAGCACTCAGGCTCGGTGGACGGACAGCTCATGGTGGATTCCGGTGTCGATCAAGTTGCGAGTGCGCGCGCCTCTACGAGCAGATCGTAAAGATCCGGCAAACTCGGCGCGTTCGGAAATGACTGAGATTCCATCTCATTAAACTGACCCCATACGATCCCCGTAAGGGAACCGAACGCCCAAAGCAGGAGCAGCATTACCGCCGCAAAGGCACCGCGCGGATCCGATGCGCCTTCCGCCACCGGCGAGCTGCGTTTACCTTGGTGTCAGGCCCCTCATATATATATCGCAGCGGCAGGAAGATGAGGGCGGCGAATTCCGAGCAGCCGCGCTTCGCCGGACTGCCCATCCATTTGTGCGACGCAGCAACGATCGTGCTACAGGTGCGTTATTCCATAGCGTCGGCCATTTCGGCCTCCCCGAGGACTTCGCATGAACGGTCTATCCAGCAGGTTCGCGCGCGCGGCTGTCTTCCGGCGGCACGCATGAGACTGGCGATCCACCATAGGACGACCTATCGCTACGTGCGTCCTGTTGTGCTCCAGCCGCACCGCATGATGCTGCGCCCGCGCGGCAGCCATGACATCGCCCTACTGTCGAGTTCGCTGTTCTGCTCGCCCGTTGCAGAACTTGAGTGGACGCAGGACGTCTTCGGAAACCTTATCGCCACCGGCATTTTCTCCGAGCCGACCGCTGAACTGGTCATCACGAGCGAATTCACGGTGGAGCAGTCGGCGGCGACGTGGCCGGTGTTCCGGATCGCGCCCCACGCGCACTCCTTCCCGTTCGCCTATTCCTCCGATGAATTGGCCGATCTGGGCGCCCTGCGCATTCCGGAGCATGGCGATCCCGAGGGACGGATGAAGGCATGGGCGCGCACCTTCGTTCGTGGTGCGCCGACCGACACGCTTTCGCTCCTGAAAGACCTCAATGCCGGCATCCTCGGCTCGGTGGCATATCGCCTGCGCGACGAGGAAGGGACGCAGACGCCGCTGGAAACGCTAGCGCTGGCGAGCGGCTCATGCCGGGACATCGCCGCGCTGTTCATCGACGCGCTCCGTCATCTCGGCTTCGGTGCCCGCGCCGTCTCGGGTTATCTGTTCGATGCGCAGCAAAGCGCCGACGATCCGGGCTCGACCCATGCCTGGGCGGAGGTCTGTCTTCCTGGCGCGGGATGGATCGCATTCGACCCGACGCATCGGCGTCTCGGCGGAGCCAACCTCATCCCGGTAGCCGTCGCCCGCAGCAATCGCCAGATCATGCCGATCGTCGGCGGCTATGTCGGTACGGCAGCGGATTTCCTCAGCATGGATGTCGCCGTGAGGGTAACGCCAGCATCATAGCGATTGCACTGCGGCTCGTAACGGAGGCAGGCTTGTGGAACCCCGGCGTCCAAGTCTGCCAGCACCTCCGGTGCGCTCATCAGAGGTTCCAGAGCAGGCAGCCGTGACACCAGATGCTATGCTTCGGCCTGGTCAGGAAGGACCGCTAAGCGCGCATCGCTTCGTCCGTCGCGTAGGGAAAGCTCGAAAGTGTTGCGCTCGGCGTGATCACGCCGATGCCTTTGTTGAGTGCATGCTCGATCGGTCATCATCCCGAAGCCCGAGCCGCAGATCGCCTCGAGGTCATTGTCAAGGTCGCTGGCCGCCTTCTGGCGATGGCACGCAGGGTCGTTGGCTGGCCAGAGCGTGATGGCCGGACTCACAGTCGCTCTTGCTGTCCTTATGGTCGACTCGGCACGTGAAACGAATGAACGATCGTTGAGGGTCGTGACCGAAATTCGACATGGCCGCATGAGTCGGACAGCAATATGGTAGCGCGTCGTATTGAACCCCCGCACAAGAATTCCGCGTCAAATTCAGTTGGTTGGCGCTAAAGAGTCGCTTTGAAAAGCCAGCAGCAGTGGACAAGCTAGAAATTTTCCTAAAGAAATCAAATTTGTAGACGAAATGATTGGTAGCGGAGGAGTGCTACACTCAATCCCCACACCTACCGGAAATACGCTCCAGCCTCCAATTGTTCTCTCGACTTCTCGCGGCTTAGACTATTATCGCACCCCTGCCAGCCCAAATGCCATCCCGACCAGCGCGCAGCCAACAAGGACCGTCACCGGGCCTAGTTTGAAGCGAAACACCGCGACCAGCGCGGCAAGCACCAGCGCGGGAGCAGCCAGATTGATCGACGACCAAACCGGCAGATCAAGGTCGAGCCCGAGCGTCGTGATTGTCCGGATATCTTCGAAGACGACGTGCAGGCCGAACCAGACCGCAAGATTCATGATGACACCCACGACGGCCGCGGTGATGGCCGTCAGGGCACCTGTCAGCACCTTGTTGTCGCGCAAGTGCTCGATGAAGGGAGAGCCTAGGAATATCCAGAGGAAGCAGGGCGTGAACGTCACCCAAGTCGTCAGAAGGCCACCCAGCGTTCCCGCCATCAAGGGCGATGTGTTGCCCGCATCGCGAAAGGCTCCCATGAAACCCACGAACAGCGTGACCATGATCAGCGGGCCCGGCGTGTTCTCAGCCATGCCGAGACCATCCAGCGTTTCGCCCGGCGCGAGCCAACCGTAATTCAGAACTGCCTCTTGCGCGGCATAGGCTAGGACAGCATAAGCGCCGCCGAAGGTCACCACGGCCATGACGCTGAAGAAGCCGGCGATCTGAGCAAAGACGTTGGCCGTGCTCGCCGGATTCAGGTCAGTCGGATTCGACGAAGACGCCCTACACGAGGGAAATTTCCAGCCGAGCCCGCAGCATCGTATCCGGATGCGGTCGGTGCTGTCCCGATCTATTGGCCAGTAGATTTGCGCACGATGCTGAGTGAGCCATCGGTCTCAAGAACGACATTGGCAACGGCATCGATGTCGGAAACACCGTGCTCGCGCAAGGCGGCCTCGATCTCCGCTTTGGTGACGCGTTGCCGGCGCATGGCTGCTTCCAGATAGAGGCCGTCGCGCACAAGAAGTGAGGGTTCGCTCTTGATGATCCTCTGGAGTCCGCTGGAGCGGATCGACAACCAAGTGATGACATATTGCAGGCAAATCAACAGACCTAGCGCCAGGACACCATCTGCCAGGGGAACATTTCGGTCCAGAAGAACCGTGGCCAGCGTTGAACCAAGCGCCACTGTGACGACGAGGTCAAAGGCGTTCATCTTGCTCAGCGTGCGCTTGCCGGAAATGCGCAGCATGACGATCAGCATCACATAGGCCGCGCTTCCTACCAGCAGCACCCGCAGCAGGCTTTCCCAGCTTTCAAACACCACTGGCGGGTTCATTTTAAAGGCCTCCGGGCTGTGGGCGCGGCTGCATCGCGATGGACAGCCGCGCGTCTTCGAGTGCCCTGACGATGTCCTTGCTGTCGCTCGGCGCGAAGCTGTCGCTTGACTCCATTTCGGCGAGCCGGTCGAGTTGCGCGCCCAATGCATTGCGCTGACGTGTATTGCGTGTCGCGGGCGCCAAACTGGCAAGCGTCTGGGCAAGATGGATAAGTATGGAGGGATGCGAGGACCCGGCCTGGCGAATAGGATGAAAGGCGGCGTCGAGGATGCCGGTCATATTGCTGCGATCGGCCCTCACACGGACCTGGCCGTTGGCATCTCGAAGCACACGGGGCTGCAGCCCATGAGTGAAAATCTCTTCCAAGGCCGCGCCCAGCCTATCAATAACGGCCTTGGCGGTGAACGGGTCGTTCGTACCGGGCGACAGGGCGCGGGTCGCGATCTCGACCATTTGACGGATTCCATGTTCGGGATCCTGGGCAGGGGTGCGTTCCGGGCCCACGGTAAAGACGCCGCGAATAGCAGCCACGAGTTCATCCTCGGGCTCTCGCGCCGGGTAAATCAGTACATGGTGGCCCTCGCACAAGAGATAGTGGCCAGCGCGCACCTTTACCTCGAGAAAGAGGTTCTCCCTGGCCGCCAATTCGACGAGCCGGTCATACTGGACGACCTGCAGGTAGCCGACCTTTCCGATGCCCAGTGGCCATGGGTCTCCTTGGACTGAACTTTTCGCGGAGTCCTCGTCCTCGCTCGGCGCGTCGGGAAGAATCTCCTTCAACCTGTGACGGAATTCCTTGGAAACCGCTTCCACGACATTGTCGGCGATGATCGAGCGGGCGATCTTGTGGATGTAGAACAACAGCGCCAGCAGGCACAGGACAGTGAGCACGCTGCCGGCGGTCACCGCCAGATGCGGGGACCCGTCGGTCCCCAAGCCGTCATCCAGGCTGCGCAGGACAAGTATGAGGTAGAGAATCGTGCCGATGAAGAGACCCAAGACCGACTGTATCTGCCGGTCGCCCATGAAAATCGATATCAGCCGTGGCCCCAGCTGATTGGCCGACAAGGTCAGGATGACGAAGGTGACCGAGACCACCAGTGACGTCATGGTCATCATGCCGGACAACAGGCTCGAAAGCAGGTCCCGGGCGGTGCCGGGCTCGCCGCTGTTCAACCACCAATTCTCGCCGGCGTCCTGCGGGGTCCAGTCAGGCCCGTATTCGAGGAGCACAAAGGCCAGCATCGTGGCGCCAATGAGAAATAACCCGGGCACGGGCCAGAGTTGCGCTCGCAGCAGCATCACGAAATTTCGGATGCGATCCATGCCATCTACTCCGCTGCGGCCGGATCTTCAAGCCTAGCCTCGCCATGACGAATTCTCGGGTTGTCTCCGAGCTATCTGAGGGCGGTCTCAAGATTCTCGCAACGCACCCACCACGCCTCGGCAACCGCGGCTTCACGCAACTGACCTATGAAGCCTCCGTCCGTCTCGGTGAAATCCAAGAAACAGAGGCGCTCTCCGTCCTGCTCAAGAACACTCACCGCCAGTCCACGGCATCCGTCGGGCATGATGTCGCCGCCACTGCCCAGAACCTGTTCAAGCTCGCTCTGCTCCTGGCATACGGCAACAGGCTCTTGGGCGGCCGCAGTGCCCTGGGAAACGGCAAGAACGACTGCGGCGAGCCATACGCATCTTTGCATGAAAACCTCCATCTGACCTCAGGCACTAAACGCCAGGTGGCGGAAATGGTTCACCGCCGAGCCAAGGCGGAGCAAACCCAGCCTCAGGTGAGCCGATTCATAGATGGAGCGCGCGCAAGCCGAGCCAACCAGTTTTCGAACTGCTTAGTAGCCGTGGCGTTCTCGCCCTGAGCCTAGCCGTATATGCCGGCTGTCCTTTTAGTCTTCTGGGTCACCGCATCCGGTAATCGCCAAGCTCTGGAATTGCGCATCACCGAACTCGAGAGCGATCGCAATTAGCTCGCTTCAGATTTTGCCGCGCATGAAAGCGCCACCAAGGACCCATAGCGAACTTCTGGAAGCAATCGATACGGCCCAGACGGAGTTTGACGATCTGAATGGGCGCCGCGTTCAGGCTGACGGCGACGCTGCGGCCCGGCAGGCCGAGCTTGAGCAACTGCGGGATTCGATCTCGACCGGACAACCGAGCTGATCGAAGCCGAGGCCAAGCTGGAAGCCGCCACCCAGGATATGGAGCTGCTTGGAACAAGACGACGGTTAAGCCGGTTGAGCTTGAGGAGGAAAAGCTCATGCTGCAGGCACTGTCCATCCTCACTTTTGCGGTCCCCATCGGTTTCGTCTTGACGGTTGGGATAGTCTACGTGCTCGCACGGACAACCGAACCATGAGCCAAAGGCCGTTTTCTCGACGAGGCCACATTGTCTGGGCAAAAGAGTATCATTCCGTGCAATTCCCACGTTTCGAGGCCCAATGATGGCTGGTGCAGTCTCCGAGCGACGCTGGAAGCGAACGGACATCATTCTTCTGATGGCTCTGCTCAGCGTGATCGTCTGGTTCACGGGCGATGTCCTGCTCCTTGTGTTTGCCGGCATCCTGATGGCGGTTGGGCTCGATGGGTTGGCCGGTTCGCTGGCACGGTACGCACCGCTTTCCCGGACATGGGCTCTTGTGGTGGTTGGGGTGCTGCTCATGGCGGTGCTGGCGCTTATCGGGTGGACGGTGGTGCCGCAGTTTCTTGGCCAGCTCGACGATCTCTGGGGCCAGATGGCGGGGGCTTTAGAGCAACTTCTTGAAACCCTCGAACGCCATGAATGGGCAAGCGGCCTGGTGAACGACAGCCAGGAACAGGTTGCCGATGCTGCCGGCGCGGCCGTCGAGCATGCTGCGACGGCTGGCCTTGCCGTGATCGGGATCGCAGGCAGCATCATCGTGCTGATCGCAATTGCGGTCTTCGGCGCCGCTCGTCCGAGTCTCTATCGTGACGGCTTTCTTGCCCTGCTACCGGCATCCAACCGTTCAGACATGGCGCGCGCGCTTGGGGAGACTGCACTGGCGCTACGATGGTGGTTTCTCGGTCAATTGATATCGATGCTCTTGTTGGGCGTGAGCGTGGCGATCGGTCTCATGATCATCGGGGTCGATCTGTGGCTGAGCCTTGGCGTGCTGACGGCGCTGCTCACCTTCATACCGTTCCTGGGGCCAATCATTGCCGCTGTTCCGATCGTCATCATCGGTTTTTCCGAGGGCGTTCAGACAGGCGTTATCGTGCTCGTGTTCTACATTGTCATCCAGAACCTGGAAGGCAACTTCCTCGTGCCGATGATTCAGCACAAGGTGGTCAACCTCGCCCCGGCGTTATTGATCTCCGTGCAGGTGCTCATGGGCACGATCTTCGGTCTGCTCGGACTGATCATGGCGGCCCCGCTGACGGTCGTCGCCATGGTCCTCGTGAAGCACCTGTATCTGGAGGGGAGGGGCGAGGAGAACTCGTCCTGACGAGCGAAGCTGGGCATTTGCTGGGCCGGCTTCTTGAAGCAGATCGTGAACGTACCAGCGGAGCCGATGGCGGGCGGCCGCTATGCGGCGAAGTCCGAACGCTGTCGATCGCTGCGCACGCCTACTCGCGAAGGTCAGCCCGAAGTAGTGCGATTTCATCGCGCAGCGCCGCAAGCTCAGCCGATCCAGCGACGTCGCCATCCTGCGCCTGCGCTTCCTGGCCGATGAAGAAACTGGCGAAGCTGGCGGTGATGTAGCCGAAGATGGCCAAACCATAGAGTGACAGGAGGAAGGTAAGCAGCCGTCCTTCCGCGGTTTCTGGCCAGAAGCCGGACCCCATCGTGGCGATCAACATCGCCGTCCACCAGAGCGCATCGCCATAATTGACGAAGCCGCCCTGGACTTCGCGCGCCGGCTCGAATGCGAGCATGCCACCGGCACCGAGAAGGATCACGAGCGCCGTGGTCAGCAGCACATAGCCAAGACCTCTGCGTTCGAAGCTCTTGCGTAGGGCGTTGAAGCCGCGGTTCGCGGTTCCGACGATCCGCACCAGCCGCAATCCACGCGTCAGACGCAGGAAGCGCAACGCGTTGAGAAAGCGGAATGCCGGTGCCGCAAGAGCGACAATGGTGATCGGGTTGCGGCGGATGAACCGCCATTTTCGAGGCGCCAGCAGAAAGCGCAGCAGAAATTCGACAATGAAGATCATCCAGATGATCGTACCCATGAACTCAAACAGGCCTGATGTGGTCCAGATCAGCTCAACGAGGACCAGTGCGAACCAAATGAAGGACAGAAAGAGCATCGGTCGCTCGAGCCACTCTTCGAGCTGCGACAAGACCTACCACCGCTCCTGCTCGTCCTGATGATCACCGTGTTCTGCTTGCTCCTCATTCATGGCGGCCTCCAAGGTGATTGGCGGTGCCTGGCTGGGCACCCTCGGAGTGAACCATAGCTTTCGGCCACGCTTCGGAACAACGGGTCGAGGGTAGGGCGCTCTCAATGTAGCCCACGAAACAAATGCATCCGTTAGTCGGCTACGTCATGTGGGAGCCATTGGCGCCACAAAGGTAGAGTCTACGCAGCTGCTACCCCTCAAACGCCACATCCGGGAGACCGTGTCGCCTGTGGTTCATGTAGAGGAACGCTTGCTGCGCTGGCGGGTCATGTTTGGCATCTTCATCGATGTGACCGGCCGCAAGCAGGCGGAAGAGAGCCGCGAGCTTCTTGCTGGCGAGATGAGCCACCGGGTGCAGAACCTCTTGACCACCGACACCGGCCTGACCGCCATCACCTCACGCTCGACAAAGACGACCGCCGACATCGCACGCGAGCTGACGCAGCGCCTGACGGCACTCGGGCGTGCACATGATCTGGTGCGGCCAGTTCCCGGCCAAGCCGAAGGAGCCCCGTTGGCTCTACTGGCGGTCGGCTATCATGAATGAAGCCTGCTGCCCCTGCTCGTGCCGCAGACATTCCCTCATCCGGCGAAACTACTCAGCTTGGTTGCCGGGGCAGGGCGTGCAAAGGTGTGCCTTGAAACCCGCTGCGGATTGCGGCGAGGCGGCGGTTGATGGTGCGGAAGAACCTTTCCGTCTGATCCAACCTAAACTCTAGGACGATGCGAGAATGACGAATGAACCGCGAGGAGGAGGAGGCAATCGCTCAAGGCGCAAGTCAAAGTCGAAGGCGATCCAGACCACGGATGCGAGAGGTCGCGACGCTGGCCTCACGCCTGATGGGAGTGACCGGCCCCTGAACGCCGACGGCGGTGCCACACCCGAAGTCGCAGCTATTCAGGTTATCGGCATCGGTGCGTCGGCGGGTGGCATCGAGGCGCTGAGCCGTTTCTTCGACGTCATGCCAGCCGACAGCGGCTGCGCTTTCGTGATCGTGCTGCATCTCGATCCGAAACGCGAAAGCGAACTGGCCCACGTCCTGAGCGCCAAGACGACAATGCCGGTCGTTCAGGTCGAGGACGGCATGAGGCTCGCTGCGAACCATGTCTATGTGATCGCACCCGATACCGATCTGCACGTCAGCAACGGCGGCCTGCACGTGTCCAAGCCGGCGGAACCTCGCGGCCATCGGCACCCGGTCGATGTCCTGTTCTCGTCGCTGGCTGCGGACCAGCACGAGCGGGCGATCGCGGTTGTGCTGTCGGGAACGGGGAGCAACGGTACCGAGGGGTTGAGGGATATCCGGGCGGAGGGCGGCATGAGCCTGGTGCAGTCGCCCGAAACCGCGAAATTCGATGGCATGCCGAGGAGCGCGATTTCCGCGGACATGGCCGACCACGTCCTGGCACCCGAAGACATGCCCGAAATCCTGCTTGCCTTCATAAGGCACGGCTACCTCGCAGCTCCCATCGAGATCGAAGCCACTTCTCCGAACGGCCAGGCCACGCTCAGCCATCTTCTGGACCTCCTGCGCGCTCGGGGCGGACACGATTTTCGCAGCTACAAACACTCGACACTGAGGCGACGTGTTTACCGGCGCCTTGGCCTTAGGAACATCACGACGCTCGACGAATACATCGACGAGTTGCGCACCAACGCCGATGAAGTCACCGCGCTGGTGGGCGACCTGATGATCAGCGTGACCGGCTTCTTTCGCGACGCCGACGCCTGGAAGGCCCTTGCCAAGCTGGTGATTGCGCCAATGGTCGCGGAGCGCGAAACGGGCGCTCCGATACGTGTCTGGGCGCCGGCCTGCTCCACGGGCGAGGAGGCCTACTCGCTTGCCATGCTGGTGACGGAACTTGCCGAGGCGGCTGGAAAACGCTTCGACCTGAAGGTCTTTGCGACCGATCCCCAGGAGACCAATCTGCGCAAGGCGCGCGATGGCATCTACCCGGCCGCCGCCCTTGCCAGCCTTCCGGCGTCTCGCCTTTCGCGTTTCTTCGAAAAGCTCGACGGCTCATATCAGGTCAGCAGGGAACTACGCGACATGGTGGTGTTCGCGCCGCAGAACCTGTTGCGCGATCCGCCTTTCTCGCGGCTGGACCTGGTGTCGTGCCGCAATTTCCTGATCTATCTGGAACCCGACGCGCAGCAGAAGATCATCGCGCTTTGCCATTTCGCGCTGCGACTGGGAGGACATCTGTTTCTCGGCAACGCCGAAACGGTAGGGCGGCACGAAGACCTGTTCGAAACCGTATCAAAGAAATGGCGAATATACCGCCGGTTGGGATCGACACGGCATGATCTGATCGAGTATCCGCCGCCACGCAGTCAATCGGAAATGCGCTCGATGGAAAAATCATCGACTTTGGCTCCCGAGCCGAACGCTTCGGCTGCAGAAATGGCCCGCCGCGCCTTGCTGGAGCGCTTTGCCCCGGCCTCGGTGCTGATCGACCAGAAAGGCCGCATCCTCTACTTCCACGGTACGACGAGGGACTATCTGGAGAACCCGCCTGGTGAGCCGACCAGGGACTTGCTGACCATGGCCCGTGATGGGCTGGCCGCCAGATTGCGAGTCGCGATCCGGGAAGCGTCGAGCGAGAACAGAAGCGTGACGGTCAACGCCCGCATCCGGGACGGCTCGAACGGCCGATCTGTCGAGATGACGGTCATGCCGTTGCCTGAATCGCCGCAGGGCGTGTTTCTCCTGGTGAGTTTCGCAACGGCCGCGGCGGAGTGGGCTCCCACCCTGACCTCCACGCGTGAGGATGCGGGTGATGCCTCGTCGAGTGAACGCGCCCTTCAGGAGGAACTGAGAACCACCCGCGCTGAACTGCAGAAAACCATAGAATACCAGGAAGCCACCAACGACGAACTGAAGGCGGCGAACGAGGAAGCCACCTCGATGAACGAGGAGCTTCAGTCAACCAACGAGGAACTCGAGACGTCGAAAGAGGAATTGCAGTCGTTCAACGAGGAGCTGAACACGGTCAACAGCCAGCTTCAGCACAAGATCAGCGAACTGGAAACCACGACCAATGACCTCAACAACCTGCTCGCCGGTTCTGAAGTCGCAACGCTGTTCCTTGACGAAAAATGCTGCATCAGATGGTTTGCGCCTGCGACGCGGGAACTGTTCGATTTCGTCGCTTCGGACATCGGTCGGCCGATCGCTCATCTGGCCAAGAAGTTTACCGACGAGAACCTTTTGCGGGACGTGGAAACGGTTCTGGAGAAGCTGTCCGCGATCGAGGCCGTGGTGCAAAGCGATGCCGGCCGCTGGTATATGCGTAGGGTGCTTCCCTATCGCACGCAGGACAACCGTATCGCAGGCGTCGTCGTCACATTCAACGACATCACCGAGCAGAAACGCGCCGCCGATGCGGTGAACGATGCTCGCGTCTATTCGGAAACGATCGGGCGTACGGTTCAGCATCCCCTGCTGGTTCTGGGCAAGGATTTGCGCGTCCAAAGCGCCAACAAGGCCTTCCGCGAGCTGTTCGCAGTTTTCGAGGAAGAGCCCAAGGGGCGCCTGATCTTCGACCTTGGAACCGGCGAGTGGAACAACCCGCCGCTGCGGAGCCTTCTCGAAAGGGTTCATTCTGAGGACGATGAAATCCACAATTTCGAGGTCGAACAGGATTTCCATCGGTCCGGGCGGCGATCAATGCTGCTCACGGCGTGCAAGCTGAAACAGGAAGGCAGCCGTGAAGACATGATCCTGATCGCGATCGAGGACATCACCGAGCGCAAGCGCTTCGATGAGCATCGGGAAACCCTGGTCGGCGAGCTTAATCATCGTATCAAGAATGTCATGGCGACGGTGCAGGCCATTGCGTCGCAGACGCTCAGCAGTGCCACGTCGATGGAGGAAGCGCGCGCAACCTTCGGGGCGCGTCTGATCGCGCTGGGCAAGTCGCATGACCTGCTGACCCGTGAAAACTGGGCCGGCGCGGATTTGCGAGACATTGTCTTTGAGACGGTCGAACCACATTCAGTCGGAGTGAACCGCTTCCGGATCGAAGGCCCAAGCCTGTGGCTCGGGCCGCGAGTCGCGCTGTCGATCGCGATGGCGCTGCATGAACTGGCTACGAATGCGGCGAAATACGGCGCGCTGACAACCGACCACGGCCGGGTCGACATAGCCTGGCAGCTCACTGGCGACGGCGATGAGCAGCGTCTCTCACTGCGATGGACGGAGAGCGGCGGTCCACCTGTCGTTCCGCCGACGCGCAAGGGTTTCGGCTCACGTCTGGTGCAGCGCGTGCTGGCGGCGGAACTGGGGGGGAAGGTAAGCGTTGCCTATGAAACGTCCGGTGTCGTCTGCACGATCGATGCTCCCATGCCCGACGGAAACCAAAGGAGCGAAGCGCTTGACGGTGCAGACAGCAAAACGGGTATTGATCGTTGAGGATGAGGTTCTTCTTGCGATGCACCTTGAGGACCTGCTGAACGATTTGGGGCATGAGGTCGTCGGTCAGGCCACGCGCATCGACCTGGCGATGGAGCTTGCCCGCCAAGGCGTGATCGATTTCGCAATTCTCGACATCAACGTGGCTGGTGCCAAGTCCTTTCCCGTGGCCGACATTCTGCTGCAGAGGGGCATTCCCTTCGCCTTTGCGACAGGATACGGGGCCGAAGGCCTGATGGACGGATATCGTGATTGCCCGGCGCTGCAGAAGCCGTATGCGCAAGGTGACCTTGAACAAACCATCGCGCAGATATTTCGCGGATGACCGATAGACGTAGCGATCTCGCCAGGCTCGAGAAAGCGGGCGCCTATCCGAGAAGGTTTTGTTGATCACGACCGTCATAGGCCAAGGCAGGCTGACGAGAAGTCTCCGGCGTAATCCAGTCCTGCTCCACGAGGTCCCGAAGCTTATAAGCCCGATCCAGCGCCTGCTTGCTCGCCGCATGCCACTCCCTGGAAGCATCCGACCCGGCGTTTCCGCCATGCTCCGCCATCTGGAGGCAGAACTCGGCCCGCTCGTTGAGAAACCGCACCGCCGCCCGCATGACTTTCTCCATTTCCTCGAACTGCGCTGCGGCCATGATTTCTGCGGTATAGCTGTGCCCGATGTGACAACCGAATTTGACGATCGAGCCAACCTCGAATTTCTTCAGCGCACCACCACAGTCCGGACAGGTCACCGTCAGTGGCCGCTCGAAAGTCTGGTTGTTGACGATCTCGGGTTCTTGTTCGTCCAGTTTAGAAGAGGCTTTCGCCATGACCGCTTCCTTTCCGTCTTGTCGATCGATCAGTTCAGTGAGCAGTTCGGGCATCTGCGCAAGCGCCACGCTGTAGTCTATCGCTACATGCTCGATCGCGCTCCTCGGCATTTCGGGATAGGCAGCGTCGTTAGGGTCTTGGACGATTGCGATTCCGCCCCGTCGCTTGATCTCTAACAGGCCCAGCGCGCCGTCGTTCAGATTGCCAGTCAGGATGACGCCCACCGCCTCCGAGCCATAAATTTCGGCCACACTCCGGAACAACGGGTCGATGGCCGGCCTGGCGCAATTCTCCTTCGGGCCACGCAACAGGCGCAGCCGTCCATTGGCGACGATCAAGTGGCGATCCGGTGGCGCAACATAGATGTGGCCGGGCAGAATCGCTTCACCGTCCTCTGCATGCTTGGCGGGGATCGGACCTGCGGTATTCAAGAGCGCGGGTAACTCGCTTTGATAAGCGCCGACATGCAGCACGACGAGAATAGGGGTGGACAGCGTCTTGGGCAGCGCGGCAGCCAAGGAGCGTAATGCCGCCACTCCGCCTGCCGAAGTGCCTATCACGATGATGGAGGAACCAGCCATGACGACCTGTGATTTGCGGGGCTGATCGCGGGGGATCGAACATCAACGCGACAGGTGGAGGAAGGTTCGTCTGATGCGCGCCGTCTTGTTGGCGAGCGCGACCGTGAGCAACATATGTGTTTTTTTGGGCGACCTATAGTCGCACAAACGCAGCTGGACCATGGTGACGTCTGCGGCCCAGCTGCGCGCACCCGGAGAAGGGTTGCGGATACAAAACCAAAGGGCGGTGCCGATGTTCCACACTGAGACGGTGTTCTGGGATGACGTGGCGGCACAGGGCTCGCAGCGACCCACCAAGCCTAGGCATGGATGGGGAAGCAGAGCGCCGATGTTGCAGCCATTACTTCTGTCGACCTCAACCATCAGGCAATAACGCCCGGCAACGAAATGCCGGGCGATTCTCGATTCCCTCCACACATCGACGTGGAGACGACTTCAGCACAGAAGCCTACTGAATGCCGATGCGTTGCTGATCGCGCTGCTCGGCATAGGTGGCCTCGTCATATTCCGGGGCTGCCTCAAGCTGGTCTTGAGTGTGCCGCGTATAGATGTACAACCTGTTCTGGCTGTCACGCACGAACTCGACCTCGTCCAAACCCAGTGCGACCTCGCGAGTGCCAATCCCGAGGAACCCGCCGACATCGACAATCACTGCGTCGAAGCTGCCTTCTTCGGTGATCAGGATATCGCCTACAGTGCCGATATTCTCATCATTGGCGCCATAGAGGGTGGACCCGATCAGGTCGTCGGCGCGAAGCTGCTCCATTTCGACCGGCTGCCGATCAGGGTCGATCGCCGCGGTCGTCTGAGTATCCGGTTCGATCCCCGCATCGGTCTGGGCCGTCTGCTGGCGATCGGCTTCGCCGACCTGAGCGGCCTCCTGGCCGGCCATCCTGACCTCGAAATTGAGCTGAAAGTTCTCGGTCTCAGACTGAACGAAAATCGTTCCGCCATCGGCGATTAGATGCTCGCCAGCTTCTCCCATCCGCTGCTCAGCGGCCATCTGGCCGTCCTGCTGCTGATCAGCCTGTTGCTGGGCTGGCATCTGCTGAGCCATCTCGCCTGTCACGCGCTGCTGGTCGCGCTCTTCGGTCCAACGTGCCTGATCATATTCGGGCGAACTTTCGAGCTGCTCCTGCGTGTAGGGCGTGTAGACATACCAATTGCCGTCGGCATCGCTCAGCAGCTCGAGATCATCCATGCCAAGTGCCACTTCGCGGGCACCCATGCCGAGGAAGCCGCCGACATCTACGACAACCGCATCAATCTCGGCGTCCTGGGTGAGCAGGACGTCGTTGACATTGCCGATGTGCTCGTCGTTCACGCTAAAGACTTCCGAACCGATGAACTCGTCGGCGCTGATCTGCCGCATGTCGGCCGCCTGAAGCTCCCGACGATCCCTCATTGTCGCCTGGCGGTCATGCTGCTGCTCACCGGCTTGAGCAGCCTGCTGCTCCTCGGGGGCCTGGGTTTGCTGCGCGCCCGCAGCGCCAACACGGACACGCAGGTTCAGTTCGACCTCTTCTCGCGCGGCTTCAATTATGACGGTATCGCCGTGAGATACGGTGACCTCTTGCGCCGCCGTCCGACCCTGCTGAGCCTGTTCCTGTGGCTGCTGCGCCGTGGTATCGCCGGACTGGGCAAATGCACCGCCCGCCAATAGTGCAGTGACAGCAGTCGTCGCCAATAGCTTGCGTAACATCTCGTTCTCCTTGGATCGTGTCAGCCTGCGAGCGGCAGGAAGAGACGTTGTGCGGGTCCATATGCCCGGACGTGTCTTACAAACCTTCAATTGTGATCTTTGTTCCAAGATGTCCGGCGTAGAATTACAACTGCTTCCGACCATGGCTCGTGCCACGCTTCTTCGGTCGTGACGGTGCTGACGACGGAGGAGAGCCCAAGGGACCGCAACGCTTCGACAAGTTCCGCAGTCCTGACTTGGCGGCGCTGCGCTATGTCTGCGCGTGTTGCAGAAAGAACCTGAGCATCTCGCGGGACGCGTCTGGGCCCTTCGGGTCGGTATAGCTTCCGTTCGCCTGACCCCCGGCCCAGGCATGGCCTGCACCGTCGATCTCCCAATGTTCGGTCATGCTTCGTCCATCGACATCGTTGTGGCAGGTTTGTCGATACGCCCGTCCCCCTTCTGAGACACCCGATAAGCAGACCTGCTTGAGACCGGACCGCGTCTGCAAGGATTGCGCGACGACAGCATCTCCATTCCTTGGATGCACCGTGTTGTCAGCCAGCCCATGGAACACGATCGACGTAACGGCCAGGGGCTGGACCTTGCCTGTTGAACCGCGGCGCATGGCGGCGAATGCCGACGGCACGTCCCGCGCTCCGCCGACAGGCAGTCCGGAATGAATGCCAACCGCGGCAAACAATTCTGGATAAGCCGCGCCCAAGATTGCCGCAGCCGCACCACCCGCCGACAGTCCCGCGACATAGACCCTCGCCGGGTCGGCTGCGTGGTCGTGCAGGACATCGCGGACGATCCCCGCCATAAGGGCGGGTTCGCCCCGGTCGCGCGTCTGATCTTCCGGTCGGAACCAGTTCCAGCATTTCTGCCCATTCGCCCCCTTGGGCTGCGCGGGCCAGGCGACCAGACACCCGAATTGTTCGGCAAGCTCGTTCATGCCTGTGCCGATTGCGAAATCGTCGGGCGACTGGGTGCAGCCGTGCAGCATCATAATCAGCGGCATCGGCCCCTTGGGCTGGTTGGCGGGAACATAAAGCCGGTAGTCCCGGTTGCCCGCTGCGCTGTGCGTAAGCGACAGGAACTGCGCGCCCTTTGGCAGTTCCAGCGGCTCTGGCGCCAGCTCGCCACGCCGCGGCATGCCTGCCGCAGCGATGTTGCGCAGCGTTTCACGAAGCCCCGAGCGAACCGTGCGCGAAGAGGCCTTGGCAACGCGCCGGCCACTATCGATGTTCCAGAAGAAATGAAACGGACCCCACATCAACGCGGCCATCATTGCCACGCCAGTTGATTTTTCGAACATTTTGCTCAGACCCTTCGGTAGGCGATGGCTCCGGACGACGGTCCCGGGCAACGCGTCCCTCCCCGAAGTAAAGTCGTGATCGCTGGAGTTGTTCCTCTGCATCAGCGGGTCGTGATCGCGCTTTTGAACGAAGTGGCAGGATCCTTTGATTGGCTGAACCGGCGTGAGTATCTCGAGGCGCCAGAGGAACGCCCGAGCTTTCTCCGGACCCCGCTGAAAGTGTCAGGCGGCTTGTTGACCTTCGCCCTGTCGTACGAGGACGCATCGGCGAGCTTGGGCAAGGTCCGGTCCGTGCTCCGGGCCTGAAGCGGAACCTAAGGGTTCTTCGGCGGTTCTTGTTTCCAACGGAGAACCGTCATGCTCAGATTCTTGGCACTCTTAGGCGGAGCGTATGCGCTCTATCGCCGATTTCAAGGCTCCCGCCATTCGAACAAACCACCATATCGGCCGACCGCCGGCCCGGTCGCCGACTTGGCTGCGGATGTCCCGGACAGGCCAGCCACAAAATCTGCGACTGCCAAGCGAAAAACAAAGGCTGGCGCTTGAGCAGGGTACCGGCACGCATTGGGACGGGGCATGCGCGGCTTGGCGAATGATTGCCAAAGGACCAGCGGCCTGACCCAATCGTTGTGGTATCGGCGCCACATGTTTGTCGGTGGTGGCGGTGTCGCCGAAAGCAAGCCCGCGACAGCGCTATACCTGCCTATGCTGCAGAAAGAACCGCATCATCTCGCGAGATGCATCCGGGCCCGCCGGATCGGTATAACTGCCGCCTTGCTGTCCGCCGGCCCAGGCATGGCCCGCACCCTCGATCTCCCAATGCTCGGTGATGCTACGGCCATCGCCATCCTCGTGGCGGGTCTGCCGGTACGTTCGTCCCCCTGGCGAGGTGCCCAAAACGCTGCTTCGCTTGAAACCGGAACTTGCCTGCAAGGCTTGTGCGACGAGCGCCTCGCCATTGCGAGGATGCACCGTGCCGTCCGCCAGTCCGTGGAACACGATGGCCGGAACGGGAAGGGACTCTGCCGTGCCCTTCGAGCCACTGCGCATGGATGCGAAGGCTGAGGGCACGTCCTGCGCCCCTCCGACCGGCAAGCCGGAATGAACGCCGACCGCTGCAATCAGGTCGGGATAGGCCGCGGCCAAGATCGCGGCTGCCGCGCCGCCCGCCGACAGACCGGCGACATAGACCCGGCCTGCATCGGCTGAATGGTCGTGCAGGACATCGCGGACGATCCCCGCAATCAGGGCGGGTTCGCCCCGATCGCGCGCCTGATCCTCCGGCCGGAACCAGTTCCAGCATTTCTGCACGTTCGCTCCCTGGGGCTGCGCGGGCCAGGCGACCAGGCACCCAAAATCTTCGGCGAGCGTATTCATGCCGGTTCCGATGGCGAAATCCTCGGGCGACTGGGTGCAGCCATGCAGCATCACGATCAGTGGCATCGGCGCCTCTGGCTGTTTGGCCGGCACATAAAGCCGGTAGTCGCGACTGCCATGGCTACCGCTGTGGGTCAGCGACAGGAACTGCGCGCCCGCCGGCAGATCAAGCGGCTCGGGGGCCAGAGGCCCACGCCGTGGCATCCCGCCCGCCGCGATGTTGCGCAGCGTTTCGCCCAGCCCCATGCGGATGCCGGGCGTAAAGGCCCTGGCCGTGCGCTGGCGCGGCGCGGCAACAGTATCGCCCAGCCGGGTGAAATCGCCTTCGATCACCTTGCCATCGGCAGGGTGGGTCGTCGCGGCTGGCTGGGGTTGCAGCAGCGACTGGATCAGCGTTGTCGCTTCGTCCAGTCTGCCGGCGCGCGTCAGATCGGTGGCCCGGGACATGCCGCGGGCGAAGGGAGTGGTCATGGGGTTCTTTCGGGTTGGGAGGATCAGGAAATGCGGTCTGCCAACGCGGTCTTGACCGCGTCGCTGGCGTTCAGTGTGCCCAGAACGGAAAGGGAGGAAATCGTATCGAGTGCAAGTTCGGGCGTAACATCCGGGGCGATCACGACAAGCCCAAGAGCGCGGATATCCAGCATCTGGCCCGCAGCCTGCGCCTTGGTCAGTTCGTCTGCTGTGATGTGACGCAAGCCCAGATCGACGCTCTTGCGTACCACGATCTGGCGCACCGTCTCCGCATGCCGCTCGATCTGATTGCGAATGGCGGTGCGTATGAAGTCGCTGCGGTTGGAGTAGAAGCCTTCCTGCACCAGCAACTCGATCTGGCCGAGATCGACGAAACCGAGATTGATGGTGAGCTTTTCGGATTCGGGCGTTTTGGCGGTTACCCCGCCAGTCGATGACCTTGCCATGTCGCATCTCCATAGCCATCCCTGTGGATGGTATATGGATGTTTGGCGATCACATGCAAGACCTGCATTGTGTCATGTTCCGGTTGGGATCGGCCGCATTCATTCGCCTGTCAGGTTGCAACAGCGGGTTCCGGCCGAAGCTGAAACCTCCTTCGATCGGCGATGTTCCACCTCAATGGCTGCCGAGTTGAAAGGAAGTGGGGAAGCTGTCGACAGCGATAGTCACGAGTCGTTCCGGCGAGATCTGCAGCCGCGGAGCAATGCCCCTCCGCCTGCGGACTTTCGTGGACGATCCCAATCCATAGAAGGACGGCGCAGTCGTGAGGCCGACAGTGGGTCGGCCTCACGGACATGATCAACGCGTCTGGCGTGCCGGCTTCAGGCCGTCAGTGGCGCGGTCGACAGATCGCTCGGCGTCGTCCATTGTTCGCGTAGCGGCCTGCTTCGCTTTGGCACCCACAGCTTTCGAGACATCCGCCACCTTCTCGGCAAGCGGCTTGCCGCCCGGCGTCAGACCCTGACGATCAGCCTCCTCACGCGCCGTGGCATAAACCTCGCCGGCAACGCCTTTGGCTTTCTCCATGCCATCCGAAAGCGCGGATTCGGCTTCCTCGCGCATCTTCATGCTGGCTTCGCCGAGATTCTCGCGTTCGGTGGGGGTAACCGGCATCATCGCGCCAATGGCTGCCCCCACGGCCACGCCCAGAGCGCCGACCACCAGAGGCTCGCGATCCAGAGCGTCGAGGAAGGTGGATTTGATCCGTTCTCCCATCTCGGCACCGGCCTGCGAGACATCGGCGAGATGTTCGCTTGCGCTGTCCCGCATGTCGTGCATGGCCGTACTGGCCGCATCGGCGGCGGAGCCGACGGCGTCGCTGACTTTTGCGGCACCCGCGCTCGCTGCATCGCCAACCTTCCCGGCCGCCGAACCTGCGGAGTCCTTCATGCTCGAAGCACCTGCACCCAGCGCGGAGCCGACACCGAGTGACTTCTTTCCGGACGTGGAGCGCTCGGCGGGCGCAGACGACAGACTGGCCGACCCTCCTTCGTTCGCGGACACGCCGCCATTCGCAGCAAAGCTGGTTTTCACGGGGGCGACGGCGGTGGAGGCAGAACCCCGCGGGCGTCCGCGAGGCCCGGAGCCCGCATGCTGCGTACCAGATCCCATCATGAGCCATGCAAGGCCACCACCAACCAGCGCGAGCGCCAACGGGTTGTCGCGGACCTGATGCTTGATGTTGGCGACCATCTGGTTGACGTCTCCATCCTTGAAGTAGTCGACGACCTCGTCCATCAGCTGGCCCGGGGACATCTTGGCTTTCAGGTGATCGGCGGTATTGGCTATGTCGGCACGCACGCGTTCGGCGTCACGTTCCAGGCTCGAAGAGGATTTCTCGATCATGTGGTTTGCTCCTTGGCAAGGTGGGCGTCCTTGCGCAGCTGTTCGGCGGTGCGCGAGGGTGCCAGTTCCGAAGGCGACATGTTGGTGGTTCCCCGCTTGACCAGAACGGCGCCGATAATGGCTATGACGACACCGACCAGGAGCGAGGCCCAGCCGACACCTAGCCCCAGATTCGCCAGTGCGACGACCAGAGCCTGCAGGAGGACGATGAGGGCTGCCAGCAAAAGCACAGCGCCGGCCGCGATTTCCATGGCGCCGGTGCCTACCTTGTTCGCGCTTTCGCGCAATTCGCTGCGCAGAAGGCTGCTTTCGGTTCGGACCAGTGATGAAAGCTGCTGAGCGAGGTCAGATAATAGTTCTGGAATGGACCGTTTGTCTCTGTCGGGCGTCATCGCTGGGACCCTCCTTGCCCGTTCGAGGCGGCAGCAGCGCCTTCCGGTCGGCCGGAAGCGGGCGCTGCTGAGGTTTGCGAGGAACGAACTGAAGGAGGCGGAAAGGCGTTGCTTCTAGAGGTGGCAGTGCTATTGCCGTCCGTAGCGATCGCGGAAGAAGTGCCTGCGACCGCGAACCGGCTCAGGGCAAAACCTGCAAGCAGTGAGCCTGCCAGAAAGCCGACGGGATTGTCGCGGCCGAACTGGCGCACCGAGTCCAGCATCTCACCGGTAGATTTACCGTGTAACGAACGGGACAGGCTTTCAAGCCCCGACGCGGCATGGGTGACCATCTCGGCGGCCGGTCCGGTGTCGCTCTTGCCGAGCTCTTCGCTGGCGGCCCTCAGGGCGTCGGCGAAGACATCTATCTGAGATGCAGTCGCGTCCCTGACCTTGTCGGCCTGGTCCTCGGCGAAATGGCGAGCCTCCCCGCCCAGAGCGCCGGCTTCCTTCTTGACGGCGTCGACGGCCTCTGAGGCCGCGGACGAGGCAGTACTGGCTTCGGCCCGCAAACGCTTCTTCGCTGCGTCAGTGTCTTGTGACGGCGAGTGCAACTGGGTACCGGCTGCGCTGCCGGGTTTGTCTTTGTCGTTCATTTGCTTTCTCCCTAGGAAATGCCGAGGAACGACAGGATGGCGAGAACCACCACAATCAATCCTATGAGGTAGATGAGGCTGTGCATGATATGTCCTTCGACATGAGCTGAGTGACCGCCCAACTCGCACCATGGTGGAACGTTCCAGCCCAGCCGCAACAGCGGCGAAGGTTGGCCGTGCGGGCAGGTCGACAAGCCTGTGTCGGCTGATCTGTTCGGGAACCTTTCCTTCTACGGCAGCTTAGGTCGGAAGCTTGTTCCGCGTTTTCGCTTCGAAAGCCGTCGTTGAAATGAAAGCCTCGAATGCACGACCTCATCGTTCCAGTAGTGGCAATACCGG
The DNA here is from genome assembly GCA_046297455.1 of Aliihoeflea sp. GTDB lineage: Bacteria > Pseudomonadota > Alphaproteobacteria > Rhizobiales > Rhizobiaceae > ZYF759. Next base: position 218,106 of record JBKBIT010000001.1, read on the forward strand.
CCCGAAACGAAGAAGCCCTCCTTCCTCGGCTTATCGCGGCGTTGGCGCGGCAGACAATCGTGCGGCATCTTCACCAGCCATTGCGTGTTGTCCTGGTGCTCAACAACACCGACGATCGCTCGCTGGCAGCGGCTCTTGAAGCTGCCGCGCACGCGCCGCAGCTTCGAATGACGATCGAGGAAGAGGTATTTCCGCTGGATCAAGCCCATGTCGGTCAGGCGCGCCACCTGGCGATGGAAATTGCCGCGCGCGAGGCCCCATCCGGCGTCATCCTGACGACGGACGCGGATGCGGTGCCGTCCGACAACTGGGTCGAGAACAACCTGCGAGCCATACGCTCGGGAATAGACCTGGTTGGAGGCCAGATAATCGGCGACCGGCAGGAAGAGGAAACGCTCGGCGCGGGCTTTCTTCGCCGCGCCCTCACGCATGCAAGATACGCATCACTGCGCGACGAACTTGCCTGGTTGATAGACCCGATTGACCACGATCCGTGGCCGCGCCATCGTGATCATACCGGCGCCAGCATAGCCGTTCGTTCCGACGTCTATCGCGCCACTGGAGGCATGGATCCATTGCCCTTTCGCGAGGACCTGGCCTTCGTGTCCAAGGTCGTGGCCGCGGGCTATCGGCTCAGCCATCCGCTTGATGTGGTAGTCACTGTCTCTGCCCGTACCAACGGGCGCGCGCCGGGCGGCATGGCCGACTGCCTTCGATCATGGGTGCGGGAGGAGATGGAAGGTGTGCCCCTGCTGCTCGAGTGTCCGGACGCGATCGAGCGGCGCCTGCACCTGCGCCGCTCGATGCGTGCTCTCGCTCAAGAAGTCTCAAGCGTCGTGTGCCCGACATCGGCGGTCAAGGAAACGAGGCAGCAGGAGGCGGTTCGCTACGCCGGTGTTCATTGGAACCGTGCGATGATTGAGCGCCTCATGGCCGACGATCCGGATGCGATCGCAACCGTGCCCGCATCCATCGCTGTCGCCAAGCTGGAACGGCGGATCGCCGATCTGCGGAGGGTTGCCAATGCGGCTTGAGATCGACAGCAAAAGACGGCGCGAGGACCTGTCGCGTGTGATCGCGCTCAATGCCGCCGCACGTGACGCCGACGGAGCTTTTCCGCGCGAGGCGTTCGACGAACTGGGAAAGCTGGGCCTCTTGTCCGCGCCCCCGCTCACGCCAGAGACAATGAGTGCGCTTCTTTTGCTGCTCGCGGCCGTTGGTCGTGGCGACCTGAGTACCGGGCGGATCTACGAAGGGCATGTGAATGCCCTGTTCCTGATCGAACGGTTCGGAACCGCCAGGCAGAAAGAATGCTATTCTCGGATCGTCCGCGATGGGGGTGTGTTCGGGGTCTGGAACACCGATGAAGCATCTGATCCTCTGCGTCTGGTGAACGACCTGTTCGCGGGTAGAAAGAATTTCGCATCCGGTGTCGACGGGCTCTCCCACGCCATCGTCACGATCAGCGACGATGAAGGCCGGCGCATGATCGTCGTTCCGACCCGCAATTTGTCGGTCGATCGGACATGGTGGAAGCCGCTCGGCATGCGTGCATCCGGCAGTCACGTCGTCGACTTGAGCGGCCTCATCGTCAAGCCGGACTGGTATCTCGGCGGATCCGACGACTATGTCCGTCAACCTTGGTTTTCGTCAGGGGCCATTCGTTTTCTCGCCGTACAGGTCGGCGGGATGCATGCCATACTCGATGCGGCGATCGCCCATCTGAACCGCACGAACCGTGCAGATAATCCTCACCAGTCACATCGGCTGGCGCGGATGGCCGTGGCGGTCGAGACCGGCTATCTCTGGCTTGAGCGTGTGGGGCGCGCTTGGGGCCTGGCGGCCGCCGAAGGTTCGGCGGATGCGCTGCAGCAACACCTTCAGGCGGCGACGAACGGTGCCCGGCTGGCAATAGAAACGGCGGCCATATCGGCGCTTGATGATGCTGAACAGGCTATTGGCGCTGCTGGCATGATTTCCCCCCATCCATTCGAGCGACTGATGCGAGACCTTCGAACCTATCTGCGCCAGCCCAATCCGGACGGGGCAGCAGCTGCCTTTGGCACTGCGGTTGCTGCCGGTGACTGGAAGCCCGCGGGGCCGGAGGGATTGGAATGGACTTGACCAAGGCACTGCGGGCAACGGCTATCAAATCCCCGATCCTCGTCATCGCGCCGCATCCCGACGACGAAACGCTCGGTTGCGGCGGCCTGATCGCGATGGTCTCGAGTGAGGGGCAGCCCCTGCATGTGGTCTTCGTGACGGACGGGGGCGCATCTCACCCCAATTCGCGTGAATGGAGCCGCCAGAGGCTCTCCGGCCGCCGCGAGACGGAGGCCGCGGAGGCGCTAGGTCGATTGGGCGCGGGCCATCAGCCCCGTACTTTCCTTCGTTTGAGGGATGCCGACATGCCACAACCTGAAAGCTCCGCTTATGCCGAAGCGATGGGCGATCTCGTCACCATCATACGCGATCTCCAGCCTCGACTGGTGGTGTTGCCCTGGAGGCGTGATCCGCACTGCGACCACCAGGCTTCGTGGCAACTGGCAATGGACGCGATTGCGGCGGCCAACCTGTCTTCTGAAACGTGGGAATATGCGATCTGGCTCGATGCGTTTGGTCGGCCCGAAGATCGCCCCCGGTCCGGCGAGATGAAGGAAGTGCGCCTTGAAATCGCCTCGGCACTGGCGGCAAAGCGGCACGCCATCGAGGCGCACCGGTCGCAATTGGGTAAACTCGTCGTTGACGATCCATCGGGCTTTGTTCTGGATCGGGGCACGATCGCCCGCCTAAGCGGTTCGGAGGAAGTGTACTGGCGGCCATGCGCGGCAAGGTGATCGATGTCGCAGGGTTCGAGGCGAAGTTTCGGGAGAATATCGATCCCTGGGACTACAAGGACTCGCCCTTTGAGGCCCACAAGCGTTCGGTTCTGCTTCGTGCCTGCGGCTCCCGCTACTTTGGACGCGGGTTGGAGCTCGCCTGCGCGATCGGCGAGACCACGCGTGCGTTGGCGCCAAGATGCCGTCGCCTGCTGGCGGTCGACGCTTCGCCTACCGCCCTGGCGGAGGCCATTCGCCGGAACGTCACATGCCGGCGCGTAACCTTCAGGCTGTCGCAACTCCCGGAACAGACACCGCGTGGTCCGTTCGATCTAATCGTCGCATCCGAGATCCTGTACTACCTCAATCCAAACGAACTCGATGTCCTTGTCCGGATCCTTGCGCGTGCAATGGCTCCGGGCGGGAGAATTGTCATCCTCCATCATTTGCGCAATTTCCACGATGCTGCCGTCCTGCCAAGCATGGCGCAGGCATGCGCCTTCAGGTGGATGCACCGCCGCATGGGGCTAGTTTTTCTGCACCGGACGGGCGGCTTCGAGGCGGCCGCATTCGAGAAAGGCTTCCGGAATGGATAGGAATTTTCCCTGCCGCCGCTGTGGGCTGTTTTTCAATCGGCTCGGAATGGGGACCCTGGATCGGCGCGCGACATGCAGCGCATCTTTCTTCCTAGATCGCCTTGGGCATCCTTTGGATGGAGGAGCGTTTGCCGCGTATCGAAGCCTTCGCTAGGAACCATCCGGAGCGGACGATCTTCACTCGGTTCCTCCCGGTAGAAGATGCGGCCAACGCTGTGGGCATGTGGCAGCGGTATTATAAGAAGTGGGACATGATAACCCTGCGACGGCTTGATCCAGCACATGTCGACCTCGTGCCGACGCTTGCGCGCCTCGTCGGGTTTGAAGGCGTCCCGCTGTAGGGAAACGAGATCCTCGGGGCTGGTTCTTATGAACGCGGGCTTTGGGTAGGGATAATAGCCCTTGTCGATTGCCCAAGTGAAGAAGCGTGACAGCGCGTCGTGATAGTTGTTTCGGATGCGCATTTCGGTCAGGCGTTCGTGGCCTTCCCTTCCATGTTCGATCGCATAGAAGTAGCGCGCGGAGACGCTTACACAGCGTTCGCGGGGAATGTTCTTGCGGTTGGGTATCTCGGGCATCATCTCGTCGAGGCGCCGCACCGCATCTTCATCGAATCCGTGCAGAAACGGGTCATCCATGACGTCGATGAGGAACTGAACGAGCAGCTGCACGATGGTTCGGGCGTCGCCCTTGCCACCACCTCGGATGTGTTCTTCCAGATACTCGGCCAGCGCTTTGGAGAAGCGTAGTGGCGATTCCGCGCAAACTGCCTCTTCCATTGCCGGTTTATCCCGACGCGATGCCACAGCCGCTTCTTCGAGGGGAGCGGACTCCGTCAGCCTCTCCGCAGACATGCGAGCCGGTCCCAGAAACCGAGACGGGATCTCGTCCGCCCGAATCGCCGGCTGCGGCACCGGGTCGGTGCTGGCGGACGCGGAGAGAAGGGCGTCGTCAAAAACCGACGATGAGCCAGGTTGCTGGAAGCTTGTGGGCACGGGGCCGCGCCCGAGCAGTTTTTGCATCTCAGCCCGACACCTCCCGTAGTGCTGGAGGTTCTCGTTCTTGCGGTGCCGGACCTCCGCGTCGACGTTCTGCCTGACGAAGCGTTCGAAGAGCGCGAAATATTCCGGTTCGATCATGGCCGGATCGCAGCCAACCGCCCGGGCTCGGCGCGCCATGTTCTTGAGTGCTCTTCGTAGTTCCGGCGTGCGATGAGCCGCTCTTCGCTGATTGGCCAGGCATCGCGCAGATAAGTGCGCAGTTCGGCTGCGTTTCTTTCGAACAGTGATACGTGGTCCACGCTCTCGTTCATTCGGTGAACCCAGGCCATGCATTCGGCGACGCGTTTGCGCGCCTGACGATAGTCCGATGTCCTTAACGAAGCGCGATAGAGATGACGACTGAGGAAGGCTGCGACGCTTCGCGAAAATCTCGCCTGGACGTAATAGCGACCGTCGCGCCGTGTGAGGTAGGAAGTGCGAGCCACGAGACATCTCCGCGTACATCGGCGCGAAATGTCTCACATTTCCGGAACCTCCGTTCCGGCCAAGTGATTGATTTTCCTGGTCGAGATCAATGGTAGCGGAGGAGGGATTCGAACCCCCGACACAAGGATTATGATTCCTCTGCTCTAACCTACTGAGCTACTCCGCCCCGCGATCCGGCGCGACCTGGCGCTGCCGAATACCGTCCCGAGGACGCGCGGATATAAGGTGGCGTGATCCGACGTGTCAAGCGCGGTCCGTGTCTTGTCTGCAGACGCAGCGCCCGCCCGGCATAAACAGATGGTGCTTCAGCTCTTTTGGCCATCCGTGCCGGTCTCGTCCGAAGGCGCGGCGATCGTGTCGGCGACTTTCGCGCCGCGCATGCCCATGGGCTGGGCCTTGCCGGTGGTGGTGTCGACGGCGGTCTGGTGTTCGATCTCGGCATTGAGCTGGGCGCCGACCAGAAGCACGATCACCGATATCCAGGTCCACATCATGAAGCCGATCGCCGCCCCCAGCGAGCCATAGGTCGCGTTATAGTCGGCAAAGCCCTGCAGGTAGAACGAAAACCCCGCCGAGGCGGCGAGCCAGGTCGCGCAGGCCAGAAGCCCGCCCCACGAGACCCAGCGCCAGCGCGGGCGTGCCCGGCTCGGGCCGAATCGGTAGAGGAGCGCGATGCCGAGACCCGCCATCACCAACAGTACCGGCCAGCGCGCGAAGCGCAGGACGAAATCGGTGGTCTCGTCGACGGGCAGGAGCGCCAGCAACGCCGGCAGGATACCGATCACCGCAATCAGCGTCGCGGCCACGAACATGACGCCCAGCGTGAAGGTGAACGCAAGGAGGTTCAGGCGAATGAATGACCGCTTCTCGCGTTCGCGATAGGCGATGTTCAGCGCCTCGAAGAGTGATTTCACGCCATTGTTGGCGCTCCAGAAGGCGACCGCGAAGGCAATCAGGAAGCTCATCCCCATCGAGTCGGGGCTTTGGCGGGCAAACTGGTCCAGCTGTCCCGCAATCAGTTCCAGCCCGCCTTCGGGAAAGATCCCGCGCAGCGCGTCGAGATGGCCGGCAATGGTGGCGGGATCGGCGATCAGACCGTAGAGCGACACGAAAGCGGCGAGGGCAGGAAAGAGCGACAGCAACAGGTAGAAGGTGACGCCGCCGGCGATCAGCAAAACATTGTCTTCTGCAATCCGCCCGTAAAGGCGCCAGATAATGTCCCTCCATCCACGCCGAGGGATTTCGGAAGGCCATTGAGCCCCCCGTCCGCGCACGTCATCATGTGTGTTCGTCATGCCGCCCTGCCGTTTTCCCTATGCCTGGAAACGGCTCGAAGCCTGTGCTGGTTCCCCAATTCAGGCACGAATGTGGCTGAGCCTGCGAAAGCGGGCACGGAAGCTGCTGGTGTCAGCGGCGATTTTTGTCGGGTCGGCCTCTGCCAGGGCACGGGCAATCAGGCTGGCGAGCTCCTTCATGTCGTCCGCTCCCATGCCGAAACGCACGATTTCCGGCGTCCCCAGGCGCAATCCGTTCATGTCGCCTTCGACAGGCGCATCGGGCAGGCCGATACCGGACGTGAGTATGTTTGCCGCCCGCAAGTGGCGCGCCATCGCCTGCCCGCCGCCCTGCTTCCGGGCTCTCAAGGCGAACTGGTGGGATCTGGTGAAGCCATGTTCGGCGGCGAACACGTCGACGTCCAGGCGCTGAAGGGCGTCCCCCAGCGCCTGCGCCGTCTCGATCATGTCGCGCGCGTAGGCGCTGCCACCGTCACGCCAGTTGAGCAGCGAGATGGCCAGCGCGGCCGATTTCGCGACGTCGAAATTGGCGGTCAGGCCGGGGAAGGCAATCCGGTCGAGTTTTTCGGCCAGTTCCGCCTCGTTGGTCACCACCAGACCGCCTGGTGGACCTCCCAGGCTCTTGTAGGTGCTCATCGTCATCAGGTGCGCGCCCTCGCCAAGCGGGTTGGCCCATGCCTTGCCGGCGATCATCCCGCAGAGATGAGCCGCGTCGAACAAAAGCCACGCCTCCACTTCATCGGCGATCGTCCGCGCGCCGGCGACGTCCCATTCGAACAGGTTCAGACTGCCGCCCAGGGTGATGAGGCGCGGCCGCAGCTTTCTGGCCAGCTCCCGCAATCCAGCGATATCCACCGTGCAGCGTGAACTGTCGACCGGCGCCTCGTGAATGACGAGACCGTAGAGGCCGGCTGCACCGGCCAGATGATGGGTGACGTGTCCGCCAATGCTCGCCGGCGGCGCGATGATGGCATCGCCCGGCCGGCAGGTGGCCATGAAGGCATAGAGATTGGCCATCGCCCCCGAGGCAACCCTGATCTCCGCAAAGCCTGCCTCGAAGATCTCGGCGGCCAGGGCGGCTGCGATGACCTCGATCTCCTCGATGGCTTCCAGGCCCATCTCGTATTTGTCGGTTGGATAGCCGAGCGAGGGGCGCGTGCCGAGGCCGGAAGCCAGCAGAGCCTCCGCCCGGGGGTTCATCACGTTGGTGGCCGGATTGAGGTTGACGCACTCCACCTCGTGGATGCGCCGATTGGCGTTCACCAGATGGCCGATGCGCGCCTCGATGTCGCCCGAAGCGGCCGTCTGCGTCCAGGCCGCATGGCGGGCGATATAGGATTCGATCCTGTCGGTGGTCCAGTCGCGTCGCGCCAGCCCCGACATGATGGATCAGGCTTGCTTGCAGCAGGCGCAGCCCGGCGCCCTTGCCTCGAGAAGCCGGTCGACCTCGCAATCGACCTCGTGGAAGAAGGCCCCGACCGCTTCGTCCTGTTCGGCCTCGTTCAAACCGAAAGCGGCGAGCCGTGCAAACATCGCGTCCGCCACCATGCCGCACTCCCGGTCTGCGGCCGCCTGGCTGCGTTTGCGCGAAAGGCGCCGGGCCAGGTCCTCGATCTGCCTGCGCTCCCGGTGCGGGGGGAAGGCGATGACATTGTGTTCCTGTACGCTGCTGCTCGTACGCGACTGGCTCTGAAACATGAAAACCCCGACTGTCCCCAAATCCGTGTTCGCCGGCTGACATGCGTCCCCTCTCGAGGCGCGAATCAGTTGCCGGTCGACACCACAATCGGCTTCACCCCTTTACGAGACGTTACCTCAGGCAGTCGCCGTTTCGTACAGCCGCCTGATGCCGGCTTCCAGCGCGTCGGCGTCCCGAACGGCGATGAAACCCTGCAGTTCCTCGCGATCCTCGTCGTTGTGATTGGGCGTTCTTGCCGGGCGACGTGTCGCGCGGATGAACAGGATCGTCGCCGTTCCGTTGCCGTGGAGATGCTTGTGCGGACTTGCAAACCGCGAGGGGGCGGCATCCTCGATGCGCGAACGCGGGCCGCCGACCAGCATCACGGCGCGGCGGTCGGTGAGGCCGTAGGCGATCTGACGCGCCTCCGACCAGCGGCCGAGGGGACGCATGGCCAGCGCCGCCATGACGCCCAGCGTCGGGGCGGCCAGCATCAGCACGAGAAACGCGCCGAGTTCGAGAGTTACCAGCCGTGTCACGCCGAAAAGCACGACGCACCACCAGATCACGACCAGGATGGCCGCCAGCGCCACGCCCGCCTTGGACAGCCCGAACCCGTGCAGCGCATAGCGCAGCCGGTCGGGTGACCCGGCCCAGATGAGCTTTTCGTCGCTCGCCAGATGACTGCCCAGTTCGCGGGCCGCGCGCATGTCCATGGCGCGGTTATAGCGGGCGGTCGCGCTGCTGATCAACGAAACGATCGTTGAGGGGTAGCCAAGTGCGTGGCGTTCCCGGCTCGAATTGCGATAGCATGCCGCGACAAACGCAGCGTCAGAGAGGACAGGATGAAGGACCCGCTGGGACTTGAATTGAGCGGCGCTGACGAGGTCAGCCATGCCAGTTACCAAAACGCGCTGGCGGGGCTTCAGTGCTTTACCGGCGATCCGGTCTTCGAGGTGGAGCAGGCGATTGCCTCGCGACCCGATTTCGTCATGGCGCATGTGCTCAAGGGTTATCTGTTTGCCCTTTCGACGGAAGCGTCCGCAACGTCCGTCGCGCGCGAGATCTTCGCCACCGTTAGGCACCTGCCGGCCAGCGGACGGGAGGCACGGCATGTCGCGGCTCTGGGCGCGCTTTGCGCGGGCAATTGGCACGAGGCGGGCAGGGGCCTCGCCGCGCTTTCGGCCGATCACCCGCGCGATGCGCTGGCGTTGCAGGCAGGCCACCAGATCGATTTCTTCACCGGCAACTCCGCCATGCTGCGCGACCGGATCGCATCCGCGCTTCCTGCCTGGGAAGATGGCATGCCCGGCTACCATGCCATTCTCGGCATGCATGCATTCGGTCTCGAGGAGACCGGCGACTACCGAGGTGCAGAGGTTGCGGGCCGCCGTGCGGTCGAACTCGAGCCGCGCGATGGCTGGGCCCATCACGCGGTGGCCCATGTCATGGAGATGGAATGCCGGCAGCGCGACGGCATCGCCTGGATGCGCGACAATCTGGACAACTGGTCGAAGGACAGTTTTCTCAAGGTGCATAATTGGTGGCACCTGGCGCTCTATCACTACGAGCTGGGCGAGGCCGACGAGGTGTTGTCGCTCTATGACGGTCCGATCTACGGCGATCGCTCGACCCTGACGCTGAACATGCTCGACGCATCGGCGATCCTGTGGCGGCTGTATCTCGGCGGCATCGACGTCGGTGACCGCTGGCAGGCACTCGCCGACAATTGGCAGGCGGCCAAACCCGGCGGCCATTACGCCTTCAACGACATGCATGCAGCGATGGCATTCGTGGGCGCCGGTCGCTCTGCCGATCTGGACCGCCTTCTGGCCGCGCAGGAGGTGGCCATCGAAGGGCAGGGAGACAATGCAGCCTTCACGCGCGATGTCGGCCGCCCGGCAACGCTGGCTGTCATTGCCTTCGGGCAGGGCGACTATGGCGCTGCCATCCGCCATCTGGAGCCGATCCGGGCCATTGCCCATCGTTTCGGCGGCAGCCATGCGCAACGGGACGTTCTCGAACTGACGCTTGTCGAAGCAGCCTTGCGTGCCGGCGACCGCGATCTGGCCGGTCGCCTGACTGCGCAACGCAATCAGCTTCGTCCGCACAGTCCGCTCTCGGGTCTCCTCGTCAAACGGTTTGCTGGCATCGCGGCGGCCTGACCAGACACAGGCCATTTATTGCGGCATTCGAAAAAAATCGGATGGCGACGCTTCCGATTTCTGCTAGACCTTTTCTCAAAGGCGCGGGGAGGTTGCCGGCTGCAACCCGTGCGGGAGAGAAACTGCTGGCGGGAGGAGACAATGTATCTCGGGCTCGATCTGGGCACGTCGGGCGTGAAAGCGCTGCTCATCGATGTCGACCAGCGCGTGATCGGTGCGGCGACGGGCCATCTCGACGTCTCGCGCCCTTCACCCGGCTGGTCGGAGCAGGATCCGGCCGACTGGATCGGGGCGACCGAGCAGGCGCTCGACGCGCTGAAGCGCGCGCACGGCGCGGAACTCGCCGCCGTCCGCGGCATCGGCCTGTCCGGCCAGATGCACGGCGCGACCCTCCTGGACGCGTCGGACAAGGTGCTGCGCCCCTGCATCCTTTGGAACGATACCCGCAGCCATGTCGAGGCCGCAGCGCTCGACGCCGATCCGCGCTTTCGTGCGCTTACCGGCAATATCGTCTTTCCGGGCTTCACCGCGCCCAAGCTCGCCTGGGTGAGAAACAACGAGCCCGAGATCTTCGCTGCCGTCGCCAAGGTCCTGCTGCCGAAGGATTATCTGCGTCTCTGGCTGACCGGTGAGCACATCTCCGAAATGTCGGATTCGGCCGGCACTTCCTGGCTCGACGTGGAGAAGCGTGCCTGGTCGGCCGAGCTCCTGGCCGCGACCGATCTTGACGAGAGCCACATGCCGCGCCTGGTCGAAGGCACCGCGCCGGGCGGCAGTCTGCGCGCCGAACTCGCTTCCCGCTGGGGCGTCTCCGGCCCGGTGATCGTGGCCGGCGGGGCAGGGGACAATGCGGCCGCGGCCTGCGGCATGGGCACCGTCGCGCCCGGGCGTGCCTTCGTCTCGCTCGGCACGTCGGGCGTGCTGTTTGCCGCCACCGAGCGCTATCTGCCCAACCCGGAAAGTGCCGTCCACACCTTCTGCCACGCGCTGCCCGGCACCTGGCACCAGATGGGCGTCATCCTGTCGGCGACCGATTGCCTCAACTGGCTCGAGGGCGTGACCGGCACCGATGCCGCGCATCTCACCGGCGCGCTGGGCGAGGATCTGCGCGCGCCGACCGGCGTCACCTTCCTGCCCTATCTGTCGGGCGAGCGCACGCCGCACAACGACGCCGCCATTCGCGGCGCCTTCATCGGGCTCGCCCACCAGTCCGACCGCAGCGTTCTCACCCAGGCCGTGCTCGAAGGCGTGGCCTTTGCGCTTCGCGACAATCTGGAGGCGCTGAAGGCGGCCGGCACCACGCTTCACCGCGTGACCGCCACCGGCGGCGGCTCGCGCTCGACCTACTGGCTGAAGGCCATCGCCACGGCGCTCGGCATCCCGGTCGACATTCCGGCCGACGGCGAGTTCGGGGCCGCCTTCGGCGCCGCGCGCCTCGGCCTGATCGCGGCGGAGGGCGCGGAGCCGATTTCGGTCTGCACGCCGCCGGCCACCGCCCGTTCCATCGAGCCCGACCGCGATCTCGTCGGTGCATTCGACGACGCCTACGCGCGCTACCGCGCGCTTTATCCAGCCATCAAGGGAGTTTCATCGTGAGCAAAGGCTATTTCGGCGACATCCGCCCCGTCACCTATGAAGGACCCCAGAGCGACAACGACCTGGCCTTCCGCCACTACGATCCCGACGAGATGGTGCTGGGCAAGCGGATGGAGGACCATCTGCGCTTTGCCGTCTGCTACTGGCACAATTTCGTCTGGCCCGGAAACGACCCCTTCGGCGGCGAGACCTTCGAGCGGCCCTGGTTCCCGGCCGACACTATGGAGCTTGCCAAGCAGAAAGCCGACGCCGCCTTCGAGATGTTCTCGCTGCTCGGCGTGCCCTATTTCTGCTTCCACGACCACGACGTGCGCCCCGAAGGCGCAACGCTTTCCGAAAGCATCTCGCGGCTCGACGAGATCGGCGACTATTTCGCCGGCAAGATGAGCGAGACCGGCATCAAGCTTCTCTGGGGCACGGCCAACCTCTTTTCCAACCGCCGCTACATGGCGGGTGCGGCCACCAATCCCGATCCGGACGTGTTCGCCTATTCGGCGGCCACGGTAAAAGCCTGCATCGACGTCACGAAGCGCCTCGGCGGCGAGAACTACGTGCTGTGGGGCGGCCGCGAAGGCTACGAGACGTTGCTCAACACCGACATGGGCCGCGAGCTCGACCAGATGGGCCGCTTCCTCTCCATGGTCGTCGACTACAAGCACAAGATAGGCTTCAAGGGCACGATCCTGCTGGAGCCGAAGCCGCAGGAGCCCACAAAACACCAGTATGATTACGACGTCGCCACGGTCTATGGCTTCCTCAAGCGCTATGGGCTCGAAGACGAGGTCAAGGTCAATATCGAGCAGGGCCACGCGATTCTGGCCGGCCACTCCTTCGAGCACGAGCTGGCGCTGGCCAACGCGCTCGGCATCCTCGGCTCCATCGACATGAACCGTAACGACTACCAGTCGGGCTGGGACACCGACCAGTTTCCCAACAACGTGCCCGAAATGGCGCTGGCCTATTACCAGATCCTGCTCGGCGGCGGCTTCACCACCGGCGGCACCAATTTCGACGCCAAGCTGCGCCGCCAGTCGCTCGACCCGGCCGATCTGCTCCTCGCCCATATCGGCGGCATGGATTGCTGCGCCCGCGGCCTGAAGGCGGCGGCAAAAATGATCGAGGACAAGGCCCTGTCGCAGCCGCTAGCCGACCGCTATGCCGGCTGGCAGGGCGCGGAAGCCCAGGCCATGCTCAAGGGCGAACGCACGCTGGAAGAGATTTCCGCCCGCGCGCTGAAGGAAGGGCTCGACCCGAAGCCGGTGTCAGGGCGCCAGGAATGGCTGGAGAATGTGGTGAACAGGTATGTGTGAGGGGGGGAGGGAAATGCGGCTTTGGGGTGGGAAAGGGGGCAGTCCGCATTTCGCAGCGCGGCCTCAGTAGCGGACGTCACATTCTATTGCTGGGACGGGCCGTCTTTAGAAAGTCGGTTTTTTAGGTAGCGAGGAGTGGAAGCAGAGAAATAGCTTCCAGGTGCTGACCGCCTAGTGACGTGGGTTAGCTCGCCTCACCATCAGCAGGGTCAAGGTTCGCTGCCGCCTCGTCCGGGTGGTCTGCGCCTTCCGTTGAATCTTCGCCGGTATTGAAATCATCACCCGCGCCGTCGCGTCCTTGCTTAATGGACAGCTTGATGCTGGCTACGATCCGAAGTGTTTCGTCGTCTCCCTGTCGTCCGATCTGTTGGAGGCGGGTGATCACGTCACTCCACGGCACGAAGATTTCGACGGTGTCACGTCGCAATGGATAGTACACTCGATCACTCGCCGCCCAGCTCCGCATTTGAAGAAGGAATTTTAGAAAGTCGGCATCCGTCGCGATTTTCTGCGTGACCCAGGCTTTCACAGTGTCCACCCCCGACATGTCTCGCCATCCAAAAATGAAAGCACCGAAGTCTTTGAAATCCAAGAAGTCGTCTGTGGCCGCCGCCAGCCGTGCTTCGAGCGTAGCCTGTCCTTGATCCATTACGGTCTCGGTATGGACACGCTGGTCGGCGGGCTTTGGTCGGTCTCCCATGCGGCCATGGTCATGGAGTTGCTGGCGGTAATAGCGGCCCACGAGCCATGCAAGATCGCCTTGCCGGAAGATCTCGCTGGTGACTTTACTGGCACGAGCAGCATCAAGCCTTTTGATCTTCATAAGAATCACATCGACCGCCCACTGAATCTTTGTAGAAAGTGAGACGGCCAGAGGCTCTATCCGCTCATGCTTGCGAATGGCGTGTCCGGCGCTGATTGCAAGTGCGGTGGCTAGCCCGGCCAGTTGGTCGATTGAGTAGGTTCGAAGTTCTACGTCATCGAGCCTTATGAGCAGGTGCTCAATCCAGCTTTGCCCGTAATGCCGTTCGTTCTCAATGTATCCGTCGAGGATCTTGGTAGTGGCCGATACATCCTGCCCAGCCGCTTCTCGAAGAGATCGCATTTCCGCTTCTGGGATTATGGCCTTCGGAGCACTGAGGGCAAAGTAGAACCGAGAATGCAAAGGGCTGCCGAGCCGTCGCGCAGAGATTGACTGTTCGATGTCTCTGTCACTCACCGATTTAAAGACGCGGTCGACACTCTTGTCAGCCTTCACAAGGCCGGGCACGAAACTCAGCAGCGACCAAATCGAGTTCGGGGACTCCACGTCGTCGTCGGGCATCAATTCCAATAGCCGATCGCCGAGCCTTGCCCGTGCTGATTTGTCGAGGCGAGCGTCGCCAGATACGTAAGCGCTACGGCTTGGCCCTATGCGGCGAGGCTTGACGGCTGGTTGAAGCGCCATGGCATGAGGTCTTCGATGCCGCTTTGCGGGTGGCCGTCGAGGATGGCGGACAGGGTATTGGCGA
>JBKBIT010000002.1:0-191574 GCA_046297455.1 Aliihoeflea sp.
AGGTGTCTTCTTTCGAGAACCGGGCATCGGCGTCAAATCTTCCGGCCGTGTATCGGTCGTGCCAGCTCTGGATCAACTCCTGCCATTCGGGCTTCACGACATGATCGGGCCAAGTCTCGGCGAGGGCTGTTGGGGCCAATAGAACGACGGCAATCATGAGTTGTATTCGCATTGATTCCTCCCGTATTAGGAGAGAAATCAAGTGGGCGATATCGCGAAAAAGCAACCCTAAAGTGCAAAATTCTTGCTGATATAATCGTAAAAATTGCCGATTCAGGATTGAATGAGCGTCGAGGCCGGATGTGGATCACCGTTTGTGTGCCGGCGTCTTCGTGCGAGGCCGGCGAGAAGGAGCGCAATGACGATGGCGAGGGCCGCACCTGCAGCTGTCCCCATCAATGTCAGGGTCAGTGGGGTAGCACCGGTTTGACGCAAAACCACCGGTGTGCCTTCGAGTTGTATCGCCCACCGTTCCAGGCGGCCTGCCGCATTCCGTTCGGCGATCATTGCTTCAGTCAGTGTATCCTGCTCCGCATGTCTTTCATTGAAGTCTTGCACCGCCTCGTGCGCGGCCAGGATCAGGGAGACCCGTGCAGCTTCGGCGAGGTTTCGGGCGAGGATCGGATTGGTCGATGTAGCCGATATCCGTCGAGCCTGCGGATCGATGTGGCTGGCCGTTTCAGACAGATAGGCCGCGCGCCAGATCTCATTGGGCAGGAACGTCTCTGCGTTGGGCAACTCGAAGGAGATCGTTGCCGTGTATGGGCGTTCGCTCAAGTAAGCCGCCGTTGCGCCCGCCGCCGTGCCGATCAGAGCAAAAAAGACGATCAACGGGTAGTGACGCAAAAGAAAGTCGAAAATCTCGAAGATCGTCGTTTCGTCATTGTCGTGGCTCATGCGTCGACTTCTCGCCTTCGTCACAATTGGTATCACCTGCGCCCAAGATACTATTCAGGGTAATAGTGAATATCAATATACGATCTAAGGTTACGATGTTTCGGCCGGCTCCATATGGCGATGTTCGGCTGCAGATTGCGGTCTCGATCTGAACTTCTATCGCTTGTCAGCAAGAGCCCACATGGCTTTGCAGCGACAACATCACGCCGCAGAAAAGGCAGCAAAACCCGTTGGCTACGGTTCGCGTCTGGGAAGACGCCGCTATCGCTGCAGCCAGATCGAGAAACGGCAGATGCCGCCCGATCCTTCCTGAGCGCCGCAGACATCTTCGCGGCAGCGGCAGCGTTCATCGACAAGGGCGCGATAAAGCCTTTCGAACACCGCGGCATGCCAGTCGCAGAGCGGATGATCGGCCGTTTCGCCCAGGACAAAAGGATTTTGGGCAATCTCGAATTGCCATGGCGTCACCGCGCGAAAGCGACCGCTGCCGGTAAAGGTCCAGGCGTGGCGGGTAATGGCGCGCGCGAGAAGCCGCGCGGCAAGCCCCGCGGGCAAGAAGTGCAAGAGCGCCTGTGCCGGCTTTGGGATGCGGTGGGCGAGGATGTAGTCACCCGTGCGCCAACCGGCCTCGGCCAGAAGGTGAGGGGAGAGCGTCGGTTCGGATGATCGAACCACACGATGCAGGCGGACGCAGTCCGCTTCTGGCACCATCGACGCACCGTCCGGCTCGCGAGCCAGATCCGCAGCCGCCATCAGCGGTGCAACGCGATCCACGCCGAGCCGGTCGGCGACGACCGGCAGCAATTGCAGGATGGCGTTGGGACCGATGCGCGCGCCTGCCGCACGCACATCCTCAGGCGCCCTCCATCTGCTGGCTGCCACCGCCGCAGGCGCGAACCTCCGCCCGCTCCTTCATCTGGGCGCGCACGGCCTGCCGGCGTTCCGCCGCCCGGGCGGCGCGGTCGGCCGACGCCTCCCAGTCGTCCATCTGCGCCTCGGCGATGGTGCGCGTCTCGTCGAAGCCGAAATCGACGGATTTTTTGGTCTGCGGACCCCAGTAGCCGGCCTTGCCAAGATCGTAGAATGTGCGCTGGACACCGGCCTTGAGAAAGGCCTGCAGGCAGCCCAGCAGATAGCGCCGGCGAAAGCCGCTGCCGCGCCACGGGTAGTGGAAGAGCGCCTTGCGCATGTAGAAGCGGCGGTAGTTCTTCATCACGCCGTCGAGCAGTTCGCCGCGCTCCATGGCGGCCGGCTTCATGATCGGCGTGACGAAATTGTATTTGGAGAAGTCGAAAATCTCGACCTGGTCGCGGATTTCCTGAAACAGCGGCGTGAACGGCCAGGGCGTGTACATCGCCCAGTTGGCGAGGTCGGGCTGCCAGTCCCACGCCATGCGGAACGTTTCCTCCAGCGTTTCAGGCGTCTCGTTGTCGAGCCCGACGATGAACTGCGCCTCGACCAGGATGTCGGCCTCGCGCAGGAGACGGATGGCGGTCTTGTTCTCCTCGACCTTGGTCTCCTTGTTGAAACGGTCGAGCTTGAGCTGGGCGGCCGCCTCGGTGCCGAGACTGACATGGACGAGCCCGGCCTTGCGGTAGAAGGGCAGCAGGTCGCGGTCGCGATAGATATCGGTGACGCGGGTATTGATCCCCCATTTCACCTTGTCGGGCAGGCCGCGGGCAATCAGCTCCTCGCAAAAGGCGACGAATTTCTTCTTGTTGATGGTGGGTTCCTCGTCGGCCAGGATGAAGAAGCCGACGCCGTGATTGACGACCAGATCCTCGATCTCGTCGACAACGTCCTTGGGATCGCGGACGCGGTAGTCGCGCCAGAACTTCCACTGCGAGCAGAAGGAGCAGGTGAAGGGGCAGCCGCGTGCCAGATTGGGGATCGCGACCCGGGTGCCGAGCGGGATGTAGATGTATTTTTCCCACTCCAGGATGGTCCAGTCGGGCTTGATGGTGGACATATCCTTGACGGTTCCGGCTGCGGCGGTCGCCACGATCTTGTCGCCGTCCCTGAAGGCGATGCCGTTGATGGCGTGGCGATCGGAAGGCCAGCGCCCGTCGCGCACCGCCTGCATAAGCCTGGTGCAGATTTCTTCGCCCTCGCCGCGCACGATCACATCGATCCAGGGTGCCTCGCTCAGCACCTGATTGTACATGAAGGTGGCATGCACTCCGCCAAGCATGCGCACGGCATCGGGCACGACCTCCGAAGCGATGCGCAGCACCTCCTCGGCGCGGTAGATCGACGGCGTGATCGCGGTGACGCCGACGACATCGGGCGCTAGTTCCTCCATCCGCTGGGCGAGGTCCTCGTCGGAGACGTCCGATGTCATCGCGTCGATGAAATGGATGTCGTCGAAGCCCGCGCGTTTCAAGTGTCCCGTCAGATAGGCGACCCAGGCCGGTGGCCACGTGCCAGCGATCTCGGCGCCGCCGGAGTGGTAGTTGGGATGAACGAAAAGAATCCTCACCGGCGTCGTCCTCCGCTTCGAGTGTCAATGCAGGATGACATACCGAACGGCTGACACTGTTGATTCAGATCAATCGGGGCCACGGTGGAAAGGGGCGTTCGGCCCATGCTCGCTCCCCTGACGCGGAAGCAGATCCCGTGAAGGAGGGTTGGTGGATTGAGGCGAAAAGACAGGCAGTGGCGGAGGGAGTGGGATTCGAACCCACGGAGACATTGCTGCCTCGCCGGTTTTCAAGACCGGTGCCTTAAACCGCTCGGCCATCCCTCCGACCTGACTCTGCGCTTAATGGGCCAAGCGCCGCCCTATTTCAAGGCGTATCGACCCAGGCGGTTGATCCGGTTGGTGAACTCCTTCGTAAGCACCCACCATAAACGCCACGAGGAGACCGACATATGAAGAGTGCATTGTGGAACCGCTTGGCCGTCGCGGCGTCCGTTTCGTTGGTGCTTTCTGCAGCACCGGCAAGCGCGGAAATGCTGTCCGGCGACGCCATCCGTTCATTGATCCAGGATCGTACGGTTCATCTCGCGACACCCTATGGGGTCACGCTGCCGCTGCGCTATGCTTCGAACGGCGAGGTCACCGGCGATATCTCGGGCATAACGCTGGCACGCATGTTCACCCCGAGCGAGACCGGCAGCTGGTGGGTCGACGGCAACCAGATGTGCCAGCAATGGCCGAGCTGGTACGATGGCAAGCGCCACTGCTTCACCATCAAGCAGACCGGCGAAAACAGCATCGAGTGGGTCCGCGACGACGGTCTTTCCGGTACTGCGCGCATATCCGGCTGAGGCGTTTGCGCAAACGGCTGCAGGGCAGGGCGGGTCGGTGGCGGGAATTATGTCACCGAATCGCCCTGTTCTGGCCACATTCCGTTAAGAAGCTAATCACGATTTGACGAATAGGGTGGCAAAAGCCATCGATGTGTCGCCCACGGGCGGCAGAGCGGCGTCGGCTTCGGTCAGGCGCAACGAATACTGGGGACGGGTCAAATATGATTGGATGCGGTCGTCGTCTGTCCGTACGGACTTCCGCGTTTGTGGGTTTGGCATGTGGGGCTGTCTTCTTGGCCTCGTGCAGTTCGCAGCCAACCCAGCAAACGGCAAGCCAGAAGCGCACGACCGAGTACTTCGCGGAATCGATCTGGGGCGTCAAGGCAAGTCCGCGCGTCTCTAATCTTGCCTCAAACCTGCCACGCGGCGGCGGTCGTGATCACACGGGACGGCCCTACCAGATCCGTGGTCAATGGTATCATCCGAAGGAAGAGCCCAATTACCGCAATAGCGGCATGGCTTCCTGGTATGGCAGCGCTTTTCATGGCCGCCTGACGGCCAATGGCGAAGTCTACGACATGCATCATCTGACGGCCGCCCACCCGACCATGCCGCTGCCGAGCTATGCACGTGTCACCAACGCGCAGACTGGCGCTTCGGTAGTCGTGCGTGTCAACGATCGCGGTCCTTTCGTTCGCGGCCGTATCATCGATCTGTCGAGCCGCACGGCCGAACTGCTCGGCACCAAGGGCAGCGGTGTCGCACGGGTCGAGGTCGAGTATCTCGGGCGTGCGCCGCTGCATGGTCAGGATGAACAGTTCCTGCTCGCGTCCTACCGGCCCGCGGGCAGCTCTCCCGATCGGGACGGCCTGCCGACAGGCGTGATGCTAGCCATGAACGGTGCCTCACCGACTTCAGCAGCTGTGCGGTCCGGCCCTATGCAGGCTTCCGCCCAAGGCGATCTCCGCCCGCGTGTCGGCGTCGGTGGCGGGACGGCGTCGAACGCCAGCTATCCGTCCTTGCCTGAGCGCGGACCGATCATTCCCGAACGTCCGGCTTTCCTGGCGGCTGCTCCATCAGCCGGTGGCACGACGGCGTTGTCATATGCCGACCATCGCGTCGGTGCAGCTGGAATGGCGCTGGAGGGGCTGGCAACCGGTCCGGCAAGTTCCTCGGCACTGGTTGATGCATGGCAGCGCAGCAATGTCGCCAACACCTCCGGTATTGCTGACGGCATCCACATTTCGGTCGGCACTTTTGCGGACATTGCAGAAGCGGAGCGTGTAGCCGCGGCATTGTCTGGCCAGGCCAAGGTGGAAATTGTGACAACCAATGGCGGTCTTCTGTCGCTGGTGGCGGTTCCGGATGGTCGCGCTGCGCTCGACGACCTGTTGCGGGCGGCCTGGAACGCCGGTGCCGTCGATGCGATGACGGTTCGCAACTAAAGCCTTCACGTCTTCTTTCCTTGATCCAGTATCTATCCGGCTGATAGTATTTAATAATCGGTCGGGTACAGGGATTGGGTCGAAACGATGAACAACGCCGTACGGGCATGTTGTGCGCTTTGGGTAGCCGTCTTGATGATGGTGTGGCCGGCTCATGCGCAGCTTTATGAGACACGTGCTGACAGTGCCTATCTGATCGATGCCGACACCGGCACGGTCCTTTTTTCCAAAAACCCCGACAAGCTGATACCGCCCGCGTCCCTCGCCAAGTTGATGACGATGGAGGTGGTCTTTCACGCGCTCAAGACCGGCCGCCTGACGATGGACGATCAGTTTCTGGTCAGCGAGAACGCGTGGCGCCGCGGAGGCGCGATGTCCGGCGGCTCGACGATGTTTGCCGAATTGGGTTCGTCCATCCGACTTGAGGACCTGATCCAGGGCGTGATCGTGCAGTCGGCCAATGACGGCTGCATCATCATTGCCGAGGGCATGGCTGGCTCCGAGGAAAATTTCGCGCAATTCATGACTGACCGGGCGCGTCAGATCGGGCTTCAGCGTTCCGTCTTCGTCAATTCAACCGGCCTGCCCGCCGAAGGGCAGTTTGTCACGGCCCGGGAACTGGTCCAACTCGCGCACCATATGTGGGCGGAATACCCCGAATATTACCGCTACTATTCGCAGACCGAATTCACCTGGAACGGAATTTTGCAGCGCAACCGCAATCCGCTTCTGCGGATGGATATCGGTGCGGACGGGATGAAGACGGGTTTCACGACCGAATCCGGATATGGCATCGTCGGTTCGGTCGAGCGTGGAGATCGGCGGCTTTTCCTGGCCATGAGCGGCATGACGAGCGAGGCTCAGCGGGCGGAGGAAGCCCGACGTATTCTGGATTGGGGCATCCGCTCTTTCGAGAAGCAACAATTGTTTGCAGCCGATGCCGTTGTCGGTGAAGCCCGGCTGTTCGGCGGCGAGCAGAGAACCGTGCCGTTGCGTGCCAACGGTCCTGTCTCGATCTTCGTACCCACCATGAGCCGCGATCGCATGACGGCGCGCATCGTCTATCGCGGTCCGGTTGATGCACCGGTGGAAGAGGGGCAGCAGATCGGCGCCCTGCGTGTCTGGATCGGTGACACGTTGAGCCAGGAAACACCGCTTTATGCAGCGGAATCGGTCGGCACGGGTGCCATCCATCAACGCGCGCTGGACGCAGTGCAGGAACTGCTGGTCGGCTGGCTCAGATAGGCGCCGGAGGCGTGGACCTTCGGCGGCAAAGGCCTTAGAGCTTCAGCTGACCAACCACCGGATGGCCACCAAATGGCCGCTTCGTCCGGGCAGGGCCGGAAGCAGATGGTAAAACGCGGCATCTTCATAACCTTCGAGGGCGGAGAAGGAGCCGGCAAGTCGACGCAGATCGCGCGGCTGGCCGAGCGCATCGACGCTGGCGGACTCGAAGTCTTGGTCACGCGCGAGCCGGGCGGTTCGGCTGGCGCGGAAGCGGTGCGGCACGTGCTTTTGTCCGGTGCGGCGGAACCGTTTGGCCCGGCCATGGAGGCGATCCTGTTCGCCGCCGCACGTTCCGACCACGTCGAACAGGTCATCCGCCCGGCGATCGAGCGCGGCACCATCGTCTTGTGCGACCGGTTTCTCGACTCCAGCCGTGTTTACCAGGGCGGCGACGCGCGCCTGTCATCTGCATTCATGGCGGCACTCGAAAGAGTTGCCATCAACGGCATGATGCCTGATCTGACCCTGATCCTCGACCTTGACGCAGAGGAAGGCTTGCGCAGAGCCGCTGCACGCCGGGGAGGCGGTATTGCGGATCGCTACGAGAAGGAAACGCTGGAGATACATCGCGCGCGCAGAAGGGCCTATCTCGACATTGCCAGGCGTGAGCCAGAACGTTGTGTGGTCATCGATGCCGGGCGCGATCCGGACAGGGTCGAGCGGGATATCTCGAACGCCGTCAGCCGCGTCTTTGAACGCATGGCCATCGAATTGCGTGCAGGCGAGCGGGCATGAGCTTCGAGCGCACCTATCCCGAGCAGCACGACAGCCTGGCGGACATTCCGGATCCGGCAGAAAACCCGCATCTCTTCGGCCATGCGGAGATCGCCGCCCAATTTGCGTCCGACTACCGGGGACGGCGCATGCACCATGCCATGATCCTTGCCGGCAAGGCGGGCATCGGGAAGGCGACGCTGGCGTTTCATCTGGCGCGGCATGTCCTCTCATTTCCCGATCCGACGATGGCACCGGAAGACATTGCGCCGGCCGATCCTGCTGGCCAGACCTTCAGATTGATTGCCCAGGGTGCGCACCCCTCGCTCCTGCACCTGACCCGCCCCGTTGCCGATCGGGGCAAGGGGTTCAAGACGGTGCTGTCGGTCGATGAAGTCCGTCGGGTCGGCCGCTTCCTGTCGATGACGGCGCATGACGGTGGCTGGCGCGTGGTCATTGTCGACCCCGCCGACGACATGAACGCCAACGCAGCCAACGCGTTGTTGAAAAATCTCGAAGAGCCGCCGCCAAACTGCCTGTTCCTGTTGATGGCGCATTCGCCCGGCCGGCTGCTGCCGACCATTCGGTCGCGCTGCCGCATGATCCAGCTCCGACCATTGGGCGATGCCGACCTCGTGCAAGCGCTGGAGGCGATCGGGGGCGACCTGCCCGATGATGAGGACGCGCGGCGGCTGCTGCTGGATCAGGCAGGCGGCAGCGTGCGAGACGCGTTGATGCTGGCGCGTTTCTCGGGTCTCGACATCGTCACCCAATTGCGATCCATGTTGGCTGCTGCCCGGTTCGATGCGGCAGCGGCCTACCGGATCGCGGACGGCGTTGCCGCGCGTGACGACGGAGCGAGGTTTTCGGTCTTTAACGACGCGCTGCTGGCTCGTATTTCAGAACTGGCGCGCGAGAGGGCACAGTCTGGGCATTTGGAGCGCGCCGCAGCACTATCGCGTTTCTGGCAGGAGACGGTGCAGCGCATCGGCGCCACCAGGGTCTATAATCTGGACCGTCGCCAGCACGTCGTCGGCCTGTTGCGCCAGCTTCACCACCTTGCAGCCTGACGGCCGTGCTCAGCCATATGGCCAAGCAGGGCTCAATCCGCTATCTGGGCGCAAACCATTCCTTCCCGGACGATCATCCGCATGACACGTGACAAGTTCTACATCACCACGCCGATCTTCTACCCGAACGGCAAGCCGCATATCGGCCACGCCTACACGGTGATCGCAACCGATGCCATGGCGCGCTTCCAGCGCCTCGACGGCAAGGAGGTCTTCTTTCTGACCGGCACCGACGAGCATGGTCTGAAGATGCAGCAGACGGCCGACAAGGAAGGTATCACAGCGCAGGATCTGGCGGACAGGAATTCGGCCATCTTCCGCAACATGGTGGAGGCTGTCGGCGGTTCGAACGACGATTTCATCCGCACGACCGAAAAGCGGCATCATCGCGCCAGCCAGGCCATCTGGAAGGCGATGGCGGATAATGGCGACATCTATCTGGACTCCTACAAAGGCTGGTACTCGGTTCGCCAGGAGGCCTATTTCGATGAGAGCGAAACGACCGTCGGCGACGATGGCGTGCGCCGCGAACCGCTTGGTTCGCCGGTCGAGTGGCAGGAAGAGCAGACCTACTTCTTCCGACTTTCGGCCTATCAGGACAAATTGATCGACCTCTACGAAAGCAACCCGGATTTCATCGGCCCGGCAGAGCGGCGCAACGAGGTTGCGAGTTTCGTGAAGTCAGGCCTGCGTGATCTTTCCATCTCGCGTTCGACCTTCTCGTGGGGCGTGCCGGTCCCGGGTGACGAAAAGCACGTTATGTATGTGTGGGTTGACGCGCTGACCAACTACATCACCGCGGCCGGCTATCCCGATACCGACGCCGACAGCTGGGCGTGGTGGCCGGCGACCCACATCATCGGCAAGGACATTGTCCGGTTCCACGCCGTCTACTGGCCGGCATTCCTGATGTCGGCCGGCATAGCGTTGCCCAAGCGTGTCTATGCGCACGGTTTCCTGTTCAACCGTGGGGAGAAGATGTCGAAGTCGGTCGGCAATGTCGTCGATCCCTTCGCACTGATCGAGACATACGGGCTCGACCAGGTACGCTATTTCCTGCTGCGCGAGGTGCCCTTCGGCCAGGACGGCACCTACAGCCACGAGGCAATCGTCAACCGCGTCAATGCCGATCTTGCCAATGGCATCGGCAATCTGGCGCAGCGCTCGCTATCGATGATCGCCAAGAACTGCGCCGGCCAGGTGCCGGAGAAGGGCACGCTCGCAACCGAGGACAACGAGATTCTCGTTTCCGTCGCGCATGCCTATGAGGCAGCAAGGGCGGCCATGGAGGAGCAGGCGATCCATCGTGCACTGGCAGCAGTCATTGGTGTTGTCAGCGACGCCGACCGCTATTTCGCCGGTCAGGCGCCCTGGGCGCTGAAAAAGACCGACCCGGCGCGAATGGAGACGGTGCTGTGGACGACCGCCGAGGTGGTCCGCCGTCTGGCGATCCTGCTGCAGCCCTTCATGCCGGGCTCGGCGGCGAAACTGCTCGACCTTCTGGCCGTGCCGGCTGACGCGCGCAGCTTCGCCCAGCTGGGCGATGCCAACGCCCTGGTCTCGGGCACTGTGCTGCCGCCACCGCAAGGCGTGTTCCCGCGCCATGTGGACACTGAAGCGGGTTCTGCCTGAACATGCTGGTCGACAGCCATTGCCATCTGGACTTTCCGGACTTCGCGGAAGACCGTGCCGGCTTCATCGCGCGGGCGGTGGAAGCGGGTGTTCGGCGCATGGTCACGATCTCTACCCGTGTGCGCCGTTTTGACGAGATCCGCGCCATCGCCGAGGCACACGAGGAAGTCTGGTGTTCGGTGGGGACCCATCCCCACAATGCCGGCGAGGAGACCGACGTGACGGTCGATGACCTGCTGCGGCTCGCCGAGCACGATCGGGTGGTTGCCATCGGCGAGGCCGGTCTCGATTATTTCTACGACAAGGCGCCACGCGACGCGCAGGCAGCCGGCCTGCGCACCCACATCGCCGCGGCACGGGAGAGCGGGTTGCCGCTCGTCATCCACGCACGCGACGCCGATGACGACATGGCCGCCATCCTCGAGGACGAGATGGGGAAGGGGGCTTTTCCTTTCGTACTGCACTGCTTCTCGTCTGGACGGGGTTTGGCGGAGATCGGCGTGAAGCTTGGCGGCTACGTCTCCTTTTCCGGCATCCTGACCTTCAGGAAATCGGATGAATTGCGGGCGATCGCGCGCGACATTCCGCATGACCGGTTGCTGGTGGAAACGGACGCGCCCTATCTGGCGCCGATGCCGTTTCGCGGCAAGCGCAACGAGCCGGCATATGTTGCGCAGACGGCGCATGTCCTGGCCGAGACGATCGGCATCAGCGATGAGGAAATCGCCGGCATAACCACCGACAATTTCTTCAGGCTGTTTTCGCGCGCCGAGCGCCCGCAGGTCGATGTCTGACCGGCTGCGCTTTACGCTGCTCGGATGCGGTTCGTCGCCGGGCACGCCGCGCATCACTGGCGATTGGGGCAATTGCGATCCCGCCAATCCGAGGAACCGGCGCATGCGCGCCGCCGCCATGGTGGAGCGGATCGGGCAGGGCGGCACGACTCGTGTCGTCATCGATACGGGGCCTGACTTCCGCGTACAGATGCTGAACGCCGGTGCGGGTGAAATCGACGCCGTGGTCTACACGCACCCGCACGCCGACCACATTCACGGCATCGACGATTTGCGCGGTTTCGCGCTCTACCAGCGCAAACTGATCGATGTCTACGCGGACCGCCCGACGATGGACCGGCTGCACCAGTCCTTCGGCTACTGTTTCGAGACGCCGCCCGGCAGTTCCTATCCGCCGATATTGCAGCCGCACACAATTGCCCATGACGATCCTTTCGAGATCGATGGCGCCGGCGGTCCGATCGCGTTCCTGCCATTGCCGCTGATCCACGGCGACATCATCTCGCTGGGCTTTCGCATCGGTTCGATTGCCTATTGCTCGGATGTCAGCGGAATACCGCAGGAAACCGCCACGCGGCTGCACGAACTCGACCTGTTTGTCATCGACGCATTGCAGTACAAGCCGCATCCAAGCCATTTCTCGCTTGGCCAGGCGCTGGAATGGGTGGACCGGCTGAAGCCAAGCCGCACCGTGCTGACACACATGCACATTCCGCTCGATTATGAGACGGTAGCCCGTGAAACGCCCGATCATGTCGAGCCCGGTTATGATGGCATGGTGGTTGAATATAGGCTGGCAACTAGCTGAATTGGTGGATATATGAGCAAGAGCATCAAGCGCGTGGAAGAAGCCGCCAAGGCGTCCGGACTGGCCATCGAGGTGCGCCGGATGGGAGAATCGACCCGCACGGCCGAGGAAGCGGCGGCCCAGTGTGGCTGTGCTGTTGCCCAGATTGTCAAGTCATTGATCTTCCAGGGCAAGGATAGTGGCCGGCTGCTGCTGTTCTTGGTTGCCGGCAACAACCGTCTGGACACCGAAAAGGCCGCGGCCTTGGCAGGCGAAGCATTGGACCGTGCCGATCCGCGGTTGATCCGCGAGCGCACCGGCTTTGCCATTGGCGGCGTGTCGCCAATCGGCCATCTGGAACCTGTTGCAGCTTTTGCCGATGAGACCTTGCTCGGCTTCGACGTGGTCTGGGCGGCTGCCGGCGCGCATGATGCGGTGTTCTCGGCAGAACCGAACGCGCTCGTAGCGGCGGCAGGGGCAAGGGTTGCTCAGCTGGTGGGCTGAAGACAGGCGCTGTCATCGGCCTGATCCACAGCAAGGATGCCCGGCCCAGCACCTAACCCGGTAGTTCCATAATCTATCTTATGCGACTGGCGGATATGTCTTCGACATCGCGTTTCCATTGGCACCCCTCGTCTTGTGGACCGGCGAAGCCGGCGCTTGGCCGGCTGGCGGTCATGGCATAGCTTCGCAGCCATGACACCTTCCCGCGACATTTCCCGCCTCATCGAAATCATGGCTGCCTTGCGAACGCCGGTCACTGGCTGCCCGTGGGATCTCGAGCAGGATTTCGCGTCCATCGCGCCCTATACGATCGAGGAAGCCTATGAGGTGGCCGACGCCATCGCCCGTGGTGACAAGGACGATCTTCGTGAGGAACTGGGCGATCTCCTGCTGCAGGTCGTCTACCACGCGCGCATGGCGCAGGAAGAAGGCAGCTTCGAGTTCGGCGATGTCGTTCAAGCCGTGACCCGCAAGATGATCCGGCGCCATCCTCATGTCTTCGGCGACGAATCGGCACGTGGCGCCGGGACGGCGAAGGGAATGTGGGAGAAGATCAAGGCCGAGGAAAAGGCAGAGAAGCGCGCTGCGAGATTGTCTCGCGGGCTGGGTCCGGAAGATAACGGCAAGGGCTATCTGGATGGCATCCCGCTTGCCCTGCCCGGCCTTGTACGGGCACTCAAGCTGCAGCAGAAGGCGGCGCGCGTCGGCTTCGACTGGTCCGAGGCACCGCCGATACTCGACAAGATCGAGGAAGAGATCGGTGAGCTGCGCGAGGCGATGGAGAGCGGACGGGCCGAGCGTATCAAGGACGAGTTCGGCGATCTCCTCTTCGCGATGGTCAATCTTGGCCGTCATCTCGGCGTTGAAGCCGAAGATGCGTTGCGGGGCACCAATGACAAGTTCCGGGACCGCTTTCATGCGATCGAACGTGCGCTGACGGAACGCGGCGAAACGCTGGAAGGCGCGACGCTCGAAGAGATGGAAGCACTCTGGCAGGACGCCAAGCGCAAGACGTGAGGCTTTGGCCTAGCGTGCCAGTCGTTCCCGGATGCGGCTGCAGGCTGTCTCGGGCGCCCGCAGGCGTATATCGACGCCGCCATCCTCGCGGTCGCGCCTTTCGATGATATCGGCGTTGCGGTAGATCCATTCCAGTTCGGCGTGCTGGTCGGAGGACAACTGAAGCTCCATTTCCTCCAGCTTTCCCGCAATACGCCGCTCGATCTCTGTCAGCAGGCCATCGACGCCCTCGCCCGTGACCGCCGAAACCGCGAACGCTTGTGCTGCGCCACTGGCTTGAACGACATGGTCGTGCTGGTCCGGTTCCAAAAGGTCGATCTTGTTCCAGACCTCCAGCACGCGCGCATCGTCCCGCTCCACGCCGAGATCGGTCAGAATCTCGACCACGTCCTCGGCCTGGGCCGCAGTGTCGGGATCGGCGATGTCACGCAGATGGATGACGAGGTCGGCCTCGATCACCTCTTCCAGGGTTGCACGGAAGGCAGCCACCAGATGGGTCGGCAGGTCCGAGATGAAGCCCACCGTATCGGAGAAGATGACCTCGGTCCCATGCGGGAGCTTCACCCGCCGCAGCGTCGGGTCGAGCGTGGCAAACAACATGTCCTTTGCCATAACACCGGCGCCTGTCAGGCGGTTGAACAGGGTCGACTTGCCAGCATTGGTGTAGCCCACCAGCGCAACGATTGGATGCGGCACCTTGCGCCGTTTCGAGCGGTGCAGATCGCGCGTGCGGCGAACCTGCTCGAGTTCGCGTTTCAGCCGCGTGATGCGGTCCTGCAGAAGCCGCCTGTCGGCCTCGATCTGGGTTTCGCCAGGCCCGCCCATGAAGCCGCCGCCACCGCGCTGGCGCTCAAGGTGGGTCCAGCTTCTGACAAGCCGGCCGCGCTGATATTCTAGATGGGCGAGATCGACCTGAAGGCGCCCTTCCCTCGTACGCGCGCGGCGCCCGAAGATTTCCAGGATGAGCCCGGTACGATCGAGCACCTTGGCGTGCAGTTCCTTCTCGAGGTTGCGCTGCTGGACCGGCGAAAGCGCGTGGTCGACGACGACCAGTTCCGCCTCCTGTTCCTTCACGATATCAGCGAGTTCGGCAAGCTTTCCGCTGCCAAGCAGCGTTGCCGCGCGAGGGGAATTCACCGTTGTGACTTCCGAATGCACGGGTTCGAGGTCGATCGCCAGCGCCAGGCCAATCGCCTCTTCCAGGCGCGCCTGTGGCGTGCGTTCGCCAACGCGTCCACCATCGCGCTTGTGCTGCGGCAGGACCGGCACAACCACCAGCGCTCGCGCCGTTACCTCGGCTGTCGAACGGACCTGAGGAACAATGTCGTTGGCCAATCAGGCCTCGCGGTTCTCGTCCGCTTCGAAGAGCTGCACCGGCTGGCTCGGCATGATGGTCGAGATCGCATGCTTATAGACAAGCTGCGAGTGGCCATCCCTGCGCAAGAGGACGCAGAAATTGTCGAACGACGTGACGACGCCGGTCAGCTTCACGCCGTTGATCAAAAAGATCGTCAGCGGGTTCTTGCTCTTGCGGACGGTGTTAAGGAAAAGGTCCTGCAAATTCTGGGTACGTTCCGCCATTTTTTCTTCTTTGCCCCCTGCGGTGTCCCTCTAGTAGCGCCCAAAAGGCGGGCAGCTGTCAAGTATACAAGATCGCGATCGGTGCCCACCGAGACACCGGTCGCTGCACCCTGCCAAAACGGCGGGGACACTGCGGATATCAGGCAAGGGTCTTTTCCGCAACGTCAAAAAAGGCCTCTCGCAGCGACAGGGCAACCGAACCGGGGTGACCGTTGGCCACAGGATGCCCGTCGATCGCCACCACTGGCATCACCACCGTCGTGGCTGCCGTGATGAACGCTTCGCGGGCAGAAAGCGCTTCCTCGACACTGAAGGGCCGTTCCTCCACCTTCATGTTGTGGCGCGCTGCAATGTCCATGACGGTTGCGCGCGTGATACCACGCAGAATGCCGCTTTCTGCCGGGCGGGTGACCAATACTCCCTCTCCCGTGACAATCCAGGCGTTGGTGGCCGCACCTTCCTTCACTGTGCCGTCCGTATCCAGAAACCAGGCTTCCTGCGCGCCGGCTTCCTTCGCCTTCTGTCGCGCGAGAACGTTAGGCAAGAGGCCAACCGACTTGATGTCGACCCGCTCCCAGCGGTTTTCGGGCACGGTGATGACGCTGATGCCCTTCGCAGCCTTCTTCGAGGCAGCCCGTGGATCAGTCCGCTTCGCCGTCACCACGATGGCAGGTGCCGTGCCGGCGGAGGGAAAGAAATGGTCCCTCTTGGCCACGCCGCGTGTCACCTGCAGGTAGACCAGCCCGTTGACCACCTTGTTGCGCCGTACCACCTCGCGCAGCACCATCTCGAGCGGTTTGCGACCCATTGGCCAGGAAATGCGCAGTTCGCCCAGCGAGCGGCCGAGCCTGTCGAGGTGCCGGGGCATGTCGATGATATAGCCGCGCGCGACCTCGCAGACTTCATAGACGCCATCGGCGAACTGATAGCCGCGGTCTTCTATGTGGACGCTGGCGGAATTGTGCGGGACATAGCGGCCGTTGACATAGGCAATGCGGGACATGCGACCTCTCGTGTACTCGTATCAGAAGAATTCGAGGCTGACGCGGAACATCTGCTCCACGTGTTTGACGGCACTCGCCTTGGCGAAGATCACCACCCGATCCTTCGGCTTGATACGCAGATCGCCGCTCGGCTTGATCACCTGGCCGTCGCGATAGACCGCGCCGAGACGGATCCCGTCAGGCAGTTCCTGGTCGCGCAGTGGCTGCCCGACCAGCGGTGACGTTTCCAGCGCCTCCGCCTCGATGACCTCGGCGGCACCTTTCTGCACGCTGTGAACCGCGCGGATACGTCCGCGGCGAACATGCTGCAGCACGCGCGATATCGTCACTGTGCGCGGGTTCACATGGGCGTCGATGCCCAGAATGCCGGCAAAATCGTGATAGGCGGGGTTGTTGAGCAGGGTCAGGTTGGACTTGCAGCCCAGCTGCTTGGCCATGACGCTGGACAGGATGTTGACCTGATCGTCATTGGTCAGCGCAACCATCAGGTCCGCCTCCTGGATGTCCGCCTCCATCAAGAGCTTCTGGTCGAGCGCGCTGCCATGCAGGACCACCGTGCGGCGAAGTTCGTCGGCGATGGCGACCGCGCGTTCGCGTGAGCGCTCGACGATCTTGATTCGGGTATGTCCTTGTCGGCTTTCGATGGCGCGCGCGACATACAGTCCGATATTGCCGCCGCCGGCAATCACAATACGCGTTGCGGCCTTTTCGTCGTGCCCGAACAGTCCGAGCGTACGACGCACATGCTCTTGCGTGGTGACTACATAGGCAAGATCCCCGGTCATCAATTGATCGCTTGAGTGGGGAATGAAGAGCTTGTCCTGGCGCACGATCCCAACCACGGTCGATTGCAGATCGGGAAACAGCTCCGTCAACTGCGCCAGCGGCGTGTTCACCACGGGGCAGTCCTCAAGACATTCGATGGCGACGACCACGATCTTGTTGTCCGCAAAGCGGACGATGTCGGTTGCACCGGGAAGATCGATGCGCCTCAGCACCATGTCGCCGACCTCGCGTTCCGGCGAGATAATGACGTCGATGGGCAGGTTCTCGCGTGAGAACAAATCCATGTAATGCGGTCGCAGATAGGATTGCGACCGGATGCGGGCGATCTTCGTCGGTACGTTGAAGAGCGAATGCGCAACCTGACAGGCGGTCATGTTGACCTCGTCATGCAGTGTGACCGCGATCAGCATGTCGGCTTGCTGGGCGCCGGCCGCTTCCAGCGTGTCGGGATGCGACCCGTGCCCCACGAATCCGCGCACGTCCAGCATGTCTCGTATGCCGCGGATCAGCTCGGCCGATGTGTCGATGACCGAAACGTCGTTCTGTTCGGATGCGAGCTTCTCGGCAATGCCGAAACCGACCTGCCCTGCCCCGCAGATGATGACGCGCATGCCGCAACTTCCCGTTCGCCGTTGCCCGACCGCATGAACCGGTCGGGATTCTCATCGCGCTTATACGCCAAGCGATTTGAGTTTGCGATGGAGCGCCGAGCGTTCCATACCGATGAATTCCGCCGTCCGCGAGATATTGCCGCCAAAACGGTTGATCTGTGCGAGAAGATATTCCTTCTCGAACATTTCGCGCGCCTCGCGCAGCGGCAGCGCCATGATGTGCTGGTCGGACTGGTTGGGCGCACGCGGCATGACATCGCCGATCTCAGCTGGGAGGAGGTCGGCAGTTATGGGAGCACCGTCGTCGTCTCCGCGCGCGAGAATCATGAGTCGTTCGATATTGTTGCGCAACTGGCGGACATTGCCCGGCCAGTTATGCGCCTGCAGCACCGCCAAGGCATCCTCGCCGAGACGTCGCGGCCGGATTCCGGCCTGGGCACCCATCTGCTTCATGAAATGCTCGACAAGCTCCGAAATGTCTTCGCGCCGCTCCGAGAGCGCCGGGACGACGACCGGGACCACGGCCAGCCGATGGTAGAGATCTTCTCGGAAACGGCCTTCCGCGATCATCTTCTCCACATCGCGCGCGGTCGACGAGATGATGCGGACATCGACGTTAACCCGCTTGGTGCCCCCTACCCGCTCGAACTGCTGATCGACCAGCACGCGCAGGATCTTGTTCTGCGTCTCGCGGGGCATGTCTGCGATCTCGTCGATATAGAGGATGCCGCGGTGGGCTTCTTCCAGAGCGCCAACTTTGCGTTCGGCACCGTTGGCTTCGGTGCCAAAAAGCTCGATTTCCATGCGATCGGGCGTGATCGTGGCGGCGTTGAGCGTCACGAACGGACCGTTGCTGCGCGACGAGAGAGCGTGGATGGCGCGCGCGACGAGTTCCTTGCCGCTGCCCGATGGCCCGATCACCATGATGCGGCTGTTGGTTGGCGCCACGCGCTCGATCGTGCTGCGCAAATGGTTCATGGCAGCCGACCTGCCGATGAGATCGAACGTCTCGCCCGTTCTCTTCTTGAGGTCGCTGACTTCGCGCTTGAGCCTGAAGGTTTCCAGCGCACGCTCTGCGATCAGGATCAGCCGGTCGGCCTTGAAGGGCTTCTCGATGAAATCATAGGCGCCGCGCTTGATGGCGGAAACGGCGGTTTCGATCGTGCCGTGACCGGAAATCATGATCACCGGCAGATCGGGATGCAGCTTCTTGATCTCGTCAAGCAGGGCCAGGCCGTCGAGGCGGGAACCCTGCAGCCAGATGTCGAGGAAGACCAGACGCGGCACGCGATCGGCGATGGAGGCCAGCGCGCTGTCACTGTCGTGCGCAGTTCGCGTTTCGTGACCTTCGTCGTCCAGTATGCCTGCGACGAGACCGCGAATGTCCTCCTCGTCATCGACGATCAGTATGTCAGACGCCATTTTCAACCTTTTCCATTTGCCCTCTGGCTGCATCGTCATGCGGCGCTTTCGGGCCCACTTTGCGAACTCCAGGCAGCACGACCCGGATCATTGCGCCTACACCGCCATGAAAGTCGGCTGGAGCATCGTGCAGCTCGAGTCGACCCTCATGGTCCTCCACGATCTTTTTGACAATCGCGAGACCAAGGCCCGTCCCTTTTTCACGCGTCGTCATATAGGGTTCGAGGAGACGCTGTCGGTTCTCGTGCGGCAGACCCCTGCCATTGTCCAGTATGTCGACCATGATGGTGTTGTCTTCGCGGCGCGCCCTGACAAGGATTTCGCCCGGGGTTTCGCGCCCGGCCGCCTCGATCGATTCGGCTGCGTTCTTGATCAGATTGCCGAAAGCCTGGCTGAGAAGTCGGTGGTCGAATGTGCCCGTCAGCGGATCGTCGCCGAAATCGCGCGTGAAGGCGATGTCGCCGCGGCTGACCTCGACCAGGAAGGATGCCTCGCGCAGGGCCTCGCGCAGATCGAGCAGTTTCATGTCCGGCTTCGGCATGCGGGCAAAGGCGGAGAATTCGTCGACCATGCGGCCAATGTCGCCGACCTGCCGGATGATCGTTTCCGTGCACTGGTCGAAGACCTCTCGGTCTTCGGTGATCACCTTGCCGTACCGCCGGCGGATGCGCTCCGCCGACAGCTGGATCGGCGTCAGCGGATTCTTGATTTCGTGCGCGATGCGTCGCGCCACGTCGGCCCAGGCGGAGGAACGCTGTGCGTTGACCAGATCGGTAATGTCGTCGACCGTGACCACGAAGGATCGACCGCTGACCCGCGCCTGGCCTCGTTCGATCGTCACCTGAACGTTGAAAGTGCGCTCTAGCCCACCTCTCATGAAGGCGATCTGTTCTCGATGCACCGGTCGGCCCGACATGCGGCCCGCATCGAATACCGCGCCCACCTGCGGCAGCAACTCGGCCAGAGAGCGGCCTATGGCAGCCTTTGCCGGCAGGCCGAGCATCGTCTCGGCCGAGCCATTGAGGATAGCGATACGGCCGCGCTCGTCGACGCCTATGACGCCTGCGGTGACACCTTCCAGCACGGCCTCGGAGAAGCGACGGCGTTCATCGATGACGTCCTTGGCCCTGATCAGTTCATTGCGCTGGCTTTTCAGCTGCAGCAACATCTTGTTGAACGTATCTCCCAGCGACGCGACGTCGCCATCGGATGGCCGGACGGGTACCGAAACGTCGAGGTTGCCGGTCGCCACCTCATCGGCGGCGCCAATCAGCTGCCGGATCGGCCGCACCAGCCGGTCAGCGACCGCAATGCCGGTCCAGATGGCTGAGAGGACGACAATCAGCGTTACGCCCAGATAAATGATCGCAAAGGCAACCTGTGTCGAAAACCTGTTGCTCTCCAGGGTCCGGTATTCATCCGTGTTGGCGCGCACGATCTGGCGCGCCCGGATCACCTCCGCGTCCAGCGTCCGGATCGTGTAGAGATAGGCGCCCTCAATTTCGCGCAACTGCACGATGGCACCTACAATGTTGCGAACGCGCGGTTCGATGAGCACCGGCAAACCGTCCGATGCCGTCTGGACGGCCTCGATAGGTGGCTCCGGCAGCGGAAAGTCGGCGCTGGTCTCGGCCTGCATGATCAGCGAACCGTCTTCGCGAATGAGTGCCGCGTGGTCGAGCGCCCTTGCCATCGCATGCTGGCCCAGCAGCGTTCGGAATCCCGTCCTGTCGAGCTGGTAAAGGGTACGCGCCTGATCGAGATCGTAAGCCATCGACAGCGTCGTACCCTGCAGATTGCGCGCATTCTCGTTTACATAGGCTTCGGCAATCGACAGCGACGAATTGACGATCACACGCGTTCTGATCTCGAACCAGCGATCGAGGCCGATATCGAGCGTAATGGAAGCAATGACGGCAATCAGGATCGCCGGGATCGCGGCGACCAGCGAGAACATCGTGACAATGCGCACGTGCAGCCGCGAAGCCGCCTTGCCGCGCCTGCGCGACTGGAGCAGGCGATGTGCCTCTCGCGCGATCAGGGCAACCAGAAACAGCACGAAGGCCAGGTTGATGCCGATCAGCGTCAAGGTCACGGTTGTGTCCGGCGTGATCGGCGTCAGGCCAAGCAGGATGGCAAATGACACTGCCGCGGCCGCCAATCCGCCCAGGACAGCCAGAATCCCGGGCGTGGCGAGCAGCCGCCGACCCTCAGGCGGGACGACCGTCGGCGCCGCCGCCGCGGGTATTGCAGGTGTTTGGATCGTCATGCGCGAGTCCGGCCTCAGTCTGCAGCATCTATGCAATGCAATGTGGCGATTGTGCAACAATCGCCGCCCTGCTGCAATTTGCAAACCTGCTCAGTTCTGGCGCGATCCCCGGTAAACGTTGACGCCCAATTCTCGAATTTTCTTGCGCAGCGTATTCCGATTCACGCCCAGAAGTTCGGCCGCCTTGATCTGGTTGCCGCGCGTGGCGGTCATTGCGGCCATTACCAGCGGGTATTCGACTTCGGCGAGAATACGTTGATAGAGGCCCGCGGGCGGCAGGTCCGGCCCGAAACTGGCGAAATAGCGTTGCAGATACTGTTCGACGGCCTGCCCGATAGAGAGATTCTCCGGCAGGTTTGCAGGTTCGTCCGATGCGATGCCGAACTCCCCCGTCCGCAGTTCCTGCTCGACGATTTCAGGTGTGATTTCGTCTTGCGGATAGAGTGCAGCCAACCGCCTGACGAGGTTTTCGAGCTCGCGCACATTGCCTGGCCAGGCGTAGCGGCGCATGTGGTCCAGCCCGGCATTCGATATGCGCTTGGCGGTAAGGCCTTCCTTTTCCACTTGGGCAAAGAAGTGCCGCACCAGATCCGGTATGTCCTCGCTGCGCTCCCGCAGCGGTGGGAGCCGCAGCGGCACGACATTGAGACGGTAGAACAGGTCCTCGCGAAACAGGCCCTGATTGATCAATGTGCGCAGGTCCTTGTTGGTCGCTGCCACGATGCGCACATCCGTGCGGATCGGGGTACGGCCGCCCACCGTCGTGTATTCGCCCTGCTGCAGGACGCGCAGCAGTCGCGTCTGGGCCTCCATGGGCATGTCGCCGATCTCATCAAGGAACAGCGTCCCGCCTTCCGCCTGCTCGAACCGACCCGTGGATCGGCTTTGCGCGCCGGTAAAAGCACCTTTTTCGTGCCCGAAAAGCTCCGATTCGATCAGGTCGCGTGGGATCGCCGCCATGTTGATCGCCACGAACGGTCCGTTCCGGCGGCGCCCGAAATCATGCAGCGCGCGCGCAACCAGTTCCTTGCCAGTGCCCGATTCGCCCGAGATCATCACCGTCAGATCGGTCTGCATCATGCGCGCGAGCATGCGGTAGATGTCCTGCATCGCAGGCGATCGCCCGACGAGCGGCATCGACTCCGCCTGCTCCTCCAGCCGGGCATCCGGCTTAGCCCTCTTGGGCTCGGACAGGGCCCGGCTGACGATGGTCATCAGTTCCGACAGGTCGAAAGGCTTTGGCAGATATTCGTAGGCGCCGGTTTCCGAAGCGCGGATTGCCGTCATGAACGTGTTCTGGGCGCTCATGACGATGACAGGGAGATCCGGCCGCGCCTTCTTGATGCGCGGCAACATGTCGAACGCGTTCTCATCCGGCATGACCACATCGGTGATCACCAGATCGCCGTCGCCGGCCGCGATCCAGCGCCAGAGCGTAGAGGCGTTGGAGGTAACGCGCACATCGTGGCCGACCCGTGAGAAGGCCTGACTGAGAACGGTGCGGATGGCCGCGTCGTCGTCGGCGACCAGTATGCTGCCTAGCTTGGTCATGTCTTCTCCGCTGCGGCTTGACCGCCCTCTTCTTCCTGACGCCAGGCGGGCATCAGGATGCGGAATGTGGTGCCACGTTGCGAGGAATCGCACTCGATGACGCCCCCATGCTCGCCAATGATCTTGGCCACCAGGGCGAGGCCGAGACCGGAGCCGTTCTGCTTGGTGGTGATGAAGGGATCGAACAGGATCGGAAGTATGTCGGGCGGCACGCCGGATCCGTTGTCGCGCACACAGAACTCCAGTGGCAGCGAGACCCGGTCCTGCGTGCCGGGAACCGACAGTCGTATACCGGGACGAAAGGCGGTCGACAGCACGATCTCACCGTTGGGATTGTCGCCGATTGCCTCAGCCGCGTTCTTGACGAGGTTCAGGAAGACCTGGATGAGCTGGTCGCGATTGGCATAGACGGGCGGCAAGGACGGATCGTAGTCCTCGACGATGCGGATGCGGCTGGCGAAACCGTTTGTCGCGATCGCCTTCACGTGATCGAGAACGACGTGGATGTTGACCGGGTAGCGGTCGATGGGCCGCTCGTCGGAAAACACTTCCATGCGGTCGACGAGCGAGACGATCCGGTCGGTTTCCTCCGTAATCAGCTGGGTCAGCGCCCTGTCCGCATCAGATACGACTGTCTCAAGCAACTGCGCCGCGCCGCGAATGCCAGACAGCGGGTTTTTGATCTCGTGGGCCAGCATGGCCGCCAGCCCTGTTACCGACCGTGCCGCGCCGCGATGGGTCATCTGGCGCTCGATCTTGTCGGCCATGGAGCGTTCCTGGAACATCACCACGACTGAGCCAGGCATTTCCGGCACCGGCGCTACATAGAGATCGACCACGCGCTCCGGGCCAAGCCGCGGCGAGGAAATGTCGACCCTGTACTCGTTATAGGGCGAGCGGCGCTCCCGCACCTGGTCGACGAGGGCAATCAAAGGGCTGCCGAAGGGGATGTAGTGGTCGAGCGTGTTCCTGGCGAGCGAGGTGGCGCTCGAACGAAAGAAGTCCTCCGCCTCCGAATTTGCAAAGGTGATGTGGCCATCAGGCCCGACCATGATGACCGGATGGCGGATCGTGTCGAGCACGATCGAGGCCGGGTTGAAATTCTTGACCGCCGCCTGGCTCATGCTGCTTCCGCCATTGTCTCGCCAGCACGCAGGAATGCGTCCCGCATGCCGATCATCACTTGTTCAATGTCGAGGCTGGTCAGGATCGCCTTGCGGGCCGCATCGGATGTTTGCGGCGCGTGGCGGTCGAGATACCAGCCGAGATGCTTGCGTGCCTGCCTCAGCCCGCTCTCGATGCCGTAGAAAGACAGCATGTGGCGGTAGTGCGCCTCGACATAATCTCCAAGTTCCTCGGCGTTTTGGGGGATACCGGCCGCCTCTGACGATGCAGCTTCCGCGGCGATCTGGCCGGCAAGCCATGGTGCGCCGTAATGTGCGCGGCCGACCATGACTGCATCCGCGCCGGAAAGCGCGAGTGCCGCCCGTGCATCGGAGAGACTGGCAACGTCACCATTGGCGACGACGGGGATCGAAACGGCCTGCTTGACCCTTGCAATCGCCCGCCAGTCCGCGCCCCCCTTGTAGAACTGGCAGCGCGTGCGGCCATGCACGGAGATCATGCGCACACCGGCATTCTCCGCCCGCCGGGCGATATCGGGTGCATTCAGGCTCGTCTCGTCCCAGCCAAGCCGCATCTTCACCGTCACCGGCACGTCGACCGCTGAAACAACCGCCTCGATCAGCGACAACGCATGGTCGGGTTCGCGCATCAGCGCCGATCCGCAATAACCGCCGGTGACCTTCTTGGCCGGGCAGCCCATGTTGATGTCGATGATGTCGGCCCCCTCGCCCGCCGCGATGCGCGCCCCTTCGGCCAGCCATTCGGTATCACGGCCGGCAAGCTGTACCATGTGCACAGGCACGTCCGGGCGCCTGATGCGCAGAGCGGACTGTCGGCGTCCCTTGGCGAGTTCGCCGCTGGCGACCATCTCCGACACAACCAGCCCTGCCCCGTGCGCCACAGAAAGCAGCCTGAACGGAAGGTCCGTGATGCCGGACATGGGCGCAAGAAAGACCCTGTTTGAAAACTGGACCCGGTCTACGGTCAGGGGGCAGGCAAGAACCTCGGTGACGGACATGCACAAAAACCAAGCAAAATTGCTTCCTGCCCAACTAGTAGACATGTTCGTTTGGCGGCGCAACCGGCTTTTGCCAGTTGTGGTGTGGCTTGGTGAATAAGTCTGGCCTTTTGCCAACGCGCCTACTAACCGTCACGCAGGTATAGAAGCAAGGCACGTAATCAATATGACAGCCGGCAGAATTGGCGTGGTGGTGGTCGCGGCCGGGCGCGGGGAACGCGCTGGCGCAACCCGGGAAGGGCCCAAACAGTATCGAAATGTCGGCGGCCAACCGGTCCTGCGCCGCACGCTCGAGGTATTCTCGGCCCATGCCTCCATCGCCGAGATTGTCGTGGCCATACATCCCGACGACACGGATCTCTACGCTGCTGCCACGCCCGGAATGGATGGTCGCATCAGGGCAATTGCAGGCGGATCAACGCGACAGGCATCGACGCGTTTGGGCCTGCTGGCGCTGAAGGACAGCAATGTCGATCATGTCCTCATCCACGATGGCGTGCGTCCCTTCGTCGATCCGGCGCTCATCGACAGGGTGATCGCGGGCATCGGTCCCCGCCAAGGTTCGCTGCCGGCGCTCGCCGTGTCGGATACGATCAAGAAGGGCGATGGGGCGGGGCTTGTATCCGGTACCGTCGACCGGACGGGTCTCTTCGCGGCCCAGACGCCACAGGGCTTTCCGTTCGACCCGATCCTTCGTGCGCATGAAAAGGCCCACGACGAAGGCCGCGACGATTTCACGGACGACGCGGCCATCGCCGAATGGGCGGGCATTCCCGTCAAACTTGTCGAGGGGTCTCCCGACAACGTCAAGCTGACATGGGCAAGGGACATCGTCATGGCCGACGCACGCCTCAATGGCACATCCGCAAGTTTTCCCGACATCCGCACCGGCAATGGCTACGACGTGCATCGTTTCGCGCCAGGCGATCACGTCACGCTTTGTGGCATTGCCATTCCGCACGACCGCCGTCTCGACGGCCACTCCGATGCCGACGTGGGGCTGCATGCGCTCACCGACGCGCTTCTTGCCACTTGCGGGGCGGGCGATATCGGCACGCATTTCCCGCCTTCTGATCCGCAATGGAAGGGAGCGGCATCGCGAATCTTCGTGGAAGAGGCGGTGCGCCTCGTCCGTCAAAAAGGCGGGCGCATCGCCAATGCTGACGTGACGCTGATCTGCGAGGCGCCCAAGATTGGTCCGCACCGCGAGGCCATGGTGGTGGAGATGGCCGCTATGCTTGCCATTTCCGCCGATCGCATCTCTGTTAAAGCAACAACCAATGAAGGCCTCGGCTTTCTCGGCCGGCGCGAAGGCATTGCGGCTATCGCCACGGCGACTGTCGCCTATCCGGGCAGCCTTGCCGAATGAGCCGCACCGAAGCCCTTGCCCGCCAGGTATTGGACGCGTGCCGCGCGCGCGGGCTGAAGGTTGTTACTGCCGAATCCTGCACCGGCGGCTTGGCAGCAGCGGCACTTACTGACATCGCCGGGTCGTCGGACGTGTTCGAGCGCGGTTTCGTGACCTATTCGAACGAGTCCAAGCAGGAAATTCTCTCTGTGACCGAGCAAACGCTGGCGCGGCACGGCGCGGTATCCGGGGACACAGCCTGCGAAATGGTCCTGGGCGCGCTTGCCCGGTCGCGTGCCGACATCGCCGTTTCCATCACCGGGGTCGCGGGACCGGGCGGCGGCACGGCCGAAAAGCCCGTAGGACTGGTCTGGTTCGCTGTGGCACGCCGCGGCGCCGATGCACGGCCGCATCGCAGGCTCTTCGCCGACGAAGGTCGCGCCGCCATCCGGGAGGCGGCGACGGGCTTTGCGCTCGAATTGCTGCTCCAGGCAGCCGGCACTGACCTCTAGCCAGCCGCCTTCTG
Source organism: Aliihoeflea sp. (assembly GCA_046297455.1). Taxonomy (GTDB): domain Bacteria; phylum Pseudomonadota; class Alphaproteobacteria; order Rhizobiales; family Rhizobiaceae; genus ZYF759. The sequence continues at coordinate 26,641 of JBKBIT010000002.1, forward strand.
GCGGCCGTAAATCTCGTCGGCGCGCTTTTCGAAGGCTTCGGCGAATTTGCGGAAGGCCCGATCGAACATCGCCCCCATCACCGCACCGAGGATGCGGCTCTTGAACTCATACTCGATGTGGAAGTGGACGAGACAGCCGCCGTCGTCTGCGGCCTCGAAGGTCCAGCGGTTTTCAAGATGCCGGAACGGCCCGTCGACATAGCGCACGTCGATGAGGTTCTTGTCCGGACGCAGGACCACCTGGCTGGTGAAGGTCTCGCGGATCGCCTTGTAGCCGACCGTCATGTCTGCGACGAGCAGTGTGATCCCTTCCCTCTCGCGGCGCGACCGGACGGCCAGCGCTTCGCACATGGGCAGGAATTGTGGGTACTGCTCGACATCCGCCACGAGTGCGAACATGTTTTCGGGCGAGTGGGCGACCCGGCGTGTGGTTTCGTACTGGGGCATCGCGTCAGCCGGCCACCGCCAGCTTGGCCTGGCGCGCTGCGCGCAGGCGCTCGAAATCATCGCCCGCATGGTGCGACGAACGCGTCAGCGGGCTTGAGGCCACCATCAGAAAACCCTTGGAATAGGCGGTTGTCTCATAGGCCTTGAACTCGTCGGGCGTGACGAACTTCATCACCTCATGGTGCTTGCGGGTCGGCTGCAGATACTGGCCGATGGTGATGAAATCGACATCGGCCGTCCTCAGATCGTCCATGAGCTGCAGGACCTCGTTACGCTCCTCGCCGAGCCCGACCATGATGCCGGACTTGGTGAACATGGTCGGATCGAGTTCCTTGACCCGCTGCAGGAGCCGGATCGAGTGGAAATAGCGCGCGCCGGGCCGCACCTTCAGATATTTCGACGGCACCGTCTCCAGATTGTGGTTGAAGACGTCGGGTCTTGCCGCGACGACCTTCTCGAGCGCGCCGGGCTTGCGCAGGAAGTCGGGCGTCAGGATCTCGATCGTTGTGCCGGGCGCCGCCCGGCGGATCGCCTCGATCACCTCCACGAAATGCTGCGCGCCGCCATCGTCGAGATCGTCACGGTCGACCGAGGTGATGACCACATGGTTGAGCCCCATCTTCGCCACCGCGCGGGCCACCTGCTCAGGCTCGCTGCGGTCGAGCGGTGCGGGAATGCCGGTCGCCACGTTGCAGAAGGCGCAGGCGCGGGTGCAGATCTCGCCCATGATCATGAAGGTGGCGTGCTTCTTGTCCCAGCACTCGCCGATATTCGGGCAGCCGGCTTCCTCGCACACCGTCACCAGCCCGTGCGACTTCACGATCTCGCGGGTCTCCAGATAGCCCTTGGAGACGGGCGCGCGCACGCGGATCCATTCCGGCTTGCGCTGGATCTCGGTATCGGGCCGATGCGCCTTTTCCGGGTGCCGCGGGCGCGGCTTCTGCGTCGTGGTGTCAAGGACAGTGACCATGTTCGGTGCCGTGTTTCTCTTTCGACCCATATAGGCCCTATCGGGGCTGGATGTAACCACCCGGCCCAGGCAGGAAGCGCTTACATATTCAGCGCCTTCCCATAAGCATCCAGCACGCTTTCCTTCATCATTTCCGAAAGCGTCGGATGCGGGAAGATCGTGTGCATCAGCTCTTCCTCGGTCGTCTCCAGGTTCATGGCGACGACGAAACCCTGGATGAGCTCGGTGACTTCCGCGCCGACCATGTGGGCGCCGAGCAGTTCGCCCGTCTTCTTGTCGAAGATGGTCTTCACCAGCCCCTGGTCCTCGCCGAGCGCGACGGCCTTGCCGTTGGCGACGAAGGGGAAGCGGCCGACGCGGATGTCGCGCCCGGCCTCTTTTGCCTTGGCCTCCGTCAGGCCGACCGAGGCCACTTGCGGGTGGCAATAGGTGCAGCCGGGCACCAGGCTCTTGTCGAGCGGATGCACGCCCTTCTCGCCGGCGATCTTCTCCACGCAGATGACGCCTTCGTGCTCGGCCTTGTGGGCAAGCATCGGCGCGCCTGCCACGTCGCCGATCGCGTAGACGCCCGCGACATTGGTGCGGCACCATTCGTCGATGGCGATCGTGCCGCGTTCGGTCTTCACGCCGATCTCCTCAAGGCCGAGATTTTCGATATTGCCCTGCACGCCAACGGCCGAGATCAGCCGGTCGGCGGTGATTTTCTCGATCTTGCCGTCCTTGGTCTCGACATGGGCGGTGACCGAGTTCGATCCCTTCTCGACCTTTGCGACCTTGGCCTCGAGCATGAATTTCATGCCCTGCCTTTCCAGCCGCTTCTGCGCGAATTTCGAGATCTCGGCGTCCTCGACGGGCATGATGGTCGGCATCATCTCGATGACGGTCACTTCGGTACCCATCGTGCGGTAGAAGGAGGCGAACTCGATGCCGATGGCGCCCGAACCCATGACGATCAGCGATTTGGGCATCTCGGTCGGAACCATGGCCTCGAAATAGGTCCAGATCAGCTTGCCGTCGGGCTCGATGCCGGGCAGTACGCGCGGCCGCGCGCCGGTCGCCACGACAATGTGCTTGGCCGAATAGATGCCCGCACCCAGCGTGTTCTTGGGCGCCGGCGCGGCCGGTTCCATCGGCTTCTTGGACGGTTTCGAGACCTTGATCTCGTTGGGCTTCGAAAACTTCGCCTCGCCCCAGATCACGTCGACCTTGTTCTTCTTCATCAGCATGCCGACGCCACCATTCATGCGCTGGGCGATGCCACGGGCGCGGTCGACCACGGCCTTCACATCCGCGCTGATCGTGCCGTCGAGCTTCAGGCCGTAGTCCTTGGCGTGCTGGGCCTGATGCATTATTTCGGCAGAGCGCAGCAGCGCCTTGGTCGGGATGCAGCCCCAGTTGGAGCAGATACCGCCCAGATGCTCGCGTTCGACAACGGCCGTCTTGAGGCCCAGCTGCGCTGCACGGATGGCCGCGACATAGCCGCCCGGTCCACCGCCGATGATGATGATGTCGTAGCTCTTGTCTGCCACGGCTGGCTCCTCTTCTTTCCATGCAGGCGTTTGCCCGCGGGGAACGGAAGCCAGCCGCGCAGTATCAGGCGGTCAGCATTCCGTAGATTTCGTCCTTGAGCCGCATCCGGGTTCTGCGCATTTCTTCCATATGCGCGTCGTCGGTTGGCTCAACTCTTGTCTCGGCACGATGAACGGCGCGGTTCACTTCGTGATACTCGTCGAAGAGCCGCGCGAAATGTCCATTGGACATCTTGAGTTCGCGCATCTTGTCGACGTGCTCGGGAAACTCCTCGGCCAGTTCATGCGGGGTATGGGACATGGAAAGCGACTCCTTGGGTTGTTGTTGCTTCCACACCTATCCCGCTGCCTCTCAACCTCCTTGATCGGTATCAACCATGCCAGAACTCGGTTACAATCCCAGCATCATGCGCACGACTGGTTCCGATCCCTTGCCAATCGCGCGCGTGTTCCTGGCGTCGAGATGGACGCCATCGATCGGCGATGCTTGCGCCACCGAACCGGCGTCGAAGAACCCACAGCCGGTATCGTCGGCGAGATCGGCGTAGAGGCTGCCCAACATGCGCGACTGCGCCACGCCGCCCTCGAAGATAGCCGCGAAGTCGGGATCGGCCGTTTCGACCATCGGTGGCGGCGCCACCAGCAGGATGTCAGGCACGCCCGCGCCCAACGCCCAGGGATGCCCCCGAATGATGTCGACCAGCCGCTGCATGCCCTTGGCGGCCGCCATGGCACGGCCTGAAAGCCACGGCTTCATGTCGTTGGAGCCGAGCATGATGATGACGAGATCGAGCGGGGAATGGCTGGCGAGCACCGTCGGCAGGACGCGCGCGCCGTTACGGTCGGCGGGGCCGCCGTGGTCGTCGAAGACTGTCGTGCGGCCGTTCAGTCCCTCGGCGATGACATGCGCCCTGTCGCCCAGCGCCGCCTGCAGCACCGACGGCCAGCGGTTTTCCGACGCATGGCGACCCGGCCCTTCCGGGTCGTAGCCCCAGGTCAGCGAGTCGCCGTAGCAGAGGATGGTTTTCATCGCGATTGCCCTGCCGGTTCCCCTCCCCTTGCGGGAAGGGTAGATTGGCGTCCTAGACCAGCATCCCCATCGGGTTCTCGATGTAGCGCTTGAGGGCGGCGAGAAGCTCCGCGCCCAAGGCCCCGTCGACGGCACGATGGTCGGTCGAGAGTGTCACCGACATGATGGTGGCCACAGCGACGGCACCGTTCTTGACCACGGCCCGCTGCTCGCCTGCGCCGACCGCCAGAATGGTAGCGTGCGGCGGGTTGATGACGGCGGCGAAATCCTTGATGCCGAACATGCCAAGATTGGAGACCGCCGTCGTGCCGCCCTGGTATTCCTCGGGCTTCAGTTTCTTGTTGCGGGCGCGTGCAGCCAAATCCTTCATCTCGTTGGCAATCGCCGACAGCGTCTTTTCCTCTGCGCGGCGCACGATCGGGGTGATCAGCCCGCCGGGGATGGAGACGGCCACACCGACATCCGCGTGCTTGTGCTTCAGCATGCCGCCTTCGGTCCAGGAGGCGTTGGCGTCGGGCACATCGCGCAGCGCCAGTGCCATGGCCTTGATCACCATATCGTTGACCGACACCTTGTAGGCGGGTTCCTCGCCCTTCTCGGTCTTGCGCTTCGGGGCGGCATCGTTGATCTGCGTGCGCAGCGCCAGCAGCGCGTCGAGCTCGCAGTCGAGCGTCAGGTAGAAATGCGGGATGGTGGACTTCGCCTCGACAAGGCGCCTGGCGATCGTCTTGCGCATGTTGTCGTGCGGAACGAGCTCGTAGGAGCCCTCCTCGAAGAGCTTCAGCACGGCGTCGTCCGACATCGGCTTGACCGCCGGCGCGGCCGCCTGTGCGCCCTTCTGGGCGGCAGGAGCGGCAACACCCTTTTCCTTCGCCGCCTCGACGTCGGCCTTCACGACACGGCCGCGGGGGCCCGAGCCGGAGAGCGCCGACACGTCGATCCCGGCATCCTTCGCGATGCGACGGGCAAGCGGCGACGCGAAAACCCGGCCGTTCTTGCTGTCTGCCTTCTTGGGCGCTTCAGCCGGCTGCTGTGAAGCCGCGGCGGGCTCAGGCTCTGCGCTGGCCGACTCTTTGGAGGAGGTGGAGGCGTTTGCCGCATCCTGCTTCGCTTCGGCCTTCGGTGCACCGGAGCCATCGTCCGCACCCTTCGCCGCGTCCTTCACGTCCTCGCCTTCTTCGGCAAGGACTGCGATGACGGCGTTGACCTTCACGCCCTCGGTGCCTTCCGGCACGAGGATCTTGGCGACGGTGCCCTCGTCGACCGCCTCGACTTCCATCGTCGCCTTGTCGGTCTCGATCTCGGCAATCACGTCGCCGGGGGCGACGCTGTCGCCCTCCTTGACCAGCCACTTGGCCAGATTGCCCTCCTCCATGGTGGGCGAGAGGGCAGGCATGGTGATGTTGATCGGCATGATGCGCCCTCCCTCAATCCCTGTAGGTGACGGCTTTCACCGCCTCGACCACCTCGTCGACATTTGGCAATGCCAGCTTCTCGAGATTGGCCGCATAGGGCATCGGCACGTCCTTGCCGGCAATGGTGATGACCGGTGCGTCGAGATGGTCGAAGGCGCGCTGCATCACGCGGCTAGCGATGAAGTCGCCTACCGAGGATTGCGGGAACCCTTCCTCGACGGTCACCAGACGGTTGGTCTTCTTGACCGACTCGATGACGGTATCGAGGTCCAGCGGGCGGATGGTGCGCAGATCGATGATCTCGACGTCGATGCCCAGCTCACGCAGCTTTTCCTCCGCCTTGACGGCATAGGTCATACCGATGCCGAAGGAGACGATCGTGGCGTCCTTGCCGGTCTTGTGGATGCGCGCCTTGCCGATGGGGAGCACGAAATCGTCCATCTTCGGCACGTCGAAGGTCTGGCCGTAGAGTATCTCGTTTTCCAGGAAGATCACCGGGTTCGGATCGCGGATGGCGGCCTTCAGCAGCCCCTTGGCGTCTGCTGCCGTGTAGGGCATCACCACCTTGAGGCCGGGAATGTGGCCATACCAGGCGGCATAGCACTGCGAGTGCTGCGCCGCGACGCGGGCGGCCGCGCCGTTCGGTCCGCGGAAGACGATGGGCGCACCCATCTGACCGCCGGCCATGTAGAGCGTCTTGGCGGCCGAATTCACGATCTGATCGATCGCCTGCATGGCGAAGTTGAAGGTCATGAACTCGACGATGGGCTTCAGCCCGGCAAAGGCCGCACCGACGCCGACGCCGGCAAAGCCGTGCTCGGTGATCGGCGTGTCGACGACGCGCTTGGCACCGAATTCCTGCAACAGGCCCTGCGTGATCTTGTAGGCACCCTGGTATTCGGCAACTTCCTCGCCCATGACGAAGACGTCGCTGTCGCGGCGCATCTCCTCGGCCATGGCGTCGCGCAGCGCCTCGCGAACCGTTGTCGGCACCATCTCTGTGCCTTCCGGAATGTCGGGATCGGCCGCTACATCCGCCTTCGGTGCAGCCGGAACCTTGGTCCCATCCTTCTTGGCGCTCGGCTCGTCTCCGGCCTCGCGCGCTTTGCCGCCGGCCGAACCCTCGGGCTGTTGCTTTTCGTCGGAGGAAGGCTTGCCCTGGTCGGCCTTGCCGGCTGCCCCCTTGTCGAGATCGGCCTCGCTTTCGCCTTCCTGCAACAGCAGTGCAATCGGCGTGTTCACCTTGACCCCTTCAGTGCCTTCCGACACCAGGATCTTGCCCATGGTTCCCTCATCGACAGCCTCGACTTCCATAGTCGCTTTGTCGGTCTCGATTTCGGCGATCACGTCGCCGGGGGCGACGGCGTCACCCTCCTTCTTGAGCCACTTGGCCAGGTTGCCCTCTTCCATCGTCGGCGAGAGTGCGGGCATGAGAATTTCGATCGGCATGATGCGCCCTCCCCCCTTACTTGAGAATATCCGTGTAGAGCTCGGACGGATCGGGCTCTGGATCGGACTGTGCGAAATCGGCCGAATCGGCAACGATCTCGCGCACCTCCTTGTCGATCGCCTTCAGATCGTCCTCCGTCGCCCATTTCGCCTTCAGGAGCCGTTCCTTGACCTGCTCGATCGGGTCCTGTTCGGAGCGCATCTTCTGCACTTCTTCCTTCGTACGGTACTTGGCCGGATCCGACATGGAGTGGCCGCGATAGCGATAGGTCTGCATTTCCAGGATGATCGGCCCCTTGCCGGCGCGGCACCACGCGACCGCCATGTCGCCGGCGGCCTTGACCGCGCGCACATCCATGCCGTCGACCTGAATGCCTGGAATCTTGAAGGACGTGCCACGCTGCGAGAAATCGGTCTCGGCCGAGGCACGCTGGACCGACGTGCCCATGGCGTAGCGGTTGTTCTCGATGATGTAGACGACCGGCAGCTTCCACAGCGCGGCCATGTTGAAGCTCTCGTAGACTTGGCCCTGATTGGCCGCGCCGTCGCCGAAATAGGTCAAAGACACGTTGTCGTTGTCGCGGTAGCGATTGGCGAAGGCCAGCCCCGTGCCGAGAGGCACCTGCGCGCCGACAATGCCGTGGCCACCATAAAAATGCTTCTCCTTGGAGAACATGTGCATGGAGCCGCCCTTGCCCTTGGAGTAGCCACTCCGGCGCCCCGTGAGCTCGGCCATCACGCCGCGCGGGCTCATGCCGGTGGCCAGCATATGGCCGTGATCGCGATAGGCGGTGATGACCTGATCACCCTCCTTCAGCGCCATCTGCATGCCGACAACAACCGCTTCCTGACCGATATACAGGTGACAGAAACCGCCGATGAAACCCATGCCGTAGAGCTGGCCCGCCTTCTCCTCGAAACGGCGGATCAAGAGCATGTCCCGATAGGCCTGCATCTCTTCTTCCTTGGAAAGCTTGGCCGGCGGCGGTGTCTTGATCTCCTGGCCTGCCCCGCCCTGCTGTCTTGGTCGGGCAGCGGTCTTCTTCGCGGCTGTCGCCATGCGATTCGTCTCCCTGGTTCTGTCTCTTTGCGGACATGCTCCGGGGCGCTCGCCCCGTCGAGTTCATGAAAAGCTAGCACGGAGCAGGCAGCTTAGCCATGCGCATTCTCGCATGGCTTCCATGCGGCTAAGCCACTCTTAAATCGAATGAAAATAACGATTAACGGGAATTCAGTTAATCACCGAAGATCGCTGCGCATGATGATCAGGTCATCGGGGTGAGCCATGTTCAGCGACCGGCGCACATGCTCGTCGAGTATGTCGCGCTCCAGCGACCCGTCGTGAAGCAGCCGAACCTTGCGATCGAGTTCGGACCGTCGCTTCTCGGCCGAGGCGAGTTCGCGATCCAGATAGGCGATCCGCTCCTCGAGCCGGTACTTGGCATAGATGCCATAATCGCCGTGATAGGCGTGAAAACCGAAATAGGACAGGAAGCAGACGGCAAGCACCGGAACGATCAAGGCACCGGTGCGACGTTGCTTGTGGTGGCGGGTCCACATGGCGAGGGGTCCGACGATACGCGTTACAGACCCCTTGGTGCCACGGACATGCTTAAGGTCCAGTTACCGGTCCGCCGTCACGCCTTCACCACGGCGCGACCGGCATAACGCGCGCTGCCGCCCAGTTCCTCTTCGATGCGCAGCAGCTGGTTGTACTTTGCCAGCCGGTCCGAGCGCGCCAGCGAGCCGGTCTTGATCTGCCCGCAATTGGTGGCCACTGCCAGGTCGGCGATCGTGGAATCCTCCGTCTCGCCCGAGCGATGCGACATCACGGCCGTATAGGCGGCGCGATGCGCGGTCTCGACCGCGTCGAGCGTCTCGGTCAGCGTGCCAATCTGGTTGACCTTGACCAGAATGGAGTTGGCGACGCCCATGCGGATGCCGTCGCGCAAGCGCGCCGAATTTGTGACGAAGAGATCGTCACCGACAAGCTGCACCTTGTCGCCCACCCGGTCGGTCAGCTCCTTCCAGCCTTCCCAGTCGTCTTCCGACATGCCGTCCTCGATCGAGATGATCGGGTAGTCGGCGGCCAGCTTGGCAAGATATTTCGCCTGTGCCTTGGGATCGCGCGTCTTCTTCTCGCCCTCGTAGACGTAATTGCCGTCCTTGAAGAACTCGGTCGCCGCGCAGTCGAGCGCAATGGCGATCTCCTCGCCGGGCTTGTAGCCGGCCTTTTCGATGGACGTCATTACAAAATCGAGCGCGGCCTGGGCGCTCTTGATGTTCGGTGCAAATCCGCCCTCGTCGCCCACATTTGTGTTTTGGCCGGCGTCCTTCAGCCCTTTCTTGAGCGTGTGAAAGATTTCCGCACCCCAGCGCAGGCCCTCGCGGAAGCTTTCCGCGCCGACCGGCATGATCATGAATTCCTGGAAATCGATCGGGTTGTCGGCATGGGCGCCGCCGTTCAGGATGTTCATCATCGGCACAGGCAGCACATGGGCACTGGCACCGCCGACATAGCGGTAGAGCGGCAGGTCCGCGGCCTCGGCGGCAGCCTTCGCAACAGCCAGAGAGACGCCCAGGATGGCGTTGGCGCCGAGCCGGCTCTTGTTGGCCGTGCCGTCCAATTCGATCATGGTGCGGTCGATATGGATCTGGTTTTCCGCCTCCAAGCCGCCGATTGCATCGAAAATCTCGCCATTGACGGCATCGACGGCCTGTTCGACGCCCTTGCCGAGATAGCGGGTTCCACCGTCGCGCAGCTCGACCGCCTCATGGGCGCCGGTCGAGGCGCCGGACGGCACCATGGCGCGGCCCATCGAGCCGTCCTCAAGCACTACGTCGACTTCGACGGTGGGGTTGCCGCGGCTGTCCAGGACCTCGCGTCCGATGATGTCGACGATGGCGGTCATGTCGGTCGTTTCCCTTCGGTGATGTGAAGCTGCGCCCTCATATCGAAAGCGCTCCTGCGAGGCAATGATGGCCGGCCGATCGGCGGCCGCCGCAGACTTGTGTGCGGGCGCAGATCCGGCAGCGCAGGTCCAACAGCATGGCGTCTAGGTGTGTTGTTGGAACGAAATTACGGTGAAAAAACAGATACTTGTTTTGCCGTTGGAAAAGAATTCTAATCGCGGGGGTCGACTGCGAATACAAACGGTTCGCCCTCAAACGCCTCTGCGCCCCTGCCAATACCACGGATCGCATCTGTCATGCGGCCGCTGCGCCCCAATATGTCGTCGGCAAGCGAAACGAGCCGGATATTCGGCGTGGCAGAAGGTGAAAGGCGTCGCAGCGTGGCGGCCAGTTCCTCCTCGTCGCGCCGGGGAGAGAGTGCGCAGGCAATGATGTAGGCTGCAGCCGTCGAACGCGAAATGCCAGCATAACAGTTGATGGCAAGCGGACGCTTACGTTTCCAGCCTTCGGCGAAGGTGAGAAGTGCCTCGACGTGGTGGATGGCCGGCGCTTGCATGCCCTCTCGTTCCTCGACGATGTCGTGCATGGTGAGAAGCAGGAAATCCGCTTCGGCGATGATGTCCGGACGGACGAAATCGCTGCCCTCGCGCAGCAACGTGACCAGTTTCTCAGCGCGGCAGGCCGCAAGCGTTGCTTCCAGGCGCGAGCGAGGGGACACATGGATCATCGGGTGACTTCCTTCCATTCCCGCAGCGCGGTTCCAAGACGGGCCCATTCGTCCTCGCCCCCCGGCAGCCCGATCCTCAACGCATGCGGCCGCCTATCGAATGCACGCAGCAAAATACCGCGCCGGCCGCAATGATCGAAAAAGCGCGGGGCGGCATCGAACTCGAGATAGCGGTAGAGGTCGGTACCGCCCCCCACCTGGAAGCCTGCATCACCCAGCATCTCGTCCAGTCTGGCGCCGCGATCAGCGAGTTGCATGCGCATGGTCTCTCGCCATGCCGCATCGCCGAGCGCCTCGATGCCGATTTCCAGAGCAGGTCCGGACACGGCCCAGGGGCCCATCAGGCTTTCCAGCCGGGTCGCCAACTCACGAGAAGCGACAGCAAAGCCCAGCCGCACCCCAGCCAGTCCGAAGAATTTTCCGAAAGAGCGCAGCACCACGACTGCGCCCTCCTCGGCCTCACCGCACATGCTTTCCGCGCCCGGGCCGACATCCATGAAGGCCTCGTCGACCACCAACAGTCCGCCCCTGCCCCGCAGGTCCTTAACGAGGCGCAGCAGATCTGCCTTGGTCGCAATCCGCCCATCCGGGTTGTTGGGATTGACGATGACCGCCAGATCGGCGCCGAAAAGCGCTTCGAATTCCGAAACCTCCTCGACACGATGCCCGACAAGCGCTGCAGCGCGGGCGTGTTCGGCATAGGTCGGGCCGAATATGCGGGCCTTGCCGGGCGCCACCAGGCCCATCACCAACGGCAACAGGATCTGCGTTCCCGGCGCTGCCACGACGTTTCGAGCCGAAGGCGCACCATAGGCTTCGGCCGCCAGCCGCGTTAGGGTTTCGAGGCGTCCCGACTCCGGCAGGCGCGTCCAGGCGGTGGCGGCGGGAAGCGAAAACGGATAGGCATGCGGGTTGATCCCGGTCGACAGGTCGAGCACGGGCTGGGGTGCGTCTGGAAACAGCGCACGGGCCCGCTCCAGACTGCCGCCGTGGTCGCGAATCGCCGCCGTCCAATCCTTGTCAGGCCACATGTCCGTCCTTCTTGCCTTCCTGGCCCTGATTTTCGAGCGTTTCGCCGGCTATCCGCAGCGCCTGGTCGACCTCATCGGCCACCCGGTGACATGGATCGGCGCGCTGATATCCCGCCTCGACCGGGAATGGAACCGTGACACGGACACGCCCGACCAGCGGCGTCGCAACGGATTTGCGGCGTTGCTGGTGCTGCTCGCAGCCGCGATCCTGCCCGCCCTTGTCCTGCAATGGGCGCTGGGCTGGCAATGGCTCGGACTGATCCTGCTTGCCGTTCTGTCGTCCAGCCTGCTTGCCCAGAAAAGCCTTGAGGAGCACGTCGCTGCGGTCGCGCTTGCCTTGGAGACGGAGGGATTGGAGGGTGGCCGCCGTGCCGTCTCCATGATCGTCGGGCGCGACCCGGAAACGCTCGACGAGGCCGGAGTCTCCCGAGCGGCGATCGAGAGCCTTGCGGAAAACTTCTCTGACGGCGTGGTGGCGCCGGCTTTGTGGATGGCGGTGGCCGGCCTGCCGGGTGCGGCCGCCTACAAGGCGATCAACACCGCCGACAGCATGATCGGCCATCGCACGCCGCGCCACGCACAGTTCGGGTTCGCCGCTGCCCGGCTCGACGATCTGGTCAACCTGCCGGCCTCGCGGCTGACCGGGATTCTCCTGGTCGTGGCTGCCTTGGTGATGCCGGGCGCCAATCCGGGCGCCGCATGGCAGACAATCTTCCGTGACGCCCATCGGCACCGCTCGCCCAATGCCGGCTGGCCGGAGGCGGCGATGGCCGGCGCGCTCGGCCTCGCGCTGGCAGGGCCGCGTGTCTACGGCGGCGAGACCGTGGACGATGCGCTGATGGGCGAAGGCGGCCGGCGCGAGGCGACGGGCGCCGACATCAGGCGCGCGCTGCAGCTTTTCCGGATCGCCGACTGGCTGCTGATCGCGCTTGCAGGTGCGCTGGCGGCGGTGCTTATCTCGCACTGGCCATGATCCCGTCGACGTCGAGATGCGTCTCGACATGGGCGGCTAGCGCGTCCAGCGCGGCCTCCACGCCCGCCTCGAAGGCGAGATCGGAAGGCGGCAAGCCGAGACGCTTGAGCCAGACTGCCCGCTGGGCGTCATCTGCAAGCAGGCCATGGACATAGGTCCCCGATACGCGGCCCGATTGCGAGACCGCGCCGTCCGGGCGGCCGTCCGATAATGTCGCGAAGGCCCTCGCGCAATCCGGTCCTGCCGTGCGGCCCATATGCATCTCGTAGCCGACAAACGGCGCGCCGTCCGCCGTCTTCCCGCGGACCGTGACGAGGCACTTTTCGCCGGTCAGCACCGTATCGATGGCGAGATGGCCAAGCCCCTCCACCTCACCCGCCGGCCCTTCGATCCCTTCGGGATCGGAAATTGTCCGGCCCAGCATCTGGTAGCCGCCGCAAAGGCCCAGCACCTGCCCGCCGCGCCTTACATGGGCGGCGAGATCGATGTCGAAGCCGGCCACACGGAAGGCGGCGAGATCGGCGATCGTGGCCTTGGACCCGACCAACAGCACGAGGTCGGCGTTGCCCGGCAATGCTTCTCCCGGCCGGACCTTGATCAGTTCGACCTCCGGTTCCGCTTCCAGCGGATCGAGATCATCGAAATTGGAGATATGAGGCAGGATCGGCACCGCGACCTTCACCCTGCCGCCCCCTGTTTTCCCGTCGCTGCCATGGCTCAAGGCCAGCGCATCCTCCGCCGGCAATTTTCTGGCGTCGGCGAAGAAGGGGAGCAGTCCAAAGGACTGCCAGCCTGTCAGCCGGGTGATCTCGATCATGCCGTCCGCGAACAGCGCCGGATCGCCGCGAAAACGGTTGACGATGAAGCCAACGATGCGCGCCGCATCTTCGGGGGCCACGACATGCTTCGTGCCGACCAGGCTGGCGATCACCCCGCCCCGGTCGATATCGCCGATCAGTACGACGGGGACATCGACCGCCTCTGCAAATCCCATATTGGCGATGTCGTTGGTTCTGAGATTGGTTTCCGACGCGCTGCCCGCGCCCTCGACCAGCACGATGTCCGCCGCCGCCTTCATGCGGTCGAAGCTGTCGAGGACGTGGGGCATCAGCTTCGGCTTGATGCCCTGGTATTCGGCGGCCCGAGCGCTGCCCCAGACCTTGCCATGCACGACGATCTGGGCGCCCACCTCGCTCTGTGGCTTCAGGAGCACGGGATTCATGTGGACGGTGAGCGGGACCTTGGCTGCCCTCGCCTGCAGTGCCTGCGCACGGCCAATCTCCCCGCCATCTTCCGTGACGGCAGCGTTGTTCGACATGTTCTGGGGTTTGAAGGGCGCGACCTTCAGGCCGCGATTGGCAAGCGCGCGTGCAAGGCCTGCAACGACGAGGGACTTGCCAACGTCTGAGCCTGTCCCCTGGAACATGATGGCGCGGCTCATGAGCGTTGCCCGGGCACTTGGCAGACTAGCCGCGGCGGCCTTCCAGCCTGTCGACGCGATGTTCCAGATTGGCCTCGCGCACCATCGACGGCACCAGGAAAATGTCGATGATCTGTCCGATGCCCAGCAGCCCAAGCGTCAAAAGCCAAAGGAGGCCGCTCTTGAAGCGGCCCGTGTAGAAGCGGTGTAGCCCGCAGAAGCCGAGGAGGCCAAGCAAAAGCAACAGATAGGCAACAGGGGTGGATTTCATCAAATGGTTTCCAACGGGCGTGATGTTCCCAGGCCAGAGATAGGGACACCCTCCGACCATTGCGAGCCATCAGAACTCGATCCCCTGCTGGGCCTTCACGCCGGCTTTGAAATGATGCTTCACGGCGCCCATTTCCGTGACCAGGTCGGCAGCTTCCACCAGCTCGGGCTTGGCGTTGCGCCCGGTGACGACGATGTGAAGGTCCGGCCGGCGAGCCTGTAGCTCCGCGACCACCTTTGCCAGCGGCAGGTAATCGTAGCGCAGCGCAATGTTGAGCTCGTCGAGGATGAGAAGCGCGATCGTCTCGTCGGCCATCAACTCGCGCACCTTCGCCCAGGCCGCTTCGGCTGCGGCAATATCGCGGGCAAGGTCCTGCGTCTCCCACGTGAACCCTTCGCCCATCGTGTACCAGGTCATCAGATCGCCGAATTTCTCCAGCGCATCCTTCTCGCCCGTATGCCATGCACCCTTGACGAACTGGACGACGCCGACGCGGCGTCCATGGCCGAGCATCCTGAGCGCCAGCCCGAAAGCTGCCGTCGACTTGCCCTTTCCGGGGCCAGTATTGACGATCAGAAGCCCCTTCTCGATCTTCTTTTCAGCGACCTCGGCGTCCTGAACCGCTTTGCGCTTGGCCATCTTGGCGCGGTGGCGTTCAGCCTTCGTCTCGTCGATATCGGTCATCATTTCACCTTCATGGGGATGCCGGCAACCAGCATCAGCACGTCGTCGGCGCGTGACGCGACCATCTGATTGAGACGGCCCTGCGCGTCCCGGAAACGGCGGCCGAGCGCATTGTCGGGCACGATGCCGAGCCCGACCTCGTTCGAAACCGCGACCCAGGGGCCGCGTGGTCGGCTAAAGATGTCCAATAGGCGCTCACATTCGGCCTCGACATCGTTTTCGGCCAGCATGTGATTGGACAGCCAGAGCGTCAGGCAGTCGATCAGCACCGGCATGCCTGGCTCGATCTGTTCAAGCGCGGCGGCCAGTTGCAGTGGCGCGTTGATCGTCCGCCAGCCCTCGCCTCGCCTGGCCTGATGCTGGGCAATGCGGTCGCGCATCTCCTGATCCCAGGCTTCGGCAGTGGCGATATACGTCCAGGCTGGCGGAAAGGCGGTAACCAGCCCTTCCGCATGGCTGCTCTTGCCCGAGCGGGCGCCGCCCAGGACAAGGGTCAGGCGTGCGTTATCAGGCAAGGCTGCCCTGCTCCGCGCCGGTTTGGGAATCTGCGAACCGGCCGCGCAGAATGCCGACCATGGTCCCTAGCATCAGCCAGAAGACGAGGCTTGTCAGCGTGACGGCTGTGACGAACTGGCTGTGCAATTCCACCGGCACTGGCGAAGCGTGGCTCTCTGGCTGCGGTGCGCCGACGATATGCGGCGCCACGATCAGTGCTACGCCGACAATGGCAAACACCGCGTTTTTCCCGAAGGCGATCAGCGCCAGTCCTCCCGCCGTGGCTGCGACGGTCGCGATCCACCATGCCTGCCTTGCCACGAGATCGGCCGCCGGCATGCCCGGTAGTTCGGGCGGCAGGCCGAGCCCGGGGCCCAGTGTGAAGACGGCAAAGCCGGCAAAACCCCAATAGAGGCCCTGTCGCCAGGACTGGATGCCGCCGGCCAGTTCGGAGACGACGACCAGTACGAGACCGAAGCCGATGGCGGTCACGACATTGGCAAGCACCGTCAGGCTTTCGCGCTGAAATCCATCCTCGGGCATCCAGCCGTCATGGGCGTGGCCATGATCGTCATGCTCATGGCTTTGGCCGTGATCGTGAGAATGGCTCACTGCTCCGGCTGCAGGCGCGGCGGTCGGTGCTGCCGCGACCTCCATACCTTCATATTCCTCAGCCGCGACGATCAGCGGCGTGGTGGCAAAGAACTGCATCGCACTCATCGCCAATCCGGCCACAAGCCCAGCCAGCGCCGCGACGAACACGACGTTTCGAAAGACAGTCATTTGAAAGCTCCGCTTGCTCGCGTCAGTGGCAGGGAAAGCCCATCGAATGGCGATAATCATGCGCGGCATTGTGTACGGCATCGATATGGGCAAAGCCGGAGAAGCCGACGATGAACACGCCCAGCAGACCGGCTAGAGCCAGTTGCATGAGACGTCGCTGCGACGACGTTGACGCTGCAAACGCGGTAGAAGATGTGGTCATGGAAATATCCTTTCGCCCTCCACCCGAGGGCCGTTTGTCCCCAATGTGTGCCGGCAGGTCTCCTGGCTCGCGGGTCACCGCTTCCGCCCCGCCTTCCCGGAACCGAAATTCCAGTGGCATCTGGGGCAAGCTCGCCGCTCACAGTTGCGGGGGCAGCCGCGGCATTGGACATGAAGTCCGCACCGCGTTCCCTCTTGGTCCCCATCGGGAACCGACACGACCATCACACTAATGCAAATCGGCGTGAACGGAAACCCGTATTGCTGCGCGTTGACACCGTCCTTGGGCGCAGCCTAAATGCACGATGACGGTCCCCATCCATCAAAGGTCGGGGCTAAGAGGGAATACGGTGCGGGTTCGCCCCATTCCGTAGCTGTCCCCGCAACTGTGAGCGGTGAGCTTTCGGCCGACAGCCACTGGGTTTTCCCGGGAAGGCGGCCCGAAAGCAGCGACCCGCGAGCCAGGAGACCTGCCGTCGAAAGAGAAATCCTGAAACGCCTGGCGGGTGACCCGGGCAAGGAGAACGTGATTTGACCTTCGATACAGAGGCGGCCGATTCGGCCGTGCCCGACGAGACGGCAGCACCTGTCGACATGGTAACGATCATCGTCTGCTCGTCCTGCCGGGCAGAGGACGGGTCCGACGCCCGCCCCCGACCCGGCGAGAAGCTTGCGGACGCCGCGCGCGCCCTGACTACCGATCCTTCGATATGTGTTGAGACAGCCGAATGCCTTGGCAACTGCAAGCGCCGCCTGTCTGCGGCCTTGGTGAAGGATGGTGGCTGGTCCTACGTCTTCGGCGATCTTTCGCTAGATAACGCCGCCGATCTCATCGAGGGCGCGCGCCTGTTCCAGTCGTCCGACAACGGCCTGATCCCCTGGCGGGGCCGCCCCGACTGCCTCAAGCGCGGACTGATCTCGCGCATCCCACCCCTTTCCATGCTCAAGGAGCAGAAATGACCGCTTCGCTTTCCCGCGTTCCCTGCACCGTCGTCACCGGCTTTCTGGGATCAGGCAAGACCACGCTGATCCGCCACGTGCTTGAAAACGCCAACGGCAAGCGCCTGGCGCTGATCGTCAACGAGTTCGGCGATGTCGGCGTCGATGGCGAGATCTTGAAGGGCTGCGGCATCGAGGCATGCCCGGAGGAAAATGTCGTCGAACTCGCCAATGGCTGCATCTGCTGCACCGTGGCCGATGATTTTGCCCCCGCCCTCGACCTCATCCTGTCGCGCGAGCCGAAGGTCGACCACATCCTGATCGAGACCTCCGGCCTTGCCCTGCCCAAGCCGCTGATCCAGGCCTTCAACTGGCCGAATATCAAGGGCAAGGTGACGGTGGACGGCGTGGTCGCGGTGGTCGACGGTGCAGCATTGGCAGACGGACGCGTGGCCCACGACATGGACGCGCTTGCGGCCCAGCGGGCGGCCGACGAATCGCTCGATCATGACGATCCGGTCGAAGAGGTGTTCGATGACCAGATCGCCTGCGCGGACCTGATCGTGCTGTCCAAGACCGATCTGATTGACGATGGCGCGCGCGGCGCAGCCGAGGCCCGTATCGCTGATCATCTGGCGCGCGCGGTCAAGATCGTCCCGGCCGCCAACGGCCGTGTCGACGCCTCGGTGCTGCTTGGCATGGGCTTGGCGGTCGAGGACGACATCGAGAACCGCAAGACCGGTCATGACGGCGCCTTCGACCACGAGCATGACGACTTCGACACTTTCGTCATCGAACTGCCCGCAGTCGCCGACCCGGACGAACTCGCGCGCAAGGTAGCGGCTGCGGCAGAAGCCGAAAACGCGCTGCGTGTAAAAGGTTTTGCAGAGGTGGAAGGCAAGCCGATGCGGCTTCTGGTGCAGGCAGTCGGCCCGCGCGTGGCGCATTATTACGACCGCGCCTGGCAGCCGGGCGAACAGCGCGGCACGCGCCTCGTCGTCATTGGATTGAAGGGCCTCGACCGCGCCGCGATCGAGAAGGCGCTGGCGGCCTGATCCCATGCACCTGCTCGCCACCTCCACGGCCACGCTGGACGACCTGATCGAGCCCATCGATCTGGCCCAGCAACCGGCCGAGATGGTGGTGCTGTCCTTTTCCGACAGCGACCTGTCGGCGGTGGCTGCCGCTTGGCGAGCCCACGGGTCGGAACTGCCGACTTTGCGGCTGGCGGCCCTGCGCGACCTGCGACACCCGATGTCGGTCGATCTCTGGCTCGACACGGTGGCGGCACAGGCCAAAGTTATCCTCGTGCGGGTGCTGGGTGGCTACGAGTGGTGGCGCTATGGCTGCGACCGGTTGTCCGAACTAGCGCGAAGAAAGGGCATCCTGCTGGCGCTGCTGCCCGGCGAGTGCCGCGAACATGACGAGCGTCTGTCGGGGCTGTCGACGCTCGGGCAGGACGAGCTTTCCCGGCTGCTGGCCTGTTTTCGCGAAGGCGGGCCGGACAACATGGCCACCCTTCTGGTGCGCACGGCAAGGCTTGCCGGCTACGAGGTCGAGGCGCCGGAGGCCAGAGAAGTGCCCAAGGCCGGCTTCTGGCAGCCGGATCGCGGCATGTGCGATCTCGAAGCCGTGCTTGCGGCCCGGCCGGAGGGGACGCCTTGCGTGCCGATCCTCTTCTACCGTTCCATGCTGCTCGCCGCCGACATCGCGCCGGTCGAAGCTTTGTGCGCGGAACTCGCCGCACGAGAAATCTTCGCCGCGCCGATCTTCGTGTCCAGTCTGAAGGACAAGGCAGTCGCCCGGTTCATCGAGGAGGCCTGTGCGTCGCTCGCCCCCTCGCTGATGATCTCCACCACAGCCTTTGCCAGCGGCGCGGAGCCGGGTGCCGAAACCCTGTTCGACCGCATCGGCGTGCCGGTCCTGCAGGCGGTCGTCGCCACCACGCGCCGCGAGGCCTGGGAGAGCGGCGAGCGCGGGCTGGCGCCAGCCGATCTCGCCATGCATGTCGTGCTGCCGGAACTCGACGGACGCGTCCTTGCGGGCGCCATCTCCTTCAAGGACGTGACCGAAATCGGCGACGGGCTCGACCATCGCGGACAGATCAACCGGCCAGAGCCGGACCGGGTCGCCGCCGTTGCCGAACGTGTGGCCAGGCTCATCCAGCTTCAGTCGACACCGCCTGCAAAGCGCAACATCACGATACTGATCCCCGACTATCCGGCCGCTACCGGTCGCACCGGCTATGCCGTCGGCCTTGACGTGCCGCAGAGCGTGCTGACCATGCTGCAGGATCTGAAGGATGCCGGCTATCATGTTGACTTCATTCCCGAAACAGCACGTGACCTGTTGCGGATGATTGACAGAGCCGGAGAAGGGATCGCGGCAGAAGACTATGCGCTCTCTTTCGACCGTTTGCCGGAGACCGCACAACAAAAGGTGATCGACACGTGGGGTGACCCGCCCTCCCACGAGCGTATCGGCTTCCGAGCTGCCCGGTTTGGCAATGTCACCGTCGCGCTCGCGCCTGATCGTGGGCGCTCGGACGACCGGCGGGTGGACTATCACGACCCAAGCCTCGCCCCACGTCACGAACTCATCGCCTTCGGCATCTGGTTGCGTGAAGAACTCGGCTGCCACGCGATCGTCCATGTCGGCGCCCATGGCACGCTGGAATGGCTGCCGGGCAAGACGGTTGCGCTGTCAAAAGACTGTTTTCCGGAGATCGTCACTGGCGGGCTGCCGGTGGTCTATCCCTTCATCGTCTCCAATCCGGGCGAGGCCGCCCAGGCCAAGCGACGCATCGCGGCCATCACCATCGGGCATCTGCCGCCGCCGCTGACGGGTGCGGGCCTCTCGGAAGACCAGCAGAAGCTCGAACGGCTGGTGGACGAGTACGCGCAGGCCGACGGGCTCGACCGGCGCCGCCGCGACCGGCTGGGCCAGTTGATTGTTGAGACCGCGCGCAGGACCGGGCTGGCAAAGGAAGCCGGCATCGACGAGGCAGATGCGCCCGACGAGGCGCTGATGCGCATCGATGCCTGGCTTTGCGATCTCAAGGATTTCGCCATCAAGGACGGGCTGCACGTCTATGGGCGCGCGGAGCCGGATGCCGACCGGGTCCGTATCGAGAGTGCGGAGCGCGAGCGCACAGCGCTGCTGGCCGCACTCGACGGACGGCACGTTTCGCCCGGCCCGTCGGGCGCTCCGGCGCGGGGGCGGACCGATGTGCTGCCCACCGGACGCAATCTGTTCGCCGCCGACCCGCGCACCATGCCCACGCCGACCGCCTTCGAACTGGGACAGTCAGCCGCTGAGGAAGTGCTGCGGGTTTATCTGCAGGAACATGGAGACTGGCCAAAATCGCTTGTCTTCGACCTGTGGGGCAGCCAGTCGCTCCGGACAGGGGGCGAGGAGATCGCGCAGGGGCTGGCGCTGATGGGCTGCCGGCCGCAATGGGACCATGCGACGGGCCGCGTCACCGGCATCGAGGTGCTGCCGCCGGCTGTGCTCGGCCGCCCGCGCATCGACGTGACCTGGCGCATCTCGGGCCTCTTCCGCGACATGTTCCCGACCCAGATCGCGCTGATGGATGCAGCCGTTGCCGCAGTCGCCGCCCGCGACGAGGAGGATGGCGAGAACGCCCTGGCGGCGGAACGGCGTGAGAAGGGTGCGGCTCCCTCCCGCATTTTCGGCTCGCGCCCCGGCACATATGGCGCGGGCATCGAGGAACTGCTGTCGTCGGGGCGCTGGGAAGAGCGCGAGGAACTGGGCCATGCCTATCTGGCGGCGACCTCCCATGCCTATGGCGGGGCGGAAGGCAATTCGCGCGAGGCCAAAGGCGCGTTTGCCGAGCGGATCGGCGGCGCCGACCTCTTGATCCACACGGGCGACGATCCCGGCCGTGACATTCTGGAGGGTTCTGCCGATGTCGCCTTCATCGGTGGGTTCGCAGCAGCCGTCGCGGCACTTGGCGGCAAGGCCGATCTCGTGGCGCTCGACACGACCGACCCGCAGAAGCCGCGCGCGCGCTCGGTGGCCGAAGCAGTGACCCGTACAGTGCGGGCCCGTGCGATCAACCCGCGCTTCATCGAGGGGCAGTTGCGCCACGGACCTCGCGGGGCGGCCGAATTCGCCGAGACGGTGGACCGGCTGGTGGGCTTCGCGGAAACCACCCATGCCATTTCCGGCGACCTCATCGAGGCCGTCCACGACGCCTATCTGGGCGACGAGCGGGTTCGCGAGTTTATCCTCGACCAGAACCCGGCTGCCGCGCGCGCGATCGCCGAACGTTTCCTGTCGGCGCGCCGGCGCGGGTTGTGGCATCCGCTGCGCAATTCGATCGATGCCGATCTCCTGGCCCTGATCGAAGAAGCCAAGGCGCTGGAGGCCGCATGAGCACCCGACGCGGCGCCTGCCCTTCCCTGCGCGAGCCGATGGCGACCGGCGACGGGCTGCTGGTGCGCCTGTCGCCTGCCGGCACGGGCTGGACGCCGCAGGAGCTTTCGACGCTGGCGGCTGCCGCCGCACGTTTCGGCAACGGCATTCTGGAGGTCACGAGCCGCGGCAATCTCCAGATCAGGGGGCTGACGGCAGCGAGTGTCGAAGGGCTGGCGTCCGAGATCGAAGTCGCCGCGATCCCGCTGCGCACCGGCCTGGCCATCGACACCGGAGCGCTGGCGGGCATCGATGCCGACGAGATCGCCAATCCGCTGCCACTGGCGCGCGCGCTCCATGATGCGGTCGAGGCATCGGGACGGACGGCCCGGCTGGCGCCCAAATGCTCGGTGGTGATCGATGGCGGCGGCAGGCTGCCGCTTGACGACCTGATTGCCGATGTGCGGCTTGCCGCCGATCCGACCGATGCCAGCCAGTGGCTGATTTCGGTGGGCGGCACGGCGCATGCTGCCAGGCCTGTCGCCTCCGTCGCCGCGACGGAGGCGGTTGCGGCGGTCATCGGCCTTCTCGAAGCGATCGCCGCCAAAGGCAGGTTGGCACGGGGCCGCAATCTGACGGATGCCGATCTGATTGGTTTCGGGCCGGCACCTCATAAGGCCCCAGCACGACCGGTCATTGCACCGGTTGGCCTTTTTCCGCTCGCCGATGGCAGCCTGGCGACGGCTGTAGTCCTGCCTTTCGGCCAGGTGGAGGCCGATACAGTCGCTGCCTTCTGCGCGGCAATTGCCGCTGTCGCCGCCTCCGAAATCCGCCTTGCGCCCGGCCGAGGCCTAATCGTGCCCGGCCTCGATGCCGAGACCTGTGCCGCCGTCGAAGCGAAGGCCATCGCGCTTGGTTTCATCACCGATCCGGTCGACCCGCGCCTTCGCATCGCTGCCTGTGCGGGCGCGCCTTTCTGCGCGTCGGCGAATTTTGCCACCCGCGACCTAGGCATGGAGATTGCCGCGCGGGCGCGCAGTCTTCTGGCCGGCAGGATGCTCCACATTTCGGGCTGCGCGAAACGCTGCGCGGAGCCCCCTGCCCCGGATTTTACCCTTCTGGGCGCCGAGGACGGCTGCCTCGTCCTGCCGGGCGATGGCCGGCAAGCGCCGCCGACGGGCGCCGTCGCACCCGAAGAGGCCCTTGCCGCTCTCAGACGATTGGCCGATACGGAACTGGCGCATGACAGGCCACTGGCGCGCAAAGCGCAGCCGGCAGACAGTTGAACCGGGAACAGATGATAACCACCGACTACATTCGCGACGGCGACGCGATCTACGAGAAATCCTTCACCATCATCCGTGCGGAGGCCGATCTGTCGCCTTTCGCACCGGAGGAGGCCGACGTCGCCATCCGCATGATCCATGCCTGCGGGCTGGTCGAGGCGGCGCAGCACTTCGTCTTCTCACCGGGATTCGTGGCGGCCGCGCGTACGGCGCTCAGGGCCGGCGCGCCGATATTGTGCGATGCCGAGATGGTCGCTCATGGTGTCACCCGCGCGCGCCTGCCGGCCAACAACGAGGTCATCTGCACGCTGCGCGACCCGCGCACGCCGCAACTGGCAAGGGAGTTGGGCAACACGCGCTCGGCCGCCGCGCTCGAATTGTGGCGCGACCGGCTGGAAGGTTCCCTCGTGGCCATCGGCAACGCGCCTACGGCGCTTTTCCATCTGCTCGACATGCTGGCCGCCGGCGCGCCGAAACCCGCCGCCATCATCGGCATGCCGGTGGGCTTCGTGGGCGCGATGGAATCCAAGGAAGCGCTGGCTGAGGGGGATCACGGCGTGCCCTTTGCCATCGTGCGCGGCCGGATGGGCGGCAGCGCGATGACGGCCGCCGCCGTCAACGCCATCGCGAGGGCGGGCCTGTGAGCCGCCCGGGCAAACTCATCGGCGTTGGCACCGGACCGGGCGATCCGGAACTGCTGACGGTCAAGGCGGTGAAGGCGCTGGAGGCGGCCGACGTGGTGGCGCATTTCGCCAAGCGCGGCAACTCCAGCAATGCGCGCCGCATCGTCGAGGCGTATCTGCGCCCGGACGTGGTGGAGCTGCCCCTGCTCTACCCCGTCACCACCGAGATCGCGCGCAACCATGAAGACTATCGTAGCCAGATCGACCGGTTCTATACAGAGTCGACCGAAGCAGTGGCGGCTCATCTGGACGCGGGGCGAACCATCGCGGTGCTGAGCGAGGGCGATCCGCTCTTCTACGGCTCCTACATGCACCTGCATGTGCGCCTTTCCGACCGGTACCCGACCGCGGTGATCCCCGGCATAACGGCGATGTCGGGGTGCTGGTCGCAGGCGGGTGTGCCGATCGTCCAGGGCGACGATATCATGACGATCCTGCCCGGGACGCTCGCCGAGGCCGAGCTTGCTGCCCGGCTGTCGAACAGCGAGGCGGCGATCATCATGAAGGTCGGACGCAATCTGCACCGGATCCGGCGCGCGCTGGCAACAGCCGGCAAGCTCGACCAGGCGATCTATGTCGAGCGCGGCACGATGGCGAACGGACACGTGGTGCGGCTTGCCGACAAGTCGGACGATGCCGCGCCCTATTTTTCCATCGTGTTGGTGCCGGGATGGGCGGGGCTCACCAGTGTCAAGGCGGCGGCCGGCGCGGGGATGGCCGCGGAATGAGCGGGCGCCTGACAATCGTGGGCATCGGCCCCGGTAGCCCCGAGCAGGTCACGCCACAGGCCCTCGCGGCCGTCGCGGAGGCAGAGGCCGTCTTCGGCTACGGACCCTATCTCGACCGGCTCGACATTTCGGCCGAGCGCAAGAACCCGTCGGACAATCGCGAGGAACTGTCGCGCGCCGAATCCGCGCTCACCCGCGCCGCCGCCGGCCAGACCGTCTCCATGGTCTCGGGCGGCGATCCGGGCGTTTTCGCCATGGCGGCGGCCATTTGCGAGGCGGTGGAACACGGTCCGTCCCACTGGCGCGAGATCGAGATCGAGACGATACCGGGCGTCACCGCGATGCTGGCAGTCGCCGCCCGCGCGGGCGCGCCCCTCGGCCACGATTTCTGCGCCATCTCGCTGTCGGACAATCTAAAGCCCTGGGAAGTGGTGGAGCGCAGGTTGGCGGCGGCGGCGAGTGCCGGCTTCGTTATCGCGCTCTACAATCCGATCAGCCGCGCGCGGCCCTGGCAGCTGGGCCGTGCGTTCGAGCTCCTTGCCACCATCCTGCCTGGCTCTACGCCGGTGATCTTCGGCCGTGCCGCCGGCCGGCCAGACGAACGCATCGAGACGGTTCGGCTCGACATGGCGGAAGCCGGCATGGCCGACATGGCTACCTGCGTCATCATCGGCTCGCCTGAGACCAGGGTGGTCGGGCGGCCGGATCGCGCGCCGCTGGTCTACACGCCCCGTTTCTCGGCCGAGGCCGCAAAATGAGCGATCCGGGTCACGGCCTCGTCCACCGTCGCGACCGTCGCGGCGTCTGGCTTGCCCGGGCGCCGGACCATGACGATCTCGATGCCGAGTTCGCGTGCGGCTGCGATCTTACCATAGGTGGCAGCTCCGCCGCTGTTCTTGGACAGGATGGCATCGATGCGGCGATCGCGCAGAAGCCGCCGCTCGTCGTCTTCGGCAAAAGGTCCGCGCGCCAGCAGGAATTGCGCTCTGGGCAGGTCCAACGGCGGATCCACCGGATCGACGGACCGGATCAGATAGAAATGCTGCGGCTGGCTGCAAAGCGGCGCCAATTCCTGCCGGCCGAGCGTGACCAGAACGCGACGCGCAGGCGTTCCAAGCAAGGCGACGGCTTGCAGCACGGTATCGACTTCGGTCCATCGATCCCCCTGCCGCTTCGTCCAGCCGGGTCGGCGCAGGACCAGCAGCGGCACATTCGTCACCCGCGCGGCCTCTGCCGCATTGGCGGAGATGCGGGCGGCAAAGGGATGGGTGGCGTCCACGAGCAGGTCGATGCCCTCAGCGCCCAAATGCGCGGCCAGTCCCTCCGCACCGCCGAAGCCACCAACGCGCACCGGCACCGGCTGTGCGGCCGGGTTCACCGTGCGCCCGGCAAGCGACAGCGTGATCCGGCATCCGGGCGTGCCGGCCAGTCTTGCTGCCAGTTCGCGCGCCTCGGTCGTGCCGCCCAGGATCAGTATCTTGTAGGCCATCATGTCTTCTAGTGAGCAGAGGTGGGCCGCCACAAGCGCCAAATGGCTGTCGATCGTCGGCATCGGCGAAGATGGGGTGGCCGGTCTCGGCGAGAAGGCCCGCCGGCTTGTCAGCGAGGCCGAGTTCGTCTTCGGCGGCAAGCGGCATCTGACACTTGCCGAAAGCCTGATCAACGGCAAGGCAACGGCATGGCCATCGCCCTTCAGCGACGGCATCGAGACTATCCGTGGGCTTCGCGGCCGCCGCGTCTGCGTGCTCGCCTCCGGCGATCCCTTCCTGCATGGCGTCGGCGCCACGCTTGCCCGCCATGTACCGGCCGATGAAATGGACGTCGTGCCGGCTCCCTCGGCGTTTTCGCTCGCCGCCGCACGGCTCGGCTGGCCTCTGGCAGATATCGACACAGTTTCGCTACACGGGCGGCCTTTGGCCCAGCTGCGTCCCTGGCTGCACCCTGGACGCCGCATCCTGACGCTCACATCCGATGCAAGCGGGCCTTCCGACATCGCCGCATTGCTGCGCAATGTTGGATTTGGTAAGTCAAAACTTACGGTTCTGGAGGCGCTGGGTGGCCCTGACGAACGAATGCTAGAGACGACCGCATCCGGGGTCGATCTGGCCGAGGTCCATCCGCTCAATCTTGTCGCTGTCGAGGTCGAGGCAGACGCTGACGCCCCGGTGCTTGGTCTGGCTGCCGGCCTGCCCGACGAAATGTTCGAGCATGACGGCCAGATAACCAAGCGCGAGATCAGGGCGGCGACACTCTCCGCGCTCGCACCCCGGCGTGGCGAACTTCTGTGGGACATCGGCGCCGGGTCGGGTTCTGTTTCGCTGGAATGGGTGCTGCTGCACCCGAGCATGTCGGCAATTTCGATTGAAGCGCATGGCGAGCGCGTAGCGCGGATCGGCCGGAATGCCGAAAGCCTGGGCGTCACCAACCTTCAAGTCGTTGAAGGGACGGCCCCGGATGCCCTTTCCGGTCTGCCCGCCCCCGATGCCATCTTCGTCGGCGGTGGGGGCAGCCGTCCTGGCGTCATGGCAGCGGCCCTGGCCGCATTGAAGCCTGGCGGTCGGCTGGTGGCCAATGCGGTGACACTCGAGATGGAAGCGGTGCTGCTCGACCTTCACGCCAGCCAGGGCGGCGCGCTCAAGCGCCTCTCCGTCCAGCGTGCCGAACGCGTCGGCTCCATGACTGGATGGCGTGCCGCGATGCCGGTGACGCAATGGGCCTGGACGAAACCCCAGGGAGGAGGGTCATGATCGTCGCCGGAATTGGCTGCAGGAGCGGTGTCGACACCGAAAGCGTGGTCGAGGCCATCGAGGCCGCGCTCGGATCCGTGGGCATGGAGCCGGGCGCGCTAGCGGCGCTGGCAACGGTTCCCGAAAAGGCGGGCGAAGCAGCCATCGTCGATGCCGCGCACCGGCTCGATGTCACGCTGGTCGTGGCCGATCCGGCAGCACTGGCAGAAGCTGCTGCGCGCTGTCTGACCCAATCAGCGCATTCCTTCACCGCGACCGGCACGCCCTCGGCAGCCGAGGCAGCGGCCCTTGCGGCCGCCGGACCTCAATCTCGGTTGCTCGGCCCGCGCATGGTGCTGGGCTCCGTCACCTGCGCACTGGCAGCGACGGGAGACATGCCATGACAGTCCATTTCATCGGCGCCGGTCCCGGTGCGGCCGATCTCATAACGGTCCGGGGGCGTGACCTGCTCGCCCGATGCCCCGTCTGCCTGTTCGCCGGCTCCATCGTGCCGCGCGAAATGCTCGACTGGTGCCCTGCAGATGCACGTCTCGTCGACACCGCGCCACTCTCGCTCGACGAGATCGAAGCCGAATATGTGGCGGCCCATGCGGCTGGCCAGGATGTCGCCCGGCTGCACTCGGGCGACCTGTCGGTCTGGAGCGCGGTCGCCGAGCAGATGCGCCGGCTGGATCGTCTGGGCATTGACTACACGCTGACGCCCGGCGTGCCAGCCTTCTCCGCCGCTGCTGCCGCGCTCGGCCGGGAACTGACCATTCCCGAGGTCGCACAGAGCCTGGTGCTGACGCGTGTCTCCGGCCGGGCCTCGAAGATGCCCGAGGGCGAGAAGCTGGCCGCCTTCGGCGCAACCGGTGCGACGCTGGCCATTCACCTGGCCATCCATGCCCTTGACCGCGTGGTCGCGGAACTCGTGCCCCTCTATGGCGCCGACTGCCCCGTCGCGATCGTGGTCCACGCCAGCTGGCCGAACGAACGCATCCTTCGCGGCTCGCTCGGCACGATCGAGGCGCTGGTTGCGGCCGATCCCATCGAGCGCACCGCAATCATTTTTGTTGGGCGAGGCCTTGCCTCCGAGGAATTTCGCGAGAGCGCGCTCTACGACACTGCCTATCAGCGGCGGTTCAGGGGGCGCGGGGCATGAGCGGCAGCTTCCACCATGAGCCGGCTTCCGTATTCGGCCATCGCCCTGTATTCCGACATACCATGATTGATGGAACCGACGCATGAGCCTCGACAAGACCATCGCGCGGCTGGCGCCAGCCCTTCCCGTCTTTCAGCCAGGCCACGCCTGGCTGGCGGGGGCAGGCCCGGGCGACCCGGGGCAGATCACCATCGACGTCGCTTCCGCCCTCTCCCAGGCCGATGCCATCGTCTATGACGCGCTGGTAGATGCCTCGATCCTCGAAGCGGCGGAAAAGGCCGAACTTCATTTCGCCGGCAAACGGGGCGGCAAGGCGTCGATCCCGCAGGACGACATAACGGCCCTCATCATCCGCCTCGCGCTTCAAGGCAAGCGTGTGCTGCGCCTGAAGGGTGGCGATCCCTTCGTCTTCGGGCGCGGTGGCGAGGAAGCCTTCGCGCTGATGCAGCACGGTATTCCCTTCCGCATTCTGCCCGGTCTCACTGCCGGCCTGGCGGGCTTGGCCGGCGCCCATATTCCCGCCACCATGCGCGGGATCAACAAGGCGATCATCCTGGCAACCGGCCATGCCGCGGGCACGGATGAAGATCTCGACTGGGCGGCATTGGCGGCCACCGGCCAGCCGCTCGTCATCTATATGGGTCTGAAGAACCTGGAGATCATCGTCGGCGCGCTCGCCAAGGGCGGTCTTGCAGGGACGACGCCGACAGCCATCGTGACCTCGGCCGCAACCGAGCGGGAACGCGTCGTGACAGGCACGCTCGAGACGATTTGCGGGTTGGCGCGGCAGGCCGGCCTGGAGGCCCCTGCCCTGATCGTTATCGGCGGCATCGTTTCCATGCGGGCCGAACTCACCGCCCTGCAGCAGATGATGCGGACGGGATGACAGCCCGCGGCCTGATCATCGGGGCCCCGCGCTCGGGCTCTGGAAAGACCAGCGTGACCATTGGCCTGCTGCGAGCCCTGAAGCGGCGCGGGCTCGCCGTCAAAGGGGCAAAATCGGGACCGGATTACATCGATCCGGGCTTCCACGCCGCCGCAACCGGTCTGCCGGGGGTCAACCTGGACAGTTGGGCGATGGCGCCCGCGCTACTCGACGCGCTGGCCGCCGACACCTTCAATGGGGCGGATATCGTGGTCGCCGAAAGCGCGATGGGCCTTTTCGACGGGATCCAGGCGGGCCAAGGGCGCACCGGCGCCGGTTCCGATCTCGCGGCCCGCTATGGTCTGCCCTGTCTGCTGGTCCTCGACGTTTCCGGACAGTCGACCACGGCGGCTGCCGTCGCCAAGGGGTTTGCCAGCTACGATCCTGCCGTGCGCATTGCGGGCGTGGTGCTCAACCGCACCGGTAGCGAGCGCCATGTCCGGCTTTGCCGTGAAGCCATCGAGGCCATTGGGCTTCCGATCGTGGGCGCCATTCCGCGCAATCCCGACATGGCACTGCCCGAACGGCACCTGGGGCTCGTGCAAGCCAGCGAGCACGGAGCGATCGAGGAATTCATCGACAGGCTGGCAGATGTCATGGAAAGTGCGCTCGATCTCGAACGCATCGCCGCGATGGCAGATGAACCGCAATTTCCAGGCACAGGCAATCTCGATCCCTCGATCTCCCCGCCCGGCCAACGCATTGCCCTCGCCCAGGATGCGGCGTTTTCCTTCGTCTACCCTCATGTCGCCCGCCAATGGCGCGCAGCAGGCGCCGAGATCGTCCCGTTCTCGCCGCTGGCGGACGAGGGCCCACAAGACGATTGCGATGCCTGTTGGCTGCCCGGCGGTTATCCCGAGCTGCATGCGGGCCAACTGTCGGCGGCGTTCAATTTTCGGCAACGCATGAGCGATTTTGCCACGAGGCGGCCGATCCATGGCGAATGCGGCGGCTACATGGTGCTGGGCCGGGCGCTCGAAGACGCGGACGGGACGTCTCATGAGATGCTGGGGTTGCTCGGACACTCCACTTCGTTTGCAAAACGCAAGATGAATCTCGGCTACAGGCAGGCTACATTGATCGCAGATTGCGCCATTGGACGGGCTGGCGACACCATAAGGGGTCACGAGTTCCATTATGCGCGGGTGATCGACCGGGGTTCAGACGAAGCGCTGGCCGAGATCGCGGACGGGACAGGCAACCCGCTTGGGCAGTCTGGCGGGCGGCGCGGTCACGTCACCGGCACATTCTTCCATGCGATCGCGAGAGGCTGAACCATGGACAATCCTCAGATACGTACCGGCTTCGGCGACATCGGCGCCTGTATCGGGTTCTTCACCCGTTTCCCGCAGCCATGGTCATCGCCCCAAGAAAGACGCTTTGCCGATACCTTATGGGCGGCGCCGCTTGTCGGCCTGGCGGTAGCGGTTCCATCGGCGCTTGTCTTCGGCATCGCGCTGGCATTTGCGCTGCCGGCTTCGATCGCCGCTGCCATTGCACTCGCTGCCGGCATGTTTGCGACCGGCTGCCTGCATGAAGATGGTCTGGCGGACGTTGCCGATGGGTTCGGCGGCGGCAAGACTGCGGGCGACAAGCTGGCAATCATGCGCGACAGCCGCATCGGCACCTATGGCGTGCTGGCACTCGTCGTGACGATCCTTCTCAAATGGGCGGCTCTTGCGACCTTCCTGTCCTTCGCAACGGCCCTGGTCGCGCTGATTGCCGCCCACATGGCTTCGCGTGCGCTGATGCCGGGCTTCATGCACCTGGTGCCGCGGGCGCGTGATGACGGGCTCTCTGCAGGCGTGGGACATGTGGGTTCGTCCGTGGCGCTGGCAGCGCTCGGCATCGGGCTCCTGGCCCTCCTGCCACTCGGGCTGTTCACCGTACTACTAGCCGCCGCGCTGCTGGCGATCTGGTTTCTCGTCCTGCGGATCGTGGCGGAGCGTCAGATAGGCGGTCAGACGGGAGATGTCATCGGCACGCTGCAGCAGGGTGGCGAGGTGATCGTCCTTCTTGCAGCCTGCGTGGCATTCGGCTGAACCGAAGAAAGTCGTCACTTGCATTTGCTTTTGCGGCATGCTGGCTTGCGCGCGAATAGAGGAGGCCGGTTTCCGCGGAAGCCGGGAAGCCGAACATGATCAAGACGGATATCGCACGCCGGGTGTTCAACCACACCTGGAAGCTGGACCCGATCATCCGCAGCCTGCTGGACACGGATTTCTACAAGCTGTTGATGCTACAGATGATCTGGGGCGTTTATCGCGATGTCGACGCCACTTTCACGCTCATCAACCGCACCACATCCGTCAGGCTGGCTGAAGAGATCGACGAGAAGGAACTGCGCGATCAATTGGACCACGCCCGGTCCCTTCGCTTCACCAAGAAGGAGATGATCTGGCTGGCCGGTAACACCTTCTACGGCCGCAAGCAGATCTTCCAACCCGACTTCCTTGCATGGTTGTCGAAATTCCAGCTTCCCGAATACGAATTGACCCGCCGCGATGGGCAATTCGTGCTCAACTTCCACGGTCGATGGCACGACACGACCATGTGGGAGATTCCCGCGCTCGCCATCATCAACGAATTGCGGTCGCGCGCAGCATTGAAATCCATGGGCCGTTTTGCCCTGGACGTCACTTATGCCAGGGCGAAGGCCAAGCTGTGGGAGAAGGTCGAGCGCCTGAGACAACATCCCGAGATCCGGATTTCGGACTTCGGGACACGCAGGCGCCACTCGCATCTTTGGCAGCGTTGGTGTGTCGAGGCACTGAAGGAGGGCATCGGCGATTCCTTCACCGGCACGTCGAATGTACTTCTGGCCATGGATACCGATCTGGAAGCGCTCGGCACCAACGCCCATGAATTGCCCATGGTGCTGACCGCGCTGACCGAAAGCGATGCCGACAAGATCGACGCGCCCTACCGCGTACTGCAGGAATGGCAGAAATATTACGGCGGCAATCTGCTGATCGTCCTGCCCGACACCTTCGGAACCGCCTCATTCCTGAAGCGCGCGCCGGACTGGGTGGCCGATTGGACAGGCTTCCGCCCTGACAGCGCACCGCCGATCGAGGGCGGTGAACGCATCATCGAATGGTGGAAATCGCATGGGCAGGATCCGGCCGAGAAGCTGCTGATCTTTTCCGATGGCCTGGATGTCGACACGATCGAAAAGACCTATCAGCACTTCAAGGGCCGCGTGCGCATGGCCTTTGGCTGGGGCACGAACCTGACCAACGATTTTCACGGCTGTGCGCCGGCTCGCAACGAGGCCCTCAAGTCGATCTCGCTGGTCTGCAAGGTGTCCAGCACCCAAGGGCATCCGGCCGTCAAGCTCTCCGACAATGTCGAGAAGGCGACCGGAGATCCCGCCGCGATCGAGCACTATCTTCAGCTATTCGGTCAGGAAAACAGGGTTCGCAAACCGGTTCTGGTCTGATCAATCGTCCCAGCGGGGCGAAAAGTCGAAGTCGCAGATACGACTGCCCTTCCCTGCGAGTTGAGAGATCGCCGCCATCTCGTCGCCTGTCAGTTCGAAGTCGAAGATCGAGAAGTTCTCTTCGAGCCGTTCGATTCGGCTCGTACGGGGGATGGCCACCACACCTTCCTGCTGGACATGCCAGCGAAGAACGATCTGTCCCGGCGTCTTGCCGTGAGCGTCGGCCGCAGACCGCACGGCCGCCTCCGACAACAGGTCGCCGCCACGATGCAGTGGGCAGTAGGAGACCATGGCCAGGCCTGCCGCACGGCAGGCGGCGTAGACCTTAGTCTGGTTGAGATAGGGATGGTATTCGACCTGATTGGCCACCAGCGGCTCAGGACACAGCTTCAAAGCGTCGGCCAGGAGCTTGGTCGTGAAATTGGACACCCCAATGTTGCGAGCCAGACCCTCCTGCTTGAGCCGCGCCAGTGCTGGTAGCGTGTCCGACAGAGGGATGGCCGGGTTCGGCCAATGCACCAGCAACAGGTCGACGCTGTCGAGCTTCAACTTCGCAAGGCTCGCCTCCGCAGATCTGCGGAGATCGTCGGCGCGCAGATTCTCCCACCAGACCTTGGTAGTCACAAACACCTCTTCACGCGCAATGGAGGACTGTCGCAGCCCTTCGCCCACTTCCACCTCGTTGCCGTACATGGCAGCGGTGTCCAGGTGACGGTAGCCAATTTCGATCGCGCTGCGGACCATGTCGATGCAATCGGTGCCCTTGAGGGTGAATGTTCCCAAGCCGAGTGCGGGAATGGCAGCGCCGTTCGCATTGACATGATGCATCATCCTGAAATCCTTTCCATTTGGCGGATGGTCGGGATTCTGTGCTAACGCTGGCGCTGGAATCGATCCGACGACAATGTGCCATCCCGTCTTTCACCCGGAGATCTAATGCAAGCGGTCGCCAAGGACAAATACCGCATCGAGGCCATCGACCTGATGCGCGGCCTGGCGCTCGCTGCGATGGTCGTCTTTCACTTTGCTTGGGACCTTGAATTTTTCGGCTACGCCCCGATCGGCATGACAAGGGAACCAGGCTGGGTGCTTTTTGCCCGTTCCATAGCTTCCAGCTTCCTGTTTCTTGTCGGCGTCAGTCTCTATCTGGCACATGCAGAGAAGGTTCGGACCAGATCCTTTGTGAAGCGCCTCGCAATGGTGGGCGGCGCGGCGGTGGCAATCACCATCGTGACATGGTTTGCCACGCCGCAAGGCTTCATCTTTTTCGGTATCCTGCACCAGATCGCGCTTGCCAGCGTTCTGGGGCTCGCTTTCTTGCGGTTGCCCAGCCTGGTCACGTTCGCTGTGGCTGTCGCTGTGATCGCGGCACCCTCATTCCTGCGACACTCCTTCTTCGACCATCCGGCTCTTTGGTGGGTGGGACTGTCGACCACCAATCCTCCGGCCAACGACTACGTGCCGGTGTTTCCCTGGTTTGGTGCGGTGCTCTTTGGCATTGTCGCTGCCCGAGTGGGCACCAGTTCAGGACTGTTCACGCGGCTTGCGGCATGGCGCCCGACTGGCTGGTCTGCACCGCTCCAGTTTGCGGGACGCCACAGCCTTGCCGTCTACCTCATCCATCAGCCGGTGCTGATCGCTGCAATCTGGCTTTTCGCCCTGGTGGCACCACCAGCCGCTCGGCAGATGGACTTTGGACTTGCCTGCCAGGCCGAATGCAGCACAGTGCGCGATGAAGCCTTTTGCAGAGACTATTGCTCGTGCATGTTGGACGCTATCGAGGAGGAAGGCGTGACCGAAACGACGTGGCAACGTGGTGATCCGGATTTTCGTGATTGGCTCGAACGTACAGCACTCGAATGCACCTACGAGGCCGAGACAGCTTCTACACCGGAGAACCAGCCGTGAGTGATCCCCTCTCCCGCCCGGTCAACCTGCCCTGGCCGCCGATTGTGCTGGCCACCACGGTCCTGTTGGCAATCGTTCTGGGAGTCTGGTTGCCAATCCCATGGATCACTGGCCCGTTTGCCGAATTCCTGTTCGCCGTTGGCTGCCTTCTGCTGTCAGGCGGGGCTGCGATGATCATCCTGTCGATCCGTGCCTTGTCGCGGCACAAGACCACTGTCAGTCCGATGCGCCCCGCAAGCCATCTCGTCAGCGATGGTCCGTTCGCGATTTCGCGCAACCCGATCTATCTCGGCGCCATCATGGTGCTGATTGCGCTGGCGCTGATCATCCACAACCCGTGGTTTATGATCCTGGGTCCGGTGGCAGGCGCGGCCATCAACTATCTTGCCATCCTGCCGGAGGAAAAGCATCTCGACCTGCGATTCGGGCGGCGCTACCGCGACTATGCCAAGCGGGTCAGACGCTGGATCTGATCAAGTGCCGACACCGAGTTCGGCCAGCCGCTCCACGCAGGA
The DNA here is from genome assembly GCA_046297455.1 of Aliihoeflea sp. GTDB lineage: Bacteria > Pseudomonadota > Alphaproteobacteria > Rhizobiales > Rhizobiaceae > ZYF759. Next base: position 61,670 of record JBKBIT010000002.1, read on the forward strand.
TTCTTCGGCGTGATCCAGTTCCGCCAGGATCTCCTCGAGATCGCGCCGCTTCTGGCGTAGCTCGTCCCGCTTGTTGCCAATGCGGTCGATCATCAGCTTGAGTTGACCGACTTCACCCGGCGGCTCCTTGTACATTTGGATGATCTGGCGGATCTCGGCGATTGAGAAGCCCAGGCGCCTTCCCCGCATGATCTGCTTGATGAGGTGACGATCCGAAGGCCGGAACAGGCGCGTACGCCCGCGCCGTACGGGCTGGATCAGGCCCTCATCCTCGTAGAAGCGGATCGTACGGGTCGATATGCCGAACTCCCGGGTCAGCTCGGTAATGGTGTAAAATTCCCGCATGTGCGCTCTACCTGCTTGCTCTTCAGGCAGCTACATTCCACGGCACTTACGTAAAAGTCAATTTTGCCGGCACAAGACCTGCACACTGGCCTCGGCATCGCCTGCCAAATGCCACAACCTCAGGAAATCAGGAGGTAACGGACCGTCGGGCAGACGAGAGCAACTGGTCTGCCCCGAGTGTCAGGTACTTCACGTCGCTGCCAAGCGCGATCAGCCGAAAGCCCATCTGGACATAGCGACCTGTCAGCGAAGGGTCCACCACATAGATGGCAGCGTGCTTGCCTGCCCCGCCGGCCCGCGCGGCAATGGCGGCAATCGCATCCATCATGTCGTCCAGCCCGGGATCCATTCTGGCCCCGCCGGTCCAGGCGATCGAGAAGTCGGACGGGCCGACGAGCACGCCGTCGATGCCGTCGACCGCCAATATCCCATCCAGCACATCCAGCGCTTCGCGGGTCTCGATCATCGCCAAGGCCAAGGTGTCGGCATTGGCGTTTTCCAGCCAATGCGCGGCGGTCCCTTGGCCATGCCGGGGCATTGCGAATGAAGGCCCCCAGGAACGCTGGCCGACCGGCGGATATTTCACGGAGGCCGCGAAATACCTGGCATCCTGTACCGAATTGATCATCGGCGCGATCACGGCTTCCGCACCGAAATCAAGTGCCCTGCTGGCCATATCGAACCGCCCGACCGGGATACGGACGATCGCCCCTTTCTTGGCAGCGGTAATCGGCGCGAGTCCACGCAGGATGCTGTCCTCGTGATGCCCGCCATGCTGCATGTCCAGCGTGACGGCATCGAAATCCAGGCCCGCCAGGACCTCGGCGACCAGCGTATCCGGGATCGAGGACCAGGATGTGAAAAGCGTCTCGCCCGCATCAAGCCGGGCGCGAAGACAGTTGCGCGTCATGAAACCGCAGACTCCGGTCGATCTCGCTAAAGATTAGGCCTGCCGGATTTCGGCGATCGCCTTGTCCAGCAACTCCTCCATCGTGCGCCGGATCTGATGATCGGACTGCTCGACGCCAGCCGCGTCGAAATCGCCTCGCACTTTTCGGAAGACGTCTTCGTCGCCGGCTTCCTCGAAATCGGCTTCCACCACCTCACGGGCATATGCCTCGGCATCGGCGCCGGTCTTGCCGAGTTTCTCGGCGGCCCAGAGGCCGAGATTCTTGTTTCGCCGCGCCATGGCCCGAAACTTCAGCTCCTCGTCATGGGCGAACTTCCGTTCGAACGCTTCCTCGCGATCTTTCATGCTGGCCATGCTTGATACCTCCGGCGATTCCTTACCTGTTTCTTCCATATGGCATTGGCCACCGCAAAGCGGAAGTCTTAGGCAGCCGCGTCGGCATGAATTCGTCGCGCCATTCTGGCGCATCCCGGCCGCGATCCGTCTATGTAGACGCCAATTGCCATCGATGATTGCCGATTGAGAACGATGGCGCTTTGCGCTAGAGAGCGGTCCATATCGATATAGCTGCCGGTGATAGAACCGCGCGCCAACCAGGGTCGGGCAATCCGATCCTTTCCAGAGCAGAGATCACCATGAACCGTCGCCGCCGCATCTACGAAGGCAAGGCCAAGATCCTCTACGAAGGACCGGAGCCAGGCACTCTCATCCAGTTCTTCAAGGATGATGCCACCGCCTTCAACAAGAAGAAGCACGAAGTCGTCGACGGCAAGGGTGTTCTCAACAACCGCATCAGCGAGTATCTCTTCACCCATCTCAACCGTATCGGGATTCCCACGCATTTCATCCGTCGGTTGAACATGCGCGAGCAGTTGATCAAGGAAGTCGAGATCATCCCGCTGGAAGTGGTCGTGCGGAACGTCGCTGCAGGTTCGCTGGCCAAACGGTTGGGCATTGAGGAAGGCACGGTTCTGCCGCGCTCGATCATCGAATTCTATTACAAGGCCGATGCGCTTGACGATCCGATGGTGTCGGAGGAGCACATCACTGCCTTTGGCTGGGCAAGTCCCCAGGAGATCGACGACATCATGGCGCTCGCCATCCGCGTCAACGACTTCCTGTCCGGGCTGTTTCTCGGCGTCGGCATCCAACTGGTCGATTTCAAGATCGAATGCGGCCGGCTTTGGGAAAACGAGATGATGCGCATCGTCGTCGCCGACGAGATCTCGCCGGATTCCTGCCGTCTGTGGGACGTCAACACGCAGGACAAGCTCGACAAGGACCGTTTCCGCCGCGACATGGGTGGCATGGTCGAAGCCTACCAGGAAGTGGCTCGCCGGCTCGGGATCATGAACGAGAACGAGCCGCCGCGCTCCGGTGGACCGGTGCTCGTCTCGACCTCACCCAATGGCGGCGGCAAGCCGCACTGAACACACGAAACCTGGAGCAGCGTCTTGATCAAGGCACGTGTCACCGTCACGCTGAAAAACGGCGTGCTCGATCCTCAGGGAAAGGCCATCGAAGGCGCGCTCGGTTCGCTCGGTTTTTCCGGCGTCAACTCGGTTCGCCAAGGCAAGGTCTTTGACCTGGAACTCGAGGGCAACGACAGGAACAAGGTCAAGGACGAGCTGGAGGCGATGTGCGAAAAGCTTCTGGCGAACACGGTGATCGAGGATTATTCCGTGGTGATCGCCTGAGGTTGCACCAGCTATGAAAACGGCAGTCGTTCTTCTACCCGGCCTCAATCGCGATCGCGACATGATCGCCGCTATTGAGAAGGTCTCCGGCCATCGGCCGCTCACCGTCTGGCAGACGGATACCGAGGTTCCGCCTGTCGACTTGATCGTGGTGCCCGGTGGCTTTTCCTACGGCGATTATCTGCGCTGTGGCGCAATTGCGGCCCGCATGCCGGTTATGCGCGCTGTCAAGGAGCAGGCAGAGCGCGGGGTGCGGGTTCTGGGCGTCTGCAACGGATTTCAGATCCTGCTCGAAACAGGACTTTTGCCCGGCGCGCTGATGCGCAACGCCTCACTCAAATTCGTCTGTCGCGAGGTCAGGCTCGAAGTCACCAATGCGGAAACCGCGTTCACGCGTCGCTACCGCGAGGGACAGATCATTCGTTGCCCGGTCGCGCACCACGACGGCAACTACTTTGCCGATGAACAGACCTTGGCCAGGATCGAGGACAATGGCCAGGTGGTATTCCGCTACGCCGAGGGCACCAATCCCAACGGCTCGATCAACGACATTGCCGGCATCATCAACGAGAACGGCAATGTCCTTGGCATCATGCCCCACCCGGAAAACCTGATCGAGGACGCTCATGGCGGCACCGACGGGCGTGCGCTGTTTGAAAGCGTGCTCGAGGTTGCGGCGTGAAACACGCTCTCGCCAGCGCCGCCTTGGCGTTCTGCGTAGTACTTCAGGGTTGCCAATCCGGCCAGACCACTCTCACCGCGCCAGCTCAGCCGGGCAAGAGTGCTGCCTTGCGCAATATGGAGCCCATTGCGATCGCAGCGCATCGTTGCTGGTTTGCCAGCGGAGATGCAGCCTTCCGCGACTACAGCTTTGCCAATGAGCTGGACTCTCATTCGGGCCGGCCGCGCTTCCTCCTTGTACCGCGTTCCAATTATGGCGGTCGCCCGCTTCTGGTCGTCCAGGCTGAAGGACCGCAAGGCAATGTGACGGTTTTCGGACCCATGCTGGAACAGCCGGTTGGTGCGCGCGTGCAGGCCGACATTGCGCGCTGGCGCGCTGGCAGTACCGATTGTGGACAGGCGGCCTGAGCCCTAGCCGCGACCCCTCTTCCGCTTGCCCCGCTTGATCATTCGGGGCAAAACCCCGACGTCCTTCCGCAGCGAACGGTGGCCATGAACATTCCCAACATCCCCATCACAGATGATCTGGTTGCGGCACACGGGCTGAAGCCGGACGAGTATCAGCGTATCCTCGATCTGATCGGACGCGAACCGACGTTCACCGAACTCGGCATCTTCTCGGCGATGTGGAACGAGCATTGTTCCTACAAATCCTCCAAGAAATGGCTGCGCACGCTGCCGACCTCGGGACCGCGTGTCATCCAAGGACCGGGCGAGAACGCCGGCGTCGTCGACATTGGCGACGGACTGGCCGTCGTATTCAAGATGGAGAGCCACAACCACCCGTCCTATATCGAGCCCTATCAGGGCGCGGCAACCGGGGTCGGTGGCATCTTGCGGGATGTCTTCACCATGGGTGCGAGGCCGATCGCTGCCATGAACGCGCTGCGTTTTGGCGAGCCGGACCATCCCAAGACCCGCCATCTCGTGGCAGGCGTCGTTGCCGGCGTCGGCGGCTACGGCAACTCATTCGGCGTACCCACCGTCGGCGGCGAGGTTCAGTTCGATGCGCGCTACAACGGCAACTGCCTCGTCAATGCATTCGCGGCAGGCCTCGCTGAAGCCGACAAGATATTCTATTCCAAGGCAGAAGGCGTCGGTCTGCCAGTCGTCTATCTGGGCGCCAAGACAGGCCGCGACGGCGTCGGTGGCGCGACCATGGCCTCGGCGGAATTTGACGACCAGATCGAGGAGAAGCGCCCGACCGTCCAGGTTGGCGACCCTTTCACCGAAAAATGCCTTCTCGAGGCCTGCCTCGAACTGATGGCGACGGGAGCGGTCATCGCCATCCAGGACATGGGCGCGGCCGGACTGACATGTTCGGCGGTCGAGATGGGCGCCAAGGGCGATCTCGGTATCGAACTCGATCTCGACTGCGTGCCCGTGCGCGAAGAAGCCATGAGCGCCTACGAGATGATGCTCTCGGAAAGCCAGGAGCGGATGCTCATGGTACTGAAGCCGGAGAAGGAAGCCGAGGCAGAAGCCATCTTCCGCAAATGGGGTCTCGATTTCGCCATCGTTGGCCGGACCACCAACGATCTGCGCTTCCGAATCCTTCATCGCGGCGCCGAAATGGCCAATCTGCCGATCAAGGAACTGGGTGACGAGGCCCCGGAATATGACCGGCCCTGGGTTGAGCCCGCTAGCCCGGCCGCTTTGGGGGACATGCCTCCCATCGACGTGGCGGATGCGCTTGTGCGTCTCCTGGGCTCTGCGAACCTCTCCTCGCGCCGCTGGGTCTGGGAGCAGTATGACACGCTGATTCAGGGCAATTCGCTTCAGATCCCAGGCGGTGACGCGGGTGTTGTCCGGGTCGAGGGACACCCCACCAAGGCGCTGGCATTTTCTTCCGACGTCAATCCCTTCTACTGCGAGGCCGATCCGTTCGAAGGCGGCAAGCAGGCTGTCGCCGAGTGCTGGCGCAACCTCACCGCGACCGGCGCACTGCCGCTGGCCGCCACCGACAATCTCAATTTCGGCAATCCGGAGCGCCCGGAAATCATGGGCCAGCTCGTCCAGGCGATAAAGGGGATCGGAGAAGCCTGCAGCGCACTCGACTTCCCGATCGTGTCGGGCAACGTCTCGCTCTACAACGAAACCAACGGTCAAGGCATCTTGCCGACGCCGACCATCGGCGGGGTGGGCCTGATCGAGGATTGGTCGCGCATGGGACGGATCCGTTTTGCAGGAGAAGACGAGGCAATCCTGCTCGTCGGCGCGGCCAATGGCTGGGGTACGCATCTGGGGCAATCAGCCCTTCTGCGCGAGCTCTTTGGCCGCCAGGAAGGCGCGCCTCCGCCCGTCGATCTTGCCCAGGAGAAGACGGTCGGTGATGTCGTGCGCGGCCTGCTGCGAGACGGAACGGCCACCGCCGCGCATGATCTGTCGGATGGCGGTCTGGCCGTCGCACTCGCAGAGATGGCGATGGCATCCGGTATCGGTGCGTCAGTTGATGGGCCTGAAACGGGGGACTTGGCTGCAGCCTTCTTCGGAGAGGACCAGGGCCGCTATCTCGTCACCGTGTGGCGCGCCGATCTCGACCGGGTGCTGCGCAAGCATGGTGAGGACGGCGTGTCCGTCATTTGTATCGGCTCGACTGGCGGCACTTCCTTGAAGCTCGGCAAGGCTCGTGCCATACCAATCGACGAGCTGAAGAAGGCTCACGAGGGCTGGTTTCCGGCCTTCATGGAGAACGATGCGGGGAACTGACGATGGCAATGGATGCACGCGACATCGAGCGTCTCATCAAGGAAGGCATACCGGATGCCAAGGTGACGATTCGCGATCTGGCAGGCGATGGCGATCACTATGCCGCCGAGGTCGTGGCGGAGAGCTTTCGCGGCAAGAGCCGCGTGCAGCAGCACCAGATGGTCTATGATGCCCTAAAGGGCAATATGGGAGGCACGCTGCACGCGCTTGCGCTGCAGACCAGCGTGCCCGAGAGCTGACGGGAGCCAATGGGCGCATGTTGCGCCTTCTGCGCGGCTTTCCTAGATTGGACACATCAACACCGGTCCGGGCCTTGAACCCGGAATGGAAAGGAAAAACAGATGACCGCCATCAACCAATTTATCGATCAGGAAGTGAAGTCGAACGACGTCGTCCTCTTCATGAAGGGCACGCCGGGCTTTCCCCAGTGCGGCTTCTCGGGTCAGGTCGTGCAGATTCTCGATTACCTGGGCGTCGACTATAAGGGCGTGAACGTCCTGACCTCGGACGATCTGCGCCAGGGTATCAAGGATTATTCCAACTGGCCGACCATCCCCCAGCTTTACGTCAAGGGAGAATTCGTCGGTGGTTGCGACATCATTCGTGAGATGTTCCAGGCTGGTGAGTTGCAGGATTTTCTTGGCGAGAAGGGCGTCAGCGCCCGTGGCGCCGCCTGATTATTTCCGGCCCGCGCCAGCGGGCCGCTTTGCATTGATTGCGCCGCCCTCGATTCGGTGCTGAGACCGGGCCGGCTTTTCCGGCCACGCATTGGAAATACAACCGGATGAATGATAACCCACGGCCGTCGAGGTCGGGATACGGGCTGGCAATTCCGCGCGTCGAATTCATCGCGTTGACGGCCGCGTTGATGGCCATCAACGCATTGGCGATCGACATCATGCTACCGGCCATGCAGCAGATCGGCGCTGCGCTGGGCGTTGATGACGAAAACCAGCGTCAGTTCGTCATCACAGCCTATGTGGTCGGGTTTGGCGTCGCCCAGCTGGTATTCGGGCCGATCTCGGATCGCTTTGGTCGCCGCGGGCCGTTGCTGATCGGCCTGGGCATCTACGTCGCGGCTGCGATACTGGCTGCCTTCGCACCAAGTTTCTGGATGCTGCTGATGATGCGCGCGCTGCAGGGTGTCGGCGCAGCTGCAACCCGTGTCATAGCGGTGTCGCTCGTACGCGACACGTTTGGCGGGCGCCAGATGGCAGAGGTGATGTCCCTCGTCATGATGATATTCATGATCGTGCCGGTGATCGCGCCGGGCGCTGGCCAGATCATCCTGCTGGTAGCCGAATGGCAGGTGATCTTTCTGTTCATGGGCGTCGTGGCGGCGGCGATCACCCTGTGGATCTATCTGCGCATGCCCGAAACGTTGAAGCAGGAGAACCGTCGGGCCTTTGACCCCGGGACCATTATCGAGGGCTTTCGCATCGTACTCTCCAACCGCATTGCGTTCTGCTACGCGCTGGCGACCGCATTGATTTTCGGTGGTCTCTTCGGTTTCATCAATTCCGCGCAGCAGATCTTCATCGACATCTACGATCTGGGCGTATGGTTCCCTGCCCTATTCGCACTTCTCGCCGGCATGATGGCGATCTCGTCCTTCATGAATTCCCGTCTCGTGGGCCGGTTCGGCATGCGCGGCCTGTCTCATTTCGCGCTTCTCGGCTTCCTCGCAGCCACCACCGTCTGGCTTGTCTGGGCACTGATCGCCCCAATGCCACTGCTGCCATTCGTCGCGCTTTTTGCTGCGGCAATGTTCATGTTCGGCTGGATAGGACCGAACTTCAACGCGCTGGCCATGGAGCCGCTCGGCCATGTCGCCGGCACGGCGTCCGCAGTCCTGGGTTTCCTTCAGACCCTTGGCGGTGGATTGATCGGAGCCGTGATCGGCCTTTCCTTCGATGGAACGGTCGTGCCGTTGGTCATCGGATATTTCGTTGCCGGAGTGGGAGCGCTCGGGCTGGTTCTGATTGGCGAGGATGGCAGGCTGTTTCAGGCGCGCAACCTGCCGCCTGAGGACTAAGGGCGAGGGTCAGGCACCTTCACCGTCCACCCACCCTGTTCAGTTCGGCGTCGATAACCGGTGCGGCTGTAACCGGGACGTTCTTCCTGCGGCAGCCAGCGCCCTGCCAGCCGTACCTATTCGGCCGCGGCCGACGCGGCCAGCGAAGCGAAATCGAAGAGCGACCGATCAAGCAGGTGCGAGGGGCGTGCATTGGACAACGCTCGGATCATGGTGTCCTTGCGGCCGGGCATGCGTCGTTCGATGTCATCGAGCATCGCCTTCATGGCGTTGCGCTGAAGCCCTTCCTGACTGCCGCACAGATCGCACGGGATGATCGGAAAATCGAGCGCTTCGGCGAAGCGCGAAAGGTCGGCTTCGGCACAAAACGCCAGCGGCCGCAGCACCTCGACATCGCCTTCATCGTTGAGAAGTTTGGGCGGCATCGCAGCCAGCCGGCCGCCATGAAAGAAGTTCATGAAGAAGGTTTCCAGCACGTCCTCGCGGTGATGACCAAGCACGAGAGCCGAACATCCTTCTTCGCGCGCCACCCGGTAGAGATGGCCGCGGCGAAGGCGCGAGCATAGCGAGCAGTAGGTCCGGTTCTCGGGAATCTTGTCGGTGACGATCGAATAGGTGTCCTGGTATTCGATGCGATGCGGGATGCCATGCCGCGCCAGAAAATCGGGAAGGATGTGCTTGGGGAAATTGGGCTGGCCCTGATCGAGATTGCAGGCCAGCAGATCGACGGGCAGAAGCCCGCGCCATTTGAGATCCAGCAGGATGGCCAGAAGACCGTAGGAATCCTTCCCGCCCGACAGGGCGACAAGCCAGCGCTGGCCTGGCCGCACCATGCCATAGGCCTCGATTGCCTCGCGGGTCTGCCGCACCAGGCGCTTGCGCAGCTTCTTGAATTCGAGCGATGTTGGCGCCGTTGCCAACAGAGGATGGCATCCCCCCTCGTCCCCGAGTGCGTCCGGTTCGATTGCTGAGAGATGCACGTTCATATCGTCCAAAACCTCGGGCCAGCCCATTGGACTGGCCCTTAGCATGCCTGAGAGCGGCTGTCCCGCCTCAGCCTCTGCCCTTCATGGCACGGTCGAGGATATCGAGCGCACCGTCGGCCGTCAGCTTGACCGGATTGCCGCCAGCCGTCGGATCGACCACCGCCATTTCGGCGATGAGCTTGCGACGTTCGTCGTCCATGGACAGGCCATCGATGAAGTCCGGCAGGCTCTTTGGCACCTTCAGTTCGCCGCACAGCGCGTTCACATGCGCGAGAAACCCATCAAAACCGCCGGAAATGCCGCAATAGGCGGCCAGTCGCTCGATCCTGTCCTCGATCGAAGTGCGATTGAAGGCCAGGACATGCGGCATGAAGACCGCATTGGTCATGCCGTGATGCGTGTCGTAGAGCGCGCCGATCGGGTGCGACAGCGAATGAATGGCGCCGAGGCCCTTCTGGAACGCGGTGGCGCCCATGGCGGCCGCCGACATCATGTTGGCACGGGCCTCGATGTCGCTGCCATTCGCATAGGCCTTCGGCAGGTTCTCGAGCGCCAGACGCACGCCTTCGGCAGCGATCCCGTCTGCCATGGGGTGATAACCGGGCGCGCAATAGGCTTCCAGACAGTGGGCGAGCGCATCCATGCCCGTGCCGGCCGTGATGAAGGGCGGCATGCCGACCGTCAATTCGGGATCGGCAATGACGGTGACTGGCAGCATCTTGGGGTGGAAGATCACCTTCTTCGTATGGGTGGCCTCGTTGGTAAGCACCCCTGCCCTGCCGACTTCCGATCCCGTCCCGGCGGTGGTCGGAACAGCGATGATCGGCGCAATCGCGTCTGCGTCGGCGCGCGTCCACCAGTCGCCGATATCTTCGAAGTCCCAGATCGGCCGTGTCTGGCCGGTCTGGAAAGCGATCAGCTTGCCAAGGTCCAGTGCCGAGCCGCCACCGAAGGCGATGACACCATCATGCCCGCCGTTCTTGAACAGTTCGATGCCGGCATGAAGGTTGGACTCGACCGGGTTCGGCTTGACCTCGGAAAAGACGCCATGGGCAATCTGTGCATCGGCGAGAAGCTTCAGCGTGGATTCCGTGACGGGCAGCTTTGCCAAACCCGGATCGGTCACAAAAAGCGGGTTCTTCATTCCCGCCTTCGATACCGCTTCGGGCAGTTCCTTGATGCGGCCTGCGCCGAAACGGATCGCGGTTGGAAAACTCCAGTTTGCAGTATGTGTGGTCATTGAATGATCGCTCGGTTTTGCAAGGTATCAGATTGCTTCACGAAGATGGAAACCCTTGGGGCGGGTAAGGTTGTCATAGCCCACCAGGCCCATGGCGCCGCCCTTGCCGGTATCCTTCACCCCGGTCCAGACCAGTCCCGGATCGACATAGTCGCAGCGGTTCATGAAGACGAGGCCGGTCTCCACACGGTCGCCAATCGCCGCGGCGCGGTCCGTGTCGCGCGTCCAGATCGACGCGGTCAGGCCGTAAGGGCTGTCATTCATCAGCTGAATGGCTTCCTCGTCATCGCGAACCTTCATGATGCCGACGATCGGTCCGAAGCTCTCCTCGCGCATCACGCTCATCTGGTGATTGACGCCGGTCAGCACCTCTGCGGGGAGATAGGGAGAACCCGCCGCGTCGCGATCGTCCTTCACGTTCAGATGCGCCGTCGCGCCCTTGCGAAGGGCTTCGGCCTTCTGCTCGCGAATGAAGTCGGCGAAGCGCGCTTGCGCCATCGGCCCCATCACCGTGCCTGAGTCTGTCGGATTGCCGAGGGTCCAGTTGCGGCTTTCGGCGATGAACCCCTCGACGAAATCGTCATAGACCTCCTCGTGAACATAGATCCGCTCGATGCCGCAGCAGCACTGTCCGGTGTTGAAGAATGCGCCCTCGGCAAGATTGGCGATGGCGTGGTCCAGCTTCACGTCAGGCAGCACATAGGCAGGGTCCTTGCCGCCCAGCTCCAGTCCGAGCGTCATGAAGGTTCCTGCGGCCGCCTTTTCGATGGCCCGGCCGCCGCCGACCGATCCGGTGAAGTTGCAATGGTCGACTGTGCCGGAGCCCAGCAGCTTCTCCGTCTGGGAGTGGCTCATGACCAGGTTCTGGAACAAGCCCTTGGGAAGCCCAGCCTTGTCGAAAGCCGACTGGAAACGCTCGCCCACCAGAAGGGTCTGAGCGGCGTGCTTGAGGATCACCGCATTGCCCGCCATCAGCGCCGGCACGATCGTGTTCACCGCAGTCAAATAGGGATAATTCCAGGGCGCGATGACAAAGACGACTCCCAGCGGGTCACGACGCAGATAGCGCCGGAAGCCTGCTCTCTCGTCAGGTGCCGGCCGGTCGGCCAATGCACTTTCGGCGAGATCCACCATGTAGCGGGTACGCTCCTCCACACCGCCCTTCTCGCCGCCGTAGCGAACGGGCCGGCCCATCTGCCACGCGAGTTCAGGCACGATCTCGTCGTTCGCCGCAAGGAGGGCTTCGAGGAATTTAAGGAGATAGGTTCCTCGTTCTGCGATCGGTACGCGGGCCCATTCTGCCTGTGCGGCGCGCGCCCGGTCCACGGCCGCACCAATGGCCGCGTCCGCTGCGACAGGACGTTCGGCAAAGACCGAGCCGTCCACGGGAGATGTGATCTTGATCGTTTCCACGGAAATGCCCCTGTTTGCTGGCGCCGATCCTGCCGGCGCGAGTTTGATTGATCCTGCTAATACCGGCGCCCTGCCAAGCGCAACATACAATCGTTCTGCGCCATCCGAAGGTCTGCCACTGGCCCGCCTGCTGCAAAGCCTTCAGGAGCCCGGATCGCTCCTTCCCGAACCGAGAAAATTCGTTACGAAATTTGACCAAATGGTAGGTGGTGTCGACGTCCAAAGCTGATACCTGCATCGCAAGCAACGGGTGGACGGAGAGAATCGTGGATCAGGATGCAAACCACAACCAAGTGGAAGACCGCGACGAGCGTCCGGAAGTGGAGCTTTACGATCCCTTCAACCGAAGCTTCACCAGCCGCAAGCGGGAAGATCCCCTGCTGCGTCTTTATGACAAGAAGGTCATTGGCGAGGATTTCTGATCCCGCCCGGCGCCGCAATCGCTAGATCGCGCCAAGAACCCAAGGCACAAGTTGACTTGCCAGTTCGCGATGCGCTGCATCAAGCGCAGCGACATAGGCATCGTTTCCGGGGGACGCCACAGGCACCTCGACCTGGAAGACACGCGACGCGCGAACCACGCCGTTGCGGTCGTTGAGAATGCGCACGGACATCTCGATAGTCGCCCGGCGCTGTCCGTAGACGCGCACTTCGAACGCCCGGATATCTGAAACGATCTGGAAATCGATGGCCAGGCCGTCGCCCGGACGGCCCACGCCGCCGAGTCGGCCGGTGGCCTGGAGTTCGTCGACCATTCTTGCCTGAACCATTCGGGGCAAGCGGTCGGCCCATTGAGCGCCACGCAGATACTCGATGGAGGCCGGTGCAGTTCTGACCACGATGTTTTCGCCGTCCAGCGCCCGCAATGCGGTCGGTTCCGCAACCAGAACCTGAGTGCGCGATCGCCTTGGTGCCGTTGATGAAACCGAAGGGGGTGTCAGCTCATAAGTATCGAGCGGCCCCGGCCCCAGCCCGGGTATCGCCGCGCAACTCGGCAGGGCGATGATGGCGACCAATCCCGCCAAGACAAGAAGAACTCGAGATGTCACTGTACCATTCCCGCCCGGCAGACGACACGACACGATCCGACCCATGTCTTGAAGAGGCAAAGGATGAATGTCAACGCCGCGCCCTGCCATCATGCTGGCGAACCGCACCATCTCCGCCGGTCAGAATTCTTTGCGGATTGCGCTCGAATGAGGTGATTGCCTGTTCTATGCGCGTTATCGACCTGCGGCTGTCACGAATGAGCGCTTCGGCCTCCCGCAGCCCCTGGCTGGTAAACCGTTCCAGCCCTGCTGTAATCGGTCCAACTCGGGCGTTCAGGTTGTCGGCAGCCTCGCGGATCGCGCGCATGGCCTGGTTTGCCTCCGCCACCACCTGCTCGATCTGGTCGGAGCCCAGCAACTCATCCGCCCTGCCCAGGACCGAATCCAGTCGCGCAGACGATTCGGTCAGCCGATCCGCCAATTGCCGATAGGATTGCAGCGTCAGGCTGGCCTCGGACATGACGCCCTCGGCTTCGCCTGAACCGACCAGTTGATCGATGCCAGCAAGCACGTCATCGAGCCGTTCCGACGAACGCGTCAGCCGTTCTGCCAGTTGCCGGTACGCCTGCATGGTCTCACGCGTGTCGGAAACCACCCCCTCGACGTCACCCGACGAAACGATGTCGTCGACCCTGGCAAGCACGCCTTCGACCCGCTCCGATGCCCTGTTGAGCCGTTCGGCCAGTTGCTGCGAATCGCCGATGATCCGGTCGATGTCGTCGCTGCGTTCGTCGATCAATGTGCCAAGACGCGCCACGCTGTCGGCAGCCGAGGCAACCGTTGAACTGGCCCCTTCGAAGTTCCTGACCACCGTGGCCACCGCTTCGGGATCGACGCTGGCGACGATGGCATCCACCCGGCCGAGCGTCTCGTTGGCCCCATCGGAGAACTGCACCACCCGCTGCACGGCCTCGTCGACACCGGCCACGATGTCGCCCAGGCCGCCACCTGCTTCTTCCAGCTGGCGGGTGAAATTCTCGACATTCGCCACCACGTTGTTGATGCGCTCAGGATCGATCGCACGGATCAACGATTCGCCGGCTTCCAGCGTCGATCCGAGCTGGTCGGATACGGTCGAGAAGGTCTCTGACAGGTCCGAAACGCTGGCGAGGAAAATGTCGATGCCGTCCGAATTGCGTTCCAGTGCTTGCGAGAATGCCTGCACGTTCTCCACGGTTTGCGTCAGCGGATCGCGTACATCCTCAACGAAGCCCTCGAACTGTGACAACACGATATCCGCCCGGCGGAATATCGACTGGGCGCTTTCCAGAAGGTCGGCAACGGCAGATGGATTCGCAGTGACTTCGGCGACTCTGCCCTGTTCCAAGGCGCGCTCGATGAGATTCGGTTCATCGGCGCGAGAGCCACGCATCTCAACGCTTGCCTGGCCTGTCAGGCCGGCAAGCCCCACGTCGACCTGCGTCGACGCGGTGATGGGCGTACGGCGATCGACACGACCTTCCGCAATGGCCGCATCGGGATCAGACACGTCGATGTAGACACGCCGTACATCGCCCACACGCACGCCGTTGAAGAGGATAGCGCTGCCGCGCCCAAGGCCCGATGCCGATCCGGGAATACGTATCCGCAGTTCGACCGTATCGCCCCTGTCGCCCACGCCGGACGTCCAGTACACGAAGCCGAACGCCGACAGCACGGCGACCAGCGTGAAGATGCCGACGATGACGTAGTTGGCTCTGGTTTCCATTGGACGTGCCTAGAATTGTTGTCTTGCGGCGAGATCGAGCTGTCGTGCCCGTTTGCCACGGAAATAGGATTTCACCCAGGGTTCGTCGACTTCCATCATGTCGGCAACGGTCCCTTCGACGAGCACCTTCTTACCACCCAGCACGGCGATCCTGTCGCAGACCGAGAACAGGCTGTCGAGGTCGTGCGTGACCATGTAGACCGTCAGACCCAGCGTATCCCGCAACTTGGCCACAAGCTCGTCGAAATCCGCCGCACCGATCGGGTCGAGGCCGGAGGTCGGTTCGTCGAGAAAGACGACGTCCGGATCCAGTGCAAGAGCACGGGCGAGTGCGGCGCGCTTGATCATGCCACCAGAGAGCTGTGACGGGAACTTGTCGGCCGCGTCCGCTGACAGCCCGACCAATTCGATCTTCAACAGCGCCAGTTCGTCCATCAACTTCTTGGGAAGGTCCAGATACTCGCGCATCGGCACCTGGACATTTTCCTTGACGGTCAGGGCGGAGAACAACGCGCCGTGCTGGAACAACACGCCCATCCGCATGTCGACATCCAAACGATCCCGCTCGTCGATGCCGTCAATGTTCTTTCCGAACAGCTGGATTGTGCCGGATCGTTTGGGCGTCAGGCCGAGAATCGTGCGCATCAGCACCGATTTGCCTGCCCCCGAGGCCCCGACGAAGCCCAGAATTTCGCCAGGAAAGACGTCGAGCGACAAATTATCGAGAACGACGTTGTCGCCGAAGGCCACGGTCACGTCACGGACGGACAGGATCGGTGCTACGGCATTGCCGCGGTCGCCCTCGCTCTCCATGGTTTCGACGTGGTCCATCTTGACCCTTAGAACCTGACCGTTGCGTAGAACATGGCGAACATGCCATCCAGGATGATGACGATGAAGATGGCCTTGACCACCGAGGCTGTCACCTGTCGACCAAGCGATTCGGCGCTGCCACCCACCTTCATGCCTTCCACCGAGGCGATGATGCCGATGATGAGAGCCATGAAAGGGGCCTTTATGAGGCCGGCGAAGATCGTGTTGAGTCCGATACCTTCACGCATTCTGTCGAGAAACGTTTCCGGGGGTATGCCGGAATAGCTCCACGCAACCACCATAGCGCCGCCGATCGCGGCGAAATTGGCGATCACGGTCAGGCAGGGAAGCGCGATCACCAGCGCGACCAGCCGCGGAAAGACCAGAACGCCGATCGGGTTGAGTCCGATGACCGTAAGCGCGTCCACTTCCTCCCGCATCTTCATGGAGCCGATCTCGGCAGTGATTGCGCTGCCGCTGCGACCCGCGACCATGATCGCCGTCATCAGCACGCCGAGTTCGCGCAAGACGAGAATGGCGACGAGATCCACGACAAGAATCTCCGCCCCGAAATTGCGAAGCTGGTAGGCTCCCTGCTGCGCCACGATTGCGCCGACGATGAACGACATCAGGATGATGATGGGAATCGCACCAACGCCCATTCGGTCGATCTGATGAAAAATTGCTGCCGGATTGACGGCATGGCCTCGGCCGAGCTTCAACTGGGCGCCGCGAATCGTTGCCCCCAGGACGTGCATGGCAAGAAGGAAATCCTTCCACGCCGCGTGAACAGCACGCCCGATCGCCTCGAACATGGAGAGGAAGAGCGACCCTGCAGGCTTGGCAAGCTCGGTTTTTCGGTTCTCGACCGCACGTCCGACCGCCGAGATGAGGGTTTCCGCTCCCTTGTTTGCCCCAACAATGTCGAACTGCCCCCCACGGGACAGATGCGCTTGGCGCAGTCTCACCACCAGCCATGCCCCGGCCGTATCGAACCGCGTCAGCCCCGAAAGATCTACCGTCAGGGGGCGTGGATCGGTCGATTGTTCCAGCTTGCGCATCTGAGCGTCGACAACCGAAACCGTTGCCGTTTCCCAGTCGCCGGAAAGCACCAATACGAGCCCCTGCCCATCGTCGCGCGTCTCGACGTGCGGCGCCCGATCGGCCGCATGGGCATTCGCGGAACTTGCTTCCTTGCGGCGCTTCAGCAACATGGGTCCCTCTTACTGTCAATCGGAACGGCTGTCACTTTGCCCGTGGGGGCCTGATGGAGTTTGTGAATGCGGCGTGACCTTTTTGTCGAAACCGAAAGATTTCCGATTGCCGGAGGTTTCTCGATATCGAGGGGAACGAAGACCCATGCCGAGGTCGTCACCTGTACGCTGGCGGAGAACGGCGTGAAGGGGCGCGGCGAATGCGTGCCCTACGCGCGATACGGCGAGACGATCGACAGCGTGATTTCCGCCATCGAAGCCATGGGGAAAAAACTCGAAACGGGAATGGACCGTGACGAGCTGCAGTCCGCCATGCCCGCAGGTGCGGCGCGCAACGCCGTCGATTGCGCGCTCTGGGATTTGGACATCAAGGCTGGCAGGCTGGATCCTTCGGTATTGCTTGGCCAATCCGCCCCACAGCCGCTTGAGACGGCCTATACGATCTCCCTGGGCGAACCCGAAGCCATGGAAGCCCAGGCAGCGCAGAATGCCGTGCGTCCCTTGCTGAAGGTGAAGGTTGGTACGGGAGACGACATCTCCCGCATCGAGGCGGTGGCGCGCGCAGCGCCCGACAGCAGGATCATCCTGGACGCCAATGAAGGCTGGAGCGACGACAATATCCGCGACCATATGCTGGCGGCAGCGCGCTGCCGCATCGCACTGATCGAGCAGCCCCTGCCTGCAGGAAGGGATACTGTTCTGGCGCGAATTCCCCACCCGGTACCCATTTGCGCCGATGAGAGCGTGCATGGCACCGATGATCTCGAAGCACTTCTCGGTCTTTACGACGTGGTCAACATTAAGCTCGACAAGACTGGTGGCCTGAGCGAGGCGATTCGCCTGCGCCGCCGGGCACGCGAACTCGGTTTCGGCATCATGGTTGGCTGCATGGTGGGAACCTCGCTGGCCATGGCGCCGGCGGTGCTCCTGGCCCAAGGAGCCGAATTCGTCGACCTGGACGGTCCTCTACTCTTGCAGCAGGATCGCACACCTGCCCTCACCTATGCCGGTTCCATGGTCTCGCCGCCAGCGCCCGAGCTCTGGGGATGAGGCCACGACAGACCCAGGACTCGCTCTAGGCTGCGTGCCGTGCATGGGCGATTGCCAGCATGGGTCCTGGCTTTGTCGGCTGCTTTCGGATCTCGGTCCACTGAACGATCGCGAACTCACCGTCGAAATCCTCGACCACAGCGGTGCAGCTTTCGACCCAGTCGCCTGAGTTGATGTAGCGAATACCGTCCATGTCCTCGATCGCCACATGGTGGATGTGACCGCAGATCACGCCATCCGTATTGGCCGTCCGCGCCGCTTGCGACACGACTTCCTGGAACGCACCGATGAAGGCGACAGCCTTCTTGACCTTGACCTTGGCCCACGACGAGAAAGACCAATACGGCCAGCCGAACAGGCTGCGCAGCCGGCCGATGACCCGGTTGACGATGATCGCAGCGTCATAGGCAACATCACCAAGCAGCGCTATCCAGCGGGCATTGTGCACCACGCAATCGAACTGGTCGCCGTGCAACACAAGGTAGCGCCGTCCGTCGGCTCCTTCATGTATGGCGCTGTCGACCACTTCGATCCCGCCGAAATGCGTGCCCTGGAAATCCCGCAGAAACTCGTCGTGATTCCCGGCGACATAGGTGATCTTGGTTCCCTTGCGTGCCGTGCGCAGCAGCTTTTGAACCACATCATTGTGCGACTGCGGCCAATGCCATGCGCGCTTCAAACGCCAGCCGTCGACAATATCGCCGACAAGATAGATATGCTCGGCTTCGTGATGACGCAGGAAGTCCACCACGAGGTCAGCCTTGGCGACCTTGGAACCCAGATGAATATCCGAAAGGAAAATGCTCCGCAGTCGGCGCGGTGTCGTAACCGTCATTGGCCCGTCCCGGATAGAGTTGCACTAGAGACGCTTTCCTCTAACCAGATTCCGATCACGGTTTCATGACGGTTGTGTTTTAAGGCACGCCGGCTAGTTTGCGGCCAGCCTGAGGAGAGAAAACCATGGATCTTGGAATTTTGGGAAAGCGCGCGATCGTTTGCGCGTCGAGCAGAGGCCTTGGTCGCGGCTGCGCGATGTCACTCGCTGCGGCCGGATGTGATCTCGTCATCAACGGTCGCGACGAAGCCGTGCTGAAGGCGACCGCCGAGGAAATCGCCGACCTGCATGGGGTGAAGGTCACGCCCGTGGCAGCCGACGTGTCGTCTGCGGATGGACAGCGGGCGTTGCTGGCAGCCTGTCCCGACCCGGACATTCTTGTCAACAACAACGGAGGTCCGCCCTTGCGCGACTTCCGAGAGTTGTCGCGCGCGCAGATCCTGGAAGGCGTAACGCAGAACATGGTCACGCCGCTTGAACTCATCCAGGCGGTCATCGACCCGATGTGCCAACGTGGCTTCGGGAGGATCGTGAACATCACGTCATTGTCTGTCTACCAGCCGATCCCGGGGCTGGACCTCTCTTCGGGCGCGCGAGCAGGCCTGACCGCTTTCCTGGCCGGTGTTGCACGCACGGTTGCCGACAAGAACGTCACCATCAACCAGATACTGCCCGGCAAGTTCGATACGGATCGCATCCGTTCGACAATCAGCTTCGCCGCCGGCAAATCCGGTTTGAGCGAGGAAGAGCAGGCCAAGAAAGTCGCCAACGAAATCCCCGCACGCCGCCTCGGATCGCCGGACGAGTTCGGCAAGGCATGTGCGTTTCTGTGTTCCGCCCATGCCGGCTACATCACGGGCCAGAACATCGTTCTCGACGGCGGCCTCTATCCGAGCGCTTTCTGACCGTACCCAATCATTCAGGAAGAAGGGATAAAATATTGAAACTCCTGCGATTTGGAGAAACCGGCAACGAGAAGCCAGGCATCCTCGATGCCAATGGGCGGATACGCGACGTCTCCTCGCTGGTATCCGACTTCACGCCGGATACGATCTCACCGCTGATGCTCGGCACCCTTACGCGTGCCGATTTCGCCTCGCTGCCGGAGGTCTCGGCTGACACGCGGCTCGGTTCCCCCATCGCGCGCACCGGCCATTTCATTGCGATCGGGCTCAACTACGCAGATCATGCCGCCGAGACCGGAGCACCGATCCCAGCCGAACCCATCGTCTTCTCCAAGGCGCCGAGCTCGCTTTCCGGACCGAATGACGATGTCGTCATTCCCCGGGGCTCGGTGAAGACCGATTGGGAAGTCGAGCTTGCCGTCGTCATCGGCGAACATTGTCATGACATCGATGAAGATCAGGCGATGTCGATGGTGTTTGGCTATGCGCTTTGCAACGACGTTTCGGAGCGCGAATTCCAGGCCGAGCGCGGCGGCCAGTGGATCAAGGGCAAGAGTTCGCCGACTTTCGGCCCCCTTGGTCCCTGGATCGTCACCGCCGACGAGATCGGAGATCCTCAGGAACTGGACATGTTTCTGGACGTGAACGGCGAGCGCTGCCAGACCGGCAACACCAGAACCATGATTTTCTCCGTCGCCCATATCGTGTCTTATGTTTCGCGCTTCATGGCCCTCCAGCCAGGCGATGTTATCACCACCGGCACGCCGCCGGGCGTCGGTCTCGGGATGAAACCTCCTCGTTTCCTGAAGCCTGGCGACGAAATGCGGCTTGGCATTGCGGGATTGGGTGAACAGCGGCAAAAGGTCGTGGCCGCCTGAACAGGCCATTCGGAGAGCGCAACGTGAGCATCGAGACGCAGAAGCCGGAGGCTTCGGACCTGGACGACAGCGCCCTGTTTTACCACGCCAATCCTCGGCCTGGTAAATTGGAGATTCAGGCAACAAAGCCGCTTGGCAACCAGCGGGATCTGGCCTTGGCCTATTCGCCTGGCGTAGCGGCACCCTGTCTGGCCATCAAGGACAATCCTGCGCTCGCGGCAGACTATACGGCACGGGCAAATCTGGTCGGCGTCGTGTCGAACGGATCGGCCGTCCTTGGTCTGGGCAATATCGGTCCGCTAGCCTCCAAGCCCGTGATGGAAGGCAAGGCGGTTCTGTTCAAGAAGTTCGCCGGCATTGACGTGTTCGACATTGAGATCGATGCACCTCGAATTGATGACATGGTGGCCGCCGTCGCCGCGCTCGAGCCGACTTTCGGCGGCATCAATCTCGAAGATATCAAGGCACCGGAGTGTTTCGAGGTCGAGGAACAGCTGAAGGCGCGCATGCGCATTCCGGTTTTTCATGACGACCAGCACGGAACCGCCATCATCGTCGCCGCTGCCGTGCTCAATGCGCTGGAGCTTGCCGGCAAGGACATCGCGCACGTCAAGATCGTCACGTCGGGTGCAGGTGCTGCCGCGCTCGCCTGCATCAATCTTCTGGTCGCTCTTGGTGCCGATCCGGCAAGGATCTGGCTGACCGATCGCTACGGGGTGGTCTACCAGGGCCGCATCGAGGAAATGGATCGCTGGAAGGCGCCGTACGTCAAGGACACTTCGGCCCGCACTCTGCTTGACGTGATCGAGGGGGCCGATGTTTTTCTCGGCCTGTCGGCTGCGGGCGTGCTGCGGCCAGAAATGCTGGCCCAGATGACCGACAGACCGCTGATCATGGCGCTGGCCAACCCGGTGCCGGAGATCATGCCGGAAGAGGCCCGCAAGGCCCGTCCGGACGCCATGGTATGCACCGGCCGTTCAGACTACCCGAACCAGGTCAACAACGTCCTGTGCTTCCCCTACATCTTCCGTGGAGCGCTCGATGTGGGCGCCACCGCCATCAACGAGGCGATGAAGATGGCGGCCGTTCGCGCGATTGCCGAGTTGGCGCGCGAAGAGCCGTCCGACGTGGCAGCACGCGCCTATTCGAGCGAGACGCCGATCTTCGGGCCGGACTACCTTATCCCCTCGCCCTTCGACCCGCGCCTCATCCTGCGGATCGCGCCCGCTGTGGCGCAAGCCGCCATGGAAAGCGGCGTCGCCACGCGTCCAATTGCCGAGATGGATGCCTATGTCGATCGGTTGAACCGCTTCGTCTTCCGCTCCGGCCTGGTGATGAAGCCGATCTTTTCGGCGGCACGCGCTGCCGATACGCGGCGCGTCGTCTTTGCCGACGGCGAGGACGAGCGTGTCTTGCGCGCCGCACAGGTGGTTCTCGAGGAAGGCATCGCACAACCGATCCTCATCGGCCGCCCCTATGTGGTGGAAACCCGCCTCAAGCGCTACGGACTGAAGATCAGACCCGGCAAGGATTTCGACATCGTCAATCCCGAAGACGATCCCCGGTACCGCGACTATGTCGACCTGCTGATCCGCACGACAGGGCGGAGGGGCGTCACGCCCGAGGCCGCACGCACCATGGTGCGCACCAATACGACGGTGATCGCTGCGCTTGCCATGCTGCGCGGCGAGGCCGATGCGATGATCTGCGGCCTCGAAGGCCGCTACGAGCGGCATCTGCGCAATGTCGACCAACTGATCGGGCGCCGCGAGGGCGTCAGCGACCTGTCAGCGCTGTCCATGCTGATCTCGCAGCGCGGCGTCACCTTCTTCACCGACACCTATGTCTCGGTCGATCCCGGCGCACGCGAGATCGCCGAGATGACGGTGCTGGCAGCCGAGGAGATCCGGCGTTTCGGCATCACACCCAAGGCGGCACTCCTGTCGCACTCCAATTTCGGCTCGCGCGACTCGCGTAGCGCCCGCAAGATGCGCGAAGCGGCCGCCATGTTGCGCGTGATCGCACCGGATCTCATGACCGATGGCGAGATGCATGGTGACGCGGCCTTGTCGGCGCAGCAGCGCAGCCGGGTATTTCCACATTCGCTGCTGGAGGGCGAAGCCAATCTTCTGGTGTTCCCCTCGCTTGACGCGGCGAACATCACCCTGACCACCGTCAAGTCGATGACCGAGGCCCTGCACGTCGGACCAATCCTTCTCGGCACCGCGCGACCGGCGCACATCCTGACCCCATCGGTCACCTCGCGCGGCGTCGTCAACATGACCGCAATTGCCGTGGTGGCAGCCAGCCAGCCTGTAGAGCGCCCTATCCTGCCGGGCTGAACCGGCAGGATAAATCGCTGGTTAACCAGAATCGCCTAGACGATTCTGCATGTTGCAGCGACGCTTTCCCTTCTTCCGCTCACGATCCCTGGCTGCCTGTCTGTTGGCGGCAGGGCTCCTTGCCGGCATGCGCATTGACGCCGCCTTGGCGCAATCTCAGGATTATTGCCGTCAGCTCGAGGCCCAGTTCGCCGCTCTGGGCGCCGGCAGCCGCACCAACCCTCAGCAGATCGCGCGCTACGACAACGCGATCGCTGCCCAGCAGGGCGAACTTCTGAAGGCGCGTGAACAGGCTAGCCGGGCCGGCTGTGGTAACGGTGGCGGGCATCTCTGCGCCAGCCTCGACGCCACCATCCAGCGCATGTCGCGCAATCTCTCCGATCTCCAGCAAACCCGGCAACGTCTTGGATCTTCAGCCGGCCTGCAGAACGAACGGATCCGCGTTGCTGCCGCAATGCGGGCGGAAGGCTGCGGGGGCGCACCGAACGTGCAGACGGTCGCCGCCACACCAAGACCCGACACATCGTCGTCGCAGCGCATCTCGGCGCCCGAGAACGGAACCCGCTTCCGCACGCTGTGTGTACGCATGTGCGATGGCTTCTTCTTCCCGATCTCGCATTCGACGCCGCCCAGCCTCTTCGAACGCGACGCAAAGCTCTGCGCCGCTCGCTGCCCCGGCACCCCCGTCGAACTGCACTATCATCGGTTTCCCGGCGAGGAATCCGAAGACATGGTCTCGGTGCCGACCGGCCTGCCCTATCGGGACGGCGAAAACGCTTTCCGCTATCGGCAGGCCAGTTGGGAGCGCCCGGCAAATTGCGGCTGCAGTGCCGAGCGCGGCTTCGACGTGCTGGCAGGCGGCCAAGGCTGGCAGACGCTTGCTGGAGAAACGGGCACGGAGACAAGCGAGCAGGACGCTCCAAGCGGCAGCGCACGAGCATCCGTCTCCGGCTCCTTCATGATCCAGCAGGAACGACCTGCTCAGGAACAGGCTGCCGAAGTCGCTGCATCGGCTGAGCCAGATGTTCCGATCGATGAAACGATCACCGCCGCCGAGAGGCCGGCTGACGATGCTGCCGACGGAGATCGTCGCGTCAGGGTCGTCGGGCCAACGTTTCTTCCCGCCCCAGAAGAGGCAATAGACCTGCGATCTCCGGCCCCTGATCGCGCCCGGTAAGAGCGATCCGGAGAGGCATGAACAGCGCCCTGCCCTTGCGGCCGGATTTTGCCTTCACTGCATCCGTCCATGTCTTCCAGGTCGTGCCGTCCCATGGCTCGGCAGGCAATTGATCGAACGCCTCCCGAACAAACGCCACGTCCTCTTCGGCCAAGCTGGTCTCGCCATCAGGGCCGTCGGTCACGATTCGCCACCAGGCTGCAGCTTCCGCCACCTTTTCCAGATTGCCCCGGACCGCGAACCAGAAGGCCTCAGCCTTTTCATCATCAATGCCCATGGCCGCAAGGCGGCCCCTTGCCACCTCGAAGGGCATCTCGTGGATCAGCGTCCGGTTGAGCGCCCAGAGGTCGGCCGGATCAAACTTGGCGGCTGATTTCGAGGCATGGGCAGGATCGAAGGACGCCGCCAGATCCTCCATTTGAGCGACAGCCACGATGCTGTCGGAACCGCCGGTGAGAACCGCCAGCGAGGCAACAGCCATTGGCTCGAGCCCGCTCTCGCGCAACGACCCGATGGAAAGCGCCCCGGTCCGCTTGGAAAGCCCGGTCCCGTCGGCGGATGTCAGCAGGTTATGATGCCCGAAGGCAGGTGCGGCTGCGCCCAGCGCCTGGAAGATGGCGATCTGGGCACCGGTATTGGTGACATGGTCGTCGCCCCGAATGACATGGGTCATGCCCATCTCAATGTCGTCCACGACCGAAGGCAGCGTGTAGAGATAGGTTCCGTCTTCGCGCACCAGCACCGGATCGGACAACGAGGCTAGGTCCACCGTCTGTGGGCCCCGCACGATGTCGTCCCAGTGGACCTCGGTCCTGCGCGGCTCATGCGAGTCGCCTTCGAAGTTCGGCAACAGGAAGCGCCAGTGCGGCTTTCGCCCTTCGGCCTCGAGCGTCGCCCGTTCCGCGTCGGTCAGCTTGAGCGCCTCGCGGCCATAGACTGGCGGCAGGCGACGCGAGAGCCTCAGCCTGCGCCGCCGCTCCAGTTCCTCGGGCGTTTCGTAGCAGGGATAGAGCAGCCCGGCCTGTTTCAGCCTTTCGACGGCCGCGTCATAGGCCGCGAAGCGGTCAGATTGGGAAACGGTCTCGTGCGGGTGAACGCCAAGCCACTTGAGGTCTTCGCCAATGGCCTGGGCAAATTCCGGGCGGGAACGCTCCCGATCGGTGTCGTCGAAGCGCAGAATGAAACGGCCGCCATGCTTGATCGCAAACAGCCAATTGAACAATGCCGTGCGGGCATTGCCGATATGGATATGCCCGGTGGGCGACGGCGCGAAGCGGACGGTTACGGTCATGGCGCGGTGCTATCCGAAGGCCCCGGCGAAGACAAGGCACGCGCCTGCAATCGGCGCGCGACATAGATCATCAACATCCCCGCTCCCAGGCAGTAGATGCCCATCGCGACGATCTGTGCCGGATAGGAGATGTCGAGATCGATCAGCACGCCTGTCAGTCCCGGGCCAACCGCGGTCGATAGCACGCCGATGGCCATCGTCACCGCGCGGATAGCACCGAGATGACGCAGGCCGTACATCTCGGGCCAAAGCGCGCCGAACAGTGTGTGCTGGAAACCGTAGGAGAGCCCAAGAAGCCCCATGAAGAGGAAAACGGACCATTGCGGTTCCATGGATCCCAGCACAAGGCAGGCTGCCGCCAGAGGAAAGAGAAAGCTGGGCAGGAGTGCGATCGCCGAGAACCGATCCACAAGCTGTCCCGCGACAAGGGCGAAGGTCACCGTGGTGAGGGCCATGAAGGTGAACGAGGAAGCGAAGACCTCCAACGACCATCCGCGCAGATCGACGAGGTAGATCTGATGGAAAAAGATCGTCGTGCCGATGAAACCCGGTGCCAATACGCCCATCAAGGTCAGATAGAAAAAGGGGTCACGCAGCACCTCAGCGCGGGTCCAGTCCTGCGCCCGGACTTTCCTGATCGGCGGGTCCGAAGCTCGCGGCGCACGCTGGACCTTCACCAGCCATGAGATCAGCGGCAGCGCCACGAGCAGCAGCGTCAACGCGCCGAGCATCCACGCATTGCGCCAGCCGATTGCGCCGGCCAGCAACACGAATATGACGGGAAACAGCGCCTCGCCCGCGTTGACGCCGATCACCGTCACCGACATCGCGCGACCGCGCTGCGCCACGAACCACCGGGCAATCGCGGTCGCAGCGTTCTGCGTCATCATGCCCTGTCCGAACAGGCGCAACAGGTAGATCGTAACGAACAAGAGCAAGATGTTGTGGGAAGCGGCCATCATGAGCGCAGCCAGGGCCAGCATGGGCACGACAATCAGCGTGACCGCCAATGGCGACATCCTGTCTACGATCTGGCCCAGAAAGGGCAGTGTAGCCGCACTCGCCAGCGTGGCGAGCATATAGAGCCCGCCGAACTCGCCATGCGACAGGCCGTATTCGAGGCGGATATTGCCGGCCGACAGGGCGATGAAGAAGGTCTGCCCGTAGGAGGAAAAGAACGTCAGCAGAAAACCGCCAGCGAGCCAGCGCGCGTTTTCGCGAATGAAACTGTGGGTCTGCATGGGGTACTCGGCGGGTGGGACCAGGCAAGGCGGGAGCGAATTGACCTCTCCGCCAGGCCCCGTTCACTGGGCCGAGCGAAGGACAGAACTCTCGGGCAGCATGCCCATGGCGTGCTCCAAAGATACAGGGGGACTGAAGAAGTAGCCCTGCATGGCCTTGCACCCCAGAGAACGCACGATGTCAACTTGCTGCTGGGTCTCCAACCCTTCCACCACGGAATCCAGCCCCAGATTGTTGGCAAGATCGATAATCGTCTTGACGATGCTGAGCGACACCGGCATCGCCTCGATATTGGTCAGGAAGCTGCGATCCACCTTGATCCTGTCCAGCGGCAGACGGTGCACATAGCCGAGGCTGGAATAGCCCGTCCCAAAATCGTCGAGCGCAATCTCCACGCCGAGCCGCTTGAGCAGTTCGAGCGATTCGACCGCAAGTTCGAAATCATGCATCACCGCCGTCTCGGTGATCTCCAGCGTGATGCGCGATGGATCGACGCCGCTCTGGTCGATCACCGACACAAGCCGCAACAGTGAGGTCCGCGACGTGATGTCCCGCGCGGAAAGATTGAACGAAACCCTGATATGGCTCGGCCAGAAAGAAGCTGCCTCAAGAGCCTTCCCAAGGAGAACCTGCGTGATCGTGTTGATCAGGTCGCTGCGTTCGGCGATCGTGATGAAGGTGGCCGGCGGGACGATGCCGAGCACGGGGGACGACCAGCGAGCCAGCGCCTCGAAGGCAACGATCTTGCCGCTCCCCGCCTCCATAAGTGGCTGAAAGACCAGGAATAGTTCCTCATCCAGATTGGCGCGCCGCAGCTCCTGCTCGATCCTGATTGTCTCGCGCAACTGCGTCTCAAGGCCTTCCGAAAACACAACCACGCCGCCGCGGTGCGATTGTTTGGCCTTGTAGAGCGCGTAATCGGCACGTTCCACGAGATGGGCAAACCCATCGCCCGAACAGGCGTTAACAGCCAACCCAAGGCTTCCAGAAAGCTTGGCCGTAGCCTCTGGCATCTCGTAGGGCAGCGCCAGAGACGCACAGATCCTTTCACCCAATGCAACCAGCTCATCCTCGGCAACTGCGCCTTCGATAAGCAGGCCAAACTCATCGCCACCCAGCCGGGCAACAAACACGTTCTCGCTGGTGAATGTTCGAAGACGCTGTCCAACCTCCATCAGCACCTTGTCGCCGACGGCGTGCCCGAACAGGTCGTTGATCGGCTTGAAGCCATCCAGATCGACCAGTCCGACGGCAAAGCCGTTCTCATCCTTCTCGCCGGCACCGTCCATCCGCTTCTCTAGCCGCGCGAAGAACTGGCGTCTGTTCGGCAGATCGGTCAGGCTGTCCATGTTCGCCAGCCGCAGATTCTCGTCCGAAAGCAGCTGGGTCTCCAGTTGCTTGGCGATCAGTTCCTTGCGCGACTTGATCATGGCCGCGAAGGTGCGATAGTTGACGAAGAGAATGTAGATCATCGCCGTCGAGACAAGGATCACATTCACCGTTATCGCGGCAAAAACGGGGTTGCCTACGGTGCCGAAGAAGCCGGCAAACAGCGCCATGACGACCGCAGTGACCATCAGCGCGGCCGCCGGAACATGCATCAGGCAAAAGATGCAGCTGATGACGGTGATGCCCATGAAGAAAGCGACATAGGTCTGCCGATAGGCGTCCCCATAGGGATACAGAGCCAGCGACCAGGTCGCAAAAGCCACGCCGAGCACGAAGGCCAGATAAACGACGCTGCGCAGGCGGCGGGCAGCCTTGTCGCCGTCCACGATCTCGGCACGCGTGCGCCACCACATCACCAATCGGCCAAGGCAGAAGGCCGTCAACGCAGCTGGCACATAAATCGTCAGGTAGTCAGGCGCATGACCCACGAATGTCGTTGCGATGGCAATCATGCTGACCAGCAACGTCAAATAGAGCAGCGGAATCTGACGTGAAAATGCGTCAAGCTGTGCGCGCAGCAGTTCGGGATTGTCCCGCCTGACCGCCAGCATATCAAACAGCTGCTTCATGCCTGCCCGTCTCCCGCCATTAGGGCAGTGTATACACGATCATCTTTTAAGGCGTGGTAAAGCCCAGCAACATTTGATGATCTCCATGGTCGTCATCCAGCCAATCGAATCAAAGGCACAGTCGAGATTTGCATCGCCCTGACATATGCTCGCCACCCGATGATGACGGCCAGACGTCGATCAATATCGTCCGGGCGTGACGGGGAAAAACTTCGCAGTTTGCCACCTGAACTCGTTGTCGATCACTCATGCCGGCTTGCGTTTCCGCCGGACGAAGCATGCTGTGTATCGGCCAGGAACCCGCCTCAGGCGACTGCGGCCAACGGCGCCGACGCGTTCGTCTCGGAGATCGTGCAACGCCCCCGTCCGGCGCGCTTGGACGCGTAGAGCACCTGGTCGGCAGCGTTGATGATCTCTTTTGCCGTGATCCCGTTTGAAGGCCAGATCGACACGCCGATCGAAGCGCCGATCTTCAGGTCGTTTCCTTCGAACCTCACCGGCGCGACGGCGTCGGAGATGAGTCGGTTGCCCAGTTCCAACAGTGTCCTTGGTTCGATACCCTGACAGACCAGCACCACGAATTCGTCGCCGCCGACGCGTGCCACCAGTCCCTTGTTGCCCACCCGATCGGCAAACCGGCGGGCAGTGGCGACAAGTACCGCGTCGCCGGCATTGTGGCCGTAAGTGTCGTTCACGGCCTTGAAGCGATCGAGGTCGATGCACATCACCGCGAATCCCTCCGCGGGCGCCAGCTTGATCTTGCGGTCCAGAAAGGCATCGAAGCGCACACGGTTGGCAAGTCCGGTAAGGGGATCCTGGTTGGCAAGTCGATGGTTCTTCTCCTCGCTGGCGGCGAGTTCGGCCAGTGCAACCCGGTAGCGCCGCAGCATGACCGCCAGCAACGCCATGATCGTCGTGACAAGGAGCAGCGCGGACAGCCAGACCGAGCGCAGGATTTCGCTTCGCGGATCGGGCTGGTCCCACAACAAGGAGAATGCTGCTGCATCCTTCAGATGGGATCTGACGTCCAGGCGCGCCTCAAGCGCAGGTGCGTCCTCGATCCCACTGACTCTGAAGCCTGAAAGGTTGAGCCGTCGGACTGCGGTATCCAGACCCCCGCGATCGAGCGCCCTGAAAGCAACATGGACGTGGCCATCGCCTTCCATGAATATGCCGTCATCGGCCCACGGCACGATGAACTGCGCCAGAACCATGCCGAATTGGCCGTCGAGCGTCCCAAAATCGCTGAAGACATATCGTTCCCGGGAATTGCTCCGCGCATTGTCGAACTCCCACCCCTCGGGCAGCGAAGGCAGCGTCTCGTGGAAATAGTCTCGGGCGCGCGCCGCGGCGTGCACCGCCACGCCGGCCAACGGCAGAGCTTGCGGATCGTCCGTCTCGATGCCGTCGCGCATGGCAAATCGGAATGTATCGTTCCCATCGACAACCAGAACCTGACGCAAGCCATAGTCGTTGGCGATCCAGTGCTTCATGTCCTCGATCATGAAAACGAGGCTTGGCTGCCTGCGGGCCAACGTGACAAGCCCATCAAGCGACGTGGTTGCCTCGTTCATCACGTAGGCGGCCTGCCGACGTTGGCTTTCCAGTTCGGCTTTCAGAAGACGAAAATCCGACTCCAGAGCGATCCGGTTTGCCGTCACGCTGGCGCGATCAACGATGAACGATAGCGCCAATGCGAAAGCAAACACCGTAAGGCCCGCGGCAACATAGATGTCGCGCTGCAGTTTCCGGGGATTGGCTCTGCCGTCTATCCGGTCCATCACTCACCTCACGCAAGGGAAGGTAAGCGACAAACTTCAACATTGGATTGCCGGCTTTGGTTAGCGCAAAGCTAACGACACTTGCAGCCTATGACCTATCCCGGAACCGGTTCGTGATCGGGTAGCGGCGGTCGCGCCCGAAATTCTTGCGGGTGATCTTCACGCCGGGCGCGGCCTGCCGGCGCTTGTATTCGGCGATGTAGAGCAGATGCTCGATCCGATGGACAAGTTCACGATCGTGGCCGCGCGCTACGATCTCGTCGACGCCCATCTCACCCTCCACCAGGCATTCCAGAATGTCATCGAGGACGGGATAAGGCGGCAGCGAATCCTGGTCGGTCTGGTCCGGGCGAAGTTCGGCCGTGGGGGCCTTGTCGATGATGTTTTGTGGGATCACCTCGCCGGCCGGCCCCAGCGCCCCGTTCGGCAGGTGATGGTTGCGCCAGCGCGACAGCGCATAGACCTGCATCTTGTAGAGATCCTTGATCGGGTTGAACCCGCCATTCATGTCGCCGTAAAGCGTGGCGTAGCCGACCGACATCTCGGACTTGTTGCCGGTGGTCACCACCATGGAGCCGAACTTGTTGGAGACCGCCATCAGGATGGTTCCGCGCGCGCGGCTCTGCAGGTTTTCCTCCGTCACGTCGCTCTCTGTGCCCTGAAAAAGCTGGGTCAGGGCATGGGTAAAGCCTTCGACCGGCTCTGCGATGGCCACCGTGTCGTGGCGGATGCCGAGCGCGCGGGCACAATCCTCGGCGTCCTTGAGCGAATCCTTCGAGGTATAGCGATAGGGCATCATCAGCGTGCGCACGCGATCGGCGCCCAGCGCATCCACCGCAAGGGCCGCGCAGATGGCGGAATCGATGCCGCCGGACAGGCCCAGCACCACGTCCTTGAAGCCGTTCTTGTCGACATAGTCGCGTAGGCCCAGCATGCAGGCGGTATAGTCGGCTTCCTCACTGTCGGGCAGCGCAACGACGGGAGCATCGACGCAACGCCATTCCTCGTCCTGGCGCTGCCATTCGGTCAGGAACAGACCCGCCGCGAATTGCGGCGCCTGGAAGGCGAGCGTCCGGTCCGCCTGAAGCGCGAAGGAT
The DNA here is from genome assembly GCA_046297455.1 of Aliihoeflea sp. Lineage (GTDB taxonomy): Bacteria > Pseudomonadota > Alphaproteobacteria > Rhizobiales > Rhizobiaceae > ZYF759. The sequence continues at coordinate 93,086 of JBKBIT010000002.1, forward strand.
GCGCCGTCGAAGACGAGTTCATCCTGGCCGCCGAGCTGGTTGGCGTAGAGGATCGGCAGTCCGCTCTCGACGACCTGCCGCACGACAACCTGCTGACGCACGTCCGCCTTGCCGCGATAGTAGGGCGAGCCGTTGGCGACGAGCAGGATCTCGGCCCCGCTTTCAGCCAGCGTCTCGCAGATGCCAAGATCGCCCCAGATGTCCTCGCAGATCGGAAAGCCGATGCGCACGCCGCGCACCCCGACCGGGCCCTGGATTTCCGGTCCGGACTGAAAGACCCGCTTTTCGTCGAACTCGCCGTAATTGGGCAGGTCGATCTTGAAGCGCTCGGCTGTTTTCTCGCCCGCGTCGGCCACCACCAGCGCGTTGTGCAGCCCGCTCGCACGCTTCAACGGCGTGCCGATGGCGATGGCCGGACCACCATCGGCGGTATCCGCCACCAGCGCCTCGACGGCCTCTTCGCACGCCTTCACGAAGGCAGGCTTCAGGATCAGGTCCTCCGGCGGGTAGCCGGCAATAAAGAGCTCGGTGAAGAGGACGAGATCGGCCCCCTGCCCCGCCGCGTCCTGTCTGGCTGCCCGGGCCTTGGCAAGATTGCCGGCGACGTCGCCGACGGTCGGGTTCAACTGGGCGACGGCGATGCGCAATGGCGTGGTCCTTGGAGCTGTCATGCTGGCGGTCTAGCGCGCGGCCGGCGCGCGGGCAATGGGAAGCTCGGTCGTGTCCTTCACGGCCTCCAGCACGAAGCTGGTGCGAATGTCCTGGACCCCCGGCAGCTTGAGGAGAACGCCTTGCGCCAGCATCGAGTAGGCATCGATATCGGCCACCACCACCCGCAGCAGGAAGTCAAACTGGCCGGCCGTCACGAAGCAGCCGGTGATCGAGGGTTCGCGCATCACCGCCTGCTTGAAACGCGCGACGATGTCATCGCCGGCCACTTGCGGCACCTTGACCTCGACATAGGCTGTCAGGCCAAGGCCGAGCTTCGGTGCGTCGAGCAGCGCGGCATAGCGCCGGATGAAGCCGGCGGCCTCCAGCTGCTTCACCCGGCGCAGGCAGGGACTGGGCGACATGCCAATTCGCTCGGCGAGCGCCACGTTGGAAAGGCTGCCGTCCTTCTGCAATTCGGACAGGATGCGCAGGTCGCTGAGGCTCAACGCGGTCATCTCATATCGCTCCGACGCAGCAATGGGTCATATCATGATCAGTACAGAGCATTATCCTGCCCGAAAAGCCATGAAATGACCCGCAGCCCTTCATATTCTGGCGTCAACGGAAATTCGGAGGACATCATGACCATCATTATCAAGGGCGACGGGCTCTCGATCGGCGACATCCGCGCCGTGGCGAAGGGTGCGAAAGTCGAGCTCACCGACGACCCCACCATCATCGACCGCATGCATCGCTCGCGCGCCGTCATCCAGAATGCGCTCGACAAGGGCGAACAGGTCTATGGCGTGACGACGCTTTTCGGCGGCATGGCCGACCAATATGTCAGCCACGAGCAACTGGTCGAAGTTCAGCGCATCGCCATGTGGCACCACAAGAGCACCACCGGCCCACGCCTGCCGGCCGAGGACGTGCGCGCGGCCATGCTGCTGCGCGCCAACTCGCTCATGAAGGGTGCGTCGGGCATCCGGCTCGAGATCGTCGAGCGCTTCGTCGCCTTCCTCAATGCCGGCGCCCATCCGCATGTCCACCAGCGCGGCTCGATCGGCGCGTCTGGCGACCTCGTGCCGCTGTCCTACATCGCGGGTGCGGTGTTGGGTCTTGCGCCCGACTTCAAGGTCGAAATGGGCGGGGAGGATATCGATTCCCACACCGCGCTTTCCCGGATGGGCCTCAAGCCGCTGGAGCCAGGACCGAAGGAAGGGCTGGCGCTCAACAATGGCACCGGCGCCTGTACTGGCATCGCCGCCAACTCCGTGGCGCGCGCGCTCGACATGACCGCGCTCACCATCGGCATCCATGCGCTCTATGCCCAGGCGATGCTGGCCACCGACCAGAGTTTCGCGCCCTTCATCCACGCGATGAAGCCGCATGCGGGCCAGGTCTGGACGGCCGAGCAGATGGCTGCCTTGCTCACCGGGTCCAAGGTCATCCGCTCGGAAGCCGGCGGCGAGCGCGGCCACCGCATCGGCAAGCTGGTGCAGGACCGCTACTCGCTGCGCTGCATGCCGCAATTCATGGGACCGATCGTCGACGGGCTGGTAACCGCCGCCCAGCAGATCGAGGTCGAGGCGAACTGCGCTAACGACAACCCGCTGATCGATCCCGACACGGGCGAGGTGCTGCACACCGGCAACTTCCTTGCGCAATATACCGGCGTGGCGATGGATTCCGTGCGCTACCTGATCGGGCTGATGGCCAAGCATGTCGACGCCCAAATCTCGCTGCTGTTCACGCCGGAATTCAGCTATGGCCTGAGCCCGTCTCTGGTCGGCAACATGGAGGCCGGCACCAATGTCGGCTTCAAGTCGCTACAGATCGGCGGCAACCAGATGATGCCGCTCATCTCGTTCTACGGCCAGTCGGTGGTCGACCGCTTCCCGACCCACGCCGACCAGTTCAACCAGAACATCAACAGCCAGGCGATGAACGCGGCCAATCTGGCGCGCGAGAGCCTGGACGTGCTGGAGCACTATCTGTCGATGGCACTGCTCGTCGGGGTGCAGGCGGTGGAGTTGCGCGCCAAGCTGACCGCCGACAGCTACGACGCTCGCGCGGTCCTGTCGGAGGGAACGGCAAAATTCTACGTCGCCGCCCGCGAAGCCGCATCCGGCGCGCCGCAGGCCGACCGGCCGATCCACTGGAACGATCTGGAGGCCTTCATCCAGCCGAAGGTGGAAGGGATTCTGGAAAGCGTATCGTCCGGTGGCGCGGTGATGGAAGCGATCGCGCCCGTGCGTCAGTCGCTCGCCAGCTTCGCCTCGCGCGGCTGACCAATACCGGCCGCGCGCTCCAGTCGCGCGGCCTCTTCCGCCACGATGTCGCGCAGCCAGCCATGCACCCGCGAATGATGCGTGCGCGTGGTCCAGAACTGGTGGACGAGGATCCGGCTGTCGAACGGCCCGGACCTGATGACCAGCTCGTCGCCGAACCCTTGCGCGATAAGGTTGGTAACGGTCGCCACGAGATCCGTGCCGGCAATCAGCCGCCCGATCTCGCCTGAACTGGGCAGATCGATGACCATGCGCGGTGCGACACCCCTCGCCTCGATCAGGTCACGGTAGCTCGGCCGCCAGGTTCCCTCGTAAGAGATGAAGACATGGGCCGCCGCGGCATAGGCCTCGAAGCTCAGTGGTCCCGATGCGAGCGGGTTGGAGGGGTCGAGAACGCAGACATAGCGGTCCTCGATCAGCCGCCTGCGAAACAGCCCGTCAAATTCAGCCGCCACCGGCGACAGAAGCAGATCGCATTCACCCTTTTGCAGCTGGCGATGGCCTTCCATGCGGGCCTGGATCACACGCAGCTTGAGATTGGGGGCGTCCGCTCTCAGCCGGCGGATCACGCCCGGCAGGATGACAGAGCGTTCGTAGTGGTTGCAGGAAATGGTGATCTCGTTCGACGCGGCAGCGGGATCGAATGCAGCCGGCTCGGCCAGTTCCGCCAGCTGATCGAACAGTCTGTCGATGCCCGCCACGATCTCCTCGCAGCGCGGGGTCGGCGCGATCCCCCTGCCCTCGCGCACGAAAAGCGGATCGCCAAATGCCTCCCGCAGCCGGCCGATCGCGTAGCTGATGGTCGACTGGTTCTGGGAAAGCCTTTCGGCCGCCGCGGTGAAGGAACCGAGGTCGTGCACCAGCTTGAGGGTGCGCAGGGTGCGGAAGTCGAGCTCGTTCAAATCGAATTTCTTCATGGGAGCAATCAATCCCATGCCATTGATCGATGCAACCAGACGCGACAGGTTTGGTGAACGGGAGGAGAAGGTGGCACGCCACGCGTGCCCGATCCTCCTCGCGCATGCCACAGTCGGAGGAAACGCATGTCCAAGAGCAATTTCGAAAAGGGTCTCGATCTCAGGCGCAAGATGTTCGGTCCGGAAGGCGCCGAGCTTCAGGTCGACAACGCCACGCCCTATCTGGCGCCGATGCAGGACATCGTCACCCGCATCTGTTTCGGCGAGGTCTGGCAGCGCCCCGTCCTCGACCTGAAGACCCGCAGCCTGTTGACGCTGGCCATGCTGACCGCGATGGGCCGCCAGCACGAGATCAAGATCCACACCAAGGGCGCCATCGCGAACGGTGTCACCCGCGAGGAAATTCGCGAGATGATGGTGCACGCCTTTCTCTATTGCGGCATCCCGCTGATGGTCGATGCAATGCGCGCCTCCGAGGAAGTGCTCGACCAGCTGGTGCCGGAAAAGAAACTCGAAGCCACCAAGGACCGGATCGGCTTTGTCGGGCTCGGCAATATGGGCGCGCCAATGTCGGCCAATATCGCCAATGCCGGCTTCAAGCTGACCGTCTATGACGCCGATATGGAACTCGCCAGGCGCCACGCAGCCGCGATCGGCGCAAGTGCCGCCGGCAGCCTCGCCGAACTCGGCCGCAGTTGCGACATCATCGTCACCATGCTGCCGACCGGCGCCATCGTGAAGAAGGTGCTGCTGCAACAGGATGGCGGGCTGGCCGCGTCGCTGGCGCGCGGGACACTTGTGGTCGACATGAGTTCGTCGGAACCGATGGGCTCGCGCGAGATATCGGCAGCTTTGGCCGACAGGGGCATCACTTTCATCGACGCGCCGGTGTCCGGTGCGGTGCCGCGCGCCATCTCCGGCACGCTCTCCATCATGGCCGGCACCGACGACAAGGCCGCGCTCGAACGCGCAAGGCCCGTTCTGATGGCGATGGGCCAGAAGGTGTTCGAGACTGGCGGCATCGGCTCGGGCCATGCGCTGAAGGCGCTCAACAATTATGTCGCCGCAGCCGGTTTCGCGGCAGCTTCCGAAGCGCTGATCGTGGGCGAGCGTTTCGGCCTCGATCCCGCCGTCGCGCTCGACGTGATGAACGTCTCGACGGGCCGAAACTTCTCCACCGAGAGCACGATCAAGACCCAGGTCCTGACCGGCGAATTCGCCTCCGGCTTCGCGCTCTCGCTGCTCACCAAGGATGTCGGCATCGCCGCCGACCTGGCCGAGGAGACCGGTGGTGGCATGCCGCTGGTCAAGCGCACAGCGAAATGGTGGCGCAAGGCCTGCGAGAAGATGGGCGGGGAGAAGGACCACACCATCGCCTACAAGGCCTGGCGCGGCGACGCGCCGATGAAGATCGCGGCCAAGGCAAGCACGGCCAACAGCGCCAATGGCGCGATCTCGGGAGGAACGGGCATGAGCGACGGATATGCGATGATCATCGACGGCAAGCAGCGCTGGGCGCGCGACTATCTGCCGGTCAAAAACCCCGCCACCGGCGAGGAGGTCGGCCGCATGCCTCTCGGCTCGACTTCGGATCTCGATGACGCGGTGGAAGCCGCACGGCGCGCTTTCAAGACATGGAGCGCCACCCCCGACGCCGAGCGCAAGGCCGCCTGCCACGCGATCGCGGCCAAGATCGAGGAACATGCCGAGGAACTGGCCCGGCTGATCACCGCCGAACAGGGCAAGCCGCTCAACGGGCCGGGCTCGCGCTTCGAATCCGCCGGGTCCGCCGGCTGGGCGCATTTCACAGCCGATCTCGAATTGGCGCCCCAGGTGATCCAGGACAACAACGAGGGCCGCGTAGAACTGCATCGCAAGCCGATCGGCGTGGTGGGGTCGATCACGCCCTGGAACTGGCCGATGCTGATCGCCGTCTGGCACGTGCTGCCGGCCGTGCGTACCGGCAACAGTGTGGTGATCAAACCATCGCCCTACACGCCGCTTTCCACCATCCGGCTGGTCGAGCTGATGAACGAGGTGCTGCCGGCCGGTGTCGTCAACGTGGTGACCGGTCCCGACGAGATCGGGGCGGCCATGTCGGCCCACCCCGGCATCGACAAGATGGTCTTCACCGGATCGATCGCGACCGGCAAGAAGATCATGGGCTCGTCGGCCGAGACGCTGAAGCGGCTCACGCTCGAGCTTGGCGGCAACGATGCCGGCATCGTCGTGCCCGACGCCGATCCAAAGCAGATCGCCGAAGGCATCTTTTGGGGGGCCTTCATCAATACCGGCCAGACCTGCGCCGCACTCAAGCGGCTCTATGTGCATGACTCGATCCATGACGAGGTCTGCCGCGAGCTGGTGGCACTCGCCGAAAACATGCCGATGGGCGACGGGCTCGACGAGAAAAACGTGCTCGGCCCGATCCAGAACGAGATGCAGTTCAACCGCGTGGTCGAGCTGGTCGAGGATGCCAAGGCGCGCGGCGGGCGCGTCCTGACGGGCGGCGCGCCGCGTCCGGGGGCGGGCTTCTTCTATCCGATCACCTTCGTGGCCGATGTCGACCACGGGATCCGGCTCGTCGACGAGGAGCAGTTCGGCCCGGTCCTGCCGATCATCCGCTACCACGACCTCGACACCATCATCGACAAGGCCAACGACAACCCGCACGGGCTCGGCGGCTCGGTCTGGGCCAAGGACGTGCAGAAGGCGCGCGAGCTGGCGCTACAGCTCGAATGCGGCTCGGCCTGGGTCAACAAGCACGGCGCCATCCAGCCCAACGCGCCTTTCGGCGGGGTCAAGTCGTCCGGCATCGGGGTCGAATTCGGCGAGGAAGGGCTGAAGGAATACACGACCGTTCAGACGGTCTATTGCTGAGCGGGGGGGATCTGGCTTGATGGGGTAAGCCAAAATGTCAACGCTTCGCCCCACGGCGCCCCCCTCTGTCCTGCCGGACATCTCCCCCACGAGGGGGGAGATTGGCCGTCACGGCGGGTTTCGCCAATCGCGAACGTCGCAGGGAGGGCGGCGGCGCCGAAGCTGCCAATCTCCCCCCTCGTGGGGGAGATGCCCGGCAAGGCAGAGGGGGGTGTTGCCACGCCCCGTTTCCGGTCTGGCTATTTCAAAGAACTGGGAAGCGGGGCGCGTTGTCCGTGCCTCTCTAGTAATTTTGTTGGCGCGTCCACCGCGCCCCGCCGATGCTTTCGCCCCGGATGGGTGGGCCGGGCTCGTCCGGAAGGTTCTTTGCCGCATTTGCGCGGACCAAAACCCTCCAGCCTTACCGGCCAGACCTTCACCGAGGCCCGGACCTGTGGTGGGTCGGTTCCCACCAAGCCACGCTACCGTTGCGCGACCGACCCGGACACCGTCACCCTCCCCGACACCCCGGTGCGCTGCCGGGTTCCCGCGAGGGCGATGGGGCCATTATGCGGGAGCGGTCAGGGGCGTGGATAAGTCGCGGCAAAGAAAAAATGTCGAAGTGAGGGGAATCAAGGGGTTGGCGGGAAAAGCGGTCGAGGAATACCCACGTCTGGCGGGCCCCTCACTTGCAAAATCTAACACTTAGCCTTTGGCTAAGATGTTGATTTTGCTTTCTCTCCCACAAGGGGAGAGATAGGCGCGCGGCATCGCTGGCTCCGCAATTCGCAGATGTTGGAGATTGGCGAGTCCAGCGGCGCCGTCGTTATCTCCCCCTTGGTGGGGGAGAAAGCGATTTCAACGTCTTGGGCAAGCCGAAGGCGCAGACCAAGTGTTAGAAATCGCAAGAGAGGGGGCCGCCAGCGCCCAAAGCCCCGCATCACCTCCACCATTCAGGCATGGATCCCAGGGTCGCGCTGCGCTCTGCTTCGCTTGCCCCAGGATGACGACGGTTGGGAGCGGCTCGGCCAATCTCGAACGCTGGCGAATGGCGATGCGCCTCTCCGCGTCGTCATCCTCGGGCGCGGAGCGCAGCGGAGCAGACCCGGGGATCCAGGGCTGAATGGCACATGCTGTGCGCGAAGCCGGAATGTATGCCTAAGCGTATGAAACGGGCGATAGCCCCCTCACCCAAACTTCCCCGTCCGCGGAAAACCCTTCGGCGCCAGGCGCCCTGCCCCGGCCCTTGCCCCCAGCCATTCCGTCAGTTCCTCGCGTGAGCGGGTGAAGGTGCGGCCGGAGGAGTCCTGCCAAGAGAGGCCTGCTTCCATGGCAAAGGTCTTGATGTCGGCGACGCCGCCATCCTTGTAGCGCTGGAGGCGCACGCCCTTGCCGCGGGTCATTTCGGGGATTTCCGACAGCGGGAAGACGAGCAGTTTTCGGTTGGCGCCGATGATGGCGACGTGGTCGCCGGAAACCGGCACGCAATGCGTCGCCTCGTCGGGCGACTTCACGTTCATCACCTGCTTGCCCTTGCGCGTGTTGGCGACGACTTCCGCCTCGGGCACGACAAAACCGTTGCCGCCAAAAGAGGCGAGCAGCAGCTTGCGCTGCGGATCGTGGGCAAAGGCGGTGACGATGGCCTGGTCGTTTTCCATGTCGACCATGATGCGGATCGGCTCGCCATGGCCCCGCCCGCCGGGCAGCTTGTCGGCGCCCAGCGTGTAAAACTTGCCGCCGGTGGTGAAGATCAGGATCTTGTCGGTGGTCTGGGCGTGGAAGGCGAGTTTGAGGGCGTCGCCCTCCTTGAAGGTGAGCGTGGAAAAATCGGCCAGATGGCCCTTCATGGCGCGCAGCCAGCCCTTTTCGGAGACGATCACGGTGACCGGTTCCTTCTCGATCATGGCCTGGTGGATTTCGCCCAGATCGCGCTCCGGTGCGGCATCGAAGCCGGTGCGGCGGCGGCCGAGTTCGGTGGCGGTCGAGAACTTGTCACGAACCTTCTCGACTTCCCAGCGCACGGTCTTCCACTGCTTGGCTTCGGAGGAAAGCAGCGCCTCGATGCCGGCCTTTTCCGTCGACAGCGCGTCGAACTCCTTGCGGATCTCGAACTCCTCCAGCTTGCGCAGCGCGCGCAGGCGCATGTTGAGGATGGATTCGGCCTGGAGGTCGGTGAGGTCCCAGCGCGCCATCATGACGGATTTGGGCTCGTCCTCCTCACGGATGATGCGGATGACCTCGTCGATGTTGAGATAGGCGACGAGATAGCCGCCGAGCACTTCCAGCCGGCGCTCGATCTCGGCCAGGCGATGGCGGGAGCGGCGCAGAAGCACCTCGCGGCGGTGGGCGAGCCATTCGGCGAGCACGTCCCTGAGCGACATCACCATCGGCACCTTGCCGCGCGACAGGACGTTCATGTTGAGCGGGAAGCGCGATTCTAGATCGGTGAGACGGAAGACGGATTCCATCAGCAGCGCGGGGTCGACCGTGCGGCTCTTGGGCACCAGCACGATGCGGATGTCTTCGGCGCTCTCGTCGCGTATGTCGTCGAGCAGCGGCAGCTTTCTGGCGAGAAGCAGCTCGGCGGTCTTTTCGATGAGGCGCGATTTCTGCACGCCATAGGGAATTTCGGTGACGATCGCGACCCAGGTGCCGCGCCCGGTATCCTCCTGGTGCCAGCGGGCGCGCACGCGGAAGGAGCCGCGGCCGGTCCTGTAGGCCTCGACGATGGAGGACCAGTCATCGACGACGATGCCGCCGGTCGGAAAATCGGGTCCGCGCACCATGTTCTCGTCGGCATCCGACGGGTGCGGGTTCTGGGTCAGAAGGTCCTCGACGGTGGCGTCGGGATGGTCGATCAGGTGCAGCGCCGCCTTGCAGAGCTCGGCGGCATTGTGGGGCGGGATCGAGGTCGCCATGCCGACCGCGATGCCGGAAGACCCGTTGGCCAAGAGGTTCGGGAAGGCGCCGGGCAGAACGATGGGTTCCTCGTCCTCCTCGTTATAGGTGAGGCGGAAATCGACCGCGTCCTCGGTGATGCCGGCGAGCAGTTCCATGGCGACGTCGGTCATGCGCGCTTCGGTGTAGCGCATGGCGGCCGCGTTATCGCCGTCGATATTGCCGAAATTGCCCTGTCCGTCGACGAGCGGGTAGCGGACGGAGAACCATTGCGCGAGGCGGACAAGCGCGTCGTAGATCGACTGGTCGCCATGCGGGTGGAACTTGCCCATCACCTCGCCGACGATGCGGGCGCATTTGGCAAAGCCCTGGTCGGGGTTGAGGCGAAGCAGGCGCATGGCATGCATGATGCGCCGGTGGACCGGCTTCAGCCCGTCGCGCACATCCGGCAGCGCGCGGTGCATGATGGTCGACAGCGCATAGGCGAGGTAGCGCTCCTCGAGCGCCCTCTTGAGGTCGACCGGTTCGATCCTGTCGTCGTCGCCCCCGCCGGGCGGAACAAGCGCCTTGCTCATGGCTTTCCGGTTAGACGAGAGGGCGATTCTGGGCAAGGCCTTGGAAAGCAAGCCATGGGGAAAGATTTGCTTTCCGGGCGCGATCCGGTCCAGATTGCCGCCGCGTCATGGCCGGCCAAGACGGTCCGGCATTAATACAGACATACAGCCAATCAGAAGAGGCGGCCCAAACCATGATGAACCAACTGTCCCGATATATCGCGCCCGCCCTGTTGGCAGGCGCGCTGATGGCCGGCCCGCTGCCGGCCGCCGCGCAGGATACCGATGCCGTTGTGGACCGGCTGCAGGTGCTGATGGCCGAACTTGGCACCAATGTCGCCTGGGAAGCCACCGAAGCCGATGGCGACGACATCATCCTGACCGGTGTCACCGTGAGCGAGGGCGGCGAGACGCTCGAGATTGGCGACATCCGCCTGTCGGGCATCTCCGAGATCGTCGACGGGTACCGCATCGAGGAAATGTCGATGGAGAACTACGTCTTCGGTGACGACGACGGCTCGTTCGAGATCGACGGCGTGGTGCTGAGCGGCGTCATACTGCCGGATGAAGGCACAGGCGAGGCCTATGGCGGCATGCTCTTCTACGAACGCGCCGAGGTGGCGGAAGTGCGCGCCACGGTAGCCGGTGAGGACGTGTTCCTGCTCACCAATCTCAACGCCACCGTCACCCCTGCGGGCAATGGCGAGCCGATGCGGTTCAGCGGCGGGGCGGAGCATTTCGAGGCCGACCTTTCGGGCGTCGAGGACGATGTCAGCGGCGACGTGATCCAGCGGATGGGCTATGAACAGATCACCGGCCGGCTCGACATGGACGGAAGCTGGGAGCCCTCGGACGGCCGCATTGCCTTTACCCAGTTCGATCTCACCATCGAACAGGGCGGCACGCTGGGCTTTACCTTCGACATCAGCGGCTACACGCCAGACTTCGTTCGTGCACTGGGCGAACTGAGCCCCGATGCCAACGATTCCGCCAGCGCGATGGCGATGATGGGTCTGATGCAGCAGCTGTCGCTGCACGGGGCCGAGATCAGCTTTCGCGACGATTCGCTGACCGAGCGCGTGCTGGCCATCTTCGCGGAAGACCAGGGCATGCGCCCGCAGGACGTGGTCAACCAGGCCAAGGCCTTCCTGCCCTTCATGCTGGCGCAGATGAACGCCCCGCAACTCGGCACGATGGTTGCCGACGCGGTGTCGGAATTCCTCGACAACCCGCAGTCGATCCGCATCACGGCCAGCCCCGAACAGCCGGTGCCCTTCGCGCTGCTGATGGCCGGTGCGATGGGTTCGCCGCAGGCGCTGGCAGACCAGATCGGCCTCGAAGTGGCGGCGAACGACTAGATCGCCTTGTCCCACGCCGCCGCACAGGCGGCAATTGCGATCCGCGCCCCGGTTTCCAGAAGCCGGGGCGTGATGCTTTCAGGCCCCGGGCCGAAGGCAGGCACATGGATGAAGCCCGACATGGCAGGGCGCAGTCCCTCGCAGGCGTGGAAGCGCGACAGGACAAAAACCGTGTTGCACAGGTAGCCGCCAGCATCGTCCGACCATTCCATCGGCAGGTTTTTGGCCGACAGCGCGCCCGCGATGGCGTCAAGCGGCAGCGTCGAGGGCAGATTGTCCGGGCCGGCGCAGACCCGCAGGCCGGCCGGCAGGCGACCGGCCTGGTCGGGGCGGGCATCTGCATGGCTGTTGCGCGCGATACGCTCGAGCCGGAAGCCGCGTGCCTCCTGCGCCAGACCGAAATGGATCGCGATATCGGGTGCAAAGCCCTGTCCGAGAGCCGAAAGGCGCGGCCCTACCGAATGATATTCGACATCCAGCACCTCGGCCCGGAAGGCGCCAACGCCCTCCCCTTTCGGCGGGTCGCCGGCCAGCCTATCGACCAGCCATGAGGTCGGGTTCTCCGGCGCGCCGGGAAACGGTCCAAAGCCGGTCAACAGGATGCGTGGAGCCGCGGTTTTCATCTCAGTCCCTCGGGCTCCAGCCATAGAGCCAGTCGAAATCGCCGGCGAGCTTCCTTGGCGGGCGAAGGCCAAGCACCACATCGCGGCCGAGCGCGATCGGCCCCCACGCATGCCAGACAAAGCGGTTGAAGCTGCCGCGCTTGCGCACGCGGTTGACGCGTGGGCGACGCTCCGCGTCGTAGCCAGCCAGAGCCTTGGCGATGTCGGCATTGCAGGACGAGACGTGTCGCGCCAGAACCATGGCATCCTCGATGCCCATGGCGGCACCCTGCGCCGCAAACGGCGTCATGGCGTGGGCGGCATCGCCGATCAGCACCACACGCCGCCCATGCCAGCGTGCGCGGGCATCGACCTGGAAAAGCGGCCACATGGTCCAGGGCGCGGCCGCCTCGACGAGCGCGGCAAGCCTCGCATCGACGCCCGACATGGCTCTGGCAAGGGTGCTGGTACCGCCTGGCAAGGACCAGCCGCGCCGTTCTTCGCGCCCTCTGGTCACGGCCACCAGATTGAAGCGGCCGCGCGTGAGCGGATAGGCGACGAGGTGGAAGTCCCGGTGCAGGAAGGCACTTACCCGGTCGGGCGCGGCAAACCCACCAAAGATCGCGGCTGCCGGGCTTTCGGGCGCGATGACGGTCCGCCACGCAACCCGTCCGGCAAAATGGCAGGCCTCGCCTGGCGAGATCAGATGGCGCAGACGCGACCAGACGCCGTCTGCGCCGACAAGCAGCGCACCTGATGCTTCCTCATTATTGTCATCCCTGACGACCGCGGCGGTGACGCCGGTCCCGTCATCGGAAAACTCCTCGATGCTGGCGCCGAGTTCCAGCCGGATGGCAGGGTTGGCGCGCACAGCGTCAAGCAGAAGTCCTTGCAGGTCGGCGCGATGGGCCACCAGATAAGGTGCGCGCCAGCGCGCTTCGGCACCCGCACCCAAGGGAACATGGCTGATTTCCCTGAGACTACCCGCATCCAGCAGGGCGATCGCTTCCGGTCGCACGGCAATTTCGCGCAGGCCAGGACCCAGGCCCAGCCGATCGATGAGACGGGTGGCATTGGGCGAGAGTTGAAGCCCGGCGCCGACCTCTTCCAGTGCCGGCGCACGCTCGAACACGCGAACCGTTCGGCCGCGTTCGGCAAAGGCCAGCGCGGCGGTCAGCCCCGCAATGCCGCCACCTGCGATCAGGATATCTGAGGGGCCCTCGGACAAGGGCGACGACCGCGACCCTAAAGGACCGGTTCGTGGAAGGCACACCCCTCCGGCACGGTCTCGCCTGCCTTCAATGTTGCGTCATAGACGTAGAGGGTCGAGCAATAGGGGCAGACACGTTCCGAATCGTCGCCCATGTCCAGAAAGACATGCGGATGATCGTGTGGCGGCGCCGCTCCCACGCACATGAACTCCTTGGCACCGATGCGAACGGTGCGGTGTCCGGCGGAGTTCTGGAAATGGGGGATGCTGTGCTGGGCCATGATCTCATCTCGCGAGGTCGGTTCGCAACGCCCCTGCCCTGACAGCGGGAGCCTGGCCAAGCGTTTGGATCATAAAGACGGGGTTTGCAAGTCTGCTGCTATCATACTGTCGCAAAGCCATGACAGAAGCTACAGTACGCACCATCATGAACGGGGAACGCAAGTCCGCACTTCCATGAACGAAATGAAGCCGGCCACCAGCGAATTCACGACAACGCCCTCGCCCGCCGCGAACGAGGCGAACGACCCCGACCGGTTCGTCAATCGGGAGTTCTCGTGGCTGCAGTTCAACCGTCGTGTGCTGGCGCAGGCGCGTAATGCCAACCATCCGCTGCTCGAGCGCGTTCGTTTCCTGTCGATTTCGGCCACCAATCTCGACGAGTTCTTTATGGTGCGCGTGGCCGGTCTGGCCGGCCAGGTGCGCGAAGGCATTACCACGCGGAGCGCCGACGGGCGCACGCCGGAACAGCAGCTGGAGCATATCCTGCTGGAGGTGGCCCGCCTGCAGGACGACCAGCAGAAGAGCTACTCGGACCTGGTCGAATTGATGCGTGCCCAGGACATCGAGATCGTGCGGGTCGATGCCCTCAACGCCAAGGACAAGAGCTGGCTCGAACAGCGCTTCATGGAATCGATCTTCCCGGTGCTCACCCCGCTATCCATCGATCCGGCGCACCCGTTTCCGTTCATTCCCAATCTCGGCTTCTCGATGGCGTTTCAACTCAGCCATCTGCGCGAAAAGGAGGACATGAACGCGCTGCTGCGCCTTCCCGTGGCGCTGAAGCGGTTCATCGAATTGCCCGACGAGGGCCGCCGGGCCCGGTTCATCGTTCTGGAAGACATCGTGAGCCTGTTCATTGGCAAGCTGTTCCCGGGGTACGAGATCAAGGGCTCGGGCACGTTCAGGATCATTCGCGACAGCGATATCGAGGTCGAGGAAGAGGCCGAAGACCTGGTGCGCCTGTTCGAATCTGCGCTGAAGCGCCGGCGGCGCGGTCAGGTGATCCGCATCGAGTTCGACGACGAGATGCCCGAAGAGTTGCGCAGCTTCGTGGCGAGCGAACTTGGCGTGGCCGGCAACCGTGTCAGCGTGCTGAAGGCGCCGCTGGCGATCAGCCAGATATCGGAAATCGTGTCGCTGCCGCGCGACGACCTGAAGTTCGAACCCTACAACCCACGCTTTCCCGAACGCATCCGCGAGCATGGCGGCGACTGTTTTGCCGCTATCCGGGAGAAGGACATCGTTGTCCATCACCCCTACGAATCCTTCGACGTGGTCGTGCAGTTCCTGCGCCAGGCCTCGCTAGACCCCGATGTCGTGGCGATCAAGCAGACGCTCTACCGGACCTCGAACGACAGCCCGATCGTGCGCGCGCTGATCGAGGCGTCGGAGGCAGGCAAGTCGGTAACGGCCCTGGTGGAGCTGAAGGCCCGCTTCGACGAGGAAGCCAATATTCGTTGGGCGCGCGACCTGGAACGCGCCGGCGTGCAGGTCGTGTTCGGCTTCATCGAGTTGAAGACCCACGCCAAGATGTCGCTCGTGGTGCGCCGCGAAGACGGCCGGCTGCGCAATTATGTGCATCTGGGCACCGGCAACTACCACCCCGTCACGGCGCGCATCTATACCGACCTGTCCTATTTCACCACCGATCCCGGCATCGCGCGCGACGTGGCCCAGGTGTTCAACTTCCTGACCGGCTATGCCGAGCCGACTTCCGAGATGCAGCTGGCGATTTCGCCCTTCACGCTGCGCAACCGCCTGCTCGACCATATCAAGGCGGAGATCGCGTTCGCCCAGGCAGGCAAGCCGGCACAGATCTGGATGAAGATGAATTCGCTGGTCGATCCGGCGGTCATCGACGCGCTCTACGAAGCGAGTGCGGCGGGCGTGGAGATCGACATCGTGGTGCGCGGCATCTGCTGCCTGCGCCCGCAAGTACCGGGGCTATCCGACAATATCCGCGCCAAATCCATCGTCGGGCGCTTCCTCGAACACAGCCGGATCTATTGTTTCGGCAATGGTCACGGCCTGCCCTCGGAAGAGGCGATCGTCTATTTCGCCTCTGCCGACATCATGCCGCGCAACCTCGACCGGCGGGTCGAAACCATGGTGCCGATCACCAATCCGACCGTCCACGAACAGGTGCTCGGCCAGATCATGGTCGGCAACATCATGGACAACCAGCAAAGTTTCGAAGTATTGCCTGACGGGACCTCGCGGCGCATGATGCCCGAAGAGGGAGAGGAACCCTTCAACGCGCAGGAATACTTCATGACCAATCCCAGCCTGTCGGGTCGCGGCGACGCGCTGAAGTCCCATGCGCCAAGGCGCATCGCCCAGATCAAACGCCGCAAGAAAGCCTGACGGGACGCCCCGATAGATGCAATCCGACTCGCAGGGCCGGCTGCAGGACCGGCATCCGATTTCGATCATCGACATCGGATCGAACTCGATTCGACTGGTCGTCTATGAGGGCATAGCACGCTCGCCGACGGTCTTGTTCAACGAAAAGATGCTGGCAGGCCTCGGCCGCGGGATCGTCACCACAGGCATGCTCGATCCAGACGGCGTACGCCGGGCGATCGAGGAATTTGGCCGCTTCCGGGCCCTGTCGGAGCAGGCGCGCGCACGCTCGTTGCATGTCATTGCCACGGCAGCCGCGCGCGAGGCCAAGAACGGCCCGGAATTCATCCATCGCGCAGAGGAGATCCTGGGCACGCGGATCAGGGTCCTGACGGGCCGGGAGGAAGCGCACTACTCGGCACTTGGCGTCATCTGCGCCTTCGAGCCGGCAGACGGCATCGTGGGCGACCTTGGCGGCGGCAGCCTGGAAATGGTCGATATCGCAGACAAGAAGATCGGCGACGGCATCACCTTGCCGCTGGGCAGCCTGCGGCTGCAGGACATGTCGAAGGGCTCGACAGAAATGGCGGCACAGATCGCGCGTGAACAGATCGCCCGGGCCGGCCTGCTCGAAGCCGGCAGGGGGCGGCCCTTCTACTGCGTCGGCGGCGCCTGGCGAAACCTGGCCCGCCTTCACATGCTGCAGACCGGCTATCCGCTCGAGGTCATGCATCACTACGAACTCGATCCACAAGCCGTCGCTGGCTTCCTCGATCAGGTTGCGGGCGGTGCCACGTCCAAGATGACCGGGATGCGGCGGATCTCCAAGAGCCGGCGGGCGCTTTTGCCGCAAGGCGCGCTGGTGCTGCGCGAGATCGTACGCGCGATGCAGCCGTCCAAGCTGATCATCTCGGCATTCGGCGTGCGCGAGGGCTATCTCTATTCCTTGCTCGGGGAAGGCGACCGCGACAACGATCCGCTGCTGCAGGCCGCGGACGAACTGGCCAAGCTACGGGCGCGTTCGGTCACCCATTCGCGCGAACTGGCCGAGTTCAGCACCCAGTCCTTCGCGGCATTCGAGATCGAGGAAACGCGGGACGAGGCCCGCTATCGCCGCGCGGCCTGCCTGCTGGCCGATATTGGCTGGCGCGCACATCCCGAATATCGCGGCACGCAGTCGCTCAACATCATCGCCCACGCCTCCTTCATCGGCGTCGACCACCCGGGCCGCGCCTTCCTGGCGCTGACGACCATGTATCGCCACGAAGGTGCCTTCGAGGAGGAAATCTCGCCGGGTCTGCGCAATCTGGCGGGTCCGCGCTATCTCGAGCGCGCCCGCGTTCTGGGCGCCCTCTTGCGCGTCCTGTACATGTTGTCGGCATCCATGCCCGGCCTCATCCCAGCCCTGCGCTGGCAAAAGAGGCCCGATGGCGTGCTGCAACTGGTCGTACCGAAGAGATTCGCGGCACTGAACGGCGAGAGACCGGCCGGTCGTCTGGCGCAACTTTCCCGGGTACTCGACCGGCCGATGGAACTTGTAGTCTCACCAGAAGATTGAAGCAGGGGCGGAAGATAATTTTCCATTCTCCTAGTGCAGCTTAACAGCACATTAGGTACAGCATGCTAGATGTCGCCCCGCAAGGATTTGAGTGCAGCGTGCGTGGGGCGGTTGCGGCATGGAGAATGTGGAACTGGCGAAATCGGTGGGTCTGCCGGAAGGCGACCTTTTCCATGTTCTTACAGGTGCGGTCCCCGGCTTCGTCTGGGTTTGCGACAGAACAGGCCGGGTCGTCTATGCAAATGCCTTCTGGAGCGAGTTTTCCGGCCTGTCCCAGCAGCAATGGCTTGGTTTCGGCTGGCTCAAGGCCATTCACCCGGAAGACATACCGTTGCTGGAGAAGGCCTGGAACGACGCCCATGCCGAGGATCTTGACTCCTACAGGATCAAGGCACGATGCCTCGACCATCATGGCATGTATCGATGGCAGAAGATCGCCATGCGCCGCGCGCCGATGTCCGGCGGCTTCTGGATGGGCTGTGGCGTCGATATTGACGACATGGTACGCGCCAAGGCCAAGGACGACCTGCAGTTGGGCATCCTCGAAGCCGTCGCCACGGCGGCGCCGCTGAACCATGTTCTGGAGCTGTTGTGCCAGTATGGCGAATACCGCCTGCCGGATGCGCGCTGCTCTATCCTGCTGATCGACGAGGAAACGGGCGTCTTCACCGGAGGGGTTGGCCCCAACCTGCCGCCCATCTTTACCCATAACGTGATTGGCAAGCAAATCGCGGAAGGCGTCGGTGCCTGTGGCACGGCGGCCTTCCGGGGCGAAGACGTGATCGTCACCGACATCGCCAGCCACCCTTACTATGCAGACCTGACGGACGTGGTCCTTCCGCATGGCGTACGCGCCTGCTGGTCCCGCCCCATCAAGGGCTCGGCGGGGCAGCGGCTGGCCACGTTCGGCTTCTACTACGATGAAACGCGAGCCCCGACGGCCGAGGAAATGTCACGCATCGACGGCATCACGCACATCGCGTCAATGGCGATCGAGCGCGGCACGATGATGGCGGCCTTGCGCGAAAGCGAGGAGCATTATCGCCACACCGTCGAACTCAATCCCCTGATTCCGTGGACATCCGACCCTGCCGGGCGCATCCACACCGTCTCGTCCAAGTGGACGGAGTTGACCGGACTGAGCGCGGACAAGATGCTGAACAAGGGATGGTTGTCGGCGATGCATCCCGACGACGTCGAACGCGTTCTGGCGGACTGGCGCGAAACCTTCAAGACCGTCAAACCCTCCGACCTCCAGTATCGGGTGCGCTTCAAGGACGGGCAATATCGATGGTTGCGGGCACGGGCTTTCCCTCGCTTCAATGAGAAGGGAGAAGTGGTCAACTGGTACGGCACGCTGGAGGACGTCCACCAGCATCGTCTGACGCAGGACAAGCTACGCCGCGCCGCCTATGAGGACGAACTGACGCGGCTCAACAACCGCCGCCGTTTCGAGCTCGATCTTGCCGAGGCCCTCAAGGCGGATGACCAGCCGAATTCCGTCGGCCTTATCGTGCTCGATCTCGATGACTTCAAGCAGGTCAATGACCGTTTCGGACATGCTGCTGGCGATGCCGTCCTGCGCCTCTTTGCGCATCATCTGCGTCGCCTGCTGCAGCCAGGCGAGAAGGCAGCTCGACTGGGCGGCGACGAGTTCGCCGTCATCGTGCCCAATGCGGTAGACCAGGGCAGCCTGTTGCACCGAGCAACCGCAATCACGTCTGGCATCGACCGTCAGCTGCGCAAGAGCGTCAAGGCCCGAAACTGCAATGCCAGCGCGGGCGCAGCCATTTCCGAAGCCGGCGATACAGGCGAGGAACTGCTGCGCAAGGCCGACATCGCCCTTTATCAGGCGAAGTCCGGCCACCGGGGCGGCGCGCGGCTCTATAGCCCCGAGATCCGCCGGGAGAGCGAACGGCGCAGCGACGAGATCGATCTGGCCCGCAAGGCGCTGCATGCAGGTTGGCTGGTGCCGCACTACCAGCCCAAGGTCGCGCTATCGACCGGCAGGATGGTGGGCCTGGAAGCCCTGATCCGTGTCGACCATCCCGATGAAGGCCTGCTGCCGCCCTCGCGCATCATGGCCGCACTCGACCATCCCCGCCTCGGCGGCAAGATCGGCCAGCGCCTCATCTCGAAGGTCATTGCCGACATGGGCCGCCTCCGCGCTCAAGGCGTCGAACTGGGCCATGTCGCCGTCAATCTCGCAGCCGAGAATCTGTGCGACGAAGCCTTTCCGACCTGGCTCACCCGGCAGATGTCGAAAGCGTCGATCCCGGCGGAGATGATCAAGCTGGAGATCACCGAGCGGGTCCTTCTCGATGAGCTGGCCGAGACGGCCGCCTGCGCCTTGCAGAAGCTACGCGATCGCGGCATCCGCGTATCGCTGGACGATTTCGGCACCGGCTACGCGTCATTGACGCATCTGCAACGCTTTCCCGTGGACGAAATCAAGATCGACCGATCCTTCATGCAGGGGTTGACGCTCGACAGTTCGAATGCGGCAATCGTCAAGGCGATGATCAATCTTGGCCGCAATCTCGGGCTGGACGTCGTGGCCGAGGGCGTCGAAGCCCCGACCCAGGCGCTGCTCCTGCGCAGCTGGGGCTGCAACATCGCGCAAGGCTTTCTCTATGCGCGCCCCATGCCCGCCGATGGTATTGCCGATTTTCTCGACCAGTTGACCCGCGAGGAGACGGCAGAAACGCCGCCGCCGCTTTCGAACTACGCCTAGTTCGCCGTCCAGCGCATCGGGGCGGCATCCCTGGCAAGCCGGAAGAAACCATTCGCCTCGATCCGGCTCCATGAAGACGCCTCGCCATCCGGCCACAGGACGCGGATCTCGGCTTCGTCGGCATCGCCGATGCCGAAGTGCCACCACCCCGCCTGCCCGCTGACATGCCCGCCGCCGGAAAATGTCTCGCGGCGGATCGTGCGGCCATCGAAGCGAAGCTCGATCCAGGCGCCGATCGCATCGACATTCGGCGCCGGCTGCTCAAGCCTCACCTGCACCCAGTTGCCGGCATGCTCGCTGGCATTGCGCCACAATTCGGCGCCTGAATGCCGGTTGACCACGATGAGATCGACCAGGCCGTCGAGATTGAAATCGACCAGGGCCGCGCCGCGCGCCGTGTGGAAGCTCGCCACACCTGCGCGATCACCCGCTTCCTCGAACGTGCCGTCGGGTTTCTGGAGCAGCAGGTTGTTGGGGTCCTTCATGGCGAAATCGGGCATCTCCCAGACATTGCCCTTGGCCACGAACAGATCGACCCAGCCGTCATTGTTCAGATCATCGAACTGGGCGTGCCAGGCGGTCGACGGCAAGATCTCCCCGCCCGTGTAGGGGCGATGGGCGGTCACGCCCTTGGCGAAGGCGATGTCATCGTAGGCTGGCCGCGGCGACCCGGCATCCGGCACTTCCGCCAATACCTGCAGCTTGTTGTCAGCCATGCTGGTGAGGAAATAGGCAGGAAACCCGTCGCCGTTCAGGTCGTAGGCGGCAATGCCCATGCCCCAGATCCGCAGGTACTTCCAGCCCTCCTCCTCCGTGAAGAGACGCGGCTCCAGCCCCGGCTCCATCCGCCAGAGCTGCTCCTGACCGCCGCGATAATACTCACGGTCATTGGAGACGCGCAGGCTGGGCGTGCCCGAGCGGTCCCAATCGGTGAACAGCATCGACAGCGGACAATAGCTTGGGGTCAGCGGCAGCGGCGCGGCAAAGCCGGTTCCCTTCCCGGCCGGACGGTGCAGCCAGTTGTCGGTGCAGGAACCCCAGGGCTCCATCGGCTCGTCGAGATCGATATAATTGCCGATGGCGAGTGTCGGCCATTCGGCGCCCTCTTCCCATGTGGCGGCGAAAGCGCTGGTCCAGGCGTTGCCGCCATCGAAACCCCAGGCCTCATTGGCGCGCTCGAAGCGGCAATCCCCCAGCCCGCGCATGACGACGTTTTCGCCGACGCGCAAGAGCACCAGATCCATGATCCCGTCGCCGTCAATATCAAGCGGATAGGCACCGGCGACATCGGTCAGTTCGAGACCGCTTTCTTCAACATCGAAACGAAGCGGGCCGCCTTGATCGCTGATATTTCGATAGAATTTTGCCGGCGCACTACCGCCGGCAAGCAGCATGTCAGGAAAGCCGTTGCCGGAACAGTCGAAGGTTGCCACGCCCCCGCCGACGATGAACTCCCATTCGCCCTCGAAGACGGAATCGATGCCGGCGGCGTCCGTCTCCTCGACAAAATGCGGCACCACAGGGCCGTCCTCGGCTGCGGCGGGGAACGCGAACAGGCAAAAGCCGAGACCGAGAACAAGCGCACGCAGATCGCTCACAGCGTCACTTCCGCGTCTGCAGCGCAACCGCGTGGGCGCCGATGCACTGGCCCTGCTCCAGCCCGCGCTCGATGGCGGCGCGAAAGTGGATGCCGCCATAAAGCCTCGACATCGCGGCCTCCTCCGCGGCCTCTGCGAAACTCGCATAATGGCGCACCGGCAGGCCGTCGCTCTCATGGGTGGCATCGGAGAAGGCAAATCCGTCGCCGAAGGCGAAGGCAAGCACGGTTGCGGCCGCACCCGACTGGGTGCTGTGCCCGCTCGGATATTCCGGGAACGGTGGCGTGATCAGCAGCGGTTCCCATTTCGGGTCGATATGGCGGCGGATATAGGTGATCGGGCGCAAGAGATCGTATTCATATTTGCTCGACCAGCAGCCGATGAAGGAATCGGCCAGCGTGATGCCGAGCCGCGCCAATGTGTCGGCACGGGATACCAGATCGGTATCCTCGGCCTCGAACACCTGCAGGGCAATGAACACCCAGTGTCCCGGCGGCGTTGGCGACAGCATCGGATCGTCGGCCCAGAAACGGGCGATGGCGCGCTGTTCCTCGGTCAGGTTGCGGTCGACCTCGTAGACCTCCATCGCTTCGCGGAAGAAGTCCGAATCCTCTGCCGCGCTGTAGCCGGGCGGCGGTGGCAAGGGGCAGGCCGCGCCATGCGGCATGGCGAAGGGGCGGATTTCGCCCCAATGCGGCAGGAGCGGCATCTGCTGCTGCTGGACCAGGCTGGTGGGAACCCAGCTGGCCGGCTCCTGCCCCAGCGCGTATTCCAGCGGAAACCCCATATTGACGACCGGCATGGCGCCGTCGCCCTCGGACCATTCGACAATGTGCCGGGCAAGATTGGCGCCATAGGCTGCGCTGCGCGCGGCGACATCTTCTGCAACACCCTCGCGCGCTGCCGCGCCGAAGCGGGAAGTGGCGGCCGAGAGCGCTCGCTGTCCTGCCGGACCAGTATTGCCGAAGAAGGCGCGAACGCCTTCTGCCAGGAAGGCGTCGAGCACGACTGCGTCGTCATGGGGCAGATGCGGATCGCGCGCGGGCGGCGGCTCAAGGCCGTTCAGTTGCCCCGCCAGAGAGTGAAGGTCCTGGCGGCCGGAGGCCACGGCCTCCCAGCTGCCGACACCCAGATAGGCAAAGGAACGGCTGGCGACCGGCGGCGAATAGGTTGCGGTATGGCGCACAAGCTGGAGAACGAGGCCGTACCAGGATGCCAGCGCCTGCTGGCTGCGCTCGGTCATGCCATCGGCGGCCAGAGCCGGCGATGTCGCCAGAAAAACCACTGAAAACAGGATCGCCGCGCCGCGACGCAAGGCATTCATGGACCGCTTCTCCTCCCGATAGCGCGCGCAGAAGAGCATGGTCGCCGGTCTTTCGGCAAGACCGCGCGGCGCAAAACGAGGGTAGCGCAAGCTTATTCGGCAGCCTGTGTGCTGCCCGTCTCGAAGACCCTGATCCGGCGCTTGTCGAATTTGAGCCCGAGTTCGCCGCGCACGAGCTTGAGCGCCTGTTCGCCGAAGACCTCGCGCCGCCAGCCCGACAAAGCGGCGACATCGGCCTTCTCGCCATGGGCGGCGATGCGGTCGAGGTCATCGCCCGAGGCAAGCATCTTTGCAGCTACGTTTTCCTTGTCGGCTACGAGCTTCAAAAGCACCTTGAGCAGTTCGGTCGCCGCACCCGTACCCTCAGGCAGTTGCACCTGCCTCGGCATCTCGGGCATCTCCTCGCGCGGCGTGTCCAGCGCCTCGACGACGATCTCGAGCAACTGCGCGGCGGTGGAGGAA
Organism: Aliihoeflea sp.; assembly: GCA_046297455.1. Taxonomy (GTDB): domain Bacteria; phylum Pseudomonadota; class Alphaproteobacteria; order Rhizobiales; family Rhizobiaceae; genus ZYF759. The sequence goes on from JBKBIT010000002.1 coordinate 116,727, forward strand.
CGCTCCCAGCCCTTGGGGATGGTGCGCAGCCGCGACAAAGCCTCGGCGTCGCGCGGCCCCTGCTGCGCGATCTCGTAGAGCGCATCGTCCTTGAGCACGCGCTGGCGCGGCACATCGCGCGACCGCGCCTCCACCTCGCGCCAGGCGGCCAGCGCCTGCAGCACGGCCAGTTCCCGCGGCTTGCGCACCCGCATCTTCAGACGCTTCCAAGAATCCTTCGGATCAGGCGCATAGGTGGCCGGCGTCGTCAGCACCGACATCTCCTCCTTGAGCCAATGGGCGCGGTTTTCGCGTTCCAGCTCGTCGACCAGATGGCGGTAGATGTCGATCAGATGGGTGACGTCGGCCAGCGCGTATTCGAGCTGCTTGTCGGTCAGCGGCCGGCGGCGCCAGTCCGTGAAGCGCGACGACTTGTCGATCCGCCCGCCCGTGACCTTCTGCACCAGCTGCTCGTAGGAAACCGAATCGCCGAAACCGCAGACCATGGCGGCGACCTGGGTGTCGAAAAGCGGGTGGGGAATAAGATCGCCCTGGTGGTGGATGATCTCGACATCCTGGCGGGCGGCGTGAAAGACCTTGATCACCCGCTCATTGCCCATCAGCCGGTAGAACGGCGCCAGATCGATGCCCTTGGCCAGCGGATCCACCAGCGCCGTAATGCCGGGCGCGGCCATCTGGATCAGGCAAAGTATCGGCCAGAATGTCGTTTCGCGGATGAACTCGGTATCGACAGTAACGAATTCCTGCTCTTCGAACCGCGCGATGACGGCTTCCAGTTCGTCCTGTGTGGTGATGAGATGCATCAAGTTCCGGGTGTTGTCGATATTTGCCGAACCAATTCATGCATGTCGGCATGCCAGTCAACCGGTTTCTTCCCTGTCCACCGTATCCTTGGCCTTCGGCTTTGCATCCTGGCCCCGATAGGCGAGCTTCACGAAGAAGGGAGACGTGCGGATCAGCGAGGCAAAGCGCCCGCGCTCGGCTCGCGGCGGGGTCGCACGTGCCGCCATGCGCCAGAGCGTGACCGCGATGAAAACCCCATAGACGGCGGCCGAATAGAGGAACAGCGCATTGATGCCGAACCGTTCCATCAGGAAGGAGGAAGCCAGCGGGCCGACCACCGCGCCGATCGAATAGAAGAACATCAGCGCGGCCGCGACCTTCACATAGCCACCCTGCCCGGCAAAATCGTTGGCGTGGGCAGCCGCCAGCGAATAGATCGGCATGGCAAAGGCGGCAAACAGGAATATCAGCACGAAATTGGCCATCCGGCTGTCGCCTGCGCCGAGCGCGATCGCCAGCGCCAGCACCATCGAGGCGGCCGACGTCAGGAGCAGGACCCGGCGACGGTCCCAGCGGTCGGACAGCGAGCCGAGCGGGTATTGCAGCACCACGCCGCCAATGATGCCAAGGCTGATGAAGACGGCGATGTCGGCCACTGACAGGCCGATGCCATCGGCATAGATCGGTCCGATCAGCCGGAAGGCGCTGTTGGACAGACCCGCCACGATGCAGCCCATGCACGCCAGCGGCGACAATGCCCAGACGCCCTTGAGATCGAGCGACATTTCGGCCGGCGGGGTCGGGTTTGAGCGGTCGCCGAGCGATACCGGCACCATCGACAGCGTGATCATGATCGCCATCACCCCGAAGATGACGAAGCCGCCGGGCCCGAAAAGCGGGATCATGAACTGCGAGACGGTCACGGCGGCCAGGTCGATGATGCGGTAGAGCGCCAGCACCCGCGCGCGGTTCTCGTTAGCAACGCCGGAATTGAGCCAGCTTTCGATCGTCGTGAACAGGCCCGCAAAACAGAACCCGACAACGAAGCGCATCACGATCCAGGAGACCGGATCGATCACCAGCACCATCATCAGCGTACCGCTCGCGCCGACGGCCGCCAGCGTGGCGAAACACCTGATGTGGCCGACGGCACGCAACATGCCGGTGATGAACAGGCAACCGAGCAGGAAACCGGCAAAATAGGCCGTGCCCATGAACCCGATCAGGCTGGCCGAAAAGCCCTCCTGGGCACCGCGCAGCGCGATCAGCGTGCCCTGCAACCCGTTGCCGGCCAGCAGGATGCCGGCGGCGAGAAGAAGCGGGAAGAGCGGACGCAGGCTGTGCATGGAATCGACGCCGGAGAAACAAGGCGACCATAGGGCTCAAAACCGCCAAACGCGATGCCGCAGCGATGCAACCCTCTTGTACCAGCGCGACTGGGCCAGGGCGGTTGCATTGCAGCGCCCCCTCGCCTATCAGACGCATGTCCAGTTCAGGAGATTTATGCGCGGAAGCCTCGTCATCTGAAGATCGAGATCACCGAAGCCCGATTGCCGGCGCTTCGACGCTTCCGTGCGCCCGATGCGGCGCCTGACTGAAAGAGAAATACCATGAACATCAAACAGACGACGATCCGTGCCTATGGCCCGGCCGACAAGCAGCGCCTGCTCGACATCTGGCATCGGGCCTCGCTCAAGGCGCATCATTTCCTGCCGCCCGAACTGCTGGCGCTACACCAACAGATGGTCGGCGAGATCTATCTTGAGAAGGCGGAGACCTTCGTCGCCATCAGGGACGCCTTGCCGATCGGGTTCATCGGATTGCTGGGCAACCACATTGGCGGGCTTTTTGTCGACCCCGACTGCCAGGGCGGCGGGATCGGCCGGCTGCTCGTCGCACATGCGCTGGGCCTGAAGGGCGGACTGGAACTGGAAGTCTACGCCCGGAACAAGGGTGCATGCGGCTTCTATCGCCGTCTGGGTTTCCTAGAGACCGGACGCAGGCCGACCGATGACAACGGCCTGCCCTTCGAGCTGATCGCGATGCGGCTGGGGTGAGGCAGCAAAGAAGATGCGAGCGCGCTTGTCCGCGCTCGCATCGGGGGATGCGCCGTGGCGCTTCTTCGAACCAGTGCCCGGCGCCTTGTCCAGTTCAACACATCACAAGGCGCGTTCTGGCCGGCATGTAGTTTCGGGAAGGCAGGGTGGGAGACTGCTGACCGACCAATCCCTCCCAGCCTTGACAAAACCGCCCTCCCATGCGCTTTTCGCGCCCGAATCCGGGCCGCCCGCCAAGCCGGGCCGAGACGGCCTTCCATCATCAAAGCCGGACAGTCATCCATGCATCGCTACCGCAGCCACACTTGCGCGCAACTGAGGAAGTCGGAGGTCGGCCAGAATGTGCGCCTGTCGGGCTGGGTGCACCGCGTGCGCGACCATGGCGGGCTGCTCTTCATCGACCTGCGCGACCATTACGGCATCACCCAGGTGGTGGCCGATCCCGATTCGCCCTGCTTCAAGGTGGCCGAGACGGTGCGCGGCGAATGGGTCATCCGCGTCGATGGCGAGGTGAAGGCGCGCACCCACGAGACCGTCAACGCCAACCTGCCGACCGGTGAGGTCGAAATCTTCGCCCGCGACATGGAAGTGCTGTCGGCCTCGAAGGAGCTGCCGCTGCCGGTCTTCGGCGAGCCGGACTATCCCGAGGATATCCGCCTCAAATACCGCTTCCTGGACCTGCGCCGCGAGAGCCTGCACAGGAACATCGTGCAGCGCACCAGGATCATCGCCGAAATGCGCAAGCTGATGGGCGAGGCAGGCTTCACCGAGTTCTCCACCCCGATCCTGACTGCTTCGAGCCCGGAAGGCGCGCGCGACTTCCTGGTACCGTCCAGGCTGCACGAGGGCAAGTTCTACGCCCTTCCCCAGGCGCCCCAGATCTACAAGCAGCTGATCATGGTGTCGGGCTTCGACCGCTATTTCCAGATCGCGCCCTGCTTCCGCGATGAAGACCCCCGCGCCGACCGCCTGCCCGGCGAGTTCTACCAACTCGATCTCGAGATGAGCTTTGTCGAGCAGGAAGACGTGCTGGCGACCATGGAGCCGGTGCTGCGCTCGGTCTTCGAGGCCTTTGCGGATGGCAAGCCGGTCACCCAGACCTTCCGGCGGATCGCCTATGACGACGCAATCCGTCTTTACGGTTCCGACAAGCCTGACCTGCGCAACCCGATCGAGATGGCCGACGTGTCGGAGCATTTCCGCGGATCGGGCTTCAAGGTCTTCGCCAACATCCTCGCCAACGATCCCGAGGCCGAAGTCTGGGCAATTCCGGCCAAGACCGGCGGCTCCCGCGCTTTCTGCGACCGGATGAATTCCTGGGCGCAGGGCGAAGGCCAGCCGGGCCTCGGCTACATCTTCTGGCGCAAGGAAGGCGACAAGATCGAGGGTGCCGGCCCCATCGCCAAGAATATCGGCGAGGAGCGGACGGATGCGATCCGCCAGCAACTCGGGCTCGACGATGGCGACGCCTGCTTCTTTGCCGCAGGCAACCCGAAGAAATTCGCCGCCTTTGCCGGTGCCGCGCGTACCCGCGCCGGCGAGGAACTGAACCTCGTCGACCGCGACCGCTTCGAGCTATGCTGGATCGTCGATTTCCCCTTCTACGAGTGGGACGAGGACGAAAAGAAGATCGAGTTCGCGCACAACCCCTTCTCGATGCCGCAGGGCGGGATGGAAGGCTTGCAGGGCGACGAGCCGCTGGCGCTCAAGGCCTATCAGTACGATCTCGTCTGCAACGGCTTCGAGATCGCATCGGGCGGCATCCGCAACCATCTGCCGGAGGTCATGGTCAAGGCGTTCGAGAAGGTCGGCTTCGACGCGGCAACCGTCGAAGAGCGTTTCGGCGGTCTCTATCGCGCCTTCCAGTATGGCGCACCGCCGCATGGCGGCATGGCGGCCGGCATCGACCGCATCGTGATGCTGCTCGTGGGCGCCAAGAACCTGCGCGAAGTCACCATGTTCCCGATGAACCAGCAGGCGCAGGACCTCCTGATGAGCGCGCCCGCCGAGGCAACGCCCCAGCAGTTGCGTGAACTCCACCTGCGCGTGGCGCCGAGCGCGAAGAAGGAATGAGGGGCATCAGCCGATCCTTTTCCGGCCGGGCGCACCTGCCCGGCCTGCCACTGCCCTAGGACTGCGCCCGCAGGATCAGCGCCGGCATCGTGTCGGTGGCCTCGGCGATGTAGAAGCGGTCGCGACCCGTACGCTTGGCGTGGTAGAGCGCGGCGTCCGCGAGCTTAATCGTTCCCTCCAGCGTTTCGCTCGAGCGATGGGTGGCGCCGCCGATGCTGACCGTCAGGTTGATGTCGTGGCCGGCAATGCCCCTGCCCCGCTTGCGGATCGCATCACACAATTCGTTTGCAGCCGTGGCGGCAGCGGCGTCGTCGGCCCCGGGCAAAAACACGCCGAACTCATCGCCGCCCAGCCGACCGACCAGTGCATCGATGGTCAGCGTCGTTCGCAGGATGTCGGCAAGCCGTTTCAGCGCCTCGTCGCCGACGTCGTGTCCATAGGTGTCATTGATCGCCTTGAAGTGATCGGCATCGACCATCAGGAACGCACCGCTGCGGTGGGCCGCCAACTGGTCGCGCATCTGCCCCAGCAGATAGGCGCGTGTCAGGACCCCGGTCAGGGAATCGAGACGGACATAGGCATCCACCCGATCGATCGTGTCGGTGAGCAGCCGCAGGATCGACAGCGCAAAGAAGGAAATCGGCGGCGCGATGAGCAAGGGTATGACCGCTGCAATGGCCAGGATGCCGATATAGGTTGCCGTTGGGACGCGGGGCCACGTAGCCATCACCGCCATCAGGGTGATGACGGGTGCCGCAACGGCAAGGGTCGTGATCGCGGCAGTGCCGATGATGACCTGCCGGCCCGAATTTATCCTCAGCCAGGACAGCCATCGTTCCATAGCGTCATCCTGCCAGACATGTCTGAAAGCCCGGTAAATGGGTGTTTCGGTCGTGCCGACTGATTTTTGGGCTAGCTGATGTCGTTTGCCAGTCTTATCGACCAGAGAAGGCTCTGCGGCAACGGGTTCCACCAGCCGGTTCGAATGCCGCCGGTGCGAAGCACGCGACCGGTCCATTCGTTGCAGCCATAGAGCGCATTGAAGCGACCGTGAGCCTCATAAAAGAGGTCGAACTCGCCATAGGCAGCACCGGGAATCAGGATCGGCCGCCCCTGCCCGTCGCGCTGGAACGTCGCCAGCGCCTCGTCGAGCATGGCAAACATCGCCGCCTCATCGACCGCGATCGGCAGCACACCGTCCATCGTCCGGTCGATCTCACCGGCAAGTTCGACATGCATGGCCGAGTGATCGACGGTGAAGGCAGCCAGCACCGGGCCCGGACGCAGCTCGCCCCAGGTCGGCGTCTCGATGTAGAAGCTGCGGCTGCCCCAGCCCATATGGACCCAATGCAGGCCCGGATGATCGAGCTCCAACCCGTCCTCGGCGGTGAAGCCGAGACGTTCCAGCACGTCCGGATCGGCGGGAAAGGCGATGTCGGTGTGGATCGGGTTGGCCAGCACGAGGATCTCGCGCATCGTCTCGCCCTGCGGCGGTCCGGCAGGGGCAAAAAGCGGCCGCGGCACGATTATGCCCAGCGCCACGGCGACAGCCACGGCCAAGACGATCGCCGCAAGCCATGTTCCAATTCGCTTCAGCCGTCTCCCGCGCTGGCGTGCCATCGCTTCCATATAGGCGGGCAAAACCGCCGCAGAAGCCCGCGCCCTACGAAAAGCGGTCGCGCGCCCCTCAGTGCAGAATCTGGCTCAGGAACAGCTTCGTGCGCTCGTGCTGGGGATTGTCGAAGAATTTCTCCGGCACGTTCTGCTCCACGATCTGTCCCTGGTCCATGAAGATGACCCGGTTGGCGACCTGGCGGGCAAAGCCCATCTCGTGGGTCACCACGACCATGGTCATGCCTTCCTCGGCCAGGCCCACCATCGTCTCCAGCACCTCCTTGATCATTTCGGGATCGAGAGCGGAGGTCGGCTCGTCGAACAGCATGATGCGCGGGTTCATGCAGAGCGACCGCGCAATCGCCACGCGCTGCTGCTGGCCGCCGGACAACTGCCCCGGATATTTGAGCGCCTGCTCGGGGATCTTCACGCGCTCCAGGAAGTGCATGGCCGTTTCCTCGGCCTGCTTCTTGGGGATCTTGCGCACCCAGATCGGTGCCAGCGTGCAGTTTTCAAGGATGGTCAGATGCGGGAACAGGTTGAAGTGCTGGAACACCATCCCGACCTCGCGACGAACCTCGTCGATCTTCTTCAGATCGTTGGTCAGTTCGATGCCGTCGACGATGATGCGGCCCTGCTGGTGTTCCTCCAGCCGGTTGACGCAGCGGATCATGGTCGACTTGCCGGAACCGGAAGGCCCGCAGACCACGATGCGCTCGCCGCGCATCACCTTGAGATTGATGTCCTTGAGCACGTGGAAGTCGCCGTACCATTTGTGCATGTCGACGATCTCAATGGCGACATCGGTGGTCGATACCTGCATCTTGGCGCGGTTGACGGCGATCTCTTGGGCGCTGACAACGTTTTCGCTCATCTCGTTCCCCTTTGGCGGTTCCGCCTTGTTGTATCTCGTGGCCCGCCCGGCTGCGCGCAGCCGGGCTAGCGTTTGTGCCCGGTATCCAGTCTTCGCTCCATGTAGATGGAATAGCGCGACATGCCGAAGCAGAAGATCCAGAACACCAGGCCGGCGAAGATCAGGCCCGACATCGGCGTCTGCGGCGAGACCCAGTTGGCGTCGGCGAAGTTCTGCCGCACGATGCCGAGCAGGTCGAACATGCCGATGATGTAGACCAGGCTGGTGTCCTTGAAGAGGCCGATGAAGGTGTTGACGATGCCGGGGATGACCAGCTTCATCGCCTGCGGCATGACGATGAAGCTCATCGACTGCCAGTAGCCGAGGCCAAGCGAGGACGCGCCCTCATACTGCCCCTTCGGTATTGCCTGCAGACCGCCGCGGATCACTTCCGCCATATAGGCAGAGGCAAACAGCGACACGCCGATCAGCGCGCGCAGGAAGCGGTCGAAGGTCATGCCGGCCGGCATGAAGAGCGGCAGCATGACGCTGGCCATGAACAGCACCGTCACCAGCGGCACGCCGCGCACGGTCTCGATGAAGATGACGCAGATCATCTTGACGACCGGCATCTTCGATCGTCGTCCGAGCGCCAGCAAGATGCCCATCGGCAGCGAGATGCTGATGCCCACGAAAGACAGCACCATGGTGACCAGCAGGCCGCCCCACAGCGTCGTCGACACGAATGACAGTCCGAACCAGCCACCGACCAGCAGGAAATAGGCGACAATCGGGAAGACGATGAAGAAGGCCAGCGCGTTCCACAGCTTGTACGGCACGCGCGGGATCAGCAGCGGCACCAGCAGCGCCACGAACATCACCGCCGTCAGGTCCACGCGCCAGCGTTCGAAGACCGGGTAGCGGCCATACATGAACTGCGAGAACTTGGCATTGACGAAGGCCCAGCAGGCACCCGACCAGCCGTCGGGCTGGATGCCGCCCTGGGCAACGGTAGCGCAGACGGAGCGGTCAGGCCCCGTCCAGACCGCGTCGATCAGCGCCCAGCGGATGACCGGCGGCAGGAAATAGGCGACGAACAACAGGCCGATCAGCGTCAGTACAGTGTCGAGCGGCGTGGCGAAGAGATTGGTTCTCAGCCACCGAACCAGCCCCCGCTCGCGCGCCGGCGCGGCGCGCGCGTTGATCATCTCGGTACGCACATAAGAGAGGTCGTGTTCCTGCATGGCCTACCTCTCCACCAGCGCCATCTTGGCGTTGTACCAGTTCATGAAGGCCGAGGTGGCCAGGCTGAGCCCCAGATAGATCAACATCCAGATCGCCACGACCTCGATTGCCTGACCCGTCTGGTTCATCGTCGTCTGGCCGATCTGCACAAGGTCGGCATAGCCGATGAAGACGGCCAGCGAGGAGTTCTTGGTGAGGTTGAGATATTGGCTGGTCAGCGGTGGAATGATGATGCGCAGCGCCTGCGGGATGACCACCAGCCGCAAGGTGAGGCCAGGCTGGAGCCCCAGCGAGTAGGACGCTTCCGTCTGCCCCCGGCTGACGCCCAGAATGCCGGCGCGCACGATCTCCGCAATGAAGGATGCCGTGTAGAAGGACAGCGCCAGATAGAGCGACAGGAACTCGGGCGCGACCTGGAGACCGCCCTGCAGGTTGAAGGCGCCCAGCACCGGCGTGTCGAAGGTCAGCGGCATGCCGGTAACGAAATAGGCCAGCAGCGGCAGGCCGACGATCAGCGCCACCGCAGTGCGCAGCACCGGAAAGCGCTGTCCGGTTGCCATCTGGCGCTGGTAGGCCTTGCGGGCCACGAACCAGCTCAGCACGATGCCGACGATCAGACCTACCGCGATCAGCCACGCCCCGTCGCCCCAGACGGCCATCGGCATGAAGAAGCCGCGATTGTTGAGGAAGGTCGACAGCGGCAATTCGTAGCTGTCGCGCGGTCCCGGCAGCACCGACAGCACGCCGAGATACCAGAAGAAGATGACGAGCAGCGGCGGCAGATTGCGGAACACCTCGACATAGACCGTGCAGATCCTGGCAATCAGCCAGTTGCGCGACAGGCGGCCGACGCCGATCAGGAAGCCGAGGATCGTGGCGGTGAAGATGCCGACGATGGCCACGAGAACGGTATTGAGCAGGCCGACCAGGAGCGCTCGTCCGAAGGTCGAGTCCGCGGAGTAGTCGATCAGCGACTGGCTGACGTCGAAACCGGCGCGGCCACCCAGGAACCCGAAACCGGACGAGATATTGGCTCGCCGGAGGTTCTCGGTCGTGTTGCCGATGATCCAGTAGACGAAGGCGATCAGCGCCGCAGCGACGAGCACCTGGTAGATGATGCCGCGGATTTTCGGATCGTTGATCCAGGATGCACGCGCGGGTTCGGTTGTGCGAGGCGGTTCACTGCCACGCAGGCTGGTTTCGGTCGCCATGACCCCTCCTTGTCCCCGACAAGAGGAAAGCGGGAGGCGGACGAACCGCCTCCCGAGTACCGCGCTGCGATCAGCGCAGCGGAGGAGCGTACATCAGGCCGCCATCGGTCCACTGAGCGTTGAGACCGCGCGGCACGCCGATCGGCGTCAGGTGACGGTCGAAGACCTCGCCGTAATTGCCGACTTCACGAACGATGTTGACGACCCACTCATTGTCGAGGCCGAGGCCGGCGCCGATCGTGGACTCCGCTTCCTGGCCGAGGATGCGGCGGATTTCCGGATTGTCGGAAGCCATCATCTCTTCGAGATTGTCCTGCGTGATGCCGGACTCCTCGGCCTGGATCATGGCGAACAGGGTCCACTTGACGATGTTGAACCACTCGTCGTCACCCTGGCGGACTGCCGGGCCAAGCGGCTCCTTGGAGATGACCTCTGGCAGGACCACGTGATCGTCCGGGTTGGCGAGCGTCAGGCGCAGCGCGATCAGGCCGGACTGGTCGGTCGTGTAGGCGTCGCAACGGCCGGCTTCGTAAGCGGCGTTGGTCTCGTCGAAGCCCTGGAAGACAACCGGGTTGTATTCCATGTTGTTGGCCCGGAAATAGTCGGCCAGGTTGAGCTCGGTGGTGGTGCCGGTCTGCACGCAGATCGCCGCGCCCGAAAGCTGCAGGGCGGAATTGATGCCCGGCAGGTTGGCGGCGTTGATCATGAAGCCCTGGCCGTCATAGTAGTTGACGCCGGCAAAGTTGAAGCCGAGCGAGGTATCGCGGCTGAGCGTCCAGGTCGTGTTGCGCGACAACATGTCGATTTCGCCCGACTGCAGCGCCGTAAAGCGTTCCGTCGCATTGGTCGGCGTGAATTCGACAGCACCGCCATCGCCGAAGACCGCGGCAGCAACCGCGCGGCAGAGGTCGACGTCGAAGCCTTCCCACTCGCCATCGTCGTTGGGCGCAGCGAAGCCGATCAGTCCGGTGTGGACACCGCACTGGACGAAGCCTTTCGCGCGGACTTCCTCAAGCGTCGAAGCCGACGCACCCGAGGCGACCAGCGCGAGCGCCGCAGAGCCCAAAATTCCCTTGATGACAGTCTTCATACCATTTCCCCTGTTTTTGTTGGGCACACTTACACGCGCTGCCCTGTCGTTGTTGTGTCGTTGGGATGGCTTTGCCGCGCTCGGATCTCCCGATCACTGACGGAGACCGACAAGCCGTCGCCCCAAAACACCAGGCATCGAAGGCGATATTTTCCGATTGGTCAAGCGGGAATAATTCTTCGACGCGACATTGCTTCGCAACCGCATTCAGCCCCCGACGCCAGGCCTTCGCCAGGCGGACGCGTGGCGCAATTCGGGCAGGAGTCTGCCGCTCCGAGGTGTGAAGGCCGCCTTCCGCACGGCCAGCCAGCGGGCAAGCCACAATGTGGCGAGCAGGCCCAGCCCGTAACCGGCCACCACATCGCTGGGATAATGGGCACCTGCAGGCACCCGCGACATGGCCACGGCAAACAGCCACGCGCTCCATGCCGGCCACCAGCGCGGGAACCACAGGATCAGGATCATGGCGACCGCGCCGCAGGTTGTCGAATGGCCGGACGGGAAGCTCAGATTCGCATAGGCCGTCGAAAAGGGCTGGAACTGGAAGATGCCGCCGTCTTCGAAAAGGATCGGGCGTCCACGCCCGACGAACAGCTTGATGACATTGGCGAGGATCCCGGTCGCCGCCACCGCGGCAAAGGCAAAACCCGCCTGGGCGAAGATGAAGGCCAGCTGCGCCCGCACGCACGGCACGCGCGCGCGCCAGTTCAAGCCCGCCAATCCCAGGACCACGATCAGACTCGGCACCAGATACCATTCGGATTTGCCGATATCGGTGATGGCACGCATCGTGGCGTGCAGGAGGCCGGGCGCCTGCCGGGCATGCTGCAGGGCAAAGGCGTCGAACAGCGTCAGCACGACGGCGAGCGCGAAAAAGGCAACGGCCATGCGCGTCATCGGCTCCGACCAGACCGGTTCGCCTGCGAACGCGCGCCGACGCCACGGCGCCATCAGATAGGCACGCATGGCATCGGCAAAACGCACCCCGAGCGCCTCGCGATTCAACGGTGCGGCTTTCTTTTCGTCTGCTCCGCCGACCATCGCCGCCTACGTCGCCCCTGCCCCTGCCGTCGCTGCCTTGAGCTTGCCTCTTGATGTCGCGCTGACTAAGGCTGAGTACACAACCGAGCACGGACGGACCGCTTATGAAGAGTGACATGAGAAAACACAAGGGAATCAACACGCGGCTTGCCCATTCGGGCTACGATCCGCGCGACTTCCACGGTTTCGTGAATCCCCCCGTCGTCCATGCCTCGACTGTGCTCTTCCCCGACGCCCACACAATGGCCACGCGCAGCCAGAAATATGTCTATGGCACGCGCGGAACGCCTACCAGCGACGCCCTTGCTGCCGCGATCGACGCGTTGGAAGGGTCCGCCGGCACCATCGTCGTGCCGTCCGGCCTGGCGGCGGTGACCATCCCGCTGCTGGCCTTCCTGTCGGCTGGCGATCATGTGCTGATCGTCGATTCGGTCTATCACCCGACACGCCATTTCGCCGAGACCATGCTCAAGCGTCTGGGGGTCGGGGTGGACTACTACGATCCGCATGTCGGGGCAGGAATCGCGGAACTGATGAAGCCGCAAACGCGGGTCGTGTTCACCGAATCGCCCGGGTCGAACACATTCGAGATGCAGGACATCCCCGCCGTCGCCAGTGCAGCCAAGGCACGCGGCGCGGTGGTGATGATGGACAACACCTGGGCCACGCCCGTCCATTTCCGTCCGCTGGAACACGGCGTCGACATCTCGATCCACGCCGCCACCAAATATCCGGCTGGCCATTCCGACGTGCTTTTAGGCACGGTGTCGGCCAACGAGGCAACCTGGGGCCGGCTGCACGACACCCACATCGCGATGGGCTGCTGCGCGGCGCCCGACGACGTCTATCAGGTGCTGCGCGGTCTGCGCACCATGGGGCTCCGGCTGGACCGGCACGAAAAAAGCGCCCTCGAACTGGCCCGATGGCTGGAAAGTCGGCCGGAAGTCTCCCGCGTCCTGCATCCCGGTCTCGAAAGCCACCCCGGCCACGCCATCTGGAAACGCGATTTTTCGGGCGCCACCGGTATCTTCTCGATCGTCTTGAAGGGCGGCGACACGGCCGCGGCGCATGCGTTCCTCGATGCGCTGGAGATTTTCGGTCTGGGCTATTCCTGGGGCGGCTACGAGAGTCTTGCCGTACATGCCAATCTCGACGACCGCACGGTCGCGGCGGCACCGTCCGAAGGTCCCGTCATGCGTCTGCAGATCGGGCTGGAGGATGTCGAGGACCTCAAGGCCGATCTGGAGCGCGCCCTGGAAGCGGCAGGGGCGGCCACCGGCTGACCCTTTTTGGCGCATCCGGCTTGGGCCTCGTCGCCTATCTGCTCGTCCTGCCTGCTGATCAGATACCTGCCGGGACGGCTTGCCGGTCTGTCGCATGGCTGGCGGCAAACCGGGCTGTCGGTACTTCCCGTCTGATCAGCCAGGGCTCCCGGCCCCCGCCAACCATCTGAAAACGCACGATCGTCCAGGGTCGACGCGCCCGCGACGCGCTGCGTACGGGCAAGCGCGCCATAACGTTTTTGTGAGACGGGGAACGAGCACCGCGACTGTTTGTTGTGTACCTAGTCGCGACCTTGAGCAGTCTAATTCAAAATAATTGCTCAGCATCTGCTGGTCGCGCCAATAACAAAACGAGGATTTTATGTTTAACAAGATGACTGTACTTGCCGCAATCCTGTCTGTCGGTGCCGCTGGACATGCACTGGCACAAGAGTCGGGAGCACCGGCCGCTGGCATCGACGCGGCAGCAAGCCAGGGCAACTATCCGCATCAGGTCGCATCGGAAGAAGAGCGCGCCTTCTATGATGAGCGTGGACCGATCCTGGGCGGTTTCTTCATGGATGAGACGATGGCTGAACTGCGGCCGGAAGCTGACATCCAGGAATCGTTCGCAGCCCTTGATGCAGATGAACAGGCCGCGATCAGGGCCGACTGCGACCGTGTTGAAGAGACGCGCGGTTCGTTCGGAACGACTTCAAGGACACTTTGCAGCCAGATCGGCGAACTCTAAGGTTTGGCTAGTCCCCGGCATCAGGGTCGCGCACCCTGGTGCCGGGAGGCATTTCCCGGTCATGCCGCAGAGCTGACCCCGTTGCACCATGGCCGGTTGCGTTGAGCGAACCGGCTCGCCGCCTTCTTCAGGCGCATACAAATCCCCCCATCAGCTTATTCCTCTTCAGTCTGGGTGCCTGCCCCTGCGGGACAGACCCACGCCTGCCCGTTCCAGCACACTTCTTGACGTAAGGTCCGCTGGAAACGGATACGAATCTGTATGCTGCTGCGCGCCGCTGCATGCCGTTTGTTCGGTTTTTCTTGCTGGACGGGCTTGCGCGCGGGCCGGTGGAACCCTATACGCGGCAAGGCCTTATGGTCGTTCGGAGCGTAGCGCAGCCTGGTAGCGCATCTGGTTTGGGACCAGAGGGTCGCAGGTTCAAATCCTGCCGCTCCGACCATTCGCCGAGGAGATGAAGTCGCGATGACTGCCCGCATCTACAGCCCGACAAGGACCGCCATGCAATCCGGCCCCGCTCGCACCGGCCAATGGGTGCTTGAATTCGAACCCTCTCAGCCTCGCCGCATCGAGCCGCTGATGGGTTACACGTCGTCCGGCGACATGAAGCGTCAGGTTCGGTTGCGTTTCGACACCGAGGAAGCCGCGATTGCCTATGCCGAGAAGAACGGCATTGCCTACCGGGTCGAAAAGCCCAAGCAGACCAAGCGTCGCCAGATTTCCTATGCGGAGAATTTCCGCTTTGACCGCAAGATGCCCTGGACGCATTGACGGCGCGTCTGCGTCGGGACGGTCCCGTAGCTCAGTTGGATAGAGCACCGGCCTTCTAAGCCGATGGTCGCAGGTTCGAATCCTGCCGGGATCGCCATTTCTGGCGCCGCTTTTCCACTTGTTGCCTGATACAGTTGCACCCCGAAGACATCGCCAAGCTAGCGGCAATTCTCCTCATCAGTGCGGATCAGGGCCGGCCCTGGGCCAGAATGTCCTCGGCCAGCGCGATCGCGGTGCGCCGGTCAACCTCGTCGGCGAGCGCGAAGGCTTCTTCCTGCATCTGCCGGATCCATGCCTGATCGGAAGATGGCGCACGGTGCAGCGCGGCCGTCATCATCGCAAGCCCGCGAACACCCCTGCCCGACTGGAACAGCAGATTGCCGAGCGTCGCCTGCGCGCCGGCATGGCCCTTTTCGGCCGAAAGCTGCAGCCAGCGCGCAGCCTGCTGCACATTGGCCTTGAAGCCGTAATTGCCGAGGAACATGCGGCCGATCTCGAACTGCGCGGCCGGATGGCCATAGATGGCAGCAGCGCGCATGAAATAGTCCTGCGCCATCGTCGGATTGGCCTGAACGGGACTGTTGGGGATGCCGTAGAGAAGATAGCCGCCAAGCGCCACCAGGGCGTCCGACAGATAGGGCTCGTCAGGGCTGCCAGGCTCGACATCCTGCTGCACGATCTCCTGGAAGAACCTGAAGGCTTCGTACTCGTCGCGCTTCACGCCGTCGCCATCGGCATACATGCGTGCCAGCTTCCAGCGTGCGCCCAACTGGCCGTTCGCCGCCGCGTAGCGATAGGCCTCGATCGCCTGGTCCTTGTCGCCACTCTGATAGGCCGTGAATCCGAAACGGAACACCGCCCAGGGCGAGTCCCTGCCTTCGGAGAACCCGTCCCCGGCAAAAGCCGGTAGAGCGGAAAAAGAGCCGACCAGCATCACACCGGCGGCAACCAGCCCTGCCCGGATCCTCTCAGCCAGCGACATGATTGCGGGTTTCCTTGTTGGCGCGCTGGATAAAGGCCGAGACGGTGCCCCAGGAAAACCCGTTCCCCCGTGCTTCCGTCCGTCCCGTTTTCGACATCGCGCTCGCGTCCATGATCCATTCCTGCCGCGTCATGCGGCCGCCCTTTGTCCGGTCGGCCTTGTGGCGCCCGTATAAGAGTGCCTTCGACGTGCGCCGGGTTTATGGCGGGAAGTGGGCATTTGCCCCCGGACAGGGGTATAGCGCATCGCAGCAGCGACAGCTGTGGCAGGAATGCCACAGAATCGCGATGCCGGCCTACAATTGCAGGCCGGCATGGAACCTTTTCATAACCATGATCACGCGACGCGAGACAGCGCCGTCTTCAGCCGCTCGAGCGTTTCGGCATATTCGGCGCGCTTTTCGCGTTCCGCTGCCACAATCTCGTCCGGCGCATTGGCGACGAACTTCTCGTTGGCGAGCTTCTTGTCGATACGTGCGATCTCATCGGCTGCCTTGGCGATTTCCTTCGTCAACCGCGCAGCCTCGGCCTTGAGGTCGATCAGGTCGCCCAGCGGCAGGCACACGGTCGCCTCGCCGAGCACGATCTGGGCGGCTGCCTTCGGTGCCTCGGTCCCGAACGCGATCTCGCCAACCCTTGCCAGCCTCTTGATGGCCGGCTCGTGGCGGGCGACGCGCTCGCGGCTGACACTGTCGGCACCGACGACAACAAGCGGTGCAACCGCGCCGGCTGGCACGTTCATCTCGGAGCGAACCGAACGGATGCCGGTGACGAGATCGACCAGCCAGTTGATCTCGGCTGCAGCCTCTGCGTCCTCGAGCCCGGCCTTCGGCCAGGGCGCATGGCAGAGCATGACGTCGCGCGCATGGTCGCCGGCCGTGTGCGCCCACAGCTCTTCCGTCATGAACGGCATGAAGGGGTGCAGAAGCTTCAGGATCTCGTCGAGCACATAGGCCGCCACTGCCTGGCTTTCGGCCTTGGCCGCCTCGTCGGTGCCGGCAAAGACCGGCTTCAGCAGCTCCAGATACCAGTCGCAGAAGAGGTTCCAGACGAAGCGATAGGCAGCCCCCGAGGCCTCGTTGAAACGGTAGGCCTCGATGCCGGCGGTGATGGCGGCAACCGAGCGCGACAGTTCCGTCAGGATCCAGCGGTTGATGGTCAGCTTTGCCGAGGCCGGGTCGAAATCAGGATCGCGCTTGACCCCGTTCATCTCGCTGAAACGCGTGGCATTCCAGAGCTTGGTGCCGAAATTGCGGTAGCCGGCCACGCGCTGCGGGTCGAGCTTCACGTCGCGCCCCTGCGCAGCCATGATCGACAGCGTGAAACGCAACGCGTCGGCGCCATACTCGTCGATGAGCTCCAGCGGGTCGATGACGTTACCCTTCGACTTCGACATCTTGGCACCGTTCTTGTCGCGCACCAGCGCGTGCACATAGACGGTGTGGAAGGGCTCCTCCTCCATGAAATGCAGGCCCATCATCATCATCCGGGCAACCCAGAAGAAGATAATGTCGAAGCCGGTCACCAGCACGTCGGTCTGGTAGTAGGTCTTCAGTTCCTTAGTCTGGTCGGGCCAGCCGAGCGTGGAGAACGGCCACAGCGCGGAGGAGAACCAGGTGTCGAGCACGTCCTCGTCGCGCGTCAGGATCTTGCCCGGTTCGTAATTGTCGAGCTGGTCCTTTACCCAGTCGCGCCAGGGCGTGTCCACGGCAAGATAGTATTCGACCGCATTGTCGAGCGCTTCCTTCTCCGAACGCGCGACAAACACGTGACCGTCCGGCCCGTACCAGGCGGGAATGCGATGGCCCCACCAGAGCTGGCGCGAGATGCACCAGGGCTGGATGTTCTCCATCCACTCGAAATAGGTCTTCTCCCAGTTCTTCGGGACAAACTTGGTGCGCCCCTCACGCACGCTGGCAATTGCCGGCTTGGCGAGCGTAGCGGCGTCCACGTACCACTGGTCGGTGAGATACGGCTCGATCGGCACCCCGCCGCGGTCGCCATGCGGCACCATGTGGCGGTGCGGCTCGACATGGGCGAGGAAACCGCCCTCCTCCATCATCTCCACGATCCGCTTGCGCGCTGCAAAACGGTCGAGACCGTCGAGCTCGGCAACGGTGCGCGCGATCTCCGGATGGCCTTCGAGACCTTCCATGAAATCGTCATTGTCCTTGAGCGTGATCGCCGCTTCGGTGGTCAGCACGTTGATGGCGCGCAAGCCATGGCGCTTGCCCACCTCGAAATCGTTGAAATCATGCGCCGGCGTCATCTTGACGGCACCGGTGCCCTTCTCGGGATCGGAATACTCGTCCGCCACGATCGGAATGCGCCGTCCGACCAGTGGCAGGACGACATGGCTGCCGACCAGCGCCGTGTAGCGCTCGTCCTCGGGGTGCACGGCAACGCCGGAATCGCCCAGCATCGTCTCCGGCCGCGTCGTCGCCACCGTCACATAGGTCGAGGCGTCCTCGGGGTCGAAGGTCTTCCCCTCGATCGGATAGCGGAAATGCCACAGATTGCCGTCGACCTCGATCTGCTCGACCTCGAGATCGGAAATGGCGGTCAGGAGCTTCGGGTCCCAATTGACCAGCCGCTTGTCCTTGTAGATGAGGCCGTCCTCGTAAAGCTTTACGAAGACTTCGATAACGGCCTTCGACAGCCCCTCGTCCATCGTGAACCGCTCGCGCGACCAGTCGCACGAAGCACCCAGCCGCTTGAGCTGGTTGACGATGATGCCGCCGGACTGGTCCTTCCACTCCCAGACCTTGTCGACGAAATCCTCACGCGTCAGGCTGCGGCGGTGTATCTGCTTTTCCGCGAGCTGCCGCTCGACCACCATCTGGGTCGCGATACCGGCATGGTCCATGCCCGGCTGCCACAAGACGTTCTTGCCCCGCATCCGCTCGAAGCGGATCAGGATGTCCTGCAGCGTGTTGTTGAGCGCATGCCCCATGTGCAGGGAGCCGGTGACGTTGGGCGGCGGGATGACGATCGTATAGGGCTCCGCGTCGGCCGCGGCATTGGCGCCGGCGCGAAAAGCGTCCGCATCCGCCCATCGCTGGGCGATCCTGGGCTCGACCGAGCCCGCGTCATAGGTTTTTTCGAGCATTTGGGGTTCCGTATCGCCGGAGTTCCGTTGGCCCGGTGTAAACCGGAAGGGTCTGGCCAAGTCAACCGCGCCGCTTCGGTGGCGCGCAAATGAAGAAGGCTGCCGTCGCCGGCAGCCCTCTCTCTGGTCCCACCCCGGGAAAGGCGGTCCGATCAGGCGCCGCGGGCGACGCGCTCGATTTCCTCGCGCACCAGGCGCTCGACGAGCACCGGCAGGTTGTTGTCCATCCACTCGCGCAGCATCGGACGGATCATCTCTTCGGCCATTTCGTCGAAGCTGCGCTTGCGGCTGGCGGCGAAGACTTCCGACAACTCGCCGAAGGCGGCGGCGACCTGGCGGCCGGCCTGTTCGGAAATGATTGACGGGCGTGTCTCGGCAGCCGCCGGCGCAGCCGGTGCTTCCGCAGCCGCCTGCCGGGGCTGTTCCACGACCTCTTCCCGAACGGGCTCGGGCGTCTCGGCCTTCACCTCCTCGGGCTCGCTCGTGGCGACCGTGGCTGCCGGCTCTGCCTGCGGTTCTGGAGAAGACTGGCGCAACGATGCCTGAACCTCGGCCAGCGAGCGCGGCATGGTGGGCATGTCGACCGCGGCGGCGCGGGGCGCCTCCTGCTGTGCCGCGCGTGGTGTCTCGGCCACGATTTCTTCCAGCTCGACATCCCGGCGAAAGGCCTCGACATCGTCCACCGTCTCGTCCGCAGCCTCGACCCGAGGGGCAACAGGCTCCTGAGTGCTGGTCTGCGGCGCGGCGTCACGCACGGGAGCGGCGGGTTCGATATTCGTCGCAGCCGGCTTGGAAATGCCCTGGTCGCCGTCCTCGATGATCCGGCGGATGGAGGCAAGGATCTCCTCCATTGTCGGCTCGCGCTGCATGCTGCTCGGTTGTGCCATCGTCACTGTCTGCCGCCCCCTAACCTCGTTACTCACGCTGCCGGCTACAACCCGGCGCGCATTACCGCGAATCACCGAAGCCTAGCGCACGTGCCGGACCAAATGAATCCCCCCGGACCCGGCAAACGGCTTTCACACAGAAAAGGCGGCACACTCACCGCAGCCGCGCATCGGCTCGCGCTGCGTCACTGATGCGGAACTGGACCCGGCGGTTGCCGTTCCAGTGGTTGACCGAGATCGAGCCCGCCAGATGCACGGACTGGCCGCGGTTGTCGTAGAGAAACCGTCCGAGATCGTTCTCGGCGGCTCGAAAGGCGATGGCCTGCAGGCGCCCGCCTGCCTCTGAGCGCAGATTGACGCGCACATGCGAGGTGCCGACAGTTGCCGCATCGACGATCTGATGTCGCGGCAGCGCCAGAACGGGCTGCGGATGGCCCTGGCCAAACGGCCCTGCCCGCTCCAGCATCTCGCAGAGTTCCAGGCTTGCCCCGTCGGCCGACAGCGCGGCGTCGATGGCAAGCGAATCGTCTGTCTTCAGCCGTGCGACAGTCTCCGCCGCCTTTTCCTCGAAGAAGGCGCGCAATTCGCCCAGCCGCGCGCGCTCCAGCGTGATGCCCGCCGCCATCGCATGGCCGCCGCCCTTGGACAGCAGTCCCGCCTCGACCGCTTCGCGCACCAGCCGGCCGAGATCGAAGCCGGAGATCGAACGTCCCGAACCGGTGCCCGTGCCGTTTGGATTGAAGGCGATGGCAAAGGCAGGCCGGCGAGCCTGCTCCTTCAGGCGGGCCGCGATCAGACCGACAATGCCCGGATGCCAGCCCTCGTTCGCCGTCACCAGCACGGCAGGTGGGTTTGTGGACGCCAGTTCCGCCTCCGCCTCCTCGCGCGCCTGGGCAAGCATCTCCTGCTCCATCGCCTGGCGTTCCTGGTTCAGCCGGTCGAGCGTGGCGGCGATTTCGCCGGCCTCGAACGGATCGTCGGTGGCCAGCAACCGGCTGCCGAGCGCGGCATCGCCGATCCGCCCGCCGGCATTGATGCGCGGGCCGATCAGGAAACCCAGATGGAAGCTGTTCAGCGGCTCGCCGATGCGTGCCGCCCGGGCCAGCGCGCCAAGCCCCGGATTGCCCATGGCACGCGCCACCTGCAGCCCCTTGACGACGAAGGCGCGATTGACGCCCACCAGCGGCACCACATCGCAGACCGTCGCCAGCGCCACCAAGTCGAGCAGCGACATCAGGTCCGGGCCGGCATCGTGGCCGCCGTCGCGCAACAGCCTTGCCGTGCGCACCATCGCAAGAAAGGTCACGCCCGCCGCGCAAAGATGACCCTGCCCCGACAGATCGTCCTCCCGGTTCGGGTTAACGACGGCCACCGCCACTGGCAGGTCGCCCGCCATCTGGTGGTGGTCGAGCACGACGACATCGGCGCCCGCGTCCCGCGCCGCCTCCAGCGCAGCGTGGCTGTTGGAGCCGCAATCGACGGTCACAATCAGGCTGGCCCCGCGCCCCACGAGTTCGCGCATGGCATCGGGATTCGGCCCATAGCCTTCGAAGATCCGGTCGGGGATGTAGATTTCAGCGATCATGCCGAAATGGTCGAAGAACCGCTTCAGCAGCGCGGCCGATGAAGCGCCGTCTACATCGTAGTCGCCGAAAATGGCGACCGGCTCGCGTTTGCGAACCGCTCGGGCCAGTCGTTCGGCCGCCTTGTCCATGTCAGTCAGCGTGGCGGGGTCCGGCAGGAGATCGCGGATCGTCGGCTCCATGAACGCGCTGGCCGCCTCCAGCGCCACGCCGCGCCCGGCCAGGATGCGTGCCACGATGTCGGGCAGGCCGTGGGTCTGCGCCATGGCGAGCGCGACATTCTCCTGGCGCTGGTCGAGCCGGTGGCGCCAGGCGAGCCCGCAGGCCGACTGCCTCACGTCGAGAAAATAGCGCCGTTCGCCAGACATGACCGAATCCGCATTGAAAGAGTGAGCGACACTAGCCGACGCGTGCGGTCAAGCCAAAGCCCCTGCCATTCAGCCTGATGGCAGCCAACCCATACCGCGAGACTTGCCCGTCTCACGGCGCTGTCCTACTGCCTTTTGTGAAGGTGCGGGTGGCCAAACCCGCCACGACAGGAGAAACCCCATGCGCGCCGCCGTCCTGCGACAATATAATGCCGATCTCGCCATAGAGACCGTGCCCGATCCGAAATGCGAGGAAGACGGCGTCGTGCTCAAGGTGCTGGCCTGCGGCATCTGCCGGTCGGACTGGCACGGCTGGGTCGGCGAGCATCCGCGCGTCAAGCCCGGCCAGATTCTTGGGCACGAATATTGCGGCGAGGTGGTGGAGGCCGGGCCCCGCGCGCGCTGGTCGGTCGGCGACAGGGTGATCGCCCCCTTCATCCTGGCCTGCGGCACCTGCCCGCAATGCCAGTCGGGCGAATCCAACACCTGCGACGACCAGCGCCTGCCGGGCTTCGTCGAAGCTGGCGCCTATGCCGAATACATCTCCGTCCCGCGCGCCCACAATCTCGCGCGCCTGCCCGAAAGCCTGTCGCCCGTCACCGCCGCAGGCCTCGGCTGCCGGGTCACCACCGCCTGGCACGCACTGACCGGCCGCGCCGGCCTCCTGGGCGGCGAGTGGCTGGCTGTCCACGGCACCGGCGGCATCGGCCTTTCGTGCCTGATCCTCGGCCAGGCGCTCGGCGCCCGCGTGATTGTCGTCGACGTGGTGCCGGAAAAGCTCGAACACGCTTTGTCGCTCGGCGCCGAAGCCGCCATCGACGCGCGCGAGGGCAATGTCGCCGAACGCATCATCGAACTGACCGGCGGCAAGGGCGCGCATGTGTCCGTCGAGGCGCTGGGCATCGAGGCGACCACCAATGCCTCCATCGCCTGCCTGCGCGCGCTCGGCCGCCATGTCCAGGTCGGCATGCCGGTTGGCCACACCGCCCATATGCAGATCAACATGAACACGGTCTACATGCGCAATCTGGCGCTCTACGGCACGCGCGGCATGCCCGCTTGGCGCTATCCCTCGCTGCTCGGCCTGATCGAGGCCGGCCGCGTCGACGTCACCCCGCTGATTGCCCGAGAGATCCCGCTGTCGGGCGCCTCGGCCGAGCTCTTCGCCTTCAACGGCCCCACCCCGCCCGGCGTGGCGGTGATCGGCGATTTTGTGCATTGAGGATGGACGATGTGCCGCCGCGCGGATGCGCCGGTCGCACCCCCCTCACCGACACGCTTCGCGTGCCACCTCTGCGCCCAAACGCGGGAGAGGAGAAGCGGCGGCGATGCGGGCGCCTCCACTTACTTGCATTGCGAGGAAGGGTTGCGGTGATTGCGGCAGGGCGCCTCTCCTCGCCCCCGTGAAATGGGGGAGAGGTGGATCGGGCGAAGCCCGAGACGGTAAGGGGGACCGTCGCTCGGTTTATCCGAATTTGCCGGAAAATGAGCCTGATCCGTCAATACACACGGGGACCTAGCACCCGGCCAGTCCTCCGCCGGATCAGCCCTTCGCCAGCTTGAGAAACAGTTCGATCTCGTCGCGGATAGGGATTCCGAAATGCCCTTCGAGGGGGATCGTCGGCTTCAGCCGCCGCGCGGCATCAACGGCATCGGGGCGGATTGCTGCGATACGGAAACCTCGACGCTGATAGAAGCGAAGTGCGTCCAGATTATCGTTGGTGGTAGTAACACGCATCACGGCGTGATCGGCCTGTCTGAGTTCGGCGGCCACGGCTTCGACCAGCGCAGTGCCAATCCCCCTGCCCGGCGTGACGGCATCGAGTGAAAGCAGTTCTCCGGCCTCCACGTCGTATGTCGCCAATCCCAGTCCCACGGGGTCGGTAGTGATCCCAGGCAAATCCGCCGCGTCGACAAGCCTGCCGCGCAGGGCGATCCGAGTTGAGCCCCAGCGCTCTTCCAGGAACCTCGATATGGCTTCGCGATCCGCCGGGCCGCTCTTGCGGAGGACGAGTGGCATATGCGTTGCCCTCCAGCCCGGCGCTGCCGCCCTCAGAACTTATCGAAATCCTGGTGTCGTGCCTTGATCTCGCGCACCGTGCGAGAGGAGGAGCGCATGACGATCGTGTGGGTCTGGATCGAATCGCGGCCGAACTTGACGCCCGCCAGCATGTTGCCGTCGGTGACGCCGGTCGCCGCGAACAACACGTCGCCGCGCGCCATCTCTTCCATCGCATAGACCTTTTCCGGGTCGGAAATGCCCATGCGCTCGGCGCGCGCGCGCTTTTCCTCGGTGTTGATCTGCAGCCTGCCCTGCATCTGGCCGCCGATGCAGCGCAGTGCCGCGGCCGCCAGCACGCCCTCGGGCGCCCCGCCGGTGCCGAAATAGATGTCGATCCCGGTCTCGTCGGGATCGGTGGTGTGGATGATGCCGGCCACGTCGCCGTCGCCGATCAGCCGGATCGCGGCGCCTGTCGCGCGCACGGCCTCGATCAGGCGCGCATGGCGCGGCCGGTCGAGGATGCAGGCGGTGATTTCCGAGATGTCGACGCCCTTGGCCTTTGCCAGCCGGGACAGATTGTCGGCCGGCGGCGCATCGATATCGACCAGCCCTTCTTCATAGCCCGGCCCGATGGCGATCTTGTCCATATAGATGTCGGGCGCGTTCAGGAGGCTGCCTTTTTCGGCAATGGCGATCACGGCCAGCGAATTGGGCAGGTTCTTGGCGCAGATCGTGGTGCCTTCCAGCGGATCGAGCGCGATATCGACGCCGGGCCCGTCGCCCGTGCCCACTTCCTCGCCAATATAAAGCATCGGCGCCTCGTCGCGCTCGCCCTCGCCGATGACGACGGTGCCCTTGATCGGCAGCCGGTTCAGTTCGGAACGCATCGCATCGACGGCAGCCTGGTCGGCCGCCTTCTCGTCGCCGCGCCCGCGCAGCCGGGCGGCCGCGACCGCGGCACGCTCCGTCACCCGCACGAGTTCGAGGGTCAGAATCCGGTCGAGGCCGGACGAGGCGTGTTTGAGCATCTTGGCTTCCTGCGCGGTATTGCCGGGAAAAGTTCGGCTCCTTTTGTCAAAGAGCCGCAGGGGCGGCAAGGGCGCGCCGGAACATCAATCGATTGAAAGTCGTGTATGATCGCACCCGCTAGGAGATCAGGTGAAGTTCGTTGTCGTTGCCCAGCACGTATTCGAACGTGAACCATTTGTGGATCTGGCTGCCGCTCTCGATCCTGAAGGCGGTGATCAGCCGCTCTCCATCCGTCTTGAGATAGATGGCGCCATAGACGGAGACGTTGGAGCGGCCGAGCGTCCAGATATCCTCGATGATGCGGTCGCGCAACGCATCCGTCGGCCGCTCGCTCAGGCGCAGCACGTCCTGCATCATGCGTCGCACCATGGTCTGGTCCTCGCGCTCGCGGGTCGAGCGCTGCAGTTCCGTCGACAAGATGACCGGCGAACTGCCCCGGCCGAGCTTGCCGAGACGGCCCAGCAGGTCGGGACGCGGATGGACATGTCCCTCCTCGTCGCCTGACGAGATGACGAAGGCGGCCGGATTGACCGCCTCGATGAATTCGTCGGTGACCTTGTTGGACCCGTGGTGGCAGACCTTCATCACCTCGGCGCGAAAATGCTCCGCCGCCTTGGCGATCATGTCGGATCGGGCCGCACTCCCGGCAGCCGGGAAACGCGACCGGCCCGAATAGTGGTTGAGCAGGAAACGCTCGGCCTTGTCGTTGAGGTCGCCACCGAACAGCACCTTGAATCGCTTGAAGTGAAGCCGCAACAAGACCGAGTGACCGTTCTTCGTTTCGCCATAGCTGCCGATGCGGCGCAGGCGTGGCGTTCCGGCACCGTCATGCTCGACCACCGGACCCAACACCTCTATCTGGTAGCCCCGACCGTCAGCCGGTGCAAAACCGGGCATCCAGGCACGGCCATCCTGCTGCGTGGCATGCGCCGTCGACAGCATGGCAAAATCGCCAATGGCCGCATTGCCCAGCGCGTTGCGCATCACCTTGGGAAACAGGAATCGACCCGGATCCACCCCCGGTCCGAACAGCCGTTCGATATCGGCCCGATCGACGGCGAGTTCGGACAGCCACGACTGCCTGCCATCGGTGTGCAGCCCGCCGAGTTTCTCGAACTGGCCCGAAACGGAGCGTTCCACAAGGCCGCTGTGATAGATAGTGTCGAAGCCGAAATTCGGCGCGGCGAAGATGGTCTCGAAACCCAGATAGTGGTCACTGTCGGGATGGGTGATGACTGCCGCATGGAAGCGGAAGGTGCGGTTGTAGCCGCCGAACCGGCTGCGCAGGAAGGCATGCATGTTGCCGCCCACCCCCGCATCGATGACCACGATCCGCTCCCCCGCCCCGCGCTCGGGCGAAATGAGCACGGCACCGTCGCCCTGCCCGACATCGAGGAAGATGATTTCCAGCGGTCTTGTCGCGCTGGTGTGGTCCTTGGGGATGAACAGCGTTTCGGGCTGCGGTCCGTTCGGCGACCAGATCACCCGCAACCAGCCGTCCGGTTCCTCGCCGTCGATGGTCAGCCAGTCGCCCCACAGCACCTGCCGCACGCGCGTCTTGCGATCAGCCCGAAAGAGATAGGTCCGCGCCGGCTTTCCGCCGGTCGTGTGCGGCAGTCCCACGAAACGATGTGCCATGCTGCCCGCCTCCATCGGCTGGAGCGTCGCTGACAGGCCGGCAGGCGCGGTTCCGACGAGACGGTTTGAAACGGCACGTGTCGGGGCGACGGCCTGAGCGCATATTTGGCCATGGCTGGCGGCGTTCGGCAATAGCCACCCTGGACCGCCCGGCAACCGGCCGCGCCAGAGCCGTGGAAACTGCCCCTGCGTCATGTATGGACGACAATCCTATACCCGCTATCCACACCCCGAAACCACAAGATATGGGGGGTCACAAAACTTACAAACTCCAGCCCTTGACGCTCCCAGCCGAGTCATTCTTTATGCCTCTGACGCTGCAGTTCTGGCGTCGCCGGTCATGTTTCTCTCCCGGCAACAATCCCAAGTTTCTTGATGCGTTCTGGCGGACCACCCCGTTCTGACGGCGGGTCGGCGCACAGGAATCCTTGGCGTTCGGGAGCAGCTGTGCCAGTAGCGTAAACAGGCTGTTAATACTATATTTAGTGTTTGCGGAGAGTTTTTACCCCAGATACGGTGCATCCTCTCTCCAAGGGGAATCACCAGGAAAGCGCGGCGGGACCTCTGCATCGAAGCGGAGGCGGGCCGATCCGGCATGCAGCCGGACGCTCAGCCGGGCCGGTATCGTGGGGGGAACGAGGGGGTCGGTCCCAGCTTTGGGCCGACAGGAATGCGGGTGGCGCGCCAGGCGAAGAAGACGAGGCTTCGCTGTGGATATTGAGCGTCTACATTTAGGGACATAGAGGACACGATGCGCATCGAACGTCGATTCACCAAGCCCGGCCAGGACGCCTATTCGGAGATCGAGTTCCGCAAGGCGACCAGCGAAATCCGCAACCCGGACGGCTCGATCGTCTTCCGGCTGGCGGATATCGACGTGCCCGCACAGTTCTCCCAGGTGGCTTCCGACATCCTGGCCCAGAAATATTTCCGCAAGGCCGGCGTGCCGGCGCGGCTGAAAAAGGTCGAGGAAAACGACGTTCCTTCCTTCCTGTGGCGCTCGGTGGCCGACGAGGCCGCCCTTGCGGAGCTGCCCGAGGACGAGCGTTACGGTTCGGAGACGGATGCGCGCCAGGTCTTCACGCGCCTTGCCGGCACCTGGACCTACTGGGGCTGGAAGGGCGGCTATTTCGCTTCCGAGGAAGACGCCAGCGCCTTCATGGACGAGCTGTCCTACATGCTCGCCACCCAGCGCGTCGCGCCCAACTCCCCGCAATGGTTCAACACCGGCCTGCACTGGGCCTATGGCATCGACGGTCCTGGCCAGGGCCACTATTACGTCGACCCCTTCACCCAGAAGCTGGTGAAGTCGAAATCGGCCTATGAGCACCCCCAACCGCATGCCTGCTTCATCCAGTCCGTCGGCGACGATCTCGTCAACGAGGGCGGCATCATGGATCTGTGGGTCCGCGAGGCGCGCCTGTTCAAATACGGCTCCGGCACCGGCTCCAACTTCTCCTATCTGCGCGGCGAGGGCGAAAAGCTGTCGGGCGGCGGCAAGTCGTCGGGCCTGATGTCCTTCCTCAAGATCGGCGACCGGGCGGCCGGCGCGATCAAGTCGGGCGGCACCACGCGGCGCGCGGCCAAGATGGTCGTGGTCGATGTCGACCACCCCGATATCGAGCAATATATCGACTGGAAGGTGAAGGAGGAGCAGAAGGTCGCCGCCCTCGTCACCGGCTCCAAGATCGTTAAGCAGCATCTGACCGCGATCATGAAGGCCTGCGTCAATTG
Source organism: Aliihoeflea sp. (assembly GCA_046297455.1). Classification (GTDB taxonomy): domain Bacteria; phylum Pseudomonadota; class Alphaproteobacteria; order Rhizobiales; family Rhizobiaceae; genus ZYF759. The sequence goes on from JBKBIT010000002.1 coordinate 144,809, forward strand.
CGAGGCTGACAATGACGACTGCTACGATCCCTCGCTTAACACCGCGCTCAAGCGCGAGATCAAGGCCGCCAAGAAGAACCAGGTGCCGGAAAACTACATCAAGCGCGTGATCCAGTTCGCGCGCCAGGGCTACACGAGCATCGAATTCGCCACCTATGACACCGACTGGGATTCGGAAGCCTATCTCACCGTGTCGGGCCAGAACTCCAACAACTCGGTCTCGCTCAAGGACGATTTCCTGCGCGCCGTGGAGACCGATGGCGACTGGCACCTGACCGCCCGCAAGGACGGCAAGGTCCTGAAGACGCTGAAGGCACGCGATCTGTGGGAAAAGATCGGCCACGCCGCCTGGGCGTCCGCCGATCCGGGCCTGCATTTCAACACCACCATGAACGACTGGCACACCTCGCCCGAGGCCGGCCCGATCCGCGCGTCGAACCCGTGCTCGGAATACATGTTCCTGGACGACACGGCCTGCAACCTGGCCTCGCTCAACCTGCTCGCCTACCGCAAGGCCGACGGCACCTTCGACATCGAGGCCTATGAGCACTCCGTGCGCCTGTGGACCATCGTGCTCGAGATCTCGGTCATGATGGCGCAGTTCCCGTCCAGGGAGATCGCCCAGCTTTCCTACAAGTACCGCACGCTGGGTCTCGGCTACGCCAATATTGGCGGACTGCTGATGACCAACGGCATCCCCTACGATTCCGACGAGGGCCGCGCGATCTGCGGCGCGCTCACCGCCGTGATGACGGGCGTGGCCTATGCGACGTCCGCCGAGATGGCGGCCGAGCTCGGCGCCTTCCCGGACTACGAGCGCAATGCGCCCCACATGCTGCGCGTCATGCGCAACCACCGCCGCGCGGCGCACGGCGAAAGCACCGGCTATGAGGGTCTTTCGGTCAATCCCGTGCCGCTCAAGGTCGAGGACTGCCCCGAGCCGATCCTGATGGAGCGCGCCCGCATCGCCTGGGACCGCGCGCTGGAACTCGGCGAGAAGCACGGCTACCGCAACGCCCAGTCGACCGTCATCGCGCCCACCGGCACGATCGGCCTCGTCATGGATTGCGACACGACCGGCATCGAGCCCGATTTCGCGCTGGTGAAGTTCAAGAAGCTGGCCGGCGGCGGCTATTTCAAGATCATCAACCGCGCCGTGCCGGAAGCCTTGCGCACGCTCGGCTATTCCGAATCCCAGATCGCCGAGATCGAAGCCTATGCGGTCGGCCACGGCAATCTCGACCAGGCGCCGGGCATCAACTCCGCCACACTGCGCGCAAAAGGCTTTACCGACGAGAAGATCGCCGCGCTCAACGGCGCCCTCGGCTCCGCCTTCGACATCAAGTTCGTCTTCAACCAGTGGACGCTCGGTGCCGACTGGCTCAAGGAGACTTTTGGCTTCTCCGACGAGCAGCTTGGCGATTTCTCCTTCGAGCTCCTGCCGGCGCTCGGCTTTGGCAAGAAGGAAATCGAGGCCGCCAATATCCATGTCTGCGGTGCGATGACGCTGGAAGGCGCGCCACATCTGAAGGAAGAGCACTACCCGGTCTTCGACTGCGCCAATCCCTGCGGCAAGATCGGCAAGCGCTATTTGTCGGTCGACAGCCACATCCGCATGATGGCGGCTGCCCAGCCCTTCATCTCGGGCGCGATCTCGAAAACCATCAACATGCCCAACGACGCGACCGTCGAGGACTGCAAGGCAGCCTACATGCTGTCCTGGAAGCTGGCGCTGAAGGCCAACGCGCTCTACCGCGACGGCTCCAAGCTCAGCCAACCGCTCAACGCCTCGCTGATCGAGGACGATGCGGACGAGGACGATCTGGTCGAGGAGCTGGTCGCCGCCCCCACCGCTGCGCAGGCCGTGCAGGTGACCGAGAAGATCGTCGAGCGCATCGTCGAGAAGGTGGTCCGCGAGCGTGAAAAGCTGCCCAACCGCCGCAAGGGCTACACCCAGAAGGCCGTCGTCGGTGGCCACAAGGTGTATTTGCGCACCGGCGAGTTCGACGATGGCCGCCTCGGCGAGATCTTCATCGACATGCACAAGGAAGGCGCCGCCTTCCGCGCGATGATGAACAATTTCGCCATCGCGATCTCCATCGGCCTGCAATATGGCGTGCCGCTCGAGGAATATGTGGAGGCCTTCACCTTCACCAAGTTCGAGCCGGCCGGCATGGTCCAGGGCAATGACGCGATCAAGAACGCCACCTCGATCCTCGATTATGTCTTCCGCGAGCTCGCCGTCTCCTATCTGGAGCGCAACGATCTGGCCCATGTCGACCAGTCGGATTTCGGCAACACCGCGCTCGGCAAGGGCATTTCGGAAGGCAAGACCACGCCTTACTCCCGCGGCCTGACCCGCGGCGCGCCGCTCAAGCTCGTCGCCGGCACCACCGGCGAGCCGAAGGGCCAGGCGGGTGGCCAGGGCGGCGCCGCCAACGCCCCTGCCCCGCAGCGCGCAGCACCTTCGGCCGTCTCGGGCTCCAACGTGCGCCCCTTTGCCGCCGCCGCCAACACGGTGACGGCGCTGAAGACGGTCACCGCCGAGCGCCCCGAGGAGGCCGTTGCCTTCAAGCGCGACTACGAGGAGCGGGCAAAGGAACTGGCCGAGGAGATCGCCCAGGACAATGACGAGGCCGAAACCGCGCTCTTCACCGACACGGCCGCCCAGGAAGCAGCCGAGGCCAAGGCGCTCGCCGCCGAACGCCGCGCCAAGGCGGTGATGCAGGGCTACACCGGCAACATGTGCACCGAGTGCCAGAACTTCACGATGGTGCGGAACGGCACGTGCGAAAAGTGCGACACGTGCGGGGCGACGTCAGGGTGTAGTTGAGGGTTGGCTGTTGTTAGATTTCGCCCAATTCGCGCGTGGCGATTGGTTTGGCTTAGCAGGGATAGTTATTTCCCTGCTAGGCTTTGGGCTCGCATTGCACCAGATCAATAAGACCCACACGGCTGCCGAAAGTGCACGCGATTCTGCAAAATCTGCAACCGACGGGATACGGCGACTAGACAGTCTCATCGGTTTTACGTCGGTTTTGAAGTCAGTGGATGAAATAAAGGCCGCCTATCGCTTGGATGAGTATGAAAAACTGCCCAATCTCTTCGATCAGGCAAGGCGTTCATTGATATCAGCGCGAGAGAATCATCCCAATTTATCCACCCAAGAAACTTCCAGAATACAAAAGTCTCTGACCTTCTTGAAGCAGATGGAAATCGAAATCACACATTCCGACGCCAATTCACGTTCATCGCAGAAGCAAAAGTACACGAAATCGCTGATCGAACTATCTGACGATCTGGCTTCCATAACAAGTAAAACACGAACTATGGGAAACTGAAAATGTCCCACAAATCGTTTGTTGAATTGATAAATCTACTTGTAGAAAGGACAAATAAAAATAGACAGAATTGGGAAGAAGGCCCAAGGCAGGGATCATTCTATACACAGATTGGCTCCAATAGCGTCTCTATAAAGGCGGTAGCAGACGACTATATCATCACATTATACAACCAAGATGGCGATCAAGTTGACGAAATTTCTGACCCTACCTTGAAACAAGGAGGATTTGAAGAAGCGTATGGTGTAATGGGAGAACTTTTTGATATGGCGCGCCGAAATGCCCTCGGTGCCGATAAGGTATTAAATGATATATTAAACGAACTTAAGAGAATATGAGACGAACTGAAATGTAAATTTCATTTGGAAATATTTGATTCACATTATAACGCAGCCAATACAATAGGATTGATGCGCGGACGATTTACCCTCTCCCATCGTGTTCGAAAAAGCCGGCACAGATTACTCGGCCTATGTCCCTGACCTGCCGGGCTACATTGCGACGGCCGAGACAGTGGAGCAGGCCGAGATTGAAATCCGCGACGCCATCCGCTTCCACATTGAGGGCCTGAAGGAAGACGGTCTGCCCGTCCCGGAAGCTGTCAGCCGCGTGGCCGTGATCGAGGCCTGAGAACGCCAGAGCCGGCGGCCATGCCCGCCTCGGCAACAAAAAGACCCCCTCACCGTCTCGGGCTTCGCCCGATCCACCTCTCCCCCATTTCATGGGGGCGAGGAGAGCGCCCTACCGCCATCGCCGCACTCTTTCTCTGCAACGCAAGCAAGAAGAGCCGCCACGCCGCCACCGCTACTCCTCTCCCCCATTCTGGGGGAGAGGTGGCACGCGAAGCGTGACGGTGAGGGGGACCTTGGCGAGTACTCGAAAACGTCGAAAGAAGCCGAAGCCCGGCAATCCCCCCCTTTAACCGCCGATTGGTCAGCCGCGTGGCGGTGATCGAGGCAGGAGAACGCCACCGCCGGCGGCTATACCCGCTTAAGCAACGAAAAGTCCCCCTCACCGTCTCGGGCTTCGCCCGATCCACCTCTCCCCCATTTCATGGGGCGAGGAGAGCGCCCTGCCGCCATCGCCGCACCTATCTCTGCAACGCAAGCAAGAAGAGGCGCCGCGCCGCCTCCGCTACTCCTCTCCCCCATTCTGGGGGAGAGGTGGCACGCGAAGCGTGACGGTGAGGGGGACCTGAAAACAACACGCAAAGCGTGACGGTGAGGGGGCACCCCTCACCCGCGCCATAAAACCGCTCGACAGTTTTTAGTACCCGCCAAGCTCGCGGTCGCCGCGCTCCAGGATCAGCGGGATGATGAGGTCTTCCTCGTCGTCGAGATGGCGGGCCAGCATCGTCACCAGCCGCTCGTTCTCGCCCGCATAGGCATCGGCGGCACGGCGGCGCGCGTTGTCGTCGCCCTCCAGCGCGCGCAGGAATTCGTTGGCGGTCGCCGCGTTGCGCTCCAGCGCATCGTGGATCAGATGATGGTCGGAATCGAGAATGTCGAAACCGCGCTTCAGCCGGCTTTCAACCCGCGCGAAGACCGGGAAATAATGCTGATCCTCGACATTGTGATGGCCGTCGAGATTGCCGAGAAAGAAATTGAGCCGCGGCGCGAAGAACTGCGCAAACTGGCGCGCGTCGGTGCGCCCTTCGCGGTAATCGGCGATCGCGCCGGTCAGGATGCCGCCCAGCTCGCGGAACATGCCGTGGCGCTGCAGCCACATCTGCGCCATGCCGTGCACATTGGGATGCGAATCCCAGCTCTCGCGGGGGTATTTTTCCAGAAGATAGCGCAGGTCGTCAGGCAGGCTGGCTCTGGCCTCCAGCACGAGGTCTGGCGAAATGTCGGCCATGCGGGGAACTCCGGGAGGCATTTGGGGGCGGGTCGATTTTCTCCCAGATAGGCGAACCGCCCTCGCCTGCCAAGGCGGTGGCCGACAACGCTGCGTTCACCGTCCGGCACCCGCCGGCCTCAATCGCTGCCCTGCCGGTGCTGGGGAAGCCCGTCGGCAATCTCGTAATAGTCGCCCTTGTCGGCCACGAAGATATGCGCCTCGGCCCTGAGCCCGGACGGGGAGTCGAAGCCGCCGGCCATGATCGAGGTCTTGGTGCTGTCCTTGTGTTTCCAGAACAGCGCCGACCCGCACCGGCGGCAAAAGCCGCGCCGGGCAAAATCCGAGGCCTCGTACCAGGCGACGTTCTCGCTGCCACGAACCGTCAGCCGGTCGTCGTCGACATCGGTTGCCGCGTAGACATGCCCGGTCTGGCGCCGGCACTGCGAGCAGTGGCAATAGACGACACCGCGCAGCGGGCCTCTCGCATCGTAACGCACGGCCCCGCACAGGCAGCCGCCTTCATGTCGTTCCTGCATCGGCCATGCTCCTTTGTGCTCGTTGTCGGCAGCGCTGGCATGCCGGTCAATCGCCAAATGCTGAGGCCTGCATTGAGCCGCGTTGAACCATGCCGCGCACTGGGAACCAAGTACGGCCCCATTCGTTCATCAGCGGCAAGAGGGGCATCCGGCTTGAACGTCAAATTTCTGTTGCGATCTGTCATCGTCCTGGCGCTCGCGGGAGCAGCCGTGATCGTCGCGCTCAATCTGATGCCGGAGCGCCGCGACCTTCGCGAGCCGATCCCCCATGTCCACGGCGTTGCCGATCCGCAGTTTCGCCGCACCATGGACGGCGTGTTCGGCGGCAGCCTGCGGCCGGGCCACGAGATCGACATCCTGCTCAACGGCGACGAGATCTTTCCCGCCATGCTCGGCGCCATCGAGGCCGCCGAGAGCACCGTCCATTTCGAAACCTTCGTCTACTGGTCGGGCGACATCGCCACGGTCTTTGCCCAGGCGCTGGCCGACCGCGCGCGCGCCGGCGTCGAGGTCCGGGTGCTGCTCGACTGGGCGGGCTCGATCCCCTTCGACCAGAGCCTTGTTGACATCATGGAGGAAGGCGGGGTCGTCGTGCACCGCTTTCGCCCGATCCGCTGGTACACGCTCGACCGCATCAACAACCGCACCCACCGCAAGCTCCTGATCGTTGACGGCACGGTGGGCTTCACCGGCGGTGTCGGCATCGGCGACGAATGGCTGGGCGATGCGCGCAATCCGAACGAATATCGCGAAAACCACTACCGCATCACTGGCCCTTCGGTGGCCGGCATGCTGGCCGCCTTCGCCGAAAACTGGCTGGAGGCGACCGGCGAGGTGCTGCAGGGCGACAGGTACTACCCGCCGCAGGCAAATGACGGCGAGATCGTCGCCCAGCTGGTCAAGTCGTCGCCGCGCGGCGGCTCGCGTTCCATGCACCAGATGCTGTTGATGTCGCTGGCGTCTGCAGAGCGCAACATCCGCATCGGCATGGCCTATTTCGTGCCCGACGATATCGCCTTGGCCCAGCTCATCGATGCGGCAAGGCGCGGGGTCGAGATCGACATCATCCTGCCCGGCCCGCACATCTCCAAGGAATTCGTGCGCCACGGTTCGCGCTATTTCTGGGGCGACCTCTTGAGCGAGGGCATCCGCATCCACGAATTCCAGCCGTCAATGTACCACGCCAAGCTGTTCATCGTGGACGAGGACTGGGTGTCGATCGGCTCGGCCAATTTCGACGAGCGATCCTTCCGCCTCAATGACGAGGCCAATCTCAACGTGCATGACCGCGACTTCGCGCTGCAGCACATCGCCATCTTCGAGGACGATCTGGAGCGCTCGCGGCTGATCACGCTGGAGGAATGGGAAAACCGCCCCTGGCGGCAGAAATTCTTGGACTGGCTGGCGAGCCTGATGCGCACGCAGCTCTAGCCGCTGCGACGGCGCGACCGGCCGGCGGCCGATCGCATCCATCTGTCGCAAAAACCCGCTTCAGCCGATGGCGAGTTTCTTGTCCTGCAGCCCGGCCTGCGTGTTCTTCAACAGCCCCGACAGCAGGAAGGAGAGTTCCAGCGCCTGGTCGGCGTTGAGACGCGGGTCGCAATGGGTGTGGTAGCGGTCCTGCAGTTCCTCGTCGCGGATGGCGCGCGCGCCGCCCGTGCACTCGGTCACGTTCTTGCCGGTCATCTCGATATGGATGCCGCCCGGATGCGTGCCCTCGGCGCGATGCACGGCGAAGAATGCCTCCACTTCGCCGAGAATCCGGTCGAAGGGCCTTGTCTTGTAGCCGGCCGCCGTGATCGTGTTGCCGTGCATGGGATCGCAGGACCACACGACCTTGCGGCCTTCCTTCTGCACCGCGCGCACGAGTGCCGGCAGGTGCTCGCCCACCTTCTCGTGGCCGAAGCGGGTGATCAGCGTCAGCCGGCCCGCCTCGTTGTCCGGGTTCAGGATGTCGATCAGGTTCAGCAAACCGTCCGGCGTCATCGACGGGCCGCATTTCAGCCCGAGCGGATTCTTGATGCCGCGGCAATATTCGATATGGGCCTGCTCGGGCTGGCGGGTGCGGTCACCGATCCAGATCATGTGGCCCGACGTCGCGTACCAGTCGCCGGATGTGGAATCGACGCGGGTCAGTGCCTCCTCGTAGCCCAGCAGCAACGCCTCGTGGCTGGTATAGAAATCGGTCTCGCGCAGCGCGGCATGGCTCTCCGAGGTGATGCCGACGGCGTTCATGAAGTCGATCGTGTCGGTAATGCGGTTGGCGATCGCCTCGTAGCGCTCGGCCTGCGGGCTGTCGGACACGAAGCCCAGCATCCAGCGATGCACGTTGTCGAGGCTGGCATAGCCGCCCTGCGCGAAGGCGCGCAGAAGGTTCAGCGTCGCAGCCGACTGGCGATAGGCCATGCGCTGGCGCGCGGGATCGGGCAGGCGCGACTTCTCGTCGAACTCGATGCCGTTGATGATGTCGCCGCGGTAGGACGGCAGCGAGACGCCGTCCTTGGTCTCGATGTCGGAGGAACGCGGTTTAGCGAACTGGCCGGCAATGCGGCCGACCTTCACCACCGGCTGCGAGCCGGCAAAGGTCAGCACCACCGCCATCTGCAGGAAGACGCGGAAGAAATCGCGGATATTGTCGGCGCCATGCTCGGCGAAGCTCTCGGCGCAGTCGCCGCCCTGGAGCAGGAAAGCCTTGCCCTCGGCAACGGCTGCCAGCTGCTTCTTCAGCTTGCGCGCCTCGCCGGCAAAGACCAGCGGCGGATAGCTGGCAAGCTGCTTCTCCGTCTCGGCCAGGGCGTCCTGGTCGGGATAGGCGGGAACCTGGCTGATCGGCTTGGAACGCCAGGAACTCGGAGACCACTTCGTCATGTCACAATCCAACTCTGCCGGTGCGGGCGAAACGCGCCCATCAGGAGCCCTTTGCGGGTCCGCGGCTCCATACACGATGAAACCGCCTCATTCTACCCTGTATGGCCCGCGGACGCGACGCCAAATCGACGCCGCGCCGCCACCAGCGCATCGAAACGCTCCGCAATCGCTGCTTCGAGCGCAACCGCGCGCGGATAGGCCGGGTCATGCCGGTCGGCATGCAGCATAAGGTCGAAGACATCCGTCTCGTCCAGGAAGCGTTTCAGCCCGGCCTCACCGTGCTCCCGCAAAAAGCCCAGCATCACCGCGTCGAGATAGGATTGCAGGATCGCCGGCGGCTCCGGATGGTGCGGCAGTTCCTCCTGCGCGACATAGAGCCAGATCTCGCAATCGGCCGGCGCCGGGCGGGCCAGATCCAGATCAGAAGGCGTCAGCGCCACGCGCCGGTAGCGAGCCTCGCGCGCGTCGATCGCAGCCAGGTTCTCGGCCCGATCGAAGACCAGCAACCCATCGCAGCCCGCACCCTGCTCCGGCCGCACGGTCAACAGGGCGGCAGGAAAGTCGGGCATGTCCGGGCGCGGCCGCCACAGCCGGCGCCAGTTGCGAAGCCTGGCTGGCACCGCGTGCACGATTTCGGTGCGGTGGGTCGCCCGGCAGACCAGCGAACCGTAGCCGAAATAGGCGACCAGACCACCCTCGCCCGCCACGCTGTCGTCGACCGATAGATCATATCTTGTCATGCAACGAGGCTACCGCCCGACTGGGCGAATGCAAGCCTCCCCGGCAGACAGTACCACTTGACTTTGACGTATACGTCAATGGTAGCCTCCGTGCAGATCCACCCTCCCGGGAGAAGCCGTATGGGCGGCCAGGCAACGCGATCCCGCCCGCATGATGCGGGAAAGACCCCATCCCCCCAACCGGAAGGTCAGCGCGAACTGCGCTTCGCCGCTCAGGACGGATTTGCGCTCACCGGCACGCTGTTCGAGGGCAGTGGCAGTGGCCCGTCGGTACTGGTCTCGTCGGCAACAGCCGTGCCCCAGGGTCTGTATTTCGGCTTTGCCCGCGCACTTGTCGCATCAGGTGCCAGGGCGGTCTTGACCTACGACTATCGTGGCACGGGCGCCTCGCGGTCGCGGGCAAGCCAGCGCGCCATCCGCATGAAGGACTGGGCGTTGCAGGACATGCCCGCCGCGATCGCCGCCCTCGACGCGGCCGCTCCCGGTCATGCCATGGTCGGTGTCGGCCAGTCCTTCGGCGGCCAGGCGCTCGGCCTGTGCGGTCTGTCACAGCGCTTCGAGCGCTATGCGACCGTGGCCTCCATGTCTGGCTCGCGAAAGCTGATCGACGATCCGTGGGTCTGGCCCCGGATGAATCTCCTTGGCGTTCCGACCTCGATCGTGCTCGGCCATATTCCAAGCTGGATGGGGATCGGCGAACCGCTGCCCGGCAGCGTCTTTCGCGACTGGGCGCGCTGGTGCCGGCAGGCAAACTATTTCTTCGACGATCCGGCTCTGCCGGAAACGGCGCGTTTCGCCGAGGTACGGCTGCCGCTCCTGTCGATAGGCATGCTTGACGATCCCTGGGGCACGCCGCGCGCCGTCGCCCATCTGCTCAACCGCTACGAAAACGCCTTGATCGCCGAGCGCTGGATCGGGCCGGACCATGTCGGCGGCGTGCCGATCGGTCATCTCGGCTTCTTTCGTTCGCGTTTCGCCGACACGCTGTGGCCGCAACTGGCCGGCTGGCTGCTGCAGGGCGAGGCGCCCGCTATAGGATTTTCCCGCGCGGAACTTGCCTAGGCCCTGTTGCAGCCCGTCCAGGCGCGACTATCGACAGGCCCTAGCCCACCCGCTCGCCGTCTTTCAGCCGGTAGGTCGGCTCATACATCGTCACCAGCTCTTCTGCCGCCGAGGGATGCAGCGCCATGGTGCGGTCGAAATCGTCCTTGGTGAGCCCGGCCTTGATCGGGATGGCGAGCAACTGGGCCATCTCGCCCGCGTCAGGGCCAAGAACGTGAGCACCCAGCACGCGGCGGCTGTCGCCGTCCACCACCAGCTTCATCAGCATGCGCTCCTGGCGACCCGACAGCGTGTGGCGCATCGGACGGAACTGGGCCCGGTAGATCTCGACATGGGGAAAGGCGTGCGCGGCATCTTCTTCGCTCAGCCCGACCGTGCCGATCTCCGGCTGCGAGAAGACGGCGGTGGCAATCGTGTCGTGATCGGGCGAGGTCGGCCTGTCGCGGTAGAGCGTATCGATCAGGCACATCGCCTCGTGAATGGCCACTGGCGTCAGTTGCACCCGGTTGGTCACGTCGCCGATCGCATAGATGCTCTCGACATTGGTGCGCGAATGCTCATCGACCAGTATCTCGCCCACCTTGCCGGTCTCCACGCCCGCCGCCTCGAGCCCGAGACCTTCCGTGTTGGGTGCGCGCCCGATCGCCAGCATCACCTCATCGACGCTCAGCACCGACCCGTCCGACAGATGGGCGTCCAGCCCGCCATCGGCGCGCTTGTCGATCTTGGAGAAGATCGTATGGCACAGGATCCGGATGCCCTTCGCCTCCATCGCCTCGTGCAGCGAGCGGCGAATGTCGTTGTCGAAGCGGCCGAGTATCTCCTTGCCTCGATAGACAAGCGTGGTCTCCACGCCGAGCCCGTGAAAGATGTTGGCAAACTCCACCGCGATATAGCCGCCGCCGGCAATGGCGATGCTCTTCGGCAGGCGTTCCAGGTCAAAAGCCTCGTTGGAGGTGATGCAATGCTCATGGCCGGGCAGCGCGGCATGCGGGTTCGGCTGCCCGCCGGTGGCAACGAGGATGCGCTCGGCGGTGACGACACGATCCTCGGCCACGATGCGCACCGCATTCGGCCCTTCTAGCACGGCGCGGCTCTGCACGATCTCGGCGCCCGCCTTCTCCAGCCCGGCGCGATAGAGCCCTTCCAGCCGGGCGATCTCACGATCCTTGTTGGCGCGCAGCGTCGGCCAGTCGAAACTGGTCTCGCCAACGGTCCAGCCAAATCCCACCGAATCCTCGAAATGCTCGGGGAACTGCGAGGCATAGACGAACAGCTTCTTCGGCACGCAGCCGCGAATGACGCAGGTGCCGCCCATCCGGTATTCCTCGGCAATGGCGACCCGTTTGCCCAGCGAGGCTGCCAGCCGACCGGCGCGCACGCCGCCCGAACCGCCACCGATGACGAAGAGATCGTAGTCGTATTCAGCCATTGCCCGCCTTCAATCGGATCGTTGTGATCGGCGAAGGTCTAAGCGTCCTTGCCTTGAAAAGCAAAGGCCGGATCGGATCCGGCCTTTGGTGCAGTCTTCGAATTCGATCAGCCTATTGCTGGAGCGATTCCATATCGAGTTCGATATCGGCGTCCACCGCGCGGCCGGCTTCGCTCTGAAGCGCTTCCGCAACGCTTTGGATCAGGTCGCGTCCGATACCGTTCTGCCAGATCTCGGCTGCCCGGTAGACTTCTCCGGTGACCTCCGGCCCGACTTGCAGGAGCTTGCGGCCGGCCTCCGATCGATAGAACTCCGCCATCTGTGTGAGTTCTTCTTCGGTGAAGTTGCGGGCGTAGGTGAGCGCTGCCTCGCGCTCCAGATCGGCACGCCGCGGCGCCAGCGCGATCGCCTTTTCGTCCACCGTCCTGTTGATCAGCGATACCAGGTCCGGGTTGTTCGAGATCAGCTCGCTCTTCAGCATCATGGCCGCATTGGGCAGAATCAGATCGAAGGGCCGGGTAACCTCGATCGCCGCGATGGCGGCGCGTGCGGCCCGGAGATGGCTGTCAGAGATTTCCTGCGCGGTGGCCGGATAGGCCACAGCCACGACGCCGAGGACGCTCGCGGCTGCCATCATCCGCCGAAGCCTGATGCTGAGGGTCATGTTCGTCGAACTCCTTCTCTAGCGGTTCGAATGTAATGTCTTGATTCCGGACGGCCCGGCGAGAATCGCAAGCTTCGCCAATCCGATGAAAAGCCCGTGCTCCACCACGCCCGGTATGGCGTGCAGCGCGTCAGATAGCGCTCTTGGATCGGGAATGCGGCCAAAAGATGCATCGACGATATAGTGTCCACCATCCGTCAGGAAGGTGTCGTCCTCGCCGCCGCGCAGCTTCAGCGGACCGCTGAGACCGAGACGGGCCGCAGCCTCCTCGATCGCCAGCATGGTGGCACGCAGGCCGAACGCATTGACCTCGATCGGCAGCGGAAAACGGCCAAGCGTCTCGACATCCTTGCTCTCGTCGGCAATCACGATCATGCGCGAAGAGGCTGCCGCGACGATCTTCTCGCGCAGAAGCGCGCCACCACCACCCTTGATCAGGGCAAGCTCCGGACCGATCTCGTCGGCCCCGTCGATGGTCAGGTCGAGGCTTGGCTGCTCGTCGAGCGTGGCCAGCGGCACGTTGAGTTCGCGGCAAAGCGCAGCCGTGCGTTCCGATGTCGGCACCCCGACAATGTTCAACCCCGATTCGACGCGCTCGGCCAGAAGCCGCACGAAGGCTTCGGCCGTCGACCCGGTGCCGATACCCAGCTTCATGCCGTCTTCGACATGGCCGAGAGCGGCCCTTGCGGCCTCCGTCTTCAGTGCTGCTGCGTCCATCCCCATCCGTGCCCATTCATGCGGTGGCGAGGCTCTAGCATTTTTGGCCGCAATCGCAAATGACCCCTTTGGCGGCCTTGCCATTGGCCAGCCACAAACGGCGCGCTACCATCATGCTTCGATTCGGAGTTGTCCCGATGCGGCCTATCCTCCTGAGCAGCGTCTGCTCCCTCCTTGCCGCCGGCCCCGCACTGGCGTCCGGTGCGGAGTTCCGTGACGATCGTTCCTCGCCCCAGGCGCTTGTCCAATCCCTCTATAACGCGATCGAACGCGGGGAATATGAGCGGGCCTTGTCCTATTTCGCCGAGCGTCCCGTCGAGACGGCGGAGGAGTTCGCCGCCACTTTCGAGGACATGGACAGGATCAGCGTGGTCACCGGCCTGTCGAGGCAGGAGGGCGAAGGCGCCGAGCGCGTGCACGAAGTGCCGCTCGCCGTCGAAATTCAGGGGGAAAACTGGGAAAGCAGGGTTCTGGCCGGCTGCTACACCGTGCGCGCTCAGTTCAGCGCCGACGGATCTTTCCAGCCTTACCTCATCGCCGGCGGCGCGCTGGAAGCCACGGACGCTCCGCTGGAGGAGGCCCTGCCGACGCGATGCGGCGACGGACCCGCATTGCCCCCGACCGACGTCATGCTCCAGCGAGCATCCTCTCTGTTCGAAAAGAGTTTTGGCGATATCTGCCTGCGCCATGACCTGATCGAGGTCGACGAGCCGGAACACTTCACGATCGCGTTTCGTCGACCGTTCGACGAAATCGACGCGCCACCCCACGAGGCACGGCTATTCCGATTCTTCTGCACGCGTGGTGCCTATAACGAGCTGCACGTCTATCTGCTGGCCGACGATACCGGAGAGCTCCTGCCCGTCAGCTTCGTCGTGCCCGAGCTCGATATCCGCTACGAGGACGACCGGACCATGGAGGAGATCCGTTCGATCGACGTGATCGGCTATACGAGCCGGTCGGAACTGGTCAATTCGCACTACGATCCCGATACGCTGACCATGACGGCGCATTCGCGCTGGCGCGGTCTGGGCGACGCATCGTCGACCGGCAAATGGATCTTCCGGTCGGGCACCTTCACCCTGGTGCGCTATGAGGTCGACCCGACCTATGACGGCGAGGTCAATCCCGTCACCGTGCTCGACATGCTCGACGGGCCTTGAGCTACCGATGAACGAGATCCCTGACCTGCTTTCCGACGCGGTTGCGCGTCGTGCTGTGCCCTTCGTAGTCGCCACGGCCCTGGACGAAAAGGGTGTCCGCTTCGAAGCGGCCGCCGGCGAGGCGCGACCCGGCATGGCGGCGGGGCCCGACACGATCTTTCGCATCTTTTCCCAGACGAAGGCGATCGGCGCACTGGCGGCAATGATCCTCATCGAGCGGGGGCTGCTCGGTTTCGACACGCCCGTGCGCGATATCCTGCCCTCTTTCGCCGAACTGCCGGTGCTTGAGGGCTTTGCCGGCGAGGAACCGCGCCTGCGCCGTCAACAGAGTGTCGCCACCATCGCCCATCTCGCCACCCACACATCCGGCCTGGCCTATGAATACTGGAATGCCGACATCACGCGCTGGATGGAACTGACCGGCCACCCGACCGTCTTTTCGGGCAAGCTCGCCGCACTCGATTATCCGCTCGTTGCCGACCCCGGTACGCAATGGCACTACGGGCCGGGCATCGACTGGCTGGGACGGGTCGTGGAAACGGTCGACGGACGCCGCATCGACGCCTTCTGCCGGGACGAGATCTTCACGCCGCTCGGTATGGAGGACACCGTCTTCGAGATCGAAGGCGAGCGAGCGGAACGGCTGGCCGAGGTGCACGCGCGCCAGGAGGACGGGTTCCGGCCGGCCCGCGGCGGCCCTGCCCGCAATCCGGAATTCTACGGCATGGGCCATGCGCTCTATTCCACCCCGCGCGACTATGGCCGCTTCCTGCGCATGGTGCTGGGCGGCGGTGCACTCGACGGCAACCGCATTCTTTCTGCGCAAGCCGTGGCGGCCATGCTGGCGGCACGCACCGGCGGGCTTCTCGTGCCGCGCATGGCCTCCGTGGCGCCACGCGTGTCACGCGATTTCGAACCCTTCCCCGGCCGGCGGGTAAGCCATTCCATGGCTTGGGCGCGGCTTGAGGACGACCTGCCCGGGCGCCGTCGTGCCGGCGCGCAATTCTGGGCAGGCGCCCTCAACACCCATTGCTGGCTCGACCCGGCTGCCGGCATTGCAGGCCTCTTCATGACCCAGCTCGCGCCTTTTGCGGACCCCGCGCTCGTGCAAGCCCACGACGCGTTCGAAGCAGCAATCTACGCGGCCCGCTGACCTGTCTTGCACAACGAAAAAGGGCCGGCGCGCATGCGTGCCGGCCCTTGTCGCGAAGGCGCAACCCCGTCAGCTGCTGGGCGTACGTGCCCGCTCCAGCCGTTCGATAGCCTGTGCCAGGCGCGGGTCGCGGCTGTAGACATCGTCATAATAGGCGATCTTGCCGGACGCTTCGGGGAAGGCCGTGAAATAGGCCACATAGACCGGCACTTCGACCTGCAAGTCTTCGCGCGAGTGCGGGCGCTGCAGCCGCTGGGAGACGTCGCTGACGTCCCAGCCGAGCACTGCCGCCGCCATGGCACGCGGATCCTCGAGACGGATGCAGCCATTGCTGATGGCGCGGTTCACCCGGTCGAAGAGATGCCGGTCGGGCGTGTCGTGCATGTAGATCGCGTGGCGGTTGGGGAACATGATCTTCAATTCGCCCAGCGCGTTGCGCGGTCCCGGCCGCTGGCGCACGTCATAGGGGATATTGGCGCCGTAGCGCCCCCAGTCGATCGCCGACGACGGCACGCTGCGGCCGTTCCGGTCGGTTACCTCGAAGCCCGAGCGGTCCAGATAGCCCGGATCGTCGATCAGCCGCGACAGATAGGTGTTGACCAGGATCGAACGCGGCACGCCCCAGAACGGATGGAACTCGACATAGGACACCCGGTCCTTGAAGAAGTAGGTCTGGCGCCCGGTATTGCCGTAGATGGCGCGCATGTTCAGCTTCTCGACGCCGTTCTCGAAATACTGGGCACGGAATGACGGTGCGTTGAGGAACACGAAGCGATCGGTCAGATCGGACGGCAGCCAGCGCATCTGCTCCAGCGCCAAGATCACCTTCTCCTTGCGGCCGGCCACCGACTCGCCCGCCAGGCCGCGCACGGTCTGCGGCCCGATGACTCCGTCCACCGCCAGGTTGCGCGCCGCCTGGGCGCCGCGGATGACGGGCACCAGTTCCTGGTCGTAGACATCGGAACCGCGATGGCGCGCCAGCACCTCGCCGTGCTCTTCCAGGAAGGCGGCGTCTGCGTCCCGCTCGATCAGCTTCAGGATCTTGGCGAATTCGGCATTGGTGTTGCCGGGCCTTATCAGGCCCTGGAGGTCGATGACGATGTCATTTTCCTCGGAAACGCGCAGCATCTCGAGCTCGGCGCGCAGCTTCTGGTAGAACTCGTTCTGCGGATGCCGGCTGTCGAGATGGGCGCGAACATCGTCCGCCTCGGCCAGCGTCGCCAGCTCGACCGCGAAATCGACCTCCTTGAGCTGGAAATCGTAATAGCCGGAGATCCGGTTGGGATCGATGCGCCCGCCATGCACGTCGCGCACATAACGCAACGTCCTGGCAGACAGCTCCATCTCGAAGCGGGCCAGTTCGGCCTCGCTCGCGCCGCGGCGCGGTGTGGAGACACGGTAGTGGTCAGGGTTGAGGCCATGGCTATCGGCAGCAGCCAGTACGTCCATCGCCTGCACCGCCGCCTCGCTCGGCACGCCATCGAGCACCCAGATGAAATCGGGATGCTCGGAGTAGTGCGCGACCAGCGCCTCGGCGACCGCCTTTTCGGTCATCAGGTCGAATTCCTGAAGAGCCTCGAGCGTCGCCTCGGTTAGCCGCATCGGCTCTGGCGCGATCTCCTCGATGATCTCGGCGACCTCTTCGACTTCCTCGGAAATCTCTTCGCGAACCGTCTCGACCTCGGCGGCAACACCATCGTCCACGGCAGTTTCGACTGCGCCCGCGGCCTCCTCGGCAGCCTCGGCCACATCTTCCACGCCGTCCTCGATCATCTCGGCGACCGCCTCAGCGCTCTCCTCGACGATTTCGCTCACCTCGTCGGCAGCAGTGTCGGCTTGCTCGATCGCAGCTTCGACCTCGGCCTCGAATGCGATCTGCGCCGCCGTTCCGACGTCGCTCGGCATCACTTCTGGCGCGGTCTCGGCGACCTGCTCGGCCGCGTCATCGCCTTCTGCGACGGCTGTCTCGACCTGGAGCGGGGCAGCGTCTCTGACGTCAGGCACGGCAGCGGCCTGCGGAGCGGAAACTTCTTCATCCTCGGCGACAACAACCGCCTCGGCCTGTTCCATGCCCTCATCGGCGGCCAGATCCTCGCTCGCTTCTGCAGCAAGACGCTCAACCGATGCGACGATCTGGGGATCGATGCCCTCGGCACTGGCCACCATAAGCCCCGACGCATAGGGCGCACGGGCTTCCTCGATCTTGATCTCGATAGCGGCAAAGTCGACGCGCACCAGCGGGTCGGCGCGGTAATCATAATAGCTGGGACCGGCCACGCGCGGCAGCGACGCGGGCTGGGTGCGCTGCGGCTCAGGTGCCTGCTGCTGGGTCGGCTCGGCGGGGCGATGCAGCTGTTCCGGCGTTCCAAAGAGCAGTTCCAGCAAGCCCTGCGCCGAGGCTGGCGGCACCCCGATCGTCATTGTCGCGGCGAGCGCGGTCGTTGCAAGTGCCAGACGTCTGTTTCGCGAGGACTTCATGATCCCACCAATTTTCATTTCGTTAGCCCGAATGTGAACCCAACCCTGCAACCATCGCGCCGGTTCCGAGAACTCGGAGACCGCCCGGACCGCCAACGGACTGGGATACCGCCCTGCAATTTTTTTGTTGTTGGTTGCGACTATAGAGATTCCGGGTGATCGAGGGTAGCCACGATGCCCCGCTCACCGTGCTTTTGCCTCGGCACGTTTGCATTTATGACACGGTTATGGCGGCCGGAATCTCAAGTAGCGCCTGTATTGGCTCCATCTTCACGCGCATGTGAACCGGCACTTCGCCCAACGCAGCCCCGATGCACGAATCGACGCGCTGCGCACGCCCTTTCCGATTCTCTTCCCAAGTAGCGGGCGTTCTTATCGGCTTGTTAACGCTAATGATCGATGAATAGCCAAGTCGTCTCAAGTAACGAGTAAGCCGATGCGTCGCTTCTTCGGGATCTGCTGCACCGCCGTCTTGGCGGCCTTACTGGCCAGCTGCGCCAGCACGCCTCAAGGCGGCGCACACACGGCAGACAGCGCCTCAGTTTCCATCGCGCCGATGGCATTCGCGCCGATCAGGCCCATGCCCTCGGACGACATCATGGCCTTTCCGGGCCAGCGCCGTGGCCTTGCCGGCCGCACCATCCGCGTCAGCGCCATTCAGGACATCGTACTTGCACGGGGCGAGGTCGTTCTCACCTTCGACGACGGGCCGGTTCCCGGTCGCACTACCGCCATTCTGGACGCGCTGGAGCGACACAACGCGAAGGCCACCTTCCTCATGGTCGGCCAGATGGCGCGCAATCACCCGCATCTGGTGCGAGAGGTGGCATCCCGGGGGCACACGATCGGCTCGCATACGCAGAACCACCCCAATCTGGCCGGCATGTCGTTCGACGCAGCCATGGCAGACATCGAGGCTGGCGAGCGCAGCATCGCCGCCGCGCTGGTCCCGACCCGGCATTCAGCCTCACCATTCTTCCGCTTTCCCTATCTCGCCGACACGCCGGCGCTGCGCCGGCATCTGGCCGCCCGCGGCTCGGTGGTCATCGACGTCGACATAGACTCCAAGGACTACTTCCAGTCGACGCCGGCCCAGGTGCGCGAGCGCACGCTGCAGATGCTGGAAAGACGTGGCTCCGGCATCGTGCTCTTCCACGATCTGCACCAACGCACCGCCAACATGCTGCCGTCGTTCCTCGATCAGCTCCAGGCGAGGGGTTTCCGAGTGGTCCATCTCGTGCCGGCCCGCTCTGGCCCGCTGCTGGCATCGGCCGCGCCCGACACCTGACGGGTGAAGGGGGCAACCTCGAAGGTTGCGCCCCTACCCCGCCAGCTTCGCCAGTTGGGTCATCACCACGGCCGAACCCTTCAGCCGCTTTTCGGCCGTCGGCCAGTCGCGCGAGAAGAACACGCTCTGGTCCGGCCTGATCTTGGCCAGCGATCCCTGCTGGGCAATCAGCCCCACCAGTCCGGTCGGGTTGGAGAAGGAATTGCCCCTGAAGGAAACGACCAGCCCCTTCGGACCGGCATCGAGCTTCTCGACATTTGCCTTGCGGCACAGCGACTTGATGAAGACCACCTTCATCAGATGGTCGACCTCCTCCGGCAACGGGCCGAAACGGTCGATCAGTTCCGCGCCGAAACCGTCGATCTCCTCCGGCGTCTGCAATTCGCCCAGCCGGCGGTAGAGCCCAAGGCGAAGCTGCAGGTCGGGCACGTAACTCTCCGGAATCATGACCGACGTGCCGACCGCGATCTGCGGCGACCAGGCCTCGTCGACGGCGGCGCCCAATCCCTTCATCTCGGCCACGGCTTCTTCCAGCATCTGCTGGTAGAGTTCGAACCCGACCTCCTTGATGTGGCCAGACTGTTCCTCGCCGAGCAGGTTACCCGCCCCGCGCAAATCGAGATCGTGGCTGGCGAGCTGGAAGCCCGCCCCGAGACTGTCCAGCGACTGCAACACCTTCAGCCGCTTTTCGGCCAGCGTCGTCAGCGAGCGGTTGGCCGGCAGCGTGAACAGCGCATAGGCGCGCAGCTTGGAACGACCCACCCGCCCGCGCAGCTGGTAGAGCTGCGCCAGCCCGAACATGTCGGCCCGGTGCACGATCAGCGTGTTGGCGGTCGGGATATCGAGGCCCGATTCCACGATCGTGGTCGATAGAAGCACGTCATAACGCCCTTCGTAGAAGGCGTTCATCACGTCGTCGAGTTCGCCAGCGGCCATCTGCCCGTTTGCGATCCCCACCTTCAGCTCCGGCACCTGCTCGGCCAGGAACTGCCCCACTTCGGCCAGATCGGAAATACGCGGCACGACATAAAAACTCTGGCCGCCGCGATAGCGTTCGCGCAGAAGCGTCTCGCGGATCACCAGCGGATCGAAGGGCGAGATGAAGGTGCGTACAGCCATGCGGTCGACGGGTGCTGTGGCGATCAGCGACAGCTCGCGCACGCCTGTCAGCGCCAGTTGCAACGTGCGCGGGATCGGCGTCGCCGAAAGCGTGAGCACATGCACGTCGCGCTTCAGATCCTTCAGCCGTTCCTTGTGCTTGACCCCGAAATGCTGCTCCTCGTCGATGATCAGCAGCCCCAGATTCTTGAAGCCGATAGAGCCGCCGAGCAGCGCATGGGTGCCGACAACGATGTCCACCGTGCCCTCGGCAATGCCTTTCTTGGTCTCGGCCAGTTCCTTTGCCCCCACCAGCCGCGAGGCCTGGCGCACCTTTACCGGCAGACCGGCGAAGCGGTTGGCGAAGGTCTTGAAATGCTGGCGCGCGAGCAGCGTCGTCGGCACCACCACCGCAACCTGCAGCCCTTCCATCACCGCGACGAAGGCCGCCCTCAGCGCCACCTCGGTCTTGCCGAAACCGACATCGCCGCAGATCAGCCGGTCCATCGGCCGCCCGGCCGACAGATCGTCCAGCACCGCGTCGATGGCGCCCTGCTGGTCCTCGGTCTCGTCATAGGGGAAGCGCGCGGCAAATTCCCCGTAAAGCCCTTCGGGCGGCGTCAGCACCGGGGCCGGCCGCGTCTGGCGCTCGGCCGCAAGCTCGATCAGCTGCCCCGCCATTTCCAGCAACCGGCGCTTCAGCTTGGCCTTGCGCGACTGCCAGGCAACCCCGCCAAGCTTGTCCAGCACCACGCCCGCCGCATCCGAGCCGTAGCGCGACAACAGCTCGATGTTCTCCACCGGCAGGAACAGCCGGTCGTCGCCCGCATAGCGGATCTCGAGGCAGTCATGCGGCGCGCCCATCGCTTCGATGGTCTTCAGTCCGGCAAAGCGTCCGATGCCGTGATCGGCATGAACCACGATGTCGCCGGCCGACAGCGAGGCGACCTCCGAGATGAAGTCGGCCGCGCGCTTGCGCTTCGTGCGCCGCACCAGCCGGTCGCCCAGAATGTCCTGCTCGGCAATGACGGTGAGCCGGTCGGTCTCGAACCCCGTCTCCAGCGGCAGCACGACCATCGCCGCCGTTTCCGGCGGCAGCTTTTCGGCCTCGTCGAGCGTTTCCACCTGCTTCAGATTGCCGAGCCCGTGCTCGGTCAGTATCTGCGACAGCCGGTCGGCCGAGCCCGTCGTCCAGCCGGCAAGCACCACCCGGCGCTTCTGCGCGCGCAGCGCGGCAATGTGGCCGACCACCTCGTTGAAGACATTGGCGGACGGGTCGGCCCGTTCTTCCGCAAAACTGCGGCCTGACCTGCCGCCGGCATGGATGACCCGCGCGGCTCCGGCCTCCGGCGCCTCGAAGGGCGTGAAGGTCAACGCCTGCCGCCCGGCCGTATGCTTTGTCACCTCGTCAGGGTTCAGATAGAGGCTTTCGGGCGCCATCGGCCGATACGGAACCGCCTCGCCGATCGCCCCGCCTTCCGACTGGCGTTTCCTTGCCTCGTAGTGATCGAGGATCAGCGCATGCCGCTCGGCAATCGCTTCCTTGGCCAGATGATCGAAGACGATCGTTGCCTCGTCCAGATAGTCGAACACCGTCGACAGCCCGTCATGGAACAAGGGCAGCCAGTGCTCCATGCCGGCAAAGCGCCTGCCCTCGCTGACCGCGGCATAGAGCGCATCGTCGCGCGGCGGCGCGCCGAAGGCCTCGATATAGCCGCGCCGAAAGCGGCTTATCGCGTCCGGCGTCAGCGTCACCTCGCTCATCGGCTGCAATTCGACCGCGCGCTTCTGCCCGGTCGTGCGCTGGCTGGCCGGATCGAAGGCGCGGATCGTCTCCAGCGTATCGCCGAAGAAATCGAGCCTCAGCGGCTCCTCGCTGCCCGGCACGAACAGGTCCAGAATGCCGCCGCGCACCGCATATTCGCCGACCTCGCGCACGGTCGAGACGCGCTCGAAGCCGTTGCCTTCCAACCGCGCCACCAGCGCGTCCATCTTCACCTGCGCGCCCGGCTTGGCAAAGAAGCTCTGCGCGGCAATGTCGTCGGGGCCGGGCATGCGCTGCAGCACCGCATTGGCGCTGGCCAGGATCAGCGCGCGGTGCGGGCTCTCCTTCAGCGCCGCCATCTGCGTCATCGCCGAAAGCCGCCTTGCCGCCACCGCCGCCCCTGGCGACACCCGGTCATAGGGCAGACAGTCCCAGGCCGGCAGTTCGAGGATCGGCAGGCCAGGCGCGGCAAAGCGCACGATCTCCGACAGCGCCGGGATCGCCTGCCCGTCGCGGGCGATGAACAGGACCGGCCCCGTTCTTGCCGGGTCGGCGGCGAGCGCGGCCAGCACGAAGCCGGCATGGCCGTCCGCCACGCCGTCGACGACGAACTGGCCCGAAACCTCGGGCCCGATGCCGATCTTCTCGATCAGGCTCATTGCGCGCCCGTCTGCACCGCCCGCACCGCGCCGTCGCGGATGCGCTGGAAAAGTGGCGTGTCATGCGCAGCCGCAACCTTCTCGCGTCCCGTCAGCCAGTCGAGGATCGTCTGGTCCTGCACCTCCATCAGCGCCTCGAACTGGTCGAGTTCCGCTTCCGACAGCGTCTCGATCTCCCGGTCGGCAAAGCCGCCCAGAATCAGATCGGTCTCGCGCATGCCGCGATGCCAGGCGCGGAATCGTGCCCGCCGCCTGCGATGGTCGAGTTGGTCGCCCGCCTGTCCGCTCATGAAGAAACACCCTGTTCGATGATGGCGCGCATATAGCGCGCGCGATCTCTCATGTCAGCCTTGCGGAACGATCCTGCCGACATATTGTGCGCCCATGCGCCCGTCCCTCCTCGATCCGCTCTTTGCCCCCGCCACCTCCCTGACCGGTATCGGCGACAAGCTCGCCGATCTGCTGGCGAGAATCGTGCCTGTGGACACGACCGGCCGCGAGCTGCGGGTGGGCGACCTGATCTTCGCGCTTCCCCATTCGCTCGTCGATCGGCGCAACAGGCCCGGCATCGCGGGCGCGGCCGAGGGCGCCATCGTCACGCTGGAGGTGCGCATCGACCGCCACCAGGCGCCGCCGCGCGGCTCAAAAGCGCCCTACCGCGTCTTTGCCCATGACGAGACCGGCGAGATCGCCTTCACCTTCTTCCGCGCCAAGGGCGACTGGCTGTTGCGCCAGATGCCGGAGGGCGAGACCATGCTGGTCTCCGGCCGCATGGAATGGTTCAACGGCCGCCCCTCCATGGTCCATCCCGACCATATCGTGCCGATCGAAAAGGCCGCCGACCTGCCCGAGATCGAGCCGGTCTATCCCGGCACCGCAAGGCTTGCCCCAAAGATCCTGCGCCGCGCGGCCTTGGAAGCCATCGCCCGCATCCCCGCTCTGCCCGAATGGCAGGATGCGGCTTTCATGGCCAGGAACAGTTTTCCCTCCTTCGCCGATGCCCTTGCCCGCCTGCACTCGCCGCGCGATGCCCATGACGTGGCGCTGGAATCGCCGGCCCGCCGCCGTCTTGCCTATGACGAGATCCTCGCCGGCCAATTGGCCCTTGCGCTTGTCCGCGCCCGCATGAAGCGCGCCGCCGGCCTGCCGCTTTTGGGCGACGGCTCCATCGAAGCAAGAATCCGCGCTGCCCTGCCCTATGCGCTCACCGCCGCACAGGAGACGGCGCTTGCCGAGATCAAGGAAGACCTCACCTCGCCTG
Organism: Aliihoeflea sp.; assembly: GCA_046297455.1. Taxonomy (GTDB): domain Bacteria; phylum Pseudomonadota; class Alphaproteobacteria; order Rhizobiales; family Rhizobiaceae; genus ZYF759. Next base: position 168,873 of record JBKBIT010000002.1, read on the forward strand.
AGCGCATGCTGCGCCTCCTGCAGGGTGATGTCGGCTCCGGCAAGACCGTCGTTGCGCTGCTCGCCATGGCGCGCGCGGCCGAGGCCGGCCGTCAGGCAGCACTGATGGCCCCGACGGAAATTCTCGCCCGCCAGCATTTTTCGACCATCGCGCCGCTTGCCGAGAGCGTCGGGCTTCGCACCGCCATCCTCACCGGCCGCGAAAAGGGCCGCGAGCGCGCCGCCACCGCCGCTTCCATCGAAGCCGGCGAGATCGACATCGTCATCGGCACCCATGCGCTTTTCCAGGAAAGCGTTTCCTTCCGCGACCTGGCGCTTGCCATCATCGACGAGCAGCACCGTTTCGGCGTCCACCAGCGCCTTGCCATGACCGCCAAGGGGCTTGCGCCCGACATGCTGGTCATGACCGCCACACCGATCCCGCGCACGCTGGTGCTCACCGCTTTCGGCGACATGGACGTCTCGCGGCTGACCGAAAAGCCGCCCGGCCGCCGCCCGGTCAAGACCGTCACGCTCCCCGACGACCGTCTCGACGAGCTCGTCTCCCGCATGGAGACCGCCGTTGCCGAAGGCCAGAAGATCTACTGGATCTGCCCGCTGGTCGAGGAATCGGAGGAGGTCAAGCTCACCTCGGCCGAAGAGCGTTTTTCATCGCTCAAACCCGTCTTCGGCGAGCGCATCGGCCTCGTCCACGGCCGCATGTCGGGCCGCGACAAGGACGAGGCCATGCGCGCCTTCAAGGCCGGCGAGACGCGGCTTCTGGTCGGCACCACGGTGATCGAGGTCGGCGTCGACGTGCCCGACGCCACCATCATCGTCATCGAACATGCCGAGCGTTTCGGCCTGGCCCAGCTCCACCAGCTGCGCGGCCGCGTCGGCCGCGGCGAAAAACCCTCCAGCTGCGTGCTGTTGTTCAAGGAACCGCTCGGCGAAATCGCCCGCGCCCGTTTGGCCGTCATGCGCGAGACCGAGGACGGCTTCCGCATCGCCGAGGAGGACCTGCGCCTGCGCGGTGAAGGCGAGTTGCTCGGCACCCGACAATCCGGCACGCCCGGTTTTCGCGTCGCCCGCCTCGAAGCCCACGGCGACCTCCTGGAAGCCGCCCGCGACGACGCACGGCTGATTTTGGCCAAGGACCCGGAACTGGCGGGCCCACGCGGCGAGGCGCTGCGGCTGTTGTTGTATGTGTTCGGACGGGACGACGCGGTGAGGTTGCTCAGGGCGGGGTGAGGAAGGCCGTTCTACCCCCACGCGTCGTCATCCTGGGGCAAGCGTAGCAAAGCGGAGCGCGACCCTAGGATCCATGCCTGAACAGCCAAGGCCACGCGAGGCGTCGGGTGAAGGCGCCACGACTTCCCCGTTCTGGCATGAAACCTCGGGTCAAGCCCGACCATGACGAAGCGGAAGCGGTGCGGCCAATCGCCAACGTCGGAGAATAGCCAAGCCACCCCCAACCGTCGTCATCCTGGGGCAAGCGCAGCGAAGCGGAGCGCGACCCTAGGATCCATGCCTGAACAGCCAAGGCCACGCGAGGCGTCGCACCCGAACAACCACTTCTTCTCCGTTCTGGCATGAAACCTCGGGTCTGCGCATTCGCTTCGCTCCCGCGCCGCCCGAGGATAACGAACGCAGCGGGTGGCACCGCTCGCAGTGCACACGCACCTCCGCTACACTCCCGCCATGACGGGCTATGTCTATATGTTGGCGAGCCAGAAGCGGGGCACGATCTATATCGGCGTCACCGCTTCACTCGGCCGCCGCATCCCCGAGCACCGGGATGGCACGGGCTCCCGTTTCACCGGGCAATACGGCGTGCGGCGCCTGGTCTGGTACGAGGAGCATTTCGATATTCGCGACGCCATCCAGCGCGAAAAATCGCTCAAGCGCTGGAAGCGGCAATGGAAGATCGACCTGATCGAGAAGACCAATCCCGATTGGGAAGAACTTTTTCGCGGTTGGGGGTGGTAGCGACGTCGGGTCGTCCTCTGCCTCCGTTCAGGCATGGATCCTAGGGTCTCCGTCTCGCTGCGCTCGTCTCCGCCCTAGGATGACGACGCGGAGGGGTACCGCCAATCACCAACGTCGGAGAACAGCCAAGCCACCCCCCACCGTCGTCATCCCAGGGCAAGCGCAGCGAAGCGAAGCGCGACCCTGGGATCCATGCCTGAATGACTCATGCCGCGCGGATCGCCAGACGTGGAGACCTTTTTGCCACCTCCACCGATCACAAGAACGCAAACCTCGCCCAACCCCTTGTTTCCACTCACCCCTGCCTCCTCCCCAAAGATCTCTTTCGCGTCCGCTCGCAGGAATTTATTCACACCCTGGCGCCCTCCCCGATAATGATCCCATCGCCCTTACGGGAACCCGGCTCCGGACCGGGGTGTCGGGGAGGGTGACGGTGTCCGGGTCGGTCGCGCAACGGGAGCGTGGCTTGGTGGGAACCGGCCCACCACAGGTCCGGGCCTCGGTGAAGGTCTGGCCGGTAAGGCTGGAGGGTTTTGACCCGCGCAAATGCGGCAAAGAACCTTCCTGACGAGCCCGGCCCACCCATCCGGGGCGAAAGCACCGGCGGGGCGCGTGGTTTGCGCCAACAAAATTACTAGAGAGGCACGGACAACGCGCCCCGCTTCCCAACTGAACAAGAAGCCAGACCGGCAACGGGGCGTGGCAGGGATGAAACGCGCCGGTACTTCAGGAATGGAGGAAAGAAGGCAATGCCGCGTCCTTCACGCCCCCCTCTGCCTTGCCAGGCATCTCCCCCACGAGGGGGGAGATCGGCGGCTTCGGCGGCACCGCCCTTCCTGCAACGTTCGCGATTGGCGAAAGCCGTTGTGACGGGCAATCTCCCCACCTGTGGGGGGTGAGGAGCGGTCGGCCGCAGGCCGGCTGGAAGCCAACGATTTGGCTTCCAGAGTGACGAACGCCCGGAGCCATAGCGGAGGGCCGGGGCCGGCAGGACAGAGGGGGGCGCCGTAGAGTGCAACGCTCGGCAGCCATGGCGACGAACGCCGGAGCCACAGCGGAGGGCAGGCATCCGGCAGGACAGACGGGGCGCCGAAGGGCGCGTCACCCTCCCCCACCTTGCATTGCACAAACGCTGCCGTATCTATGCCCCCATGGCGGCGGATGGAGAAGACATGGCGGACGGGCAAGGCGAATTCGTCATCCGTGTGGTGCCGTCGCTGTCCGGCTTTACGGCGCAGGAATGGGCCACCTTGTCGGGCGCGGCAAAGGACGGCCCCGCCCCCTACAACCCGTTCGTCAGCCACGCCTTCCTGTCATCGCTGGAAGAAAGCGGCTGCGCCACGCGCCAGAGCGGCTGGCTCGGCCAGCATCTGCGCCTCGAAGCCCCCGACGGACGCCTCATCGGCGCCGTGCCCGCCTATCTGAAAAACCACAGCCAGGGCGAATATGTCTTCGACCACGGCTGGGCCGACGCCTTCGAGCGCGCCGGCGGACGCTATTATCCCAAACTGCAGGTCTCCATTCCCTTTACCCCGGCCGCCGGCCCGCGCCTGCTGGTGCCTTCCGCCGCGCCGCATGCCGAAACGGTGCGCCACGCGCTGGCCAAGGGTCTGGAGGCGGTCTGCGACCGGCTCGGCGCCTCCTCGGTCCATGTCACTTTCGCCGAGGCGCCCGACATCGAAGCGCTCACCGGCGCCGGGTTCCTGCACCGCACGGACCAGCAGTTCCATTTCCTCAACCAGGGATATTCCTCCTACGACGATTTCCTGGCCACGCTCGCCTCGCGCAAACGCAAGGCGCTCAAGCGCGAGCGGCGCGAGGCGTTGGAAAACGGCATCACCGTCGAATGGCTGACCGGCGGCGACCTGACCGAGGCGGTGTGGGACGATTTTTACGCCTTCTATCTCGACACGGGCAGCCGCAAATGGGGCCAGCCCTATCTCAACCGCACCTTCTTCTCGCTGATCGGCGAGCGCATGGCCGACGACATTCTGCTCGTCATGGCACGGCGCGACGGGCGCTACATTGCCGGCGCGATCAATTTCATCGGCTCCGACCGCCTGTTCGGCCGCAACTGGGGCTGCGTGGAAGACCACCCCTTCCTGCATTTCGAGGTGTGCTACCACCAGGCCATCGATTTTGCGATCGCCAAAGGCCTGAAGGTGGTCGAGGCCGGCGCGCAGGGCCAGCACAAGCTGGCGCGCGGCTACATGCCGGTCACCACCCATTCGGCCCACTACATCGCCCATCCGGGCCTGCGCGAGGCCGTCGCCGACTATCTCAAGCGCGAGCGGCGCGAAGTGGCGGCGATCGGCGGGCTTCTGGCCGCCCACGGGCCGTTCCGGAAGGGCGAGCGCCCGGTCGAGGAGGAATGAGTGTGGCGGGAAAACGCATGCGCAAGCCCGACCTGCCGCACAAGGTCTGCGCGGCCTGCAGCCGGCCCTTTTCGTGGCGCAAGAAATGGCGCCGCGACTGGGAGTCGGTGAAATACTGCTCGGATGCCTGCCGGCGCGGCAAGGTCGCCGGGCCAACTGCCGAAAGGGTCGTGCCGGCGGGCTAGCGCGGCTGCCAGGGCGCCATGCCCCGCGCCTCGCGCGAAAAGCGGCGATGGTCGTGCCAGGGCCGGTAGGGTTCGGGGATCGCGAATTCGACCAATACTCCCGCGCCGGCAAAGCGCACCGCCGCGCTGCCGCGCCTGGCCAGATCCCTCTTGGTCAAAACCGTCGCGCCCGCCGCGCACGGATTTGCCGCCGTCGCGTCGTCGATCACGATCAGCGCTGCCGTCGCGCAGAATGCGGACGCCGCCTGCCCGTCCGGCACATGGGCCACCAGCCGGCCTGAGCGGGTGGTGGCCGTGCAGATATCGTCCTCGCACGAAAACCCCGTGCGCCCCTCGCGCCGTGCCGCCGCCGGTGTCCAAAAATCCTCCAGCGCCATGGCCCGGGTCCAGTTCTGCGCGGTGAAGGCGTTCGGCCGGTCGCGGTTCATGGCCAGCATGTCGGGTTCGGTCAGCACCGCCACCAGCCTTGCGTCTTCGGAAACCAGCACCTCCGGCAGCGTCCGGTCGAACAGCATCCAGATACCGACAATCGCGGGAATGATCGCCGAAAATCGCAACATCGTGGTCGGCAGCACCGCCAGCACCAGCGCCAGCGACAGCACGATGACCGCACCCGCTGGCAGCATGCCGATCGCGTCGAAGGGCGAGCGGTCCGAAACCCATTCGGCGACGAAATTCACATAGGCAAGCCCCGACCCCATTACCCACAAAAGCGGCCCGTCCAGGCCGAACGGCATCGCCAGCACCGACAGGACGGCAAACGGCATGACGATCGCCGTCACCGCCGGCATGGCCGCCAGATTGGCGATCAGGGCGAGTGGCGGCACGCGCTGGAAGTGATAGGCGCCGTAGAGCGCCGTCGCCACGCCGGCCACGATGGACGTCATCGCCAACCCGCCGAGGAAATAGAGAACATACCGCCCTACCCTGGCGCCGATCGCCAGATTGGCGGGCGGCACATGACCGCGCTGGTGGCGCCTGGCGCGGTGCTCGCTCCACAGCGCATAGGCGCCGATCAGGGAGGCCGTGGCGGCAAAGGACATGTGGAAGCTCGGCCCCATGACCTCGTGTGGCGACAGCGCGATCACGATCAGCGCTGCGATCGCCAGATTGCGCATGGTCAGCGCCGCCCGGTCGAAGAGCAGCGCCGTCAGCATCACCGCCAGCATGATGAACGAACGCTGGGCCGCCACCGCCGACCCGGAGACCGCAAGGTAGAAGGCGCAGGCGACAAGCGCGGCAAGGGCTGCGTATTTCTTCACCGGATGGCGCGAGGAGAAATCGGGAAACAGCCCGAAGGCGATGCGGAAGCCGAGCAGCACCGTGCCCGCCACCAGCGCCATGTGCAGGCCCGAGATCGCCAGAATATGCGCCATGCCGGTGCGCCGCAGCGCCTCCGCCGTTTCCTCGGGTATGCCGGCGCGGATGCCCGCGATCAGCGTCGCCGCGATCTCGCCTTCCGGCCCACCGATCTGCGCGCGCACCCGCTCTGCCAGCGACAGGCGCAGATCCTCCACCCAGATGGCGGCACTTGTGGCAAGTCCGGGCTCGCTGCCCGGCGGCGGTTCGGCCAGTTCCGGGTTGCGATAGAAGAAACCGACCGCGCCCAGCCCGTCGAACCAGGCATGGAAGGAGAAATCGTAGCTGCCCGGTCTCACTGGTCCCGACAGCGGCATCAGCCGCGCCATCCCGGCCACCACGCTGCCCGGACGCGTGCCCTCCGGTACGTCGCGCGCCGACAGCCTGATCCGCGACGGGGCGTAGCGCAGTCTGGGGCGTTCCGTGGCCAACAGGTCGAGGGTCAGCCGGATGCGCCCTGAATCCTGATGCTCCATCCGCACCACGCGCCCGGTCACGCGGGTCGCGATTTCGGAACCGTTCATCTGCGTGCCCGCGCGCCAGCTCTCCACCTTGCCGGCCGCCATCCCGCCCAGAAGAAACAACGTCGCCGCCAGCACCGCGCGCAGCACCAGCCGCGACTGCACCGCGACCAGACCTGCGCCGACGACAGACATGCCGGCCGCAATCCCGGGCCAGCCTGGCTCGGCAGGCAGGACGAAATAGAGCAGCGCGCCCGCGCCCATCAGCACCGGCAGGAACAGGAAGCCTGTGCCGCGCTCCCATTCTTCCTCGAATGCGGCAGCCAGGCGTCGGCGCAGTTGCAGCGACCGTCGTCTTGAGGGGATTGTAGGCTTGGGTGCGCGAAACGGCTCGGCCGCAGCCTGGCGGCTGGAAAATTGCCGGCGTTCTCCGGCGATTTCGGCCAATTCTGCGCTCATGAGGTTGTCCCCAACCAGGGCGAGCGCTTGCACCCCGGATGCCCTATGCTACATGAACCCCCACGAAACGCCATCCTGCGGCACCAGCGCCGCCATCCAGTCAGATCCCGGATTTTCAATGACCCAGAATGTCGTCACCCGCTTTGCTCCCTCGCCCACCGGCTATCTGCATATCGGTGGCGCGCGTACGGCCCTGTTCAACTGGCTGTTCGCTCGGCACACGGGCGGCAAGATGCTGCTGCGCATCGAGGACACCGACCGGGAGCGTTCCACCGATGAAGCGACGGCAGCGATCCTCGACGGTCTGTCATGGCTCGGCCTGACATGGGACGGCGAACCCGTGTCCCAATATGCGCGCGCCGAGCGCCACCGCGAGGTCGCCCTCGAGCTTCTGGCCAAGGGCGAGGCCTATCATTGCTATGCCAGCCAGGAGGAACTGGCCGAGATGCGCGAGACCGCGCGCGCCGAAGGCCGTCCGCCGCGCTATGACGGGCGCTGGCGCGACCGCGATCCGTCCGAGGCACCAGCGGGCGTCAAGCCCGTCGTGCGCATCAAGGCCCCGCGCGAGGGCGAGACCGTCGTCTACGACAAGGTCCAGGGCGAGGTCCGCTTCCCCAACAAGGATCTGGACGATTTCATCATCCTGCGCTCCGATGGCGGCGCGACCTACATGCACGCCGTCGTCGTCGACGACCACGACATGGGCGTCACCCACATCATCCGTGGCGACGACCACCTCACCAACGCCGCGCGCCAGACCATCATTTACAAGGCGATGGGGTGGGAGGTGCCGGTCATGGCCCATATCCCGCTGATTCACGGTCCGGACGGCGCGAAACTGTCCAAGCGCCACGGCGCCCTCGGCGTCGAGGCCTATCGCGAGATGGGCTACCTGCCGCAGGCCCTGCGCAACTATCTCGTGCGCCTTGGCTGGAGCCACGGCGACGACGAGGTGATGAGCCTCGATCAGATGATCGAATGGTTCGCGATCGAGGACGTCAACAAGGGTGCCGCCCGATTCGATTTTGCCAAGCTGGAAGCCCTCAACGGGCTCTACATGCGCCAGTCCGGCGACCGGGAACTTTTCGATGCCTTGATCGAAACCCTGCCGCACCTGCCGGGCGGCCCGGCACTGCTCGATCGCATGGACGAACCAGGCAGGGCGCGGCTTCTTGCCGCCATGCCGGGTCTCAAAGAGCGTGCAAAGACATTGGTCGAACTGGTTGACAGCGCTGCATTTCTGTTTGCCGAACGCCCCCTTTCGATGGACGAGAAGGCAGCCGGCATCCTGGCCGATGGTGGCCGCGAGGTCCTTGCCGCCCTGTTGCCGCGTCTGAAGCGCATCGAGAACTGGAGCGCAGCCTCGACGGAAGCAGAAGTCAGGGCCTATGCCGAGGAAGCCGGGCTCAAGCTCGGCAAGGCCGCCCAGCCCCTGCGTGCCGCGCTGACCGGGCGCGGGGTTTCGCCGGGCGTGTTCGATGTCCTGGAAGTCCTGGGACGCGAGGAAAGCCTTGGACGGCTGCGTGATGCCGGCTAAGGCGACGCAGCGGCAGGTCCTTTTGCGCCGCAGCATTGGCCGTTCGCCTTACTTGGCAGGGTCATGCAAATGCGCTAGCTAGTGCGCGCGCCATCGGCGCGTGTCCTTTTCCATTAGACGATTTGAGTTCCCGGAGGGACCTAGATTGAGAGGTGCTGAGATGACAAATTCGACCGCAAAACTGGAGTTTGGCGGCAAGACGCACGAATTCTCGGTCCACAAGGGCACAGTCGGCCCGGACGTCATCGACATCAGCTCGCTCTACAAGGAAACCGGAGCCTTCACCTACGATCCGGGCTTCACCTCCACCGCGAGCTGCGAATCGGAAATCACCTTCATCGATGGCGATGAGGGCGTTTTGCTGCACCGCGGCTACCCGATCGACCAGCTCGCCGAGCATGGCGATTTCCTGGAGACCTGCTACCTGCTGCTCTATGGCGACTTGCCGACCAAGGCGCAGAAGGATGATTTCGATTTCCGCGTCACGCGCCACACGATGGTGCACGAGCAGATGAACCGCTTCTTCACCGGGTTCCGGCGCGACGCCCATCCGATGGCGGTCATGTGCGGGGTCGTCGGCGCCATGTCGGCCTTCTATCACGACTCCACCGATATCGCCGATCCGCACCAGCGCATGGTGGCCTCGATTCGCATGATCGCGAAGATGCCGACCATCGCGGCGATGGCCTACAAATACCATATAGGCCAGCCCTTCGTTTATCCGCGCAACGAGCTCAACTACGCGGCCAATTTCCTGCACATGTGCTTCGCAGTGCCGTGCGAGGAATACAAGGTCAATCCGGTTCTCGCCCGCGCGATGGAGCGCATCTTCATCCTGCACGCCGACCACGAGCAGAATGCCTCGACCTCGACCGTGCGACTGGCCGGCTCTTCGGGCGCCAATCCGTTCGCCTGCATCGCGGCCGGTATCGCCTGCCTCTGGGGCCCTGCCCATGGCGGCGCCAACGAAGCGGCGCTCAACATGCTGTCGGAGATCGGGACCGCCGATCGGATCCCCGAATTCATCGCCCGCGCCAAGGACAAGGACGATCCCTTCCGTCTCATGGGCTTCGGGCACCGCGTCTACAAGAACTACGACCCGCGCGCCAAGATCATGCAGAAGACCTGCCATGAGGTGCTGGACGAGCTCGGGATCAAGGACGACCCGCTGCTCGAGGTCGCGATGGAGCTCGAAAAGATCGCTCTGACCGACGACTATTTCGTCGAGAAGAAGCTGTATCCGAATATCGACTTCTATTCCGGCATCACGCTGAAAGCGCTCGGCTTCCCGACCACCATGTTCACGGTGCTCTTTGCCGTGGCGCGGACCGTCGGCTGGATCGCCCAATGGAAAGAGATGATCGAGGACCCGAAGCAGAAGATCGGACGTCCCCGCCAGCTCTACAAGGGCGCGACCGAACGCGACTACGTGCCGATCCCCAAGCGCTGATCGGATCAGCAAGTCTCATAAAGAGGGCCGTCCCATGGGACGGCCCTTTTGCATTCTGGGCGCCATCACCTGCCTCGGCCGAGCGAGGGAGAGATCCGTATCAGGCCTGCTGCCCCCTATGTGCGTCCCCCCGCCGTTTCAAGGTCATTAGCCCAAAGTCCAATTATGGCGCTTTCGGCCCGGTGCTATGAGTCTGGCACGTTCGGAGAGTTGTATTCCTTCAGGAAACACACTCGTCCGTGCGAGGACCGGGGGTGAGGGTTCCCGCCACCGGGGAGGAGACGGCGAAAGCGCGGCAACGTCCGCGTCTTCGCGCAACATCGGAGGGAGGTTTCCCAGTGGCACAACTCAGTGCGGAAGACCGGGCCGAACATTGGAGGCAAACGCGTAATCTGATGATCGGCCATCTCGTGGTCTGGTTCATCTTTTCATACGTCGTGCACATGTTCGCCTATCAACTCTACCAGGTCAGCTTCTTCGGCTGGCCGCTCAACTATTATCTGGCAGCGCAGGGCTCGCTCGTCGTCTTTGTTGTCCAGCTGTTCCTTTTCAACTGGCAGCAAAACAACATCGACGTGAAGTTCGGCGTCGATGAAGCCAGCAACGAAATCAAGTAGGAGGGCTGACCCATGAAAATGCAATGGGAAGGCCAGTCCTTCATGCAGAACCTGCCGAAGCTGTACGGTATGTATACCGGCGGCTTCCTGGCATTCTTCGCGCTGATGGCGGTGCTTGAGCAACTCGGTCTGAGTGCTCAGGTCATCGGCATCCTGTTCGTCATGTTCACGATCGGCATCTACGCGCTGATCGGCATCATGTCGCGCACCATGGCCGTCGAGGCCTATTACGTCGCCGGCCGCTCCGTCCCGCCGGTCTTCAACGGCATGGCCACGGCCGCCGACTGGATGTCTGGTGCGTCCTTCGTCGCCATGGCAGGCGGCGTGTTCATGGCCGGCTATTCATACATGGCCTTTATCGTCGGCTGGACGGGCGGCTACATTCTCGTGGCAACCCTGATGGCGCCGTATCTGCGCAAGTTCGGCTGCTACACGGTACCGGACTTCATCGGCACCCGTTACGGCGGCAAGATGACCCGTTTTGCCGCGGTTGTCGTGCTCGTGGTGGCGTCGTTTACCTATGTGACGGCGCAGATCACCGCGACCGGCACCATTGCCGCCCGTGCGCTCCTCATCCCGTTCGAGGTTGGCGTGTGGTTTGGCCTTGCCGGCATTCTGGTCTGCTCGATGCTGGGCGGCATGCGCGCGGTGACCTGGACCCAGGTGGCCCAGTACATCGTGCTCATCATCGCCTACCTGATCCCGCTGGTCTGGATGTCCGTGGTGCAGGGTTTCGGCCCCATCCCGCAGCTGACCTATGGGCCGGCCGTGGAACGCATCCAGGAACTCGAGGTGATCCTCGGCGTCGGCACACCGCCACTGGAAGCCGTTCGGGGCCTCTCGGCGCTGACCACGCTTCATGCCACCCCGGCAGAAGGCATGATGGCTGCATGGCAGTTCGTCACGCTGGTTGCCTGCATGATGATCGGTACGGCATCGCTGCCGCACATCCTGATGCGCTACTTCACCACCCCCACGGTGCGTGATGCGCGCAACTCGGTGGCATGGTCGCTGTTCTTCATCTTCTTGCTGTACTTCTCGGCGCCTGCGCTGGCGACGTTCAGCAAGCTCTCGATGCTGGACCCGACACTGCCGACGGCGATCATCGGACAGCCGATCGAGCAGGTCATGGCCCTGAGCTGGATCCAGAACTGGGGCGAGATCGGCCTGTTGAGGGTGATCGACCAGAACGGCGACGGCATACTCCAGATCAACGAGTTCTTCCTGAACCCGGACATCATCGTCCTGGCAACGCCGGAAATGGCCGGTCTGCCTTACGTGATCTCCGGTCTGGTCGCCGCCGGCGGCATGGCAGCTGCCATGTCGACAGCCGACGGATTGCTGCTCGCCATGGCCAACGCCCTGTCGCACGATCTGTACTACAAGATCATCGACCCGAAGGCGGAGACCAAGAAGCGTCTGTTGACCTCGCGCATCCTGCTGCTCGGCATCGGTGCGGCGGGTGCTCTGGTCGCCTCCATGCAGCTGACCGGCATTCTGGGCGCCGTTGCCTGGGCCTTCTGCTTTGCCATGTCCGGCCTCTTCTTCCCGCTCGTCCTTGGCGTGTGGTGGAAGCGGGCAAACCGTCAGGGCGCGCTGGCAGGCATGCTTGTCGGCCTGTTCGTGGGCTGGTGGTACCTGCTGGCAGTCCGCAATCCGGATGCCTGGTACGGTATTGCCCAGCCGTGGCTCGGCCTCAACGACCTGCGCTTCGGCATTGTCGGCATCACGGCCAGCCTGATCGCCATGGTCGCGGTGACGCTGATGTTCCCGGCTCCCGACCAGGAGACCCAGGACATGATCGACGAGCTGCGCATTCCGAGCGGCAAGACGATCCTGGCCGCAGGCTGATTGTGGCTGCCTGTCCAGGACAGGGCTGAAACCTGAAATTGCCGGGATGGGAAACCGTCCCGGCAATTTCCTTGTGGAACCGGAACGTACCATAGTAATGACAGGCGCAACGGCCGCCGGAAGAGCGGCGATGCGGCATCGGGGGAAGGAATGATCGAGGGAATTCCGCTCTGGGCGGTCATCTTGGACTACGCGCTGGGCGTGGTCATGTGGACTCTGATCGGCAGGTTCGGCATGCGCATCTTCCTGCCGGAAGACACGAAATTCTTCTTCGCCCGCTTCTTCATCAAGGTCACCGACCCGATTCTGAAGCTGTTCGCTCCGATCACGCCGGGCTTCCTCGTGCCCATCCTGATCCCGCTCTACGTGGCGTGGTTCTTCTTCATCTTCCGCTTCTACATCATGCCCTGGTTGCTCGGTTATTCCGTCATGGGCATGCTGTCCTTCCCGCTGGAAGGCGAGATCGCGCGGGCGATCTACTATATCGGCACCCTGCTGACCAACTGATCATGCAAGCCGGGCGGCCCGCCTTGCACGGGCCGCGATCATGGTCGTGGAATGACTAGAACCCGATCCCGCTGGGACCGGAGCTGCCGCTGCCGCCCCTGGCGACGCCGGCGATCAGCTGCGTGAGGAAGTTCTGCTCACGGCTCGCCGTCGGGGTCGTACGCGACACGAAGTCGAACACGCGACCATCCTGAAGGCCGTAATCGGCCATGTTGGCCACGCGGCCATCCTCACCGAAATAGACGGCCAGGACCCGTTGATCGACAACCCGCGGGTTCATGAAAGCCACCGGCCGCTGCCGTGTCTGCGACACGTAGTAGAAGGCCTCGGCATCGAACGTGGCCGTCACCGAAGGGGTCCCCAGGGAAAGCAACACCTGCTCGCGGCTGGAGCCCACGGGCACCATCGCCAGCATGTCTTCGTCGACCACGTAACCCTGCTGCAGCGTCTCGCTGGGCGTCAGCGTGTCGCCGACGCTGCAGCCGGCGATCGCCACCGCAGCACACGAAGCCAGCATCAGCTGCGTGATCCGCAGCCCTTTTCGCGAAACCGACTTGCCGAAAAACTCTTTGCGTACCATGTCATCCCCGTTCGGGCCGGGCTTGCGCCGGCCGACGAAAGCGGTAAACCAGCTTGGACGCCGATGCAACCTGGCAGCCGGCCCGAAGCGATCGGCAACGACGAACTGGCAAATGTTCAAGCGACTTTTCGGCATATCGCGGTCCCCAAATCAGGAAATCGTGGACGCGCTTTACGAGCAAATCGTGGCCGCGGCGCGGCAGCCACATTTCTATTCGCAATGGGATGTGCCCGACACCCCACTGGGGCGTTTCGAGATGCTGTCCCTGCACATGTTCCTGTTTCTCCACCGCGCGCGAGGCAGCAAAGCCGGTCTCGAGGCCGTGGCTCAGGAATGCGTGGAGGCCTTCTTCACCGATATCGATCATTCGCTTCGCGAACTCGGCATTGGCGACGTCAGCGTTCCAAAGCGCATGAAGAAGCTGGCGCGCATGTTTTATGGCCGCGCCCAGTCCTATGGTGCGGCATTGGATGCCGATGACCAGGCAGCGATGGCTGCAGCTCTTGCCCGCAACGTCGCACCCGACACCGCGGACTGGCAAGGAGCCGACCCGCTCGCCGGCCACGTTTTTGCGGTCTTCCGGTCCTTGTCCGCCCAGAGCGACGACGTCATCATGCGGGGCCGCATCCATCTCATGCCGGCGGAACCGGCCGAGGCCTTGTCATGATTGCAGACGAAGACGGCAAAAGCCCCCTCTCCTTTCTGGTCAACGTCGCCAGGTTGCCGGCGCGCGGCATGCCCGTCAGGATCGTTGCCGACGAAACGCAGCGGACCGCGCTTGCCCAGGCGCACGAGCTGTTGTCCCTTGAGCGTTTGGAGGCCGAACTGGTCGTCTCCGCGTGGAAGAGCCGCGGCGTGCGGGTGGCCGGCACCCTGAAGGCGGACTTCGCCCAGGAATGCGTCGTCACGCTGGAGCCCATCGCCAACCGCATGAAGGAACCGGTCTCGGCCGTATTCGCACCGGAAGGTTCGAGGCTTCTCAATCCCGACCTGGCCGAAGTTGGCGAAATCCTGCTTGATGCCGAAGGACCGGACAGTCCCGAACCGTTCCGCGGCAACGAGATAGACGTCGGTCAGCTGGTCGAGGAGTTCTTCGCGCTCGGCATAGATCCCTATCCCAGGAAGACCGGTGCGGAGCTGCAAACGCCTGTTTTGGATGTCGAGGAACCGCGCGGACCACTGCACGACAAGCTTGCAGCCCTGAAGAAGAAGGGGTGAACGAACCAAATCGCGGTTGTGCCCGCCGGCAAAACGGCTATTTTCGCCCGGCTCCGCACGTTTGGGAGCTCCGATCCACGTAGAGACACGCATTTCGTGATACGCATTTCCATCGACGCCATGGGGGGAGACCACGGTCCGGAAACGATCATTCCGGGTCTGGCGAAGGTTGCCGAGCGTCGCCCCGACGCCCATTTCGTGATCTTCGGGCAGGAGGAGCGTGTTCGGCCGGTGCTCGATTCCCAGCCTTTGGTGGCTGCGCGTTCCGAATTCCATCATTGCGATGTTTCCGTCGGCATGGACGACAAGCCGAGCCAGGCGCTCCGGCGCGGTCGCTGGAAATCGTCCATGTGGCGGGCCATCGAGGCGGTCAAGAACGGCGAAGCCGACGTCTGCATTTCGGCAGGCAATACCGGCGCGCTGATGGCCATGTCGAAATTCTGCCTGCGGACCATGGCCGACATCGAACGGCCGGCCATCGCGGCCATCTGGCCGACCATGCGCGGCGAGTCCGTGGTGCTCGACGTCGGCGCCACGATCGGCGCGGACGCCCAGCAGCTGATCGACTTTTCCATTCTCGGCGCAGCCATGGCACGCGCGGTGTTCGGCATTGATCAGCCGACCATCGGCCTGCTGAATGTCGGCGTCGAAGAGATCAAGGGCCAGGAAGAGGTCAAGGAAGCCGGGCGCCTGTTGCGCGAATCCGGGCTGACGACGCTCAAGTATCACGGCTTCGTCGAGGGCGACGACATCGGCAAGGGCACGGTCGACGTGGTCGTGACCGAGGGCTTTGCCGGCAACATCGCCTTGAAGACGGCTGAAGGCACCGCGCGGCAGATCGGCTCCTATCTGCGGTCGGCCATGAGCCGCACGCTGATGGCGCGCCTCGGCTATCTTTTCGCGAAGGGTGCGTTCGACCGGCTGAAGGAAAAGATGGACGTGCGCAAGGTCAATGGCGGCGTCTTTCTTGGCCTGAACGGCATCGTTGTGAAGAGCCATGGCGGAACCGACGACGAAGGCTTTGCCGCCGCCGTCGAACTTGGCTACGAGATGGTCCGCGCCGGTCTGCCGGGACGGATTGGACAGGAATTGGCAAAGTATCATGGTCGCAGCGGCGCGCAGGCCCGCGCGTCAGCGGCTGGCGAGAATGCAGCCAAGCCAGGCGAATAAGGGGCAAAAGATGATCAGGTCCGTAGTGCGGGGAACGGGAGCAGCCCTTCCGCGCCGCGTCATGAAGAACACCGACTTCGTGGGAGTGGTCGAGACGTCCGACGAGTGGATTGCGCAGCGCACCGGCATCCGTGAGCGCCACATCGCGGCCGAGGACGAAACGACGGCGTCGCTGGGCGAAGCTGCGGCGCGCACCGCGCTCGAAAATGCCGGGCTGACGACAGACGACATCGACCTGATCGTGCTCGCCACCTCCACGCCCAACAACACCTTCCCTGCCAGCGCGGTCGAGATTCAGCGCCGTCTTGGCATGACGCACGGCTATGCCTTCGACATGCAGGCCGTGTGCTCAGGCTTCATCTACGCCATCAACACCGCGGATCTGCATCTGCGCGGCGGCATGGCCAAGCGCGCCTTGGTGATCGGCTCCGAGACATTCTCGCGGATCCTGGACTGGGAAGACCGCACGACCTGTGTCCTTTTCGGAGACGGTGCAGGTGCCATCGTCTTGGAAGCGACCGAGGGCGACGGCACGCTGGCGGATCGCGGCATTCTCGGCGCCAGCCTGCGCTCCGACGGCTCCCATCGCGAAAAACTCTATGTCGATGGCGGTCCCTCGACCACGGGTACGGTCGGCCATCTGCGCATGGAGGGCCGCGAGGTCTTCAAGCACGCGGTTGGGATGATTTCCGACGTGATCGAGGCCGTTTTCGCCCAGTCGAACATAACGGCCGACGACATTGACTGGTTCGTGCCGCATCAGGCCAACAAGCGCATCATCGACGCTTCAGCAAAGAAGCTCGGCATTGCGCCCGAGAAGGTTGTGATCACCGTCGATCGGCATGGAAACACCTCGGCAGCCTCGGTGCCACTGGCACTGCATCAGGCAGTATCGGACGGTCGCATCAAGAAGGGCGATCTTGTCCTGCTCGAGGCCATGGGCGGCGGCTTCACCTGGGGCGCGGTGTTGCTGCGCTGGTAGTCGTCCTTTCCCTCGATGCGCATCGGTCCTTGACCTAGCCGGGTCAATTTCCTAACGTCTTGGGCAATTGCGGATTTCGAATATATTTCAGCATGGTTAGGCGATCCTGATGGGGGGTAAGACCATAACGCGCGCCGATCTTGCGGAGGCGGTCTACAAGAAGGTAGGCCTGTCACGCACGGAATCTGCTCAGCTGGTCGAGATGGTTCTGGAAGAGATCTGCGAAGCGATCGTGCGCGGCGAGACCGTCAAGCTGTCGTCCTTCGCCACCTTCCAGGTCCGCTCCAAGAACGAGCGCGTTGGCCGCAATCCGAAGACCGGTCAGGAAGTCCCGATCCTTCCCAGGCGCGTGATGACCTTCAAGGCATCGAACGTGCTCAAGCGGCGCATTCTGCGCAATCACCAGGCCAAGACCGCCAAGGTCGAAGAAAGCGCCTAGTCGGCCCTGCCCTGCCTTTGCAGGGGACGCGTTTCGAGCTGACTTGAAAGACAACGACCAATCGGTTGATAATTCGGACGATTCGGCGACGGCTGTTCTGTAGCGCAGTCTTCGTGCCGGATGTGCGCCCGCGCGATGTGGCCATCTAGGAATCGTGTCGGGAGCCAACATGCCAGAACCAGCGGAGCCCAGCATGGACAAGAGCCCCGACGCGTTCCGCACGATCAGCGAAGTCGCTGAGGATCTGGACCTGCCCCAGCATGTGCTGCGGTTCTGGGAAACCCGCTTCAACCAGATCAAGCCCATGAAGCGCGGCGGCGGGCGCCGCTATTACCGGCCGCAAGACGTCGAACTCATCAAGGGCATCCGCCACATGCTTTACGACCAGGGCTACACCATCAAGGGTGTGCAGCGCCTGCTGAAGGAAAACGGCAACCAGTTCCTGATCGCGATCGGTTCGGGCGATGTCGCGGCAGCCGAGGCGATCACGCTTCGCAAACAGGCAGAGACACAGGCGGAAGGCTCGATTTCTTCCGACGAAACCATGCTCGGCAAGCCGAAGGTCAAGCCGAGCCGCCGCTTCTTCGGCCTAGGCCGTAGCGACGAGGACGATGGTCCGGTGGAGGCTGACGGCGACAGGCTCAGCCGCGACAACCGCGCGCTGCTGCAGGAAGCGCTTTTCGACCTCCTCGAATGCAAGCGGCTGCTCGATCAGGTTCGGTAAGTTACGACTTACCAAATCACGGCAGGAATCTTCAGATTTGATGCTGATATACTTGCCGCCAACTGTGGCTCAATTATCAACACAGGCCCGCGACTCACCTCCGATTCTTCTGCACGGATTGCGTGTACAGGCACTCATGCTAGGATTAGGTGTGTAGTTTGAGTGTGAGGGCGGTTCCATGAAGAAGTTAACATGCATTGCATTTGCCGGTGCTCTTCTGTCTGCAGGAGCATTTGCAACACCTTCGATGGCTGCAGATCCTGGCTACTGGGGTCAGGCGACCCCTGCCTTTAACTGGAGTGGCTTCTACGCAGGTGCCCATGGCGGCTACGGTACGGGCCGGTATTCCTACATATTCCCTTCCAATGCCAATGTCGGCAGCACGCTGAGCGGTGGCTTCGGCGGCGTTCAGGCCGGCTACAACTGGCATGACGGCGGCGTCGTCTGGGGCGTCGAGGCCGACGCTTCGCTTGGCAGTATTTCCGGAACATCTGTCTGCCCGACGGCTACCTTTACCTGCAACGCGTCGATCAACTTCACGTCGACCTTGCGCGGCCGTGTGGGTCTGCCCATGGACAACGTGCTCGCCTATGTCACGGCAGGCGCGGCGCTTGGAAACATCAAGCGCAGTTCCACCAATACCGGCAACGGCAACACCCTGAACCAGAGCCAGACCGCACTCGGCTGGGCTGCGGGCGCGGGTGTCGAAGTCGCGCTTGACCAGGGCTGGTCGATCGGCGGCGAGTATCTCTATGTCGATTTCCCGCGCCAGACCTTTGCCGGCGCGACGGTCGGCACCAGCACCTTCTCCCAGGTACGGATCGGCGCCCACGCCCATACGTTCCGCGTGAAGGCGAATTTCCGCTGGTAGCAGCGATGATGCAGGTCGCGGCCCCGGTCGTGACCTGCCCAATTCCCTGAACTGCTTGGTTCCGCGTCCTGTCCGGGCCGGTATCCTGCGCATTGGCGCGATAGCAGGATCATCCTGGCCCGCGCGAAGAAGAGCCCCGCCGCCTTGTCCAGGCTGACGGGGCTTTTTCGTTGCGGCTTCCTGGCCGCCTGCCGGATCTCGTCCGGCTGGTGTTTCGGATGCGTCTCGGGACCTCGCCCGATGATCCGACTGTCAGTCTCTGCGATGTGGATCGAAACGACCTTCCCGGTCTTGCGGCCTTTGCCGATCGCCACCTAGGAAAGGCGCGGCTCCGTCACTGCGCGGAGCCAGCTTGTACTGTCCGGTGGAGTCATTCCTTCACCTCCCAGTTGGCCTCACCAGTGTCCCGCGGGGTCTGATCCGCCCGGCAACCCTGCCGTCGAAGCGGCGGGTCGGTGGCGGAGAGCGCTCCAGCGCTCGTCCCAGGAGACGTTGGAAGCGTGCGCCCGTTTGTCGGTTCCGTCAAGGAAATCCGGATCGCCGGCATCAAATGTGATCGCGTCGTACATGACTGTCAGGATACTGTTCGATCTTTGTTCTTTCCGCTTGCCCCATCCGACAAAAAGCGGGAAAAACGACCAGCCTGCCGGTTGCCGCCTCGACGGCGACGCGGATTGACCTACATGTGGTGCTGGCCGGTACGCCCGCGCCAGGCGCAAGAACACGAAGAGCGGCAACCGGCCATGGCCGAACACAAATTCATCTCCATTCGCGGCGCGCGCGAGCATAATCTCAAGAATGTCGATCTCGACCTGCCGCGCGACTCCCTCATCGTGATGACCGGCCTGTCCGGCTCGGGCAAGTCCTCGCTCGCCTTCGACACGATCTATGCCGAGGGCCAGCGCCGCTATGTCGAGAGCCTGTCGGCCTATGCGCGCCAGTTCCTGGAGATGATGCAGAAGCCCGATGTCGACCAGATCGACGGGCTGTCGCCGGCCATCTCCATCGAGCAGAAGACGACCAGCCGCAACCCACGCTCCACCGTCGGCACCGTCACCGAGATCTACGACTATCTGCGCCTGCTCATGGCGCGCGTCGGCGTGCCCTATTCGCCGGCCACCGGCCTGCCGATCGAAAGCCAGACCGTCTCCCAGATGGTCGACCGCGTGCTGGCGCTGGAGGAAGGCACCCGCCTCTATCTGCTCGCCCCCATCGTGCGCGGCCGCAAGGGCGAATACCGCAAGGAGCTGGCCGAGCTCCAGAAGAAGGGCTTTCAGCGCGTCAAGATCGACGGCGCCTTCTACGAGATCGCCGAGGCCCCTGCCCTCGACAAGAAATACAAGCACGACATCGACGTCGTCGTGGACCGTGTCGTGGTGCGCGAGGACCTCGCCGCGCGCCTGGCGGATTCGCTCGAAACCGCCCTGAAACTGGCCGATGGGCTGGCCGTGGCCGAATTCGCCGACCGTCCGCTCGAAGGCAAGCTGACCGGCGCCGACGCCGTCAACAAGAGCGCCAACGAGACCCACGAGCGCCTGGTCTTTTCCGAGAAATTTGCCTGCCCGGTCTCCGGCTTCACCATTCCCGAGATCGAGCCGCGCCTGTTTTCCTTCAACAACCCGTTTGGCGCCTGCCCCACCTGCGACGGTCTTGGCAGCCAGCAGGCGATCGACCCGCTGATGGTCGTTCCCGACGAGAACCTGACGCTACGCGCCGGCGCCATCGCGCCCTGGGCCAAGTCCACCTCGCCCTATTATCTCCAGACGCTGGAAGCACTCGGCAAGGCCTACGGTTTCAAGGTCGCCGACCGCTGGCGCGATCTTCCCGAGGAAGCCCGCGACGCCATTCTGCATGGCACCGGCAGCCGCAAGATCACCTTCCGCTATGCCGACGGCTTGCGCTCCTACGACACCACCAAGACCTTCGAGGGCGTGGTGCCGAACCTCCAGCGCCGCTGGAAGGAGACGGAATCCGCCTGGGCGCGCGAGGAGATCGAGCGCTACATGTCGGCCACACCCTGCCCCGCCTGTTCGGGCTACCGGCTCAAGCCCGAGGCGCTGGCGGTCAAGATCGCCGGCCGCCATATTGGCGAAATCACCGCCATGTCGATCCGCAACGCCGTCACCTGGTTCGAGGAACTGCCCGCGTCCCTCACCCAGAAGCAGAACGAGATCGCCACCCGCATCCTCAAGGAAATCCGCGAGCGCCTGCGCTTCCTGAACGATGTCGGCCTCGACTACCTCACGCTGTCGCGCAATTCCGGCACGCTGTCGGGCGGCGAGAGCCAGCGCATTCGCCTCGCCTCGCAGATCGGCTCGGGTCTGACCGGCGTGCTCTACGTGCTCGACGAGCCCTCCATCGGCCTGCACCAGCGCGACAACTCGCGCCTGCTGGACACGCTCAAGCATCTGCGCGATCTCGGCAACACCGTCATCGTGGTCGAGCATGACGAGGACGCGATCCTGACCGCCGACCATGTCGTCGATATCGGCCCCGCCGCCGGCGTCCATGGCGGCCGGGTCATCGCGGAAGGCAAGCCCGCCGAGATCATGGCCAACCCGGCCTCGCTGACGGGGCAATATCTGTCCGGCGCGCTCGAAATCCCGATGCGGCCGGAGCCCCGCGCCCTCAAGAAGGGCAAGCGCATCCGCGTGGTCGGCGCGCGCGCCAACAATCTCAAGAACGTCACCGCCGACATCCCGCTCGGCACCTTCACCGCCGTCACCGGCGTATCTGGCGGCGGCAAGTCGACCTTCCTGATCGAGACGCTGTTCAAGGCCGCGTCGCGCCGCATCATGGGCTCGAGGGAACACCCGGCCGAGCACGACCGCATCGAGGGGCTCGAATTCCTCGACAAGGTCATCGACATCGACCAGTCGCCGATCGGGAGAACCCCGCGGTCCAACCCCGCCACCTATACCGGCGCTTTCACGCCGATCCGCGACTGGTTTGCCGGCCTGCCGGAGGCCAAGGCGCGCGGCTACCAGCCCGGCCGCTTCTCCTTCAACGTCAAGGGCGGCCGCTGCGAGGCCTGCCAGGGCGACGGCGTCATCAAGATCGAGATGCACTTCCTGCCCGATGTCTACGTCACCTGCGACGTTTGCCACGGCAAGCGCTACAACCGCGAAACACTTGAAGTCCTATTCAAGGGCAAGTCGATCGCCGACGTGCTGGAGATGACGGTCGAGGAAGCCGCCGAGTTCTTCGCCGCCGTGCCGTCGGTGCGAGACAAGATGGAGACGCTGAAAAAAGTCGGCCTCGGCTACGTCAAGGTCGGCCAGCAGGCCACCACGCTGTCGGGCGGCGAGGCCCAGCGCATCAAGCTTGCCAAGGAACTGTCGCGCCGCGCCACCGGCAAGACGCTCTACATCCTCGACGAACCCACCACCGGCCTGCATTTCCACGACGTGGCAAAACTCCTGGAAGTCCTCCACGAACTCGTCGACCAGGGCAACACTGTCGTCGTCATCGAGCACAATCTCGAAGTCATCAAGACCGCCGACTGGATTCTGGACCTCGGCCCCGAAGGCGGCGACGGCGGCGGCGAACTCGTCGCGCAAGGGCGCGTGGAGGCGATCTGCGCCGAAGAACGCAGCTACACGGGCCAGTTCCTCAAGGAAGTGCTGGAGCGGAGGCCCGGCGGACGAAGGGAAGCGGCGGAGTAGGTATCTTTCCGCGTCGTCATCCTCGGGCTTGACACGAGGATCCAAGCCTGAACGTCCGGCAATTGACGAGCGACCCATGACGGCCATCTCCCCCCTTGAGGGGGAGATGGCCGGCAGGCCAGAGGGGGCGCCGTGGAGCGCTGTCCTTAAAGAGGTTGCGATCATGGACATCTATCTCTTGCGCCGGCGGGGCTGACAGGCTCACCCCTCATCCGTCTCGGCGCCGGGGCGCGCCGGCGGCGGTGGGGTTTGGGCGGGCCAAACCCGGGACGATGTCACCATCTG
>JBKBIT010000003.1:0-188037 GCA_046297455.1 Aliihoeflea sp.
CCCGGATCGTGCCCGAGGAATCGATCATCGTCGGCAACACCGTGCTCTACGGCGCCATCGAGGGCGAATGCTACTTCCGCGGCGTGGCCGGCGAGCGTTTCGCCGTTCGCAATTCGGGTGCCGTGGCCGTCGTCGAGGGCGTGGGCGACCATGGCTGCGAGTACATGACGGGTGGCGTTGTCGTGGTCATCGGCCAGACGGGTCGCAACTTCGCTGCCGGCATGTCTGGCGGTGTCGCCTATGTGCTGGACGAGGCGGGCGACTTCGCCGAGCGCTGCAACATGGCGATGGTCGAGCTCGAGCCGGTGCCTGAGGAAGACGACATCCTCGAGAAATTGCACCATCATGGTGGTGATATCGATCACAAGGGCCGCGTCGACGTCGAAGCCGACATGACAGCCCATGACGAGGAGAGGCTCTACCAGCTGATCTCCAATCACCTGGCCTATACGGGGTCGCAGCGCGCGGCTGCCATTCTGGAGAACTGGGCCGACTACCGTCCCAAATTCCGGAAGGTGATGCCGGTCGAATACCGGCGGGCTCTGGAGGAGATGCAACGGATGCGGATGGGTCTGGCGGCCGAATAGCCACCGGGATCCGACAATCTGGCTGGCACGTGCGCTTGCGCGCCGCGCCCCGACGCGAATGAGTGGAATGGCGATATGGGCAAGGTAACAGGATTTCTCGAGATCGATCGGCAGGTACACCAGTACCAGCCGGCCTCCGACCGCATTCGGCACTTCAAGGAGTTCACGCTCCCGATGTCGGACAGCGAGGTCGAGAAACAGGCCGCACGTTGCATGGATTGCGGCATTCCATTCTGCCATGGGCCGACGGGTTGTCCCATTCACAACCAGATCCCGGACTGGAACGACCTCGTCTATGGCGGGGACTGGGACAATGCGATCCGCAATCTGCATTCGACCAACAATTTCCCCGAATGGACGGGCCGCATCTGCCCGGCGCCGTGCGAGGAAGCCTGCACGCTGAATCTCGAGGACGTGCCGGTTGCCATCAAGACGATCGAGCAGGCGATCGCCGACAAGGCCTATGAAAAGGGATATGTGCGTCCATATCCGCCGGAGCAGAAGACCGGCAAGAAGGTCGCCATCATCGGATCAGGCCCGGCAGGCATGGCTGCGGCTCAGCAATTGGGACGTGCCGGGCACGACGTCCATGTCTACGAGCGCGAAAGCCGGCCCGGCGGCCTGATGCGTTTCGGCATTCCCGACTTCAAGATCGAGAAGCACTATATCGACCGCCGCGTCGAGCAGATGCAGGGAGAGGGTGTGACCTTCTTCTGCAACGTCAATATCGGTGTCGACAAGACCGTGGCCGAACTGCTGGCCGAATACGAGGCGGTACTCTACTGCGGCGGGTCGGAGATCCCGCGGCCTTCGGATATGCCGGGTCGTGACCTCAAAGGCGTGCACGATGCGATGCCCTATCTGGTGCAGCAGAACAAGCGGGTTGGCCGCGAAGACATACAGTCGGTCGCCTGGCCGTCCGAGCCGATCCTGGCCGGCGGCAAGCGCGTCGTGGTCGTGGGTGGCGGCGACACGGCTTCAGACTGTGTCGGCACCGCCTTCCGCCAGGGAGCGATCCGCGTCACGCAGCTCGACATCCGACCGCAGCCGCCAGAGAAGGAAGACAAGCTGACGGTTTGGCCCTACTGGGCGACCAAGATGCGCACGTCCTCCAGCCAGGCCGAAGGCGCGGAGCGCGAGTTCCAGGTCGCCACGCTGGAGTTCATCGGCGAGGATGGTGTCCTGACCGGGGTCAAATGCTGCGAGGTCGACGAGAAGCGCAAGCCGATCGCAGGTACGGAATTCGTCATCCGCGCCGACCTGGCCTTCATCGCCATTGGTTTTGCAGGCGTGCTGGGGACCGGTGTTCTGGGCGAACTCGGCGACAAGCTGAAGACGGAGACGGATGCCCGACGGTCGGTGAACATCGTGGCCAACGATCGCGACTACCGGACTAGCATCGACAGGCTCTATGCCGCCGGCGATGTGCGGCGCGGCCAGTCTCTCGTCGTCTGGGCGATCCGTGAAGGTCGACAGGCGGCGCGGGCGATCGACGAGGCTCTGATGGGAACGTCGCTGCTGCCGCGCTGACGCTTGCGTTGATCAGAGGTCGGTCGGCGACGACCGCGGCCGCTGCAGCTGAAAATCGTCGGCCCGGCCCGGCACGGCGCGCGTCGCGCCTGCATCGTCAAGCCGTTCGCGCGATTGGGCCCGCGTACCAATCTGTCCGCCGGCCAGTTCGGCAGCACCAAAAAGGGCTGGATCGTTGAGGGCGATCGGCTGCGTGCGCTCAATCCGGCGCGGGTCGAAGTCCTCCTCGCCCAGACCGGCGGGCAGCTCTGGCCCGAAAACCATCCTCGGCGCCCGCGTTCCATCCGTCAGCAGCCTGTTCAGAGGCTTCTCAAGGTAGAAGGCCAGTTTCCGGCGGCCCGCTCTGGTGAGGTTGATGCCGTCTTCTGCACGCAATTGTGCTGGCTGTCCGTTCATATCGGGCCCGTTTGCGGTGAAATTCCCGTCCTCGTCGACAAAGCCGCCCCAGACATCCACGTATTCGCCGCCGGCATCCTCGACCACACGGCGAAAGAGATCGTTGAACGCGATCATGTCTGACGTCATGTTGCGGAAGCGGAAGGGCACCGTCCCCACCCAGACGAGATGGGCGCCGTGGTCGCTTATTTCAGCAGCGAGCCGTGCAGCACGGGCCTCATATTCCTTGTTCCAGGCCTCGCTTCGGGGATCCTGTGCCCGTCCATCGACCACAATCTGCTGGCGGTCGTTCGCGCCAACCATGACAATGACGATCTTGGGGTTCTCGGCCTCGAGAAATTCCCCGATCCGCCCCGGCCAGTCGAAATAGTCCGCGCGCACGAGCCCGGACGAGCCACTGGTGCGGGAGGCGATGATCACATCCGGGTTTTCCGCAAAAGCCGTTTCCAGGCCATCAGCGAGCCCGCCGGCGACAAAATCGCCGACGATAAGCACCTTGGTCGCATCTTCGGATTTTTCGACTGTGGCTACCGTCTGTCTGACTGCAGGTGTCGTTTGCCGCCGTTGCTGGGTAGCCCGCCGCTGCTGTTGCGGAGGAGGCGCGGGTTGCGCTGCCGGCTGGTTTGACTGGCCGCTGCCGAACAGGAACCGAAGCAGGCCGCCGCCGGATCGTTCCTGTTGCTGCTGGGCCTGTGCATTTGAGACGAATCCGAAGGGGGCCGGAGCGGCAACTACCATCACGATGGCCAAGCTCGCCGTCAGTGCCAGTCTGGTTGCCGTTCCGAACATAGACAAAGGATGTCGTCCTTTCCCTTACCGCCCTCTGAGTCGGTTCAATACTTCGAGGCTCGGATGGCCATCAGCGGCCAGACCCTGACGCTGCTGAAAAGCCGTAATGGCCGCGCGCGATGCTGGTCCGATCCTACCGTCGATTTCGCCATCATAATAGCCCATGCTCGACAGTCGCTGCTGCAACTCCTGGGCTTCGGCAAATGAAAGCCGCGTAAAGGGGCGTGACCAGTCTCTCGTGTAGGCGCCGTGACCGGCGATCTGGTCTGCCAGCATGCCCACGGAGAGGGCGTAGAGATCGGAATTGTTGTAGCGTTTCAGCATGTTGAAGTTGTGCAGCACGAGAAACGCAATGCCGTCTCGGCCCTGGGGTACTTTCAACTCGGCACGGTCATTGGGCCGTGGATACGACTGTCCATTGGCCCGTACGACGCCGATCCGTTCCCACTCGGCCAAAGTCATGGTACCGCTTGGGAAGCGTCGGCCCTCCGGCAGCCGGACCTCGTAGCCCCAGGCGTGCCCGGAACGCCAGCCATTGGCCCGCAGCAGATTGGCAGCCGATCCCAGTGCATCCGGAATCGAATTCCAGATGTCACGGCGACCATTGCCGTCCATGTCCACGGCCCAGGTCTGGTAGCTGGTCGGAATAAACTGGGTGTGCCCCATTGCGCCTGCCCACGAGCCGGTCATCTGGCTGACGTCAACATCGCCGTTCTGCAAGATCTGCAATGCTGCGACGAGTTGTTGGCGACCGAAACGCTGCCGCCGCTGATCGCCATAAGCGAGTGTTGCTAGCGAACGGATCGTGCTGCGCACCTGGCGCGGGTTGTTGAGCGCCTCGCCGTAACGCGATTCGATCGACCATATCGCCAACACGATATAGCGGCTGACACCAAAGCGCTGTTCCACGGCATCGAGCAGACGGGCGTGGCGCTGGGCCATCGCGCGGCCGTTGGCGATCGCTTCCTCGTTCACCTGGTTGTCGAAATACTGCCAGACTGGCGCGTTGAACTCGGGTTGGTTGTTGGCTAGCCGCAACACCTCCGGGTCGGGTGCCGAAATGCCCGAAAAAGCTCGGTCGAATGTTGCGTTGGTTATGCCATTCTGGTTGGCTATTGCGCGGAACTGCTGCACCCAGCGTTGGAAGTTTGCGTCCGCATGAGCCGGAAGCGTTGAAACAAGCAGGGCCGCCGCGACAAAGAGTATCGCGCTGGCCGTGATCATCCGCCCGGCAATCGTGTTGGTCGACATTGTCACCTCCTCGGAAAGCCTTGAAGAACTTTCATCGCCGAAGGCGGTTAGGAAAGAGTTTACCATAACCCATTTCGATCATGAACGTGCTGATGTTCCGGCCAGAATCGACTGTCCGTTCGATAAACGTCAATATCGGCATGAAAATGTCAGTGAAGATCGGCAGCCCGGTTTTCGGTCGACATGGTTCATGAGCGCCCCTAATCCGCAGGGGAAAACCCGGAGGAGCTGAATGAAGAGAGTAAGAAAAGCCGTTTTTCCCGTTGCAGGCCTCGGCACGAGATTTCTGCCCGCCACCAAGGCGATTCCCAAGGAAATGCTGACGGTGGTCGATCGGCCGGTCATCCAGTATGTGCTCGACGAGGCGCGTGATGCCGGGATCGAGCATTTCATTTTTGTTACCGGACGGAACAAGGCAGCGATCGAAGATCACTTCGACGTGCAGTACGAACTCTACGACATGTTGGCCAAGCGCGGGAAAACGGACGTTCTTGACATGCTTCTCGCCCAGCAGCCCCAGGCCGGAGACATAAGCTTTACCAGGCAGCAGGAACCCCTGGGGCTGGGACATGCCGTATGGTGCGCCCGCGAACTGGTGGGAGATGAGCCCTTCGCTCTTTTGTTGCCGGACATGATCATGCGTGCCCAGACGAGTTGCATGAGCGGCATGATGGACCTTTATCGTCAGACCGGCGGCAATATCATTGCGGTGGAGGAATGCGATCCATCGGACACCGGGAAATATGGCATTGTCGCACCGGGACCGGATACTGCCGGAGGCGGTTTCGAGATCACGGGAATGGTTGAAAAGCCTGCCCCCGCTGACGCTCCGTCCAATCTCTTCATCAACGGTCGCTACATCCTGCAGCCGGAGATATTCGATGTCCTCGCGACGCAGGAGCGCGGCGCCGGAAACGAGATTCAACTGACCGACGGCATGTTCAAGCTGCGGGACGGACAAAAACTGATCGGGTACCGATACAGCGGGGAGACCTATGATTGCGGTACGCCGGAAGGTTTCGTCGAAGCCAATGTAGCCTTTGCGCTTGCTCGCGATGATCTCCGCGACAAGGTGAAGGAGATCCTCACCTCGCGGCTGGGCTGAGCGTGTCAGCGCTGGGCACGCAAACCCAGATACACACTGGTCTCGCTGTTGTTCCTGCTGGGTTGGCTGGACGTGAACCGTTCGTGCCGTACGCGGCCAACGAGGCCGGCGTAGCGATTGAGCCACCATGTCACGCTGGCCTCGCCCCTCAGCGTGATGTCGTGATCCGGCGATCCCGGATAGCGCCGGTAATCGATGCCAAAGGTCGTCTGGCCAGTCAGATTTGAGCGTAACTCGCGTGCGAGTGTCAGGCTGCCAGTGTACAGCAATGTTCCCGTCTCTCCCGGCGCCGTCGAACCTTCGACGGTCGTCGAGCCTGCAAGGGTGACTGTCGTGCCCCGAACAGGCGACCAGTCTATATTGCCTTGCAGCGACAGCCCTGAAATGGGGTTGAGATTTGCATCGTCTGGTCTTTCGGTCAGCCAGCCCGCAGCCAATTCGCCCGACAGTTTCTCACCAAGATCAAGCTCGAGGCCGCCGCGCAGCGCATAGCGATTGGTAGACCGAGCAAATCCCGAGGAGTCTATCCTGACATCCTGCAGGCGCCGCCCGATCTCGCCTTCCACAAATGGGCGCAGGGCAGGGGAGATGGCATAGCCTCCGCGAAGAGACAGGCTCGCCAGTGTGGAGTTCCGCTCCCTTTGGGAAACGAAAGTGTCGTCGGTCAGCCGGGCATTCTCGTAGAGAGAACGCTCAAGCCGACCGGTAATGGCAAAACGGGCGAGACCCTCATCCTTCGCCAGGCCGGCGGTTCCCGTCAGCACATGTCGATTGGCCCTTCTTGCAACGTCTGCCAGGGCTTCCGGGGCATTGGCGGATTCGGGTCTGAGATCATAGGCAAATCCACCCGTGGCCGAGAATTCACCTGGCAGCTCCAGCCGGAATCTGGCGTCGACATTGCCTTCCAGTTCGGACACCGGCGCCCCCGCGATCGCCCTGCGGATGACGCCGGTCCCGGTTAAGTTGGCGGAATGCCGGCCCCAATCCGAGCGCGCTTCCAGCCGAAGTGCCGTTTCGGAGACGGTCGAACTCCGGCTGCCGGCCGCACCGCCCGTGTTGGAGATATGGCCGATGCCCTGTTCGATGGATGGAAAGAGATCGAAATTGCCCAGGCGAATGCCTACTGGCGCGAAGGGGGTGGGATCCGCTGCTCGGTCCAGCCCTTCGATCGGGCCAAGTCTCACACTTTCTGGGCCTTCCCGGCGCATGTCGTCCATCTCGAGCCCTTCGAGCGGCTGTGCTCTTGTCGTGCCGGTGGTCAGGTCTTCCAGCTCTGCGATGGGGCGGGCTGTCTGCCCTTCGGCCGTTGAGGACGTGACCGACCGGGCCTCCAGCGGTTCGGGAAAGATGTCCGGGGCTTCCCGAGATGCAGCGGCGGCTGCCTGTGACGTCCGAGGGCGAATTGATGTCGATGCAGTTGTCGTCGGGTCCGTTTCTGCTTGCGGATTGGTCGTGCGCCCGGCCGTGGCGGTTCGCTCCACGAGGCTTCCAGAAAGGGTGCCACGCAGGCCAGAGGATTGCTGTGACAAGGCTCCCTCGGCGCCAAACAGGGCCAGCGCCATGCCGGCAAGGAACAGGCCCGCGGCCAAAAGGGTCGCGTGCCGTTTCAGCCCGTACTGTGCCTGTCCTGGAAACATCCCTGGCCAATCGATATGTTGCGGGAGTACCGCAAAAGATTGCCGAACGGTAAACGTGCTTGGTTAATGGATCGTTGAGATTTGCCGGCAGGCTGTGCGAAGCGACAGACGCAAATGGACATCGACGCGCTTTGGCGCTATCGCAGACCCATGTTAACCAGACCCCAGCAGAACCAGGTGAGCGCACAGGCTGCCATTGAATCAGCACTCAGGACGGTCCGCATCGAGGCGACCGGGCTGGAGGCGCTTGCCGAAGCTCTTCAGAATGGGCTTGCCGGTCCCTTCGCGGAGGCGGTTCAACTGCTGTCGGCGATATCGGGTCGTGTCATCGTGACCGGCGTCGGCAAGAGCGGCCATATCGGCTCGAAGATTGCGGCCACGCTCGCTTCGACCGGCACGCCGGCCTATTTCGTGCATCCGGTCGAGGCAAATCATGGCGATCTCGGCATGATCGCGGAGAACGACGCGGTTCTGGCCCTGTCGTGGTCGGGCGAGAGCGAGGAGTTGAAAGGCATTGTCGCCTATTCGCGCCGCTACTCCATTCCGCTGGTGGCGATCACGTCAGGCAGGGAATCCGCGTTGGCGCGCCAGTCAAATGTCGTGTTGGCCTTGCCGAAAACGGCGGAGGCCTGCCCGCACGGCTTGGCACCCACAACATCGACCCTGCAGCAACTGGCCGTCGGCGATGCGCTGGCAGTGGCGCTGCTCGAGGCGCGAGGGTTCACGCCAGACAATTTCCGCACCTTTCATCCGGGAGGGCGGCTGGGTGCCAGCCTGACCAAGCTGCGCGAATTCATGCACACCGGTGCCGAGATGCCGCTCGTGCCCATGGGTACCAGCCTGCCGGACGCCGTGATGACGCTGTCGGAAAAGCGGTTCGGTTGCGTCTGCGTCGTGGATGGCGAAGGCTTGCTGGTCGGCATCATCACCGATGGTGATCTTGCCCGTCACCTCGACCGCAACCTGGCTGCGCTGAAGGTCGAAGACGTGATGACACGCGATCCAAAGACCGCCCAGCCCGACATGCTGTCGGGCGTGGCGACCGGCCTCATCAACGACCACAACATCAGCGCGCTGGTTGTCGTGGAAGAGGACGGCCGGCCGGCCGGCATCGTCCATTTCCACGATCTTCTGCGGATCGGCGCGGCCTGAGCCTAGCCTCGGGCGCGCCTGACGCGGCCGAAGCTGAAGCCCTCCGGCACGGCTGAGCGAACCATCAGCATCTCGCCGATATTCTCGTGCGTGACCAGCCCGACGAGCCGGCCCACACTGTCGACGGCTGCCACGGCCGGCGCCCCGGATTCCTGCAGCAGCTTCAGCGCATCGGTCAGGGACTGGCGATGATGGATGGTCGGCACATCGCGCTGCATCGCCTTCTCGACGGTGGCATGCGGTCCCAGTTCCTTCAGTCCACGGATCATGTCGTTGCGGGTCAAAACGCCTTCGAGCCTGTCGTCGGCGGTCAGAACAGGAAATTCGTGCTGGCTCGTGTCGAGCAGCGCCTCGACGGCATGGGCAAGACTGGAAGAAGGCTGAAGAGACGCATACTGGCGCACCATCACGTCGCCGACCAGAACACTGGAGGAAATGTCGCGGATCTGGGCGGTCTGGCTTTCAGCCGTGGCGGCCAGATAGACGAAGATGGCGATGAAGATCAGGATCGGATTGTAGAGAAGTCCGAGAAAGCCCAGCACGAAGGCCATGCCCTGGCCGATGGTGGCCGCGATCTGGGTCGCCCGGGCCCAGCTCATGCGCGAGGCAAGCGCTGCACGGAGCACGCGGCCGCCATCCATCGGAAAGGCGGGGATCATGTTGAAGATGACCAGGAAGATGTTCACGCCGGCCAGCCGAACAAGAAAGTTCACGCGGGGATCCTCGACATTCGCCATGTCGGCGAGCTGTCCCGTGCCGCCAAGCGCCAGCAGGATGACGACCGCGATGACGATATTGACCGCCGGTCCGGCAATGGCGATCACGAATTCCTGCCAGGGTTCTTCCGGCATGCGCTCGAGCCGGGCCAGCCCGCCAATTGGCAGCAACGTGATGTCGGGCGTCTTGATGCCGAAGCGGCGGGCGGCCAGCGCGTGGCCGAATTCGTGGGCAACGACGCAGGCAAACACGGCGAGAATGAAGAGCACGCCTTCCCAGGCCGCTGGCACGCCACCGATCTGATAGTGCATCCACCAGAACCAGGCGAGGATCAGCGCAAAGGTGACGTGCACCCGCACCTGCGTGCCGGCTATGGTGGCGATCCTGAACGACCAGCTCATAGATGTCCTCGTTGCGACGGTTTGGCCTGCTGGACTTTAATGTAGTCAGGCCGGATGTATTTGTCCTGCCGCAAGGCGCATGGTCATTCCGTCTCTGGTCTGTCGGACCGCTGTGCCTCCAGCCGTCGCCAGATGCGGGTAACGGTTTCTGGCGCCAGCTTCAGGCCGAATGGTCCCTCAAGGAGTTCCGCCAGTTCCTCGTGGCTCGCAATGTTGCTGGCCTGCCGACCGCCATTGGATTCCGAGCGCACGACATTGTTGAGCACGGTCAGCCGGCCCTCGTCGCGGAAGATGGAGAGCATCAGATTGTTGGAGAAAGGGGCGTGCTCCCAGCGCGCGCTGACAAAGTTCGCGGCTTCTAGATCGGCCTGGATGACGGTAACGCGCTCAAAGCTGTAGAGCGGGCGCCAGTCACCATCGCTTTCCCGTTCCAGCAGTTCCTCGCGACCAAGCGAGCGTATGCGGTAGCGCGCTTGTCCCAGCACCTGCTTGGTCCCGTGTTCGATCAGCACCGGTTCGGGGGGGCAGGGGCCGCCAAAACCGCAGTCAGATAACCATTCCCTACCGTCAATTTCCACCACCCAGGCCAGATGCGAACGGGCGCCGCCCTCGGGCAGGGTGGTGCGCACCCTGCACATGATCGGGGAAGCGACGAAGCCCTGCGCCGCAAGCGCCTGGCCGAAAAGGGAATTCAACTCGAAGCAGTAGCCGCCGCGGGCGGACAGGACCAGCTTTTCCCACAAGGCGTCGGGATGAAGGTCGGGCACCTTGCCGAGAAACGGATCGATGCACTCAAAGGCGATCGAGCGCAATTGCGCCCTCTGCAGTCGCCGCAGGCCTTCGGCCGTTGGTGGGCAGGGTTCGGCCAGTCCGATCCGCTGCAGATAGGCGTCAAGGTCGAAGCTCATCCGGTCTTCCTCTCCTCGCCAGCGTTCTCAAAAACACACCGGCCGCGAAAGCGATTGCTCTCGCGGCCGGGGCAGTGTCAAGCCTTGGGAGACTTGCGGTTCGATCAGGCGTTCTTGCGGGTACGCCAGCTGTCGACGTAGCTCTCGCGAGCATCGCTGGAATACGGCACCTTGGAAACGCGCACGCGGATCTCCATCTGGCGCGACGGTTCCACGGTGGTCTTTTCCGTGCCGGGCTCCGGCTCGCCCCAGACCAGCTTCAGCTCGTCGCCTTCCTTGACGTCGGCATCGACAGTGCCGAGCGAGAGCGCGCGGCGCTCGTTGTAGGAATAGCCGGCGAACATGGAGAGACCGACCATTTTGTCGCCGCTCATGATCTTGTCATAGCTCGACGAGGCGTAATTGAAGAGCGGGAAGTCCATCGCCTTCACATTGGCGCCGTCCTCGAACAGGGTCGCGAAGGCGTTGATGCAGTCTTCCGGGTTCCACTCGAAGGTCACCTTGCGGCGGTGCTGCTTGTCGGCCATCTTCTCGAGCGCCTCGCGGCCGATGAAGTCGTGGTCGAACTTGACGTAGAAGTCGTAGCCCAGATCCCACGGCGACAGATAGTAGTCCTCGATATTGTCGGACTCGTAGGAACCGCCAATGGCACCAGTCGCTTCGTAGGACTTGTCGGAAAGCCACTCGCGGTAGCCGCGCATGGATTCGCCCGTGTAGATCGCGGGCAGCGGAGAGGGGATCCAGCCCGATTCCAGCGTGTTGGTGGCGTAGGCACGCGAACCGACCGGGACCAGGCCATGGCCTTCGCCAGCTTCGAGAATGGCGTCGCGAACCCGATCATAGTCGGAATAGGGACCGTAGAGTTCGAGGCCCGGAACGCCGGCCATGCCGTGACGGAGCGCACGTACCTTCTGGCCGCCAATGTTGATCCAGTCCATGTTGAAGAACTTGATCTCCGGAACCGGACCGCCATTCAGCTTTTCCAGAATGGCCGGGGCGTTGGGGCCCTGGACCTGGAAGCGATAGTGGCGGCGGATGACCGGCTTGCCTTGAGGACGCGAAGGCGAACGGGGATCCTCGGTCAGCTTGACGTCCCAATTGCCGGTCTCGGCATGGTACTGAACCCAGCTCACGGTCGGCGCGCGGCCAACCAGGTTGAACTCGGTCTCGCTCTCGCGGAACATGATCACGTCGCCAATGACGTAGCCTTCCGGGGTGACCGGCACGAAGTGCTTGGCCTTGCCGGGGGTGAAGTTCTTGAAGGAGTTGATGGCGAGATAGGAGAGGAACTTCTCTGCATCCGGGCCTTCGACCAGGAGTTCCGCCATGTGGTGCGACTGATCAAACAGCACAGCCGACTCACGCCACGCGCGCTGCTCGTCGCGCCAGTTGTGGAACTCGGGTGCGACCACTGGGTAGACGTAAGCGCCGACCTTGGAATTGCGCAGCATCTTCACGATGTTGCCGGAGGCATCCAGTTTCTGTTGCAGGCTCTGTGACATGGGTTTTTTCTCTCCCTATTGGAACTCTAGCTTTGCTGGCCGGCTTCAGGAGAGCCGGACTCCTTCCGGACTTTCCTGCCTGACGCGCCGATCCTCCACCTCGCACCGAAAGTGCGACACTTCAGATTCCCTCGCCGCGCAAGAGACGGCATGCAGATTGTATACATCCTGTAATGGCAGGTGCCATACGTCAATAGTTGCGGCCATGCAAGCAAATCCTGTCAGGCCAAAACCCGCTTGAATGCGCATGTTTGTGCGGGATGCGAGCTTCGAATTGCCAATGCCGGCACAGCGCAGGGCTGGCTCCGTATACAGGCCGTATGGGTTCTCGCGGCCCACGCGATATGGGCTTGCCCGCAAGATCGTTCGCAGCTATGCCTTATCCCATGAAGACGCCAACGATCTCGAAGCTCTGGTGGTGGGTCCGCTAACAGCGGCCGAAGAGAGCGTTTGTGCGTGAATTTTCAGATGGCCGCAGCGGGAAAACCGGGCGGCCATTTCGCGTATCTGGGTGTCCGGTTCCCGCCAGCAAAGCGAGAGGGAGAACTCTGCGATGAGTGTTGTGGAACTTGAAGACGGCGCGGAAGGCTTTGTGACCGCAGGTGGGGTGACCATCGTACGGCGACGCAGCGAGACGCCGTACGAGGGCGCCATCGAGGCATATGTCGAAGCGCTGGATTCCCGGCGCGGCTGCCTGTTTTCTTCGAACTACGAATATCCGGGACGCTATACGCGCTGGGACACCGCAATAGTCGATCCGCCGGTGGTGATCACGGCGAAGGGACTTGCGATGCGCATCGAGGCATTGAACGGCCGCGGAGCCGTGTTGCTGCCTGTCGTTCGCGCTTGCCTCGAAAGATTGTCCGACATCACCATCGAGTCCGCCGATGCCCGCGTCATCGCGGTCCGTGTGCATGAACCCGCGGGCGTGACGGCCGAGGAAGATCGGTCGCGCGTACCGACGGTCTTCACCCCGCTGCGTGCCATTATCGACCTGTTTCGCACCGACGAAGATGGCAATCTCGGGCTCTATGGCGCCTTTGGCTATGATCTTGCCTTTCAGTTCGACCCTGTCGAACTGCATCGCGAGAGACCCGACGACCAGCGGGACCTGGTGCTTTATCTTCCGGACGAGATTCTTGTCGTGGACCATCACCAGGCTTGCGCCTGGCATGACCGCTACGATTATTCCGGAGAAGGCTTCACCACGGAAGGCCTCGCCCGTGGCGGAGAGCAGCGCCCCTTCAAGGCTTCCGACAAAATTCCGCCGCGTGGGGACCACGAACCCGGAGAATATGCGCGCCTCGTCGAAAAGGCGAAGGACAGCTTCCTTCGGGGCGACCTTTTCGAAGTGGTCCCCGGGCAAATGTTCTTCGAGCGCTGCGAATCCAAGCCGTCTGAAGTGGCGCGGCGGCTGAAGACCATCAACCCGTCCCCCTATTCCTTCTTCATCAATCTGGGCGACAACGAATATCTCATCGGCGCATCGCCGGAGATGTTCGTGCGCGTGAATGGAAGGCGCGTGGAGACCTGCCCGATTTCGGGCACGATCAAACGCGGTGATGACGCGATTTCCGATTCCGAGCAGATACTGAAGCTCCTAAATTCCAAAAAGGACGAGAGCGAACTCACGATGTGCTCCGACGTTGATCGAAACGACAAGAGCCGCGTGTGCGAGCCGGGGTCGGTGCGGGTCATCGGCCGGCGGCAGATCGAGATGTATTCGCGCCTCATCCATACCGTTGACCATATCGAGGGGCGGCTTCGTGAGGGGATGGACGCTTTCGACGCTTTCCTTTCCCATGCCTGGGCGGTGACAGTAACCGGCGCCCCGAAACTGTGGGCGATGCGCTTCATCGAAAAACACGAGAAGAGCCCGCGTGCCTGGTACGGCGGCGCGATCGGCATGGTCCACTTCAACGGCGACATGAACACCGGGCTCACCTTGCGCACGATCCGCATCAAGGACGGCATAGCCGAGGTGCGGGCTGGGGCCACGCTGCTATTCGATTCAGATCCGGCCGAAGAAGAGGCAGAGACCGAACTGAAGGCCTCCGCCATGCTTGCGGCAATCCGCGAGGCGGGCAAGCCCAATGCGGCCGGGGTTGGACGTGAGACCTCCAGAGTGGGCGAGGGTGTGTCGATCCTCCTTGTCGATCACGAGGATTCCTTTGTTCACACGCTGGCAAACTACTTCCGCCAGACGGGCGCGCGCGTGGCAACGGTGCGGGCGCCTGTGCCGGAGGAAGTTTTCGACGAGGTCGCGCCCGACCTTGTTGTCCTGTCGCCGGGGCCCGGCATGCCGACGGATTTCGACTGCAAGTCCACGATCACCAAGGCACGCAGGCGCGACCTTCCCATTTTCGGAGTCTGTCTCGGCCTGCAGGCGCTGGCGGAGGCATATGGTGGCGAGTTGCGGCATCTGCGCGAACCCGTTCATGGAAAGCCGTCACGCATCCGGGTCAACAAGCAGGAGGTCATTTTCTCTGGGTTGCCGAAGGAAGTAACTGTGGGGCGCTACCACTCGATATTCGCGGACCCTGCCCGCCTGCCGGACGAGTTTGTCGTCACTGCCGAGACGGATGACGGCATCGTCATGGCAATCGAGCACAAAAGCGAACCGGTGGCAGCCGTGCAGTTTCACCCGGAGTCGATCATGACGCTGGGCCAGGACGCAGGCATGCGCATGATCGAGAACGTGGTCGCCCATTTGCCCCGCCGCGCCAAGACCAAGGCTGCCTAAGGCAGGTCGTGATGAGTGCCAAGGAAAGGATACGCCGACTGGCGCTGATCTCTATCGGGGTTGCGCTGGTTGTCGTGGCGTTGAAGACATGGGCCTGGTGGATCACCGGTTCGGTCGCGCTCTATTCGGACGCGCTGGAATCGACGGTCAACATCATCGCCGCCCTTGTTGCCTGGTATGCTATCCGCGTCAGCCATATGCCGGCCGACGACGAGCATCCTTTTGGCCATCACAAGGCCGAATACCTCTCGGCTGTTCTGGAAGGCGTCCTGATTGTGATTGCGGCGTTGCTGATCATGCGGCAGGCTCTGCCCGCGCTGATCGACCCGCCGGACCTGGAGCAGGCCGATCTCGGACTGGCCATCAGCATCCTTTCAACCGTGATCAACGGCATATGGGCCTGGGTGCTGATAAAGGCCGGGCGCGAGGCGCGCTCGCCGGCACTGGTTGCAGATGCGAAGCACATCTTCTCCGACGTCGTGACATCGATCGGGGTGGTGATGGGCCTCCTGCTGGCGTTGGGCACGGGTTGGCTGTTCCTGGATCCGTTGCTGGCGCTTCTGGTGGCGGCCAACATATTGTGGCAGGGCTGGAAACTCGTGAACGAATCCATCCAAGGCCTGATGGATCGCGCCGCCGAACCTGAAGACAATGATCGCATCGAACGCATCATTCTCCAGAATGCCGGCGGAGCGCTAGAAATCCATGATCTGAAGACACGCGTCGCGGCGCGGGCCACATTCATCGAATTTCACATGGTTGTGAACGCAAATACCACGGTAGCGGTCTCGCATGCCATTTGTGACCGGATAGAGGCCGCTTTGCGTGCCGAAATCCCTTCCGTTCGCGTTACGATCCACGTTGAACCGGACAGCGAGGCCAAGAACGACGCTTCAGCCTCCACTCCAGCGGTGTGACCACATTGCCACAGTTACCAGTTGGTCACGATTTTGCTCTTTTTTGTCCTAGCAGCCGACACTATTCGGCAGCACATGCGGGATCAAACGACGTGCTCACGCGTTGTCACCCGAAATCCGAAATGCCGTCCATGGAAGCCATTATGTGTGTGTCGAATAACGTGATCCAGTTTGTCTCCCGTCTGATCGTGATTGCGATGCTGCCGCTCTTTCTGGCTGCATGCGTGTCGTCTTCGTCGGGGCCAACCACGGCTTATCAGCCGGTGGCGCCGTCTGGACCCGATCCGTTTTATCGCGCCATGTACGGCGCCAAGCCTGACGAGCGTTTTCCGCTGCCGGCGACCGACATTCGCAATGTCGACGAGCGCTTCTTCCGTCAGCAGGTGAACTACCATCGCCATGAGGCTCCCGGTACGATCGTGGTCGATACCAACAATCGCTTCTTGTATCTCGTGCAGGAGAACGGCAAGGCGATGCGCTACGGCATTGGCGTCGGTCGTGCCGGCCTGGCATTCGAGGGCACGGCTGAAGTGGCGCGCAAGGCCGAATGGCCGCGCTGGACGCCGACTGCCAACATGATCGCCCGCGACCCCGAGCGTAATGCTCAGTGGGCCGGTGGCATGGAACCGGGTCTGGAAAACCCGCTCGGCCCGCGCGCACTCTATCTTTACCAGAACGGTCGTGACACGCTGTACCGCATCCACGGCACGTCAGAGCCCTGGTCGATTGGCCTTGCTGTTTCGTCCGGCTGTATCCGCCTGTTCAACCAGGACATCATCGATCTCTACAATCGCGTGCCGCTGAATACCCAGGTGGTGGTGCTTCATGACGAACCCCTGATGTATCCGCACCGCGAGATGCCGGAGGCAGTTCGCCGACAGCTCGAAGGAACGGGTGCGGTCGCACAGGCGATGTAGGAAACGGTTCGTGATCGAACGTGGAGGGCGGGTCTTTACCCGCCCTTTTGTTTTGCTCACCCCCCGCTGATAGCCGTCAGTACCCAGACGGTCGCGCCCGGCGCCAGCCTTGTGTCCAGCGATACCCGCTCGCCATCGACGAAGACGTTGATGTGTTTGCGTATCGCAGGTCGGGAGTTGCGCAGCCGGTCGGCCATGCCGGGCCAGAGCCGGTCGAGTTCGTCGAACATCTCGCGCACGCTTGCGGCTTCCACCACCACTTCGCGACGCGAGCCGGGGAAGAGGTCGACTAGCAAAGCCGGCAGCTTGACCGTGACAAGCGCTGCGCCCACCGGCGCAGCTATGTCGTGACGGGACACCGGTTACTCCTCGATCACCATGGTCTCGACCGAGAGGATGGCGGGCAAGTGGCTGGCCATCGGGATCCAGTTGTCCCCTTCGTCGGCGCTGGCGAACAACTCGCCGCCTGAGGTGCCGAAATAGACACCGGCAGGTTCCAGCCGGTCGGTCGCCATGGCCTGTCGCAGCACGCCGAAATAGGCGTTTTCCTGTGGCAGACCGTTGCGCAAATCCTGCCAGGTCCGGCCGCCATCGCGCGTGCGCCACACGGCGGCGGCGGCATCGGGCATGTAGCGACCGGCCTGATCGCCGTTGAGCGGCAGAAGATACAGCGTGTCGGGGTCGCGCGGATGGGCTGCAGCCGGGAAGCCGAAGGAAGAGGGCAGGCCGTTCTCGATGCTCTCCCAGCTTCGACCGCCATCCTCGCTGCGGTACATGCCGCAATGGTTCTGCTGGTAGAAGAGGTCCTTCGAGTTCGACGCCTTGACGATCGAATGCACGCACTGGCCGAATTCGGGATAGCGCTGATCCTCTGGCGCGTAGTCGGCTCGCGTGCCCTTGTTGCGCGGTTCCCACGTCTCGCCGCCATCGGCGGAATGAAAGACGCCGGCTGCCGAAATGCCGATCCAGATGCGCTTGTCGTCTTCCGGGTCGGTGACCAGCGAATGCAGAATCAGCCCGGCGCCGCCGGGATGCCATTCGGAGCGCGAGGGGTGTTTTTGCAGCCCGTCCAGATGGGTCCAGCTCTCGCCGCCGTCATCGCTGCGAAACAGGCCAGCCGGCTGCACGCCGGCATAGAGCGTTCCGTTGCGCTTGTGGACGCTCCAGACCGAAGCGATCGGCTCGTGGCCTTCCTCGTAGGCAAGCCCCTTGCTGGAATGGGTCCAAGTTTCACCGAGATCGGTGGTCTTCCACACCGCCGGCCCGAACCAATGATCGCCACCGCCGCCGAATATTGTGCTGGTTTCCTCGTCGCCGATGACATGATTCATCGGCCAGGTCTGGCAGAACGGGCCCTTCAGCTTCCATTCGCGCCTGTCCTTGCCGCTTTCGAAAATGAAGGCGCCCTTCCGGGTGCCAACCAGTACGAGGACTTTCGGGGCCATGATTCTCCTCCCACACTCGACCAGCGACATTTTGTCCAACTCCAAAGCTGGACATTTAAGTTGATATCAACATTTATGGGTTCATGTCAAAGGAGCCGCCTGTCGATCTTGCCACGACGCTGCATGTGCGCGACACCTGCCTGTGTTTTGCGGTGCGCCGTGCAGCGCGGGCACTGTCTCGCCGCTTCGACGAAGCGTTTCGCCCGCTCGGCATCACCAACGGGCAGTTCTCAATGATGATGTCGCTGAACCGACCCGACAGTCCGCGAATGTCGGATATCGCGGAATTCCTTGTGATGGACCGCACGACACTGACGGCGGCGCTGAAACCACTCGAAAAGGCAGGACTGGTTTCAGTGCGTCCTGACGAGAAGGACCGTCGAAACCGGCGCCTTTCACTGACGGAAGAGGGCAGGGCGCTTCTCGCACGCGCGGTGCCCATCTGGCGCACAGAGCACGAGGCGGTCGACCGGCTGGTATCGGCGAGCGATCCGCAAGGATTTCGGGCGGATCTCGAAGCGTTGTCCTAGGCGTCCTACTCAGCCGGCTTTCCGCTCTTCTTGCTCGTCAGACATAACGTCATTGAGCATGGACGGGCGTCCAAAGAAGAAGCCCTGGAACTGGTCGCAACCTTCCAGGGTCAGCAGATCCGCCTGGGCTTCGGTTTCGACGCCCTCTGCAAGTACGGGGATAGCAAGGCTCTTTCCAAGCGCCAGGATTGCTCGAACGAAGGCGCGCGATTGCCTGTCGACCTCCAGGTCACGCACAAAGCTGCGGTCGAGCTTGATCTTGTCAAAGGGAAAGGACCGCAGGGTTTCCAGCGAGGAATACCCGGTCCCGAAATCATCCATGGCTATTGTCACGCCCATGGCCTTGATCTGACGAAGGATGTGAAGCGCCCGCTGCTTGTCGGCGATGATCGCGGATTCGGTGACTTCCAGTTCGAGACGGCCAGGCGGAAGCCCCGTCGCCAGAAGAATTTCCTTGAGCCGGGTGACCAGGTTCAGGTTCGTCAGTTGCAGTGGTGACAGGTTAACGGCGATCTTCTCCTGGACGTGCCAAGCGGCTGCCGCCGCGCATGCTTTTTCCAATACCCACTCGCCAAGCGCAGATATCGCCCCACATTCCTCGGCTATCGGAATGAAGATCGCCGGCGGAACCATGCCACGTGTCGGATGACGCCAGCGCAGAAGAACCTCGTATCCGGTTGGTCGATGGTCGGCTGCCGCTCTTTGAACCTGGAAATTCAGGAAGAACTGTTCTTCCTTCAGCCCGGTCCAGATGTCCTTGGCAAGAAGCCTGCGGTCTCGCTCTGCCTCGTCCATCGAGGCTTCGTAGTAGCAGACCCGCTCATCGAGCGCTTCCTTGGCGCGATACATCGCCATGTCGGCGTTGTTCAACAGCTTATCGGAGTCGCGAGCGTCGAGCGGAAAGATTGCAACGCCCAGGCTGGCGCCTGGGGTCAGTTCCCCGACCTCCAGCGGCATGGTTTCGCACAGAGCTGTCTCCAGCCTCTGTATGAAGTCCTGCAGGGCTTCGGTAGACTTGTAGGGCTTCATTGCAACGAACTCGTCGCCGCCGAAGCGACCTATCATTTCGCCAGCTTCGAGCCGGCTACGGATACGGTCCGAGAGCACGCAGAGCACCTGGTCGCCAATGGAGTGGCCGAAGGTGTCATTGATTTCCTTGAAGCGGTCCAGGTCGATCGCCGCAACCGCAACCTGCTCGCCTTTGCGTTCGGCTTCGGCGAGGTTTATGTCGAGTTCCTCTCGGAACTTCTTGCGATTTGGCAGGCCGGTCAAAGTATCATGTCGGGCCAGATGCCGGATCCGGTCCTCGGCGGTCTTTTGTTCCGTGCGGTCGCGCGTGATTTTGGCAAAACCGATGTGGCTGCCATGATCGTCATGAATGGGGTCGATGACAACCTGAGCCCAGAAGCGGGTTCCGTCCTTCCTTGTTCTCCAGCCTTCCGCTTCGAAACTGCCGTCGGCAAGAGCACGCGCGAGTGCTTGCTGTGGCGCGCCCGCATTGCGATCTTCTTCCAGGTAGAACGTTGAGACATGCGCGCCGATGATTTCGGCCGCTTCATAACCCTTGAAGCGCATGGCGCCCTTGTTCCAACTCATGACGAGACCCTGAGGATCGATCATGTAGATTGCATAGTCGGAGACGCCTTCGACCATTCGTTCGAAGAAATGGTTCTTTTCCCTGTGTTCGTCGAACAACGTTGCGCGGCGATCATGCTGAAGCCCGAGAACAAAGAACACCGCGCCCAAGACGAACGGTGCCATCAGAATGATCATGTGCAGTGGGTTTTCCACGAGTATAGTGGACAGAGGTGCCCATTGGCCGCGGAGCCAAAAAATGTCGATAGCAAGCGCAGTTGCGGGAAAGCAGGCACCGAAGAGAACGCCGAAAACGCCGTAAATCCCTCGATTCCGCGTGCATTCGGTCATGTGGACCTCTCCTCCCCGATCCGGCAAATCCGCTGCCCCTGCAGGCGCCGCCCGCCTCGAATTTGCCAGCTGGCAGCTATCTGCAACTGCCGGAGACTCCGAGGCGCTCCAGTGCAATATGCACCAATCCGCCGGATATTGGTGGCCCGGAAGAATTGGTTCACTGACCTGATTTCTAGGTATTAGAAATGACTACAAAGTAATTGAATCGGACTTGCGTGGTGGAAGCTTAATGCTGGGTTACCGTGACGCCTTTGCCGTCGACGTCGTGTTTTTTGACAGTGTCTAGAATTGCAGTGAAACTGA
The DNA here is from genome assembly GCA_046297455.1 of Aliihoeflea sp. GTDB lineage: Bacteria > Pseudomonadota > Alphaproteobacteria > Rhizobiales > Rhizobiaceae > ZYF759. Next base: position 20,760 of record JBKBIT010000003.1, read on the forward strand.
TCATCGCGAGGCGCAGAAAGCGCTTGCCCGGGGGAATGATGAAGCAGCACATGGACCGGCGACTGCTGCTGCAGGGATTAGGAGCCGCTGGGGCAATGCCATTTGTTTCCGGTGGGCTTGCCGCGAAGCCGGTCCGTAGCACGCTTGTCGTTGGAGCCGGCATCGCCGGGCTTGCCGCCGCGCGGGTGCTCCACGACGCCGGTCATAGCGTCACGGTCATCGAAGCGCGTGCGCGGATCGGCGGGCGAATAGATACCTCTCGGCTTTGGCACAATCTGCCTCTCGATCTGGGCGCAAGCTGGATCCATGGGGAAAGGGGAAACCCATTGGTCGCTCTCGCACGATCGGCGGGGGCACGTACCGTGGCCACGAGCTTCGACGAGGCAATATTGCTGGGGCCTGAGGGCCAGACGGCAGACCCGGACCTTAGGCCGGCGGAAACCATCCTCAGGCGGGCGCTGGCGGCCAGCGAAAGGCTGGACCGGGATGTCTCGGTGCTGCAAGCTCTGGAGGCATCTGCCGAATGGCGGCGAGCAACATCTGACGAACGCCGCCTCGTCATGTATCTGGTAAACAGTTCGCTCGAACATGAATATGGCAGTCCCGCGCGCTTGCTGTCGGCGTGGTACGGGGACGAGGGCGCGGCTTTTGGTGGGGCGGATCTGCTCTTCCCGAACGGATTCGATCAGATCACGTCCCATCTTGCTCAAGGGCTCGATGTCCGACTGGCGGCCGAGGCGGTGGAAATCGAACCGGGTCGGGTGATACTCAAGGACGGTCAGCGAATTGCGGCCGAGCGCGTGATCTGCACGCTGCCCCTTGGTGTGCTGCAATCCGGCCGCGTCCGCTTCTCGAGTCCACTCACCCCTGCGCGCCGCGCGGCAATCGACACGCTTCGGATGGGGCTTCTGAACAAATGCTGGCTTCGGTTCGATCGGGTTGCCTGGCCCGATGATGTCGACTGGATCGGCTGGCTTGGACCGCAGCCGGGATACTGGGCCGAGTGGGTGTCTCTGGCCCGCACGTTGAAATCGCCCACACTGGTAGGCTTCAATGCGGCCGACCCTGCTGTCGAGATCGAGCGGCTGAGCGATCGCGATACCGCTGCTGCTGCCCACGATTCGCTGCGCACCATGTTCGGTTCCGGTTTTCCTGCCCCCGTGGCTGCTCAGGTCACTCGCTGGGGCCAGGATCGTTTCAGCGAGGGAAGCTACAGTTTCAACGCCGTGGGCAGTACGCCAGCGACAAGGCAGGCTCTGGCCGGGACGGATTGGGATGGGCAATTGTGGTTTGCCGGCGAGGCTGCGTCGACCAATCATTTCGGCACGGTGCACGGCGCACTGCTGTCAGGACAACACGTTGCAAGCCAATTGCTTGCAGGGTAGTGAGCAGAACGCCTCGAGCACCTTCTTGCATAGATGGCAACGGTCCGCTATCAATCCGGCCATGTTCACGCGCGCCGACATCTTTGTCGTCTCCCGCCCGGCCCTGCCGGTGGCGGTTTCGCGCGCGCTTTCCTCGCTTCTGCTCGGCCTTAGCGGCGATCGCCGGGTCCGCTGAAGGAGCGCCCGGCGGTCGGTTTGCCGCCAGCGGCCCTTGCTCCTGACCGAAGCACATTCCTGACAAAAACAGTTGGAAGCGCCTGGCAGCCCGTGGCATGGAACCACGCGATCGGCGCGGGAGAGACGAGACGATGAACGACCACGCGAAAATCGAGCGCGGCAGTCCGAAGGGCATGCCGGACGCCGCAACCAAGTACCAGCCCTATCCCTTCGTGGATCTGCCGGACCGTACCTGGCCCTCCAAACGCATCGAGACGGCACCGATCTGGTGTTCGGTCGATCTGCGCGACGGTAACCAGGCGCTGATCGATCCGATGGGCCACGACCGCAAGGCACGCATGTTCCAACTCCTGCTCGACATGGGCTTCAAGGAGATCGAGATCGGGTTTCCGTCGGCCTCCCAGACCGATTTCGATTTCGCCCGTTGGGCGATCGAGGAAGCTGGTGTTCCCGATGACGTGTCGTTGCAGGTGCTGGTCCAATGCCGACCGGAGCTGATCAACCGTACCTTCGAGGCACTGCAGGGCGCCACACATCCGATCGTGCATTTCTACAACTCGACGTCGGAACTGCAGCGGCGGGTCGTGTTCGAGAAGGATGTCGCGGGTATCAAGCGGATCGCGACCGATGCGGCGAAGATGATCACCGATATGGCGGCCAAGGCTGGTGGCGGGTTCCGCTTCGAATATTCGCCGGAGAGCTTCACCGGCACCGAGCTCGAGGTGGCGCTGGAGATCTGCAACGCGGTGACGGAAATCATCGACCCGACGCCTGAAAACCGGCTGATCCTCAACCTGCCGGCAACGGTGGAGATGTCGACGCCCAACATCCATGCTGACCAGATCGAATGGATGCACCGCAATCTCGACCGGCGCGAATCGATCATTCTGTCGCTGCATCCGCACAATGACCGTGGCACCGGCATTGCGGCGACCGAGCTCGGCCTAATGGCGGGCGCGGACCGTGTCGAGGGTACCTTGTTCGGCAATGGCGAGCGCACTGGCAATGTCGATATCGTGACGCTGGCACTCAACATGTACACGCAAGGCGTCGACCCGATGCTCGACTGTTCGGACATCAACCGGATGAAGGACGTGTTCGAATATTCGAACCAGATGCCGATCCCCGAGCGGCACCCCTATGTGGGCGAGCTTGTCTACACGGCGTTCTCCGGCTCGCACCAGGACGCGATCAACAAGGGCATGAAAGCCTATCGCAAGGCCAACAAGGAGCTCTGGGAAGTGCCCTATCTGCCGATCGACCCGGCGGATGTAGGCCGCACCTACGAGGCGATCATTCGCATCAACTCGCAGTCTGGAAAGGGCGGCATCGCCTATGTGATGCAGGCCGATTACGGGCTCAACCTGCCGCGCAACCTGCAGATCGAGTTCAGCCAGGACATCCAGGCCATTACCGACACGGAAGGCAAGGAACTGCCGGCAAGCCGTATCCACCAGCGGTTCATGGAGCTCTATGTCGACCAGCCCACTGCGCGGCTGAAATTTGTCGATCATCACACCTTCCCCGATACGGAGAAGAAGGGACGGCGCGTGGTCGAGGCGGTGATCGTGGACAATGGCCAGGAAGTGACGATAACCGGGTCGGGTACCGGTCCGATCGACGGCTTCGTCGATGCGCTGTCGCGGCATCTGGGGCTGGAAATGAGCGTGCTCGACTATTCCGAGCATTCCATGCAGCACGGATCGGACGCGGCCGCGATCTGCTACATGGAGATGCAGCATCCAGGCGGAAAGCTGTTCGGGGCGGGCATCAACACCAATATCGTGGCGGCTTCGCTTGAGGCGGTGGTATCTGCGGCCAACAGGATCGTAGGACGCTGACGGCGTGGGGCGGGCCAGAGGCCCGCCTGATCGCCTGCGGACAAAGGGCGATGCGGCGTGATTTTGCCACCTTGGCGTGTTAACGGTCTTCTAACCATACCGTATTGCGCCGGAAAATCGCCATGACCGACAGCGCCGAAACCAAAACTGTCTCCTTAGGCACGGACCTGAAAAAGGCTATCCGCGAGGTCAAGAACGATCTCGCCGATCGTTCCGACGTCGTGGTCGATCTCAGGGAATTGCAGCGCACGCGGCTTGAACTCCTGGCCGAGGAACTGGCAACGGTCTTTTCGCAGGTGTCCAAAGAGGACGACCGCTTCGATTTTGCGATCTCCTCGGGTGCGCAACCGAGGCTGTGGATCGATGCGGTCGCTCATGTCGCCATGGGCCGCGACCGGCGCACTTACCGCTTCCTGCGTGACACGCGGCTTGGCCGCGTCGTGCTGGCCGAAACGCTCGACATGAAGGTCGTTGCCGAACGCGTGACGCGCTACGTCGCCGAGCGGGTTGTCGAGCGCGAGCGGATGCTGGAAGGCGAGCCGGCGCCGGTGACAATTAAAGAGGCCCAAATGCCGGTGGAAGGTGCCATGGCCGAGCCGGTGGCGCGGGCGTCGCGCATGGATGGCTTTCTGAAAGGCGTTGGCGTGCTGGCGCTGGGCCTTCTCGCCGGCGCAGCGATCGCAGCCATATTCGCTTGGGAGCGCATCATGCCACTCATCGGCGCTACTCTCCCGTAACGCCGCCGCCTTCCAAATGCAGTATCTCGTGGCGGATGGTTTTGATCGCCATAGCCGGGCCCGTAGTGCCGCGCCGCGACAATTCCACCGTCCAGTCGCCCGGGCGGCCGCCGATCTCGATCAGGTTGTACTGTGCCGGCGTGCGCCCTTCCTCATGGCTCTGGCCGCCGGCCGGTACGCCTATCACTGGCACCTTCCGAGCCCCGCGCGGCGCGTCGATGGAAGCGGTCGTGGCGCGGTGGGTATGGCCGTGCAGCACGAGTTCGGCGCCGTGCTCCGCGATCATGCGCTGGAAGCGGCCGATGCCATAGAGCCGCTTGTGTGCACCTGTTGCTCCGCGGACCGGCGGATGGTGGATCATGACAACGCGGAACAGGCCCTGCCGACCTGTCTCATCCAGCACGCGCGCGACCTTCGCCGCCTGATCATGCTCGAAAAAGCCGGCCGCCACGAAGGGCGCGGTGGCGCGTGCCGAGGAAAGTCCGATCAGGGCGATGTTGTCGCGCACGCGCAGATAGGGAAAGGTGCCGCGATGGGCCCCGAGCGGCTCGCCGTCGCCAATCATCCAGGGCGCCCAGGCGCGGCAGGCCTTGTCGAGGGCGCCGGGCACATAGGCATCGTGATTGCCCGGCACGACGGAGACGCGGTCCGGCCCAAAAGGCAGCTTTTCCAGCCAGTGGCGGGCGGCTTCAATCTCCTTGTCCAGCGCCAGATTGACCAGATCGCCGGTCAGCGCCACATGGTGGGGCGCGGCCTGGTGCATGTCGTCGACGATCGCCTCGACGATGGAGTGGTGGTAGCTGCCCCGCCGACTGCGGTGCCAGTTGATGTAGCCGGTGATGCGCTTGGAGACGAGTTCGCGGTAGGTTACATCCGGCAGCGGACCAAGATGGATGTCGGAGAAATGGGCAAGCCTGAACATGCAAACCTTGTAGGCGAGGCGGCGCTTTCATGCCAGCCTGCGAAAGCATAGCCGATGCGGCTTTCAACGCGGATCAGGACGCGTCTGTTCCACGCCTGGTTCCTGGTCAGCCGGCCGGTCACGCTCGGCGTGCGCGCCCTGGTGCATGACCAGGCGGCCGGTACCGTTCTCCTCGTGCGCCATACCTATGTCCCGGGCTGGCAGTTTCCCGGCGGCGGCGTGGAAAAGGGCGAGACGGCAGAGACGGCGCTGTCGCGCGAACTCTTCGAGGAGGCCAATGTCGAGATGACGGGGCCAGCGAGGCTCGTCTCGCTGCACCACAATGCCCGCGCCAGCGCGCGCGATCACGTCGCGCTCTATCTGGTGCGGGATTTTCGTAAGCTCGGCCCGAAGAGACCGGACATGGAGATCGCCGAGGCGGGATTTTTCCCGCTTGACGACTTGCCCGAAGCCACGACGCCGGCGACACGCCGGCGACTGGCGGAGGTGTTCAACAGCGAGGTCCCAGCGTCGGACTGGTAGCCTTATGCCGCCTGCCTGAACCGATCCCTGTCATGGGGACCGGTAAAATCGAGCGCCGGGCCCTTGGGCACGATCCTCGTTGGATTGATGGTCTCGTGGCTGCCGAAATAGTGATGCTTGATGTGGAGCATGTTGACGGTCTCGGCAACGCCCGGCACCTGATAGAGGTCGCGGACATAGTTGGACAGGTTCGGGTAGTCCGCGATGCGGCGCATGTTGCATTTGAAATGCGAATAGTAGACCGCGTCGAAGCGTATCAGGGTGGTGAACAGGCGCCAGTCTGCCTCGGTGATGCGGTCGCCAACCAGATAGCGGCTGCGCGAAAGCCTCTCCTCCATCTCCTCAAGCGCGTCGAAGAGTTCGTCGTAGGCCTCTTCGTAGGCTTCCTGGGTGGTGGCAAAGCCGCTGCGATAGACGCCGTTGTTGATCGCCGGGTAGACGCGGTCGTTGATGGCGTCGATCTCGCCACGCAGCGGCGCGGGATAGAGGTCGAGTGATGCGTCTCCCCATTCGTCGAAAGCAGAATTCAGCATCCGGATGATCTCGGACGACTCGTTGGAAACGATCGTCTCCTCCTTCTTGTCCCAAAGGACAGGCACGGTCACACGGCCAGAGATGTCCGGATTGGCCTTCGTGTAGATCTGATGCATGAAGTCGAAGCCGTAGAGCGTGTCGCCTGTGGCACCGTCCTCCTCGCGAAAGGTCCAGCCGTTTTCACCCATGAAGTGATGGACGACGGAAACGGAGATAATGTCGTCCAGCTTCTTCAGCTTGCGGACTATCAGAGTGCGGTGCGCCCAAGGGCAGGCGTAGGACACATAGAGATGGTAGCGCCCGGGCTCCGCCTTGAAGCCGCGCTTCGATCCCTCGACGGGCTTGCCGTCCTTCGTGACCCAGTCTCGAAATTTCGAATCCTGACGAACAAATCGGCCGCCCGATTCCTTCGTGTCGTACCATTTGTCGTGCCAGACGCCGTCGACCAAGAGTCCCATGACGTTGCTCCTTTTGTTGCCTGTAATCTAGGCAGCAACGGGCCGGCGGCCAACGGGTTGCGCGTTTGACGGAGTGTCAACTGAAGGGAAGATGGCAGGAGGCCTCGTGCCTACCAGGCCCGGCGGCGTGAAAAGGCCGTCTGGACGCGACCCGGAAACGATGATAGCGCACTTTTCGGATTTCCTGGAGAGCAACGTGATACCGGTTCTTGCCCCGCGACGACGAATGATGCCCCGCGCCTGAGTGCGCGGCAGCGGCCCTGGCCGCTATCTACACGTTGTCACGAACCGGAAATTTGCCGCCATGAGCCTTGCAGATGTCGCCTACGTGCCGGAAGAACCCGCGCACGACGCTGAAATCGAAGTCATCAATGCAGAAGCGTTCGGGCCAGGGCGATTTGCACGTGCGGCCTACAAGATCCGCGAGGGCGGACCGCATGCGCGCGAGTTCTCCTTCGTCGCGCTGCATGAAGGTGAAGTCGTCGCCTCCGTGCGGATGACGCCGATCCGCGCCGGCGAGGGCGAGGCGCTGCTACTCGGGCCACTGGCGGTGAAGCCTGCCTGGAAAAATCTCGGTATCGGGCGCCAGCTGGTGCGCATCGCGGTCAACGCGGCGCGCGAGGCGGGCTGGGGCGCGGTGGTGCTGGTCGGCGATGCGCCCTATTACGGGCCGCTGGGCTTTGCCAAGCTGCCGCGCGAGCAGGTGACGATGCCCCGGCCGGTCGATCCCGAGCGAATGCTGGTGGCCGAACTTGCCGATGGCGCGGCTGCGCTTCTTTCGGGCGAAGTGCGGCACGCGGGATTGCCTGTTCTTCGAACTTGATGCCATCGGTGTTTGCGAACGCCGAGAACTTCTTGGCCGGCGAATAACCGCGTTTCGTTGACAAGGGAATTCATCGCTTCATATCTGATCGGCATGCGGGCTGGATGTCGGGAGGATGTTTCGGTGATTTCAGACGATGATCGCTTGCGGCCGCCAGAACTGGTAGCTCCGAGGTTGATCGATTCTCCTGACTGGTTCTATCTCGTCAGAGAGTTCGAGACCCTCTATCGCTCAGGCTCGGCAGGCGGCAGCAAGGCAATCCGCAGTCATCGCAAACGTGTTCGCGAAACGCTGTCCTCGTTGATCGAAGAAAATCCTCCCATCTGTGTGCGCAACGCAGCCGTCAGGCCGGTCACGTCCTATCTCGCTCGTGCTCTCGACCTCGGCGAACGCGGTGCTCTGGCCCCGATGGCGCGAGCGCTTTCCCGAGTGTCTCAGAGGCTGACCTGGGAATACGGTTATGATCGCCTGCCAAAGGCGCTTGAACGCAAATACGCCTATTGCGAAATCCTTGGCCCGCGGGGCCCGATCCAGGCCAGGCGGCTGATTCTCGGTTTCGTGCTGTTTGCCCCGAACACGACCTATCCGCAGCACAGCCACAAGCAAATCGAGGAAAGCTACATCTCTGTGGCGGGGTCCTGGTCGGAAAACGACGCAGCGGTCTATGCGCCAGGGTCGCTAATCCTGAACCGCGCAGGCGATGAGCACCGGATAACCACGGGTGAGAACGAGCCGTCACTTCTTGCCTATGCGTGGACGGGGCCAGAAGATTACCTCGCGGCGCCGGGGATGAAGCTCACATCGACGCGGCAGGCAAATATCTCACGACGCACATGATCATGCCGATCGCTCGGCACCCGACATCATCTTGCATGAGACCGTGAATGGCCCGCCGCCCGCAAGCAGGGCGGCGGGGAACGCTTTGCTAGCCGGGCATGGGCAGGAAAGTGGTGGCAATGAAGAAGTAGATCAGCACGCCGCTGGCATCCGCGATCGAGGTGACCAGCGGGGCCGAGGCGGTCGCCGGATCGAGGTTGAAACGGCTCAGGATGAAGGGCAGCGACATGCCGATTACCGAGCCGACGATGTCGATCAGCACCATGGAAGAAGAAACGACCATCGCGATCTCGGGTCCGCCACGGAAGACGCCGATGACAGAGACGGCAAGCGCCATGGTGAGTCCGAGCCCGAGCGCAACCATGACCTCGCGGCCGATCATCGAACCCCAGTCGGTCAGTTTCACGTCGCCAGTTGCGAGCGCGCGCACCATCAGGGTTGCAGACTGCGAACCGGCATTGCCGCCCGAATCGATAATCAGCGGCAGGAAGAAGACAAGCGCGAGATAGGCCTCGATCGTGTCCTCGAAATAGGCGATGCCGGCGCCCGAAAAGATGTTGCCGAAGACCAGCAGCACGAGCCATACGATGCGGGCGCGGTAGAGCATGAAGACTGTGGCGTCGCTCAGATTGGTGGCAAGATTGGAAACAGTACCGACGCGGATGCGGCCATCGGCGTCGACGACGGGAAGCGCGAGCATGTCGTAGCGCGCGATCTTGCGGGCCACGTCCTCCTAGTCGTCCCCGACGCTGACCGCGAGCGTGTTGGTCTCCATGATGTCGGCGACCTTGGCACGAGCCGGCGCCGTGATGAGATCCTGCAGACGCACCGAACCGATGAGCTTGCGGTTCTCGTCGACGACATAGGCGCGGTAGATCGTCTCCTTGGCCGGGGCTTCCCGGCGAAGACGGGCGAGCGCTTCGGTTGCGGTCAGATCGTCGGAAAGGGTCGCATAATCCGACGTCATGATGGCGCCGACCGTACCTTCTTCATAACCCGCTAGCTTGCGGATGTCCTCGCGCGCGGCCTGCACGAGCGCCGGCATCAACGCCTCGCGCTGCTCGTCGGAAAGCTCGTTGTAGAGGTCGGCCCGTTCGTCGGCCGTTCATCTCCACGACGATGGCAGCCAGTTCCGCGCGGGGGGCGACTGTCGCCAACTCCACCTGGAAGTCGTGATCGAGATAGCCGAACGTGTCGGCCCTTCTGGTCAGCGGCAGGAGTTCGAGCGCTGCCCAGCCCGGGCGGGCGTCCAACTCGTTGATCATCGCGGCGATGTCGGCCGGATGCTCGCGCTCGAAACGGCCGCGGATTGTATCGAGATCGCCGTTCGCAATCAGCGTGTCGAGATCGAATGCAATGGCAGTGGTGTTCATCCTGTCCTCCGTCGCGCGGACCCGCGACGACGGAGCCGCCGGTTCAGAATGAACGGACGGAAACGCGCCTGAGGCCCACTCTTCGAGTGTTTATGCATAAGGCCGGGTGGTGGTTCCACGCGGCCAAGCGACTAGATCCTTCGTCCAAGGCGCTTAGCTCCTGTTGGTGATTTGTCCTCTCCGGCAGGGAGAAGGACGGGGCCTTAAGGCACAAAAAGACAAACGGGGTCAATCGTTGGCTGGTTGGATTTTCTGGGAGGCGTGCAGTGGAATGGTCCCAGGGTGGGAAGGTATATCAGCCGATCAGGCGTTCATAGTCGGCGTGGCTTCCGATCCAGATCCAGACGATGCCATCCGCGTCCTCGATGCCAAGCGCCCGGAAATCTCGATCGATGCGGACGGACCAGAAGTCGGCGACCTTCTTAAAGCGCAGCGATGGGTGGCGAGGGTCGCGGCGGAGGAGTGCGAAGGCCCGATCGGCGCGTTCGCGAACGCGGTCGGGGAAGAGCATCATACGCTTTCCAGAACAGCGTGCTGGCGCGATGGTTCAAAGCGTCCTTGTCCGGCCTGCGGTTATTTCCGATTGGCTTCGGCCTGCAAGATATCAAGCTTACCGGAAGCCGTGTCTTCCTCGATCTGGCGGTCCCAGCGCTGCCACCGCAAATCGTCGAACCAGTTGGCAAAATCCCTCAGTTCCTTATCGGAAAGGGAGGCAACGGTGATTTCGATCTGTTCGAGCTTGCTCATCGGAAGACAATAGCACGCATGCCCGCGCATGGGAAAACGCGGGCGGTGGATACGCCTACCGCCCCTCGCGCCACCACATCGAGCCGATGGCCATCAGCAACAGCGCAAGGCCGAAGAAGCCGGCGAAGAGCGGGACGCGGCTGACCGAGCGCAGAACGCTGTCATCTGTCTGGCGCAGGCCCATCCAGTCGCGTCCGGCGGTCTCTGCGCCGGGGCGGACTGGAACGATACGCGGAAGCTGGAGCGCCCCGGTCAGGCCAGTTTCAATGCGGCGGACAACGCCACCGGTCGCCTCGGCCACGGGCTGGAGGATCTCCGTCGTGGAGACGGTGCCCTCGAATTCGGGAGCGTTGACTGGTCCGACATGGGCGAGCGTCGTGAGGGTGCCGTGACCTATCTGGTAGAGTCCGATTTCCTCGACCTCGACACTGCCGGCAAATGTGCCGGGTCCGGTTTCGGCCAACGGTATGTTGAAGGTCTCGCCGGAGGGCGCGATGACGGTGGCGCTGCCGGCTTGCTCGTCCATGGTCTGGCGGGTGATTTCCAGCACCATGCCGCGCCCGTCTGCGGTCAGTCGCTCTTCTTCCAGTTCAGGTTCCTTCATCAGCCAGTGGGCGAGCCGCCGGTAGAGCGAGACATGCGGGCCGCCGCCTTCGAAGCCGCGCGCCCAGAGCCAGCCATGATCCGACAGGAGCAGGCCGACGCGGCCCTCGCCGCGCCTGTCAAGCAGCAGCAGCGGTTCCTCGTTGACGCCCTTCATGACGACCTCGCCGCGCGGGTTGCCGATGCCGATCAGGCGGAACCAGCGGCTCCATTCCGGCGGCTCGGAGGCGGAGCCTTCTAGGCCACGGGTGACGGGATGGCGCTGGCCGGTCTCGGTGAGACGGGGGAAGAAGGCCTGCTCGACCACCTCGCCTGTCGGCTGTGCGGGCAGTGCCGACATCAGCGGTGTGCGCGCGATCGACTGAATGCCGGCATATTCGGGACCGGCTGCCACCAGCAGTGCACCGCCATTCTCCACATATTCGGCGATGTAGTCGTAATAGAGGATCGGCAGCACGTCTCGGTGCTGGTAGCGATCAAAGATGATCATGTCGAAATCGTTGATCCGTTCGACAAAGAGTTCGCGGGTCGGGAAGGCGATGAGCGACAATTCGTTGATCGGGGTGCCGTCCTGCTTCTCGGGCGGGCGCAGGATGGTGAAATGGACGAGATCGACGGAGGCATCCGAACGCAGAAGATTGCGCCAGGTGCGCTCGCCCGCATGGGGCTCGCCGGAGACGAGCAGCACGCGCAGGTTCTCACGGATGCCGTCGACCAGCGCGATGGTGCGGTTGTTGATGTCGGTGATTTCGTCGGGATGGCTCTCGATGGCCAGTTCGACGATGTTGCGCCCGGCGTTGGGGAGCGTCAGTCGCAGTGGTGTCTCCTGGCCGATCATCGCGCTCTCAATTGAGACGGTCTCGCCATTCACCAGCACGCGCACGCCGATCGCCTCGTCTTCATCCTCGGTGGAGATGACCCGATAAGACATGTCCATCTGGCGCCCGACGATTCCAAAGCGAGGGGCGCGCTCGAAACGGATGCGGCGGTCGAATTCGTCTGGTTCCCCGGTGATCAGCGAATGGATGGGAGCAGGCAGGTCACCCAGCGAGGCCGGCAGGTCGTGGACCTGGCCATCGGTGATCAGAACCGCGCCGCCGACGCGAGAAGGCGGCACGTCGCGAAATGCGTTCTCGACTGCGCCGAAAAGGCGCGTCTCGGTGCGGTCGTCGGTGCCGGGAGCGCCGGCCTCGACCTCGCGAACCTCGAATTGTGGGAAGCGTTCGAGGCGGCTGCGCAGTTCCTCCAGTGCCGCGTCGGTCTGCTCCATGCGCTCGCCGATGTCCTGGCTCTGGCTGCGGTCGACGATCAGGGCGACGACGCTTTGCAGCGGCTCGCGTTCCTCGTCCAGGAGAACGGGGTTGAACAGTGCAAGTGCCAGCGCGGCGAAGGCGAGCAGGCGGATGAGCCCACCGCGCTGGCGCAGGAACAGGCCGGCCAGCACGAGCAGCGCGAGCGGCACGAGGATGGCAGCGAGCCATACCCAATCCAGAAGCGGCTCGAAGGAGACGGACCAGTTCATTGCCCCAGCCTTTCAAGGATGGCAGGCACATGGACCTGGTCGGATTTGTAGTTGCCGGTCAGCATGTACATCATGATGTTGACGCCAGCGCGCATTGCATAAACGCGTTGCATGGGGTCGGCCGGTACGGTTGGCAGCATCGGCCGGCCGGAGGAATCATAGGCCCAGGCGCCGGCGAAATCGTTGGCTGTGATCATGATCGGTGTGACGCCGTCGCCCTGGCGCACCGGCCGCTCGGGATTGGCTTCGGCGTCGCCCATCGCCTCGACCCACAGTGGGCTGCCTGCATAACGCCCTGGAAATTCGTGCAGAATGTAGAAGGTCTTGGTGAGCACGTGGTCGTCGGGGACCGGTTCGAGTGGCGGCACGTTCATGCCGCTCAGTATGTCGCGGAGGCGCATCGTGGCCGGGCTGGCGGCGCCATCGAACAAGCCTGAGCCGTACTGATCGCGGGTGTCGAAGAGAACCGTGCCGCCCTGCTGCATATAGGCGTCGACGCGCGACAGGGCCTCCTCGGACGGCATCGGCACGGCATCGTCGATCGGCCAGTAGATGAGCGGATAGAAGCTCAGCTCGTCGGTCTCGATATCGACGCCGGCCGGCTGGCCCGGCTCCAGCGACGTCTTGTCGATGAGGAAGCGCGACAGGCCGGCGAGCCCTGCGCGGCTAATCGAATCGATCGAAGAGTCTCCGGTGATCACATAGGCGATGCGTGTCTCAGTGATAGCGGCAATAGCCTCCTCGTCGCCGGGGCGGGAATCGTCAAACTGGGCCAGTGCGAATGATGGCAGCGCGACCAGCGCGCCGGTTGCGACCAGAACAATGGCCACACCTGCGGCGCGACCGGCCATGCGCGGCCGGCGGCGGAAATGGCCGGACATCCAGAGCACGGCAAGCGAATCGAGGATCATTAGCGCGAGTGCTGCCGCAAGCAACGGACCGCGCAGGTCGCGTTGCTCGTCGAATCCGTAGGCGATGCGGGTCAAGGGCAGGCCGATCGAGGGCGCCTGGACAGGCGCGAGTTGGGCGTCGGCGCTCAGCAGGTTGTGGGCGACGACGCCATCGTCGGTCCCGTACAGACCGGGCGGGTTGCGCAGCGTGACGGGCCTAGCGTCGCCGGCGATCTCCAGCGGGCGGGCCTCTGATGTCGGCGGCACCAGCCGGCCGTCGGCCGAAATCACGCGGTAGGGCGGCAGGGTGGCGCGGCGCTCGTCTCCTGCGGACTCGATCATCGCCTGGTTGCGCGAGATCTGCACGATCCGACGCAGCATCTCGACGAAAGTACCGGAAATCGGAAGATTCGACCAGGTCGCTTCAGGGGTGACATGGAACAGCACCAGCGTACCGTCGCCGCGCCTGTCGCCGGTGACCAGCGGCGTGCCGTCGGCCAGATTGGCCCAGGTGCGTTCGACGATGTCGGCTGACGGCTCCGCCAGCACCTGACGCGAGACGGTGACCTCCGTCGGCGGGCTGAGATCGGCGAAAGGCCCGGTGGGCGGAAATTCGCTGACCTGTTGTGGTTCGGTCCATGACAACGTGCCGCCAAGCGCACGTTCGCCCAGCCTCAGGCTGACCGGCAGAAGTTCGGGATCGTTTTGCGCGGCAGCCAGGCGTGAGCCTGCGAAGCGCACCAGCGTGCCGCCGCCTTCCATCCACTCGATCACGGCGGCGCGCGCAGCGGCCGGCATGGTGCCGACGTCTGCCATCACGATCACGGCCGGCCCCTGCTCGATGATCTCGGGGATGACCTCGGCGAGGTCGGAACTGGGGGCGGTGACGATGTCGGCGTAGGGCTCAAGTGCGCGGTGGATGTAGTGCAGCGGGGAGAGCAACGGCTGGGCGGCGTCGCCCTCTGCCTGCGAGATGAGTGCCACGCGTCGCCGTCGCTGGCTTTCGTCGAGCACGCGGGTCGCCGCAGCATGCAGTTCACCGTCAACCGAGAGCGAGGAAAAGTCGTTGCGCAATTCGAACGGGACGCGGATTTCGCCGCGTGCCTCAGTTTCTCCGACACCGAATTCGAGGACCGCGTCTGCAAGCCGCCTGCCGCGGTCGTCGTAAGCGCCGGCCATGACCTGTCGGGCAACCAGGTCGCCTTCCGGCCGGATCGCCGTGACGGTGAAGACATCGGCGAGATTGTCGCCACCGGTCAGCGCGACCATGGAGGGCTGCTCGGGTTCTGCCCAGATCAGCCGGCCGATACCTGCATCGGCGAGCGTCTGCCAGACGGCCTCGTCGTCCTCGGCGGAAAGCCCGTCAGTCAACAGCGCCAGGCCCGCGCCGGAAAGACCATCCAGTGCGGCGGCGATGCGGCCTGCAGCCTCCGCCCGGTCGACCGGGACTGGCTTCGGCCGCGCTGCATTGAGCCGGTCGCGGGCGGCTGCCGCGTCGAACGGACCGACGGCTGCATTCGGCTCTTCGGCAGTCAGGGCGAGCACGACAGGAACGCCGGTTGCCTCCGCATCCGCAATCAGGCGTTCGGCTGTGGCGACACGCATGTCCCAGTCGGTTGCTGAGGCCCAGCCATTGTCGAGCATGATCGCGGTGGCGCCGCCGCCGGCTGCCATGCGTTCGCGCGGATTGAGGACCGGGTCTGCCAGCGCCAGGATGATCAGCGTTGCCATCAAGAGTCGGAGCAGGGTCAGCCACCACGGGCTTTGATGCGGCGTCTCTTCGCGCTTCAGCACGCCGGCCAGAATGCGCAGCGGTGGGAATATCTCCGTCTGGGGCCGCGGCGGCGTCATGCGCAGCAGCCACCAGATCACGGGCAAGACGATAAGTCCCGCCAGCACCAGCGGCGCGCCAAAGGAGAGCGGCAGCCAGGTCATGCGGCCACTCCCCCGCCAAAGGCAGGCTGGCTCGTCATGGCAGCATGCACACGAACCAATGCTTCCGAGGCGAGCCGATCCGTGTGGTTGACGGTGTAGGACCAGCCGCGTTTCTTGGCCCATGAGGCAAGTTCGTTGCGACGGGCGGCATAGACACGGCGGTAGTCATCGGCCAGCGTTTCGGCGCGACCGGCCGTCAACCGTTCACCGGTCTCGGGGTCGCGGAACTCGGTACGACCGGAATAGGGAAAATTCTCCTCGGCCGGATCGGCGACCTCGATCAGATGAGCCCGGACGCCTCGCTCGGCGAGCGGTCCGAGCCAGGCGATGGTCTCTTCAACTGGATCGAGGAAGTCTGACGCGATCACGACATCGCTGTAGCGCTTGACCAGGCCGAATTCCGGTCGGGCGCCGAGATCGGGTGCCTGCAGGAGCAGGGTTGCAATGCGTTCGGCACCGTTGCGCGTAGAGATCGGATCGGTGAGACCCGGCCACGCGATGCGTTCGCCGGAGCGCGACAGGAGTTCGGCGAGCGCGAGTACAAGGACCAGCGCCCGCGAGTCCTTGGAGACGCTCGCGCCAGCGGACTTGTAGAGCATGGACGGTGACGGGTCGGCCCAGAGCCAGACGGTGTGGGCGGCTTCCCACTCGCGATCGCGCACATAGGTGTGATCGTCGCGCGCGGAACGCCGCCAGTCGATCCTCGACAGCGCCTCGCCTTCGACATAGGGGCGGAACTGCCAGAAATTCTCGCCGATGCCGCGCTTGCGCCGGCCATGCCAGCCAGCGATCACGGTGTTGACGACACGACGTGCATCGACCAGCAGGTCAGGCACAAGCGAGGCACGCTGCCGGGCGCGGGCAAGAGCGTCGCGCGTTCCGACCGCCTCAGTGACCTCGCCGATCGTCGCCATCAGCCCTGCGCTTTCACCAGCCGGGCGATGACGTCCCGCACGGAGACGCCTTCGGCGCGGGCGGCGAAGCTGAGCGCCATCCGGTGCTGCAGTACCGGTTCGGCCAGAGCGTGGACATCGTCGATCGATGGGGCCAGACGACCGTCATAAAGCGCGCGCGCGCGGGCGCAGAGGGTCAGCGCCTGGCTGGCACGCGGGCCTGGGCCCCAGGCCACCAGCCGATCGACCTCATCGTCGCCATGCCCGGGCCGGGCAGAACGCACCAGCTTCAAAATGGCATCGACTACGCTCTCGGGCACTGGCATGCGGCGGATGAGCTGTTGGATCGCAACAAGCCGGTCGGGCGCCATGACATTTTCGGCGACCGCGTCGTCGACACCTGTGGTCTCAACGAGGATTCGGCGCTCTGCCTCGATGTCGGGATAGAGGATGTCGACCTGCATCAGGAAACGGTCGAGCTGCGCCTCGGGCAGCGGGTAGGTGCCTTCCTGCTCGAGGGGGTTTTGGGTAGCCAGAACATGGAAAGGCTGTGGCAGGTCGTGGCGGTGGCCGGCGACCGTGACATGATATTCCTGCATGGACTGCAGCAGGGCAGACTGCGTGCGCGGGCTGGCACGGTTGATCTCGTCGGCCATCAGCAGTTGCGCGAAGATCGGGCCGGGCAGGAAGCGGAAGGCCCGGCGGCCCGTCTCGTCCTGCTCCATGACCTCCGAGCCCAGGATATCTGAGGGCATCAGGTCAGGCGTGAACTGGATGCGGCGCGCATCGAGGCTCAGCACGACGCCGAGTGTCTCGACCAGCTTGGTCTTGGCCAGACCGGGCACGCCGACAAGGAGGGCGTGGCCACCGGCCAGGATCGCCACCATGGTGCGCTCCAATACGGTCTCCTGACCAAAGATGACGCGGCCGACACCGGCACGCACCTTGGCGATGTCGGCGAGCGCGGATTCCGCCTGGGCGATCATCTCGGCTTCGCTCAATGAGGGTTCCTTCGCAATCACGCTCATACGGGTTCCGTCCCTCTATTGGCGGAAATGGGTGGCTTGGCAGAATGTAGGGCCGAACGGTGCCGGCCACCAGCCGCATCCCGGCTGTTCGTCGGGAGAAGATTAAATCACCCGATGTGGCTGACAAGCAGAACAACAGTGACTATTTCGTGACGATGGCTTCCAACACAAACCATAGCAAGGCTGGCCTGAGCGGGGCTGGCGATGCCGCTGGCCTTCAGGCGCTGATTGCGCGCGCTGCAGGCACCTCGCGCGGCAAGCCGCCCGTAGAGCGCTGGAACCCGGCGTTCTGCGGCGATCTCGACATGGAGATCAAGGCGGACGGCACCTGGTTCTACATGGGTACCCCGATCGGGCGGATGCCGCTGGTGCAACTCTTCGCATCCGTGCTGCGCAAGGATGAGGACGGCAGGACCTATTTGGTCACGCCAGTGGAGAAGGTCGGCATCCGCATCGAGGATGCGCATTTCGTGGCTGTCGAAATGAACGCGAGCGGAGAGGGTGCGAATCAGGTGCTGACCTTTCGCACCAATGTCGGCGACGTGGTCGAGGCCGGGCCCGACCATCCGCTGCGTTTCGTCGACGAGGACGGCACGGACGGGCTGAAGCCCTATCTGTTGGTCCGCGGGCGGCTGGAGGCGCTGGTCGCGCGGCCGGTCATGTACGAGATTGCGGAGATCGGCGAAGAAATCGAGATCGACGGCGTGAAGATGTTCGCGATCCGCTCCAATGGCGCGGTGTTTCCGATCATGCCGTCCGAAGAGCTGAGGCGGCTCAGCCAGTGATGGACGTGCTTGCCGATCGCCCCTTTTCCGCTGCCGATTTCCGCCGCCGGGCTGCTGGCGAGACCGGGCCCTATGGCGGCGACGAATGGGGCGATCACCGGCTCAACCCCGATCTGAAGGACCTCATTCTTTCCAATCGCCTGCGCGACGCGGCGGTACTGATTCCGGTCGTCGACCATGGGCCGGAAGCCAGCGTGATCCTGACCCAGCGCACCGCGCATCTGCGCAGCCATGGTGGCCAGATCGCTTTTCCGGGCGGGCGTATCGATCTTGATGACCCGTCGCCCGAATTCGCGGCCCTGCGCGAGACCGAGGAAGAGATCGGGCTTGCTCCGGCCGACATAGAGGTGGTGGGGCGGATGCCGGATTATGTCTCGGGCAGCGGCTTTCGCATCGCACCCGTGCTCGGCATCGTGCGGCCCGGCTTCTCGCTGGCGCTGAATGAACACGAGGTCGAAGACGCGTTCGAGGTGCCGCTGTCCTTTCTTATGGATCCCGGCAATCACCGCAGGGACAGCCGTGTCTGGAACGAGCGTGAGCGCTTCTTCTATGCCATGCCGTTTCACGAACGAAACATCTGGGGCGTGACGGCAGGCATCATCCGCACCCTTTATGAAAGGCTCTATCGTTGACCAGTGTCGCCTCGATCAAGGGCCGGACAAGCTGGCTGGAGGGCAACGACCTTCAGCGCCTATTGGCCGCGCTCGGTGCAGACGGCGAACAGGCAAGGGTGGCCGGCGGGGCCGTGCGCAATGCACTGATGGGCGAGGTGGTCACCGACATCGACATTGCCACCACCAACACGCCCGATGAAACCATCGCCCGCGCGCAGGCAGCCGGGTTCAAGACGGTGCCGACCGGCAAGGAACACGGCACCATCACGGTGATTGCCCATCACACCCCCTTCGAGGTGACGACGCTGCGCGAGGATGTCGAGACGGATGGGCGCAGGGCCTCCGTCGTTTTCGGGCGCGACTGGCAGCGCGACGCCGAGCGGCGCGACTTCACCTTCAACGCGCTTTATGCCGAGGCAGACGGTACCGTGATCGATCTCGTTGGCGGGATCGAGGATCTCGAGCAGCGACGGGTGCGGTTTATCGGCGATGCCGAGGCGCGTATCCGCGAGGATTATCTGCGGATACTGCGCTTCTTCCGCTTTTTCGCCACCTATGGCGCCGGGAGGCCGGATGCCGACGGGTTGAAGGCCTGTGCGCGTCTCAAGGCAGGCATGGAACGGCTGTCGGCCGAACGGGTGTGGACCGAGTTGAAGAAGCTGCTCGCGGCGCGGGATCCATCGCGCGCGCTTCTGTGGATGCGGACGGCCGGCGTGCTGACAGCGATCCTGCCGGAGACAGAGAAATGGGGCATCGATGCCATCCATCCGTTGATGGCGGCGGAAGTCGAGGGAGGCTGGGTGCCGGACCCGATGCTGCGGCTGGCCGCGATGGTGCCGCCGCAGGCCGAACGTCTGGCAGCGATGGCCGACAGGCTGAAACTGTCGAAGGCAGAGGCGTCAAGGCTGGCGGGGTTTGCCAAGGCGCCGGAGGTTGGTGCCGCTGCCACGAAAGCCGAATTGGCGAGGATGCTTTATCGCTCAGGTCGTTCAGGGATCGAAGACCGGTTGCGTCTTGCCATCGCGAAGGGCAAGGCGGCAGGTGATACCGACGCCGCCAGCAACCTTGGCCGCCTGCTGGCCTATGCCCAATCTTGGGAGAAGCCGGAACTGCCCATAAAGGGCGCGGATCTCATCGCGGCGGGCGCTCAGCCCGGTCCCCAGCTTGGCGAGCTTCTGTCTCGGCTGGAAGCCGACTGGATAGACAGCGGCTTCAGCCTCGACCGGCCGGCCCTGCTGGCACGGGCGGTCGAGGCGCTGAAATAGTCAGGCCGCCTGTCTGGCGTTCTGAATTCGCGAGCGGATGGCTTCGACCATGGTTTCCCGGATGATGGTCTCACCATGGGCGTCGCGCATGTGCTCGATCGCGCGGCGGATGATCTCTGCTTCTTCCTCGTGCCGTGTATGCCAGTCGCAGCCGGGAACCAGCGAACCGCAGTGATATTCCTTCATGGCTATCTCCTCTCGTTTCGGTGTTCGTGCCGGGCACGTGAACCACGATAACACGAATCTGGGCTTGGTGTTTCCGTGTTTCAACCATTTGATGGAACTGCACGGTGGAACGTCACCATTCGCTTTTGCCCAAATCGGATGCAATAGAGATCTTGTCGGATGCGGGCAGCGATGCCGCGATTTCCTCCACGATCCAGCGTTCGAAGTTGCGAACCTTTGCCGGCTTTTGTCGCCCGGCCGAAGTGACCAGCCAATAGCCGAGCCCGGTCACCGCCCGCTCTCGGTATGGTGCCACCAACCTGCCCGCTGCCAGCGCATCCTGAGCAAGCGTCTGCCAGGCCAGCATGATGCCTTGCCCGGCAACCGCTGCGTCGAGGCAAAGCGAGGAATCGGTGAAGCTGTTTCCGTCGCTCATATGCTTCTCGTCGATATCGAACTGAGCAAGCCAGACGTCCCACCCGATGGTGGAGTTGACGTCGCGCAGGACCGGGACTGAAAGAACATCCGCGGGTGTTTTCAATCTGGCGGCCAAATGGGGCGCGCAGACCGGGAAGACCTCCTGTGGCAGCAGAAACGACGCCTTGACGCCGGGCCAGTCACCTGCGCCGACCCTCACTGCCAGGTCGACATCGGTCATGTCGAAATCGATCAACCCCACGGAAGCATCGATGCGGACCTTGATCCCCGGGTGCCGTTGCGAGAATCGCGACAGGCGGGGGACCAGCCATCTGGCTGCGAAGACCGGCGCCACCGACACGACCAATACGGTGTCGTCTGCGCTCCGAACCGAGGCGACCGCGCGGTCGAGTTCGCGAAAGCCGGCACCGATGCGGATCAGAAAGGCGCGCCCCAGCTCGGTCGGCACAAGACCGCGTGGCGAGCGCTCGAACAGCGTTCGACCCAGTTGCCGCTCGGTCTTTATTATCTGCTGGCTGACTGCCCCAGCCGACACGCCAAGTTCGTCGGCTGCCTTCTGCAATGAGCCGAGCCGGCCCACCGCTTCGAACGCGCGCAATCCGTTGAGGTGAACGAGATTCAGGTGATGCATATAGTTTTTCTATAGCAAATGCTTACAAAACTCCATTGTTTCGAAGCCTCGATAGGAGAATGATCTTCAGAGAAACTGGAGTTAACATCGATGCCGATACTTCTTCCTGCGCTTCTGGCCCTGGTCCAAATTCCGGCGGAGCCGCAGTCGCGGCCCGCCACAGAGAGCGAGACATGGCTGCGCGATCCGCTCAGCCATCCGGCGATCGTCATCATGAGCCTGGATGAAGTCGCGGACCTTCCCGCCGCGGAGTTGCGGGCACGGGTGAGGAGCTAGAGCGATCCAGCATTCGCAGGATCTGCTCTAGGCGGCGGCCCGGCGCTTCAGAAGCCTTGCGCGCATGCCTTCCGGATCATCGAAGACAAGGTCAATAAGTGTCCGGGCGACGGGGTCCGGTTCGGTGCGGCGCTGTTCCCAGTTCTGCAGAGTGGCAACCGGAATGCCGAGCAGGGCTGCAAAATCGGCCTGGGAGGCGAGGAGCGCTGCACGAGCGGATTGGAGCTTGGCTGCGTCGTCCGCCGGGCGTGAATTCTCGTCAGTCCATTCAGGGTTGTCATCGATGTCGAAATCATCAGTCATATCTTGATATCTCCCGATCATTTGCCTTTCGGACAGAGATAATTCGGAGTTCGTCCTCACGGACAGCGTAGACGCACACATGGAGTCGGCCGTTGAGATGGCCATATGCAATGCGCCTCTCTTCACCATAGTCACGACGGGTGTCGATACGCGTGGGCACCTGACTACGAATAATGTCGAGCCCAACAGCCAGAGAAAGGCCGCGTTCGACTCTAGTCTGCTCATCCTTCGCCGGATCGAACGTGATCTTCATCCAGCACAACTATACGCTTATAGCGTACAATCTTCAAAGTCAGGGCCACTTAACCTCGGGCGGCATGCTCGAGAGTATGGAGGCCACGTTGCCGCCGGTCTTGAGCCCGAAAATAGTACCCCTGTCGTAGAGAAGGTTGAACTCCACGTAGCGGCCACGGCGGATGAGCTGTTCCTCGCGATCCGCCTCGGTATAGTTGGACCCGAAGTTCTGGCGCACCAGGTGATTGTAGACGACCAGGAAGGTGCGGCCAACATCCTGGGTGAAGGCAAAGTCGGCATCCCAGCCACCCTTTTCCTCGGGCGACTTGAGCCAGTCGTAGAAGATGCCGCCAATGCCACGGGGTTCGTTGCGGTGGGGCAGGAAGAAATACTCGTCGCACCACGATTTGAGACGATCATAGTCTGCGATGCCGGCATGCTTGTCGCAGACGAACTTCATTGCCTTGTGGAAGGCCTGGCTGTCTGGGTCTTCCTGGACGCGGCGGCGGTCGAGCACGGGCGTGAGGTCGGCACCACCGCCGAACCATTGCCGCGTGGTGACCACCATGCGGGTGTTCATGTGCACGGCCGGGACGTTGGGGTTCAGCGGATGAGCAATGAGCGAGATGCCCGAAGCCCAGAAACGGGGATCTTCCTCGGCACCGGGTATCTGCTTGCGGAATTCCTCGGAGAACTCGCCATGCACGGTCGAGGTGTGGACGCCAACCTTCTCGAATACCCGCCCCGACATCATCGACATGACGCCGCCGCCACCCTTGCCTTCGTCGCGTTGCCACGGCGTACGTTCGAAACGTCCCGGCGCCCAGCTGGAATGGGGACCGTCGAGCTCGTCCTCGATCGTTTCGAATGCGGCACAGATGCGGTCGCGCAGTTCCTCGAACCAGGCCTTCGCTGCCTGCTTCTTTTCCTCGATGCCCGCCGGCAGGCCGGGTGGAAGGTCGGGACGCTGCATGCCGATGCTCCAAAAACCAGAGAATGCGGGCCTTTACAAATGACTCGCAAATTTTTCAATGATCCCTAATCTGTTGGCAGGTCGGGTCAAGGAGTCATTTCTTGCGTGTTCCGCCAAGACCGCCGCTTGCGGGCCTGAAGCGCAGCATCGACCGGGGCCGCGCCCAGGCCGGGAGCAAGCCTCGCGACGGCTTCGTGCGCGAGACATTTCGCCTGCCGCGTCAAGACGCGCGCGCCAAGGCACGGGAATGGTTCGACCGCTGGCCCAAGCAAGCCTACTGGACCGAGATCGAAAGCTGGTTCGAGCGGCCCGGCGACGTGATCGAATTCACCATCAGGCGCCTGCCGACGGCGGACTGAGATTTCGTGCGTTTGCGCCCCTCCACCATGCTTCGCATGGTCCCCTCCCCCGTAAACGGAGGAGGATCAGGGTTGCGTTCGGCCGCTACGTTTCGAATCCTCCCCTGCGCAGCGGGGGAGAGGGATCGCCGAAGGCGGTGGAGGAGGCTTGCAAAATCCGCGATCTACAGGGCGTCAGCTCGCGCCCAATCGCGCCAGCACTTCCAGCGGGATGCCGTAATGGCGGATGGCGTCGTCGTGGCGGCGCAGGCCGCAGAGCTCGCGCTGGATGAAATAGGCGTGCACGGCGCGCGCGGCATCCTTCAGGAACGCCGGACGCTTGTCGGGATCGGCCATCGCCTCATGATAGGCGGCCATCGCCTTGGCAACGCGTTCGCCGGCGCGGCCCAGCGAAATCGCCATCTCCTCGGCCATCTCGTAGTCGAGCGTGTCAACGCCGGTCTGCAACCTTCGGCCGGTGCCGCCGCCCGGCAGGCGCACGGACATGGCCGCTACTCCGCCGCCACGCGGTCGCCGAGGAAGCCACCGGACTGGCGCTTCCACAGCTGCGCATAGAGACCGTCACGGGCGACCAGCTCGTCATGGGTGCCCTGCTCGACGATGCGGCCCTCGTCGAGGACCACCAGACGATCGAGGGCGGCGATGGTTGAAAGGCGATGGGCAACCGCAATCACTGTCTTGCCCTCCATCAGCTGGTTCAGATTGTCCTGGATGGCGGCCTCGACCTCGGAATCCAGTGCCGAAGTCGCTTCGTCGAGGATCAGGATCGGAGCGTTCTTGAGGATCATGCGGGCGATCGCGATGCGCTGGCGCTGGCCGCCGGAGAGCTTGACGCCGCGCTCGCCGACATGGGCGCCGAGGCCCTTGCGGCCCTTCGGGTCGGCCACCTGCATGATGAAGTCATAGGCCTCCGCACGGCGGGCGGCATCGATGATCTCCTCTTCCGTGGCATCCGGCTTGCCGTAGGCGATGTTGTCGCGGATCGAGCGGTGCATGAGCATGGGCTCCTGGCTGACGACACCGAACTGGGCGCGCAGCGATGCCTGGGTGAGCGCGCGTATGTCCTGTCCGTCGATCAGGATGCGGCCGCTTTCGACGTCGAACAGGCGCAGGGCAAGATTGGCGATGGTGGTCTTGCCGGCACCCGATGGCCCCACCAGCGCCACGCGCTCGCCGGGCCGGATATGGAGGTTGAGGTCTTCGATGATGCCGCCGTCCCTGCCGTAGTGGAAGCCGACATTCTCGAAGCGCAGATCGCCGGCCGCGCGCGGCAGCGAGGCAGCGTTGGCGGCGTCCTTGATCGCGGGCTCGACCGAGATGGTGCCGGTGGCGTCCTGCACGGTGGCGAAGTTGCGGATCAGGCCGTTGATGTTGAACATCATGTAGCCGGACATCTGGTTGAGGCGGTAGACCAGCCCCATCGCGGCGGCGATCGCGCCGGTCGAGGCGGTGCCGGCCATCCAGCTCATCACTGCCAGCGCGAAGATCGCCGCCATCATGATGCCGTTGATGATGGCGACGGCCGCGCGCACGCTGGTGATGGCCCGGGTGAGGCCGCGTACCGCAACCAGGAACCGCTCCATGCCTTGGCGGACGAAATCGTTTTCGCGGCGGCCGGTGTCGTAGAGCTTGACGGCGACGATGTTGGTGAAGGCGTCGACGAGGCGGCCGTTGAGAATAGAGCGTTCGTCGGCCGTACGTCTGCCTGCGCGGCGCAGTTTTGGTAGCAGGAACCAGGCGGTCACCGCATAGGCCGCCAGCCACAAGGCCAGCACCAGCGCCATCCAGGGATTGACTACGGTGAGGATGGTGGCGGCCAGGATCAGGAAGGTGAGGAAGCTCCACAGCGTCTGCAGCGAGGAGACGATGAAGTCGCCGGTGGCCTCGCCGCCCTGCATGATCTTGGTGGCGATGCGGCCGGCAAAATCGTTCTGGTAGAAGGAATAGGGCTGCTCGATGACGCGCCTGAAGGCCTGCCAGCGGACCAGCTGGTAGAAACTCGGCACCACGACCTGCTGCTCGACGACGGCATTGGCGATCATCACGCCCGCGCGCACGACCAGGACGAGGACGAGGAAGGCGAGAAGCTCCGGCCAGTGATCGGCCAGAAGGGTAGAAGGCGAAGACGATTCCAGGACGTCGATCAGATAGCCGAGCGCCCAGTAGAGCGCGGCATCGACCGCTCCCGACAGGCCGCCGACGATCAGCAGCAGCAGGAAGGGCCCGCGGGCCTGGCGGGCGAAGAACAGGATGAACTGAAGCGCATCGCGCGGCAGAACCTCGCGCTCGGTATCGGCGAAAGGCTCGATGACGCCTTCGGCGCGGCGCCACATGCGTTCGCTCAGCGTGTATCTGTTGGGGTCATCATTCAAAAGCGGTCACCTCGACACGCATAGATAGGAGGCGACATGGCAAATGTCGCCTCCCGTTCGCGAATGGTTGCTATTCAGCAGCGATCTCCCGCGAAGTCTCGCCCTCGTCGGTGACCAGGAAACCGCCGGACTGACGCTGCCACAGCTGCGCGTAGATGCCGCCGGCGGCAAGCAGTTCGTCATGCGTGCCTTCCTCGACCACATGGCCCTTGTCCATGACCACCAGGCGGTCCATCGCGGCGATGGTGGAAAGGCGGTGGGCGATGGCGATCACCGTCTTGCCCTCCATGAGCCGGTAGAGGTTTTCCTGGATCGCCGCCTCGACCTCCGAATCGAGCGCGGAGGTCGCCTCGTCGAGGATCAGGATCGGCGCGTCCTTGAGCATGACGCGGGCGATGGCGATACGCTGGCGCTGCCCGCCCGAGAGCTTCACACCGCGTTCGCCGACATGGGCGTCATAGCCGCGGCGGCCCTGCGGGTCGGACAGTTCCTTGATGAACTCGCCCGCCTCCGCCTTGCGGGCAGCCTCGAGCATCATTTCTTCGGTGGCATCGGGCCGGCCGTAGAGGATGTTGTCGCTGACCGATCGGTGCAGGAGCGAGGTATCCTGGGTAACGACGCCGATATGGGCACGCAGCGAATCCTGCGTCACTTCGGCGATGTCCTGCCCGTCGATCAATACTCGGCCCCCCTCGATGTCGTAGAAGCGAAGGAGCAGGTTGACGAGCGTCGACTTGCCGGCACCGGAACGCCCAACGACGCCGATCTTCTCGCCCGGCGCGATCTTGAGCGAGAGGTTCTCGATCACGCCCTTCTGCTTTCCATAGTGGAAGCGGACATGGTCGAACTCGATCTCGCCGCGGGTGACAACAAGCTCCTTGGCGTTGGGCTTGTCCTCGACCAGATGCGGCAAGGAGATCGAGTTGATGCCATCGCGCACCGTGCCGATATTCTCGAACAGTTGCGACAGCTCCCACATGATCCACTGCGACATGCCCCAGAGCCTCAACACGAGGCCCAGCGCAACGGCCACTGCGCCAACGCTGACCACGCCGCCGATCCAGAGCCAGATGCCGATGGCGCCGACAAGGAACAGACAGGTGGAGTTGAGCACGTACAGGAGACCGTAAAGGCCGGTGATCTTGCGCATCTGCGCGTAGACCGTCTCCAGAAACCCGTTCATGCCCTCCTTGGCGTAGCTCGCCTCGCGGCGGGCGTGGGAGAAGAGCTTGACCGTCTGGATGTTCGAGTAGCTGTCGACGACGCGTCCGGTCATGATCGATCGGGCGTCCGCCTGTCGCTCAGCGATCTCGCCCAGCCGCGGGATAAAGTAGCGCATCAGGAAGACATAACCGACGAGCCAGCCGGCAAGCGGCAGAGCAAGCCGCCAGTCGGCGGCACCGACCAGCACCAGCATGCCGAGGAAGTACACGACGACGTAGTTGAGAATGTCGACCAGCTTGATGACCGTCTCGCGCACGGCGAGCGCGGTCTGCATCAGCTTGGTGGCGATGCGGCCGGCGAATTCGTCCTGATAGAAGGTCATCGACTGTTTGAGCAGGTAGCGGTGTACCTGCCAGCGGATGCGCATGGGGTAGTTGCCCATAAGCACCTGCTGGCTGATCAGCGACTGCAATAGGACAATGCTGGGCAGGACGAACAGCACGATCACGGCCATGCCGGCGAGCCGCCAGCCTTCTTCGGCCAGAAATGTTTCCCTATCGCGATCGGCCAGCCAGTCGACGATGTTGCCCAGGAAGGCAAACATCGAGACTTCGATGATGGCGATCAAGGCGACCAGAATCGCCATGATCGACAGATAAAGCCAGGAACCCTTCGTGTAGTGAAGGCAGAAGGCCACCAGCGTGCGCGGCGGTTCTACCGGCTCGTCGGGAGGGAAGGGATCCAGTCGTTTTTCAAACCAACCAAACATTGCGTTCATCTCATCATTTGTGCCCGCTGCGCGGACCAATATGTGTCTTGCCCGGTGCGCCTTTCGCGGGCGCGGCTGGGCGCTCCGTTCGCGCCTGCCGGGCTGTGTCCTTCGCCGAAAACCCGCCGCCCTGTTCAGGCATTCTTGGTGGCATGTTGCCACCGAGCACCTGTTTGAATGCCGCCGAAAGATTCTCGTCGGTCCTGAAGGGCAATGCCGGTGGCAGGCCGGCGGCGGAAAGCGTGTCAGGGGCCAGGCCCTTGGGGCCCGTCTTCTTGAAACCGGATGGCATGGTGCAATTCCTCGTCGTTCGGAAACGGAGTTCCGGCGGGCATCGGGACCATGCTTTTCAGTTGGTGAAGAAAGGTCGTTCCGAACCCGCCGTCAGGCGATCCGCTGCTCGCGCAAGCGGACGAAGGCGATGCACATCCGGTAGTCCATTCATGCCTCCATCGGTTCGAGTTGACGTTGCGGGCGCTATACGCCCATTGCGGTGACTTGACCAGAGGGAGGAGCGCCGTGACAGCGCCATGCTGACAGGCTGTGACGTTTGAGACACGCCGATGCAGATCGAAACGGCGGCTTTCTCCAAGGTGCTTGCAGGACACGCGCCCTTCCTTTCATTTCCTGTTCGTCGAAAGGGGCTACCTCCTCAACCATGATTGAGGTCAAGCTCGATTTTTGCAGATAAGGGCAGGGCGGTGATGATCGAACAGACAGAACCAGTTCAGACTGGCGAAGCCAAGGCGCCGCGCATCGCTCTCTATCAGCCGGACATCGCCGGCAATACGGGGGCGATATTGAGGCTCGGCGCCTGCATGGGGATGGGTGTCGACATTATCGGTCCGGCGGGCTTCGACATGTCCGACCGGACGCTGAAGCGCGCCGGGATGGACTATCTTGAGATGGCCGCACTGACACGGCACGTGGACTGGACTTCGTTCGAGGCCTGGCGGACTGCGAACCGACGCAGGCTGGTGCTTTTCACCACACGTGGGGCAAGCTCGCTATGGGATTTCGCCTTCTCATCGGACGATCTGCTGCTGTTCGGTCGCGAATCGGCGGGTGTCCCGGAACATGTCCACGAAGCTGCAGATGCCGCTCTCCTCATCCCGATGCCAGGCGGTGGACGCAGTCTCAATCTGGCGATGAGCGCGGCCATCGCCGCCGGCGAGGCCTTGCGGCAGCTTAGCCAGCACTAGAGGAACCACTGCGAATGCTGGCTGTTGCGGCTGCCACAGGTCCCCGATGTCACTCGACGCAAGCGTGTTTGCACCTGCTGCCGGCGCCGGGTCATGAAGTCGATGGGGAGAGCCGCGACAATCTGCCGTCATTGCCTTGTCGCGTATGGACAATCGCAACGCCCGCGCATAGAAACCTTCGCCAACTGTAGGGGGAGTCTACAGCTCGATGGGCGTGTGCGCCCAAAGAGGCCTGTTGCCAGCAATGGACGACTCTCCATCCGAACGAGGCAAGAGGACAAGTCCCGTGAGCGCCAACGAAAAGACCGAGGAAGCCACCGAGCACAACCGCCGCGATTTTCTCTACATCGCAACCGGCATGGCCGGTGTCGTCGGTGTGGCCGGTGCGGTATGGCCCTTCATCGATCAGCTTCGCCCCGATGCCTCGACGCTGGCCGTTGCGCAGATCGACGTCGATCTGTCGGCTGTCGAGCCCGGCATGGCGATCACCGCGATGTGGCGCGGCAAGCCCGTCTTCATCCGCAACCGAACCGAAGCCGAAATCGAGGCAGCCCGCGCTACCCCGCTCGAACAGTTGCCCGACCGGCTCGCGCGCAATGACAATCTGCCCGCCGACACGCCGGCGGACGACATTGGTCGATCGGCGGGCGAGGGTCGCGAGAACTGGCTGGTGATGGTTGGCGTCTGCACACATCTCGGCTGCGTGCCGTTGAGCCAGGCCGGTGAATACGGCGCCTGGTTCTGCCCCTGCCACGGTTCGCACTACGACACGGCCGGCCGCATTCGGCGCGGTCCCGCACCGGAAAACCTTCATATTCCGGTCTACGAATTCATCTCCGACACGGTCATCAGGATCGGCTAAGCGACAAAGAGAGCATCTGACATGAGCGGTGGACACTCTACCTATACGCCTAAAACCGGTCTCGGGCGCTGGATGGATGCGCGCCTGCCGCTGCCAAGGCTGGTCTATGATTCCTTCGTCGCCTATCCCGTTCCGCGCAACCTGAACTACGCCTATACCTTCGGTGGGATTCTCTCCATCATGCTGGTGGTTCAGATTGTGACCGGCATCGTGCTGGCGATGCATTATGCCCCGGCGACGAGCCTCGCCTTCGATTCGGTCGAGCACATCATGCGCGACGTGAATTCGGGCTGGCTGATGCGTTACCTGCACGCCAACGGCGCTTCGTTCTTCTTCATTGCCGTCTATATCCACATCTTCCGCGGCCTCTATTACGGCTCCTACAAGGCGCCTCGCGAGCTTCTGTGGATCCTCGGCGTGATCATCTATCTCCTCATGATGGCCACGGCCTTCATGGGTTACGTGCTTCCCTGGGGACAGATGAGCTTCTGGGGCGCCACCGTCATCACCGGCTTCTTTTCGGCGATCCCTGTGGTAGGCGAGTCGATCCAGCAGTTGCTGCTGGGTGGTTTCGCCGTCGACAATCCGACACTCAACCGCTTCTTCTCGCTGCACTACCTGCTGCCGTTCATGATTGCCGGCGTGGTCGTTCTGCATGTCTGGGCGCTGCACGTGACTGGGCAGACAAACCCCACCGGCATCGAGGTGAAGTCGAAGACGGACACGTTGCCCTTCACGCCCTACGCGACCATCAAGGATGGTTTCGCGATGGTCGTGTTCTTCTTCGTGTTCCTCTACTTCGTGTTCTACATTCCGAACTATCTCGGCCACGCGGACAACTACATCCCTGCCGATCCGCTGGTAACGCCCGCTCACATCGTGCCGGAGTGGTACTTCCTGCCCTTCTACGCGATCCTGCGTGCCATCACCTTCGACATCGGGCCGATCTCGGCAGCGCTGGGCGGCGTGCTTGCGATGTTCGGCGCCATTGCTGTGCTGTTCTTCGTACCCTGGCTCGACACCTCTCGGGTTCGCTCGGCGGTCTACCGTCCGTGGTACAAGCTGTTCTTCTGGCTTTTCGTCATCAACGCGGTGTTCATGGGCTGGCTCGGTTCAAAGCCGGCTGAGGGCATCTACGTTGCGCTGGCCCAGGTTGGCACCTTCTATTACTTCGCCTTCTTCCTGATCATCATGCCGATCCTCGGCCTGGTCGAGACGCCGCGTCGCCTGCCCAACTCGATCACCGAAGCGGTGTTGGAGAAGAATGGGGCCAAGGCCGGCCAGCCCGCCACCGAGACCCAAAGCTGAGAGCGCACCGGCAGACAAGGACCGTTAAAATGAAGACTTTCCTCAAGGGGCTGACCGCGCTTGGACTGGGACTGGGCTTGAGCCTTGGCGCGCAGGCTGCCGAATACCCGATCAACGAGCCGATCGAGCAGAGCTGGTCTTTCGCAGGGCCCTTCGGGACCTATGACAAGGGTCAGCTGCAGCGTGGCTTCCAGGTCTATCGCGAGGCCTGTGCAGCCTGTCACGGGCTGAACCGCGTAGCCTTCCGCAATCTGGCTGCGCTTGGCTACAGCGAGCAGCAGATCATCGCGCTGGCAGCCGAATACGAGGTCGAGGACGGCCCGGATTCGTTTGGTGACATGTTCTTCCGTCCCGCCATTCCCGCGGACAGGTTCCCGTCGCCGTTCCCGAACCCTCAGGCGGCGGCTGCCGCCAACAACGGCGCGGTTCCGCCGGACCTGTCGCTGATGGCGAAGGCACGTGCGGCAGAGCGTGGTTTTCCGCGCTTCGTGATCGACATCTTCACGCAGTACGAAGCGCTTGGCGCCGACTACATCTATTCTTTGCTGCAGGGCTATCAGGATCCGCCAGACGGCTACGAGCTGCAGCCGGGAACCTACTACAATCCCTATTTCCTCTCGGGCACGTCGCTCTCCATGCCGATGCCCTTCCAGGACGGCATGCTGTCCTACAATGACGGATCGCCAGAGACGGTGTCGCAGTATTCACGCGATGTCGCGGCGTTCCTGATGTGGGCGGCCGAACCGCATCTGGAGACCCGCAAGCGGACCGGCTTCGTGGTGATGATCTTCCTGCTGCTGTTCGGCGGACTGGTCTACATGACCAAGCGCAAGGTGTGGTCGTCCGTCCAGCACTGATCGGGGACCGCTTCGCCAACCTATCGACAGGGGCGCCCTTGAGGCGCCCTTTTTGCGTCTGCAAGTTTGTCTTCGACTTCGCGATTGGCATGTTGCATGTAGTGTGGGACGACTACTCAGGCTCCGGGCGACATGAAACCATCCCTCGAAACGACGCTGCTTTCGGCGATCCGCAACATTCCCGACTATCCCAAGCCGGGCATCATGTTCCGCGACATCACCACACTGCTGGGCGATGCGCGCGCGTTCCGCCGTGCCGTGGACGAACTGGTCCATCCCTATGCCGGAATGAAGGTCGACAAGATTGCCGGCATCGAGGCGCGTGGGTTCATCCTCGGCGGGGCGATCGCGCACCAGCTGTCGGCCGGTTTCATCCCGATCCGCAAAAAGGGCAAGCTGCCGCACGACACGGTGCGGGTCGCCTACAGCCTCGAATACGGCATCGACGAGATGGAGATGCACAAGGATGCGGTGCAGCCGGGGGAGAAGGTGATCCTCGTCGACGATCTGATCGCCACCGGCGGCACGGCTGAAGGCGCCGTCAAGCTTTTGACCCAGATGGGGGCGGAGATCGTGGCGGCCTGCTTCGTCATCGACCTACCGGATCTCGGCGGGCGGGCAAAGCTCGAGGCGCTGGGGGTGGACGTCAACACGCTTATCGCGTTCGAGGGGCACTGAAGCCAGGGAACGTTCGCCGTGCGTGGCGCGCGCAGTCGGCAGAACTGCCGGCGCGGGCGGATTGACAGGCGGCAGGGCGGGCGTACTCTCCCGGCCCATAGGGCAGCGGATCCGGAGAGGTTCCATGCACGCCTACCGGGATGTTCACAGAGTCATCGAGTACCGCAGGAACTTTGCAAAGGTGCTTGCGCTGTCGCTGGGTGGGCTATGCCTGTCGCTGTTCATATTTGTCACGGGCCGAGTTGAGGGTTGGGTGGCACTTGCCACCTGGGTTCTTCTCGTCGCCGGCGGCGCGGGGCTGGCCTGGGCGGGTTGGCGCACCGTCTTTCCGGGTCGTCCCATGCTCGCGCTCTACCCGCAAGGCCTGATCTGGAACGCCGGCAGCGGCGAGGTGCCCATTCCCTGGAGCGAGGTACAGGGGATCGATACGGTCAGCTACACGGTCGTCGGCCGCGCCTATGGGGGCAGCTACGAGCAGCGGCTGAAAAATATCACCATGGTGCTTGTCTCGCGCGACTTCTACGACGCCAGGATCGATCCCGGGTCGGATTTCAAGCGAGGGCCCTACTGGGACTGGTTATTCCGCCCTCAGGGCGAATTCGTTCAGGTCGCGCTGGTGCATGACATATTTGGCGTGTCTCACAGCGACGTGCGCGGGCCGATCGAGGCGCGCTGGAAGGCGTTCCGGGAGGCGGATGGACAACACGCGCCCCAGCCTGCCTATCCTGCGGAACCGCTGCGCCTTGGCGGCGGCGTGAACCTGTATTCGTCATCGCACGTTGCGATGGTCGCGGTCCCCCTGATGATCTTCTTGGTGCTGGTGGGCAACATGGCGGGAGTCTGGGAGACGCCGGGCCAGAAGAACACGGGTATCCAGGCCGAGGAGCGGGCCGCGAGGGACAGTGAGTTGAATGCGTCGATCGAGCGGCATCGCCAGGCCCAGGAGGCGCTGTGGGAACGTTTCGAAGAATCCCGCCAAAGAATGGACAGGATGGTGGAGGGACTGGGAGAGCCCGACCCCGCCGATGACGCTAGTCCGCCTTGACCAGCACCGCGTTATCGAATTCCATCACCTTGTCGCCGCTCTGGTTGGTTGCCTCGGCGACGAGGGTCAACATGCGCCAGCCCGGCCTGCTGGCGAGCGGCCGATGGCCGGTCGCACGGCGGTAATACATGATCGTGTCGCCGGCATGGACCGGCCTCAGCCACTTCAGACCGGATATACCCGGCGACGGTCCGAATTGCGGAGCGTCGCCTGGGCCGGTCCATGGGCGGGGGTCTAGGTCCTCGCGCCAGGCGAGATTGAGCTTCATCCAGACCGCGCAAGTGTGCCACCCGGAAGCGCAGAGACCACCGAAGACGCTTTTTTCGGCCTCAGCCTCGTCGACGTGAAAGCGCTGCGGGTCATACTTCGACGCGAATGCCTTGATCTCCTCGGCAGTGAAGGTGTGGCTGCCAAGCGTGATCGTCTCGCCGATACGGAAGAAGTGTTCGAGGCTCATGCGGCTGCTTCGCGGGTGAGAAACATGCCGGTGTTCTTCAGCTCGAAAACCATTTCACCGCGCTGATTGACCAGCTCGTGCCGGCAGGTGACGAAGCCCAGGCCCGGACGCGATGCAGACAGACGCAGATCTTCCACGACCGTCTTGCCGGTCAAGGTATCGCCCGCCAGGACAGGCTTCTTCCAGCGGGCATAATCGACGCCCGGCGCGCCCTGCGAGGTCGAGTCCAGCAGGAAGCCATCGCACATCATGCGCATGAAGATGCAGCAGGTGTGCCAACCTGAGGCCGCGAGGCCGCCGAGAATGCTGGCCTTCCCGGCTTCCTCGTCGAGATGCATCGGCTGGGCATCGAATTCACTTGCGAACTCGATGATTTCTTCGGCCGAGATCGTCCTGGAGCCAAGTTTCAACTCTTGTCCGACCTCGAAATCCTCGAAGGCCCACTTTGGCATCATGCCCAATCCTCCCGGCCCATCACTCGTGTCGCGGCCAGTCCTTGCATCGGAGAGTCCCGGCCGGTCGTTTGACTAGACGTTGAACTTGAACAGCATCACGTCGCCGTCCTGGACGACATATTCCTTGCCCTCGTCACGCGCCCGACCCGCATCGCGCGCCGCGACTTCGCCACCCAGCGAGACGAAGTCGTCGTAGGCGATGGTTTGTGCGCGAATGAAGCCGCGTTCGAAATCCGTATGGATGGCACCTGCGGCCTGCGGTGCCTTCGCGCCTTTCGATACGGTCCAGGCTCGCGTCTCCTTGGGGCCCGATGTGAAGAAGGTGATGAGGTCGAGCAATTCGTAGCCGGCCCGGATAAGCCGGTCGAGACCTGGCTCGGTAAGCCCCAGCGCCTCCATGAACTCCGTTGCTTCTTCGGGCGACAGTTGCGCGATCTCGGCCTCGATAGCCGCGGAAATCACGACCGAGCTTGCCCCTTGTTCGGCTGCCATCTTGGCAACCGCCTCGCTGTGGGCGTTGCCGGTTGCAGCCTCTGCTTCCGATACGTTGCAGACATAGAGCACGGGCTTTGACGTCAGGAGGTTGAGTCCTCTCAGGATCTTAAGGTCTTCTGCAGCCAGGCCTGGCAGGAGGAGACGTACGGGCTTGCCGTCCTGCAGCAGTGACAGGGCCTGTTCCATCATTGGCAGGATGGTCAGTGCTTCCTTGTCCTTGCCTGTAGCGCGCTTACGGATCTGGACGATGCGCCGCTCCAGGCTCTCGAGGTCCGAAAGCATCAGTTCGGTCTCGACGGTATCGGCATCGGCTACGGGATCGATGCGTCCTTCGACATGGGTGATGTCGTCGTCCTCGAAGCAGCGCAGAACGTGGACGATGGCATCCACCTCGCGGATATTGGCGAGAAACTGGTTGCCCAGCCCTTCTCCCTTCGAGGCGCCTCGTACCAGCCCGGCAATGTCGACGAAGGAGATGCGGGTGGGGAGGATCTCCTTCGACTT
Source organism: Aliihoeflea sp. (assembly GCA_046297455.1). Taxonomy (GTDB): domain Bacteria; phylum Pseudomonadota; class Alphaproteobacteria; order Rhizobiales; family Rhizobiaceae; genus ZYF759. Next base: position 56,198 of record JBKBIT010000003.1, read on the forward strand.
GGAGATATCGGCGATCTTCCGCAGCCGTTCATCGGGTACCGCTACGTCGCCTGAATTCGGCTCGATCGTGCAGAATGGATAATTGGCTGCCTGCGCGGCGGCCGTTCTGGTCAGCGCGTTGAAGAGCGTCGATTTGCCGACATTTGGCAGGCCGACGATGCCGCATTTGAAGCCCATGATGTGAAGTGTCCTAATGGAGTGGAGGTCGTGGGGGGCTATGCCGGAATGGATTGACGATCGTCAACCCGCGAACGGCGTGGCCGTCGCGCATGTCCTCCGAAAGGAACTCGCGGCAGCCGAGTTCCATTGCCGAAGCAAGTAGCAGGCAGTCCCACCAAGCGTAGGCGGTTTCGAACCGAATGATGCGAGCGGCAGCGACAGTCTCTCGCGAGATTGGCGAGATTCCCAGTGCGGAGAAGCCGTCTACGATCGCAAACACCTGCTCCGGCGGCATCGAAACCCGCTTCAGGAGAACATTGGTAATCTCGTTCATCACCTGAAGGTTCGAGGTGCCCAGTCCGGAACGATAGGCGTATCTTAGCCATTCCTCCGCCAGTCTCGATTTTGCGGGGTCCTGCTCTTCGACGGCGTAAAGAAAGACGTTACTGTCGATGAAGAGCTTATCTCTCATTGCGTTCGTCCGAGGTCGGCATTCGGCCCTCTCGCATGATGGACCATTTGGGCCCGCTCAGGATTCGTTCCAGGGCCTCAAGTTGAGCAGCACGGGTTCTGGGGGTTTCCAGCCTCGACCCGCCCGCCGTATCGGCCACCACCAAGTCCGCGATGTATCGGGAGAGGCTTTTGCCGGCATGGGCCGCTTTAATGCGCGCCTCTGCCAAGATGGGTTCCTCCATCGACACGGTCACATTTCTCAGTTTCGCCTTCATCGCATCCTCACGAAAACACGGACTTCGTGTTTTCGTGATCTAGTGTTTTCGTGATGCCGGGTCAAATCACGTCAGCGTCGTGACGATCAACCAACCCGTCAGGACGAAGACCAAAAGCGCGACAAGGACCATGATTCCGTCGCGGGCGACCATGCCCAGTGCGAAGAGGGCAACTGCGCCGGCGGCGATGGAGACCGAAAAGGGCACAGTCTCGAAGGCAGGCGCCAAGAGCACCATCAAGGCACACAGACTTGCCGGCAGCATGATCCACGGTCGCTGGGTGAGAACAATCAGCCTCTCGCTGCTGATGCGGTCTATCCAGCCTGCGGGCTTGCGCAACCAGGATAGCGCCTTGTCGAGCCGTTGCTTTTTCATTTCGCGACGACGCAAGAAACCTGGTAGCCACAGCGTGTCGCGACCCAGGACGATCTGGATGGCAATCAGGGAGATGAGGAGCGAGCCGATCGAGGGCATGCCGGGTACGCCGCTCACCGGCGTTACCAAAAATAGCGCCGGCACCAGAAGGAGGGGGCCGAAGGCATCGCCGCCAATTTCCTTGACGATGTCGCCGACCGACACTGTCTCGCCGTCACCGGCATCCTCGAGTTGATCAAGGACGTCACTGAGGTCTTCGGGTTGGTCCTGGTTGCTCATGAATATCGGGCCGGCGGACTGGGAAATATCATCCCCTCCCAACGCGCAAGCAGCGATAGGGTTCGGCTTCAGTCGCGGTTGAGGAGCTTTTTCAGCATGGCAGCCAGTGGTCCGCTCTCCGGCGGCTTGACCGCGGGGGCCTTCGGTCGCGCCTGGCGGATATGGCTCTGGCCCTTCTGCGCGGGTCGCTCTTTCGCGGGGGTGGCGGGCGCCTTGCCCTGTGTGGCGAGCGCCACTTTGCTCATGAAGCCTGCGTCGTCGCCTGCGGCTAGCAAGTCTGCCGTGTCGGCGATGGCATCGAGAAGCGGGTCGAGCCAGTCGGCATCAACCTTGGCGAAGTCGCCAAGCACATGGTTGGTCACAAGGTGTTTTGCGCCGGGATGGCCGATGCCGACGCGAACCCGCCGGTATTCCTTGCCGCAATGGGCATCGATAGACTTGATGCCGTTGTGGCCCCCGGCGCCGCCACCGGTCTTGACGCGGATCTTGCCCGGGGCGAGGTCGAGCTCGTCATAGAGCACAATAAGGTTTTCTGGCCCCAGCTTGTGGAAGCGCATTGCCTCGCCGACGGACTGCCCGGACAGGTTCATGAAAGTCTGCGGCTTGACCAGCAGCACCTTCTCGCCGCCGAGACGGCCATCGGCCACCAGCGCCGAGAACTTCTTTGACCACGGCGAAAAGGAATGGCGGCGGTGTATCGCATCCGCCGCCATATGGCCGACATTGTGCCGGTTGTTCTGGTATTTGGGGCCGGGATTTCCCAGCCCCGCGATGATGAGCATCGTCCAGCTCCCGAAGGAATTGGCGGGAGACTACTCCTTGGCGTCTTCGCCGCTCGATTCGCCTTCCTCGCCTTCGGTGGCCTCTTCCTCGGCTTCCTGCTCGACGAGTTCTTCCTCAGTGACACCAGCTTCCTCCGCAGCCGTCAGTCCGGCGGGAGCAGCAATGGTGGCAATGGTGAAGTCGCGGTCGGTGATCGTCGGCTTGACGCCTTCCGGCAGGGTGACCGCCGAAATGTGGATGGAGTCGCCAATGGTCAGGCCGGTCAGATCGACCTCGATCGCATCCGGAATGTCGTTTGCCGGGCAGGTGCATTCCACAGTGTGGCGTACGATGTTCAGCACGCCACCACGCTTGATGCCAGGAGCCTTTTCCTCGTTGAGGAAGTGGACCGGGATCTCGACGGTGACGACGGTGTTCTTGCCGACGCGCAGGAAATCGACATGCGTGGTGAAATCACGCACCGGGTCCATCTGATAGTCCTTGGGCAGCACGCGGTGCTTCTCGCCGTTGACATCGATGGTGGCGATCGTCGTCAGAAAGCCGCCGGCATGAATGCGCGTGTGGACTTCCTTGTAGGACAGGGTGATGGCCAGGGGCGGCTTGTTGTCACCGTAAATGACTGCGGGTACCTTGCCGTTGCGGCGGATCTCACGGGCGGCCCCCTTGCCGACCCGATCGCGCGCCTCGGCCTTGAGCTCGTAGCTCTCGTGGCTCATGGCATTTCCTTTCAAGTTTGGGCGGAGCGCTTGCGGGCACGGCCCACAAACGTCGAAAGCGGCCCGCCCGTCTCCGGTTCCGACCGGAACCTTCGAGAGAAGCCGCCTCCATCCGCGCTGCCTCCAAGGGTGTCTGCGCGGGTGGCGCTCCTATAGCCGAAGCCCAAAGTTGGTGCAAGCCAGGTTGCTTTGCCTGCATTTGCTGCCTATTTCAGCCGACCAGAAGTGAACAGGCCCGCCGCGGTCGCAACAGAGGAACAGCCGCATGCTGCACGTCGACATCCCCACACTTCCCGAGGTCAAGGCGCTGGTCGCAATGCGGGCCGATGCCTGCGTATCGATCTATCTCGATACGACGCCGCTGACCCAGGATGCAGGCGCCGCGAGGATCGAGCTGGGCAACCTCGCGCGAACGGCACGCGAGCAACTGGAGGCGGCCGGTCTCGACAAAAGGCGTCTTGGCGCCCTGATGGAGCATTTCGACGGGCTGGCCGAGGACGATGAGTTCTGGCGCCTCCAGGCCAACAGCCTGGCGCTCTTCGCCACCCCGGACAAGCTCTCCGTCTTCCGGCTGGCCAACGACCTTCACCCCATGGTCGAGGTGGCGGACCGCTTTCACCTCAAGCCGCTCTTGAGGGCGCTGACCTTCCCGCACTCGGCCTATGTGCTGGCGCTTTCGGAAAACGATGCACGGCTGGTGGAAGTGTTCGCCGACCTGCCGGCGCGCGCGGTCAAGGTCGATGGCATGCCGAAGGATGCCGCCAGCGCGGTTGGCAAGTCGACGCTCAACGATCGCTCCGCTTCCGGTCGCATTCATGGCACGGAAGGCCAGAATGTCCGGCTGCGCCAGTATGCACGCAAGGTCGACGCGGCACTCCGGCCCGTTCTGGCCGGACGCGAGACGCCACTGATCCTGGCCGCTACCGGCCGCGTGGAAGCGATCTTCCGCTCGGTGTGCAGCTATCCCGGGCTCTTGCCGGAGGCGATTGCCGACAGCGCGGACCGCGTTACCGAGGGAGAACTGGCCGCTCAGGCAAGGCCGATCCTCGATGCTGCCCATGCGCGAGAGATCAACGATCTGAAGCAGCTCTACGAGACCCGCGCCGGCCAGGGCAGGGCTACGGGAGACATTTCCGACGCGGCGCGCGCTGCAACCTACGGCGCCATCGAGGCTCTGCTGGTTGATATCGACACGGTCGTGCATGGCCAGGTCGACGACGAGAGCGGCGCGGTCACCTTCGCCGACAAGGCCGGTGCGGGCAATTACGGTGTCGTCGACGAGATCGCGGGCCGGGCGCTGGCGTCGGGTGCACGTGTGCTCGGCGTTCGCAAGGCCGATATTCCCGGCGGCGGCGAACTGGCTGCGATCCTTCGTTACGCGGTGTAGCGGATGGCGTGGGCGGGCGTTTCCGCCCTCGCCTTGGAATCGCAACAATTTCGTGCCATGTTGAATCAGTTCGGGTTTTTGCAGACGACCCGGAGACTGGAACGTTATTGGACGACCTTTCCCCGACTTCGTGAACTCTCGACGACCGCGACCCCACGCAGACAGCGCGGACGCATACCATCAGAATGGGAAAAGGAGCTTCCCCCCAATGAGCAGCCAGACCGGCACCGTCAAGTTCTTCAACGCCACCAAGGGTTTCGGCTTCATCACGCCGGACGGTGGTTCGAAGGACGTTTTCGTCCACATCTCCGCCGTTGAGGCTTCCGGCCTTCGCACCCTCGTCGATGGCCAGAAGGTCACCTTCGACGTCGAGCCGGACCGCATGGGCAAGGGGCCGAAGGCGGTCAATCTCGCCGAGGCATGATTTCGGGGGTGGGAGCCTATCCCGCCACTTGAGATTGAAGGGCGTCCGGCGCAGGCCGGGCGCCCTTTCAATTTGCGGCAATGCGAAATCGCTTGCCCGTTTTCGAGAAATGAAGGAACATCCCTTCCGTTCGGGCATTGCCGGCCCGGAGACTGGAATGGAATGCCCGGCTTGGTCGAAGACACTGAAAATGGCAGCCATGGCGCCGGGTCGCCCGCGGACTTGGGGATTGCGGCGCTATCCCGACGCGCGGAAAGCTGTTTCTTCTCCCCCTGTAAAGCACCGAGACGATAGGGCGAAGGCCTGGGTTAAATGCGGGAGACAAGGAGCTTTCCCCGATGGCACAAAACGGTACCGTGAAGTTCTTCAATCAGGACAAGGGCTATGGCTTCATCACGCCTGATGACGGCCAGCGCGATGTCTTCGTGCACATCTCGGCAGTGCAGGCTTCCGGACTGCCAGGGCTGCAGGACGGGCAGAAGGTGAGCTTCGATACGGAGCCCGACAATCGCGGCAAGGGACCGAAGGCCGTCAACCTCACCTTGCTCTGACCCTTCAGATACATCGGTCTTATCGCCTGGCCTCCGCCGGGCGCTGAAGTTGCCGGGTTCTTAGCCTTCGGCGGCTTCGTCGATGGCCGCACGCGTCAGCGCCCGTGCCGCCCATTTCAGCACTTCGCCTGCTTCCTCGGGTGCCAACCCGCAAACATCGTCAGGTACGATATGGGCCTCGATCCCGCACAGTATCGACAGTGCCGGGACCACGCGCGATCTGACTTCGGCCGGTAGCGCAGCCCGCTCCAAGACATTCGCGATCCAGCCCATGCGCCGGCCACCCCGGCTCGCGCGCACGGCGCAGCATCGTGCGGAAGGCGAGTTCGTGCTGGGTGGTGCCGGCCCGGATCGGCCGTTCAAGTCAGGAAGGGGTTCGACCGGCGCTCGTCGCCCAGGCGGCCGCCGGGGCCGTGGCCGCAGATGAAACCGACTTCGTCGCCGAGAGGCAGGAGCTTATCCTTGATCGAACTGATCAGCGTGTCGTGGTCGCCACCCGGCAGGTCGGTGCGGCCGATGGATCCGGAAAACAGGACGTCGCCGACATGGGCGAAACCGGCCTGGCGATTGAAATAGACGACGTGGCCGGGTGCGTGGCCCGGGCAGTGCAGGACCTCGAATTCGTGGCCTGCGAACGAAACCTTTTCACCCTCGGCGAGAAATCGGTCGGGCGTGACGTTGCGCACCGCGCCCTGCAGGCCAAACATGGCAGCCTGCGTTTCAAGGTTGAGCAGCATCTCACGGTCACCCTCATGCGGCCCGATTATGTCGATGCCGAGCGCATCCTTGAGGTCCATTGCGCCACCGGCATGGTCGATATGGCCGTGCGTGAGCCAGATGGCGCCGATCTTCAGTCCATTCTCGCGGACTGCACTCAATATGTTTTCGACGTCGCCGCCTGGATCGACGACCACGCCCTCCATCGTCTCGTCGTCGAACAGGATCGTGCAGTTCTGCTGGAACGGCGTGACGGGAATGATGCCCGCTTTCAACTGGCCCATCGGGTTCTCCTTGCTGCTCGCGGCCAGACATAGAGCTTCGGTCGTCTATGTGCCACCCTTGGTCCAACCAAGGAGGACGCGATGACCGACAAGGACTACAAGCGCCCGCCCGAGGAAATCGACATGGCGGCGGAGGAATGGGCCATCAGGCGCGACACGAGCATTGGCTTCGTGGTGACGGTTGCCGCTTTTTTCGGCGCCCATCGCTGGTTGCCGGCAATCATGGATCTGCCGGTGGAGGCCGCCGACAGGTTGGGCTTTGCCGCACTCACATGGGCGGTGCCGTGCGTGGTGTTGTTGGGCGCGGTCCTGCTGGTGTCGACCGGCAGGCGCTTTTCGGCTGCCGACATTGGCGGGCAAGCAGCAGGACCACCCAGCGACAGCCTGGCAATCAAGTCCGCATTTCTGCAGAACACGCTTGAGCAGACCGTTCTGGCGGGCGGCTTCTATTTTGCACTTGCAGCCGTTTCCAGTGGTGCCTGGCTGGCATTGCTGCCCGCTTCCGCAACGCTCTTTGTTGCGGGGCGGGTGCTCTTCTATGTCGGCTATGAACGCGGCGCCAAGGGGCGCTCGCTCGGCATGAGCCTCACCATGCTGCCGGCCTTGGCCGGCTATTTGGTGGTGGCTTGGCTGTTTATGTTCGGAGCCTGAAGCCCTATTCGGCAGCGGCGCGCTTGGGCTGCACCTCGGCCGAATAGTCGTTCATCAGCGTGGTGGTGATCTCGCCAACCTGGAAGCGGTAGGGACCGATCTCCGAAACCGGAGTCACTTCGGCCGCGGTTCCGGTCAGGAAACACTGCTCGAAGCCTTCAAGCTCCTCGGGCAGGATGGTGCGCTCGATCACCTCGATGCCGCGGCGCTTGGCAAGGTCGATGGCAGTGCGGCGCGTGATGCCGTTCAGGAAACAATCGGGCGTGGGCGTGTGCAACTTGCCGTCCTGGACGAAGAAGATGTTGGCGCCGGTTGCTTCGGCGACATGGCCGCGCCAGTCGAACATCAGCGCGTCGGCATAACCTTTGGCCTCGGCGGCGTGCTTGGACATGGTGCAGATCATGTAGAGGCCGGCCGCCTTCGACTTGGATGGCGCAGTACGCGGGTCGGGACGGCGCCATTCGGCGATGTCCAGTCGGATACCCTTCAGACGCTGGGCCGGATCGAAATAGCTCGGCCACTGCCAGATGGCGATGGCAAGATTGATGCGGTTTGCCTGAGCCGAGACACCCATCATCTCGCTGCCGCGCCAGGCGATCAGACGGACATAGGCATCGGTGAAACCCTGCTTGGCCAGAAGCTGGTTGCAGGCATTGTCGATTTCCTCGACCGTCCAGGGTATGGTGAACCCGAGGATCCGTGCGGATTGGTGCAGGCGTTCGGTATGTTCGGTCAGCTTGAAAATCTCGCCGCCATATGCCCGTTCTCCCTCGAACACCGCGCTGGCATAATGAAGCCCATGGGTCAGGACGTGGACCTTGGCCTCCGACCATTTGACGAATTCGCCATTCATCCAGATATGACCGTCGAGCTGGTCGAAGGGGACTGACATGGAAATACCTCCCGAGGGCAAACGCCCCATCAATATCGTTCCGGCGGTCGAGCGCCGATGTGAGGATGCCTTTTCGTGCCCCAAAAGACCGGAAGTTCCGCAAATGCGTCCCCAGCGCGACTTTTCGTTCGCTATCGGCCCCAGAGCTTGTCAAAAATTACCATCGGGACTAATTTATGTCAACAAGGCTGACATAAATTTGCTGGGGTGTCGGGCATGACGCTGATCGGAACGGCAGAATCGGCCGTCGGACCCACTTCGCTGGAGGACGGTGGGTCGGCAGGTGACATCGATTTCAAGATCATAGAGCTGCTGTTCTTTGCTTATCGGGACTTCACGTCTGACCCTGATCAGATCCTTGCGGATTATGGCTTCGGGCGTGCCCATCATCGCATCCTCCACTTCGTCAACCGGCGCCCCGGAATGACGGTCGCCGAGTTGCTGGAAGTCCTCAAGATCACCAAGCAGAGCCTGGCCCGGGTTCTCAAGCAGTTGATCGACGCCGGACATATCGTGCAGCGGCAAGGCTCGCGGGACCGTCGCCAACGCAGGCTCTATCCGACCGAGGACGGACGTGCACTGGCGTTGGCGTTGGCCGCGCCACAGTCCCGCCGCATCGCCCGCGCATTGGAAGACGCCGCGCCCGCCGAACGGGATGCGGTGGAGCGCTTTCTCAAGCAGATGGTCGATCCCGACTTGCGCGAGCAGATTGAACGGGCTTCTGGATCGGGCAATGATGGACGGAAATAACTGGTGCACCGGTTGCCGCGCGTCGGTTCAGCCGGGCGGGAGGGCCAGCAGCGAAGGAATGCAAGATGGCTGAAACGGTAAGGCCGGACGACGACGCGCCGCATCTCCTTGTGGTGGATGACGACACCCGCATCAGAAGCCTTTTGAAGCGGTATCTGGCCGAAAACGGTTTTCGTGTGTCGATCGCGGCGAATGCCTCAGAGGCCAGGGCGAAACTGCGGGGACTGGATTTCGATCTCATTGTCCTCGACATCATGATGCCGGGCGAAACTGGTGTCGAGCTCACCCAGTCGCTTCGCCAGGAACGCGACGTGCCGATCCTGATGTTGACGGCGTTGACGGAAACCGACAACCGCATCCAGGGGTTGGAGGCGGGCGCCGACGATTACCTGCCAAAACCCTTCGACCCGCGCGAGCTGATCCTGCGGATCAACAACATCCTGCGTCGCGGCAATGCGCATCAGCAGCCCAAGCTGGAGCAGGTCGTGTTCGGGCCCTATTCCTTCCAGATCGCACGCCGCGAACTGAAAAAGGGTGGCGAGTCGCTCAAGCTCACCGACAGGGAACAGGAAATCCTGTGCATCTTCGCACAGCGTGTCGGCGAAACGATCCCTCGCCACGAACTTGTCGGCGAGGACGCCAACGTGGGCGAACGCACGATAGACGTGCAGATCAACCGGCTAAGGCGCAAGATCGAAAAGGACCCCGCCAACCCGACCTGGCTTCAGACCGTTCGTGGCATTGGCTACCGTCTGAGCGTGGAGTGAAGGCGACCTGGCTGGCGCTATGAGAGCCCGCCAGGTCTTGTTGCCAGATCAGTATGGACGGATTTGCAATTCACCGCGCCGCTGACGCCTCGGTTCCGGCTGTGGCTCGACCATTGGCTCGTCCGCGTAGGGACGCAGATCGTCGAGCCATGGCGGACGTCCAGGATTGCGGCGCTCCCAGCGTTCCCGTTCACGGTAGAACCGCCGATCGCGGTAGTGGCGATCCCAGTATCGGTCGAAGTGGAACGTGATGATCGGCGGGCGCATCCGATGCATCGCGTCCGAGCCGACATAGCGGCGGCCACGATCGTAGAAGGCCAAATAGTTGGAGTTGATCCAGCCTCGCAGGCCGTCATAGTCGACGTCGCACCAGGACCTGTAGTCCAGGCAACCGTAAACATAGACGCGGTCTCCAGCGCGGGCCACATCGACAACCGGGTAGCCGGTGTGCGGGCCTGCGCGCACATTGACGTTGTGGGTGGCGATGGCCATCGAGGCAGCCATTGCGATGCTGGGCAGGGTGAGGGCTCCGAGGAGACCCGCTACCGTGAAGGTGACGACGTTTCTGGTCGACATTGTCGTGCTCTCTTGCTCCTGTCGTCCGCGCAACGGGACGAATATGCCGTTTCTACAGCCGCCGCGATGAACCGGCGATGAACCACATGATTCTTGGGAACCGGATCGCATCGAAAGCATTACGGGTTCACAGCAAAAATCGGGTGTGCAACAGTTCTCCACATGGCGACGGGCTTCATCATCCTGAAAAGGTTCGTGATGTTTCTCGCCCTGTGGCTGGTGCTCAGCGGCGGGGCGATCAGCGGTTTGCCGTTTGGGATCGTCACCGCGGCCATCGCGGCCTGGACAAGCCTCAGGTTGTTGCCCGCCGATGGGCGGCGGATAAGATTGCACTCGGCCGTCTTGATGCTGCCAGGGTTTCTGTGGCGGTCGATCCGCGGCGGCGTCGATGTCGCCTGGCGGGCTTTCCATCCCAAACTGCCTGTCGCGCCGGGCTGGCTGTTGTGGCGCACGCGCCTGCCCGAGGGCGGGCCGCGGGTGATGCTCGGCAGCGAACTCAGCCTCCTGCCCGGCACGCTCGTCGCCGGCAGCCGCGGCGACGTGCTCTATGTCCACTGTCTCGACACCACCAAGGATGTCGCTGGCGAAATCGCGGCCGAAGAGGCGCGCATCGCCAGCATGATCGAAGGCCAGCCGTCATGACCGCGTTTCTGCTTCTGGCGGCACTGTTCCTGCTGGCAACTATCGCGCTCGGCTTCCTGCGCGTGCATCGCGGCCCCAGCCGCGCCGATCGTATCGCCAGCGCCCAGCTGGTGGGGACCGGCGGCGTGGCGGTCACGCTCCTTCTGTCGGCTGCCTCCGGCAACGGCGCGATCATCGATGTCGGGCTTGTGCTTGCCCTGCTCGCCGCCTTTGCCGCTGTTGCCTTTGTCAAATCGACCTCAGCCGATGGGTCTGGCGATCCCGAGGAGGGCGAAGGGTCATGAGCATCGCCGACATCCTGACCGTGCTGCTCGTCAGCCTCGGTCTGGTATTCTTCCTTGCCGGATCGGTGGGCCTGTTGCGCTTTCCGGATTTTCACAGCCGGCTGCATGCGCTGACCAAGGCCGACAATCTAGGCCTCGGCCTCATCGCTCTCGGCGTCGCCTTCCAGGTCGCCGAGCCATTCGGCATCGTCAAGCTGGTGCTGGTGTGGTTCCTGGCCGTGCTTGCGGCCGCTTCCGTCGCGCAGTTGATCGCGCGCTCGGCGCTCGACCGGCTGCCGGATGGCAAAGAGGCGGAAAAACGCGGATGAGCGCTGCTTTCCTTCTCGATGCCGGCCTATGCCTGTTGATCCTGACGGCGGCGCTGCTGGCGATGACCGGCCGCGACCTGTTCGGCGCCATCGCCTTCTTCATCGTCTACGGGATCATGATCGCGCTGGCGTGGGTGCGGCTGGAGGCCGTCGACGTGGCGCTGGCGGAGGCAGCCATCGGTGCCGGCCTGACCGGCGTGCTTCTGATCGGCGCGTGGGCGATGCTCAACCGGCTTGGGGTGCCCGAGGATCACAAGCCCGCAGCGGGCTGGCTGCGGCTGGTGGCTGGGTCGGCATCGGGTGCCATCACCATCATCCTCGTCGCCGCCGTCATGGCCTTGCCCGAGGGGCGCGAAGGCCTTGCGCCGATGGTGGCCGAAGAACTGGCCGATCACGGCGTGTCCAATCCGGTCACCGGTGTGCTTCTCGATTTCCGCGCCTATGACACGTTGATGGAGAGCATCGTCCTCGTCGTAGCCCTCGTCGCGGTCTGGGCATTGACGCCGCCTGCCGTGTGGGGCGGGGTGCCCGGCCTGCGCCAGCATACGCGGCCTGATGGCGTTCTGGCCATGTTCGGACGGCTACTGCCGCCGATCGGTCTCGTCGTCGGCGTCTATCTGGTCTGGGCCGGCAGTTCGCAGCCCGGCGGTGCCTTCCAGGCCGGCACGGTGCTGGCAGCGGTCTGGCTGCTGGTGGTGATGGCCGGCATCCATGACGAGCCGCCCGTTTCGAGCAGGCTCCTGCGCGCGGCGCTGGTGGCAGGTCCGGCGCTGTTCCTGGCCATCGGCATTGCCGGCCTGGGCGTCGGCGCGCTGCTGGCCTATCCGGCAGAATATGCCTACGGGCTGATCCTCCTGATCGAGTTCACCCTGACCTTCTCGATCGCCGCGACGCTGGCATTGCTGGTTGCCGGCCGTGTGAGGCGCGCGCCATGACCGGCATCATAGATTCGGCCACTCTCTTCGCGCTGACCGGCTGCGCGCTGATCGGCCTTGGGCTCTACGGCTTCATCGTGCATGCGCATCTCTTGCGCCGCATCCTCGCCTTCAACGTCATCGGCTCGGGCATCTTCCTGGTTTTCGGGGCGCTCGGCTATCTGGGAACCGGGCAGGGCACCGATCCCGTGCCGCAGGCGCTGATCATCACCGGCATCGTGGTGGCGCTGTCGCTGACGGCCTTCGCGATTGCGCTGGCGATCAAGCTTGCCGAGGAGGAGAAGACAGCCTTCCTGGACGATGCCACCCCCACCGAGGAACGGCCGGAATGACAGACACGTTCTGGGAGAGTTTCCCCGCGATCGAACTGTCGATCGCGGTGCCGCTGGTGGCGCTTCTGGCGGCGATCCTGGTCGGCGGGCGCATCGCGCCGCGCCTGGTGCTGGCCGTGGCGCCCATCATGCTGGCGCTCGCCGGCATCTTGGTCTGGCAGGTGATGGCCAACGGCCCGATGCGCGTCGCGCTCGGCGGCTGGGAAGCCCCGCTCGGCATCGCCCTCTTTGCCGACGGTCTGTCCGGATCGTTCCTGATGCTGACCGCCATCGTCATGTCGGCGGTCGGCCTGGTGGCGATACGGGGTTTTGGCGCACAGAATGGCGAAACGACCAGGAGCTACAGTTTCTGGGCGTTGTTCTTCGGGATGTGGGCTGCGCTGAACGGCGTCTTTCTCGGCGCCGATTTCTTCAATCTCTATGTCGCGATCGAGCTTCTGACCATCACGGCAGTGGGCATGGTGGCCTTTGGCGGCACCCGGGCGGCCATCCGCTATCTGCTCTTCGCGCTGGCGGGATCGCTCGCCTATCTCACCGGCGTGGTGCTGCTTTATGCGGAGGCCGGAACGCTCGACATGGCGCTGCTGGCCCGGAATGGCGGCGATGCAACTGTCCGGCTCATCGCCGGCGCGCTGATGACCGCGGGGCTGCTGGCGAAGACCGCGCTGTTTCCGCTGCATGCCTGGCTGCCGCCAGCACATGGTGGCGCACCGGCGCCGGCCAGCGCCATCCTGTCGGCTCTCGTGGTCAAGGCCTCCTTCATCATCACCGTGCGGATCTGGTTCGATGTCATGCCGGATGCGGCCGGGCCCGGCTTCGTCTGGCTGATGGGGTTGCTGGGCGGTTCGGCCGTGATCTACGGCTCGCTGCTGGCCCTGCGGCAGCCACGGCTCAAGATGATCATCGCCTATTCCACCGTTGCCCAGCTCGGCTATCTGTTCCTCATCTTTCCGCTCTCGGGTGGAATTGCGGGCGACATGCCCTGGGCAGCAGGGGGCTGGTCAGGCGGGATGTTCCACGCACTGTCGCACGGTATCGCCAAGGCTGCCGCCTTCCTTGCCGTCGGGCTTATCATCGAGGCGCTCGGACATGATCGCCTGGACGGTATGAAGGGCATCGCGCGCTCCATGCCGGTCACGGTCTTCGCTTTCGGCCTGGCTGCCATCTCGCTGATGGGGCTGCCGCCGAGCGGCGGCTTCATGGCGAAGTATCTGATGCTGACTGCGGCGCTGGCAGGCGGTCACGTTGTCCTGGCGCTGGTGATGATGGCGGGCGGGCTGCTTGCCGCTGCCTATCTGTTCAGGCCTCTCAACCGAGCCTTTAGCGGGACCGAGGTGCCTGAGGTGGCTTGTGTCGCTTATTGGCGGCAATGGGTGCCGCTGGTTCTCGCCGTTCTTGCCATGATGCTCGGTGTGCTTTCCGCGATGCCGTACGAGTTTCTTCAGATTGGCCGGCCGGTCACTGCAGAGATCGGCATCGAATGACCGCGACCCTGCCACTTCTTCTGCTCCTGTGCCCGCTGATCCCGGCGCTGGTGATCTTCTTCCTGCGTGAGGAAAACGATCTGACGCGCACGATCATCAATCTGGGCAGTGCGGTCTTCAAGCTGCTCCTGATCGTTTGGACCATAGAAGGTGTCGTGAGGGGTGTGGAGTTCGAACACCGGCTCGAATTCGTGCCGGGCCTCTATCTTCTGTTGCGTGTCGACGCATTGGCCCTCTTGTTCATCACCTTGTCTTCCTTCCTGTGGCTGATCACAACCGTCTACGCGATCGCCTATTTCAGGGGCACGCGGAACCTGTCGCGCTTCTTCGGCTTCTTCAACCTGTGCGTCTTCGCCACCACGGGTATCGCGCTGTCAGGCTCGTTGATCACCTTCTTCGTGTTCTACGAACTGTTGACGCTGTCCACCTGGCCGCTGGTCGTCCACAAGGGGGATCGTAAATCGATCGCCGCGGGTCGCACCTATCTGATCTACACCATGATCGGCAGCGCGGCGCTTCTGTTCGGCATCGTTTGGCTGGAGGGTATCACTGGCCCGGTCGAGTTCGCCAATGATCCGGCCCTCGATGAATTGTCGCGGCTTTCGCTTATCGCCATCTTCGTGCTCTGCATCGGTGGGCTGGCGGTCAAGGCGGCCATGGTGCCGTTTCATGGCTGGCTCCCACAGGCGATGGCCGCACCAGCCCCCGTCAGCGCGCTTCTGCATGCCGTTGCCGTCGTCAAGGCAGGCGCCTTCGGCATCGTGCGCTTCATCTACGATGTCTACGGCATCGAGCGGGTGGCCGAACTTTCGCTCGGACTGCCGCTGGCGATCGTCGCTTCCTTCACGATCATCTACGGCTCGCTGCGCGCCCTGCAGCAGACGGATATCAAGCGCCGTCTTGCCTTCTCGACCGTCAGCCAGGTTTCCTACATCGCGCTTGGCGCCAGCCTTGCGGGTCCTTTTGCCACGATCGGCGGGCTGGTCCACCTCGTCCATCAGGGACTGATGAAGATCACGCTCTTCTTCGCTGCCGGCGCGTTGGCGGAAAGAAGGGGCATCACATCTGTCGACCAGATGGTCGGGGCAGGGCGGCGGATGCCGCTGACCATGCTTGCATTTTCGATCGGGGCGCTCGGGATGATCGGCATTCCGCCGATAGCCGGTTTCGTTTCCAAGTGGTATCTCGGCATTGGCGCCGTCCAGGGCGGCTATACATGGATACTTCTCGTATTGGCCGGCTCCAGCCTGCTCAACGCGGCCTATTTCCTGCCGCTGCTCTATCGGGCCTGGTTCATGGCGCCTGTTGCGGCGGACGAGGCGAAGGTTGCGGGTGAGGGACCGGCGGACCTGATCGCACCGGCGCTGGTCACTGCGTTCGCCTCGCTGGCAGTGGGCCTGTTTGCAGGTTTTGCGCTCAGCCCGCTTGGCTGGGCCACGCTGATCGTGGAGGAGCAATATACGCCATGATCTCCAACGCCGTTCTTCTTCTTGCGCCGGTCCTGCTGTTGCCGCTGCTTCTCGGCTTGGTCGCGCTTCTGCCTGCCTTGCGATCGAGAGTTCTGGACCTTTTGCCGATCGCACCCCTGCCTGGACTGGCGGCGGCGGTTCTGGCGCCGGTTGGTACCTCGTTGGAAGCGCCCGATCTCCTGTTCGGCCTGCGACTGGACGTGACGGTCGAGGGCGGCCTGTTTCTCGGTTTTGCGTCTGCCCTTTGGATAGCCGCAGGCTTCTTCGCGCGCTCCTATATGCGGGGCAGCCGCGATCTGCCTGTGTTCTGCGCCTTCTGGTGCCTCACGCTGTTCGGCAATCTGGCCGTCTTCCTGGCGGGCGACGCGGCGACGTTCTATCTGGCCTTCGCCTGCGTTTCGCTTGCCGCCTATCCGCTGGTCGTGCACGAGCGCTCCAACCGGGCGATGCAGGCCGGGCTCGTCTACATCGTTCTGGCATTGATCGGCGAAGCGCTGTTGCTTCTCGGCATGCTGCTGGCAGTTGCTGCTGCGGATGGCATCCTCCTTACGGATGTACGGCAGGCACTCGGCGCCTCTACCGATGGTCTCACCGTCGCGCTGTTGGTGGCCGGGTTCGGCATCAAGGCCGGCATGATACCGCTTCACGTCTGGCTGCCGCTCGCGCATCCCGCGGCACCCACGCCGGCATCCGCCGTCCTGAGCGGTGCCATCGTCAAGGCGGGCATATTCGGATTGATCCAGTTCCTGCCGGTCGGGGGCGAGATCGGCAACTGGGGCTCCATCCTCATCTGGATCGGCGTTGCCGGTGCATGGTTCGGGATCGCGGTCGGGCTGACTCAGGCCAACCCCAAGACCATTCTGGCTTACTCCACGGTCAGCCAGATGGGTATTGTCGTCGCCGTGATCGGTTCGGCGATGCTGCCGGGCGGTGGCCCGGCTGCGCTGGCCGCCGCCTCGCTCTACGCGCTGCACCACGGTCTCGCCAAAGGGGCGCTGTTCATGGGCGTCGGTGTCGCGCAAAAAGCCGGCCCGCGCGCCATCGCCCCGGTCATGGCCGTTCTTGCACTTGTCGCCCTTTCGGTTGCCGGGCTGCCGCTACTGGGCGGTGCCTTTGCCAAGCTTGCAATAAAAGGGCCGCTGGGCGGCGGGATGGTGGAGATCCTGATTGCGGCTAGCGCCGCAGGAACCAGTCTGATCCTGTTGAGATACCTTGTCCGGCTCCATGCCGTGCGCCCGACCGAGGATGCAGTACCGGGGCTTGGCCTGATCGCGCCGTTCGCCGCGATCGCGTTGGCGGCGCTGGTTGCGCCCTGGTTCCTTTTCGCGGGCTGGTCGGGCCAGTCGCTCGCCTATGCATTCGAGTGGTCCAATATCTGGGCAGGCCTCTGGCCTCTTCTCGTGGCGGGTGTTGTCGCCGCCGCCGTGCTCCTGCGCCATGGCCTCAAGTCGCCCGCGATCCCGGAAGGCGATCTTGTCGTGCCCGCCAAGGCCGTCATTTCGTCGTTGGCTGGCTTCTGGTCGGCTGCGGGCGACAGGTTCGCGACGCCGTTTCCTGCCTTGCGCAGGCCTGCGCTCAACGCCGCTTCCCTGCTCGCCTGGCTGGAGGCCCGATTGTCCAACTGGGCCGTGGCAGGCAGCCTGATGGCACTTCTCGTTCTGGCTATGATCGCGGCCAACGGGCTCTAGAGTGGTCCAGCATTCGCAGGATTTGGTCTAGCCTGACGACCGGCCTTCCATCTCGCGCGCCTCGTTGACGGGTTCGGCGACCGACGCGGTATCGAACTCCTCTTTCTCGGCAGGCGCCTCCTCGATCGCCTGTTCCTCGATCACGGGGCTGCGGCGCAGGTTGAGGGCAGGCGAGCGGCCCTGCTTGTCCTCGCCCATGTAGAGCGTGACGTGCGGGAACGGGATCTCGATACCGTGCCTGTCGAAGACCTGCTTGATCAGTTCGTTATAGGCGCGGCCGGTGCCCCACTGCATGCCGGGCCGGGTCTTGATGCGGGCGCGCACCATGACCGCCGAATCGCCGAAAGATGTCACCCCCTGGATGTCCAGCGGCTCCAGGATGTGGAACTTGTGGTCGGTTTCCATCAACAGGTCGTATGCTTCCAGCATGGCGGCCTTCACCTCGCCGATATCCTCGCGATAGGCCACGCCGATCTCCGCCACATGGAAGGAGAAGCCCTTCATCATGTTGGACACTGAATCGACCGACGAGAACGGGATCAGGTGAACCGTGCCGTCGAGCGAGCGGATCGAGACGGAGCGGATGGTCAGTTTTTCCACCACGCCCGCACGGCCGGCCACCTCGACCACGTCGCCCTCGTTCATGATGTTTTCGAACTGGATGAAGATGCCGGTGATGATGTCCTGGACGAATTTCTGGGCACCGAAACCGATGGCGAGACCCAGCACACCGGCACCAGCCAGAAGCGGGGCGATGTTGACGCCGATCTGGGCCAGCGCCAGCATCGCCACCATGACGGCAAGCGTGATGGTGAAGGCGTTTCGGAATAGCGCCAGGAGGGTCTTTTCGCGCGCTGTCGGGACCGAGCCGTAATTGGGGTTCAGCCGGTATTCGACCCAGGAAGACATGGCCAGATAGATGACGAAGCCCGCCAAAACGATGAAGACGGCCGATATCAGCGCGCCTGTGGTCCGCTGGCCGCCCTCGGTGGCGACCCAGCCGAAGAAGTCGATCAGCGACCAGGCCTGGGCGATGGCGATGATGACGCCGAACAGCACTATGGTGCGCACGATCTGCATGACGCGCGGCACAAACGCCTGAAGCCTCGCCTCAAGCAGGGGAAGTCGCTCCTTGATGTCGTCGGGCAACCGCACGCCGACATTGATCATGCGCGAGATGAAGCCGATGACGAAACTGCCGACGAGGATGGCCAGCAGCGACTGTCCCGTGGCCCTCAGCATGAAGGGAAGGGCTTCCGCCGGGTTCGTGAGCCATACAGCGAGAAGCGCCAGCAGGTAGAAGATGGCGACCATGTGCCAATAGCGACCGACCACAGCCAGGGTGCGGGACAGGACATCCTCCCGACCGGCCCTTGCGCGCGCCGACAGCGCATCCCTGACCTGGTTCTTGTTCTGCAGGATGATCAGGATGCCGATGATGACGGCGGCCTTCATGATCAGCACCCGCAGCGCCTGCGCGGCACCGGGCGACAATTGCTCGGCAAGGATTGGCGCCAGAAGCATGAAGGTGTAGCCGATCAGCGAGACTAGGCGCGCCGACCAGAAATACCAGTAGGCGGCCGTGGTGTCGCTCATCGGGACGAACCGCAATTCGGGGTCGCGGTGCTCGAATACGGCCCGCATCACGACCTTGATCGTCTCGACGACAAGAAAGGCGTTGAGCAGCAGGGTCTGGTTGATCTGCATGCGACCGAAAGTGTCAGACAGGAAGTTAATCGCCACGAAATAGCCGATAGTCCATGCCAGAAGGACGGCGGCCATGTCAGCTGCACCCGCGGCCAGCACGCCGCCGGCCCGGTTGATCCAGGCTGTGCCGGCCAGTCTCGCCGCGATGGCACTCTGGATGCGCGCAGCCGCAAGTCGCAGCAGGAAGAACGATGTGAACAGGGTGACGAGCAGAATCGAGAGATTGGTCAGCATCGCTGCCAGTCGGGCAAAGTCTGCCTCTGCGGCACTGCTGAAGAGCTCACCGACATCGGACAGCACGTCGACGATCGAGGTTACGGTCGCGGCAAGGCCTTCCGCCACGCTACGCGTGTATTCCGCGATCTGGCGGGCAATCGTCGGGTCGATTACGCCTTCCGCGGCCGCGGCCTGCTCTTCTGCTTCGGCCGGCGACAGCGTTCCGTCCGTGCCTTCGGCGCGCTGGCGCAGCAGTTCGAGCAGTTCGCGCCGGGTCGCGTCGTCCTCCAGCAGCCTGATCAACTCATCGAGATTGCCTTGCGTCGCCGGCTGGCCGGATTCGACCGGTGCAGGAGCGGTTGTTTCCTGAGCTGCCGCGGGGACAGAAAGGCTCATGATCGCGGCGAACAGGACGGCTAGCAGGCGCATTAACGATGTCTCCTTGAGGCGGCATGGCCGGACAGGATGGGAATGGAGGAGCCAAGGTCAAGCCTTGTGGCGGAAAAGACCGACCCTAAACGCGGCTGAGCGGAGGTGGTTTCGTTGTGCCCGCTTGCGGGATAGACTGTAGCGGTCGGCCGCATCGCTGCGACCGGCATCGAATTGGCAGGAAGGCATGGCAACATCCGAGATAGGCAATGATGACCGCAGACGCATATGGCGCTGGCGTTCGCTGGCGTCGCTCCGAGGGCGTCGTCTGCGCCGCGGCATCTCCCAGTATCTGCCCAAGGGCCTCTACGCACGCTCGCTGATCATCGTGATCGCGCCGATGATCCTGCTGCAGTCGGTGGTGGCCTTCGTGTTCATGGAACGCCATTGGCAGACGGTTACGCACCGCCTGTCGGCTGCCGTCACCCGCGACATTGCCGCCATCATCGACATGATCGAGACGTTTCCTTCCGGCGACAACCACGCCGAGGTGATCCGCATCGCGCAGGAACGTCTCAATCTCCGCGTCGACCTGCTGCCGCCCGATCCGCTGCCGGCGCCCGGCCCGCGCCCCTTCTTCGGCATTCTCGACGAGTTCCTCTCGGCCGAGATCAGTCGCCAGATCAACCTGCCCTTCTGGCTCGACACCGTCGGGGATTCCAACATCGTGGAAATCCGCGTGCGGATGGAGGACCAGGTGCTCAGGGTGTTTGCGCGCCGAAGCCAGACCTACGCCTCCAACACCCACATCTTCCTGTTGTGGATGATCGGCACGTCGCTGTTCCTGCTGGCGATCGCGATTGCCTTCCTGCGCAACCAGATCAGGCCGATCACCCAGCTTGCCGAGGCGGCCGACAGTTTCGGTAAGGGGCGCCCGATGCCAGCCGATTTCCAGCCACGCGGGGCCGAGGAAGTCCGCCGCGCCGGCGCCGCCTTCCTGCGCATGCGCGAGCGCATCGAGCGTCAGATCGACCAGAGGACCGCGATGCTCACGGGCGTCAGCCACGACCTGAGGACCATCCTGACCCGCTTCAAGCTGCAGCTTGCGCTGGTCGGCTCCAACGCGGATGTCGAGGCGCTCAACCAGGACATCAACGAGATGCAGTCGATGCTGGAAGGGTATCTCGCCTTCGCGCGCGGCGAGGCTGCCGAGGACACCGGCAGCTTCGACCTGGCGGCGTGCCTGGACCGGCTGGCAGAGGAAGCCAGCCTGAAGAAGCGCCACTTTTCCGTCTCGCTTGAAGGACCAAACGAGGTTCAGGTGCGGCCAACGGCCTTCTCGCGGCTGATGTCCAACATGGTCGGCAATGCGCTGCGCTATGCAACCCGCGTCGAGGTTGCTGCGCGCAATCGCGACGGCCGCCTGGAGGTCATTGTCGACGACGATGGCCCGGGTATTCCGGCCGAGCGCAGGGAAGACGTCTTCAAGCCCTTCGTGCGCCTCGACGAGGCGCGCAATCAGGACGAAGGCGGAACGGGACTTGGCCTGTCTATTGCCCGTGACATCGCCCGCAGCCATGGCGGCGACATCAGACTGGAAGACAGCCCGCTGGGCGGCCTTCGCGCGGTCGTGCGCGTGCCGGCCTGATGAGGCCGATGTTAAGCTGCTTCTAGAACAACCGTCCGCCGTCGGGCACGGTCAGGTCGACGCTGGCCAGAACCACCTCGCCGTCTTCGTCGGGAAAGCCCAGCGTCAGGACTTCCGACATGAACTTGCCGATCTGGCGCGGGGGAAAATTGACGACCGCCATCACCTGGCGACCGCGAAGCGTATCCGGCGAATAATGACGGGTGATCTGGGCGGACGATTTCTTCACGCCGATCTCAGGACCGAAATCTATCCTGAGCTTGATCGACGGCTTGCGTGCTTCCGGATAGGGTTCGGCTTCGACGATAGTTCCGACACGGATGTCGACCTTCATGAAGTCGTCGAAGCCGATCTCCGGCGCTTTTGCCTCGTCCGCCATGCAGGCCTCAGGCCGAGCCGCAGGTCTCGAACAGGGCGCTGTCGAGAGCGTCTCGCGCGCTCGAGCCCGACCAGAGCACGAACTGGAACGCCTGATAGTAGCATTCGCAGGCTTCCAGCGCGCTGTGCAGGAGCACTTCGACCTGTTGGCTGGAAGGCTCGAGGCCGCCGGCCAGAAGCAGCGACTGGCGGAACATCACCGCACCTTCCTGCTCCCAGAAATCGAAATGGCCAAACAACATCTGCTCGTTGATGAGCGAGATCAGACGCATCACTTCCAGCGTCCTGTTCTCCGGCACCTTGATGTCAAAAGCGCAGGCAAGATGCAGTGCCTCGAACTCCTCGATCCAGGAATAGGAAACGTGGTAGTCGGTCCAGTTGCCCGAAACGGCGATCGAAATCTCGTCATCGCCGCTGCGCTCGAAAGACCAGTCATTGGCATTGGCGACGTGTTCGATCACATCGACGGGGTGGGCGTCTCGCGCCAAGTCGTATTCGTGAATATCCATTGATCGCTCTTTATCTGCCTCGTGCCCTATGCGGGTTCGACCGCACGGTCCTTCCCGCATGTCGCCAATGTCGCACCCGTAGCCTGCGCGGGGCATGCGTGCCCGAGGGTTTCCGCGGTTCCCTCAACCTCCCGATTGCCGTTCAGTTTCGGAAACCGTTCCGAATCAAGCAACAAATTCAGTCTATTGATGCTCGCTAGCCTGAACAGTCCCTTTTTGGGACAGGGTGCCGGAAGGTGTGGAAAGGCAATTGTCGCACTCGTGGCGACGACACCTAAGCGACTCTCGCTAAACCGTTTTCCGGGCTCGAAGCCGTGTTGATAACTTGCGGCTATTTCTTGGCTGCCGGCTTGGCGGGCGCCTTCTTGGCGCTGGCGCCCATGGCTTCGAGTTCGGCAATGCGGGCCGCCAGCTTCTCGTTTTCGGCCCGCGCCTTCAGGGCCATGTCGCGAACAGCCTCGAATTCCTCGCGCTGGACCAGGTCCATGGAATTCAGCATCCGCTCGGCCTGCGACCGAAACGCCGTCTCCATTTCCTTGCGCACGCCCTGAGCGGCGCCGGCGGCGTCGGTCATCAGCTTGGCCAGTTCGTCGAGAATGCGGTTCGGACCGTTGGACATCGTCGTTGCCTCTTGAGTTAAGAAAGGAAGTAAGGGCGACACGGAACGAATGCAAGTCCGCCGGCAAGGGCGACGCCTTGACCGGACGGCCACCACACCGCATATCACCGCGGCAGAATGCGGGCTGCGGCGCCGAACCGGAGAAGACCTTGCCAGAAACGCTATTGCTTCCCTTGTCGGCTATTGCCTTTCCCGACATCGATCCCGTTCTGATCGAGATAGGGCCGCTCGCGATCCGCTGGTATGGTCTGGCATGGATCGCCGGCATCCTTTTTGCCTGGTGGTATGCGAAGCGGCTCGTCACCAGCGAGCGCCTCTGGCCGGACGGCAAGGCTCCCTGCACGGCATTGGATATCGACGATTTCCTGATCTGGGCTGCGATCGGCACACTGCTCGGCGGGCGCGTCGGATACGTGCTCTTCTACGACTTCGCCTCCTTCGCGGCCAATCCGCTCAACATCTTCGCCATCTGGCAAGGCGGCATGTCGTTCCATGGTGGCTTTCTCGGTACGACGGTGGCGATGATCCTGTTTGCTCGTCGGCGTGGCATCCGGGTCTGGAGCCTGTTCGACGTGATCGCGGCCGGAGTGCCGGTCGGTCTTGGTCTGGTGCGGGTCACGAATTTCATCAATTCCGAACTCTGGGGCCGCCCTACCGATGTGCCTTGGGGGGTGGTGTTTCCAAATGGTGGACCGTTCGTGCGCCACCCGAGCCAGCTCTACGAAGCCGTGCTGGAAGGGCTGGTTCTGTTCATCGTCCTGCGCATCCTGACACACTGGCTGCTGCAGTTGCGCGCGCCCGGTCTCGTGGCGGGCGTGTTCGTCGCCGGCTACGGGCTATCGCGAATCATCGTGGAGTTCTATCGCGAGCCGGATTCCCATATCGGTTACCTCGCCGGGAACTGGCTGACGATGGGTATGATCCTCTCCCTGCCGATGGTGCTTATCGGCCTATGGGCAGCGGTCACCGCGCGCACGGCGCTCAACGTCCCGCAGCGATGACGCCGCTCGGCGAAAAACTCGTCCGGCTGATCTCGGCGACAGGGCCTATCCCTGTCTCCGACTACATGGCGCATTGCCTGTTCGACCCCCACCACGGCTACTACACCACCCGCGAGCCCTTTGGTGCCGAAGGCGACTTCACCACCGCGCCCGAGATCAGTCAGATGTTCGGGGAATTGGTCGCGATCTGGCTCTACAATGCATGGACCTTTGCCGACCGCCCGGATGCTCCGGTTCTGGCCGAGATTGGTCCCGGCCGCGGTACGTTGATGAGGGATATCGTGCGCACGCTTGTCCGGCTCGATCCCGGTTTCGTGCGGCGGACGCGTTTCGAACTTGTGGAAACCAGCCCGCGCCTGCGCGAGATCCAGGGGACCACGCTGGCCGAGAGCCTTCCCGCCTTTGCCTGGCATGATAGCGTCGAAACACTCCCGGACGGTCCGCTTTTCATCGTCGGGAACGAGCTTTTCGATGCGATTCCCATTCGCCAGTTCGTCAAGCTGAAGTCCGGCTGGAGCGAGCGCATGGTTGGCCTCGGTGATGATGGCTCGCTGCAATTCGTGGCGGCGGCGGGCGTGGAACCCGCAGGGCTGCCAGCCGACGCCGCGGCGGCGCCTGAAGGCGCGATCTTCGAGATCGCCCCGGCGCGTGCGGCGCTGATGGATGATGTCGCAGAGCGCATTGCGCGTGGCGGCGGTGCGGGGCTCTTCATTGATTATGGCCATGTCGAAGCCGGTCTCGGCGATACGCTCCAGGCCGTCGGCCGCCATCGTTACGTGGATCCGCTGCAGGCGCCTGGCGAAGTGGATCTGACCACCCATGTCGATTTTGCTGCGCTGGCTGCTATTGCCGTGGCGCACGGGCTCGATCATCGGCTGGTGACGCAAGGCGATTTTCTGCTGGAAATGGGCCTGCTCGAACGTGCCGGCAGCCTGGGCGCTTCAGCCGATGAACGAGGCAGGGAAGCGATCCGTGGGCAAGTCGAGCGGCTGGCTGGTCCAGACGGCATGGGCAAGCTCTTCAAGGTGCTGACCGTGGCCAGGTCCGCTGTCGTGCGTGCGCCTGATCTTTGATGAGTCGCAGCAACGGGCACATTGACTTGGCAGCGGCGCTGCCTCACCATCCGCTGCAAATCGGGTCGGCAGGGGAGGGGCGTCAAGACCCATTCGTTCGTCCCGACGGGAGCAGAAAAAGGCGGCATATGCTCGAGAAACCTCGACCGGAACCGATCCGGTCACCGGCGCTCGACGTCTTGTCCGGCCATGGCGTCACGCACGGGTTCTTCACCCGCGCAGGCGGCGTATCGGGGGGCATCTTTGCCGGCCTCAATGTGGGCCTCGGCTCTTCTGATGACCGCGCCGCGGTCATGGAGAATCGTGCCCGTGTGGCCAGGACGCTTGGTGTGCCGGCCGATAGGATGGTGGGCGTTCATCAGATTCATTCCGCAGATGCGGTCGTGGTAACGGCGCCGTTCGAGGGCGAGCGTCCCAAGGCGGACGCCATGGTGACCGACCGGCCGGGGCTTGCGCTGGGCGTGCTGACGGCAGATTGCGGGCCGGTGCTTTTCGCCGATGGCGAGGCCGGCGTCATTGGCGCCGCACATGCGGGCTGGAAAGGCGCGCTTGGCGGCGTGCTGGAAAACACAGTGGCTGCCATGGAGCGGCTTGGTGCGCGTTCGGCGCGAATCGTTGCCGTTCTCGGTCCTTCGATATCGCGCGACAACTACGAGGTCGGTCCCGAATTCGTCGAGCGATTTCTGGCCATCGACCCTGCCAATGCCAGCTATTTTTCGCCCTCCGTCCGCGCTGGCCACGCCCTGTTCGACCTGAAGGCCTATACGCTCGCCCGGCTGACAAGAGCCGGCTTGAAGGCAAGCGCAATTGCCCAATGCACATATGCGCGCGAGGATGCGTTCTATTCGTATCGCCGCGCCACCCACCTCAACGAACCCGATTATGGCCGGCAGGTTTCGGCCATCGTGATGGAGAAACGCTGAATGGCCCTGCATTTCGATGCGACCGAATTCGACGCGCGACGCGATCGCCTGCTGATGGAAATGGCCAACCGCAAGCTGGACGCGATGCTGGTCTTCGCGCAGGAGAGCATGTACTGGCTGACGGGCTACGACACGTTCGGGTTCTGCTTCTTCCAGTGCCTCGTGGTGAAGGCGGATGGCGAGATGGTGCTGCTGACCCGCTCGGCCGACATGCGCCAGGCCCGTCATACCTCGAACCTTTCCAATATCGTGATCTGGACCGATCGGGGACGTTCCGACCCGACGGCCGAGCTGCGCAATCTGCTCAACGATCTCGATCTTCTCGGCTGCTCGATCGGCGTGGAATACGACACCCATGGCCTGACCGGTCGCAATGCGCGCCTGCTTGACGAGCAGTTGAAGACCTTCGGCACCATCGAGGACGCCTCGGACATCATTTCCAGGCTGCGCCTGTTCAAGAGCGCGGCCGAGATCAAGAAGGCGCAGAAGGCGGCCCAGCTTTCCGATGCCGCGCTCGAGGCGGCGTTGCCGCTGGTCAAGCAGGGCGGCGACGAGGGCGCGATCCTGGCGGCGATGCAGGGAGCGATCTTCGAAGGGGGCGGCGACTATCCGGCCAACGAATTTGTCATCGGATCGGGCGCTGACGCCCTTTTGTGCCGTTACAAGGCCGGCCGGCGCAAGCTGAACAAGAACGATCAGCTGACGCTGGAATGGTCGGGCGTGTTCCATCATTATCACGCACCGATGATGCGAACCGTGCTCGTCGGCAAGGTCTCCAAGCGTCACCAGGAATTGTATGACGCCGCCCACGAAGCGCTGGCGGCTGTCGAGCGCGCGATGCGGCCGGGCAACAGTTTCGGCGCCGTTTTCGATGCCCATGCGCGCGTCATGGAGGCGCGCGATCTGACCCGCCACCGGCTGAATGCTTGCGGCTATTCGGTCGGCGCCCGCTTCTCGCCGTCCTGGATGGACATGCCCATGTTCCATGCCGGCAACGAAGAGCCGATCGCGCCCGACATGACGCTGTTTGCCCATATGATCATCATGGATTCGGACAGCGAAACGGCGATGACGCTGGGCCGCACCTATCTGACGACCGACGCGGACCCGAAGCCTCTTTCCCGCCTTGATCTCGACTTGATCGTGCGTTGATTCCATAGTGCGGGCCGCGACTTCGCGGAGCAGCCGCGCGGTCGGTGGCCGTGCGAGGCGGATCGGAGGATACGGGGCAATGGGACCGACGGGTCTGGCACGCCTTCTGGCACTCTTGCTGTGCGCAGCGCTTGCGGCCTGCACGACGAGCACCGAGAGCGTTCTCCAGCCGTCCGCGATGACCTCGCCAACGGCGCCGACGGCCACGCCCGTTGCCGGGCTTGGCAGCGATTTCCGGCTAGGCTTCGACCCGGTCGTGGGCGCGACGGCGGCGGCGACCACGCCCTTGTCGGAGCGGCTGGCATCGCGCGCGGTCGAGAGCGGCATTTCGCTGGCAGCAGCCGGCACGCCTGCCAGCCTGACCATGAAGGGCTATTTCTCCGCGATCTCGGAAGATGGCGTAACGACGGTGATCTATGTCTGGGATGTGGTCGATCCGCAGGGCACCCGTCTGCACCGTATCCAGGGGCAGCGGCGCGCCGAAGCCGGCGCAGGAGAGGGCTGGGCGGCCGTCGACAACACCATCATGGTGCAGATCGCGGACGAGACCATGACCCAATTATTTGCGTGGCTTGCCTCACGGCAGGGCTGAATCGCATTGCTGGACACGCTTTCTTTGGGATAGGGCAATGATTCTCGATCAGGTGCTTGAAATCGAGCGCCACACGGCTAAAAGCCCCGTCAACGGCGTCTCCAAGGATCATCCATGAAGCTTTTCGCGGGCAACTCAAACCGGGTGTTGGCCGAGTCGGTCGCCCGTTATCTCAACATTTCGCTCGGCAAGGCGAGTGTCAGGCGTTTTGCCGACCAGGAGATATTTGTCGAGATCCAGGAGAATGTGCGCGGCGAGGATGTCTTCCTGCTGCAGTCCACCTCCTATCCGGCCAATGATCACCTGATGGAAATGCTGATCATGATCGACGCCTTCCGCCGGTCCTCGGCAAGGCGCATCACCGCCGTCATTCCCTATTTCGGCTATGCAAGGCAGGACAGGCGGGCGTCCGGGCGCACGCCGATCTCGGCCAAGCTGGTTGCCAACATGATCACCCGCGCCGGCGCCGACCGCGTCTTGACGCTCGACCTGCATGCCGGGCAGATACAGGGCTTCTTCGACATCCCTACCGACAATCTCTTCGCGGTGCCGGTCATGAGCCGCGACATCAAGCAGAAGTACCAGCTCTCCAACGTGATGGTTGTTTCGCCGGATGTCGGCGGCGTGGTGCGCGCCCGGTCGCTGGCCAAGCGTATCGACGCGCTTCTAGCTATCGTCGACAAGCGTCGCGACCGTCCCGGTGAGTCGGAAGTGATGAACATCATCGGCGACGTCCACGGCAAGGACTGCATCCTGATCGACGACATCGTCGATTCGGGCGGCACGTTGTGCAACGCGGCTGACGCGCTCTTGGCCAACGGAGCAACCAGCGTCACCGCCTATATCACGCACGGTGTGCTGTCGGGCGGAGCTGTGGCCCGCATCACCGGATCGAAGCTCAAGGAACTGGTCATCACCGATTCCATTCAGCCAACCTCCGGCGTGGAAGCCGCACCCAATATCCGGGTGCTCCCGATCGCCGATCTGATCGGCGAAGCCATATCGCGTACGGCCAGCGAGGAATCCGTGTCGAGCCTGTTTGACTGAGTACTGGCTACGTCGGTCGTTAGCGCCGATCCCAATTCGCAAGCCAGGGCGCCAGATGCGCCCTTGTATTGAGTGGCTCTAGAATTCATATGGTTTGCTATGGACAGCCTTTGGCTCAGCGGCTATAGGGGCGTCCTTCCCGGCGGGTGATTAGCTCAGTTGGTAGAGCAGCTGACTCTTAATCAGCGGGTCGTAGGTTCGATCCCTACATCACCCACCATTTTTCGCGAAACGATGGTTTTCGACCATGGCGCAGTCCAGCATTGGACAGGCTACCGTCGCGGAGCCTTTCATGTCGTTCCTTGCCCTGCAAAGTAGTGCCGACGATGTGCGCGCGGCCCGTATTTCGGACGGGGTACTTTGCCCAAGCGCTCACGAAATGGTGACAGTACAGAGGCGACCGGTGCCAGGCTTCAATTAACGAATCCTCCTTCTAGCACGTCATGCCCTGTCGGGCATAAATTGACGCCATACTCGTCGGACCCTCTGATCAACCATCCATCGCAGCGCACACACCCGTTGGAAGGGAGTGACCGTTATCGTTGCCAGGAACTCGCTAAAACTCTGAAAAACCAATCTCTTCTGCTGTCTGTGGCCAAGCCGTGTCAAGGTTTTCGTGGTCCGCATGAAGAACTGGGCAGGTTCAGGATCGACCATTCGGAGTGCAGAACCCCTTCGTCGACTAAATATGCGACACTCTGCCTCATGGGCAGTATCAATCCGTTAATAATTGCCACATTACTTAGCGGCATTCGCGCTCTCAATCTCACAATCTGAGATTGATATAAGTTTAACTATCAATCGGTGTTTCTCTCGAAGGTCCACCGGGTCAGTAGCCACGACTGCGCGTGCGTGGTTGGTTGAGCTAAGGAAAGGGCAACAAGTGTCAATCTTCAGGTTTGGGATCGCGGCCCGGCTGGGGCTGGGTTTTGGGTTTATGCTGGTGCTCATGTCGGCGTTGACATGGGTGGCTGTCGATCAGGTCAACACGCTCAACGCGAACCTGGCGCAAATCAACGAAATCAATTCGGTCAAACAGCGCTACGCCATCAATTTCCGAGGTAGCGTTCATGACCGTGCCATTGCCATCCGCGATGTCACGGCCCTTCCAGCACGCGAGCGAGGCTCGGCCATCTCGCTTATCGATACACTTGCCGCCGACTATGCGCGGAACGAGCAGGCGATGACGGAGATGATCGAAGGGCCGGCTGGAGCGACGGCGGAGGAAAGACGTATTCTCGCCGAGATCGCGGACATCCAAGCGCGCACGAATCCCCTCGTAGCTCAGATCATCAACCTGCAGAATGCAGGAGACACGACAGCCGCCGCCAGTAGGCTTGCAGAAGTTCGACCGTTGTTCGATGCATGGCTGGCAGCCATCAACGAGTTCATAGACTTTCATGAAGCAGTCAACCAGCAGATCGGTGGCGAGGTGCACGAAGCGGCGAGCAGCTTCCAGATGCTCGCCCTTTGGTCGCTTGCCGTTGCCATCCTCCTGGCCCTTGTCGCCGCCGCGCTGGTGAGCCGTTCCATAACGGCCCCTCTTGGTAGGCTTTCCGCGGTCATGCGCAGCATGGCTGGAGGTGTCTTCACCGCCGAGGTGCCCCATGTTGGTCGCCGCGACGAGGTGGGAGACATGGCTGCTACCGTCGAGGTATTCCGCCAGAATGGAATCAAGGTCGCAGAAATGACGGCCGCCGAAGCTGGGCGTATCTCTGCCGCCCTGGATGCCAAGGGTCAGATCGAGGCGGCGTCCAAGTCGCAAGCTGTCGTGGAGTTCGATGTCGACGGAAGGATTATTAGCGCCAACGAGAACTTCTGCGGCGCGATGGGCTACCAGTTCGAAGAAATCAAGGGTCGCCATCATCGGATGTTCGTGGACCCCGGCTACGCGGACAGCTCCGAATACCGCAATTTCTGGGCGGAACTGGCACGGGGCGAGGCAAAGGTTGCCGAGTTCCAGATGTTGGGGAAGGGTGGAAAGGAGGTCTGGATCCAGGCCAGCTATAACCCGATCGTCGATGCGAGCGGCAAAGTTTACAAGGTGGTCAACTTCGCGACCGACATCACCGGGCGGATTCACGCCGTCAGAGAAATTGGAGCGGGTCTTTCGCGCATGTCCGAGGGCGATCTTGCCTGCGAAATCAATGCGCCCTTCATACCCTCTCTCGACCAGCTGCGTCAGGACTTCAACAATTCGGTCGAGACGCTGCGAGCCACTCTCAAGGCTGTCGGCCGCAACGCCGGGTCAATCGACGCGGCAGCTGGAGAGGTCCGGTCGGCCGCCGACGATCTGTCGCGACGTACCGAACAGCAGGCTGCCTCCGTCGAGGAAACTGCCGCTGCTCTTGAACAGATGACGGCGACGGTCAAAAGCTCTGCACAGAGGGCGGAAGAGGCCGGTGGCTTGGTCAAGCGAACCAGAAGCAGTGCGGAGAAGTCGGAAACGGTGGTCCGTCAGGCCATTGCTACCATGCAGGAAATCGAGCGCTCGTCGCAGGAGATCGGTTCGATCATCGGTGTGATTGACGAGATCGCCTTCCAGACCAATCTGCTGGCGCTCAATGCCGGGGTTGAGGCTGCGCGCGCGGGCGATGCAGGCAGAGGCTTCGCGGTTGTCGCCTCTGAAGTTCGCGATCTCGCACAGAGGTCCGCTGAAGCCGCGCAACAGATCAAGAAGCTTATCACCAAGTCGGGCGGCGAGGTTAAGTCGGGTGTGGCGCTTGTTGGCGATACCGGGGAGGCCCTCCAAGCGATCATCGGAGACGTGAAGGAGATAAGCGATCACGTCATTGCGATCGTCGAGGCCTCGCGCGAGCAAGCCACGGGGCTGGCCGAAATCAACTCGGCTGTGGGCATGATTGATGAGGGAACACAGCAGAATGCCGCAATGGTTGAGGAAACGTCGGCCGCCAGCCACAGCCTTGCGGACGAAGCTGCCCGGCTCAACGAGTTGCTCAGCCGCTTTCAGCTGGGAACTGCTATGGCGACAGCTTCTAGAAGCCGCCAGCCCGCAAAACAGGTCACCAAGGGCTCTGTTAGGCGGTCATCGGGGCACACCGGTGCGCGGATTGCACTCGTCCAGGGAGCGACCGCCCTCGCCCAGCGCCTCCACGACGAGCAGGACGCGGACTGGGAAGAGTTCTGAAGGGAAGCAGTAGTTTGGCGCGCAAGGCATGGCAAATGGCCTCGTGGTAGCCAGAGCTGAACTGCGCATTGCCAGATGGTTGTGCGGGGGGCTCGTGCCCCCCGGCGACATCAGCGACGTTTGCGTTGGCCGGCTTGCGGCTGCAGTACAGATCATCGATCCCCGACGAAGCCGCCCTAGGGCTTGGATCTGCTCGCGAGCTTGACTACCGGTATGCCGCCCGCGATCTCGCAGGCGACGGCCAATTCAATGCTGTAGCGCAGCGCCTTGACATCGAAGCTGATCATCCGATGCCCCTTTGCAACCGCGTGCAGTGCGAGAAGCTCCGCCAGTTCGTCATCGGTGATTTCGGCTTTCAGTATTTCGCGCCGAACGTCAGCTACCGCGCGCTGGATCGAGAACACCCCATCCTTGGATTGCCTGCTGACATATGTGTCGATGGCAGTGTAGGTCGTTCTGTGTCGCTTCACGATTGAAGTGCTGGACATCGGGACATTCTTCATAGCGGCCTGACCGCCATCATTCCGATGTGGGCATGATTGCTGGGAAAGAGAGTCAGCCAACTGTTGGTCGGCATTCGCGCGATGCGGACGGACGCTTCAGGACAGGCAGCTGTGCAGTTCGTCAGGCGGTTTTTGGCAGTTGTCACGGGACTGGCTCTTCAGGATAGTGGTGGCAGCAGCGCAAACCAGCATTCGGTTCGAAAGTTCCAACTTGGACGGGTTGACGCTAGGGTATTCCAGCCCAACGCCGACGCGGTCCCAGTTCCGTACTGTGCGCACTAAAGGAGTGCTGCAAAACCTGATGCCCAGCCTAGCAGCCGGGAGCTTTTGCGCTGGACAGATGCATTGTGCCGCGAGGTGAACTTTCGGCCGAGGCAGCCCACTTCTCTTGCCTCTTTTGCCGATTTGTGGTCTTGGGAGCGCCGACAAGCCGCACCTCGGCAGCAAGATCCCGGAAAGCACCAGTCATGAAGATCAACGGCAACGAGATCCGTCCCGGCAACGTCATCGAGCACAATGGCGGGCTTTGGGTCGCGGTGAAGACCAACGCGGTGAAGCCCGGCAAGGGCGGCGCCTACAACCAGGTCGAATTGAAGAACCTGATCGATGGCACCAAGCTCAACGAGCGGTTCCGTTCTGCCGAAACGGTGGAACGGGTGCGGCTGGAACAGAAGGACTTCTCCTTTCTGTACGAGCAGGGCGACGCGCTGGTCTTCATGGACCTGGAGAGCTACGAGCAGATCGAACTCCAGAAGGATTTTGTTGGTGACCGCGCATCCTTCCTGCAGGAAAGCATGACCGTCACCCTGGAAATCTACCAGGACAAGCCGATCGGTATCACGCTGCCGCCGCAGGTGACCCTGCAGATTGCCGAGGCCGACCCGGTGGTCAAGGGGCAGACGGCAGCGTCGTCCTACAAGCCGGCGGTCCTCGAGAATGGCGTGCGCGTCATGGTGCCGCCGTTCATCTCGGCTGGCGAGAAGATCATCGTCGATACCGCCGAAATCACCTATATCAGGCGCGCCGAATAGGCGCTCCAAAGCTTCTTGGAGACTGATTGAATGGCGCGTTCGGCCATCATCAACGTCATGGTGCAGGCTGCCATGAAGGCGGGCCGTTCCCTGGCGCGCGATTTCGGCGAGGTTCAGAACCTGCAGGTCTCGCTCAAGGGGCCGGGCGACTATGTCAGCCAGGCCGACCGTCGCGCCGAAGAGATCGTGCACAGCGAATTGTCGCGCGCGCGACCCGGCTATGCCTTCCTGATGGAAGAAGGGGGCGAGATCGAGGGAACGGACGGCCAGCATCGCTGGCTGGTCGACCCGCTGGACGGCACCACCAACTTCCTGCACGGCATACCGCTGTTCTCGGTCTCGATAGCGCTTGAACGACAGGGGCAGCTTGTCGCCGGTGTCGTCTACAACCCGGCGATGGACGAACTCTACACCGCTGAACGCGGCGGTGGCGCTTTCCTGAATGACCGCCGCATGCGGGTGGCGGCACGAAAGCGGATGGTAGATGCCGTGCTGGGAACGGGCATTCCGCATCTTGGGCGCGGCAATCACGGCCGCGCATTGGTCGACTTGAGAAACGCGATGGCCGATAGCGCCGGCATCAGGCGGCTCGGCTCGGCTGCGCTCGACTTGGCCTATGTCGCGGCCGGTCGTTTCGACGGGTACTGGGAAGACGCCCTTGCGTCCTGGGACATCGCAGCCGGCATCGTTCTGGTGCGCGAAGCGGGTGGTTTTGCAACCGACAGATACGGCAAGAACGACATGTTCGACAACGGCACCATCGTGGCCGGCAACGAGGCGATGCATGGCGGGCTGCTCAAGATGTTGTCCAAACCCATGCCGGGCGCCTGAGATTGCATGATGACATGATCGTTTCATCGCATGGACACATTATCCGTGCCATGATGGCATCATGAACACCGCCGGTTATTCACATCACATCCCTTTCAAGGGCCGTTTTCATCTCGAGCGTGGGGAATTGATCGCCGATGCGGTGGTGCATGCGGTGGGCATTGCCATCGCGCTGGTGGCCGGTTCCGCGTTGCTGTTTTTTGCCTGGCCGCATGCTGGCGCCGGCGAATATGCAGCCGCACTCTTTTATGTGGTATCGCTCGCCACCGTCTTCTCGATCTCATGCGCCTATAATTTGTGGCCGATCTCACCGACCAAATGGGTTTTGCGCCGTTTCGACCATGCGGCCATTTTTCTGCTGATCGCAGGTACCTACTCACCTTTCATGACTCAACTCGAAGGTTCCGGCCCCATGCTGGTGCTGGTTTGGGGTGGTGCCGCAGTTGGCATCTTCGTCAAGCTGGTGCTGCCCGGTCGTTTCGACCGGCTGGCCATACTGTTCTATCTGGCAGTCGGCTGGAGCGGCATTCTCGTGATCGAAAGCGTGATGGAAGTGCTGTCGACGCGCGCGATGCTGCTCCTTGCCGCCGGAGGCGTCGCCTATACGACGGGGGTCGTCTTCCATCTCTGGCACGGTTTGAAATACCATAACGCGGTGTGGCACGGATTCGTGGTCACTGGCGCCGCGCTGCATCTGGCCGCCGTTACCGATGCGCTGGTTCTCAGCGTTTCCTGAGGACGGCTATTGCGGCCGAAAGCGCATCTGCGGACGATGTGCGGCGCATGTCTTTCAATTTCGTCACAATTCCGTTTAGAGTCGTGATCGACCGCGTTCCCAGCAACGAATCCGAGGCGGCCTCATGGCATTGTTGAAATCGTTCGGCGCCGAAAGCCTGGCCGACGAAGCGGATTACGATCCGCGCTACCTGTCCAGCCCGCAGGTCTTCCTCTATTCCATGCTTGTCTTTCTCGCGATCTGCGGCTTCATCGCCGCGATCCTGTACCGGCAGATATCTTCAGCCTTCCAGGCCAATCCGGGACTCAACGGGCTCATCCTCGGCGTGCTGGTTGTCGGGGCCCTGCTGGTCTTCGGCCAGGTAATCCGGCTGTTTCGCGAGGTGCGGTGGGTCAATTCCTTCCGCGCTGGGAACGAGGCGCGCGATCCGGTGCTGCTGGCGCCGATGCAGGCCTTGCTCAGCCGTTCGTCTTCGATGTCGTTGTCTACCGCTTCGATGCGTTCGATCCTGGATTCGATCGCTACACGCCTGGACGAAAGCCGCGACATCTCGCGCTATCTGATCGGTCTGCTCGTGTTTCTCGGTCTTCTCGGCACCTTTTGGGGACTGTTGCAGACGATCGGTTCGATCGGAGACACGATCCAGTCGCTCGATGTCGGGTCGGGCGATTCCGGTGAGGTGCTGGATGCGCTGAAGCTCGGCCTGTCGGCTCCGCTGGCGGGCATGGGGACGGCTTTCTCGTCGTCGCTTTTCGGTCTCGCCGGATCGCTGGTGCTCGGTTTTCTGGACCTTCAGGCAGGTCGTGCCCAGAACCGCTTCTATACGGAACTGGAAAACTGGCTCTCGACGGTGACCGATCTCAATTCCGATATTCATGTCGACGCCAGCCGTTCGGGCTCGACGGAGGAAATCAAGGTGCTGGCCGAGCGTCTTCGCACGATGCAGGAAAATTCGGCAGCCCAGCCCAATAGCCCTCGTATAGCTTCCGCGATGGCCAACCTCGCCGACGGCATTTCTGGACTGGTCAAGAACATGCGTTCCGAGCAGCAGATCATGCGCGACTGGGTCGAGGCGCAGGCCGCCGAGCAGAAGAAGATGCGCGAGACGCTCGACAAGTTGTCGGCAGCGCTGGACAGGCAGAGCAAGAAATAAATGGCACTGGCGCGCGCAAGACGCCGAGAGCGTGGGGTCGACTACTGGCCGGGCTTTGTCGACGCCCTGGCCACGCTTCTGCTCGCGATCATGTTCCTTTTGTCGGTCTTCGTGCTCGCTCAGTTCCTGCTAAGCCAGGAAATTACAGGCCGAGACCAGGTGCTCAACAGGCTGAACGCGCAGATCAACGAGTTGACGCAACTGCTTGCGCTGGAGCGCTCCGGCGCACAGGATCTTGAGGACTCGCTGGCGACGCTACGGGCCTCGCTCGACCAGGTCGAGGCCGACCGCAGTCGTTTGCAGCAGCTCCTGGAGCAGGACGCCGGCGCAGGCTCGCAAGCACAGGCGCGGATCGGCTCGTTGAGCCAGGAACTCGACGAGGAGCGGCAGGTCAGCCAGCGCGCCATGAGCCAGGTCGAGCTGCTCAACCAGCAGATTTCCGCATTGCGCAACCAGATCGCGGCATTGGAGGGTGCGCTTGAGTTGTCCGAGGCGCGCGACCGCGAGGCCAATGTCAAGATTGCCGATCTCGGGCGACGGCTGAACGTGGCGCTGGCGCAGCGGGTGCAGGAACTCAACCGCTATCGTTCCGACTTCTTCGGTCGCCTGCGCGAGATTCTCTCGGACCGCGAGGGCATTCGCATTGTCGGCGACCGTTTCGTGTTTCAGTCCGAGGTGTTGTTCCAGTCAGGCTCGGAGCAGATCAATCCGGCCGGCCAGGAAGAAATGCGGCGGTTGGCAGAGGCCATACTCGAATTGCAGCGCGAGATTCCTCCGGAGATCAGTTGGGTGCTGCGCGTTGACGGCCACACCGACAATATCCCGCTGTCGGGTACCGGGCGCTTCCGCGATAATTGGGAATTGTCGACGGCACGATCCACTTCGGTGGTCAAGTTTCTCATCGAGAACGGCGTGCCGCCCGAGCGCCTGGTGGCTGCCGGTTTCGGAGAATTCCAGCCGCTCGACGCCGCCGACACAGCAGAGGCTCGCGATCGCAACCGTCGGATCGAGCTCAAGCTGACCGAGAGATAGCAAGCAAGGCTACGCAATCACGTGAACGGGTCTTTCGGAATGCTCAGACTAGCCATGATTACCATTGTTTGCGCCATGGCTGCATCTCTGCCGGCGCAGGCTGAGAATGTTGAGGATGTGATCGCCAGTTTCATCCACGAGGATGGCTATATCGTCCACGACGTCGATGTGGTCGAAGCCGAACTGGCGCAGACTTTCCTGCCCTCGGACGGCGCGATGCGGCCAGACCAATATGCCAGCGCCATCGAGAAGGCGCTGCTGCTCGTTGGGGCAATGGAACAGCCTCTGCCCCATTCACGCTACATGGTCCGCTATGGCCAGATCATGCAGGGAGAAACGCCTGTCTCCCTTGTGACAGTGGAGCGTTACAACATGGGGCCTGCCCTTTGGCAGGCAACCGCCAGTGCATTCGGCGAGGACGACACCGCAGATCTGGAAGTGTTCGGCATCGGTCCCCACGTGGCCTGGCGGATCGTCTCCTTTCCTGTGATGGGCCAGGCGGCCGCGATCATGCAGGCCGC
Organism: Aliihoeflea sp.; assembly: GCA_046297455.1. Lineage (GTDB taxonomy): Bacteria > Pseudomonadota > Alphaproteobacteria > Rhizobiales > Rhizobiaceae > ZYF759. Next base: position 93,568 of record JBKBIT010000003.1, read on the forward strand.
GCGGCGGGAGTTGTCCGACAACGAGGCCGCCGAGACCGATTGCGGTGGGCGCGGCTGTCTATCCGACCATAGCAGCATGGACAGTCTCTATCCCTGGCAGACACTGGAGACGAGCATCGACATCGCCACGGCCTATCCCTCGGTGTACGACAACGGTTTGTCCATCCCAGCGTTCGCTGCGGCGGACCTCCTCACACTTGCCGGCCTGATCGATGCCGATGGCGGCTTTCCTTATTGGCGCGGACCGGAGCAGCCAGAAGCTTCCCGCTTCGGCGAACCATTTCTCTTCGTCGGTATCGATTTCAATCTCGGTCAGGATGATGGCGTTGATGCGATGCTTGGCCAGACCCTCCTTAACGACGACGCGCTCGAGGAAATCTGGTTTCGACGTGTCCAGTTCCCCGATGCGTCTGCTTCGGGGCAGATTTACTGGATGCGAGCCGCTGTTGAAAGAAGCCAATAGGCTCGAGACAGATGCCTGCCTGGTCGCCAGGAAATGGGGAGGAAGAGCGGACGGCGTTGCCGCAGTCCACTTTGTCGAGGCTGCGATCAGGCGCCGATGACGCCGCCATCCTCGCGGGTAATGACCAGGGTGGCCGAGCGTGGCACGGTCCCGTCATAGTCGGGGAACTGCGAGTTTACTTCTCCGGCCGCAAAGGCCTCGGGCGTGGTCGTCGCGCCCGGATGCTGGACCCCGACGAACATCGTGCGCGCATCCGGGGTCATCACGACGCCGGTGATCTCCTGTCCGGTCGGGCCTGTCAGGAAGCGACGGATCTCGCCGGTCCGAGGGTCGGCGCAGAGCATCGCGTTGTTGCCCATCGGTTCAAGATCGCCGCGGTTCTGCTGGCTTTCGCCGATGTCCGTCTGGATCCAGAGCCTGCCGTTCTGGTCGAACCACAAACCGTCCGGGCATGCGAAGATGTTGTCGGCCGTCAGCGGTGCGCCGTTGAGATCGCGAGACGTGTTCACGTTCCCAGCGATGACGAAAAGCTCCCAGTTGAAGGTCGTGGCGGTGTGGTCGCCCCTGGCGTCGGTCCAGCGCACGATCTGGCCGAACTGGTTGCCGGCGCGAGGGTTGGCGGGGTCTACCTGTGCCTCGGTGCGGCGGGTGTTGTTGGTCAGCGTGAAATAGACCTCACCCGAGGCCGGATCGACCGCGCCCCATTCCGGACGGTCCATCTTGGTCGCGCCGGCCTGGTCGGCGGCGAGGCGGGTGTTGACCAAGATGTCGGCCAGGTCGGCAAAGCCATTGGCCGGCGTCAGACCGTTGCGGCCGAGGCTGAGTTCCAGCCATTCGCCGGAACCGTCGGCATTGAACCTGGCGGCATAGAGCGTGCCGTGATCCAGGATCGAGCCGTCGGTCTCGCCGGGCACGAACACGTCGCGGCTGACGAACTTGTAGATGTATTCGAAGCGTGCGTCGTCGCCGGTGTAGCAAACCACCGGACGGCCTTCTTCTGCCGGGGCGAAGATCACGCCCTCATGTGCCATGCGGCCAAGGCTGGTGCGCTTGACCGGCGTGCTGTCGGGATCGAACGGATCGATCTCGACCATCCAGCCGAAAGTGTTGGGCTCGTTGCGGTAGTCCTCGGCGGGACTGTCAGCACGGGTCGTGGCATCGAAGCGAGCGTATTCGTCCGCGCCACCCGCGGCCAGTTCCCAAGCATAGCGCGACCGCTCGCCGGAGGGCACGCCGTAGCGGGCATGCTCGCGCGGCAGGTCGGGCTTCTGGTCGTAGATTGTTCTGTTGACGAAATAGCCCGCCCAGTTTTCCTCGGCGGCCAGATAGGTGTTCCAGGGCGTGACGCCGTGAGCGCAGTTGTTGATGGTGCCACGGGTCTTCGTGCCGTCGGGGGAGTATTTGGTCACGACATGGGCGCTGCCGCGCACCGGACCAGCGATCTCCATCGGGGTCAGCGCGGTGATCCGGCGGTTGTGGGGGTCGGCGACGATTTCCCAACCGTCAGCGCTCTTGCGGGTGCGGTAGACGGAGACGCCATGCGCATTCATCTCCTTCAGCACATGGTCGGCCGGGCGGGTGCCGTCACCATCGACCAGCACTTCCCAGGTATTCACCTCCTGCCCCGCATATTCGGGGAACATGAAGCGCGTCTCGACATATTCGTGGTTGACGACAAGCAGGCCGTCCTCTGACGATCCGTCGATCGGGAAGAAGTGCATCCCATCGTGATGCTGACCGAGCTGCTGTGCCTGTTCGTCGCCGGTATTGGCGATATCGAAGGCAGGCATGTCGCCGAGGATCGGTTCGCCCCAAGCGCCCAAGACCTGTACCTTGTAGCCCTCGGGGACAACCACCCGGTCGCCGGAGTCAACTGGAACTGCAGCAAAGCCAAGCAATGATTCAGTGGAGGTCGACGAGGCCAGCGCGCCGCGTGTGCTCAAGCCAACGCCGAACACGCCAGAGACCGCTGCCGCAAGGCCGCCGATCATGAAGCTGCGGCGCGAGGCCTGTGCCTGCTCGACGATATCGTAGAAGGTTGGGTTCGCCGATTTGTTGGAGGGTACTTCGTCACCGTGCTCCCAGTCCGGGCTCTGGGTGTAATCGGGGTAATCTTGCTCGTAGTCCCGGTGCTGCTTGTGAGCTGGATGTTCCATTTTTGGTGCCTCCTGCTGGGTTCGTGCGGACAACGCGCATAGACCCCGGCGAAGTGGCTTCGCCGGCGCTGCATATGTTCCGCCCTGCCTGTGGTCTGCAGAGAGAAAGCTAGAGCGGGTTGATGACACTGGCGTGAAGAATGGGGGTTGCGAGGCGACTATCAGCCGGAGACTTGCCATGATGTGCCCGACCTGATTGCATCTATCGGCAACGGAGAGGAGACCAGACTGCATGCAATTCGATGCCGTGATCGTCGGCGGGGGACTGGCAGGTTTGGTGGCTGCCGCGGAGTTGGCCGATGCGGGGAGGCGGGTGGCCATCCTGGAGCAGGAAGGCGAGAATTCGCTCGGTGGCCAAGCCTTCTGGTCGCTTGGCGGCCTGTTCTTTGTCGATAGCCCCGAGCAGCGGCGGATGAAGATCAGGGACAGCCGCGGACTGGCGCTGCAGGACTGGATGGGTTCGGCGCAGTTCGACCGCGAAGAGGACGAGTGGCCCCGCAGGGTAGCCGAGGCCTATGTCGATTTCGCAGCCGGCGAGATGCGTGACTGGCTTTACGGGATGGGTATGCGCTGGTTTCCGGTCGTCGGCTGGGCCGAGCGCGGGGGCGGGCACGCGCATGGGCATGGCAATTCGGTGCCGCGCTTCCACCTGACCTGGGGAACCGGTCCGGGCGTCGTTGCTGCCTTCGAGCGCCGCGTGCGGGCGCATTTGGACGCCAGACGGATCGCACTCAAGTTCCGCCATCGTGCCAGCCGCATTCTGCGGATAGGCGGTGCGATCTCCGGCGTGGCCGGCGAGGTGCTGGAGCCCTCGACGGTCGCGCGCGGCCAGAAATCCGGTCGCAAGGTGGTGGGCGAGTTCGAGGTCTCGGCAGGGGTTGTGATCGTCACTTCCGGCGGCATCGGCGGCGATTTCGAGCGCGTGCGCAAGAACTGGCCAGTGGAGAGGCTGGGCCCGGCGCCAAAGAACATGGTCGCCGGCGTGCCGCATCATGTCGACGGGCGCATGATCGACGTGGCGGTGGAAGCAGGGGCGGCCACCATCAACACCGACCGCATGTGGCACTACACCGAAGGGGTCAGGAACTGGGACCCGATCTGGCCGCATCACGGCATCCGAATTTTGCCCGGGCCTTCCTCCATGTGGTTCGACGCGCTGGGCGCGCGGATGGAGGCGCCCTGCCTGCCGGGTTTCGACACGATGTCGACGCTGAAGCGGCTTCTCTCGACCGGCCATGAGCACAGCTGGTTCATCCTGACCCAGTCGATCATCAAGAAGGAATTCGCACTGTCGGGCTCCGAGCAGAATCCCGACATCACCTCCGGCAAGTGGATAAACGTTTTGCGCAACCGGCGTGGCGCCGGAGCCCCACCCCCGGTGAAGGCCTTTATGGACAAGGGCGCGGATTTCGTCGTGCGGGACAATCTCCGCGACCTCGTGGCCGCCATGAACGAGCTGACGGAGCCCCCGCTGCTTGACCCCGCACGCATCGAGGCGCAGATCGTGGCGCGCGACCGTGAGATCGAGAACCCCTTCTCCAAGGATGCGCAAGTGACCGCCATTCGCGGCGCGCGCGCCTATCTGGGCGACCGGCTGGTCCGCACGGCCAAGCCGCACCGCATCCTCGACCCCGCGCACGGTCCACTGATCGGGGTGAAGCTCAATGTGCTGACGCGCAAGACGCTGGGCGGTCTGCACACCAATCTCGACGCCCAGGTGCTCGACAGTGAAGGCAGGCCTATCCCGGGCCTCTATGCCGCCGGCGAGGTGGCGGGCTTCGGCGGCGGCGGCTATCACGGCTACAATGCGCTCGAGGGCACTTTTCTCGGCGGCTGCATCTTTTCCGGGCGCAATGCGGGGCGGCACGCGGCGGCCCATCTCTGAATCGAACGAAGGACATCATGGATCTCACAAACCAGGACATCGCCGATCTCGTTGCCTTCCGGCGCGAGCTGCATCGCTTTCCCGAAATCTCCAACGAGGAGGAAGAGACGGCCAGGCGGGTGGTCGATTTCGTCAAGGAAACGGGGCCGAGCGAGGTGCTGACCGGGATGGGCGGGCATGGCTTGGCGGCGGTCTATGACAGCGGCAAGCCGGGGCCGACATTGCTCTTCCGCGCCGAGCTCGACGCGCTACCGATCGAGGAGTTGTCGGATGCAACGCATCGCTCCACCGTTCCGGGCAAGTCGCATATGTGCGGGCATGACGGGCATACCGCGATCCTGGCCGCCATGGCGCGCCAGCTCGGCCGCAAGGGGCCGTCGCGCGGGCGCGTGGTGCTGATGTTCCAGCCGGCTGAGGAAACGGGCAACGGCGCGGCGGGCGTGACCGCGGATCCGCGCTACGAGACGATCCGGCCCGACTTCGCCTACTCGCTGCATAACCTGCCGGGCACGCCGTTCGGCCATGTGCGGCTGAAGGAGGGCGTGGTGAACTGCGCCTCGCGCGGCATGCGCATCGTGCTTTCCGGCAAGACGGCGCATTCCTCCATGCCCGAGACCGGCACTTCGCCGATGCCTGCCGTTGCGGAACTGATGCCGGCGCTGGCAAAACTTGGCGGCGGGCGGTTTTCGGACGACGATTTCGCCATGGTGACAGTCACGCATGCGGAGATGGGCGAGGCCGTTTTCGGCGTGGCGCCCAGTCATGCGGAAGTGTGGGCAACGCTACGCACAAGGCTGGACGAACGCATGGCCGCGCTGTGCGAAGATGCCGAGGCGCTGGTCAAGGAAACCGCCGCGCGCCACGGGCTCGGCTGCAGCTTCGACTATCATGAGATCTTCGTGGCCAGCCTCAACGCGCCGGAGGCCGTCGCCCATCTGCGCGCAGCGATGGACGCGGAGGGCATCTCCCATGACGAGGGTGAGCTGCCGATGCGGGCCTCGGAGGACTTCGGCCTGTTCGGTCGCGGCTCGGCCTCGGCGATGTTCTTCCTGGGCTCGGGCGAGAAGCACCCGCAGCTGCACAATCCCGATTACGACTTTCCTGACGACCTGATCCCGATCGGGTCGCGCGTGTTCATGCGGGTGGTGCGGGACAGGCTGGGGTAAGAACAGGCCCTCTGCGAGGCTCCTAGCCTCATTTCTCGACCATCCGCACCCTGGCAAAATCCTTCTCGCGCCCGAACAGGCGCAGGATGGCGAGTTGTTCCTGCAGCGAGGGAATGAAAACGCTTGCGCCGCCGATGTCGACCGAGAACCGCGTCCTAGGCCAGACCTTGCACCATATGCCTTCCGACAGGACTTCGAGGTCACCCATTGTCTCGATCGGGAGAGCGCCCGCGAGCTCGATGCGCTGGTAGTGCAAGGAACGGAAGCGTTGACCGGGTTGCGAGTCCGGGGGTTCCAGACCCCAGCCGCTGAGAAAAGCGCGGATTGTTTCGGTTGAGCCGAGGAGATCGACGTCGGCCGGATCAATGTCTGCCACTCCGGCGAGCACCAACGCCGCGCTTCCGATGATCCACCAGTCGTCGCGATCGGCCGGTGCAGTTGCGGCTATCTCGATCAAGGCTGCCCGTAGCTGCGGGTTGCTCACTCGGCTGCACCGCTGAAGGCGTCTGCGCCGCGCTCGAACTGGAGCCGGGCTAGCCGTGCATAGACGCCACCCTTGGCAACGAGGCTCTTGTGGGTGCCTTCCTCGATGATGCGGCCAGATTCCAGCACGAGGATGCGGTCTGCCTTGAGAACCGTCGCCAGTCGGTGCGCGATGACAAGCGTGGTGCGGCCCTTCATGAGCTTCTCGAGTGCAGTCTGAACAAGGGTCTCGCTTTCGGCGTCGAGCGCGGACGTTGCCTCGTCGAGTAGCAAGATGGGGGCGTCGCGCAGGATGGCGCGGGCAATCGCTACACGCTGGCGCTGGCCACCGGAGAGCGTGACGCCTCTTTCACCGAGTTCCGTGTCGTATCCAGCTTCAAGCCGGTCGATGAACTCGGCTGCGTGAGCGTCACATGCTGCGGCACTGATGTCTTCGTCACTGGCGTCCGGCCGGCCAAAGGCGATGTTGTCGCGCGCTGTGGCCGCAAAAATGGTCACGTCCTGGGGCACCAGTGCGATGCGGGCGCGCACCGCTTCGGGGTCGGCCCTGGTGAGGTCAACGCCGTCGATGGTGATGCGACCGGTGTCCGGATCGTAGAAGCGGAGGAGAAGCTGGAAGACGGTACTCTTGCCGGCGCCCGAGGGGCCAACGATTGCCACCGTCTCGCCCGGCCTCACTTTGAATGACAGGGCGGTCAGCGCGGATTGCCCCGGCCGCGCAGGATAGGCGAAGCCAACCTCCTCAAAGGTAATCTCTCCGCGTGCCGGGTCGGGCAACGCAATGGGGTTGGCGGGGGCTGCAACCCCAGACTGCTCGTCGAGAAGTTCGGTCAACCGTTCAGCAGCGCCCGCGGCCTGGCTCAGCTCTCCCCAGACCTCCGACAGAGCGCCCAATGCGCCTGCAGCGAAGACGGCATAGAGCAGGAACTGGCCGAGCGTGCCTGCAGACATATCGCCTGTCAGAACATCATGGGAGCCGATCCAAAGAACGCCGACCACGGCGCAGAAGACGGTGAGGATCGCAAAAAATGTCAACACGGCGCGGGCCAGGACCGAAGAGCGGGCAGCGCGGAATGCCGTTTCAACGGCGCCGGAGAAGCGGCCAATCACCAGCGCTTCATTGGTGAAGGCCTGCATGGTGCGCGGCGAGCCGATCTGTTCGGAGGCGTAGGCCGAGGCTTCGGCCAGCGTGTCCTGGGCCAGCCTCGAACGTCGCCTGACGGAGCGCCCGAACGCGACAAGTGGCAAGACGACCAGCGGTATCGCGAGGATCACGATGCCGGAAAGCTTTGGACTGGTAATGATCATCATCGCCAGCGCGCCAAGCCCAAGGATGATGTTGCGAAGGGCTTGCGATGCGGTTGCGCCGACCGCTGACTTGATTTGCGTGGTGTCAGCCGTCAGCCGGGAAACAATCTCGCCGGATTGAACGGAATCGAAGAAGGCAGGTGACAGTCGCGCAACATGGGCGAACACATCGCGCCTGATGTCGGAAACAACACGTTCTCCCAGTGTGATGACGAAATAGTAGCGGCACGCGGAAGCCGTCGCCAACACCAGCGCGATCGCAAGCAGCATGGCGAAGTAGTTGGCGACAAAAGTGGTATCAGCCGTGGTGAAGCCGTGATCTATCATGCGTCGAACGGCAAGCGGCAGGCTGAGCGTGGCAGCAGCTGCCAGTGCCAGGAAGAACAGGGCACCCGCCATCAACACCCGATAGCGAAGCATGTACGGCGCCATGCGACGTAGTGGCGCCAGCGGGCGGCGCCGTGGTGTTCCGCCCATGCCCGTAAGTGCCATTCTTCCTTCCCATGCCCGCGCCGAACGCTTCCGGCGGTCTTGTGCTCATTGGCCGGTCAGTGTATAGGCCGGCGCGAAGTCTTGCGAAGCCGTAGCCTTAGGTGGCCGCGGCTTCAAGTGTTGAATGGGGGCGCATCGCCGCAGGCGGAGACCTGCTCGGGCGCCCATTGGAAAGCCAGGACAGTCCCATGAAGGCCGATACGCATCCCGACTACCACATGATCAAGGTCGTCATGACCGATGGCACCGAGTATTTCACGCGCTCGACCTGGGGCAGCGAAGGTGACACGATGACGCTCGACATCGATCCCACGACGCACCCGGCCTGGACCGGCGGTCAGCAGACGCTCCTCGACCGCGGCGGTCGCGTGTCGAAATTCAAGAAGCGCTACGAGGGTCTCGGCATCTAATTGCCGTGCCCGGACAGGAGCCGGTGACCGGCTCCTGTTCCAAGCAGCTTTGGCCTTGCCGGCCACGAGCCGGTAAGGTCTTTTCATGACACAAGCGATTCGTATCATCGGTATCGACCCGGGACTGCGCCGCACAGGTTGGGGCGTGGTGGAGACCCAGGGCAATTCGCTGCGTTTTGTTGCCGCTGGGACGGTTCGGTCGGAAGACAAGGCGGATCTGGCGGTTCGCCTTTGTCAGCTGCATGATGGACTTTCGGCGGTTCTGCGCGAGTTCGCGCCCGATGAAGCAGCCGTCGAGCAGACCTTCGTCAATCGCGACGCTACGGCGACACTGAAGCTTGGCCAGGCGCGCGGCGTGGCCATGCTCGTGCCTGCATTGGCCGGGTTGAGCGTTGCCGAATATGCGCCGAACGCCGTCAAGAAGGCTGTCATCGGTGTCGGCCACGGCGACAAGAAGCAGATCAACATGATGGTGAAGGTCTTGATGCCGAAGGCGGTCTTCGACAGCGACGACGCCGCCGACGCGCTGGCGATCGCGATCTGCCACATACACCACCGCCAGAGCGTGACCGGGAGGCTCGCGGCCATCTCCTGACACGTCTGTTCTTGACTTGTTCACATGGTGAAGTTAGAAATTTATTCTGTTCTCACCATTCGTGTCCACGCTTGGGATCGTGGCCACATGCTGCTGACCCGCCGGCGCATCATTGGGCATATTATGCCGACGTCTTCATTATCCCACCGGACACACCTCCATGATCGGCAAACTCAAGGGAACCGTCGACGAGATCGGTGAAGATCACTGCATCATCGATGTTGGCGGCGTCGGCTATGTCGCCTACTGCCCGACGCGTACACTGGCTTCGCTGGGCGGCGTCGGTGAAGCGGTTTCGCTTTTCATCGAGACCTATGTGCGCGAAGACATGATCCGGCTCTACGGTTTCGGCTCGCATCTGGAACGCGAGTGGTTCCGCCTGTTGCAGAGCGTGCAGGGCGTGGGCGCAAAGGTCTCGCTTGCGGTACTGTCCACTTTGTCGCCTTCCGAACTCGCCAACGCCGTCGCGCTGCGTGACATCGCGATGGTGGCGCGGGCACCCGGTGTCGGCAAGAAGGTTGCGGAGCGCATAGTCACCGAACTGAAGACAAAGGCGCCAGCCTTTGCCGGCGAGGCTTCCGGCGCGATCGGGCTGAAACAAGAGCTGGGTGAGGGCGTGGCGCCGGCGCCAGTGGCCGACGCGGTCTCCGCGCTGACCAATCTCGGCTATTCGCGCGACATGGCGGCCAATGCGGTGGCAGCGGCGCTGAAGGAGGCTGGCGAGGACGCGGATTCGGCCAAGCTGATCAGGCTCGGGCTTAAGGAACTGGCGCGGTGAGGCGTTGTCCGATTTCGGTTTTCTTACTATCTTTCAATCGTAAGAAATCTGCTCGGGAGTAAGAATGATTGGCGCGTTTACGACCATGACCTCGAAAGGGCAGCTTACGATCCCCAAGGAAGTGCGCGAGAAACTCGGACTTGAGCCGGGCACGCGTTTCTTCGTGACGGTTCAGGACGGCAGGGTGGTAGCCATGCCCAAAAACAAGAAATTGGCCGACCTTGCCGGTATGCTTGGCCGCCCACCCAGCGGCAAGCGCCTGACCGTCGAAGAGATCGACGAGGCGATCGGCAGCGCGGTGGCTGAAGACGACAGGCGCATCATGCGTGAGTGGAAAGAGGGAATCGATTGATTGGCATCGACACCAATGTCCTCCTTCGTTTTCTGGTCGACGATGATCTGGAGCAGAACCGGGTTGCGCGGACGATGATGTCGGAGCGTAATGCCGACGACCCCGTCTTCATCAGTTCCGTCACGCTGGCGGAAACTGTGTGGGTCCTGACGAGGACATTGGGGTACCCGGCAAGGGATGTATTCGCAATGCTGCGCGATCTGCTGGCAAGTGACGGCGTGGTCATCGAGCATGGTGACGAACTGGGCCTGCTGCTCGGTCGCGACCGCGCTCCGGCTGCCGAACTCGCGGATAATCTGATTGCCTGGTCCGGACTGGCCGCTGGCTGCACGCGCACGCTGACTTTCGACCGTCGCTCCGCCCGCGCTGTCCCCTCCATGGAACTGATCTCATGAGCACCGCGTCCCGCCTCATCACGCCTGAAAAGCGCGGCGAGGACGTCGATGTCACGCTGCGACCGCAGGCGCTGGGCGATTTCGTCGGCCAGGCGGCGGCGCGCGCCAATCTGAAGGTCTTCATCGAGGCGGCCAAAGCGCGCGGCGAGGCGCTCGACCACGTGCTTTTCGTAGGACCGCCCGGCCTCGGCAAGACGACACTCGCCCAGATCATGGCCAAGGAACTCGGCGTCAACTTCCGTTCGACCTCCGGACCCGTGATCGCTAAGGCGGGCGACCTTGCGGCGCTCTTGACCAACCTGGAGGACCGCGACGTCCTGTTCATCGACGAAATCCACCGGCTCAACCCGGCGGTGGAGGAAATCCTCTATCCCGCGATGGAGGATTTCCAGCTCGACCTGATCATCGGCGAAGGTCCGGCGGCGCGCTCGGTCAAGATCGACCTCGCCCGCTTCACGCTGGTCGCCGCCACGACAAGACTCGGCCTGATCACAAACCCGCTGCGCGACCGCTTCGGCATTCCCGTCCGGCTCGATTTCTACACAGTCGACGAACTGGAACTGATCGTGCGGCGCGGCGCACGCATCCTGTCGCTGCCTATGACGGACGAGGGGGCGAGAGAGATCGCGGCAAGGGCGCGCGGCACGCCGCGCATCGCCGGCCGGCTGCTGCGCCGGGTGCGCGACTTCGCCTCCGTCGCGGGTGCGGAGACCGTCGATCGCAAGGTGGCCGATGCCGCGCTGACCCGGCTCGAGGTCGACGCGCTCGGCCTCGACAATCTCGACCGGCGCTATCTGTCGATGATCGCCAACAATTTCGGCGGTGGTCCGGTCGGTATCGAGACCATCGCCGCCGGCCTGTCGGAGCCGCGCGACGCGATTGAGGACATCATCGAGCCCTATCTGATCCAGAAGGGTTTTATCCAGCGCACCCCGCGCGGGCGGGTGATGACGGCCAATGCATGGCGGCATCTGGGGCTGGAGGCGCCGAAGGACATTGCCCAGCAGCAGATCAATCTGTTCCAGGAAGAGTGACTCTGAAGGCCTGTTCCGACATGAGTTCATCCGACAATACCCCGCTCTCTGGCGAACTTACGCCCTCTGGCCATCGGCTGTTTGCCCGCGTCTACTATGCCGACACGGATTTTTCCGGTGTGGTCTATCACGCGCGCTATCTTGAGTTTTTCGAGCGGGGGCGGTCGGATTTCCTGCGGCTATGCGGCGTGCACCACACAGAGCTCGCCGACGGCAAGCATGGCGAAAAGCTGGTCTGGGTGGTGCGGCGCATGGAGATCGATTTTGTCGCGCCGGCACGTATCGACGATATTCTGACGGTGGAGACTTCGGTGGAGCGTGTCGCCGGCGCGCGTGTCTTTATGGCCCAGGAACTCAGTCACGGCGACGACCTGCTGGTCAAGGCGCTGGTCGAGGCAGCCATCATCTCGGAGAGCGGCAAGCCCCGCCGGCTGCCGAAGGAATGGGTAACAGCATTCCTTGGCGACACGGCGAATTGATCGACGGGATCCCTTCCGCCTAACGCATCCTTAACCATAACGCTTCATGAACCATGAAGCGGAAATGCAACTGGTCGTGTCACGCCTTCCTTTTACCAAATTTGGCCGGGAAAAGGCCGGATATGGTGCCGAGGGATTAGGGACGGCACTTTCCGGATGAATTTCTAGGCATGCGCATCCAGGGCCGCCGGGATTTTTGCGGCGCCCGCATCGACAGGACGTGACAAACATGGAAACCGCAGTTCTGGCCGCGCCGGGTGGCGACCATTCGATCTGGGGCCTGTTCATGCAGGCCGGCTTGATCGTGCAGCTCGTGATGATCGGCCTGATTCTGGCCTCGGTCTGGACCTGGGCGATCATCATCGACAAGATCATCTCCTACAAGCGCATGAACCTGGCGCTGAACCGATTCGAGCAGGTGTTCTGGTCAGGGCAATCGCTCGAAGAGCTCTATCGCACGCTCTCCGATCGCAAGACGACCGGCATGGGCTCGGTCTTCGTGGCCGCCATGCGGGAGTGGAAGAAGAGCTTCGAAAAGGGTGCGAAGTCACCCATCGCCCTGCAGTCGCGGATCGACAAGGCGATGGACCTTGCGATCACGCGCGAGGCCGAAGGGCTGGAATCACGGTTGGGCTATCTGGCCTCGATCGGCTCGGCATCTCCCTTCATCGGCCTGTTCGGAACGGTGATCGGCATCATGACTTCCTTTCAGGCAATCGCGGGCTCGGCCTCGACGAGCCTGGCGGTCGTGGCGCCGGGTATCGCGGAAGCCCTGTTGGCCACCGCGCTTGGTTTGCTGGCGGCTATTCCCGCAACCATCGCCTACAACAAGCTGTCGACCGATGCCGCCAAGCTGACCTCGCGCATGGAGGGCTTCTCCGACGAGTTCTCCGCCATACTGTCGCGGCAAATCGATGAGAGGGTCGGCCAGCCACAAAGGGCGGCGGCCTGATCCAGCCGGCACCAATCTGAGGAGCGGACCATGGGAATGTCGGTAGGACAGCCGGGCACGCGTGGCGGTCATCGCAGGCGCGGCAGGCGCCAGGCGCTGGTTTCTGAAATCAACGTGACCCCTTTCGTGGATGTCATGCTGGTGTTGCTCATCATCTTCATGGTGGCAGCGCCCATGATGACGGTCGGGGTGCCGATCGATCTGCCGGAAACCCAGGCGCGGCCCATGGAGGCCGAGACGCAGCCGATCACCGTCTCCGTGAATGCGGATGGGCAGATATTCATCCAGGAAACCGAGGTCACCGTGGATGAGGTCGTGCCTATGCTGCAGGCGATCGCTACGACCGGCTATGAGGAGCGGGTCTTCGTGCGCGGAGACCGCACGGCCGATTACGGCACGGTGATGCGTGTCATGGCGCGGATCTCGTCAGCAGGCTATCGCAATCTTGGCCTGGTTACCTTGCAGGAACAGGACTGAGCCTGACATGAAAGTCGGCCTGACGACATCGACGGCACTGCACATGGCGCTGATCGGCTTCGGCCTGTTCGCCATGTCGGCTCCGCCGCCGCATCAGTCGGCGGCCGTCGAGTCGTTTCCGATCGACATCGTGCCGCTGGAGGAATTCTCGCAGAGCGTTCGGGGCGAGCGCGAGGCGCCGCTGCGCGAGCAGCCAGCGCCGGAGCCGACAACCGAAACGTCGGAGGTCGAGAACGCCCAGAATATCGGCGACAGTGCCATCGATCACGCAACGCCTCCCACGCCGGAGCCGCGCCCGCGTCCAGTGGAAACTGCCTCCGCGCCGCCGCCTGCAGAACAGCCGGCGCCTCAGCCGCCCACGCCCGAGCCAGCTCCGGCACGCGAGGCACCACCGCCAGAGCCCGAACCGGTTGCGGAAGCAGCGCCAGAACCCGAGCCTGCTCCTGCAGAGCCCGTGCGTCCTGAATTCGCCCAGTTGCCGGACCGCATGCAAGCACCGCCTGCGCGACCCGAACGTCCGCGCCCACAGACGGCCCAGACGCCCGAACGGCGTCAGACGGAACAACCCAGCCGTGAGCAGACCGCCTCGACGAGCCGCGACGACCAGCAGTTCAACGAAGACCAGATAGCGGCGCTTCTGAACCGTGACCGTCCATCAGGCGGCGGGGCACAGCGTTCAACCCAGGAAGCCGCTCTCGGTGGGCGCCAGACGACCGGCGCGACCCTGGCCCAAAGTGAAATAGATTCCCTGCGCAGCCAGGTGTCGCGGTGCTGGAACCCGCCTGTCGGCGCGGCGGAAGCAGAAAACCTGGTGGTCTCGATCCGGATCCGGCTGTCGCGCAGCGGCGAGCTTGAAGGCAATCCCGAAGTCGTGGCCGGCGGTGGCGCCTCGATGGCCGAACGGGCCGCCGCCGATGCAGCAAGGCGCGCGGTTCTGCGCTGCCAGCCCTACAGCGCGCCAGCCGACAAATATGAGGCCTGGGCCGACGTCCAGTTCAACTTCGACCCCCGTGACATGTTCTGACCCAGAGGACCCAAGGGGCCAAAGAGGCACATTCAGATGATGAACAATATCAGAAGTTTCGTGATGATCGGGCTCGTGGCGGCGGCATGCGCCGTCATGGCAACGCTGCCCGCGCGCGCCCAACTTCAGATCGACGTCACGCAAGGCGTGGTCGAACCCGTGCCGGTGGCGATCACGGATTTCCTCTCCTCCGATCAGATCGGCGCCGATGTGGCGCGAGTCATTGGCGACAATCTGCGCCGATCCGGCCTGTTTGCGCCGATCGACAGGGCGGCCTTCATCGAGCGCATCTCGAATCCCGATGTCGCTCCCCGCTTCGAGGATTGGCGCATCATCAATGCGCAGGCATTGGTGACGGGCCGCGTCAGCCAGGAGGCGGACGGCAGGCTGCGCGCCGAGTTCCGACTTTGGGACACGTTTGCGGGACAGCAGCTGATCGGCGAGCAATTCTTCACCAACAGGCAGAACTGGCGCCGCGTTGCCCACATCATCTCCGACGCCATCTATGAGCGACTGACCGGCGAGCGTGGCTATTTCGACACCCGCATTGTGTTCGTCGACGAATCCGGACCGAAGGACCAGCGGGTCAAGCGGCTCGCCATCATGGACCAGGACGGCGCCAACCACCGTTTCCTGTCGGATGGACGCTCCATCGTCTTGACGCCGCGCTTCTCGCCGACCCGGCAGGAGATTACCTATATGTCCTACGAGGGCGGGCAGCCGCAGGTCTATCTGCTGCAGATTGAGACCGGTCAGCGCGAACTCGTCGGCAATTTCCCAGGCATGACATTTGCGCCACGGTTCTCTCCCGACGGCCAGCGGATCATCATGAGCCTGCTGCGCCAGGATGGAAACTCGAACATCTACACGATGGACCTGCGCAACCGGACGACGACGCGGCTCACCGATTCGAATGCGATCGACACCTCGCCTTCCTATTCTCCCGATGGCCGGCAGGTCGTGTTCACATCCGATCGCGGCGGCCGCGCCCAGATCTACCGGATGAATGCCGACGGTACCGATACGCAGCGCATTTCGTTCGGAGACGGTAGCTACTCCACACCCGTCTGGTCTCCGCGAGGGGACCTGATTGCCTTCACCAAACAGTCCGGCGGGCAGTTCCAGATCGGTGTCATGCGCACAGACGGCTCTGGCGAGCGGATCCTGTCGACCGGCTTCCTTCAGGAGGGGCCTACCTGGGCGCCAAACGGCCGGGTCATCATGTTCTTCCGCGAACCGTCCGGTGCCGCAGGGCCGACCCTTCACTCGATCGACCTGACCGGCCGGAACGAGCAGTCGATTCCGACACCGAACTTTGCTTCCGATCCGGCGTGGTCGCCATTGCTCGACTAGACCCATCACAATTCAACGCTTCGTGACCCTGCGAACGCAACAATGAGGCGCAATGGGCCCCGACGCCCCATTTGCGCCTCTTTTGACTTGAAGACGGGTAGTTGCCTGCTTCGGAGGGACGCACGCCGCAGGTGCGCGAAACACAACCTTAACCTTGTTTCTTGAGCCTCGATTAACCGCATCGTGGTTACTGTCCGCTCAACGAAACCTTTCAAATGCGAAGGAGAGGCGGCCATGCGCCGTATCGCAGCCATCACCCGTTCCCCCATTGTCATCGCCCTGGTCGCGACGCTTGCTGTCGCCGGCTGCGCCAACCGCCAGACCCCCAACACCGCTGCCGATCTCGGCCTCGGCGGTCCCGGTGGCGCCGGCGCTGCCACGCCCGGCTCCACGCAGGACTTTACCGTCAATGTCGGCGACCGCATCTTCTTCGACACCGATTCCTCGGTCATTCGTTCGGATGCCCAGCAGACGCTCAGCCGTCAGGCGCAGTGGCTGAACCAGCATCGTGGCTACACGATCACCATGGAAGGCCATGCCGACGAGCGCGGCACACGCGAATACAATCTTGCACTCGGTGCGCGCCGCGCCGCTGCCGCCCGTGACTTCCTGATTTCGCGTGGTGTCGATGCAGGCCGTGTCCGTACCATTTCCTATGGCAAGGAGCGACCGGTAGCCGTCTGCAACGACATCTCGTGCTGGTCGCAGAACCGCCGGGCGGTCACCGTGCTGTCCGGCGCGGGCAGCTAGGCGAAGGCTTTGCAGCCGTCGTGATTCTTCGAACGCGACGGCTCCAGTCTGCCGAAAACAAAATTTGGCCGATTTCGTAGGCACTGATAGAAGACAGCGGCGGGTCGATCATTCGACCCGTCTTTTGTTGTCATGCTTTCGGGGCCAGAGACTTCCATGACTTTGCGTATTCTCTTCTGCCTTGCCCTGGCGCTGCCGCTGGCATTCAGCGGGCAGGCGATGGCCCAGACCGATCCACGTGTCACAGCGTTGGAAGAACAGGTCAGGCGCCTCAGCGGCACTATTGAGGAACTCAATTTCCAGATTCTCCAGATGCAGGACCAACTGCGTCGCATGCAGGAGGATTATGAGTTCCGTTTCCAGGAAATCGAGCAGGGGAGCGGTTCAGCTTCTCCAAGCTTCGAACGGCAAGGATCACTTCCTGCCGAACAGGAACGCCGGCAGGATACTGCCGGCGTTGTTATCGACGACCAGGGCAGCACCGAACTTGGCGCTCCCCCACGCGAGTTCGGTACCATCGTGTTCGATGCCCAGGGCAATGTGGTGGGGTCTAGCGTCTTGGAGAATCCTCCGCAGGCCCAGACGCTGCCGCCGGCGGACCAGACGACAGTGGCGGCATTGCCGCCGTCGGGTGGCGACGCTGACAGCCTTTATCGCGATTCCTACCAGTTCATTCTCTCGGGCGATTACGCCACGGCGGAAGCCGGGTTCCGATCCTTCATCGAGCAGTTTCCCGGCGATGCCAACGAAGCTGACGCGCGCTTCTGGCTTGGCGAGGCGTTGCTTGCCCAGGACCGCAATCGCGATGCGGCCGAAATCTTCCTTGCGGCCAGCCGTGATTTTCCAGAATCCCGCAAGGCCCCGGAAATGCTCTACAAGCTCGGCGTTTCGCTGACCGGCCTGAACCAGCGCGATGTTGCATGCGCAACCTTTGCCGAGGTCGGGCGGCGCTACCCGCAGGCTTCCGAGGCGCTTATGGAGCGCGTGCGCCAGGGGCAGGCCGCGGCTTCCTGCTGACGTGCGAATGCGCTTGGTAGATGACCCAGCGCCAGAGGACGGTCACGCTCTCGGCGATATTGACATCAGAAATCGCAGCACCGTTGTCGTGGCCGTTTCGGGCGGTAGCGATTCAATGGCGCTTCTCCACCTTGCCGCAGCGACTCTCGGCAGGGGGCGGTTGCTCGCTGTCACGGTCAACCACCAACTGCGGCCCGAAGCGGCAAGCGAGGTTCAATGGGTCAGCACGTGCTGCGCCGCAATGGGGATTCGACACCGCATTGTCGCCTGGCATCAAAACGACCGCGGCCTCAGCGGCGGTCTGATCTCCAGGGCGCGCGAGGCGCGCTACAGGCTGCTGGCCGAAGCAGCGGCAGAGGCCAGCACGGATCTCGTGCTGCTCGGTCATACTGCCGATGACCAAGCCGAAACCGTTGAGATGCGGCGCAGGAGATGCTCTCGAGGCTCAAGCTTCGCAAGAGGCCGTGCCGGCATGGCGCCGGCCGTGCTTTTCGGGGGGCAAGTCTGGTTTGCCCGTCCGCTGCTTTCTTCATCGCGCAGCGCCTTGAGGGCGTATCTCGTCGCGCAGGGGGCGAAATGGATCGATGACCCGACCAACGAAGATATGCGCTACGAGCGGGCGCGTATCCGTGCCGAACTTGGGCGCGAAGAGAAAAGTTGCCAGTACGGAGCACTTCTCGGATTGGCAAGGCAAGCGGCCTCGCAACGTCGGTGTATCGACGCTGAAGCAGCAAAGTGTGTTGCCCGCCATGCGCATATGCCGTCACCAGGACTCTTCCGACTTGATCCGGCCTTTCTCTCGACCGCTTGCATGGATGCTGCGCTGCATGCGTTCAGGGCCTTGCTGGCAACCGTAGGCGGACGCGACCAGTTTCCTGACGAGGCGCGCACGCGCCTACTCCTTGAACAACTTGAGACCCCGGGATTTTGCGCCACATTGTCGCGGACGAAGGTAGAGGTCCATTGGCAAGGCATTTTCCTCTGCCGCGAGAACCGCGACCTGCCGCACGAGACCGCTGTCGAAGGAATGATCTGGGATGGGCGCTACCGGATTGCCGAACTTGACGGACGGGGCAAGTGGACGATCGGTCCTGTCGGTTCCAGCGGCGCTGGCGAGTTGGGCGGAGAGTTTCCCGAAGTGTCTCAACGGCTTGTAAGGGCAGGACTTCTGGCCGAGCCGCATCTCTGGCCGCTGGACCCAGAAGGCGAGTCGTCGAACGGAACGACCAAAACCCGATTGGGCCGGGTCGCCTCGCCATTTGCGCGGTTCCTGGGCGAGTTCGATTTATGCCTCGCTGCCGCGCTTTCCCGCCTGGTTGGGGCATCTGCGCCGCCCCCTTCGCCTTTCGTCAGACACATTGCCGATTAAGCTTGTCGGAACGCGGAAGCGGTTTGTCTTGGCAAGGGCGCTCATGAACCCTATTTTAGTTCCAACTCGCGCCTTCCTGAATTCGTGCGAAGCGTCTGGCGCCAACGGGAAAACACATGAATCCTAACTATCGCAACCTAGCGCTGTGGGCGATCATCGCCGTTCTCCTGATCGCGCTTTTCAATCTGTTCCAGAGTCCCCAGCAGCGCGGACAAGTTCGCGAGATTCCCTATTCGGAATTCCTGCAGGAGGTCGAAGGCGGTCGGGTCAACTCGGTCACCATAACCGGAGACCGCATCACGGGAACCTACCGGGATTCCTCGACGGGCTTCCAAACCTTCTCGCCAGGCGATGCCAATCTGGTGCAACGGCTGGAAAACAGGGGCATCACGATCACGGCCCGTCCTGACACCGAAGGCCAGAATTCGATCTTTGGTTATCTGATCTCGTGGCTGCCCATGCTGCTCATCCTGGCGGTCTGGATATTCTTCATGCGCCAGATGCAGTCGGGCTCCGGCCGGGCCATGGGCTTCGGCAAGTCGAAAGCCAAGCTGCTGACCGAAGCGCATGGACGCGTGACGTTCGCGGACGTGGCAGGCGTGGACGAGGCCAAGCAGGATCTTGAGGAAATCGTGGAATTCCTGCGCGACCCGCAGAAGTTCCAGCGTCTGGGCGGCAAGATTCCGCGCGGCGTTCTTTTGGTCGGCCCGCCCGGAACCGGCAAGACGCTGACAGCGCGCGCCGTGGCGGGTGAAGCCAATGTGCCGTTCTTCACCATCTCGGGCTCCGATTTCGTGGAAATGTTCGTTGGCGTGGGCGCGAGTCGCGTGCGTGACATGTTCGAACAGGCCAAGAAGAACGCGCCTTGCATCATCTTCATCGACGAAATCGACGCCGTCGGCCGGCATCGTGGCGCGGGCCTCGGCGGTGGCAATGACGAGCGCGAGCAGACGCTCAACCAGTTGCTGGTCGAGATGGACGGCTTCGAGGCCAATGAAGGCATCATCCTGATTGCCGCCACCAACCGTCCCGATGTGCTCGATCCCGCGCTTTTGCGCCCGGGCCGGTTCGACCGCCAGGTCGTGGTTCCCAATCCGGACATCGTAGGCCGCGAGAAGATACTCAAGGTTCACGTCCGCAACGTGCCTCTGGCGCCCAATGTCGACCTCAAGACGATTGCGCGGGGCACACCGGGCTTTTCCGGTGCCGACCTGGCCAACCTTGTGAACGAAGCCGCTCTTATGGCTGCGCGCCGCAATAAGCGCCTGGTCACGATGCAGGAGTTTGAGGACGCCAAGGACAAGGTCATGATGGGTGCGGAGCGCCGCTCCACCGCAATGACCCAGGCGGAAAAGGAACTGACCGCGTATCACGAGGCCGGCCACGCCATCGTCGCGCTCAGTGTCCCGGCCTCCGACCCGCTGCACAAGGCGACCATCATCCCGCGCGGTCGAGCACTCGGCATGGTCATGCAGTTGCCTGAAGGCGACCGCTATTCGATGAGCTACAAATACATGATCTCGCGCCTTGCGATCATGATGGGCGGGCGCGTGGCTGAGGAATTCAAGTTTGGCAAGGAGAACATCACCTCCGGCGCTTCCTCCGACATCGAGCAAGCCACCAAGCTGGCCCGTGCGATGGTAACGCGCTGGGGCTTCTCCGATGAACTCGGCCAGGTCGCCTACGGCGAAAACCAGGAAGAAGTGTTCCTCGGCCATTCGGTCGCGCGCCAGCAGAACATGTCGGAAGAGACGCAGCGCAAGATCGACAGCGAAGTGCGTCGTCTTATAGACGAAGCCTATGCCAAGGCGCGCGAGATCATGACCGAGAAGAACGCGGAATGGGTCGCCATCGCCGAAGGTCTGCTGGAATACGAGACGCTTTCGGGCGACGAAATTCAGCAGATCATCCGCGGCGAGAAGCCTTCCCGCGACATGGGCGATGATACACCGACACCTCGCGGTACCGCCGTGCCGAAGACCGGCAAGGCAAAGGAAGCGCGCAAGAAGGGCGGCGAAGAGCCGGATGCCGGTGGCATGGAGCCTCAGCCGCAGGGCTGATCAGCGCAGCCTTTTGCGAGACAGAATAAAAACCCCCGTGCGTGGCACGGGGGTTTTTCTTTGCGGGTGCTTTATTCGGCGGGCGTAGGCTCTGGGGCTGGCTCTGCCGTACCTGCCGGCGCTGTGGTCTGTGTGTCAGCGGGCGCCGTGGTCCCGTCTTCAGCTGCGGGGGCAGTCTCTTCCATCGCAGCGGGATCGGCAGGCATGATGGTCGCCTGCGGATTACCCCAGTCCCAGTTCATGGCCACGATTGCCGCTATGATTGCCACGACGGCAATGAGCGCGGCGATGTAGACACCACCTCGGCTGTTGGATGTGACCACCGTGGTATGCCTTTCCCGCGCTGTGCCGGCGGCTGGATCGCGCTCCACTGCAGGATCGTTGGCGGGGTGGACTGGGTCGAAACCGGGAGCCGGTTCTTGTTCCGGACGTTGGGCAGCCGGATCTACCGGCCTTCTGTCATCGGCCATGCTGAAATCCTCCGTGCTGGCGTTGCAAAATGCCAACGCGCAGCGAAAGAGGGAGTTCCCAGCCATAAAGCAGTAAAGGCGCCAAACCGTCGGCGCCTTTACCGTCAACTCACATGCGTGGCCAGTCTATTCGCCTGCCTGCTCATCGACTGGTTCAAGCAGCATGGGCTCGGTCGTATCCATGGGCTGCATGTCGGTTGCAATGCTGGCAACGACAATTTCGCTGTCCACGGCAACCGACATGTTGCTTGACATC
The DNA here is from genome assembly GCA_046297455.1 of Aliihoeflea sp. Lineage (GTDB taxonomy): Bacteria > Pseudomonadota > Alphaproteobacteria > Rhizobiales > Rhizobiaceae > ZYF759. The sequence continues at coordinate 115,292 of JBKBIT010000003.1, forward strand.
GGGCAGGCCAAGGCTGCGGTGGATGACATTCCAACTATGGCCGCTGCGGCCAAAATCTTGCGCATCTTATTGTCTCCATCAGTTTCCGACGATCCCAAAACTAGAGGACGGTGCCGCTACGGCAAGTCACGGCTTCGTGTGTCGCGGCTCAGAGTGGTTCGGGCGTGACGGTGTAGCCTGCGTCTCGAAGCAGGGCGACCAGGCCTTCGGGGCCTGGCAAATGCAGTGCGCCGACGGCGATGAAGGCGCCACCCTCTTGCAGGAAGGCTTCCGCGGCGTCCGCCATGTTCCTGTTGCGCGCGTTGATCATGACTTCCTCGAAGTCGGCATATCCCGCACCTGCCTCGCCCGATGGCAGCACCGCACGAAAGAAAGGCCAGAACATCCCGATACGCTCGGAGCGGTAGAGCGTCACCATCGTCTCCAGCACGTCATCGATCTTGTCACCGAGCCGCAAGGTCTCGACCAGACCCTCGACATGAAGATCCATGGGAAGGGAAGCCATGGCCCCAAGCTGGTCCGTGACTGTCTCCAACCCAGCCAGCTCCTTTCCCGAGGCCTGCGCCTGTTGGGCGATAAGCAGATCGAGTATCGGCTCGCCGGCAGTCTTGCGTTCGAACTCGCAGGACGGGAGCGCGACAATCGCTGCGACCATCCAGGGCTTCATGCGATTGATGGTCGAAAGTGGCAGGCCGCGCGTGCGCAGGGTGGCTTCGACCATCGGCAGATCATCGGCCGGAATGAGCGATCGCAGGGTGGTGGCATCCGTGAACATGGTGAGTTCCGGATTGGCGGCCAGCGCCGCCATCATGGCCGCCTGGTCGAGCACGTCCGTGGATTCGATAACCACCGTTTTGGAAGCATCGAAGGCCGCGCGGACGGCATCGGGCAAATCGACTACCCGCGGGTCGGTGACATGCATGGTGCCGAAAAGGAAAGACGGCTCTATGGCGCTGTCCGTCTTCTCTACGCGCCATAGCAGATTGTCGCCGTTTTCCGTTTCTGCTGCTTGCGCCAAGATATCGGCGTGCAGCTGCGGATCGCTGTCATGCAGTTGCACGACCAGATCCTGACCGCCGCAGACGGGAGAGGCAGCTTGTGCCGTGCCTGTTGCGAGCATCAGAGCGATAAACAGGGCCGTGGCAAGCAGCCAGTTGAGAATGCCCAAGAAGGCGAGGGCGCCGGAATCGGCTTGCAATGCGAGACGTGTTTTCATGGGTGACAGGCTGGCAGAACAATACGGCGAAAGCGTTAAGCGGCGTGCGAGAATGCGTCAGGCCCGGGGATGGGCGGCCTCGTAGATTTCCAGAAGCCGCGCGGTGTCGACGCCGGTATAGATCTGTGTCGTGGACAGGCTGGCGTGACCGAGCAGTTCCTGGATGGTGCGCAAGTCTCCGCCTCGGCCGAGCAGATGGGTGGCGAAGGAATGACGCAGGGCGTGCGGCGTGGCCGTGTCCGGCAGGCCAAGCGCGGAACGCATATTCTTCATCTCGCGCTGGACGATGGCGGGTGCGAGCGCCCCCCCCTTTGCCCCCCTGAAGAGCGGCGAGCCTGCCTCAAGATGGTAGGGGCAGAGCTTGCGATAGGCTGCGACGGCTTGCGATGCAGCCGGAATGACGGGGACGAGCCGCGTCTTGCCGCCCTTGCCGGTAACCCGCAGCGCGCTCTCCGCCCCGTTAGCAAGGGCCGAGCCGTCGAGGCCGAGCGCCTCGGAGATGCGCAAGCCGCAGCCATAAAGGAGCGTCAGCACGGCGGCGTTGCGTGCGGCGATCCAGGGTTCCTCAGCAAGCTGGCCGTGGGCGGAGACCACCTTGCGTGCATCGTTGGCTGAAAGTGGCTTCGGCAATGATCTGGGCTGCTTCGGCGCCCTGAGCGCCTTGGCCCCGGCAGCACTCGCCTGGCCGCGCTTTTCGAGATAGCGCAGGAAGGAGCGGATGGCAGCCAGCGCGCGCGCCAGCGTGCGTGGCCCGGCGCCTGCCTGGCGGCGATGGGCGAGAAAGGCGCGCAGGTCTACCGGCCTCAGGTCCGATATGTCGGCGATGGCCGGCGCGCCGCCGAGGTGGCCGGTCAGAAAAGCAAAGAACTGACGGGTGTCGCGCTCATAGGCCTCCAATGTAAGCGCTGCCAACCGCCGCTCGTTGCCGAGCGTGGAAAGCCAGTCGTTGCGGGCAGCGATGAGGTCAGACCGGGCGTTGACGAGGAACTCTTCCATGGACGCGATGCTAGCCGCGCGGCGTTAGCGGAGGGTGAAGGCGGCGCCATTGCAGGGCGCCGCCCGCGCCTGTAGAGAGCCGGGAAAGCGGAGAAGAGACGTGACAGAGACCGATATCCTGATGGGCGTCATCGGCGCGGCCCACGGCATCAAGGGAGAGGTGCGCGTGAAGAGCTTTGCCGCCGACCCGGTGGGACTCGGCGATTATGGGCCTCTGCGCACGAAAGACGGCCGCATCTTCACGGTGAAGACGATCCGGCCGGCCAAGGAAGTGGTGATCGTGCGTTTTGCCGAGGTGGCCGACCGCAACGCGGCCGAGGCGCTTGCCGGTGTCGAGCTTTTCGTCGATCGCACCGCGCTGCCCGACGATCTGGAGGAAGAGGAATTCTATCATGCCGATCTGGTGGGCCTCGATGTCGTTGACGAGTCTGGCGCGTCCGTCGGCAAGGTGCTTGCCGTTCACGATTTTGGCGCTGGCGACATCCTGGAGGTCCGCCCGCGGGGCGGCAAATCGCTGATGATCCCGTTTACCCGCGCAGCCGTGCCCGAGGTCTCGCTGGCCAGCAAGCGGATCAGGATCGATGCTGCGGCGGCGGGTCTGCTTGGCGGCGAGGACGAGGAGGATCGCGAGGCATGAGCGGCTTTCGTGCCTCCATCCTCACGCTTTATCCGGAGATGTTTCCGGGGCCACTTGGTATCTCGCTCGCCGGCCGCGCGCTGGCAGCTGGCACGTGGTCGCTGGAGACCGTGCAGATCCGCGATTTTGCAACCGACCGGCATCGTAGTGTCGACGACACGCCGGCCGGCGGGGGGGCTGGCATGGTGATGCGCGCCGATGTCGTGGCCCGTGCGATCGACCACGACTCGCCGAAAGGAGACGCTCGCCCGCGTCTCTTGATGAGCCCGCGCGGAAAACCGCTTACCCAGGCGCGGGTGCGCGAATTGGCCGACGGTCCCGGTGCGATGATCCTGTGCGGTCGTTTCGAGGGCGTCGACCAGCGCGTGATCGACACGCGTGGGCTCGAGGAGGTCTCGATCGGCGACTTTGTGCTGTCGGGCGGCGAGATCGCTGCCATGGTCCTGCTCGACGCCGTCGTGCGGCTCCTGCCTGGGGTCATGGGCAACGAATTGTCCGGCACGCATGAGAGCTTCGAAAGCGGACTACTCGAACACCCGCACTACACGCGGCCGGCCGAATTCGAGGGGCAGGCGATCCCGGAGGTGCTGACCTCTGGGAACCACGCGCTGGTGGAAAAATGGCGGCGCGAGGAGGCGGAGAAGCTGACGCGGGAAAGAAGGCCGGATCTGTTGACCAAGCTTGGTCGGCAATAAGCGCAAAGGCGCACAGGCAAGGCGTGACAAACCCGCCCAAAGCGTGTAAGAGCGCGCTCGCAAACGGGAATTTTCCCATCCGTCAACAAGTACGGACTATTCGCTCCTGTCCATTCGGTCTTTCGCCGAGGGAACATAGTCAGGCGGTCATGGAACTGCGTGGCGAGTGTCGAGCGCTCTGGCTGTTCGAAGAACAAGAGAAGGATAGAAGCGATGGACATCATCCGTCAGCTTGAGGCCGAACAGGCCGCAAAGATCGAAGCGCAGCGCACGTTCCCCGAGTTTCAGCCCGGCGACACCGTTCGCGTCCAGGTGCGCGTGACCGAGGGCACCCGCACCCGCGTTCAGGCATATGAGGGCGTGTGCATCGCGCGATCAGGCTCCGGTCTCCAGGAGAATTTCACCGTCCGCAAGATTTCCTATGGCGAGGGCGTGGAGCGCGTTTTCCCTGTCTATTCGCCGCTGGTCGAGGCGGTCGAGATCGTGCGACGCGGCAAGGTACGTCGCGCCAAGCTCTATTATCTGCGTGACCGCCGTGGCAAGTCTGCCCGCATCGTCGAGAACACCGGCGTTCGCGCCCGCAAGCTGAACGAATCCGAGCGCCAGGCCGCTGCCGCTGAGAAGGCGAAGGTCGAGGCCGAGAAGATCGCGGCCGCCGAGGCGCTGGCTGCCGAGAAGGCTGCAGCAGAAGCCGCCGAGAAGGCAGCTGCCGAGGCACAGGCCAACGAGAGCAACGAGGCAGAGAAGGCCGAATAGGCTTTCCGAACCTTCCGAACGCAAAAAGGCCGGCTCATCGCCGGCCTTTTTCGTTGGGTCGTTTGGCAGGAAGTGCGGCGGCCTACTCCTCGAAGTGCGGCCGCCTACTCCTCCTTGACCGGTACCGTGTAGTTGAGAGGCAGACGGCCGCCATCGGCATAGATGGTCTGGCCGGTAATGTAGCTGGCGTCGTCGGAGGCCAGGAATGCGGCGATCGACGCGATCTCCGAAGGATCGCCGATTCGCCCGATCGGGGTGCGCGACAGGATCTTGTTGCGCGCGGCCGGGTCCGAGTTCACGCTGGCCAGCATCTCGGTCATGATCGAACCGGGGCCGATGGCGTTGACGCGGATGCCGTAGGGCGCAAGCGATAGCGCCATGACCTTGGTCAGCTGGTTCACGCCGCCTTTGGAAATCGAATAGGGGACCTGGTTGGCGATCGCGAAGACCGCGTTGACGGACGACATGTTGACGATCACGCCCGCAGGCCCGCCTTTCTCGACTTTGTCGACCATGAACCGGGCGGCTTCCTGGCCGACAAGGAAAGAACCCTTGAGATTGACCCCGATGACGCGGTCGAAGTCCTCTTCCTTGAGGTCGAGGAACTCGGCGCCGTGGACGATGCCGGCATTGTTGACGAGTATGTCGATGTCGCCGAAGGCATCGATCGCGGCGGCGACCAGATTATGCGCATCGAGGCGTCGAGAAACGTCTGCCTTCACGAAGCGCGCGTCGCCCAGCTTCTTGAGGTCGGCTTCCGCCTGCTCGCCCTTCTGCACGTCTACATCGGCGAACATCACCTTGGCGCCTTCCCGCAGGAAACGCTCGGCGATCGCGTAGCCGATGCCGCTGGCGGCGCCCGTCACGATCGCGCATTTGCCGTCAAGTGCCATGGAAATCTCCTATCTGTCCCGGCTGCGGGTTATAGCTGTGCGCCTGATGCCTGACCAGACCGCCGTCCCTGCTCAGCCGAAGCGGCGTGCCGCATCGACCGCAAGGCCGAGTCCGACGGAGCCGAACTGGTCGGATGACGGGACGAAGGCATGCGGAAAACGCTGGGTGGCGGCCGCGCGCACCAGCGGCACCTGTGCACCGCCGCCAGTGAGCACAACCGTCTCGATGTCTCCGGTCGAGACGCCGGCAAGCGCAAGGGCCTCATCGATCGCCTGGCTTATTTTGCCAACTAGTTCGGCGGTAGCGTCCTCGAATTCAGCGCGCGTGACGGGCACGTCGAGGTGCAGGCCCGGCTCGGCAAAGGTAATGGTCGCTTCGGGCCGGTCACTGAGCACGATCTTTGCAGATTCCACCTCGGCCGCCAGCCGGTGGCCTGAGCGGTAGGTCAGAAGATGTTCGAAACGTTCCAGCAATTCCGGGTGGGCGGCTTCGCGCGCCAGCGCGCGGATGTCGCGCAGGATCTTGGCTGTGTAGAGCTGGTTGATCCTGTGCCACGTCGCCATGTCGTTGAAATACCAGACTGGCAGGTTGCGTTTGCCATCCGCGGTCATGGTGCCGAGCCCGAAATGCGGCATCATGCGCGCGATCGAAAGCTGGCGGTCGAAATCAGTGCCGCCGACATGCACGCCTGCTGTCGACAGGATGTCGTCGCGCCGCTCGATGCGTGTCGCGCGATCTGGACCTAGCCTGAGCACGCAGAAATCCGACGTGCCGCCTCCGATATCTACGACCAGCGCCAGGGTTTCGCGGTTGAGCATGCGCTCGACATGCATGGCTGCGGCGACTGGCTCGAATTGGAACTCCACATGGGAAAAGCCTTCTGCGTTGGCCGCAGCCAGAAGCTGGTCTTGGGCAGTGGCGTCGGCGGTCTCGTTGTCGTCCACGAAATGGACCGGACGACCGAAGACCACCTTGTCGGGCACCTGTCCATGTTCGTCTTCCAGACGAGCTCTGAGATGGCTGAGAAACCGGCCAATGAGCGTCTGGAACGTCATCCGCTCGCGGCCTACCTGAGTTGTCTCCTTCATCAGGCTGGTGCCGAGGATCGACTTCAGTGCGCGCATGAAGCGGCCGTCGGCGCCTTCCATGTATTCCGCAACGGCTGCGCGACCGAAGCGCACGCTGCCATCCTCCAGGCTGAAGAATAGCGCGGAAGGGATGTTGACATGCTCACCCTCGACCGGGATCAGGCGGGGGCTGCCACCGATCGCGCACAGGCCGATGGTGGAATTGGTGGTGCCGAAATCGACACCACAGTGAAGGGCGGTCATGGCGGGCTGCTCGCGAGGTTGCGCAAGCGCGATAGGCGCTCACGGGCGATGGGGGCTGGAGACGAAGATCGCCCGTCTACAGGAGCGGCACACCCATGTGAACCCGCAAAAGTTCCTGCCGGTCCGCTCTGTCAGCCGCCGATGCCCTTGTCCTTCAGCGCCGTGCCGATCTCCTCGAGGATGGCAGGATCGTCGATGGTGGCGGGCATGGCCCACTCCTCGCCATCGGCGATCTTCTGCATGGTTGCGCGCAGGATCTTGCCGGAACGGGTCTTGGGCAGGCGCTTGACGGCGACAGCAAGCTTGAAGGCTGCGACGGGACCGATCTTCTCGCGTACCAGCGCTACCACCTCCTTCTCGATATCGGAGGTGGCACGGTCGACACCGGCATTGAGCACGAGGAAGCCGCACGGCACCTGGCCCTTGAGATCGTCGGCCATGCCGATGACCGCGCATTCGGCGACATCAGGATGCTCGGCGATCACCTCCTCCATCGCGCCCGTGGAGAGCCGGTGGCCGGCGACGTTGATGATGTCGTCGGTGCGCGCCATGATGAAGAGATAGCCGTCCTGGTCGATATAGCCGGCATCCGCCGTCTTGTAGCAGCCCGGGAATTCGGAGAGATAGGCCGAGCGGAAGCGCTCGTCTGCGTTCCACAAGGTTGGCAGGCAACCCGGCGGCAGCGGCAGCCGAACGACTACGTTGCCAAGCGTGCCGGCGGGAACCTCATGGCCGGCATCGTCAAGGATCGCCATGTCGTAGCCCGGCATCGGCACCCCGGGCGAACCGTGCTTGACGGGCAGCATGCCGAGGCCCACGGGGTTGTTGGAAATGGGCGATCCGGTTTCGGTCTGCCACCAATGGTCGATGACCGGGACCTTCAGCTTGTCCTCGGCCCAGCGGATCGTCTCCGGATCAGCACGTTCGCCGGCAAGGAAAAGGGTGCGGAATTTCGACAGATCGTATCTGCCGATGAACTCGCCCTTCGGGTCCTGGCCCTTGATGGCGCGAAAGGCTGTGGGTGCTGTGAAGAGCGCGACCACGCCATGTTCGGAGATCACCCGCCAGAAGGTGCCGGCATCCGGTGTGCCGACGGGCTTGCCCTCGAACAGGATCGTCGTGCAGCCGTGAAGCAGCGGCGCATAGACGATGTAGGAATGGCCGACCACCCAGCCGACATCCGAAGCCGCCCAGAACACCTCGCCAGGATCGATGCCGAACTGGTTCTTCATGGACCATTTGAGCGCCACCATGTGGCCGCCCGTGTCGCGCACCACGCCCTTGGGCTGGCCGGTGGTGCCGGAGGTGTAGAGCACGTAGAGCGGGTCGGTGGCTGCAACCGGCACGCAAGGTATCCTGCGGCCGGCTTCCTTCGCGGCGGCCACCATGTCCGCATAGTCGACGTCGCGGGCCTCCACGAGCTCGCAGCCCTGCTGCTCGCGCTGCAGCACGATACAGGAGCTGACCTTGTGGTTTGCCATCTCGATGGCGCCATCGAGCAGCGGCTTGTAGGCAACGATGCGGCCGGGCTCGATGCCGCAGGAGGCGGTGATGATGAGGTCGGGTGTGGCGTCATCGATGCGGGTCGCCAGTTCCTTGGCGGCAAAGCCGCCGAAGACGACGGAATGGACGGCGCCGAGCCTGGCACAGGCGAGCATGGCGAAAACGGCTTCGGGCACCATTGGCATGTAGATGATGACGCGGTCGCCCTTGCCGATGCTCTGGTCGGCGATCACTGCAGCCAGGGCCTCGACCTCCGCCAGCAGTTCCGCATAGGTGAAGGACCGCTGCGTGCCGGTGATCGGGCTGTCGTGGACGAGCGCCAGCTGGTCGGCCCTGCCGCCCGCGACGTGGCGGTCGATGGCGTTGTAGCACATGTTGCAGGTGGCGTTCGGAAACCAGCGCCCATAGACACCTTGACCGGGATCGAAGACCTTGTCGAAGGGAGAGAACCAGTCGATCTCGCTCGCTGCGTCAGCCCAGAAGGCGTCCGGATCGTCCTTCCAGGCCAAATAGACCTCTTGGTATCGCGATGTCATGGCGGTCTTCCTCCCCTCGCTTGTTCTGATTCAATAGCGAGCGTTCGCCGCTCCTGTCCACCGGACGAAAGTCGGACGGCAGCGGCATGTTGCCCGTTTTGTGAATCGGCCTGCCGTGCCTTGCATGGTGAGACCCGTCCTATATGACCGGATTACGGAACCTGCCCGCCGGGGGCGAAGGAGTATTCATGACCAAGATCGTTGCGCTTCTGCTGTTGGGCGCCATGATCGTTCACATCATCCGGCCGCTTGGTCTGCCGGGGCTGAAGAAGCGCGGCGATTTCTGGAAGATCGCCGTGGTGGCGCTCTTCATCATGATGCTGACGGTGCTGATCCGTCCGCAGTAGCGGCTTCGTCCAGGACGAAGGGCAGGAGATGTTTCGCCCAGGCGTCGTAGCCGGCCGCCGATGCATGGAAGCCATCACGCGAAAAGCCCGCCTGGGGGTCTTCGACGGGTAGGCGGGTGGCCGTGATGGCACCGCGTTCCGCACAAAGCCTTTCGCCGACGCGATTGACGATCCGCGCCCTGATCTCCAGCACGCGCGCGAGCAGGGAGGGAAGTGCGGGCACACGTGTCATCTCGATGACCGGCGACCACAGCACCAGCGCTTCGGGCCATTTGGCGCGCACCGCATATAACAACCCGCCGAATTCGGCCTTGAAGCGGCGTGCCGTGTGAAAGTTCTTCATGTCGTTGGTGCCGACGGCAAGGACGATGTGGGTCCAGGACTCTGGCGCCAGATTGGGGACCACGAAATCACGCAGTTGGCCGGCAGTCGCCGAATTGAACCCGGCCGCTCGCCATTCGACAGGTCTTCCCGTGCGCTCGGAAACGAGTGCCGCGAGCCGTGCGGCCAGTCCGTCCTCGGTGCTTCCGACCCCGACCGAGGCTGCCGAGGAATCGCCGATAACCAGGAGGTTGAAGGGCTCGCCCGCGCCGGCAATGCGATGCAGGACGCGGCCTTCCGCCGGCAGCATGCGTTCGGTCTTCAGCCGCACGCTGATGCCCTGCCAGACATAGACGGGGAAGGCGAGCCAGGAGAGGATGGATTGGAGGAGCATGCGGCCGGTTTACAGCCGCAGCTCCGAAAGGTGAAGGGCAGACGCCTTTCCGCGAGGTCGAGCCTCAGCGGGCGCGAGAGGCCTCGAAGATCGAATCGATCGCCTCGGCAAGGGCGGCGTCGAATTCTGCGTCGCTCTGCTGGGCCGAAAGGCCCTCTGTGAGCGCGCGCGAAAAGCTGGCGATCATGCCCTCGTTCTGCATGAGCTTGGCGTTTGCTTCGTCGCGCGAATAGCCGCCCGACAGCGCGACCACGCGCATGACGCGCGGATCGTCGATCAGCGGCTTGTAGAGGTTCGCCTTCTCCGGCAGCGTGAGCTTGAGCATGATCTGCTTGCCGGCTGGCACCTTGTCTAGGTGCTTTGTGATCTCGGCGAGCAGGATGTCTTCGGCCTCCGCCTTGTCGGCGATCGAGATCGTGACCTCCGGTTCGATGATCGGCACGAGGCCGTGGGCGAGGATCTGGTTGCCGACTTCGAACTGCTGGGCAACGATGGCCTCAATACCCTTGGGGTTGGCGGCATCGATGACCGAACGCATCTTGGTGCCGAACACGCCCTTGGCGACCGCGCGCTTCAGGAGCATGTCCAGATCGGGCATCGGCTTCATCAGCTTGACGCCGTCATTTTTCTCCGCGAGGCCCTTGTCGACTTTCAGGAAGGGTACGACCCCGCGCTTCTGCCAAAGATACTCGGCGGTCGGCGTGCCGTCGATGTCGCGGTCCATGGTCTGCTCGAACAGGATCGCGCCCATGACCTTGTCGCCGGTGAAAGCGGGCGACTTGATGATGCGTGCGCGCATCTGGTGGATCAGATCGAACATCTCCGCCTCGTTCGACCAGGCGCCTTCCTCGACGCCGTAGAGCTTGAGCGCCTTGGGCGTTGAGCCACCCGACTGGTCGAGCGCGGCAATGAAGCCGTCCTTGTTTGCAGCCTGCGCGGCCATGGCGTCGCGGTGTTCGCTCATCATCTACCTCCGGAAAAAACGCTGCACCGCGCATAGCAGAAGGCGCGCGGAAGCGAAACTTCGCGCGCGCCAGTCGAATCGATTAATGTCGGAGAATCCGCAGTTTAGCTTTCGAGTGCCTTCACGCCGGGCAGTTCCTTGCCTTCCATCCACTCCAGAAAAGCTCCGCCGGCAGTCGACACATAGGAGAAACTGTCGACGACGCCGGCATGGTTGAGCGCAGCCACCGTGTCGCCGCCTCCTGCGATGGATGTGAGTGCGCCGTCGACTGTGCGCCCTGCTGCGTGCTGCGCAGCCGCCACGGTCGCCTTGTCGAAGGGCGCAATCTCGAAGGCGCCGAGCGGCCCGTTCCAGACCAGCGTGCTGGCCCGGTCGATCCACCCATTCACGGCGTCGACCGATTTCGGGCCGACATCGAGGATCATGCGATCGGCCGGCACCGCGTCGATGACCACGGTTTCGTTGGCCGCCCCCGCCTTGAATTCGGATGCCACCACGGCATCGACCGGCAGCACGATGGCGCAGCCGGCCGTCGCGGCCTCGATCATGATCTGCTTGGCAGTGTCGGCCAGGTCGTGCTCGCACAGCGACTTGCCAACAGCTGTTCCCCGCGCAGCGAGAAAGGTGTTGGCCATGCCGCCGCCGATCACCAGCGCGTCGACGCGCTTCACGAGGTTCATCAGGAGATCGATCTTGGTCGATACCTTGGCGCCGCCGACGATGGCGACCACCGGACGGGTGGGATTGCCCAGCCCTTTGTCGAGTGCGTCTAGCTCGGCCTGCATGGCACGGCCGGCGAAGGAAGGCAGAAGATGGGCGACGCCTTCTGTCGAGGCATGCGCGCGGTGCGCGGCGGAGAAGGCGTCGTTGACGTAGAGATCGCCATTGGCGGCGAGCGCCTTGGCAAAGGCCGGATCGTTCTTCTCCTCGCCGGCGTGGAAGCGGGTGTTTTCGAGGAGGAGTACGTCACCCTCCTTCATCTCTGCGATCGCGGCTTCTGCTTCTTCGCCGACGCAATCGCCGGCGAAGGCTACGGGGCGTTCAAGTACGGTCCGGACGGCCGAGGCGATCGGCGCGAGTGAGAATTCCTCGACGGGTTGGCCTTTCGGCCGGCCGAAATGCGACAGCAGGATGACCTTGGCGCCCTTGTCGCAGAGTTCGGTGAGGGTAGGCATGGCCCTCTCGATGCGGGTGGCGTCGGTGACCTTGCCGTCCTTTACCGGCACGTTGAGATCGACCCTGACAAGGATCTTTTTTCCCTGGGCGTCGATCTGGTCGAGTGTCCGGAACGTGCTCATCTGCTCTGTCTCCCGCTTGCGTCGGGGCGGACAATAGTCGGGCAGCGGCAAACCGCAAGTCCGGGAAAAAGCTGTTGCCCGGCCTGTTCAGCCGGTCTTTGTTTCTTGCGTGTCGCTCGGTGCCCGCTGATCAGGTTGCGATCCAGCAGTAGCCTGGCCGTCGGAAGGCATTTCGGCGTCGGATCGTTTGCCCTTGAGCCCCCGCCGCAGCGTTGCGAGCAGGTCACGCGGACTGAGGAACAAAGGTATCCTGGGCTGCGACGTTTCGGGTTCCAGAGACACGCCAGCCGAAACCACCGTACCGGTATCGTTTACCTCCCGCACGATAAGTTCCACAGGACCCACTGCCACGCGGTCGGCATATTCTGCGCGCCCGCCCAAGCGCGCCGACATCAACTCCCCGATCGTCATTTCGTCCTCGCCGTCGCGTAAGGCGGGACCGTATGCAGCCTCCAAATCGCGTGCTGGCCGCGAAGGATCGATGGTGAAGGACCCGAAGAACTCTGCATCGTCGCCTTCCACCACGGCCGGGCTTGCGAAAAGCCGATCAAGCAAATGCGGATAGCGTGACGAAATGAAGAGATAGACATAGTCGCCTGCCCGTAATCGCCCCGCATACTGATACCGCATCGACTGTCCGTCGCGTACCACGAGCGAGGGGCGCGCCCATCGCGGGATCCGCTCTCCCTTGGCGACGGGGCTGTTTGGTACCACGCGATAAACAAGCAGTTCATGGTGTGCCGTGCCTGGCAGTTCCAGCTCTACCTTTTCGACAGGTCCGATACGCGGGGGGACGATGAGGCCGAGCCGCCTGGCAAGAGGGGCAATCGTCCAGCCCTGGACGATCAGCGACACAAGCACGATGATGAAGGCTGCGTTGAAGAAGGTCGTGGCGTTTTCCAGCCCAGCCACCAGAGGCAATATCGCTAGAAGTATCGACACGGCCCCGCGCAAGCCGACCCATGAGACGAATGCTGTTTCTGCTCGCTGGAACTTATAGGGAAGAAGGCAGAGCCAGACCGCGGCCGGACGCGCGATGAAGATCAGTACCAGTGCCAGCGCGACGGCCGGCACCACGATAGCAGGAAACTGGGACGGTGTAGCAAGCAGCCCCAGGATCAGGAATATAGTGATCTGAGCCAGCCAGGTCATGCCTTCCTGGAAAGGGCGAAAAGCCGGCGCGGCACGCATCTGTCGGTTACCGGCATAAAGACCGGCAACATAGGCAGCCAGGAATCCGCTACCGCCGATCGCGCCGGTGACGGCAAACACGAGCAGCGCCAGAGCGATGACAAAAATCGGCATGAGACCGCGCTCCATACGGATGCGATTGACAAGGCCGACAATCATCATGCCGCCCAGAAGACCTGCAGCCAGGCCTATGCCCATCTGCATGACGAACAGGATCAAGATGGTGGTGCCGACGTTTTCGATCTGTGCGCCAGTGGCGACCATCTCGACCAGGACTATGGTCAAGAAAATGGCCATGGGATCGTTCGATCCCGATTCGATCTCTAGCGTGGAGCGAACCTTCTCGCGGATGCGGATACCGCCAATTCGCAGCAGGAAGAAGACGGCCGCGGCATCGGTCGAACCTACAATTGCGCCCAGTAGAAATGCTTCCGTCCAGGAAAGGCCCAAGAGGTAGCGCGCCGCAATGCCAAAAACGGCCGCGGTTATCACCACGCCCAACGTGGCCAGCGTGACCGCGGGATATGCCGCCTGGCGGAAGGATTGGAGCGAGGTGCCGAATCCGGAATCGAACAGGATGACGGCAAGCGCCAGGCTGCCGATGAAATAGGCCACGTTGGCGTTGTCGAAATTGATGCCGAGCCCATCGACCCCGGCGATGAGGCCGATGCCCAGGAAGATGAGCAGCAAGGGTGCGCCAAGCCGAAAGGCGAGAAGGCTTGAAAAGGCGGCGACCAGCACGAGCACCGTGCCGATCAGCGTCGCCAGATACACCCCCTCGATCATCCGCTGCCTTCCCCTTTTCGTGTTCCTCCCGAAACGGTGGGTCGCCTCCCATGCGGGGCCTCTGGCTGCCGGCCGACACACAATTTGCCGCCGCGGAGCGGCCACGGCGCCGCAGACTTCCCGGTCGACAAGAATTGAGTGCCCGCCAGACGGGCGCCACGACTGTAAGCTTAATCTAGGTAAAGAAAACGCCCGGTTAAAGCCGGGCGTTTCGGTAACTCGCTTTTGCGCTAGGACTGGACGATCAGATCGTCTTGGCCAGTGCAACTGCCGTGTCGGCCATGCGGTTCGAGAAACCCCACTCGTTGTCATACCAGGTCAGGATACGGCAAAGGGTTCCTTCCATGACCTTCGTCTGGTCCATGTGGAAGACGGACGAGTGAGGGTCGTGGTTGAAATCGGAGGAAACGAGCTTCTCGTCGGTGTAGCCCAAAATCCCCTTCAGCTTGCCATCTGCCGCTGAACGGATCGCATCGTTGATCTCTTCGACCGACGTGGCGCGCTTGGCTTCGAAAGTGAGGTCGACGACCGAGACGTTGGGGGTCGGCACGCGGATGGCAACGCCGTCGAGCTTGCCCTTGAGTTCCGGCAGCACGAGACCGACAGCCTTTGCCGCGCCGGTTGAGGTCGGGATCATCGACAGTGCTGCAGCACGCGCCCGGTATAGATCCTTGTGCATGGTGTCGAGCGTCGGCTGGTCGCCCGTATAGGCGTGGATCGTCGTCATGAAGCCCTTCTCGATACCGATGGCATCATTCAGGACCTTCGCTACCGGTGCCAGGCAGTTTGTCGTGCAGGAGGCGTTGGAGATGACGATGTGCTCGGACGAAAGCTGGTCGTGATTGACGCCGTACACCACCGTAAGATCCGCCCCATCGGCGGGCGCGGAAACGATGACGCGTTTGGCACCCGCCTTCAGATGAGCCGATGCCTTTTCCTTCGAAGTGAAGATGCCCGTGCATTCCAGCACGATATCGATGCCTTCGGCCCCCCAGGGAAGGTTGGCAGGATCGCGTTCGGCATGGACCTTCATCGGGCCGCGGCCAACATCGATCGTATCGCCCGCCACTTTCACCTCGCCAGGGAAGCGACCGTGTACGGAATCGTAACGCATCAGATGGGCATTGGTCTCGACCGGGCCGAGATCGTTGATCGAGACGACCTGGATGTCGGTGCGGCCCGATTCGATGATCGCGCGAAGGATGTTTCGTCCGATGCGGCCGAAACCGTTAATGGCGACTTTGACGGTCATGTCACTCCCCTGAATGCTGTGGCGCGGACGGATACGTCAGTGCCAGGGCTACATAGCGAGGCCGACCTCACGAATCCAGCGTGGCGGTATCGTGGACTGCAGGACGGCCTCGATCTGGTCTCACCTCTTATCCGAGGCGTGCTGTCGCGGCGGCAACCACCGCTTCAGCCGTGATACCGAAATGTCGGTAAAGGTCTTCGGCCGGCGCACTGGCGCCAAAACCGTCCATGCCAATGAAGATTCCATCCGAGCCGATGATCCTGTCCCAGCCCTGACGAATGCCGGCTTCAACCGCGATGCGTACCGGTGACTCGCCGATGATCGCCTTTCGGTAGTCATCGTCCTGACGCGCAAACAGCTCGAAACACGGAACCGAAACGACGCGGGCAGGGTGCCCCATCCGTTCCAGTTCGGCGCATGCGGCAACCGCGATCTCCACTTCCGAGCCACTGGCAAAGATGGTCACCTTTGCCTCGTCGCTGGCGCGGACCAGTTCATAGGCACCAAGCGCGCAGAGATTGTCTTCTTCGTGCTGGGTGCGCACCGCGGCGAGGTTCTGACGAGTCAGGGCGAGGGTCGAAGGCGTTCCCGTCGACGACAGCGCAATCTGCCAGCATTCGGCCGTCTCCACCGCATCGGCAGGGCGCATTACCAGGTGGTTTGGAATGGCGCGCAGCGCCGCCAGATGCTCGACCGGCTGGTGGGTAGGACCGTCTTCGCCAAGACCGATCGAATCGTGGGTCATCACGAAGATCGAACGAATTCCCATCAGCGAGGCAAGTCGCATCGAGGGGCGGGCATAGTCCGAGAAGACCAGGAAGGTGCCGCCGTAAGGGATGACGCCGCCATGCAGCGCCATGCCGTTCATGGCCGCTGCCATGCCGTGTTCGCGGATGCCGTAGTAGACGTAGCGCCCGCCATATTCACCGGCAGTGATAGGCTTGGTCTGGCTGGTCTTGGTGTTGTTCGATCCGGTAAGGTCGGCCGACCCGCCGATCGTATCGGGCAGCACGGCGTTGATCACTTCCAGCGCCATCTCGGACGACTTGCGGGTGGCTACCTTGGGCGCTTCTCCGGCGAGCTTGGCCTTGTATTCGACGATTGCCGTATCAAGCGTCTCCGGTAGTTCGCCGCGCATGCGACGTTCGAACTCGCCTCG
This sequence comes from Aliihoeflea sp., assembly GCA_046297455.1. Classification (GTDB taxonomy): domain Bacteria; phylum Pseudomonadota; class Alphaproteobacteria; order Rhizobiales; family Rhizobiaceae; genus ZYF759. The sequence goes on from JBKBIT010000003.1 coordinate 131,568, forward strand.
TGTCTCGGTATCGGCGGCTGCAAGCCGCCCTTCCCATTCCTTGCGCTCGCGGGCGGAGCGAAGGCCGGCGAGGCGCCAGTCGTCGAGAATGTTCGAGGGGACCTCGAAGGGGGCGGCACTCCAGCTAAGCGCTGCACGCGCACCCGCGATTTCGTCAGCGCCGAGCGGCGAGCCGTGCGCCTTGGAAGTGCCAACCTTGGTCGGCGCGCCGTAGCCGATCTTCGTCTTGAAGGCGATCATTGTCGGCCGGTCCGACTGGCGTGCGGCTTCAATGGCAGCCGCGATTGCGTCGGGGTCGTGGCCATCGGCGCGCATCGTGTTCCAGCCCGAAGCTTCGAAGCGGGCGCACTGGTCCGTCGAGTCCGACAGCGAGACCGGGCCATCGATGGAAATGTCGTTATCGTCCCACATGACGATCAGCTTGTTCAGCTTCAAGTGGCCCGCGAGCGTGATGGCCTCCTGGCTGATGCCTTCCATCAGACAGCCGTCTCCGGCCAAGACGTAGGTATAGTGGTCGACGAGGTCATCACCGAACCGCGCATTCAGGATGCGCTCTGCCAGCGCCATGCCGACCGAATTGCCAAGTCCCTGGCCCAGTGGCCCGGTGGTCGTCTCAATGCCGGCGGCGTGGCCGTATTCGGGATGGCCCGCCGTCTTCGCACCGAGCTGCCGGAAATTCTTGATCTCTTCGAGCGTCAGATCCTCGTAGCCGAGAAGATAGAGCAGCGAATAGAGCAGCATGGAACCATGCCCTGCAGACAGCACGAAGCGATCGCGGTCCGGCCAATCGGGCTGCTTGGGATCATGGGTCATGAAACGGGTGAACAGCACAGTGGCGATGTCCGCCGCGCCCATCGGCAGGCCGGGATGGCCGGATTTGGCCTTCTCGACGGCGTCCATGGAAAGGAAGCGGATCGCGTTCGCCATCCGGTCGTGTTTTTCGCGTGAGGTCATGGGGTCTCGCTGGGAATTTCGCTGGCTGGATATGGCGCCGGGCGCTGGGCTTGGCGGACGTGGCTGCCGGAAATGCTGGCGACACATAGCAGTTGGCGCGTGCGAGTCAACAAAGCCGAAGCCTCGTTTGCCGCGCTTTCCAGCGCCTTATTTCGTCGCGCTTGCAAGCTTTGCCGGGGATAGATGGCGGGCTTTGTTGACGCAGGCTTAAGGCGGCGCCTAATGTTTCGCAGATAAAGCCTTCCGAACATGGCCGATTCGGCGCTGGACAGGCCGGAACCGAAGATGATGACCGGTGAAGTCACCCTCAAGGAAGCGATCGCGCGTCTTGGAAAGGCCATGGAGGCTCTTGAGGACGCCGTCTCCGCGCGCCTTGAGCACGATCAGGATTACATGGAAGCTGAGGCCGAAGTTCAGCGGATGAACGCCGACCGGGCACGACTGGCCCAGGAACTGGACGGCGCGGAAGCCCGCAGCGAACGGCTTCAGGAGGTCAACCGAGAGGTGTCGCGTCGGTTGGTGACGGCGATGGAGACCATCCGCGCAGTGCTGGACAGGTAGAACGCATATGGCTCAGGTTACGGTCACGATCGACGGCAAAGCCTATCGCATGGCCTGCGATGAAGGGCAGGAGGAACACCTCATCGATCTGGCCGCCCGATTTGACCGCTATGTCGGCCATTTGCGCGACTCCTTCGGGGAGATCGGCGATCAAAGGCTGACCGTCATGGCCGGCGTGATGGTGGTCGATGAACTGGTCGAACTGCAGAAGCGCATGAAGGGAATGGAGAGCGAGATCGCCACGCTCCGCAAGACACGCGACGATGCGCTGATGAAGGCCGACAAGAACGATGCTGCGCTTACGGGCGCGCTATCGACGTTGGCCGGACGCATGGAAGCGTTGGCCGACCGTATCAATGCCGGACCCGCACGGGATGCTGACACCGCACCTAATTGAAGCGCCTGTGACCCGGAGCGCGCGTGGATAGACGAACAACGATCTATCCCTCGATTTCCTCGCGTAGCATCTCGAGTTCGAGCCACTGCTCCTCGGCCTGGCTCAGCGCGGCCCGCTTCTCGTCCAGCTTGCCGGCAATCTTCTCGAATTCCTGCGGATTCTTGGAATAGAGATCCGGATCGGCCAGTCGCGCCTCCAGCGTGCCGATCTCGGCGGCGAGCTTCTCCATCTCCTTCGGCAGCATCTCCAAGGCATATTTCTGCTTGTAGGAGAGTTTCTTCGCTGCTTGCCGGTCTGAAGCCGGATCGGGCTTCAGTTCCTTGCGGTCGGTCTTGCTGGCGCCGTTGCCAGTGCGCGGAGGCTGAGATTTTCCACCGCGCTGGGCGAGCATATCCGAGTACCCACCGGCATAGACTGTCCAGCCGCCGTCTGCATCCGATGCGATGGTCGCCGTCACCGTGCGGTCGAGGAAGTCGCGGTCATGGCTGATCAGGACGACGGTGCCATCGAACCCGGCAACCAGTTCCTGCAGCAGGTCTAGTGTTTCCATGTCGAGATCGTTGGTCGGCTCGTCCAGGACCAGCAGATTGGCCGGACGCGACAGAAGCCTCGCCAGCATCAGCCGTGCCCGCTCGCCCCCCGACAGGTTGCGGATCGGCGTGCGCGCTTGCTCCGGCTGAAACAGGAAGTCCTTCATCACCGAGACGACATGTTTTTCCGCACCACCCACCAGCAGCGTGTCGCCACGTCCATCGGTGAGGTAGTGGGCCAGCGTTTCGTCCTCGTCGAGGGCGCGCTTCTGGTCGATGGCCGCGATGTCGAGATTGGCGCCAAGTCGCACGGTACCGGTGTCCGGTGAGAGTTCTCCGGTCAGCAGTTTGATCAGCGTTGTCTTGCCGGCGCCGTTCGGACCGACGATACCGATGCGATCGCCGCGGTTGATGCGGATGGAGAAGTTGCGAACGATGGCGACGTCGCCATAGCTCTTGGAAATAGCTTCTGCCTCGATGACCAATTTGCCCGATTCCGAGCTTTCCGACTGGGCAAGTTTGACTGTGCCTTGAGGACCTTGCCGGCTTCTGAAGCGCGAGCGCAGGTCATGCAACTCGCCCAGCCTGCGCACATTGCGCTTGCGGCGGGCGGTCACGCCATAGCGTAGCCAGTCTTCCTCTCGTGCGATCTTTCGGCCCAGCTTGTGGTGCTCGCGCTCCTCCTCCTCAAAGACCTCGTCCCGCCATTCCTCGAAGTGAGCAAACCCCTTGTCGAGCCGGCGCGTTATGCCGCGATCGAGCCAGACGGTTGCCCGACTGACCTTTTCCAGAAACCGTCGATCGTGGCTGATAAGGACGATTGCCGCGGATGAACGAGACAGTTCACCTTCAAGCCATTCGATGGTCGGCAGATCGAGATGGTTGGTCGGTTCGTCGAGCAGCAGGATATCGGGTGAGGGCGCAAGAACCCGTGCCAAAGCAGCCCGTCGGGCTTCACCTCCAGAGAGCAATTCCGGTTTCTCGTCACCTGTCAGGCCCAGATGCTCCATGACGTAGGTGGCGCGATATGGATCGTCTGCAGGGCCAAGGCCGGCCTCCACATAGGCACGTGCGGTCTCGGCTCCTTGCCAGTCGGGGGCCTGGGCCAGATAGCGGATCGTGGCAGAGGGCTGGCGGAAGACTTCGCCTTCCTGCGCCTCCACCAGGCCTGCGGCGATCTTGAGCAATGTCGACTTGCCCGACCCGTTGCGCCCTACCAGAGCGATTCTCTCGCCCTGTTGCACCATCAGCGACGCGCCGGCCAGAAGTGGCGTGCCGCCAAATGTCAGGCGAATGCCTTCAAGATTCAGGAGCGGGGGCGCCATTCAGCCGACCTCCATACCAAGATGGGCAATGAGCAATGCTCGCCCCCGTGCCAGCCCAGCATGCAGTGTTCCGGCGACTTCATTGGACAGGGTCAAAGAGGAACCGAAGTCGACCTCGTGGCGGTCGAGCGGCCACTTGGCGCCGGTGAGAGTGAGCCCGGAAAGTGGTGTGAAGCCGACGACACTGAACAGTGTGCCTGATGCATAATCGAAGGCGCGCTCCCCTGGCAGCAGCGGAACGCCCTCCTGTTCGCCGCTGGTGAGCGTAACCTCAAGGCCTTGCTCGGCCAGTCTCAGGGCCATTGCCATGTGCAGAAAGGCGTGGTCAGGTCGAGGTCCACCAAAAGCGCCGAGCAACAGCAGAGAACGTGCTCCGCGCTGCAGCGCCGCCTCTACGGCGATCTCGCCATCGGTCATGTCTTTCTCCGCTGGAAAGACCTCACGCGGTACGGCTGGAAAGCTTTCTCGCATCGTCTCGCCGACGGAATCGAAATCGCCCGTCCACAGCTCCGGTGTCAGATCCAGCTGGTCGGCATGACGCATGCCGGAATCGGCAGCGATGGTCCGACGGCCTTCGAGTTGGCGCGCGAGCCGGGGCGTGGGGGTGACGTCGCCGCCAAGGAGGATTGCGAATTCTGTCATGGGAGCAGGGCTCTATCACGCCGCACCCGCAAAGAGGAAGCCGCCCCGTCGGGGTCTGATCCTGTTGCGCGACCGCTGCATCCGTCCTATGTCAAATCTGCACTAACGGGGTGCCGGGCGCTTAAGGCGTGCCGGCTGAGAGGCCGATTGGAGATGTTTCTCTGTGCCAACCCGCCGAACCTGATCCGGCTTGTACCGGCGGAGGGATTAGATGCCACCGGAAACGGCGCCTCGATTCCCCGAAACACCAGAATGAGGAGGCGCTGATGCGCACAAATAGACTAGCGATACCCACTGCGATGGGCATGTTGATGGCGCTGCCGGCGGCGGCGCAAGACAGCCTGACCATCTACACTTATAACAGCTTCACCTCCGACTGGGGGCCTGGCCCAGCCATCGAAGAAGCCTTCGAGGCGGAATGCGGTTGCGAAATCAATTTCGTTGCCGTTGCCGATGGTGTCGCGCTGCTCAACCGGTTGCGCCTGGAAGGGCCTGGCATAGGCGCCGATATCGTGCTCGGCCTCGATACCAATCTGATCGTGGAGGCCAAGCAAACCGGACTGTTCGTCCCGCATGGCATCTCGCTGGAAAATGTCGACGTGCCGGGCGGCTGGTCGGACGATGTCTTCGTGCCCTACGACTACGGCTATTTCGCTTTCGTCTACGATACCGAATCCATCCAGACACCGCCGTCGAGCCTGCGCGAACTGGTCGAAGGCGGGCCGGAGCCGGCCATCGTTATCCAGGACCCGCGCACATCGACGCCGGGGCTCGGCCTGCTGCTTTGGGTCAAGCATGTCTATGGCGACGATGCAGCAGAGGCCTGGGCGCAGCTTTCGGAGCGCGTCGTCACGGTGACGCCGGGCTGGAGCGAATCCTATGGTCTTTTCACCTCGGGCGAAGTTCCGATGGTGTTGTCCTACACGACCTCTCCGGCCTACCACATGATCGCCGAGGAAACCGAGCGCTATCAGGCGGCGGCCTTCGAGGAAGGCCACTACATGCAGATCGAGGTTGCCGGCATCACCGTGCGCGGCCAGGACAACCCGCTGGCCCGTCAGTTCATGGAGTTCATGACCGGACCCGGTTTCCAGGACGCCATCCCGGAAACCAACTGGATGTATCCCGCTGGCGCCATGTCCCAGCCGCTGGATCCGGCCTTTGATCGGCTGGTCGAGCCTGCAGCCGCTCTCCTGTTCAGCCCCGAGGAGGTCGCCGAGAACCGCCGAGCCTGGGTCGACGAGTGGCTGGCGGTGATGAGCCGGTAAGGGGCAACGTTCTCGATGGCGATGGCCGCCATACGCATCTTCAATCACGCCAATCCGCGCGTGGCGGCCGGGATCGTCGCCCTGGCAGTGATCGGGTTGCTCATCGGCGGTGCCTTCGTCGGCATGGTCTGGGAGGCGGCGCGCGACTGGTCGGGCGCCGTCTCCGCTTTTGATGGCTACATGATGCGCGTTGCCCGGTTCACGCTCTGGCAGGCAGCGCTTTCCACGATCCTGTCGGTGGTGCCGGCGCTGTTCGTGGCTCGGGCGCTGGCGCGTCATCCGCGGTTCTTCGGCCGCGCCATGGTGCTGCGCCTGTTCGGCGTGCCCTTGGCATTGCCTGCGCTTGTCGCCGCACTCGGGGTCTTGGCCCTTTATGGGCGGGCAGGCTATTTCGCTGCGCCGCTCGGCTATCTTCATGGTGGGCAGTGGCCGGGCATATACGGCTTGTCGGGCATTCTCGTTGCCCATGTCTTCTTCAACCTGCCGCTGGCGACGCGGCTATTCCTTCATGCGCTGGAGACGATCCCGGCCGATCAGTGGCGGCTTTCGGCACAACTCGGCATGAATGCGCGCGCTTCCTTCCGGCTGATCGAATGGCCGGTGCTGCGCTCCAGCCTGGTCGGCGTGGCGGCGCTGGTCTTCATGCTGTGCATCACCTCGTTCACCATAGTGCTTCTTCTGGGCGGCGGTCCGCGCGCCACGACACTGGAAGTGGCAATCTACCAGGCGCTGCGATTCGATTTCGATCCCGCGCGCGCGGTCGCGCTGGTTGCTGTCCAGGTCACCCTCGTTGCGGTCTCGGTCTATCTGCTGACGCGGCTCGGCGCCGATCTGGCTGCCGAGCGCGGTTTGCCGGTGGCCCCCTCACGCCCCGTCTTTGCCGGTCCCGTCGAAAGGATCGTGAACGGCACACTCATCCTTTTGGCTCTGCTCTTCGTGGCGGGCCCGATGGCGGCAATCGTCGCCGCCGGTCTCCAAGCCGACCTGATGCGGCTTGCGTTGGATCCTGCGGTTCACGCAGCGGCTGCCACCAGCCTCGTCCTGGCCTTTCTGGCGGCGGTTCTGTGCATCGCTCTCTCTCTTTGCCTCGTGGGCGGGCGCCATGCGCTGTCACAGATGCGCGGCGGGCGACCGCCAGTTGCGCTCGAATCTGCCATGGGAAGCTGGGCAGCCTTCGTTCTGGTCATTCCGCCGATCGTCATCGGCGCGGGCTGGTTCGTGATGCTGCGCCAGACCGGCCAACTCTTCGCACTGGCACCGGTTATGGTGGTCACCGTCAATGCCGTCATGGCAATGCCATTCGCCATGCGCGCCATCCGCCCCGCTTACGACGCCGCAGCCGCCCGTCACGACCGCCTGGCGGCCTCGCTCGGCATATCGGGAGCCACCCGCTGGCGGCTGGTTGACTGGCCGGTGCTGCGGCGTCCGCTGCTTACCGGATTTGCCTTTGCCATGGCGCTGTCGCTGGGCGACCTTGGCGTCATCGCGCTGTTCGGCAGCGACGCGGTGCAGACGCTGCCTTACCTGCTTCTGCAGCGTATGGGTGCCTATCGGACTGCCGATGCTGCCGGACTTGCCCTTTTTCTGGGGCTTCTCTGCATGCTGCTCATGACATTGGCCGACTGGCGTGCGAGGCCATCGCGATGAACACCCCCCCGCAAGAAGAACGTGGCGCCTCCATCCGCTTGGACGAGGTGGTATTCGGTTATGCTGGTGCAGCTTCGATGCGCTTCGATCTTTCGGTCGAGCCGTCCTCCATCGTGGCCATCATGGGTGCCAGCGGCTCTGGCAAGACGACGCTTCTCAATCTGATCGCTGGGTTCGAGGCGCCAAGCGCCGGCCGTGTCCTTATCAGCGAACAGGACATGGCGGGTGTTCCACCTGCCCGCCGGCCCGTTTCGATGTTGTTTCAGGAAAACAATCTCTTCGCCCATCTCGATGTGGCGGCGAATGTGGGCCTTGGGCGGTCGCCAGCCCTCAGGCTGACCTCCGCAGATCAAGACGAAGTATCACAGGCATTGGCCCAGGTTGGGCTGGCAGGCAAGGAGAAGCGCCTGCCCGGCGAGTTGTCGGGCGGGGAGCGACAGCGCGTCGCCCTGGCGCGCGTGCTGCTGCGCCGTCGGCCCATCCTGCTGCTCGATGAACCCTTCGCCTCTCTGGGGCCAGGGTTGCGTCGCGAGATGCTCGCGCTGATTGCCGATCTGCATTCCCGTTTGGGGATGACCACACTGATGGTCACGCATCATCCCGAAGATGCCCGGGAGATTGCCGACACCGTCGCATTTCTGGCTTCGGGCCGGGTCGAGGCGGTCGGTGCGGCCGCCCATTTCTTCTCCGAAGCTGGTCCGGCGGGCTTCCGGCACTATATCGAAGGATGAGGATTACGCCGCGACAAGGTCACATTTAGGCTGCAGTTCCCAGATGGGTAACTGCGTCTTGCATCCTGGCTGTGGGTGCGGCAAAGCCTCGGTGAGTAATGGCCCGTTCGGCGGCGGGCGAAAGAAAGGGTTTCTCCACTGTTCAAGCTCCTGCCCAGGCGAGAGGAAGCGGCACTGCGCGCGGCCTGGTGGCGGCCGGCGTCCATCGCGCTTGCGGCGAGCCTTGCGCTTTCCGGCTGTCAGGTGCTCGAATCGGCTTCGGGCGGGAATACGCTGCGCCCTTCCGGGTCCCCGGTCACGGTGGACACGCTCACGCGTAACGATCGCCTTGCCTCGATCGCGCGCGAGCAACATCCTCGTATCCTGGCGACCTATGGCGGCGAATACTCCAATCCCAATGTGGAGCGCATGGTCGCGCGCATTGTCGGCAACCTGACGCTGGATCCCGACAATCCGACCCAGACCTATCAGATCACCATTCTCAACTCGCCGAACGTCAACGCCTTCGCGCTGCCCGGTGGGTATCTTTATGTGACACGCGGCCTTCTGGCTCTGGCGAACGATTCGGCGGAACTTGCTGCCGTTCTGGCACACGAAATGGCACATGTGACGGCCAATCACGGCGTTCAGCGTCAGCAACGCGAAGCCGAGGAACAACTGGCGTCCCAGGTCGTCAGCGACGTGCTTGGTGGCACCGGGGCAGGGCGCCTGGCGCTGATCCGGGGACAATTGCGTTTGGCTCAGTTCTCGCGCAATCAGGAACTGGAGGCCGACGCTATAGGCATCCGCGCGATCGGTCGTGCCGGTTACGATCCCTACGCCGCGGTTCGCTTCTTGCAGGCCATGGCGGCCTATGGGGAGTTGCGTTCGGTTTCCTCGGCCAGCGACCAGCGGCTGGACTTTCTGGCGACCCATCCCTCGCCGCCGCAACGGATTGAACTTGCTCAGGGTCATGCCCGTCAGTTCGGCCCTCCCGGCACCGGCACGCGCGATAGGGATGCCTTTCTGTCAGGCCTCGATGGCATGCTTTTCGGCGACACGCCGGAAGAGGGCTTCGTGCGTGGACGATCCTTTCTGCATCCTGTTCTCGGCATCGCTTTCGTCGCGCCAGAAGGTTTCGTCATCGACAACTCCGCTGCCGCCGTCACAGCTTCCGGCCCGGGTGACATGGCGATCCGCTTTGATGGCGTGACGCTTAATGCGGGCGTCTCCCTGGCCGATTACGTTCGCAGCGGATGGGTTGCCGGTCTGGACGCCAACAGCGTCCGCAGCGCCACGATCAACGGCAATGAAGCCGTGCGTGCCCGCGCGCGTGCGGAAGGGTGGCAGTTCGACGTTACCGTCATTCGTGCCGGTGGCCAGGTCTTTCGCATGCTGACTGCTGCGCCTTTGACAAGTGACCGGCTGGATCCGATTGCGAATGAGGTCGTGGGCAGCTTCCGGCGCCTAACCGATGCAGAGCGCCAGGCGTTGAGGCCGTTGCGGGTGCGGATCGCCACCGTTCAGGCGGGCGAAACGGTAGCGTCCCTTGCCGCGCGGATGAGCGGTGTCGACCAGCCCCAACAACTGTTCAGGATCCTCAACGGCCTCGGCCCCGGTGACGCACCATCTGCCGGCACGCGGGTCAAGATCATCACCGACCGCTGAAACACGTCAGGAGGCGGTTGCGGCAAGATCCGGGTTGATCTTCACCAATGCCGAGCGAAGTTTTTCGATCGCCCGGTTTTCGATCTGGCGCACGCGCTCTTTGGAAATGCCGAGTTTTTCACCCAGCACTTCCAGCGTGGCACCCTCATCGCGCAGACGTCGCTCCCGAATGATTTTCAGTTCCCGTTCATTGAGCGAGCCCAAGGCAGCTTCCAGCCAGGCCGTGCGTCGCTCGCTGTCGATCGTCTGCCCCACAACCTCATCGGGCAGGGGTTCGTCGGACGGGAGAAAATTGATCCGCTCGGACGCAGCGCCCTCGTCCGAAACCGGCTGATTGAGCGAGGTGTCGGGGCCGGACAGTCGCGCATCCATGTTGGCGACATCGGCGACGGAGACGCCGAGTGTTCCGGATATCTGCTGATAGATGTCGCTGCTCGAGAGATGTTCGCCGCTCTTTGCGAGCTTTGCGCGCAAGCGGCGCAGATTGAAGAACAGCGCCTTTTGCGTCGAACTGGTGCCGCCGCGCACGATCGACCAATTGCGCAAGACATAATCTTGCATCGACGCACGGATCCACCAGGTAGCATATGTGGAGAAGCGTACTTCCCGCGACGGGTCGAAGCGGGCCGCCGCCTCGAGAAGGCCGATATGTCCTTCCTGAATCAGATCGCCCATTGGCAGCCCGAAATTGCGGAATTTGGCGGCCATGGAAATGACAAGGCGCATATGCGCCATCGTGATGCGGTGCAGAGCGTGTTGGTCGCGATGGTCTTTCCAGCGCAATGCCAGTTCATGCTCCTCCTCGCGTCCGAGGTAGGGCGCCTTCATTGCGGTTCGGATCATCATCCGTCTGCCTGAGTCGTCCATCTGTCGTACTCCCGCTTCAACGCTTTCCCTGTAAGCCTTACGCGCAGGCAGTTCGGTCGGATCAGCGTGCCGGCGCGGCAAAGTGGGCGGGCGTCGAGATCCTGTAGGGGCAACGCCACAGCGGCGTGAACGTTCCTCTCGTTGTCCCAAGGAGGACAGGCAACAAAAAAGCCCGGCCGCGAGGGCCGGGCTCAATATGCAAAGCAGAGTTGGCGTCAGATCACGCCGCCTCTTCCTGTTCGGTGTCGGCGTCCTCGTTGTCGGCCTTGGCGCCGCGGCGAGGGCCCTTCGACAGGTTAAGCTCAATCAGGCGCACAGCCTCGGTCTCCGAAACCTTGTTGACCGCTGCGATTTCGCGGGCCATCCGGTCCAGCGCGGCCTCGTAAAGCTGCCGCTCCGAATAGGACTGCTCGGGCTGGTTTTCGGCGCGGTAAAGATCGCGCACAACCTCGGAAATGGAAATCAGATCACCGGAGTTGATTTTTGCATCGTATTCCTGAGCACGACGCGACCACATGGTGCGCTTCACGCGCGCACGCCCCTGAACGACCTTGAGCGCGCGATCGACGAAATCCGTTTCGGAGAGCTTGCGCATGCCCGTGGAAGCGGCCTTGGCCACCGGCACTTTGAGGCGCATCTTGTCCTTGAGAAAGTCGACCACGAAGAGTTCCAGCTTGTGCCCGGCGACTTCCTGCTCCTCGATGGCGACGATCTGTCCAACGCCGTGCGCCGGATAGACGATGTGTTCGCCGGTCTTGAAGCCCTGACGGGTCGCCGATTTCTTCTGCTGGTTTGCCATACGCCCGATACTCCCTGTTATAGCACCGGCCTGAGGGCCGGCGATTGGGTCTGACCAATTGGTCAAGACTTGGCCGAGACAAGCGGATTTGCCCGGAGAGGCAGAGCCGAGGTCAAAAAGACACGGCTCAGGCCCGAGTTACCTCGGTCCGGGTTTGCAATTCGCCTTTCGATGATTGGAGCGCACGCGCCAAATTCGACATTATCCACGGCAAGTGAAAGCTGTGTAACACAAAAAGCCGAAAGAATCAACAATTTGGGGCGGCGCACAATGGATGTGCGCCGGACGTTGCGAAAGTGCTTCGCAACTGCGGCATGTTGTCGCCAATAGGATAGGAAGACCGGACTAGTCGCCCTGGCCCGGTTCCGAGGAGAAGTATTTTTCGAACTTGCCTTCCATCCCGTCGAAATCGGCCGCGTCAGCCGGCGGCTCCTTCTTTGCGGTGATGTTGGGCCATTTCTGTGCGTATTCGGTGTTGATCTGGAGCCATTGCTCAAGCCCCGGTTCGGTATCCGGCTTGATCGCTTCGGCGGGGCATTCCGGCTCGCAGACCCCGCAATCGATGCATTCGTCGGGGTGGATGACGAGCATGTTCTCGCCTTCATAGAAGCAATCGACCGGACACACCTCGATGCAATCCATGTACTTACATTTGATGCAGTTGTCGGTGACGATATAGGTCATGCGGCTTCGCCCGAGCGGGAGGATTTCAGGGTCGGCGGGTGAGGTAGCGCCTTTGGAGGCGGCTTGCAAGACCGCTGCTTGCCGTGCCGGGCAGTTACGCGAAATCCTGTTCCAACCGATTCTGCCGGACACTCATTCACGATCCCGGAAGCGATCGATTTCGCGGCGTTCCTTCTTGGTCGGGCGACCGGCTCCTGGCTCTCGGGTGGCGACTTCTGCCTCGGTCGAGGGCTTTGACTCTGCCGGCGGCGAGAGATCCTCGTAAAGCAGGCGGGCCTCTGGTGCCGGACCGCGACGAGACCCTGCCGCGAGCACCCGATAGACAAGGACCTGACGCTCGAGTGTGACTGTCAGCACGTCCCAAGGCCCGACCAACCCGGAGGGCTGATCGAGTTTTTCACGGTTGCGGCGGACTTTGCCTGCGGCAACCAGTTTGGCCGCCAGGGAGCGAGATTTCACGACGCGCGCGAAAAACAGCCAGCGGTCGATGCGCTGTCTGCTTTCTGCGGCCATCTACTGCTTCAGCTTTTCCTTGAGGGCCGCAAGCTTTGCGAAGGGCGAATTCGGATCCATTTCGACCCTGCGCGGCTCGCGCTGTTCGCGGGGTGGCCGGCTGTCGTCGAAACGCCTCGGCTTACCTTTGTCCTGTCCCTTGCCCTTTTCTCGGTTTCCGCGATCCGGCCGATCCTGCTTGCCCTTGAACCGGCGTGGACCACGCTCGCCTGCTTCGGCGCCACCCTCGTGTTTTTCGTCGGGCTTGCCTTGCCTGCGCGCGCCTGGCCGCTGGCCATGACGACCGCGGGGGCCATCGGCACGGCCTGGACGCCACACCATGATGGTGCGCGGTGCTTCGTCTTCGGCAGGCTCGGCTGTTGCAGGGCCAGATTCGGCGACGGCGACAGGTTGAGTTTCCCCGGCATCCTGCCGTGCCGGCTCCGGGATATCCTGGGCAGTGGCGGCCACGGGTTCGCTGGCGTGGGCAGCGGCCGTCACTTCTTCAGCAGTCGCTGGCGCCTCCGCGATGGGTTGATCCGCCGCCTCCTCGGTCTCTGAGGGGGCCGGCGCCTCGGAGGCGGGCTGAGGCTCGTCGGCGGCAGGCTTGGCCTGTGCCTCGGTTGCTTCCAGTGCCGTCAGCTTCGCCTCGACCTCGCCTGCGGGCATTTCCTGTCCGCGATAGCCCAGGGCCTTCAGAATTTCTTCCATGTCCTGGGGCGTGGCACCCAGAATCGACATCATCGCCGGGGTGACGACGAAGGCGTTTCCGTCATAGGCCCCGTCGGGGCGTTTGCCCTGGCCCGGCTTCCAGGCAAGCGCCGGGCGAATGAGGTCGGCCAGACGCTCAAGGATGTCGACGCGCACCGCGCGGCGGCCGACAATGCGGAAGCCGGCCAAGCGGTAGAAGTCCTTTTCGAAACTGTCGTCCAGCGGGATCGACGTGCGGCCGGCGGCAAGCGCGGCAACCACGTCGCCGAAGCCGGGCTGGTCCTTGGCGTCCTTCTGCAGGGCCCACAGCAATGTCAGCAGACCGGCAGGTGCCGGCTTGATCAGCGCCGGGACGAAGATGTGGAATGCGCCGAAGCGCACGCCCAACCGCCGCAGCGCGCCGCGCGCATCCTGGTCCAGGGAGCGAATGTCTTCGGCCACGTCGCGCCGGTTCAGGATCCCGAAATTTTCCACCAACTGGAATGCGACGCCGCGCGCGATGCCGGTCAGTTGTTCGGCTGATTTGAGATCGAGGAGCGGCTTGAGCGCCGTCTCGATCTGGTAAGCCACGAATCTCTCAAGCCGGGCAACCACCTTGTCGCGCGCCGGACCCGTCAAATGATCGTCGGCCAGGATGACCACGCGCGGCCGCAGGGGATCGTCGCCCGATGTCAGGGCGGCAACAGGTGCGCCGAGCCATCGAACCAGCCCCTCGGACGACAATGCCAGATCGCCGTTGGCGCAGACCGAGAAACGCTGCGCGCGCGTCTCGAACTCCGTGGCAAGCGCCTTTTGGGCAGCAGCGCGCACGGCCTTGGCGTCCTCGCCCTCGGCCGTTTGGTCCGCCGTGAAACGGAACCCTTGCAGTTCACCGACATGATGGCCTTCGACCAGCACTTCTCCCGTCGGGTTTATTTCAGCTTCCAGCATTTCGTTCTCTCGGAGCCGCCTCATGAGCACGGATGTCCTGCGGTCTACAAAGCGTTTCGTCAATCGCTCATGCAGGGCATCCGACAATCTGTCCTCGATATCGCGTGTTTTTTCCTGCCAATGCGTCGGATCGGCCAGCCAGCCGGGCCTGTGCGAAACGAAGGTCCAGGTTCGGATTTCGGCGATGCGCGCCGAAAGTGTGTCGATGTCACCCTCGGTGGTATCGGCCCGACGCACCTGCTGGGCCAGGAAATCCTCGTCCACATGGCCTTTTTCGGCCAGGTCCATAAACAAGGACGCCACCAGATCGGAATGCTGTGCCGGCGCGATGCGCCGATAATCGGGCAGGGCGCAGACGTCCCACAGAAGCCGAACATTGGCACGATTGCCGGCCGTCCTTTGGATCGCCTCATCCTGTGACAGTCGTTCAAGTGCCTGCGCATCCGTTGCGGGCAGGGCGCGCGTCAGGCCTTCGACGGGCGGCACGGTGTCGATGGAGGCACGCAGCGCGTCCAGGCTGGCGAAATCGAATTCCGCGGTCCGCCACTGCAGCACTTTCACGGGGTCGAAATTGTGGCTCTCGATTCGGTCCACGATTTCTTCGGGAAAAGGATCGACCTGACCCGTCTCGCCAAAGGTACCGTCGCGCAGATGACGACCTGCACGCCCGGCGATCTGGCCGAGTTCGGCCGCCGTCAACTGCCGGAACTGATGGCCGTCGAACTTGCGGTTCTGGGCGAAGGCGACGTGATCGACGTCCAGATTGAGGCCCATGCCGATCGCATCCGTGGCAACCAGAAAGTCGACATCGCCGGATTGGTAGAGCTCGACCTGAGCGTTGCGGGTGCGGGGGGACAGTGCGCCGAGCACGACCGCAACGCCGCCGCGTTGTCGGCGTAACAGTTCGCCGATCGCGTAGACCTCATCGGCCGAGAATGCCACGATGGCGGTTCGGCGCGGCAGCCGTGTGATCTTCTTCTGACCAGCATGGGCCAGATGAGACATGCGCGGTCGCGTGACGATGGAGAGGCCGCGCAGCAGCCTTTCGAGGATACCCCGCATCGTACCAGCGCCCAGCAACAGCGTTTCCTGGCGTCCGCGCAGATGCAGGATACGATCAGTGAAGATGTGGCCGCGTTCCATGTCGGCGGCAAGCTGCACCTCGTCGATGGCGACGAAAGCCGCATCCGTCTCCCGGGGCATCGCCTCGACCGTGCAGACCGAAAAGCGCGCGCCGGGCGGCGTGATCTTTTCTTCGCCAGTAATCAGCGCCACATTGGCTGCGCCAACCTTCTGGGCCACGCGGCCATAGACCTCGCGGGCCAACAGGCGCAGCGGCAGACCGATCAGGCCCGATTCATGCGCCACCATGCGCTCGATGGCGAGATGCGTCTTGCCGGTGTTGGTGGGTCCGAGCACAGCGGTAACGTCGCGGCCGGATAGCACTAGGGGAGACGGGGTCATTGGCGGGAAGTCGGGACCTTTTTCCGAGGCGTTCGGTAGTCTTAGCACCGGGATGGGATTTGGCGAAGGGCGAAGCGCATTGTTCTTCGGAACATCGGTGGACTTCATTGTCGTCCGCCTCCTCCGCTACCAAATAGGGGCAATCCTTCTGGAGAACCACAGATGACCGCAGCTCGGGAAAACGAACGCACCGCGCATTGGCAACGCGTCTACCAGACAAAGGCGGAAGACGAGGTCAGCTGGTTCCAGGCCCGCCCGGGCATGTCGCTCGAACTGATTGTCGCGACCGGCTTCCCGCGCGAAGCGTCGATTATCGATATTGGCGGCGGCGAATCGCGCCTTGTCGATGCTCTTCTTGAACAAGGCCATTCCGACATTACCGTCCTGGATCTCTCGTCAGCGGCGCTTGAGGTCACGCGCAAGCGGCTGGGCAAACGAGCCGACGATGCCAAATGGATCGTCGGCGACGCAACCTCATGGAGCCCGCCCGCCAGCTACGATATCTGGCACGATCGCGCGGCATTCCATTTCCTGACCGAGGCGGAAGACCGCGCAGCCTATGCGGATCGGCTTCGAAGCGCATTGCGGCCGGGCGGCCAGGTCATTATCGGCACCTTCGCGCCGGACGGTCCCGAGAAATGCAGCGGCCTGCCCGTCATGCGCCACGACGCGGATACGCTGGCTGCCGAACTCGGTCCGCAATTCGTGCTGGAGGAAACTCGGCGGCACGGCCACGAAACGCCTGGCGGGAATATTCAGCACTTTCAATTCAGTCGTTTCCGTCGAGCGTGAAGCAGCAAGGCGTGGAGAACGAGTCTGGAACGAAAGGGCTACGAATCGCTGACTCGGGTCCCTTCCCTATTTGTTCCATACCAGATTTAGGGATACGAGGTCGCGCTGCCGGCTTGACCGCAAGCCCTTGTGGCAAACCGCGCCTCCGGCGCGGTCCGTCCACAGGTTCTCCACAGGCTGTCCACGGCGATACACAGGCTTTCCCCGGGACTCGAGTGGAAAAGCCGATTGCCGATCAGGAGAAGAACTGGCCTCCGTTGGCCGAGATTGTCGAGCCGGTGATGAAGCCCGCCTCGTCGGAAGCCAGGAACACCACGCAGCGCGCGATCTCCTCCGGCTCGCCGAGCCGGCCGACCGGGATCTGGCCGATGATCGCCTCGCGCACCTTTTCCGGCACCGCCATCACCATGTCGGTGGCGATGTAGCCGGGGCAGATGGCGTTGACGGTGATGCCGGCGCGGGCGCCTTCCTGTGCCAGTGCCCGGGTGAAGCCGATGTCGCCTGCCTTGGCGGCCGAGTAATTGGCCTGACCGGCCTGGCCCTTCTGGCCATTGATCGAGGAAATGGTGATGACGCGGCCGAACTTGCGTTCGCGCATGCCCGACCAGAGCGGATGCGTCATGTTGAACACACCCGAAAGGTTGGTGTCGATCACCTCGCGCCACTGCTCCGGCGTCATCCGGTGGAACATGGCATCGCGGGTAATACCGGCATTGTTGACCAGGACATCGACCGGGCCGAGTTCCGCCTCGACCTTGGCAATGCCGGCCGCACAGGAATCATAGTCTGCCACTGACCATTTGAAGACAGGAATGCCCGTCTCGTCGCGAAACTTAGATGCCGCTTCGTCATTGCCGGCATAGTTGGCGGCAACCTTGTAGCCGGCGTCCTTCAGCGCGATCGAGATCGACGCGCCAATGCCGCGCGTTCCGCCTGTGACCAATGCAACTCGTGACATTCGCATTCTCCTCCCATTGTTCTGCAATGAAGAGGCGGGCAGCTTGGGCTGACGGCGACCCTATCTGGTCGCTCGACGCCGTTTATTTAAGCCTGCCCGCTTCCCTTTCGTCAGCCTAGTTCATCGATTCCACGCACATGGCGACGCCCATGCCGCCGCCGATGCACAGGGTCGCCAGTCCCTTTTTCGCGCTGCGTCGCTTCATCTCGAAGAGCAGCGTGTTGAACACACGCGCGCCGGAGGCGCCGATCGGATGCCCGATGGCGATTGCGCCGCCGTTCACATTCACGATGTCCGGGTTCCAGCCCATGTCCTTGTTGACCGCGCAGGCCTGGGCGGCGAAAGCCTCGTTGGCCTCGACAAGATCGAGATCGTCGACTTTCCAGCCGGCCTTTTCGAGCGCCTTGCGTGAGGCCGGGATCGGCCCGGTGCCCATGATCTGCGGATCGACGCCGGCAGTCGCCCAGGAAACGATGCGGGCGAGCGGTACGATGCCGCGCTTGCCGGCTTCTTCCTCGCTCATCAGAACCACGGCGGCGGCGCCGTCATTGATGCCGGACGCATTGGCGGCCGTCACCGTGCCTTCCTTGTCGAAGGCGGGGCGCAGCTTCTGCATGGCCTCGATGGTGGCGCCGTGGCGGATATACTCGTCGTCTTCGACGATGGTGTCACCCTTGCGGCCCTTGACCGTGAAAGGCACGATCTCGTCCTTGAAACGGCCGGCCTTCTGGGCAGCTTCGGCCTTGTTCTGCGAGGCGACGGCAAAGGCGTCCTGCTCTTCGCGGGTCAACTGCCATTTGCGGGCGACGTTCTCGGCCGTGTTGCCCATGTGGTAGCCGAAGAAGGCGTCGGTCAGACCGTCCTTGATCATGGTGTCGATGAACTTCATGTCGCCCATCTTGTGACCTGCGCGCAGATGCGCGCAATGCGGTGCCATCGACATCGATTCCTGGCCGCCGGCCACGATGATGCGCGCGTCGCCGGTCTGGATCTGCTGCATGCCGATGGCCACGGCGCGCAATCCGGACCCGCAGAGCTGGTTGAGACCCCAGGCCGTGGTTTCGTCAGGGCAACCGGCAAGACGTGCGGCCTGGCGGGCAGGGTTCTGGCCCTCGCCGGCGGACAGGATCTGGCCCATCACGACCTCGTCGACTTCCCCGGCGTCCACACCGGCGCGCAGCAACGCTTCCTTGATGGCAGCAGCGCCCAGTTCGTGGGCAGCGATGTTGGCAAATGAGCCGTTGAAGGAACCGACTGGCGTGCGCGCGGCGCTCGCAATCACGATCGACGATGACATGATGCTCTCCCGATGGCCTCTGTGTTAGGCGGAATGTGCCCACGTTTTTTGCCGTTTCAATGACACAAGTCAAATGCCCGGCCCGGTGTATGGCCAGCTTCCTTCGTCCGGCACGTGTGGCCGCAGTCTCGCATTGCACAATTCACTTTCATTTGCCCGCCCTTTGCGCATATGCTGCCGGCCGCCGAAGGATTTCAGGCGCTTATCGCGGATCGCCAACCATTGGAGCGTGCCAATGCCCGCCAGGAACGGCCCGGTCGTTATCAAGAAATACGCCAACCGGCGCCTCTACAACACGGGCACCAGCAGCTATGTGACGCTGGAGGACCTCGCGGAAATGATCCGTCGGGACGAGGAGTTCACCGTCCAGGATGCCAAGTCTGGCGACGACATCACCCACCCGGTGCTGACCCAGATCATTTTCGAACTGGAGAACAAGGGCGGCCAGAACATGCTGCCCGTCCCCTTCCTGCGGCAGCTCATCTCCTTTTATGGCGACCAGATGCAGATGGTGGTGCCGAGCTTTCTTGAGCAATCGATGATTGCGTTCGCCAAGGAGCAGGAGCGCTTTCGTGACGAGATGCAGAAGACGATGGGCCAGACACCCATGGACATGATGAACATGGCAACGCCGATGAAGGCGATGGAGGAGCAGGCCCGACGCAATATCGAGATGTTCCAGAATGCCATGCGGATGTTCACACCCTTCCCCATGCCGGGCACGGAAGCGGACGACAAGTCCGCGACGCCTGCGCCAGCCGACACATCTGCAGGGTCTACCGAGAAATCGGATGATCTTCGCGATCTCAAGGATCAGATCGCGGCGATGCAGCGCAAACTGGACAGCATGGATCGCTAGCTGGCCGGCGTTGGCCGCAGATACGATTTCCAGGAAAATTTCGGAACAGTTTCGTTCGAAAGGGATTGGTTGGGCAGGACCGGTCACCTCCACAGGTTGTGCCGGTCAGCGGTTCCGCATCCGCGGAGATCGCAAACCCGTAATATCCAGGGAGAACGACAACAATGATACGCAAGCTACTTGCTACTACCGCCATGACCGCATTCGTTGCCGGCGGCGCGTTCGCACAGGTTCAGGCAGAACACGAGATCACCGTTTCGGCGGGTGACACTGTCATCATCGAAGCCGAGCGCGAGGACGCCGAGATCAATCTGCGACTCCATTCCGGCGCGGCAGGCGCCCAGCAGCAGACCCCCGAGGGCACCCAGCACACTGGCACGGCTGATCCCGAACAGGCGCAGCAGCAGCAGGCTGGCGCAGTGGATCGCGGCCAGTTCCAGGCTACCGACCTGCAGCAGGTCAGCGCTGACGAACTGATCGGCACGGACGTTTATTCTGCGCAGGACGAGAATATCGGCAGCATTGGCGATGTCCTCTTGACGCAGGACGGTGCCGTTGACGCGATTGTCGTCGACGTTGGCGGCTTCCTCGGCATGGGTGCACATGAAGTTGCGCTTGGCATGGAAGACATCGACCTGATGACCGACGATCAGGGCAACCTCTATGCCTACACGCCTTACACCCAGGAGCAGCTCGAGGGCTCGCCCCAGTATGACCAGGCGACCTGGACCGAGCAGCGCGATGACCAGCGCATGACCGGCGACATGGCTGCGCAGATGCAGCCGGCAGAGCAGCAGGCTCAGCAGGACCAGGACCAGCAGATGGCCCAGGACCAGCAGGGCATGGCAGGTGAGCATGTCGTGGCCGATGGTGGCACCGTGTTCGTTCAGTCCGATCAGCAGAACTTCCAGCTCAGCTTCGAGATTCGC
This sequence comes from Aliihoeflea sp., assembly GCA_046297455.1. Lineage (GTDB taxonomy): Bacteria > Pseudomonadota > Alphaproteobacteria > Rhizobiales > Rhizobiaceae > ZYF759. Next base: position 152,052 of record JBKBIT010000003.1, read on the forward strand.
CTTGCCGGCCAGGATCAGGCCCAGGTTGGTGCTGCCGCCGACGGCCAGATGGACGAGCAGGCCCAGGCCGAGCCGGGTGTCGACCAGGAGACCACCGCCGCGATCGACCGCGACCAGATGCAGGCTGTCGACATGCAGCAGTTGCGCGCCGATGACCTGATCGGCTCGGATGTCTATGGTGCCAATGAGGACAATATCGGTAATGTCGGCGACATTCTGCTGACCGAAGACGGTTCGTTCGATGCGATCATCGTCGATGTTGGCGGTTTCCTCGGCATTGGCGCCCGCGAGGTCGCGCTTGGTCTGGACGAGGTTCAGTTCATGCGCGACGGGCAGGACAGCTGGCACGTCTACACGTCCTATACGCAGGAGCAGCTTGAGGCTGCGCCGGAGTATGACGAGGCGACCTATGCCGAGCAGCGCGACCAGCAGCGCATCGGCGTTCAGTAATTGAGCGCATATCTGACCTCTTCGCCGAGGTTCAGAAACGAACGCCCGGCATCCTCGATGCCGGGCGTTTTCTTGTGCGCTGGCTACCAGCCGGCAGCACAACCGTCCTTTCGCGGGTCCGAGCCGCCGATCAGAAAGCCGTTGTGGTCATCGATCAGAATGGCTTGCCCGCCTCCATGCGGCAGATCTGCGGCTCCAACCACGTGGCCGCGCGATACCAGGCCCTTCCTTGTGTCGTCACTGATGCCCGTTTCGACCTTCAAAGCGCCCGTGTCGTTCCAGAACAGTCTTGGGTGGTCGATCGCCTCCTGAACGTCCATGCCATGGTCCACGATGTTGGTGAACAGCTGAGCGTGGCCCATCGGTTGATAGTCACCGCCCATGACGCCGAACGAGAGGACGGCGCGACCGCCCTTCATCGCCATTGCGGGGATGATCGTGTGCATCGGCCGCTTGCGCGGTCCGAGCTCGTTTGGATGACCCTCGTTCAGCGTGAAGCAGCCGCCCCGGTTCTGCAGGGCAATACCGGATCTGGGCGTTACCAGCTTGGCGCCGAAACTGCCATAAACGGAGTTGATGAAAGAGACCGCCCGCCGGTCGCGATCGACGACGGTCAGGTAAACCGTATCTGATTTCGGGATTTGGGGAAGTCGTATGTCGGGGTTGCGCTTTTGCGGGTCAAATTGACCGGCGAGATCGTCGATGAACCTGTCCGACAGGAGATCTGCGGGGGTGACCCGCATCGTTGCAGCATCGGCCACCATATGGTCGCGCACGGAATAGGCGAGCCTCCCGGCCTCGATTTGCATATGCCGCCGTTCGACAGAGTCGGCATCAAGCGATCCGCAGCCAAGCCGTTCAAGCAGCCGAAGCAGGATGAGGGCGGTTATGCCCTGACCATTCGGCGGTATCTGCAGAACGTCGTGGCCCGCATAGGATGCGGAGATCGGTTCGACCCAGTCGGCCTGGACAGATGCCAGATCCTCTTCAGAAAGAAATCCGCCACCCGCCTGGACCGTCGCGGCCATCTCTGCAGCTATCTCGCCCAAATAGAATGCATCGGCGCCACCATTTGCTATTCGCCGCAGGGTTCCCGCGAGCGCCGGCCAATGGTGACGCTCCCCGACATGCGGCACGCGGCCGTCGACAAGACAGTGCAGACGAGACCCTTCGTCGGCTTCGAGCTCCTTGGCACATAGCTGCCAGTGCGTGCCGACACGGGCAAGGACAGGGTAGCCGTCTTCGCCATAGCGAATGGCATCGGCAAAGAGGCGGTCGAAGCCCATCGTGCCAAAGCGTGCGGCAAGAGCATCCCACGCCCTGATGGCACCCGGTGCGGTCACTGAATGCGCCCCGGTTTGCGGCATGGAATCAAAGCCGTTCGCCCGATACCAAGCTGCATTTGCGCCCGCCGGTGCGCGCCCGGAACCGTTCAACCCATGGGTGGTGCCATCCGGCTCTGCCAGGATGACAAAACAGTCCCCACCAATGCCAGTCATATGCGGCTCGACCACGCACAACGTGGTGGATGCCGCAATGGCGGCATCAACCGCATTGCCGCCCTCGCGCAGGACGCGGATAGCCGTCTCGGTCGCCAAAGGATGCGAGGTAGCGGCCATGCCATTCTCGGCGATGACCGGAGAACGTCCAGGCAGGTCGAAATTGCGCATGCGGGGCCTCAAAGATGGTTTGACTGTCAGACGGTCATCCATATCGGCTTGCTGCGACCTGAACCAGAGCCGGCCCTGCAAAAGCAAAAAGGACCGGCCAATGGCCGGTCCTTTCCGTATCATTTGCAACGAGAGGGAAGCTTCAGCTTTCCTTCGGCTCCAGCACCTGGCGACCGCGATACATGCCGGTCTTGAGGTCAACGTGATGAGGGCGGCGCATTTCGCCGGAATTCTTGTCCTCGACATAGGTCGGCGCCTTCAGCGCGTCGGCGGAACGGCGCATGCCGCGCTTGGACGGTGAGGTCTTTCTTTTGGGTACGGCCATCTTTCAGCTCCAATGGTCAAATGCCACCGCCGCCCCTGTTTCGAAGGGCCACGCGGAACGGCCAGAATTCATGAAATTCGGCGTGGCTATACACGCCTCGAGGCCGTTTGGCCAGAGGCTGCACGCCGATATTTCACTGCAGACAGCGAACATAGGCGCCAGCCCCACGCGCGCGCCTTTCGATCGTGTTGGCAACGCGGTTCAGGTTCGCCGTCGGGTTGGCCGGGTTGCGCGCCGCGGGATTCGGCAGCGTCACCGCCATCAGGGCGGCTTGTCTGGGGGTCAACTGTCTGGCGGAAACGCCAAAATGGTGGCGTGCGCCGGCTTCCGCGCCATAAACGCCGGGAGCCCATTCGGCGATGTTGAGATAGATCTCCATGATGCGCTTCTTCGACAAAACAGCATCGAAATAGACCGCCAGCGGCAGTTCGATCGCTTTGCGGACATATGAGCGGCCGTGCCAGAGGTAAAGGTTCTTGACCGTCTGCATGGTGATGGTCGAGCCACCGCGGGTGGCCTGGCCCGCCAGAGCCTCCTCGACAAGCGCGCGGAACTCTCCAACATCGATTCCACGATGGAAACAGAATTGCCCGTCTTCCGACATCGTCACGGCGTTGACGATGTTCGGACCCATCTCGTCGAGCGGTACCCATTGCCGGTCAAATCCCCTCAGGGTCAGCGTATCCACCATCATCAGGGTCGATACCGGCCTGACGCCGGGGACAGCGTAGAGAAGCGTCAGCGCCAGAGGCAACATGCCGATGGCAACCAGCGTAATGAAGCCACGCAGCAGCCATCGCCGCAGCCGACGTCGCGGTGCGCGCCTCTTCTTCTGTCGCGGTTCGACCACGATCTCCGGTTCCTCGACCACCTTTACCCCGGACCGGTTGCTCCCTCTGACCGCATACAGGGAAACGGCGAGGCGACGCAACGCACGATCCGCGCAAGCAGGCTTGACCGCGATGACGTTTGCCGCCATCGCTGCCCCATGAACGCATTGACTGAGAACGATTTCGAGGCGGTTCTGGCGCTGCGGGCCCGCCAGGTGGAAAAGGCGCTAGAGACGATCCTTGACCAGCGCCCGCGCGACGGAGAGATCGCGCGGCCAGAACGGCTGCTGGCCGCGATGCGGCACGGAGTGCTCAATGGCGGGAAGCGGCTACGGCCGTTTCTGGTCATGGAGTCTGCTGCCCTTTTCGATGCCGATCTGGCCGCGGCAACGCAGGTCGCGGCCGCCGTGGAGTGCGTGCACTGCTATTCGCTGATCCATGACGACCTGCCCGCGATGGACGATGACGATCTTCGTCGTGGCAAACCCACCGTTCATCGAGCTTTCGACGAGGCGACCGCAATCCTCGCGGGTGACAGTCTCCTCACGCTAGCCTTCGATATCCTGGCGGGCGGAGAGGACGTATTGCCGCCTGCAATCCGCTCGGATCTGGTCCTAGCCCTGGCGCGAGCCGCAGGTGCTGGCGGCATGGCCGGCGGTCAGGCTCTGGACCTCCAGGCTGAAACGACCGAGCCGGACGAGGCTGGGATCATCATGCTCCAGGCGATGAAGACCGGTGCGCTGATTAGATTCTCGTGTGAGGCCGGGGCCATTGTTGGTCGTGCGGCCCCTGACCGGCGAGCGGCGCTACGCGAGTACGGAAACGCCATTGGACTTGCCTTCCAACTGGCTGACGACCTTCTCGATCTGGCTGGAGACAGCGCCGCCCTTGGTAAGGCGACCGGCAAGGATGCGGCGGCAGGCAAAGCCACGCTGGCCGCGCTTCACGGCGAAGACTGGGCGCGCAGGCAGCTGGGAGGTCTCGTCGACCAGGCCGAGGCCTCGCTGGCCGTTTTCGGATCTCGCGCTGCAACCTTGCGAGCCGCTGCCCGCTTCGTGGCCGAACGCCGCCACTGACCCACAGCGATTAGCGATCCGTTAAGCATAACAGACCTCAGCAACCCCCTCGGGCAAAGTCTCCGACAGGATTAAGCTCAACTTAATTCCGGTTGTTCAACCCTAGATGGCCATGCGTCGCAATCCGGGGGAAGTTCGACGATGACGGTTGCCGTGACCCGCGCCTATATGCGCAGCCGCCTGTTTGTCATGCTGGCGGGCTTTCTGCTCGCCATTACCGGTGGCGTGGTCGCGATGCATTATCTGGCCGAGCAGGCCAAGACGCGCGTGAAGTTCAGCGCTGTCATCAGTCATATGAGCGATGCCACCAGCGACGTCATCCATCACGCTTTGCGGCTCGACAACACCCGTATCCTCACCCAGGGCAATAGCATCGAATGGCAGGAGCGCGTGCGTGGTGAAGATGGACGCATGCAGATGGGGCCGACGCGACGCGCACTGGACCACGCCACGACGGATCGCGTCGAAAGGATCCGTGATGACCTGCGTGCCGCGATTGTTCATCTGGAAGGCATCTACTACGCCGTTCAGCGGGCTGCAGGCGAGGAAGTGGGCCACAATCAGAGCCGGCTCAGCGCCGGCTGGTCCGATGGAGAGACGCTGAGCGCCACCGGACGTTCCGATCACATCATTGATGCAGTAGCAGGGCTTGAACTGCCGGAGTCCGTTCACAGCATTTGGGCCGGCAGCAATGGGAGTCGAGCGCTTCGCCGCGACATCTATGAGGTCTTGTCCTATGCGGTCTGGCTGGCCTCGACGCGCGATTTTTCCTCGACCTATTCCCAGCAGATCTTCCAGCAACTTCAGAACCTCGCCAGCGACAGGGTTCGTCCGCATCTCGCCGCGACCACGGAACGGCTTGGCGCAGAAATGATCAAGGACTACTCCGCCCTTCAGTACTCGCTGATTGTTGTTGCGGCTCTCATGGTGCTGGCCGGCGCGTTCGTGGCGCTCAGGGTCTTCGAGCCAATGATGCGCGACATCGAGACCGCGCAGGAGGTTCTGCAAAGCGCAAACGATTCGATTCAGGCCGAAAAGGTCAAGGCCGAACTGGCCGATCGTGCGAAGTCGGAGTTTCTCGCCAATATGAGCCATGAGATTCGCACGCCGATGAATGGCGTCTTGGGGATGGCCGAGCTCTTGAGCAAGACGGAACTGGACAACCGGCAGAGAACGTTTGCTGATGTGATCCTCAAATCCGGCAATGCGCTTCTGACGATCATCAACGACATCCTCGATTTCTCCAAGATCGACGCCGGCCAACTCACGCTCGATCCGGCACCGTTCCGGCTGGCTGAATCCATCGAGGATGTCGCCACGCTGTTTGCAACGCGCATCGCTGAAAAGGATCTGGAACTGATCGTGCGCGTCGACCCAACCCTGCCGGAATGGCTGGTGGGAGATGTCGCGCGCTTGCGCCAGATTGTTACCAATCTGATCGGCAACGCGGTGAAGTTCACCGAAACCGGCCATATCCTCGTGGATGTGTCTGGCAATGTCGAAGAGGGGACCGCCCATATCCGGATCAGTGTCGAAGACACCGGCATTGGCATTCCCGAGGACAAGACGAAACACATCTTCGAAAAGTTCAGTCAGGTCGATGCCAGCTCGACGCGTCGCCACGAGGGAACCGGGCTCGGTCTCGCCATCGCCTCGCGGCTGGTGGAAATGATGGGCGGGAAGATTGGCCTCACAAGCCAGGTTGGCAAGGGATCTACCTTTACGGTCGAACTGCCTATGCCGATCCACGCCGAAGGTGAGCCGGCAACCCCGGTGCCGGTCGACGTGTTCGGGTCTCGTGTCCTGGTGATTGACGACAACGAGGTCAACCGATCGATCCTGCTCGAGCAATTGCGCAGCTGGAACTTCGACTGCGCCGCAGCAGAAAGCGGCGAGATCGGGTTGGCCTTCCTCGACCGCGTGGTCGAAATCGGTGCCTGCGTCGATGCCATCATTCTCGACTATCAGATGCCTGGCATGAACGGCGCCGAAGTGGCGCTCAGAATTGCCCAGAACCCCGCTACATCGCACATCCCCGTGCTGCTGCTCACATCCGTCGATCATGTTGCCGGCGGTCGTCTCGAACTGAATTCCGGAATTTCGGCCCATCTCAGCAAGCCGGCTCGCTCTCAGGTGCTTTTGCGAACGCTTGTCGAGCTCATGCAGACGGCCCGCGCACGGCGAACCGGTACATGGAAACGGCCGGCCGCCCCACGGCACGAGGCAGCGCCTGCGCCTGTAGCCGAAGTCCACAAGCTGCCGGTTGCCGCGCGCAAGCCGGTTCCCGAACATGCTGGCTTCGATGTGCTGGTGGCGGAAGACAATGAGGTCAACCAGCTCGTCTTTTCGCAGATACTGGACGGACTCCGCCTCAAGCATCGCCTTGCCGACAATGGCCGCACCGCCGTCGAGATGTTCCGGACCCTCAACCCCAGGATCGTGCTGATGGACGTGTCGATGCCGGAGATGTCAGGCCTGGATGCCACGCGGGCCATCCGTGAGCTCGAGGCGGGGACTGGCCGCCACACGCCGATCATCGGCGTTACCGCGCACGCGTTGAAAGGCGACCGCGAGCAGTGCCTGGCGGCAGGGATGGACGATTACATGTCGAAGCCCATTGCCCCCAACAAGCTGGCGCAGAAGCTGGAGGAATGGCTGGCGGAAGAGGCCAGGGCGATGAGGGCGTGATGTCTGCCCGCCGACTTCATTCGGCCGCGCGGCGGCCGTCCCCGAAACGTGTCTCGATGTAGTCGGCAACCATCTTCTGGAAATCTTCGGCGATTGCCGGTCCGCGCAGCGTTGCGACCTTCTGGCCGTCAACGAAAACCGGGGCGGCTGGTGTCTCGCCGGTGCCCGGCAAGGAGATGCCGATATGGGCGTGCTTGCTCTCGCCCGGGCCGTTGACGATGCAACCCATCACCGCGACCTGAAGGCTTTCGACGCCGGGGTACTTTTCGCGCCAGACCGGCATGTTGCGGCGCAGGTCGCCTTCGATTTTCTGCGCCAGTTCCTGGAACACGGTCGAGGTGGTCCGACCACAGCCCGGGCAGGCTGCCACCACCGGCACGAACTGCCGGAACCCCATGGTCTGCAAGAGCTCCTGCGCCACCTGCACCTCGCGGGTCCGATCGCCATTGGGTTCGGGTGTCAGCGAGATCCGGATCGTGTCGCCGATGCCCTGCTGCAGAAGAATGCCCATGGCGGCGGACGAGGCGACGATGCCCTTCGATCCCATGCCGGCTTCGGTCAGCCCGAGATGCAGCGAATGATCGGATCGTTTTGCGAGTTCGGTATAGACGGCGATGAGGTCCTGGACCTGGCTGACCTTGGCCGACAGGATGATCTTCTCGCGGGCCAGACCGATCTCTTCTGCGAGTTGTGCTGAGAGAAGCGCAGACTGCACGATCGCCTCGCGGGTGACCTCCTGCGCCGTCATGGGAAAACCCTTGGCCTGGTTCTCGTCCATCAGCCGCGTCAGCAATTCCTGGTCCAGCGATCCCCAATTCACGCCGATGCGTACCGGTTTGTCATGGCGGATCGCCATTTCGACGATCTCGGTAAACTGCCGGTCACGCTTCTCACGGAAGCCGACATTGCCCGGGTTGATGCGGTACTTCGCCAGCGCCTCGGCGCATGCCGGATGGTCGGCGAGCAGCTTGTGGCCGATATAGTGGAAGTCGCCGACCAGCGGCACGAAGTGGCCGAGCCGTTCGAGCCGCTCTCGGATCCGTGGCACGGCGGCCGCCGATTCATCGCGATCAACGGTAATGCGCACGATTTCAGAGCCGGACCGATGGAGCGCGGCGACCTGTGCCACCGTGGCGTCGATATCGGCCGTGTCGGTATTGGTCATTGACTGGACGACCACAGGGGCCACACCGCCCACTTGTACACCACCGACATCGACGCCGACGGATTGGCGGCGTGGGAAGGGCGAAGAGAAATAGCCGGCCATCGCGGCAGCTCCCAAATCCGGATTTGTAGCCGATCAGGTGGAGAAGCCGTGGCTGCATGTCAAGCGGTGCTCGCTGCTTGGTCGTTCTGCCTGACTTCTGTGCACGCCGGAAAGGCGTGTTCCGGCCAGCATCCGTTCGGTGCGGGCCGGGCCTTCCGCAGCGGAGCGTGGGGTGGTATCGCAGGCGTCTGGATGGGCGATTCCTTCCCACCGAGATTTGTGGTGGAGCGCAGGAACTAGACAGCGAAAGTGGGGCACCTTGACAGAGAAGAAGGGCAACAGTCTCGAGCGCGTACTGGCCGTACTGGCAGTCTTCACGGAAGACCGGCTGGAGTGGTCGCCCGAGGAACTGATGGCGGAACTCGGCTACAGCCGTCCCACGCTCTATCGCTATCTCAAAACGCTCAAGGAGGCAGGCTTGCTGTCCTCCATGCCCAATGCCGGATTCACGCTGGGACCCAAGGTCGTGGAGATGGACTACCTCCTGCGCAAGTCCGATCCCCTCGTGCTCAAAGGGGAGCGCCATCTGGCTGACCTCGTCCGACGTTTTCCCTGCACGGCCCTTCTGGTGCGGTGGTATGGCAACCGGATGCTGTGCGTGGATTCCCGGTGTTCCACGGCCAATCCGCTGTCCAGCTACCCGCGGGGCCGTCCGATGCCGATGGGACGCGGCGCCATCGCTCGGGCAATCATGGCCTTTCTGCCACGTCGCCAGATCCAGACTCGCATCGAGGAGAATTTCGCGGATTTGCGGTCTGTCGGCCTTGGCAACAGTGTCGAGGAAATCCACGACAGCCTGAAGCGGATTCGCCGGGTCGGCTATGCAGTCGCACATGGGGAGGTCACGTCCGGCGTGGTTGGCGTGGCCGCGCCGATCTTCGATGCTGGCCGTAGTCCTATTGCCAGCCTTTGCGTGACGATTGCCGACAGCCTGGTCAAAGACAAGGATATCGAGGAAATCGGCAGCCAGGTCAAAAGCGTCGTGGAGGAACTGAGCCGGGAGTTGTCTGAAAGCAGGCAGGGCATAAGCGAGAAAACGTGACTCATGCCGTCAGGCGGCTTGGCAGCAATCTCATAGGGCGAGAAGTCGCGTTGACTTCGATCGACTTGCTGGCCATCTTCGCCCGGCGTGTCGGCGGCGGTCCCGCCGCTCGGACTGATCCAACAGGGAGAAACCCATGGAAGCCCGGCTTTCCCGTGCCGACAACTATATTGGTGGCCAATGGGTTGTTGCGGATGATGTGGGCGAAAGCACCAATCCCGCAAACGGTGCCGTGCTGGGACGCTACAGCCTGGGCACGCGAGCGATCGCCGACCAGGCTGCCGCGCTGGCTCGGCGGACTTTCCAGGAGGGCACCTGGGCTGCTTCGCCTCGGCTGCGCGCCGCCGTCCTTTTCGAGATCGCCGATCGCCTGGAAGCAGCAAGGCAGGAGATCGCCGATCTCATCGTGGCCGAAAACGGAAAGCTGCGGGCTGAGGCCAATGGCGAGGTGATGGGCGCCATATCCGAGACCCGCTATTATGCCGGTCTCGCCCGCACTGTGTTGGGCCGCACGCTGGAAACCGCGCCTGGCAACTTCTCGATGATGAACCGCGAGCCTGCCGGCGTGGCTGCCATCATCGTTCCCTGGAACGCACCGCTCACGTTGCTGATGCGTTCGCTGGCGCCGGCTCTGGCGGCCGGCTGCACCACCGTGATCAAGCCCGCCCCGCAGACGCCGCTCATTCATCGCCGGGTCCTGCAGGCCATCCACGAGTGTCAATCGCTGCCTGTCGGCGTCATCAACTCGGTCAACGAGAACGGGATCGAGGTGGGTGAAGCGCTGGTTGCATCGGAGGACATCGACGTCATTTCCTTCACCGGCTCGAGCGCCACCGGCAAGCGCATCATGGCGGGCGCGGCCCCGACACTGAAACGCCTGTCGCTGGAACTCGGCGGCAAGGCGCCCGCCGTCATCTTCGACGATGCCGATCTCGATGTCGCTGTGAAGGAACTGACTCACGGATCGCTGGTCATGGCCGGTCAGATCTGCGTGGCCGCCGCCCGCTTCCTCGTCCATGATCGGATCGTCGGCGACTTTACCGCCCGCATCAAATCCGCTTTCGAGCGGGTCCGCGTCGGCCCCGGCCATGATCCGAAGAGCCAGATGGGCTCGCTCATCGACCGGCCCAGCCAGAAGCGCCAGGCGGCCCTTGTCGAGCAGGCGGGCGACGAAGGCGAACTGGTGCTGAAGGGCTCCATACCCGGCGGCGACCTCGCCAACGGCGCCTTCATCACGCCGACACTTTTCCGGATCGACGATCTGAAATCGCCGCTCGTCCAGGAAGAACTGTTCGGTCCGATCGTCTCCATCGAGACCTTCGGCGACGAGGCGGAGGCCGTACACAAGGCCAATGCGACGCGCTACGGCCTGGCGGCCAGCCTGTTCACGCGCGACCTGGCGCGCGCCACCCGCGTCAGCCGTGCCATCCGCGCCGGCACAGTCTGGCTCAACTGCCACACCCGGCTTTTTGCGGAGGGCGAGACTGGCGGTTACGGCCAGTCCGGTCTCGGCCGGCTGCACGGCGTGGAAGGTCTCGATGACTTCCTTGAGACCAAGCACGTCTATCTGGAGGCGGGCAAGGTGTGACCGCCGAGGCAGACAAGGTGAAGCGGATCCAGGAAACCGAAATCGTCATCATCGGCGGCGGCCCGGTTGGCATGGGGTTGGCCATCGAGCTCGGCCAGCGCGGCATCTCGACGATCGTCGTCGAGCAGCACGAGCCGCTGCAGAAGGTTCCCAAGGGGCAGAACCTGACCCAGCGCACCATGGAGCACTTCCATTTCTGGGGTGCGGAGAAACAGCTTCGTGCCGCCCGCACGATCCCGCCCCAATACGGTATTGGCGGCTTGACGGCCTACGGCACGCTGACCTCCGGCTACCATTATGACTGGTTCCGTCGCGAGCTTGTCCGACCCTTTTATTTCAAGGACAACGAACGCCTGCCCCAATACGCCACTGAAAGAGTGATGCGCGAGCGGGTGGCCGAGCTTCCTTCGGTCAAGGTCCTCTATGGATGGACCGGTTCCGCCGTGCGGCAGGATGAAGCCGGCGTATGCGTCACGGCAACTGGCGAGCGCAATGAAGCCGATATCGAAATACGGGCGGCCTATGCGGTAGGCTGCGACGGCAGTCGCTCGGTCGTGCGAGGGCAGGCTGGCATTGGCGAGACCCGTTCCCGACACAACAAGAAGATGGTGCTGCTGGTTTTCCGTGCGCCGCAGCTTCACGCGCTGCTCGAGCGCTTTCCCGGAAAGCAGTTCTACAACGTGCTCCACCCGGATCTCGATGGCTACTGGCAGTTCTTCGGTCGCGTTGACCTCGAGGGCAGCTTCTTTTTCCATGCGCCTGTGCCCGATGAAACGACACGCGACAATTTCGATTTCGCGGCCTGTCTGCATCGCGCGGCCGGTGCGGAATTCGATGTCGAATTCGAGCATATCGGCTTCTGGGACCTGAGGGTCGCCATCGCGAACGATTATGAAAAGGGAAGGGTCTTTATTGCCGGTGATGCCGCCCACAGCCATCCGCCCTATGGCGGTTATGGTATCAATACCGGCTTCGAGGATGCGCACAATCTGGGCTGGAAACTGGCCGCTGTGCTGCGCGGCTGGGGTGGACCGAAGCTTCTGGCCAGCTATGGCCAGGAACGACGTCCGGTGTTTGTTTCTACCGCTCGAGATTTCATCGAAAAAGCGATCGAAACGGACCGTTCGTTTGTGAACAGCTTCAATCCCAACCGGGACAGAACCGCATTCGAGACTGCATGGCGGCAGCGCACCGAAAGCGCCAGCGTCGAGATCGATCTTTTCGAACCGCACTACGCCGGATCGCCGATCGTCTTCGGCGACGACGGTGCCACCAGTGGTGCCGTCGGCGGCCACACCTATCGCGCGCGTGCCGGCCATCATCTTGCTCCGCGAGGGCTCTCTTCAGGTATCAATGTCTTCGAAGCACTCGGCGAGGGGTTCACGCTGTTGGCGCTTGATGGCGATGCGACAACGGTGGCGGCCTTTCGTGATGCCGCTGCCAAGATGCGCATGCCGCTCGAAATACTGGAGGACAGTCGCACCGAAGAACGCGAGTTGTACGAAGCGCGCTATATTCTCGTGCGGCCGGATCAGTTCGTGGCCTGGGTGGCCGACGATGACCCTGGCGACCCGGCCACGATCCTGATGAGGGCCATCGGCGGCTAAGGGGGACTCAGGTTCCGCAGAAGGTCTGCGCGACCCGCTCGTCGGGCTGCGGCGGACGCGCAAACTCCTCGCGGCCGGGTTGCTCTTCGAAGGGGCGGGCCAGTACGAAGTTGAGCTCGTGGAAGGGATTGAAGTCATCCCTTTCGACCGCCGCCCGGATGACTGCCTCTACCAGATGGTTGCGGGGGATGTATTTCGGGTTCACCGCCAGCATCGCCTTGCGTCGCTGTTCAGGCGACGCGGCCTCCCGCGCCATCCGCTGCCGCCAGCGGGCCGCCCAGCTGTCGAATGCATCCGCGTCCGCAAACAGGGAGCGAGTGTTGCTGTTGTCGCTTGAACCCGCGTCCTCGGACAATGCGCGGAAGGTCAATGTGAAATCCGCCCTCGCATCGCCCATCACCTGGAACAGGTCGCGAAAGAGAGCGGCATCCTCATCCTGCTCCGAGTCGAGGCCGAGCTTGCGCCGCAGCCCCGCCTGAAGCGCGGCGTTGAAGACACCGGGAAATTCTTCCAGCCTCGCCTGTGCCTCGGCGATGGCGTGTTCCTCGTCCTCGCCCAGAAGCGGGATCAGCGTCTCGGCAAACCGGGTCAGGTTCCAGTGCGCAATGTGGGGCTGGTTGCCGTAGGCGTAGCGCCCACCATGATCGATGGAGGAGAAAACGGTACCGGGATGGAACTCGTCCATGAAGGCGCAGGGGCCGTAGTCGATCGTCTCGCCCGCGATTGAGAAATTGTCGGTGTTCATGACGCCATGGATGAAGCCCAGATGCATCCAGCTTGCGACCAGCCGTGCCTGCGCCTCGATGACTGCCGACAGAAGCCCGGCATAGAGCTTTTCCGTTCCCAGCAGATGGGGGTAGTGGCGTTCGATCACATGGTCGGCAAGCAGCCTGATGGCCTCGTTGTCTCCGCGTACCGCGAAATACTGGAAGGTGCCCACGCGGACATGGCTGGAAGCGACCCTGGCCAGAACGGCGCCGGGAAGCGCTGTTTCGCGAAAGACCGGCTCGCCCGTCTTGACTGCGGCCAACGCCCTTGTCGTTGCCACGCCGAGCACGGCCATTGCTTCGCTGACCACATATTCGCGCAGCACCGGGCCGATGGCCGAGCGTCCGTCGCCCATGCGCGAAAATGCGGTGCGGCCCGAACCCTTGAGCTGGATGTCGCGGCGTTTGCGGTTTCGGTCGATGACCTCCCCGAGAAGCACGGCCCGGCCATCGCCGAGTTGCGGCACGAAATTGCCAAACTGATGACCGGCATAGGCTTGGGCAATCGGGTCGGCAGCGCCTGGCAGCCTGTTGCCCGCCATCGCTTCAACACCTTCTGCCCCTTCCAGCCAGTCCGGGTCGATTCCCAGTTCCTCAGCCAGCGCGCGGTTCGCCTTGATCAGCGAGGGTGCCGCGACCGGGGTTGGCGGCCGGCGTTCGAAAAAGCGATCTGGCAGGGCTGCGTAGGAATTGTCGAAACGGATCGGCTGCTGGTGTTCGTTCATGACGTCGGTATCAACGGCTGTTCTCGCCGCCTCCTCGTTTGTGCTCCGGTATATAGTCCAATTCGTGTCACCCACCACCGGCGCACTGAAGCCGCTTTCGGATCAAGCAGAACAGATGTGAATTTCGATGTTTGTCGAAATATGTTTGACGAATGGCGCGCGAGCCACTAGGCGTTATTTCGAAAAGAATCGAAATAGGCTGATATCGAATGTCCGGTCCCACCAACGACAACAACCATCTGCCGAATGTGGTCGAGGAGGCTTTTTCGCCGATCGACATGGAAGCGCTGTTCCAGGCCCCGCGTTCGACGCACAAGCCCCGGATACTGATGCTCTATGGCTCCTTGCGCGAACGCTCCTATTCGCGACAGGCTACCGAGGAAGCTGCGCGCATTCTGGAGCGGTTCGGTGCCGAGGTGCGGATCTACGATCCTGCAGGGCTGCCGCTACCCGATTCCGTGTCCCCCGATCATCCGAAGGTCGCGGAATTGCGGGACCTGTCACTCTGGTCGGAAGGTCAGGTCTGGTGCTCGCCCGAGCGCCACGGCGCGATGACAGGGATCATGAAGACCCAGATCGACTGGCTTCCACTGTCGATGGGTGGCGTTCGTCCTACCCAGGGACGGACATTGGCGGTCATGCAGGTCTGCGGCGGATCGCAGAGCTTCAACGCCGTCAACCAGCTTCGCGTGCTCGGCCGCTGGATGCGCATGTTCACCATTCCCAATCAATCCTCGGTTGCCAAGGCGTTCGCCGAGTTCGACGCCGACGGGCGGATGAAGCCCTCACCCTACTACAACCGGATCGTCGACGTGATGGAGGAACTCGTGAAATTCACGCTGCTTCTGCGCGACCGCAGCGACTATCTCACCGACCGCTATTCCGAGCGTGTGGAAACGGCCGAAGAGGTTTCGCGTCGCGTCAATCTAAGGTCGATCTGAGTTCGGATGGAACGCGACTTGAGGAGCTTGCTGTGATGGCCTGCATCACGCTCGAAGGCGCCGCGCGCCAGCTTGAAGCGCTGGGCAATCCGACGCGGCTCAACATATATCGGATCCTCGTGCGGGCCGGTGCGGAGGGGCTGCCTGTCGGTGCTGTACAGGAACGTCTGGGCATTCCCGCCTCGACCCTGTCGCATCATTGCAAGCGCCTGCTGGACACGGGATTGATCACGCAGGAGCGCCAGGCGACGACGCTCATCTGCCGCGCCAACTACGCTGTGATGAGCGGGCTCCTGGGCTTCCTGGCGGACGAATGCTGCGTGGAAGGAACGATGCCGGACCTGGCCGATTTCGCTGGTGCCGACATAGCGAGAGGGCCTTCGAGGTGAGTGAAATCCGTGTGCCGGCCTCGGCCGTTTGGGCTCTCGGGCTAACCCAGATCACGGGCTACGGAACGCTCTATTACAGCTTCGCGATCCTTGCGCCCGCCATGGCGCGGGACTTTGCGCTATCGCAACAATGGATTTTCGGCGCCCTGTCGCTGGCGCTCTTCGCCGGCAGCCTGCTGGCGCCCACGGCCGGGCGGCTGGCGGACCTTTTCGGCGCGGGCCGCGTCATGTCCTGGGGATCGGCGGCGGCGGCCCTCGGCCTTGTCGCGGCCGGCCTGGCTCCCAACGCGGCCTTGTTCGCCGCGGCGCTGATCTTCATGGAACTGGCGGCCTGCTTCGTCCTCTATGCGACGGCCTTCGTCGCGATCGTTCAGCTCGGCAATACGGGTGCTGCGCGCAGCATCACCCATCTGACGCTGATCGCTGGCTTCGCCTCGACCGTCTTCTGGCCGCTGACCACGGCGCTGCATGCAGAGCTTTCGTGGCGCGAGGTGTATTTCGTGTTCGCTGCGCTGAACCTGTGCCTATGCCTGCCCATCCATCTGTGGCTGAGGCGCCGGCCGCGCCCCGCTGCCTCAACCACCCCCGAATCGGAGCCGGCCGCGCCTGCCCCGGACGAACGCCCAGTCGGCGAAGGACGGCGCAGCATGGCCTTCCTGTGGATGATGGGCGGTTTCGCCGCTGCCGGCTTCGTGCTGTCGGCCGTGTTGCTGCACATGGTCCCGCTGCTGACGGCACTCGGGCTCGGCACGGCCGGCGTGCTCGTCTCAACGTTGTTCGGCCCCTCGCAGGTGGCGAGCCGACTCATCAACATGGTGTTCGGGGGCCGTCTCCCGCAGACGATCCTGGCGGTGATCGCAACGACCCTGCTCGCTGCCGGTCTCACCTTGCTCCTGACCGGCGCGCCGAACGTGGCCGCCATCGCGATCTTCGTCGTGCTATTTGGCCTCGGGTCCGGTCTGATCTCCATCGTGGGCGGCACGCTGCCGCTGGAGGTGTTCGGACGCGTCGGGTATGGCGCACGCGTCGGCTGGATGAGCGCGGCGCGCCAGTTCACTTCGGCCTTTGCGCCGTTTCTCCTGGCCGTCATGATGGCGGGCCTTTCGGTCGGGCTCTCGCTGGCCGTGCTGCTCGCCATGGCGCTTGTCGGCGTGCTGGCCTTCGCCGTGATCGTTTGGCTGCAGCGATTGTCCACACCGGTCGTGCCAACCAAGGACCCGTCCCCGGCCTGACTATCTATTCGGCACGCCGCCCCAGAGCCTTCATCCGCGCGGGCCATTTGCTTCGCTTGTCGCTGCCACCCATCGTCACCATCCCGATCAAGGTCGTGCGCACCGGATTGAACCCGACAAAACGCAATATGCTGCGCCGAAGGCCGGCCACGCCGTGCGACAGGAAATAGAGGCGGTAGACGAAGGCCGGCATGCCCATCGTCACCACCATGCGCGCGGAGCGGCCCGAAAGCAGCGTCTTTGGTCCCTTGTCGCCATATTCGAAGGCGACGCCCGGCCGCAGCACCTGCTCCAGAAAGGACTTTAGCATGGCCGGCATGGTGCCGAGCCAGAGCGGGAACACGAACACGACGTGCTCGGCCCGCATGACCGCATCGGCTGCTGCCTTGAGGCTTTCGGGAACGCCGCCCTTCTCGAACTCGGTCTGGGTGCGCAGATAGGGAATCTCCAGATCTGCGATCGAGATCGTCTCGACCGAATGACCGCCCTCGCGCGCGCCTTCGGCATAGGCTTGCGCGAGTGCCGCGCACAGCCGCTCCGGGCTGCCGTCCGGATGGCCGTTGATGACGAGAACCTTGCGCGTCATGGCACCATTCCTTCGCGTGGATGTTACCGTTGTCCGAATATCCTTGTTCCCGTGTCGAGACGTTGACCTCAATCAACCTGCGGTCTGAACTGGCGGCCCATAAGGAACAACCTGCGCAAGCGATGGAGTGACCCGATGACGATCCGCAATCTGGAAGGCGCGGTGCGCCCGAAATCGGTGGCCGTGATCGGCGCTTCGCCGCGCGAAGGCTCGGTCGGCCGCATCGTGCTGGAAAACATCATTGCTGGCGGGTTTGCCGGCGAGATCTGGCCGATCAATCCGAAACACAAGGAAGTCGCCGGGCTCAAATGCCACCGCCGCGTCGCTGCTCTCCCGGCGGCACCGGATCTGGGCGTCATCGTCACCCCGCCGCACACCGTGCCCGGCCTGATCACCGAACTGGGCGAGAAGGGCACCCGCGCGGCGGTCGTCATCACCGCCGGGCTGAACGAGGGGAATGGGCTGCGCCAGCAGATGCTGGATGCCGCGCGTCCCTACAATTTCCGCATCATCGGGCCGAACACGGTCGGCTTGATCGTGCCGCCGGTCAGGCTCAATGCCAGCTTTGCCCATATGGCGCCGGCGGCGGGTGGGCTGGCGCTTCTGTCGCAGTCGGGCGCAATCGCCACCTCCCTGATCGACTGGGCCGCCGACGAGGGACTCGGCTTTTCGCAGATCGTGTCGCTCGGCGACCAGGCCGATGTCGATGTCGGCGATTGTCTCGACATGCTGGCCGGCGACGCATCGACCAGGGCGATCCTGCTCTATCTGGAATCGATCCCCAACCCGCGCAAATTCATCTCGGCCGCACGCGCGGCCGCGCGGCTGAAACCCGTCATCGCCATCAAGTCCGGCCGGCACGAGGCCGCCGCCAAGGCCGCCGCCACCCATACCGGCGCGCTGTCGGGCGCCGACCGGGTGGTGGAGGCCGCGCTCAGGCGGGCGGGCGTGCTGCGGGTGAAGGGGCTCGGCGAGCTGTTCGACGCCGCCGAGACGCTGGCAAGGTTCCGCCCGCTGGAGCGCGCGCGCGTCGGCATCGTGACCAATGGCGGCGGCGCGGGCGTGCTGGCCGTCGACACGCTGGTCGACAGGGGCGGGGAACTGGCCGAGCTTTCGCCCGAAACAGTCGCCGCGCTCGACAAGACGCTGCCGGCCACCTGGTCGAAGGCCAATCCGGTCGACATTATCGGCGACGCGCCGGCCGACCGCTACAGGGCGGCGATCGAGGCGGTGGCGCGCGATCCGGGCGTCGACTGCCTGATGATCCTCAACTGCCCGACCGGGCTTGCCTCGCCGGTCGAGGCCGCAAGGGGCGTGGCCGCACTCGCCGACAAGGGGCTGATCGAGGGCAAGCCGGCGCTGACCTGCTGGCTGGGCGAAAAGACGGCGCGCGACGGGCGCGACATCCTCCAGTCGGCCGGGCTGGCGAGTTTCGCCACGCCGGCGGAAGCCGCCACCGCCGTCTCCTATCTGAGCGAGTGGTCGCGGGCGCAGCGCGCGCTGATGCGGGTGCCCTCCAGCATGAGCGAGGACGTGGCGGGCGACCGCGACGCCGTTTCCGCCATCCTGAAGAAGGCGGCCAAGGACGGCCGTGACATGCTGACCGAGCAGGAGGCGAAGGCAGTGCTTGCCGCCTATGGCATCGAGGTGCCGGAAGACCTTTTTGCCAAAACGCCTTCCGAGGCGGAGAAGATGGCGGCCGACCTGCTCAAACGCTCCGAGCGCATGGTGGTGAAACTCGTCTCGCGCCAGATCAGCCACAAATCCGATGTCGGCGGCGTGGTGCTGAACATCGAGATGCCGCAGGCCGCGCGCGCGGCGGCCGAAGGCATCGCCAAGCGCGTGAAGAAGCAGAAGCCGGGCGCGAAAATCGATGGCTATGCGCTCCAGCCGATGATTTCGCGAAGCCACGCGCAGGAACTGATCGTCGGCATGAGCCGCGATCCGATCTTCGGCCCGGTCATCCTGTTCGGTGCCGGGGGCGTCGCGGTCGAAGTGATGGACGACACGGCCATCGGCCTGCCGCCGCTCGATAATCTTCTGGCCGGAGACCTGATCGACTCGACCCGCATCGGCAAGCTTCTCGCCGGCTTTCGCGACCGCAAGCCGGCAGACCGGGCGGCGATCGTGCAGGCGCTGAACGCCGTCTCGCAGCTGATCGTCGATTTTCCCGCCATCGCCTCGCTCGACATCAACCCGCTGATCGCCGACGAGGCGGGCGCCATGGCGCTCGACGCGCGCATCGAATTCGAGCCCGCCCGCGTCGGCGAGCAGGCCCCCAATC
Organism: Aliihoeflea sp.; assembly: GCA_046297455.1. Lineage (GTDB taxonomy): Bacteria > Pseudomonadota > Alphaproteobacteria > Rhizobiales > Rhizobiaceae > ZYF759. The sequence goes on from JBKBIT010000003.1 coordinate 171,519, forward strand.
GCGACATCGCCGTGCGGCCCTGGCCTTCGGGCTGGGACAAGGATGTGAAGCTGCGCGACGGCACCTATCGCCTGCAGCCGATCAAGCCGACCGATGTCGAGCTCTATCCGACCTTTCTCGACATGCTGGCGCCGGAGGACATCCGCCTGCGCTTCCTCGCGCCGCGAAAGCACTTTCCCAACCAGATGCTGGTGCGCCTGACCCAGCTCGACTACGACCGCGAGATGGCCTTCGTGGCGCTCGACATCGAAACCGGGGCGCTGGCCGGCATCGCGCGACTTTCCTGCGATCCGGATGGCACCACGGCCGAATTCGGCTTGCTGGTGCGCACCGACCTGCAGGGGCGCGGCATCGGCGGCGCGCTGATGGACCGGCTCCTGGCCTATGCGACCGCGGAGGGGATCGAGCGGATCGAAGGCCACGTGCTCGACGAAAACACCGCCATGCTGGACATGTGCCGGCGGCTGGGATTCGAGATCACGCGGCATCCGGAGGAACACGGGGTGAAGCTGGTGGTGTGTGAGTTGGGGTGAGGTGGGCTCAGATCCTCGTTTCTCCCAAACGGCCTTCGCTATCGAAACAGCACCACCGGCACCTTGCAGGAACGCATCATCTCTGCGGTCGTCGAGCCAATAATCAGGGCGCGGATGCGCGAGTGGCCATAGGCGCCCATGACGAGGAGATCGATGCCGTCACGCTCGATGACTTCCGCAATGATCTTTTCCGGCTGGCCGGCGGCAATCTCGATCGAAGCCTCGTGGCCGCCGGCCCGAAGCGTTGCCTGCGCGCTTTCCAGTCGCCGTTGCAGGTCGGCGCTCTCGTTGCCGACGGTCAGCAAGCGAATATCGAGACCGGCGAAAAGCGGTGCCCGTGCCATGTGATCGACAGCCTTCATGGCGCTCGGTCCGCCATCATAGGCGATCAGTACCTTGGCGATCGGCCGGAAAGCACGCGCGGCCACGAAGACGGGCTTCGTCGCGGACCGCGCAATACGCTCCAGATTGGAGCCGAGATGCAGGCTGGCGAAGTCGGCGGCCTCGCCGCGCTTGCCGATGACGATACCACGAGAACCGGGCTCGGCCTCGGCAACGGCTTCCAGCAGGTCGCCCTGGCGCAGCCTTGACGTGACGGTCTCCACGCCTGCCACCCGCAGGATTGCCTCACCATCCTCGAGAATGGCTCGACCGCGCTTCTGCGCCAACCTGGCCCGTTGCTCATCGAGGCTCGCCAGCTCCTGCAGCAGCGCCGTGCGCGCGCCGAGCGCGATCGTGCCCGACAGATCGGAACTCGGCGTCTCGCGCCGCCCCATGACGTGAAGGAGCTCGACAGGGGCGCCGGTGCGTTTGGAAATCCAGGCCGCATTCTCGCAAACGCTCTTCGAGTAGATCGAGCCATCGATCAGGGCGATGAGTTTTTCGGTCATGATCTGGTACCCCTCAATGCGCGGTCAGCTTGTCGAGCGCGCCAGGCTTGTCGTGGATGGCCAGCCGATCGACGATCGTCTCGCTTGCCTCGTTCATGCCGACGATCTCGACTTCGGCCCCGTCGCGGCGGAATTTCAGCACCGCCATGTCGAGCGCGGCCACGCTGGAAATGTCCCAGATATGGGCACGCGAGACGTCGATGGTGACTTTTTCCAGAACCTCCTTGAAATCAAAGGCGGCCATGAAGTTTTCGGCAGAAGCAAAAAACAGCTGCCCTTCGACCATATAGGTCCGGTGCCGCCCATCCGTGCTCAGTTCGGAAGAAACCCGGAAGAGCTGGGCAATCTTCCAGGCGAAGAAGATGCCCGACAAGAGCACACCGATCAGCACTCCATAGGCGAGATTGTGCGTGAAGACGACGGTCACGACGGTGGCCAGCATGACGATGGAGGATGAACGGGGGTGATCCTTGAGGTTCACGATCGACGACCAGGAGAAGGTGCCAATCGACACCATGATCATGATGGCCACGAGCGCCGGCATGGGAATCTGGCTGACAAGATCGCCCAGTACCAGGATCATGAAAAGCAGGAAGACACCGGCAGCGAAAGCCGACAGGCGGCCGCGGCCGCCAGACTGCACGTTAATGATCGACTGGCCGATCATGGCGCAGCCGGCCATGCCGCCGATAAAGCCAGTGGCGGTGTTGGCGATGCCTTGACCGATGCATTCCTGGTCGCGGTCCGAGGGGGTGTCGGTGAGGTCGTCGACGATCTGTGCGGTCATCAGCGATTCCAGCAGGCCGACCACTGCGACCGCTGCAGAATATGGCAGGATAATCATCAGCGTCTCGAAGGTGAGCGGAATATCGGGGATCAGAAAAACCGGCAGCGTGGAGGGCAGTTCGCCCATGTCACCCACGGTTCGCACATCGAAGCCGAAGGCGATCGCGACCGTGGTCAGAACGATGATGCAGACCAGCGGCGACGGGATCGCCTTCGTCAGATAGGGGAACAGGTAGATGATCGCGAGGCCCGCCGCGACCATGACATAGGTCAGGTTCGGAACGCCGATGAGTTCCGGTATCTGGGCCATGAAGATGAGGATCGCCAGCGCGTTGACGAAACCCGTCATGACCGAGCGTGAGACGAAACGCATCAGGACGCCGAGTTTCAGGAAACCGGCGCCGATCTGCAGCAGGCCGGCAAGCACGGTGGCGGCAAGCAGATATTCGAGGCCGTGGTCGCGTACCAGCGTGACCATGAGCACCGCGGTGGCGGCTGTCGCGGCCGAGATCATGCCAGGGCGTCCGCCGACGAAGGCGATCAGGACGGCAATCGAGAACGATGCGTAGAGGCCGACGCGAGGGTCGACACCGGCGATGATCGAAAAGGCGATGGCTTCGGGAATGAGCGCGAGGGCAACGACGAGACCCGACAGGAGGTCACCGCGCACGTTGGAGAACCACTGCGCCCGGTAGGTGGTGAGAAAATTCATGGAGATCCAGATCAAGAGTGCGCGGCCGACGCAGTGGGTGCGCAGGCAAAGACGCTACTGAGATGGATTGTCCGGCGGATCGGCGGCCGGAAGAGCCACCCGGAATTGCACCGGGTCCTGATGAATGGCGCTTCTTAGCCTGTGACCGAGGCAATGCGCAACACTTGAAACGGCGGCTTGGAGCTGAATGTCTGCTGCCAGTTTAGCAGTGGTCCGGAGCAAACGCCTTGAATTGCGTCCAAACCGGAGAGGGGATATAGGCGCCCCCCAAAGCCCCACCTCCACAACAACAGCGAAGGGGCCGGGCATTTGGCCCGACCCCCGATTGCCCACCCCGGGCATATTGCCGTCTTGTGTCCGCCTATTCGCACATGGCGCGCAGGGCTTCCGGCTTGCGGATTTCCACCGTGCGGGTGTTGATCAAGCGGATATGGCCGCTTTCGCGGAAACGCGAGAAGGCGCGCGACACGGTCTCGATGGTCAGGCCCAGATAGTCGCCGATATCGGTGCGCGACATCGGCAGGTCGATCTGGTTCAGCCCGCCCTGGCGCTCCATCATCTCGATGAGGAATGCGGCGACGCGCTCGCCGGCGGCCTGGCGGCCGATGACCAGCATGTGCTCCTGGGCGCGGACCAGCGCCTGCAGCGCGATCGGCAGAAGCTCGCGCGCCACGTCCTCGTCCGGCGGCAGGCGGTAGCTCTTGATGCCGCAGGCGGTGATCGCCTCGGCGAAGAAGCCGTGGCCGGCAGCGGCCTCGAAGCCGAACACCTCGCCGGCGACATGGAAGGCGCTGATCTGGCGGCGGCCGTCGGCCAGCAGGCGGTAGATGCGCACGGCGCCGAACTCGATCTGGTAGAGCGCGTTGGCCCGGTCGCCGGGGGCGTAGATCTCGGAATTGGCGTTGAAGTGGAGGAGCTGGGCCCCGCGTCCGGCCTGCCTTGAGAGCATGCCGTCGAGGTCGATCGTGGCTTGTGCGTCGGTGGCAAAAGCGAAGCGGGGGGTCATGGCTTGTCTCCGTCGTTGGTGAGGAGACATTGGCAAAGCGGCGCGCGCGCCGAAATTGGGTTACATCCTAAGTAGTTCTACGTAGTGGCGGCAAGGCCGGGCAGGTTGCGGCCAGGCAACAGCGCCTGGACGATATCGATAAGTGCCTGTCCCAAAAGGGGTTTCTGGACCAGAGCGTAGCGGCCGAGAAGCGAGGGACGCTCCGCCTGCTCGGAGAGCACCACCACCGGGGTCGTGCCGAAATCGACACCGGAAGCGCGCGCCCGGCTCAGCGCTGCCTCGTCGACAATGACGCAGTCGGCCATCAGGGCCTCGGACGGCAGGTCCAGCGGGTTGTCTGCCAGTCCGACCGCGTAGCCCTCGGCCTCCAGAACGAAGCAGAGCGAGGCCCTCATGCCCTCGTCGGGCGCAATCACGAGAATCCTGCCTGGTGCCGACACCTGAGCGTCTCCCTGCGGGGCGGGGCTACCGCCATTTCGAGAGGCATCATGACAGGCGGGGCAGGGTGCCGCCTTGCGCAGGATCAAGGGCGGGTACTTCGTCAGGCGGCCTGGGAGGACAGGACCATGCGCACAAGTTCGGGCAGGTTGCGGGCCTGCATCTTGGCCATCACGTTGGCGCGGTGCACCTCGACGGTGCGAGGCGAGATGTCGAGGTCGTAGGCAATCGTCTTGTTGGGCAGGCCGGCCACGATGCCGGTCATCACTTGGCGCTCTCGGTCGGTCAGCCGCTCGATGCGCTCGCGCACGGCGGCGGCGTCGTGCGGTGACTTCTCGCGGGTGCCGAGTTCGGCGATGGCGCGGGCGATGGCGTCGAGCAGCACCTCGTCCTGAAAAGGCTTTTCGATGAAATCGAGCGCGCCGGCCTTCATCGCCTCCACCGCCATCGGCACGTCGGCATGGCCGGTAATGACGATGGTCGGCAGCATGGCGTCGGTCTCGCGCAGCTTCTTCAGGAGTTCGACGCCGCTCATGTCGGGCATTCGCAGATCGGTTACCAGGCAGGCATTGACGAGGCCCGGCGCGATGGCAAGGAAATGGGTGGCCGATTCATGCACGCGCACAGCATGGTCGGACATGGTGAGCAGGAAGGCCAGCGACTTGCGCACCGGCTCCTCGTCATCGACGATGTGAATGACGACATCCGGGTTCATATATCGGGCTCCTCCTGGCCCGCGGCGGGCAGGGTAAAGCGGAAGGTGGCTCCGCCATGTTCGTTGCGCTGCATGGTGATTTCCCCTCCATGCGCTTCGACGATGCGCTTGGATATCGAAAGTCCGACGCCCATGCCACCGGGTTTCGTCGTCACGAATGGCTTGAACAGCTGCTGGGCGACATCGTCGGCAAGGCCGGGGCCGGTGTCCGAGACCTCGATGGCGATCTCGTGGGCCGTTTTCCCGTCGGCGGTGCGCACTGTCAGCTCGCGCCGCTCGCAATGGCGCATGGCCTCGACCGCATTGCGCATCAGGTTGATCAGCACCTGCTGGATCTGCACCCGGTCGACGAAAACGGTCTCGGCCCGGGCGCTGAAGTCGAAAACAGTGCGAATGCCGGCCTCACGGGATCCGACCAGAGCCAGCGCACCGGCCTCCTCCACCAGGTTCTTGATGTCCTCGGGGTTCTTGTCGGTCTCGCCTCGGGTGACGAATTCGCGCAGATGCCGGATGATCTGTCCCGCGCGCAGCGACTGGCGCGCCGTCTCCTCGAGCGCCTCGCGCATGCGCTCGGACAGTTCGTCGTCGAAGCGCTTCAGCAAGCGGGTGCAGCCCTGCGTGTAGTTGGCGATGGCAGAAAGCGGCTGGTTCAGCTCGTGTGCGAGCGTCGAGGCCATCTCGCCCAGTTCGTTGATGCGGGCAAGCCGGGCCAGTTCGCCTTGAACCTCCTGCAGCCGCGCCTCCGATTCGGCGCGCTCGGTCAGGTCGCTGATGAAGCCGGTGAAGAAGATCTGGTCGCCGCTCTTCATCTCGCCAACGGCAAGCTTCATGGGAAACGTCGAGCCGTCCTTGCGCTGGCCGACAACCACCCGGTCGATGCCGATGATGCGGCGCTCGCCCGTATCCATATAGCGATGCATGTAACCGTCATGTTCGGCGCGGTAGGGTTGCGGCATGAGAATGTTGACATTCCTGCCCGTTACCTCGGCTTCCGCATAGCCGAACTGGCGCACGGCAGCCTGGTTGAAGGTCTGGATCGTACCTGACGAATCTATCACCACCGTGGCGTCCGGCACCGTGTCGAGGATGGAACGCAGATGTGCCTCGCGTGCGACCAGCTTGCGGGCCGAGCGGTCGGCATCGAACTGCGAGCGCCGGTAGCGTGCGCCGCACAGCGTGGACAGGATACCGAGACCGACGATGGCGAGCAGATCGATCCCTTCCACCTTGGGTTGGGCATCGACGGCCGTGGCGGCAAGCAGCGCAATCGCGACGGTCGCCGTCGCGGCCGCACCGGGAGCCCAGCCGCCCACGGAGGCTGCGCCGACGGCAACGGCTGCCAGCAACACCGCAATCCAGATCGCGCCGATCCATTCTCCGGTGGTGAACCAGGCAACGAGCACGATCACACTGCCGGCAGCCGCCAGCGCGTGGCCGGAAAGCCATCGGCTTTCCGTTTCGTGTGCGCTTTCCGGCAATTCCGTCACATCGTCTCCGCAATCCGAACTGCGATGCCGGCATAGGCACACATGCCGGTGCGCATGCCAATGGGGCCAAGGGTCGCGACTGTCAATGCGGGCCCCGGAACTCGCCGGCGACGATCGGCTTGACCCCGGTCAATGAACGTTGCTGTTTTTCGACCGATCAAGGGCCCTGCTACAGAGAGATGGAGAAAGCCATGAGCAAGCAATTCGAGGGCAAGACCGCAATCGTGACGGGTGCGGCATCCGGCATCGGCGAAGCGGTGGCCAAGGAACTGGCGGCCGGCGGCGCCACGGTCATCGTCTCCGACATCTCCGATGACAATGCACGGTCCGTTTGCAAGGCAATCGAGCAGCAAGGCGGGAAGGCCTTTCCCTTCGTGGCCGACGTTTCCGATGCAGGGGCCTGCGAGGCGCTGGTCGCCTTCGCGATCGAGAAGACCGGCGCGTTGCATCTGGCGGTCAATAATGCCGGCATCGGCGGGCCAAGCGAGAAGGCCGGCGACTATCCGCTCGACGGATGGCGCAAGGTCATCGACGTCAATCTCAATGGCGTCTTCTACGGCATGCGTTATCAGATCCCGGCCATGCTCGAAGCGGGCGGCGGCGCCGTCGTGAACATGGCCTCGATCCTGGGATCGGTGGGTTTCATGAACGCGAGCGCGTATGTCGCCGCCAAGCACGGCGTCGTCGGCCTGACCAAGGCAGCGGCGATGGAATATGCCCAGCAAGGAATCCGCATCAACTCGGTCGGCCCCGCCTTCATCAATACGCCGCTCCTGTCGGCCAATCTCGATGACCAGGTTATCGGACAGCTTGCCGGGCTCCACCCCATCGGCCGTATCGGCACGCCGGAGGAAGTGTCGGCACTCACTTGCTTCCTGCTTTCCGAGCGCGCTAGCTTCATCACTGGAAGCTACCACCTTGTGGACGGTGCCTATACCGCGCAGTAACCAGCCGATCGGCGAGACATGAACCAAGAGATTGACGACTCCGGCCGGCCCTTCTGGGCCGAGCCGGCGCAGAACGCGCTTGCACGCACGGGCTCGGGCCGAAACGGCCTGGAGGAGGCGGAGGCCGTCCGGCGGCTGGAGGCCGATGGTCCCAACCGGCTGCCCGAGCCGCCGCGCCGGACAGCCCTGCAGAGGCTGTCCGCACAGTTCAACAATCTCCTGATTCTGGTCCTGATCGGCGCCGCTGCGATCACGGCGCTGCTCGGGCACTATATCGACACCGTCGTCATCCTCGCCGTCGTGGTGGCCAACACGCTGATCGGCTTCTTCCAGGAGGGCAAGGCCGAGCAGGCGCTGGAGGCGCTGCGTGGCATGCTGGCGCCGCGAGCGAATGTCTTGCGTGACGGTAGGCGTGCGGAAATACCCGCCGACCGGCTGGTGACGGGCGACATCGTCCAGCTCGAAGCCGGGGACAAGGTGCCCGCCGACCTGCGGCTCATTTCGGCTTCGAGCCTGTCGATCGAGGAAGCGATCCTGACCGGCGAGTCCGTGCCGACGCGCAAACAGGTCGAGCCAGTGGAAGACAAGGCCGTGCTGGGCGACCGGCGCTCCATGGCCTATTCCGGCACCATGGTCACGCGCGGCACCGCCACCGGCGTGGTGGTGGGAACGGGTGCACAGACCGAGATCGGACGCATCTCCGGCCTGCTCGCAACCGTCGAGCAACTGACTACCCCGCTCATCCAGCAGATGGATGTTTTCGCGCGTTATCTGACCGGCGTCATCCTGGCCGTTTCGGCCGTGATCCTCTTGTGGGGCACGGTCTTGCGTGACCAGGATTTTGCCGAAACCTTCATGATCGTGGTCGGGCTGACCGTAGCGGCGATCCCGGAAGGCTTGCCGGCCGTGCTCACCGTGACACTGGCGATCGGCGTCCAGACCATGGCCAGGCGCAACGCCATCGTGCGCCGGCTGCCTACCATCGAGACCCTTGGGGCGGTCTCCGTCATCTGCTCCGACAAGACCGGTACGCTGACGCGCAACGAGATGATGGTTGCCACGCTGTTGACGGCGGACGGGCGATACGATGTTTCGGGCACCGGCTACGAGCCCGAAGGGACGATTACCCGCGAAGGGGAGACGGCGGATCCGGAAACGACGCCGGCTCTGGCCGATCTCGCCCGCATCGCGGCGCTGTGCAACACGGCTGCCCTGCACCAGGGCGAACATGGCTGGCGTGTCGAGGGCGATCCGATGGAAGGCGCTTTGCTGGCACTCGCCGCAAAGCTGGGTTTCGGCCACGAGGACAGGGAGCAACCCCAGGATTCGATCCCCTTCGATGCCGAATATCGCTACATGGCGACCCTTCATCGTCCCGATGGAGAGACCACGGTCGCGCTGGTCAAGGGCGCGCCTGAGCGCATCCTCGACATGTGCGGCAGCGAACTAGCCGACAACGGGTCACGGCCGCTCAATCGCCAACACTGGCTGCAGCACGCCGAGGCAATCGCCAATGATGGGCAGCGGGTTCTGGCGCTCGCCATGAAGGAGCATGGCGGCTCGGCGATCGATCACGACGACATCGCCGAGGGGCTCGTGCTGGTCGGTTTCGTCGGGCTCATCGACCCGCCGCGTCCCGAGGCGATCACTGCGGTGGCGGACTGCCAGTCTGCCGGGATCGTGGTCAAGATGATCACTGGCGATCATGCCGGCACGGCTGCCGCCATCGGCCGCCAGATCGGTCTCAAGCGCACCGAGAAGGTGGTCACTGGCGCCGATATCGAGGCCATGGACGTGGCCACTCTGGCCAAGGCGGTGCTCGATACGGATATCTTTGCCCGCACCAGCCCCGAGCACAAATTGCGTCTCGTCACCGCGCTGCAGAGCCACGGACATGTCGTGGCGATGACCGGAGACGGGGTCAACGACGCGCCCTCGCTGAAGCGGGCGGACGCGGGCATCGCCATGGGCCGCAAGGGCAGCGAGGCGACCCGCGAGGCCTCCGACCTGGTGCTCGCCGACGACAATTTCGCCTCCATCGCGGAGGCCGTGCGCCAGGGGCGCACCGTCTATGCCAATCTCAAGAAGGTCATCACCTTTCTTCTGCCGGTCAATGGTGGGGAATCGCTCAGCCTGATGATCGCCATCGTCTTCGGCCTCATGCTGCCGATCACGCCGGCCCAGATCCTTTGGGTCAACATGGTCAGTTCGGTGGCGCTCGCCATGTCGCTTGCCTTCGAGGCGCCAGAACGCGACATCATGCGCCAACCGCCGCGCGACCGTTCGGCGCCGATCCTGTCGCGCTTCCTGGTGTGGCGCGTGGCGCTGGTGTCGGTACTGTTCTCCATCGGCGTTTTCGGGCAGTTCAAGCTTGCCGGGATGATGGGCGCGGATGTGGAGACTGCCCGCACCATGGCGCTCAACACGCTGGTGGCAATGGAGGTCTTCTACCTCTTTTCGGTGCGCTACCTGCGCGGCGCCTCCATTACCTGGGAAGGCGTCAAGGGCACCCAGCCGGTTCTGATCGCGGTCGCCATCGTTGTCGTGCTGCAGGCGGCCTTCACCTATCTGCCCTTCATGCAACTCCTGTTCGAGACGCGGGCGCTCTCGCTGGTGCAGCTTGCACAGTGCGCCCTGCCGGGTATCGTCCTGCTTGTGATCCTGGAAATCGAGAAAAAGATTGTGTCCCGATACCAACTGGGCAGCGATCACGCCAAAGTCGCGGAGCGGAATTGATGAAGACCATCCTGGTGGCCACCGATTTTTCGGAGCGTTCGGACAGGGCGCTGAGGCGCGCGACGCTGATGGCCAAGGCGGACGGCGCGCGTCTGGTACTGGTGCACGGCATAGACGACGAGCAGCCCGAGCGGCTTGCCGACAGTGCCCAGCGCGAAGCCAAAGGGCTGATCTCGGAACTGGCAAAGTCGGTGACCTCGCTCGATGGCGTCGCCTGCGAAGGATTTGTCATGCGCGGCTCCGTCGACGAGACCGTGGTGAAGATGGCCGAAGCGCAGGCCGCCGATCTCCTCGTGGTTGGCTCCCACCGTCAGCGACCGTTCCGCGACATCTTTCTCGGCACCACGGTCGACCGTATCCTGAGGCGCAGCCTGCGCCCCGTGTTGATGGCAAGAACGGTGCCGGCCGCACGACATCATCACGTGCTGTTTGCCACCGACATGAGCGACGGCTGCACAAACGCAATCCGGGCTGCCGGCAATCTCGGTCTGCTTGCAGATGCCAGGCTGTCAGCCGTGCATGTCTTCGCCGCGCCCGGCCAGGAACTGATGCTGCACGCTTCCGCCTCGACCAGGGAAGTGTTGGCCTATGTGGAAAGCGAGCGCTCCAAGGCGACCGCCAGGCTGGACGCCTATCTTGCCGGTATCGGGCTTAAGGCCGATACGAGAATTGCCGAGTTGGCCGAGGTCGCGACCGCCGAGACAATCGACGGCTGCGCCCGGGATTTGAAGGCGGATCTCATCGTCATCGGCACCAAGGCGCGATCGACCATCGCCCGCTTCGTTCTGGGCAGTGTCGCGCAGGGCGTGCTCAGGGCTACCTCCAGCGACGTTCTTGTGGTGCCGCCGCCACAGGCGGCTTGACGGGGATCAAACCGCTGCCGGTTAATCCGGTGCATCTGGTGGATACAGAACACAGGAGGTTTTTCGATGGCGCTGCCACCCAGCATCCGGCACATTCACATGGAACTCGCGCGTGAAAAGGGCCATCCGGCCGGGGAACGCGACGACGGCTATGACATTCTCGCCCCACTCGATACTGAAGGGAAGCTGGACGCGGCCGAATGGAAGGCCCACGCCGCTGCCTGCCGGGTGCGCCGTTTTCGCCACGGCGAGACCGACCGTATCGGGCTGTTGCGGCGCAAGCCGGGCGGCGCCTGGTATTTCGACTACGAGGAAGGCGACCGGGACGACGAACTCGGCTTCCGGTTCAATGACGAGCGTTTCGTGCCGGGCGAGTATGTCTCGCTCACCAACCAGGGCGAAACCCACACCTACCGCATCGTGTCGGTGGTGAAGCCGTAGGCTTGTTCCTGCCCTCCCCTTGATGGGGAGGGACACCGCGTCGAACCTGATCTTCAGCCTATAGACCCCGCTTGACCTCGCCATGACCTTCCGCTTCGAGGGAAGGGTTTGAGCCATCTGTTTGCCCCGAACGCCCGTCGGCGCTATCTACCGGACAATACAGGGAGACAGCACATGACGGCGCCCGCCGGCCCGACTGACGCACACGACCCGCAGCCCATCCATCTCTATCAGCAGCGTTTCAAGCTTCACGCCTGGATCCGCAGCCGGCTGTGGGCGCAGGTAATGGTCGGCATGGGGCTGGGTTTCGCCGTCGGCACGCTGCTGTCGCCCGACATGGGCCTGCTGGATGCCGCGACGGCGGAACAGCTGGGAGCGTGGCTGGCCTTGCCGGGGCAGATATTCCTCGGCCTGATCGCCATGGTGCTGGTGCCGCTCATCTTCGCCTCCATCGTCGGCGGGTTGAACGGCGCGCAATCCGGTGCCGAACTGCGATCCACCGGCCTTCGGCTTGCCGCCTTCATCCTGGCCACCACCTTTGCCGCCGCCTGGATCGGTGTGGCCCTGGCGCGCTGGCTGCAACCCGGTGCCGCGGTCGAGGGCCTATTGATGTCAGGCAGCGCAGCTGTCGCGGAGATTCCGGACGCCGGCGCCTCGCCCTTCGACGGCGCCCAGGCGCCTGACATCATCGCCGGCATCCTGCCCACCAACCCGACCGCCTCCATCGTCCAAGGTGATCTGCTTGCCGTCGTCGTGCTGGCCGTACTCGTCGGCATAGCCGCGACCCAGGTCAATCGCGACAAGGTGGCACCGTTCCTGGCCATTCTCGACGCATTGCTCGCGATCGCAATGACCATCGTCAAATGGGCCATGTTCCTGGCCCCGATCGCGGTCTTCGGACTGATGGCGCAACTCGTCATGCGCGTCGGGCTGGAGACGGTGGCCGCCATGTCGACCTATGTCGGCACCGTGTTCCTCGGCCTCGCCCTGTTGCTGTTGATCTATCTCGCCATCGCGGCGGTGGTGGCCAAGGTGTATCCCCTGCCCTTCCTGAAGACGGCCGGCGGCACGCTGCTGCTCGCCTTCTCCACCTCGAGTTCCTCGGCTGTCATGCCGATGACCATCCAGACGGCGCGCCGGCTGGGCGTCTCCGACGCCACCGCCAATCTCGTCGTGCCGCTCGGCGCCACCATGAACATGGCCGGCACCGCCCTCTACCAGTCGGTTGCCATCCTGTTTCTTGCCCAGATGGCGGGGATCGAATTGTCACTGGGCGAGATCGCCATCATCACCGCAACGCTGGTCGCGTCCTCGATCGGCGCGCCGGGTACGCCCGGCGTCAGCATCGCGATCCTGCTCAGCGTGGCGGCCGGCTTCGGCATCCCGACTGCCGGCATGGTCATCATCCTGGGCGTCGACCGCATCCTGGACATGAGCCGGACGGCAGTAAACGTCACGGGAGATCTCGTCGCCAGTATCGTGTTGGGCGGGACGCGCGCGCAGGCGGATGGGACGGCGACGGCCTCTTCCGATCACGCAATCCCGTAAAGCGGCCTAGGCCGCGCTGCCGAGCTTGCGTGCGGTCTCGATATCTTCGTGCCAGGGCTGGATGCGGTCCCTGCCATCGCGCTTGGCCGCATAGAGCGCGGCGTCAGCCCGCTTCTGGACAGCTTCCGCCGCGCGCCACGCGTTGCGCAGTTCGCCTACCGCCAGGCCGATGCTCAGCGTCACCGTCGGTTTGACGCTGGAACCGGGATTCGGCAGGGCTGCCGTGGCGACGGTCTCTCGAATATTTTCGGCGATCGCGATTGCCTCCGCCTCGCTTGCATCCGGCAGCAATACCATGAACTCCTCACCGCCATAGCTGCGACGCAACCTTCCGGAGAGCCGGTGCACTCCATAATGATGCGGGCGACTTCAGCAAGGCACCTGTCGCCTTCCAGATGTCCGAGCTCGTCGTTGAGGGCCTTGAAGTGATCGATATCGCACATGAGCACTGCAACATGCCTGCCCTGCCGGGCCAGTTCCTCTAGCTTCTCGCCCAGGAAATGGCGGTTGGCGACGCCGGTCAGGCCGTCAGTCCGCGACAGGCGCTCCAGCCGCCTGTTCGTGTGTGCCATCTCGGTCATGTGGTGACGGTCCCGCAATTCAAGCAGGAAGGACTTGTAGGCCAAGATATTCATCGTCCGGCGTGCCACGACGGTAGCCGCCATGCCGCTGGCGAAGAAGAAGATGCCAGAGAGGGATTTCCAGACGCTTGCGTCGGGCAAGCTGAGCTGGAAAACCACATACAGTCCCATTGCGGAAACCGCGATGGCGATGGTCTGGGCCATCGGAATGGCGAAGATGATCACCCCGGTGATGGCAACGAGCAGCATGATATGCAGGTTGCGCTCAAGCATGTCGCTGCCGCTGGCAAGGCCAACGCCGCACACTGAAAGCATGATCAACAGCATCCCAGTAAGCAGTGTGATGCCGAGCACACGCTGCGAATGCGGCTTGCGCCAGATGAAGGCAACGAGAAGTGCCGCAGGCATCAGCACCGCGCTGGGCACCAGCGTTGCCAGCGCGGTCTCCAGCGGCAGCAGCAGCAGGTTCAAGCCTAACAGGAAAACGTTGAGGATCGCCACCCAGATCATCCAGGCGCGGATGATCTTTGCCGTTTGGCGCCATGAGCGTTGACGATAAGCCTGCGCCAGCTTTCCTTTCAGCCGGATGTCGCGCGTGCGCCCGGCCAGAAGCTGCTCGACTTCGGACATGAGTGCGGGATCGCGGGTGATCTGCTCAAGCATAGACGCCGTGTTCGGGTCACCTTCGCCCGGCAGCCCGTCGCCTGCTCGCCAGGTCTTCGGTGACGACGACCAGCGATCCATTCCCGTCTTGACCGACAGTGGCATCGTCCAAATCCCGCACAAGCCTGCCGTCGACGACAGGTGCGCTATAGCTCACAACGCTGCCCAGTATCGGCCACAATCCCTACCAATCGCTAAAGCGGCCGGCGGGCGACGTTGCGGTTGTCCTCTTTGTGAAGGCGTGACACGTCAACCCGTCAGGCGGGTCGAATCAGGCCGGCAGCCTGCAGGCCGTGCACGAGTCCGGCATAGCCAGCACCGAAAATGCCGCTGTCGGGCGCCTGCGCGGCCTCAATGACGCGCATTTTGCCGGCCAGGAACCCGTTCAGCGGCAAGCCTGCATAGAGCGCCACGGCAAGATCCACGTTGAAGACCGGCCAAGGATCGTCGCCGTTTCCAGGCAGCGAAGCGGCGATCTCGGTTCCGATCGTGTTGACCGAAAGGAAAGTCAGGTACTGACGCTCCCCCGCATCCGGCGCCAGTTTGCTGACAAGCGAGGGCTGGTGGTCGCCGATATTGACGACAACGAAAGCCTGGCCCGGATGCTCTGCCTCCAGTTGCGCCATCATGGTGCGATAATCGTCCACGGTCGCACGCAGCCTAGCGTAATACTCGGCCATTTCCGGATTTGTCGGCAGGCCTTTATGGGCGCATTCCGCGACGAACCATGCCCGGGACGCTGCAACACGGGGGTCGTCGAACTTGCAGAAATTGTGGGGACCGTGATTGCCGAGTGTTTCGACCAGCGTATAGCTGCGTGAGCCGTCCTCCTCCAGCACGCGGGCGATTTCCGCAACTGCCCCAGAAAACATCACGGAATCCTGGGCGGCATGGATTTCGGTTGACCACTCCGATGCATAGTCGCCCGGTTCCAGCACACGTTCGAAACCGATCGAACGGTAGAATTCGCCCAGTCCCATCCAGCGCCCGTCGACGGACAGGATCGATCGCGTCCGATAGCCGTGTTCGGCCAGGAAGGAAGGCAGCGATACATGGATTCGCCCGGCCCAGAAGCGCGTGGCATAGAACCTGTTCGGCCCAAAGATGGTTGTCGAGAGCCCCGTCTGGCAGGCGAAGCTGGTCATGATCGACTGACCGCCGAAGATTTCAGTCACCAGGGGACGACCTCCGTCACGACCCCGGAAGAATTCGGCAATGTCTTCTTCCTCCGGATATCCGTAGAGCGAGGGTGGGAACGTCGATTCATGCGACACGACAATCACATGAGGCGCATTGGCATTGGCCGCCGCCGGCAAGGTCGTGAGATTGCCTTCCGGTTCTGCCGGCATCAGTTCCAGCCTGCGCATATCGGCACGCATCAGGCGCTGGTCGATGGCCTGGGCGAAAAATGCGGATACCAAAGCACGGTGAATCATCCACCCCCGCATGTTCTTCAGCGCACGGCCGACTGTCAGGGACATGCCGATAGCGGCAAAGGTCCCAAGCCCCAATGCGGCCCAGAGCCCGATATCGAAGTCAAACAGATGTTGTGCCCAGGCCGCTGGCGCCGCGAGCACTAGGCAGATGGCCAGCGCGATCAGCGCCTCGCGCCGGTAGAGCAAGAAGATGTCGCGAAAGACTGATCGGTCGAAGGCCAGCAGGTCGTTGTAGAAAAGCGGAAAACGGGTCATGCGCCGTTTAATCCAGGACAGCGCAGCCACTGCGCCGAACATGCCCAGCGCCGCCAGCACAGCCGCCACCGAACCGAGCCCTGCGAGATCGATGGCCGCGCAAAGAAAGAGGAAAACAGCGACCAGAAACCATCCGGTCTTGCTGTTGTTCTCGATGAGATAGACCGCCACCGTCCCCAGAAGAACGAGCGCCAGATAGATCGCCAAGATTTGCCGCCCCCAAGCCGACTACAAAAAAGCCGGCAAAGGGATTCATTGACGACAATCTCACGAAGGGTCAACAGAATTGGTTCTGAAGTCCTCGTGGCCTGCGAGAAATTCTCGCTTCCTCCAATCAGCGCCCTGGGCGACCCGACTTTCCAGGTCGCCGTTTGCGCTGGCGTTCCTCGACAGGGTCCTCGTAGGAGCCGGCGCCGATCTTGCCGCGCCTGACCGGACCGGGATCGTCGGCGGGCTTTTGCGGAACGCGTCCCTGGACGGGC
>JBKBIT010000004.1:0-181435 GCA_046297455.1 Aliihoeflea sp.
CATCTTTCGCTCAACAAGCCGATCTATGCCAGAACCGCCGCCTATGGCCATTTCGGCCGCAAGCCCGGCCGCGACGGCGGCTTCTCCTGGGAGAAGACCGACATCGCAAAGGACATCCGGAAAGCCGTCAAGGCGTAAGGCGGATTTGAATTGCCGACAGGGCGGCGCACGCGCCGCCCTGTTTGTCCCACGAATCCCGCTTGACTCTTTCCCGCGCTATGTTCTTTATTAGAACAAATAGAGAACATGGCGCCATGGAAGAGACCCTGAACCTTCTCAGGCGCAGGCTTTCGGCCCTCGAACCTGCCTCCATCGGGCGGCGGGAAGGAGAGGTCTTTGGCCTCGGCCTGACTGCCCTTGATGACGCGCTCGGCGGCGGGCTGGCGCGTGCGGGCCTGCACGAGATCCTGCCCGCCACGCAAGCCGATGCGGGTGCCGCCGCGGGCTTTGCCGCAGGCCTTGCGCTGCGGGCGATGGCTGCGTCGGGGTCGGGGCAGGACCTGGTCTGGGTGCGTCAGACCCATGCCGAACGCGAAACCGGCCGGCTTCATGCGCCGGGGCTGGCGGCCTTCGGGCTCGACCCGGCGCGGCTGATCCTGGTGGGGGTGCGCGATGTGGTCGAGGTGCTGCGGGCAGGGGTGGAGGCGGCGCGATGCGCCGGTCTCGGCGCCGTCATCATCGAGCCGTGGGGCAGCCACCGCGCGCTCGACCTCACCGCCACGCGGCGGCTGGGACTGGCGGCGGAGAAATCGGGCGTCACTGTCTTTCTGCTGCGGCCGGGCGCGTTCGAAGAGGCGGGCGCGGCGCTGACGCGCTGGCGCGTTTCCGCCTGTCCTTCCATGCCTCTGGCCGCCAATGCGCCGGGGCACCCGGCCTTCGACGTCACCTTGTTGCGCCACCGCGCCGGCCCCGCCGGCCTGGGCTGGCGCCTGGAATGGGATCATGAGCAGCATCGTTTCCGACAGGCCGCGCCGCTATCTGGCGCTGTGGTTTCCGTTCCTGCCCGTCGACCGGCTGCGGCGCGCCGCCCGCTCGCGCGAACGGGATGAGAAGCCGCTGGCACTGGTCGAGCGGGTGGGTAATGCCTTGAGGCTGGCGGCGCCGGGCCGGGAGGCGCTGGCGCTCGGCCTTTCGCCCGGCCTGACGCTGGCCGATGCGCGCGCCCGCATTCCCGATCTCCAGGTGGTGGAGATGGACCCGGCCGCCGATCAGAGGCTGCTCGAACGGCTGGCCGATTTCTGCGACCGCTACACGCCGATGGTGGCGCTCGATCCGCCGCACGGGCTGGTGCTCGACATTTCCGGCTGCGCGCATCTCTTCGACGGCGAGGCGGGACTGCGCGAAAGCCTGCTGGCGCGGCTGGAGACGGCCGGCATCGAGACCCGCGCCACGGTCGCCGGTACACCGCAGGCCGCCCGCGCGCTCGCCCGTTTCGCCGATATCGACATCGTGCGCTGCGGGGCCGAGGCGCATGCCGTGGACGGGCTGCCGGTGGCGGCCCTCGATATCGACCGCGAAAGCGTCGTGGCGCTTACCCGCGCCGGGCTGAAGACGGTGGGCGATCTTGCCATGCGCCCGCGCTCCGCGCTCGCCGCCAGGTTCGGGTCAGCACTCACGGCGCGCCTTGCCCGCCTTTTGGGCGAGGAGGACACCCGTATCTCACCACGTCGGCCGCTGCCCGCCTGCATGGTGGAACGACGGTTTGCCGAGCCGGTCACCTGGGTGGAAGAGGCGCTGGAGGCGCTGTCGGGGGAGGTCGGACGCCTCTTGGAGACGCGCGGCGAGGGCGGCCGTGCCTTCGAGGCCGCCTTCTTTCGCACCGATGGCAAGGTCTTGCGGCTCGGGCTGGAGACGGGCCGCCCCACGCGTGATGCGAAATCGCTGATGCGGCTCTTTCGCGAGCGGCTGGATTCGCTTGCCGACCCGCTCGATGCCGGTTTCGGCTTCGACCTGATCAGGCTGTCGGCCATGCGCACGGAAGCCTTCGCACCAGCCCAGGCAAGCCTCGACGGCCGCCAGGCGGAAGAAGAGGAGGTGGCCGAACTGGTCGACCGGTTGGGCGCGCGCTTCGGCGTCGAGGCGGTCACCCGCTTCGTGCCCGTCGACACCCATGTTCCAGAACGTGCTGCCTATATGGTGCCGGCGGCAGATCTCCCGCGCGCCGCCCATGGCTGGCAGAAGCCCGATCCGGATGGACCGGCCACGCGACCGATCCATCTCTTCGACCCGCCCCAGCCGATCGAGGCGCTGGCGGAGGTGCCGGACGGCCCGCCTTTGCGCTTTCGCTGGCGCCGGGTGCTGCATGAGATCGCGCGTGCGGAAGGACCCGAGCGCATCGCACCGGAATGGTGGCGCCACGACCGCTGCGACGGGCTGACGCGCGACTATTACCGGCTGGAGGATGCCGCCGGCCGCCGCTTCTGGGTCTTTCGCGAGGGGCTTTTCACGGAGGAAACGATCCCGCGCTGGTTCATGCACGGGGTGTTTGCGTGACCGGCTCAGCCGGCGATCTTCTCGCGTGCCGCCTGGGCGAGAAAAGCCGAGCGCGACAGGCCGCGCATTTCGGCCGCCGCGTCAATCTGTTCGAGAAGGCCGCGCTCGACCGTCACGTTGACGCGCACCGTGCGGCCTGCATCGGCAAGAAGCGGCACCAGCAGGGTGGTCGCGCCGCGGGAAAGAGCCTCGCGCACCTCCGGCTCGGCCATTGCCTCCACCAGCGGCCGGGGCGCGGGCACGGCAAGGCCGGCGCTTTCCAGTGCCTCGACATGCTGGCGCAGCAGAAGGGCCGCCTCGCGCGGCAATTCCTCCAGCCCATCACTGGCGGGAAAGCAGCCAGGCATGTCGGGAAACCAAATGCCGAAGGCGCTGCCCTCATCCTTTTCGACCACGCCCAGATAGTATTTCGTGCGCATCGCTATCCTTGTGCCTCACGGCTTCCAGCCGGCAATCCTGTAGATGCTTCGCACCTGCCCGACCGGCAAATCCTTGCGCGGGTGGGTGAGCGAAATGAGTTCCGCCCTTTTCGGATGCTTGAAGGTGTGATGGTCGCCCCGCACGCGCTCCAGCACCTATCCGTCGCGAAGGAGCATCCGCATCAGCTTGCGACTGTTGGTCTCCACATCTCCGGCCCGCCTACCCATGGAAGTGTGTATATAAATAGCGATAAGTGGCGCAGGAGTCGAGGGCCGTGACCACCTATGCCGAACTGGCCGTGGCCAGCAATTTCTCCTTCCTGCGCGGGGCATCCTCGGCCGCGGACCTTGTCGGCGAGGCGATCAGGCTCGGTCATGCGGGCATCGGCGTTGCCGACCGCAACACGGTGGCAGGCCTCGTGCGGGTCCATGACGCGGTAAAAAGGATCAGGGAGAAGATTGCCGAGGACCATGGCGCGGCGGCCGTGCCCCCCTTCAAGCTGGCGGTCGGCACACGGCTGGTCTTTGCCGACGATACGCCGGAAATCCTTGCCTATCCGCAGAACCGCGCCGGCTGGGGCGATCTCTGCCGGCTCCTGACGACCGGCAAGATGAAGGCGCCGAAGGGCGAGTGTTTCCTGCGCCTCGACGATCTCCTGGCACGCGCCGGCGACCTGCTCCTGATCGTGATGCCGGGAAAGGCAGAAGTAGCGGAACCGCTCGCAAGATTGCGGCAGGTATCGGCCGGGGTCTGGCTGGGCGCCGCGATGCTGAGAAAGGGCGGCGACCGGCGCCGGCTTGCTGCGCTGGAGGCAGAGGCCGCCCGGGCCGGCGTGGATCTGATTGCCGTCAACGACGTGCTCTACCACGCGCCGCAACAGCGCGATCTGCAGGATGTGATGACCTGCATCCGCGAAGGGGTGACCATCGCCAATGCGGGAAAGCTTCTGGAAGCCAATGCCGAGCGGCACCTGAAGCCGCCAGCCGAGATGGCGCGGCTGTTTCGCGACGCACCGGAGGCGATCGCGGCCACGACGGAGTTCCTCGACCGGATCGACTTCTCTCTCGACGAGCTCAAATACGAATATCCCGACGAGCCGATCCCGCCGGGCTGGACCCCGCAGGGCTGGCTGGAGGAGCTGACCTGGCGACGTGCGGCCTGGCGCTATCCCGAGGGCGTGCCCGACAAGGTGAAGAAGCTCATCACCGACGAACTCGCGCTGATCGCCAGTCTCGACTATGCGCGCTATTTCCTGACCGTGCATGACATCGTGCGTTTTGCCGAGGACAGGGGAATTCTCTGCCAGGGGCGCGGTTCGGCCGCCAATTCCGCCGTCTGTTATGCGCTCGGCATCACTGCGGTCGACCCCAGTGTCAACGACCTCTTGTTTGCCCGCTTCATCTCGTCCGAACGCCGCGAACCGCCCGACATCGACGTCGATTTCGAGCACGAGCGGCGCGAGGAGGTGATCCAGTACATCTATGGGCGCTACGGCCGCGAACGCGCCGGCATCGCGGCGACCGTCATCACCTATCGTCCCCGCAGCGCCATTCGCGAGGTCGGCAAGGCGCTCGGGCTGACCGAGGACGTGACGGCGAGGATCGCGGGCACCGTGTGGGGAAGCTGGGGCAACGAGATCCCCGACGATCAGGTGCGCGAGGCCGGCCTCGATCCGAACAACCCGATGATCGGCCGCGCCATCGGCCTGGCGCGCAGGCTGCTCGGCTTTCCCCGCCACCTCTCCCAGCATGTCGGTGGTTTCGTGCTGGCGCGCGGGCGGCTCGACGAAATGGTGCCGATCGGCAATGCGGCAATGGAGGACCGGACCTTCATCGAATGGGACAAGGACGACATCGACACGCTCGGCCTGATGAAGGTCGACGTGCTGGCGCTCGGCATGCTGACCTGCATTCGCAAGGGCTTCGACCTCCTGGAGCACCATGATGGTGTGAAGCACGATCTCGCCAGCGTGGAGAAAGAAGACCCGGCCGTCTACGCCATGCTGCAGAAGGGCGATTCGATCGGCGTCTTCCAGGTGGAAAGCCGCGCCCAGATCAACATGTTGCCGAGGCTCAAGCCCAAATGCTTCTACGACCTCGTCATCCAGGTTGCCATCGTGCGGCCCGGTCCGATCCAGGGCGACATGGTGCATCCCTATCTGAGGCGCCGCGCTGGCAAGGAGGAGGTGTACTATCCCTCGCCGGCGCCGGAACATGGCCCGCCGGACGAACTCGAGCGCGTGCTCCATCGCACGCTCGGTGTGCCGCTGTTCCAGGAACAGGCGATGAAGATCGCCATGGTGGCAGCCCGCTTTTCCCCGGAAGAGGCGAACGGGCTGCGCCGCGCCATGGCCACCTTCCGCCATGTCGGCACGATCCACGAATTCGAGGCGAAGATGGTTTCGGGCATGGTGCGGCGCGGCTATGAGCCGGATTTCGCGCGCCGCTGCTTTGAGCAGATCAAGGGGTTCGGCGAATATGGCTTTCCCGAAAGCCACGCCGCCTCCTTTGCCAAGCTGGTCTATGTGTCGTCATGGCTCAAATGCCATCACCCGGCTGTCTTTGCCTGCGCGCTGCTCAATTCCCAGCCGATGGGGTTTTATGCGCCGGCCCAGATCGTGCGCGATGCGCGCGAGCACGATGTCGAGGTGCGGCCGGTCGACGTGAACGAGAGCGCATGGGACAACACGCTGGAGAGACGCGGCGACGGCGCGCTGGCGCTCAGGCTGGGCTTTCGAAACATAGACGGGTTTCGCGAGGCGGATTGGGCGGGTGCGATCATACGCCATCGCGGCGAAGCCTATGGCAGCCTGGAGGAATTGTGGCGGCGTGCCAGCCTGCCGCTTGCCGCGCTGAAGAAGCTTGCCGATGCCGATGCCTTCCGCTCGGTGGGCCTGGACCGGCGCGAGGCACTGTGGGCGGTGCGGCGCCTGCCCGACGACGACCCGCTGCCGCTGTTTGCCGCCGCGCAGGCGCGCGAGCTGGGCAAGGATGCGGATGCGGCGTTGCCCAAAATGCCGCTGGCCGAGCATGTCGTGGCCGACTACCAGACCACCAGGCTGTCGCTGAAGGCCCATCCGATGAGTTTCCTGCGCGAGCGGTTCCGGGCCGAGCGGGTACTGTCGTGCCGCGAGGCGGACGGCGCGCGCGATGCCGCCTTCGTCAAGGTGGCGGGCGTCGTTCTGGTGCGCCAGCGGCCGGGCAAGGGCAACGCCATCTTCATGACGATCGAGGACGAGACCGGTATCTGCAACGTCCTGTTATGGGCGCGCGACTTCAAGCGTTTCCGCCGTGAGGTGATGTCGGCCAGGCTGGCGCTGGTGGAGGGCAGGATACAGCGCAGCGAGGAGGGGGTGGTGCATCTGATGGCCAGCCGCATTCACGACCGGACGGCCGAACTCGGCCAGCTTTCCAGGGCGCATGAGGCCAAGCTGCAGCTTTCAAGGGCGGATGAGTTGCTGAAGCCGGTCTATCAGCGCGCCGGCGGACACCCGCGCGACGTGCGCATCCTGCCGAAGTCGCGGGATTTCCATTGAGCCAGCGAAGAAGGCGGTCAGCCCTGCTCGAATTTCCGCACCGCCACCGTGACATTGGTGCCGCCAAAGGCAAACGCGTTGCTGAGAGCGACCCGGACCGGGCGCCTGCGGGCCTCGTTCGGCGTCACGTCGAGATCGCAGGCGGGATCGGCCTCGCGATAGCCGATGGTGGGGGGCACCAGATCCTCGCGCAGCGCGTTGACGCAGGCGATCATCTCCAGCGCGCTGGACGCGCCCAGCGCATGGCCGTGCATGGATTTGGTCGAGGAGACCGAAAGACTGTCGGCATGCTTGCCGAAGACGCGGCGGATGGCCTGCGTTTCGATCTCGTCATTGGCCTTGGTGCCGGTGCCATGGGCATTGATATAGTCGACATCCTCCGGCGCCAGCCCGGCATCGGCAAGGCACGCCCTCATGGCGGCGACCGGACCTTCCACCGTCGGCGCTACGATGTCGGAGGCGTCCGCCGTCATGCCCACTCCGGCAAGCTCGGCCAGGATGTTCGCTCCGCGCGCCTTGGCATGTTCCAGCGTCTCCAGCACCACCACGCCGGCGCCTTCGCCGATCACCAGGCCTTCGCGGTCGGCAGAGAAGGGACGCGAGGCCTCGCGCGCCAGCACGCGCAGCGCCTCCCATGCTTTCAACACACCCCAGATGATGGGCGCTTCCGTGCCGCCGGCCAGCATCGCGTCGGCGCGCCCGAGCAGGAGCTGGTCCAGCCCCGATGCGAAGGCATGATTGCCGGTGGAGCAGGCCGAGGTGACGCCGAAAACCGGCCCGCGCAGTCCGTACTGCATGCTGACCTGGCCGGCTGCCGCGCCCGGCATCACGCGGGGCACGGTGAAGATGTCGGCCCGCTTGCGGCCTTCGAGCAGGATGGAACGGTAATTGTCCTCGATCGAATCCCAGCCGCAGATGCCAGCCCCGATCACGGCGCCGATGCGCGCGGTGTTGGTGTCGTCGACAACGATTCCTGAATGGGCGAGCGCCTCGCCCGCTGCGATAACCGCCAGCAGGCTGAAGCGATCCATGGTGGCCAGGCGCCGTCTTTCCAGACCATGGTCCGGCAACTGCTTGATTTCGGCCCCGATCTCCACCTTGAGCTCGTGCAGCGGCACGTTGGTGATCGGTGTTATCCCGCTGCGGCCCTCCCGCATGGACTGCCAGATCGATGCTGCATCCGTGCCAAGGGCGCAGATTCCGCCCATGCCGGTGATGACGATGCGCTGCCTTCCAGCCTTGCCGACCCCGGTCATCAATCAGCTTTTCTTGTCGATCAGCCCGCGCACGGCCGTCACGATGTCGTTGACGCTGTTGAGACTGTCCCACGCATCGGACGTGTTCATGTCCACCTCGATGTCGAACTCATCCTCGATATCGAAAATGATCTCGGTCAGTTCGAGCGAGTGAATGCCCAGTGCATCGAGTTCCGTATCGAGCGTGATTTCGCCGGCGGCGGGATCGGCGTGAGCCTTGATCTTGTTGATTATTTCTTCGGCTAGCTTGTCGGCCATACTCCACCCACCCCTGAATACATCAACGCCCGTGTGCAATGAGCCCCGGTGCAAAATCAAATGCCATTTCCCTGCGCAAAAAGCCTATAGGTTCCAGAACCCGGCAATGCAACATTTCGGCCCTGCCACATGATACAGGCTTCCGGCAAAAGAGCGTATGACAAGAGACACGAAAGGCACTGCGTGAACGACATTCTTCCCAGGGACGGGCGCCGCATGCAGCGTGTCGAGGCGCGGGGCAGGGTATCGGTCAAGCAAGGCCAAGGCGGCACGCGCCTGGACCGCCTTTTCCAGGAAGGGGCGGCCAAGATCCGCCTGCCGCGCAGGGAGGCGGCCGGGCTGGAAGCCGTGCTGATCAACACCGCCGGCGGCCTGACCGGTGGCGACCGGGTCGAATGGGAAGCCGAGGCAGGCGAGGGGACCGCGCTGACGCTGACGACCCAGGCCTGCGAAAAGGTCTACCGGGCAGGGGAGGGCGAGGCGACGGTGACATGCCGGATGCGCGCCGGCAAGAACGCCTCCATCGCCTGGCTGCCGCAGGAAACCATCCTGTTCGACCGTTCGGCCTTGCGGCGGCGGCTGGAAATAGACCTCGAGCCGGGCGCGCGGGCGCTGATCCTCGAGGCGACGATCTTTGGCCGCACCGCCATGGGCGAAACGGTGAACGAGGCGACGTTTCGCGATCGCTGGCGGGTGCGCGTGGGTGGCAAGCTGGTCCATGCGGAGGATCTGGCGCTGACCGGCAGCGTTGCCGAGACGCTTCGGCATGCTGCCGTCGGTGGCGGCGCCCGCGCCATCGCCACGGTCCTGCTGATCGACGCAGAGGCAGAAGCGGCGGCTGCAAGGGTCGGTTCGATTCTCGGTGCAAGCGACGGCATCAGCACATGGAAAGTTGGTGACGCTGGCAAGCTTCTTGCTAGACTGACGGCAACGGACGGACATGCCCTGCGCCAGCGCTTGATGCCGCTACTGCAACTGCTTGGAAGCGAGGCAGGTCTGCCCAAAATTTGGTCAAGCTAGGCCGTTTCGAACGGCTGAGGGGGACGGGAATGCAACTGACGCCAAGGGAAAAAGACAAGCTGCTGGTGGCGATGGCGGCCATCGTGGCCCGAAAGCGACTGGAGCGCGGCGTCAAGCTCAACCATCCCGAAGCCATTGCGCTCATTGCCGATTTCGTGGTCGAGGGCGCGCGCGACGGCCGCACGGTTGCCGATCTCATGGAGGCTGGTGCCCACGTGATCACGCGCGATCAGGTCATGGAAGGTGTGGCCGAGATGATCCACGACGTGCAGGTCGAGGCCACTTTTCCCGACGGGGTCAAGCTGGTCACCGTCCATGAACCCATTCGTTAGCAGCGCTTTTTCAAGGATCCATGCCATGCTCAGACCCATTGCCCTTTCGGTCCCGCTTCTGCTGATCGCCACTGCCGCGATGGCGCATCCCCATCATGCGCATCTCGACGATTACGGCTCGTTCATGAGCGGCCTGCTGCACCCCTTCTTCGGGCTCGACCACGTGCTGGCGATGGTTGCGGTCGGCCTGTGGGCCTCGTTGCTCGGCGGTCGCGCGCTGATCGTGGTGCCGGCAGCTTTCGTCGGCGTGATGGCGGCGGGCTTCCTGTTGGCGCTCGGCGGTGTCGAACTGCCCTTCGTGGAGCCCTTCATCCTGGCCTCCATCATCGTGATCGGCCTGATGGTTGCCTTGGCCTTGCCGGTACCGGTCGTTATCGGCGCAGTTGTGGTCGGCTTTTTTGCGCTGTTCCACGGTCACGCCCATGGCGAGGAAATGGGCGCAGCGACGATGGCAGCCTATGGCGCGGGCTTTCTGATCTCCACTGCGGTGCTTCATGCCGCAGGCATCGCCATCGGGCTGGGACTGGGCCGCGCGCTTCAGGCAGGGCAAGGCCGCATGGTCACCCGCGCCGCCGGCGCGCTGACGGTGGTTGGCGGCATCCTGCTCGCGCTGCCAGTATAGGGGAGGGGCAATGATACCCGGAGAGATCATCACTGCGGAGGGCGACATCACGCTCAATGCGGGGGCCGAAACGGTCAGCGTCCTGGTCGCCAATACCGGCGACCGCCCCATCCAGGTGGGCAGCCACTACCATTTCTTCGAGACCAATCAGGCCCTGCGCTTCGACCGCGACAAGGCGCGCGGCATGAGGCTCGACATTGCGGCGGGAACCGCCGTGCGCTTCGAGCCGGGCCAGGAGCGCGAAGTCGCGCTGGTGCCGCTTTCGGGCGCACGCACGGTCTACGGCTTCCAGCAGAAGGTGATGGGAAAGCTGTGAACCGTCCTGACCGACAGTCAGCTGGAGGCGCGGCGGGGGCGCTACTGAACCTCGCCGCCGCCGATTGCATAGATGATGACGTCGTTGTCGTCGAATTCCATTCCGATGACATTCTGCAGCAGGATGCGACGGCTGTCGATGGCGTGGAAGAAGATGGCGCTGCTTTCTATTGCCACCCGCAATTCGCCGATCGCCTCATTGTTGACCTCGACAGCTTCCGCGACCGGGTTGTCCGGCGCGTCGATGTCGCTCAGCAGAACGATCGCAACCTCGTCGACATTGAACCGCCGTCGCACTTCCTGCACGGCCTCGCCGGTGTTCTGGATCGCCGTGACGATGCGTTCGGCATCGTCGTCGATGCTGATCTCGCCGGTCTTCACGTCGGAGCCGATGATGGTGTCTCGAGCGCCTTCGGCTTCAAGCCCCTGGGCGAGAGCCGACGGTGCCGCGATGGCCAGAGCCACGGCAACGCCCGCCAAAACGCGTACGGTGCGATCCCTGGATTGGGTCAAGAATTCGATCATCGGTATCTCCTTGCTCGTCGACGGCCCGTTGCGGTCTGCTTTCAGGAACGCCGCAGAGGCCGGGCTGTTCCGGTTGGACGCTGCGTCACGGGGTTGCCGGACAGATTGAGCAGCGACGTCATACGCGCATGACAGAAAGGAACTGAAATGCCCGCCACCATTTCCCGCTCATCCTATGCGCAGATGTTCGGTCCGACAACCGGCGACCGGGTGCGGCTTGCCGACACGGAGCTCTTCGTCGAAGTCGAGAAGGACTTCACCACCTATGGCGAGGAGGTGAAATTCGGCGGTGGCAAGGTTATTCGCGACGGCATGGGGCAGGCCCAGACCACGCGGGCGGAAGGGGCCGTCGACACGGTGATCACCAATGCGCTGGTGATCGACCACAGCGGGATCTACAAGGCCGATATCGGGCTGAAGGACGGCCGCATCCACGCCATCGGCAAGGCCGGCAACCCCGATACCCAGCCGGGCGTGACGATCATTGTCGGCCCCGGCACCGAGGCGATCGCTGGCGAGGGCAAGATCCTGACGGCCGGCGGTTTCGACGCTCACATCCATTTCATCTGCCCGCAGCAGATCGAAGAGGCGCTGACCGCTGGCGTCACCACCATGCTCGGTGGCGGCACCGGCCCGGCCCACGGCACGCTGGCCACCACCTGCACGCCCGGCCCCTGGCATATCGGCCGCATGATCCAGAGTTTTGACGCCTTCCCGATGAATATCGGCCTGTCGGCCAAGGGCAATGCGTCGCTGCCGGCCGCGCTGGAAGAGATGGTGCTGGGCGGCGCCTGCGCCTTGAAGCTGCACGAGGACTGGGGCACCACGCCCGCCGCCATCGACAACTGCCTGTCGGTCGCCGACGAGTATGACGTGCAGGTGATGATCCACACCGACACGCTGAATGAGAGCGGGTTCGTGGAGAACACGGTGGCCGCCCTGAAGGGCCGCACCATCCACGCCTTCCACACCGAAGGCGCCGGCGGCGGGCATGCGCCCGACATCATCAAGGTCTGCGGGCTGCCCAATGTCATCCCGTCCTCGACCAATCCGACGAGGCCCTACACGGTCAACACCATTGCCGAGCATCTCGACATGCTGATGGTCTGCCACCATCTGTCGCCGTCGATCCCCGAGGACATCGCGTTTGCCGAAAGCCGCATCCGCAAGGAGACCATCGCGGCCGAGGACATTCTGCACGACATGGGTGCCTTCTCGATCATCTCGTCGGACAGCCAGGCGATGGGCCGGGTCGGCGAGGTGCTGATCCGCACCTGGCAGACCGCCGACAAGATGAAGCGCCAGCGCGGTCGCCTGCCTCAGGAGACGGGCGACAACGACAATTTCCGCGTCCGCCGCTACATCGCCAAATACACGATCAATCCGGCAATCGCCCACGGGCTGTCCAAGGAAATCGGCTCAATCGAGGTGGGCAAGCGTGCCGATCTCGTTTTGTGGGACCCGGCCTTCTTCGGCGTCAAGCCGATGATGGTGCTTCTGGGTGGCATGATCGCAACCGCCCCGATGGGCGACCCCAACGCCTCGATCCCCACTCCCCAGCCTGTGCACTACCGGCCGATGTTCGGCGGCTACGGCAAGGCGATCGCCCATTCCTCGGTCACATTCGTGTCGAAGGCTGCGCTCGACAGCGGGTTGAGGGAGAGGCTCGGCGTGGACAAGGGCATGGCCGCGGTGGAGAACACCCGCGGCGGCATCGGCAAGGCATCTATGGTGCTCAACGACGCCACGCCCGAGGTCGAGGTCGATCCCGAGACCTACGAGGTGCGCGCCGATGGCGAGTTGCTGACCTGCGAACCGGCGACGGTGCTGCCGATGGCGCAAAGGTATTTTCTGTTTTAGGAAACGAGCCCCGCTAATGAGGTTCGAGGACACCCCATGTATCAAGCAGTCGGAACGCCTGGCTCGCGGCTCACGCGCGTGACCTGGATGCTGGAGGAACTCGGCCAGCCCTACGAGATCGTCAAGGCCAAGCAGCATTCGGAGACGATGCGCCGCTACAACCCGTCCGGCAAGGTGCCGGCGCTGGTCGATGGCGATTTGGTGGTGACGGATTCGGCCGCCATCTGCGCCTATCTGGCCGACAAGCATGTCGACAAGGGCATGGGCGGGGCGACCCCGGCCGAACGGGCGGAACTGAACTCGTGGCTGTTCTTCGCGCAATGCGAACTGGAGGCGCCGCTCTGGAACAAGCTCAAACACCGGATGCTCCTGAACGAGGAACTGCGTGCCGAGGTGGGACCCTGGACGGCGCATGAATTCGCGCGCGAGGTCGTCAATTTCGACATGCGGCTCGGCGACCGGGAATTTGCCATGGGCGATCGGTTCACGGCCGCCGACATCATTCTCGGCCATTGCGGGCAATGGGCGAGGGGGGCGAAATTCGAGGTCGCATCCGAGCGGGTGAATTCCTATTTCGACCGTGTGCTGGCGCGTCCCGCGCTGGCCCGCGCCAGGGAAAGGGAAGCTGCCGCATGAAACTCTCTATCAACACTGACTTCACCAAGCTGCCGCGCGCGGGCTCGGTTTTCAAGGGCCAGGATGCTGGCAGCGACGTGGCGCCTGTCGGCCAGGCAATGCTGGCCCATGACGAGCGGCATCTGCGACGCAAGGTTCTCGAACTCGACGACGGCACAAAGGTGCTGGTCGACCTGCCCGAGCCAGTGGCGCTAGACCATGGCGATCTCCTGGTGCTGGACGATGGCCGCCATGCCCGGATCGTGGCCGCCGAGGAGGAAGTCTACGACATACGCGCCCGCGACCGGCTGCATCTGGCGCAACTGTGCTGGCACATCGGCAACCGTCATCTGGCTGCCCAGATCGAGGAGAACCGCATCCTGATCCTGCGCGACCACGTCATCAAGGCGATGCTCGAAGGCCTCGGCGCGACGGTCAGCGATGTTACCGAGCCCTTTACCCCGGTGCGCGGCGCCTATTCCGGCCAGACCCATGGCCATCATCACCATCACGGTCACGCCCATGGGCACGACCACGCACATGGCGGCGAGCGCGATGCCTATGGGCGACTGCCCGGCGATCCGCATTACGGGCACAACCATGCCTGAGCCGGCCAGCCAGGCCGCCTTGCTGCGGCTGATGGCCTGGCTGTCGCCGGCCTTCCCGGTCGGCTCCTTCGCCTACAGCCACGGGCTGGAGCGCGCCGTGCATGACGGGCTGGTCAGCGACCGCGCCCTGTTGCGCGATTGGATCGGCCTTCTCCTGGAAAAAGGCTCGGCCTGGAATGACGCATTGCTCGCGGCCGAAAGCCACCGCCGAGCCGGAAGGGGCGAAGGCCTGGCGGAAATCGCCGAACTCGCGGAAGCGCTGGCAGGCTCGAAAGAGCGCCACATGGAAACCATGCTGCAGGGCGCGGCCTTTCTGGAAGCGGCACGGCAATGGTCCGGCACCGAGACGTTGGCGCTGCCGGCGGCCTGTCCCTATTGCGTCGCCTTCGGCGCGGTTGCCGGCGTGCATGGCATCGATGCGCAGGCGGCCCTCTCGGCCTTCCTGCAGGCGTTTGCCTCGAACCAGGTGCAGGCGGCGATCCGGCTCTCGGTCATCGGCCAGCAGGACAGCGTCGGTATCGTCGCCGAACTTGAACCGGTTATCTCGACTGTGGCCAGCAGGGCGGTTTCGGCATCGCTCGACGATCTCGGCTCCGCCACCATCATGGCCGACACCATGGCCATGCGGCATGAAACCCAGTACTCAAGGCTTTTCAGATCATGACTCAAAACGGACCCCTTCGCGTCGGCATTGGCGGACCGGTTGGCTCGGGCAAGACGACGCTGACCGAGAAACTGTGCAAGGCGATGCGCGATCATTTCTCGATCGGCGTCGTCACCAACGACATCTACACAAAGGAGGACGCGATGATGCTGGCGCGTCTCCAGGCGCTGCCGGAAGAACGCATCCTGGGTGTCGAGACCGGCGGTTGCCCGC
This sequence comes from Aliihoeflea sp., assembly GCA_046297455.1. Classification (GTDB taxonomy): domain Bacteria; phylum Pseudomonadota; class Alphaproteobacteria; order Rhizobiales; family Rhizobiaceae; genus ZYF759. Next base: position 14,737 of record JBKBIT010000004.1, read on the forward strand.
ACACGGCGATCCGCGAGGACGCCTCGATCAATCTCCAGGCAATCGCGCAGCTCAACGAGCGCATCCCCGACATGGATGTCGTTTTCATCGAATCGGGCGGCGACAATCTGGCCGCCACCTTCTCGCCGGACCTGGCCGATCTGACCCTCTATGTCATCTCGGTCTGCCAGGGCGGCGACATCCCGCGCAAGGGCGGGCCGGGCATCACGCGCTCCGACTTCCTGGTCATCAACAAGGCCGATCTCGCGCCGCATGTGAATGTCGACCTGGAGGCGATGGAGGGCGATGCGCGCCGCATGCGCGGGCAAAAACCCTTCGCCTTTACCGACCTGTCGCGCGGCAAGGGCGTCGACGAGGTGGTGGAGTTCATCATCGCCCATGGCGGGCTGTCGCCTAGTCGACAGGCGGCAGAGTAGCTCGCGGCCTATCTGGCTTGCGTTTCGTTTTCGGGCTTGAAGATCAGGTCTGCGTCGCGCCTTGCCGCCAGCACCCGCTCGACATTGGCCATGTCGTTGGAAAAGGCGCGTTCGCGCGCAGCCTCCTGCGACAGGCCGTGGTCGACCCAGCGCCTGACCAGCCTGTGCGCGAGTTCGCCGCGTGGCACGTCGATGAAGATCGAGAAGTCGAACAGCGGTGCAAGCCCGTACCAGGGGCTTTCGTCGAGCAGCAGGTAATTGCCCTCGACCAGCACGAACCGGATCTCCGGCCCGATGACGGTAGCGCCGGCGCGCGCGAGATCCGCCTTGCGGTCAAAAACGGACAGCGCGATCTCGTCATCCGTTGTTTTCAGCCTTTCCAGCGCGTGACGGAAGCCAGCAAAATCGAAGGTCTCGGGCGCGCCCTTACGCGCCAGCAGACCGCGCGCTTCGAGAACCGCATTGTCGTGGTGGAACCCGTCCATCTGGACGATCGCGGCAGCGCCTTGCGGCAACAGCGGGAGAAGGTCTTCCGACAGGGTGGACTTGCCGGCACCCGGCGCGCCGGCGATGGCCACCAGGACGCGCTTGTGGCCTGCGCCCTTGCGGAAGATGCTGGCCGCCATGTGACCGAGCTGGGTCATTGCCTCTCTCGTGCCCACCGTGCCAGCCAGGCGCCAGCCGATTGCCAATGACTCATTCAGAATACCGCAGTCTGGACCGGCGGCCAAGCGCGTGCCGCAAACCGAAGGCTCGCTAGTCGGCGGTCTCGTCCTCGGTGCGTCCGCGGAAATTGCGGGCAAGGATATAGAGTTCGACCGATTCCTCGCGCGAGGCGGGCGGCTTGACGTGGTGTACGGAGGTGAAATTCTTCTTCAGCATGTCGAGAAGACCGCCTTCCGTGCCGCCCTGGAACGTCTTGGCCAGGAAATGGCCGCCCGGCTTCAGCACCGAGATGGCGAAATCGGCCGCAACCTCGCACAGATGCATGGTGCGGATATGGTCGGTGCGGCGGTGGCCGGTGGTGGGTGCTGCGAGATCGGACAGGACGACATCGGGCGCCCCGCCCAGCGCTTCCATCAGGCGTTCGGGCGCCGTATCGTCGAGGAAGTCCAGTTTCAGGATGGTGGCGCCCGGCACTGGGTCGACATCGAGATAGTCGATGCCAACCACCCGCGGCGCCTCTGCCGAGGACTTGACGCGCGAAACGGCGACCTGGCACCAGCCGCCGGGTGCCGCGCCCAGATCGACCACGCGCTGACCGGGCTTGAGCAGCTTGTAGCGGTCGTCGATCTCGATCAGCTTGAAGGCGGCCCGCGAGCGATAGCCCTCCGCATGGGCGCGCTTGACATAGGGGTCGTTGAGCTGGCGCTCCAGCCAGCGCCGAGAAGAATTCTTGACCTTCTTCTTGGTCAGCCGCGTCTTCAGCGCGCGCGCGCCGGATCCGCCGGTACTCTTCTTCATGGTCGCCGCTCCTGCCGCCGCCGGCGGCGGCGCCAAACGCCGTCCTCGGCCATCAATTCGCTCAGCATTCCCTCGCGCAGGCCGCGATCGGCCACCCGCAGACGTTCGCTCGGCCAGGCAAGGCGGATCGCCTGCAGGATGGCGCAGCCGGCCAGCACGAGGTCGGCCCGGTCCGGCCCGATGCAGGGATTGGCGACGCGTTCGGCATAGCTCCAGCCGAGCAGGCGCTCGATCATCGCGTCGACATGGGCGCGATCCATCCACAGCCCGTCGACCTGGCGCCGGTCGTAGCGCGGCAGCGCCAGATGGACACCGGCAAGCGTCGTCACCGTGCCCGACGTGCCGAGAAGGTGGAACTGCCCCCCCTCGACCATCTCGCGCAGCGGATTGGCGGCGGCGAAGCCGGCCAGCATTTCACCCACATCCGCCACCATGGCATCGAAGGTTTCAGGCGTCACGTCACGCCCGCCATGGCGCTCGGCAAGCGACACCACGCCAACCGGCAGCGAGGTCCAGGCAGCGATGTTGTTGGCAAGCCTTGGCGAGCGCTCGCGGGTGAGATCGACCAGCGCGATCTCCGAGGAACCGCCGCCAATATCGAACAGCGCCACGCCGCTCGTGTCGCGCTCGACAAGCGAACCGCAGCCCGACACAGCGAGCCGCGCTTCGGTCTCGCGGTCGATGATCTCCAGTTCGAGACCCGTTTCCGCACGCACCCTTTCGATGAAGGCGACGCCGTTTTCGGCCGAGCGGCAGGCCTCTGTGGCGATCAGCCTCGTCTTGCGAACGCGCCGGGTTTCGAGCTTGGACGCGCAGATGGCGAGTGCCTCCACGGCCCGGTCCATGGCATCCTCGCCAAGCTTGCCGGTAAGTGAAAGGCCTTCGCCCAGCCGGACGATGCGCGAGAAGGCGTCGATGACACGGAACTGGCCACGCCTTGTCGGGACGGCGACCAGCAGCCGGCAATTATTGGTGCCGAGATCGAGCGCAGCATAGGCAGGCGGCCGGTCGTCGTCATTCCGCATAACCGCAGGCTGGGATATTTTGGGCGCGTTGCCCGGCAGGAGCGGGGGTGCCGATTCCGGCTTTGGCGGCACCTGCCCTGCACTGTTTGCCACAGGGCCCGGGGAGCGCGCGAAGACCTTTCGCCCACGGCGGCGCTTGCGCCGCTTGCGGGCGGGTTTTGTCGATTCCGCCGGTTTTGCTGCAGCGGGACCGCCCGTACTGCCGCTTGTCGCGGCCGATCCAGTCGGTGCCACATCGGGTGCAACGCGCTCAAGAGGCGTTGCCACACGTTCCAGCCCGGCTGCCGGGGTTCCGGCACCCTGATCCGGGTTTTTCACCTTGATGTCCTTCGGCGCCCGCCTTGCGCGACGTGCGCCGGCGGGCACTCCAAATCCTAACGTTGGACTCAGAGTAGCAGGTGTGGACCTCAACACCAAGAGCTGGCTTCCGGATCAGCGACACGACCGGGAACCTTTGCCGCATGTGCGCATTCGTCAGAGAACAGGCAAGGGGCCGGGGTTGACTATCCGGGCCCGATATACCAAATAGCCTTTGCTTCGCCGGCACAGCCGCGGGCAGGATTGGGGAATAGGTTAACGGTAGACCCACGGACTCTGACTCCGTTAGTCCTGGTTCGAATCCAGGTTCCCCAGCCATTGAACTTCCAAGCCGTTGAAATCGCTTACCTATCCGCTCCGTGCGAATCTTCCTGCAGCCGAAATCCGTGAATGTGCACGAAACTGAGGCACAGGGCCGAGGCACGAACGGATCGCCACGCCCTTCAGAGAGCACGGGCGGTCCGGCATGGCGACACGGCACAAAATTCAGAACCTGGTCCGAAGAGGCAATGTCTTCTAACGGCGGCCGAAGGCATCCTGCGCGAGCAGGATGTGCGCGGGATACCTCAGAGCTGGAGCAGTATCATCTCGCCAAACTCCGTGATCATGTCGACGAGATCCCCCCGCGTTATGGCCAGAGTGCCAGGTTGCGCAAGCTATCGCCCTTGAAACTTCGCTAGACGGCTGCACGGATGGTTTCGGTTGCAGTGGAGAGGAACGAGGCACCGATGAAGCTGGGCCTCGGAACGAATACTATCCGCAAGCATCTGGGCAATGTGGCCGAGTTCCTCAGATACCTGCGTGGACGCGGCTACGCGGTGAGGCAGCTGTCGCTGGAGGGGTTTCGCCCCCCGAAATTAAAGCCTTCCGACATCAGGACGCTGACCGACAAGCCCTGTCCGGAGCGTCTGCGTCCGATGTTCCAGCTTCCCGTCTTCACCGGGTGTCTCGTCGCCGACAACCAGCATGTGGCAGGTGACCAGATTTTTCACTCGGCCAACTACGACGTGCCGATGCTGCTGACCTATCTGGGCGCACGCCGGACGGAATTTACCGGACTTGCTGTCAAGGAGGTGGTCGAAACCGCCAATGGCTGCGCAATCCACATTCGCATCAACCAGTTTCGCAGGGTCAAGAACACTCAATCCCTGAGGATGCCTCCGCCACCCAGCTTGCTGAAGCTAGGAAGCTTTTGCCTGATGTCGCGTTGGGGGTTGACAGCGGGCTGGCTGCCTCCAGCAACTGTCCTCGAATTGCTGACATCCGGTCGGGGCGGGCATTCTCGTTGCAGAGCCGGTGCAGTTGTTCTGGCCCCACTTCATCAAGGCCCTCACCGGACGTCAATTCGTGTGGCGCAGTGTGCTCTGGGGGATGGGCAACCTCGGGCGAAGGCCTATGCCGCGGCGGCCAACCCCGCTTCCAACGCCGCGACCATGCGCTTCACATCGCTTCCGTCGATGACTAGCGGCGGCGAGAGGATGATATTGTTGCCGGAGACACGAACCATGACGCCTTCGCTGTAGGAGGTCTCGAAAATCTGGCCGATGGTCTTCTTGTCGATCGGCTTCTTGGTCGCCCGGTCGGCGACGAGTTCCAGCGCCACCATCAGCCCCTTGCCGCGCACGTCGCCGACGATCGCGTGCCGGTCCTTCAGATCCATGCAGCCGGCCAGGAGTTCGTCGCCGCGCGAGGCGGCGTTTTGGGCAAGATCGGCCTTCTTCATCTCCACCAGACAGGCGAGCGCGGCCGCCGCGCCGACCGGATGGGCCGAATAGGTGTAGCCGTGGCCGATCGCGCCGAAGGAGGTCTCGTCATGCTCGAAGACGTCCGCCACCTTCTGCGAGATCATGACGGCGCCGAAGGGGAAGTAGCCATTGGTGATGGCCTTGGCGGTGCACATCAGGTCCGGCTGGACGCCGAAGAGGCGCGATCCGGTCCAGGCGCCGGCGCGGCCGAACGCGGTGATGACTTCGTCGGCGATCAGAAGGATGCCGTGCCGGTCGCAGATTTCGCGGACCTTCGGCATGAAGCTCTCGTGCGGGGGGATGACACCGCCGGCACCCAGCACCGGCTCCATGATGAAGGCGGCGATGGTGTCGGCGCCCTGGAAGGCGATCTCATCCTCCAGCGCCGCCGCGCAAAGCTCCGCCAGACGCGCCGGATCGGTCTCGCCGAAGGGGTTGCGATAGGGCCAGGGACAGGTGATCTGGAAGCAACCCGGCAGCAGCGGCTCGTAGTTGCGGCGGAAACTGGCGTTGCCATTGACCGAGGCGCCGCCGAAATGGGTGCCGTGATAGCCCTTCTTGAGGCTCAGGAACTTGGTGCGATCCCGCTCACCGCGGATCTTGTGGTACTGGCGCGCAAGCCGCAGGGCGGTTTCGACGCTGTCCGATCCGCCCGACGTGAAGAAGGAGCGCACCAGCCCGTCCGGACGAAACCATTCGGCAAGCTCGTAGGAGAGCTCGACGGCTGGGCCCGTCGAGGTGCCGCGGAAGGCAGAATAATAGGGAAGCTGGTCAAGTTGGTCGGCGATCGCCTTCTTCACCGGTTCGCAGGAATAGCCGAGATTGACGTTCCACAACCCGCCCACGGCGTCGAGCGTCCTGTGGCCGTCCACATCGGTCAGCGTCACGCCTTCGGCCGCCACGATCAGCTTTGGAGGATTTGCGCGCATTTCCGCGGGGTGCGCCATCGGATGCCAGATGTGTTTGGCATTGTTTTCCTTCAGGAAATTGTTGTCGCGCAGCATCATTTTTCCTCCTGCAACAGGGTGTCGACGCCGAGAAGGGCAAGCGCCCTGGCGTAGCTTCCGGCCGGATCACGGACGTTGAAATGAACCGTCTTCATGCCGAATTCGTCGCCACCCCGAACATTCTTCAGCTGGTCATCGACGAAGACGCATGCGTCCGGTGGCAGACCGAACCCTTCCGTGACCCGCGCGTATGCGCGCGGATCCGGCTTCAATATGCCGGTATAGGTCGCGTCGACGATGAGATCGAAATCCTTCAGAAAAGGCAGCTTGTCCCGGAAGCCGGCGCCATAGAACAGGTCGAGTTCGTTGGAGAGGATGGCGAGCTTTATGCCGTCGGCCTTGGCCGCGCCGATGGCGGCAATCGCTTCGGGCCGGATCGCGGAGGACGGCTCGTCGCCCCTGATGCGCTGCAAGAACTTCGGCAGCGTGTCCCAAACCTCGCCGACCAGTTCGCCCGTCTCGCGCGCCCTGATCGCCCAGTAGTCGCGCTCGCTGATCTCGCCTTCCTGCATCGACTGCCAGAGCGGATCGCCGTCGGGGTCGAAGGGCCCCATCCATTGGAGCGTCCCTGGGGCGAGGCCGAGCGCGCGTTCATTCTCGCGATGGGTTTCGAAGACAGTTCGCGAGATCACGCCGCCGAAATCGAGGACAAGCGCCTGTGCTCCGGGTTTCATGCCGCGGCTTCCTTGTCCTGGCGAAGGGCATCCGGCACTTCGCCGCCGATCGCCGTGGTGACTTCACTCGCCGCCTTGCGTACGGCGGCGGCTATCAGGCCCTGCTTTTCCAGATCGAAGCGCGACGCCACCGATGCGACGGCCAGCGTGCCGTAAACCTGGCCCGTCGCGTCGAAGAAGGGGGCGGCAACGCCGACGACCTCGTCCTCGTAGGTTTTTGCCGACACGGCAAAGCCGCGCTTGCGCGTGGCGGCGAGGAGGGGGCGGAGTTCATCGGCCGTCCGCACGGTCTGGTCTGTGTGTCCGACGAAGCTTTCGGCCGCCAGGATAGCCTCGACGGTCTTTTCGTCCGCAAAGGCCAGATAGACGACACCCGAGGCAGTGGCGTGGAAGGGCAGTCGATCCGAGGGGTCGACATGTACCCTGGTGGGACGTTGCGGCTCGGCCACGCCGATGGTGATCATTGCCGATCCCGCCCCAAGTGCGGCATGCGCCGTTTCGCCCGTCTCGACGACGAGCGCCTGCAGTGCAGGCTCGACCACAGAAGCGATCGGGAAACTTGCCTCGCGCACCTTCGCCAGCTTCAGGATGTTCCTGCCAAGCCGGAATTTCCTTGTGGACGGGTGCTGTTCGACGAAGCCACCACGCATCAGGCTGTTGAGCAGCCGCAAGGTCGTGGCCTTATCCTGGCCGGCTTCCCGCGCCAGCTCGCTCAGCCCCCATTCGGGTTCGCTAACCGTAAAAAAATCTAGCAGGATCAGAGCCTTATCGACCGTACCCATCGTCTGGGCCATCTTGTTTCCGTTCCTCCGAAACCGCACTGGCTGGTGGCTGCACGGGAACTCTTGACAGAAGCGGCTACGCCACGCAAGATGAATTTGAACCTTCGGTGATAATAATAAACCGACTAGATCCGAGGGTGCCAAATGGGAGATAAAGTATGATCAAGCCCGTTGCTGCGGCCGTTGCCGCTCTTGCTGCGACCGTCGCCCTGGCCGGTCCCGTCTTCGCCGATTATCCGGAACGCCCCGTTACCTTCATCGTCCCCTGGCCTCCCGGCGATCTGGAGGATCAGCTCACCCGCGTCATCGCCGACGAGATGCAGCGCGAGACCGGCGTGCCCGCGCGCGTCGTCAATCGGCCGGGTGGTGGCGGCATCGAAGGCGCGACGGCCGTCGCCCAGTCGCCTGCCGACGGCTACATGACAGGGTCCTTCGTGATCGACGTGCCGACCATGCACATCATCCAGGGCAACGCGACCTACACAAGCGAGAGTTTCGAGCCGATCGGCATCTTCCTCACATATCCCTTCGCCCTGGTGACCCTGGCCGACGCTCCCTATTCGAATCTCGAGGAACTGGCCGAGTACGCGCGCGAGAATCCGGTTCGGCTCGGGCATTTCGGCTACGATCTGGTGCCGACCATGGCGACATTCGCCGCCGCGCAGGAGCTGGGCTTCGAATTCGGCTCCGATGCAGCCTTCGACATGCTCGACTGCTCCACGCTGGCAACCGGCGATGTCGACGTCATGAACACCACCATGGCGCTGGTGCTCGGCTGCCTCGACGACATCAAGGTTCTTGCCGCCTATACGGACGAGCCGCTGTCGATCGTGCCCGACGGTCCGCTGCTTTCCGATCAGGTTTCGGGGCTTGAGATCACGCTCTGGAACGGCCTCTTCGTGCCCGCCGGCACGCCGCAGGAGATCAAGAACAAGATCGCCGAGGTCGCCTCCCGTGCCATGGCCAGCGACACCGCCCGCGAACTGGCCGAGGCCACCGGTGCCGGCGTCTACTGGATGGGAGCCGAAGAGGCAGCCGCCCGGATAGAGCGCGACTATCGCGCGGCCGAGGAACTGCTGGAGGCCGTCAGCGGCAACTGAGACGGGCACCGGGCGCGCGGCGGCGCGCCCGGTTCCGATCCCTCCTGCGCGATCCGCCGAGCTTCGCCTCCCAGCTTCCCACGAGCGCGACCATGACCCGCAGCGGCCCTCCCGGCACTGAACTCGAGATCGCAGAGGATGACCACGAAGAGGTCGTTCCGCCGGAGGCGGAGGGCCTTGCGGCGACGGTACTGTTCGCCATCGCGGCCATTCTCGTCGTCCTTGCCCCGTTTGCAACGCGCCCGCAGCCGCCTGGCCGCGGCTGGTATCTGGCGCCGATCAACTGGCCCCTGGTCAGCCTCGGGCTCGTGCTTCTGGCGGGCGGCATCCTCGTCTGGCGTCATTTCCGCGCGCGCGCCGGGGCGCCGGACCGCCGGGCATTCGACCGCGCGTCGCTGTCAGCTTTCGATGGCATGCGCGGCGCCATCGAATACAGTTTCTGGTTCTGCCTCTATCTGCTCGGCGTGAGTTATCTGGGCTTTGCGATCGCCACGCTGATCTTCCTGCAACTTGTCGTCTGGCGCGCCGGGTTGCGCGGATGGAAGTGGGTAATGACGGCCCTCCTCGTCACGGTGGCGATCGTCGTCATTTTCCGCCTCGGCGTCGGCCTTTGGTTTCCGCTGGCGACAATCTTCCGGCTGATGCCGGCATGGGTGGGCAACACGCTCGGGGGCATTTTGTGATCGAAAGCTTCCTTCTCGGTCTCGAGAACGTTGCGCAGTGGCAGGTGCTGCTGGCGCTGGTGATCGGCGCGCTGCTCGGCATCATGGTTGGTGCCATCCCCGGTCTCGAACCGGCCGGCGCCATGGCGATTCTCCTGCCCTTCAGCCTACAACTCGATCCGCTGCCCGGCGTGACCCTGCTGCTCGGCGCCTATGGCGGCGCCTGGTATGGCGGCGCCATCCCCGCCATCCTGCTTCGCGTCCCCGGCACGCCGGTCAATGTGCTGACCACCTATGACGGCTACCCGATGGCCAGGCGCGGCGAAGCGCACCGTGCCCTGTCGCTGGCCTATTCCGCCTCCTTCGTCGGCGGCACAGTCTCGGTACTGGCACTGGTCATGCTGGCGCCCTACCTGGCACAGGTCGCGACACGCTTTGGCGCGCCCGAATATGCAATGGTCGCGATTCTGGCGCTGGTTTCCGTCATCCTCGCCCACCAGAAGCACTTCGTCGCCGCGATCATGTCGCTGGGCTTCGGCATGTTCCTCGGCACGGTCGGCTTCGAATCCCCCTTCAACACGCAGCGCTTCACCTTCGACCAGCAATGGCTTCTGGGCGGTGTGCCGCTGGTGCCGGTGGTCATCGGCCTTTTCGCCCTGTCCCAGGCCTTCGTGCTGCTGGAAGGTCGAAAGACGCCGGCCAATGGCACGACCTATTCCAATCTCAATCCCTTCAGGGGGCTATTCGAGGTCTTCCGCTACAAGAAGACACTGGCGCGCTCCTCGGGACTCGGCGTCTTCATGGGCCTCTTGCCCGGCGTCGGCGAATTCGGCGCCCAGTTCCTTTCCTATTCGCTCGCCCGGCGTGGCTCGAAGAAGCCGGAGGAATTCGGCAAGGGCTCGCCGGAGGGGCTGGTGGCATCCGAATCCTCGATCAATGCCTGCACCTCGACCGTGCTGGTGCCGCTGCTTTCGCTGGGCATTCCCGCCGATCCCCTGATGGCGATGCTGCTTGCCGTCTTCATGATCCACAACATCATCCCCGGTCCGCAACTCTTCACCAACCATCCGGACTTCATCTCCGGCCTCTACATCTCGCTGTTCCTGCTCAATGTCCTGGCGCTAGTCTTCTTGCTGTTTGCGACCAAACACATCGTCAAGCTGACGCGCATCGACCCGCGCATCATCGGCGCCACCATCATGGTGCTGGCGCTGATCGGCTCCTACACCCAGAATTACCGGCTGTCGGACGCGCTGATCACCGTCATCTTCGCGCTCATCGGCCGCTTCATGCTCAGAAACGGCATTCCCGCCTTTCCGCTTGTCATCGGCCTGGTGTTGGGGCCGATGCTGGAGATGCGGCTGAAACAGTCGCTGGCACTGTCGAACGGCGATCCGAGCGTCTTCCTGACCCGCCCCATCGCGGCGACGCTCTTGGCGCTGGCGGTCGCCGCAGTGGCGATCTTCACCATCACCCAATGGCGCGCCGCGCGCGGTGGCGGGCAACCTGCCGCCGAAAAGACGAGAGACTGACATGAAACAAGACGAGATCGATGCGCTGCGAAGCCAGCCGGTCGAGCCGGGCCGCCTGTTCATCGGCGGCGAATGGGAACCGGCGGCTAATGGCGCCAGTCTCGACGTAATCTCGCCGATCGACGGAAGCCGCCTCACCACGATCGCCGAGGCCGGTGCCGGTGATGTCGACCGCGCCGTCGCGTCGGCGCGCGCCGCGTTCGACCGAGGCGCCTGGTCGCGGGCGGCGCCCGCCGAGCGCCGCAAGGTGCTTCTGCGCATCGCCGACCTTATCGAGAGGCACGCGCTGGAACTCGCGGTGCTCGGTGTGCGCGACAACGGCACCGAGATCGCGATGGCGCTAAAGGCCGAGCCTGGAAGCGCGGCCGGCACCTTCCGCTACTATGCCGAAGCCATCGACAAGCTCTATGGCGAGATCGCGCCCACGGCGGAGAACGTTCTCGGCCTGATCCACCGCGAGCCCGTGGGGGTCGTAGGCGCCATCGTGCCGTGGAACTTTCCGCTAATGATCGGGGCATGGAAGATCGCGCCGGCGCTCGCGGCCGGCAATTCGGTGGTGCTGAAGCCGGCCGAGACCGCATCGCTGTCGCTTCTGCGCCTCGCCGAGCTTTGCACCGAGGCGGGACTTCCCGAAGGCGTCCTCAATGTCGTCACCGGCAGGGGAGCGGTCGCGGGCGAAGCGCTCGGCCTGCACATGGATGTCGACGTCATCTCCTTCACCGGTTCGGGTGGTGTCGGGCGGCGCCTGCTCGAATATTCCGCCCGCTCCAATCTCAAGCGCGTCTATCTGGAACTCGGCGGCAAGTCGCCCAACATCGTCTTTGCCGACGCGCCGGATCTCGACCAGGCGGCGAAGGTGGCCGCCTTCGGCATCTTCCGCAATTCGGGTCAGGTCTGCGTTGCCGGCTCACGCCTGCTGGTCGAAAAGTCGATCCATGAGAGTTTCATGGAGAAGGTCGCGGCGATCGCTTCGAGAATCAAGGTGGGAGACCCGCTCGACCTGGCGACGGAAGCCGGCGCCATCAACAGCGCCGAGCAACTGGCGAAGAACCTCGCCCATGTCGAGAAGGCCAGTTCCGAGGGCGCGGTGCTCAAGACGGGCGGCCGGCGCATCCTCGAGGAAAGCGGCGGCTATTACATGGAGCCGACCATCTTCGACGGCTTGCGGCCAGAGATGACGCTGGCGCGCGAGGAAGTGTTCGGGCCCATACTGGGCGCGATCCCTTTCGAGGACGAGGCCGACGTGGTGAAGATCGCCAATTCCACCGTCTATGGGCTTGCCTCGGCCGTGTGGACCTCGAACCTGTCGCGCGCCCACCGCATGGTCCGCGCCGTCAAAGCAGGCGTGGTGCACGTAAACACCTATGGCGGTGCCGACATCACCGTGCCGCTCGGCGGCGTAAAGCAATCTGGCAACGGACACGACAAGTCATTGCACGCGCTCGACAAATATGTCGACCTGAAAACGGCATGGATACACCTGTGAAGGCGCCCGCCGGCATCACGAACGTCCATCCAACCGGAGCAGCCCCATGAGCGAACCGAAGACGATATTGGTCATCGGAACCTACGACACCAAGTCGGACGAACTGAATTATCTCCGTTCCCGGATCGAAGCAGAGGGTGGCAGGACGCTGACCATGGATGTCAGCGTGCTTGGGGACCCGCCAGAGCCAACCGACATTTCCAAGCACGAGGTCGCCGAGGCCGCTGGTTCGTCGATCGAGGCCGCTGTCGCATCCGGCGACGAAAATACCGCCATGCAGATCATGGCGGCTGGTGCGTCTACGCTGACGCACCAGCTACACGCGGAGGGCCGCGTGGACGGCATGATCGCAATGGGCGGGTCGATGGGGACGGATCTCGCGCTCGACTGTGCCCGGTCCCTGCCCATGGGCGTGCCGAAATACATCATCTCTACGATCGCGTTCTCGCCGCTGATCCCGGCCGAGCGGCTAGCGGCCGACATCCAGATGATCCTGTGGGCGGGCGGGCTCTACGGGCTCAACGCGGTCTGCCGGTCGTCGCTCAGCCAGGCGGCGGGGGCGGTGCTGGGTGCCGCCCGCGCGGTCGCCCCTCCTCGGAGCGACCGGCCCGTCGTCGGCATCACCAGCATGGGCACCTCATGCCTCTCATATGTCAAACCACTCAAGCCGGCGCTGGAGGAGCGCGGCTTCGAGGTTGCCATCTTCCACGCCACGGGCATGGGCGGCATGGCCTTCGAGAACCTTGCCGCCGAGGGTGCCTTCGCGGCGGTGATGGATTTCGCCCCGCAGGAGCTCGCCAACTGGATGTTCGGCTCTGATGTCAGCAGCGGGCCGGAGCGAATGCGGAAGGCCGGGCGCGCCGGCATCCCGCAGATCGTCGCGCCGGGCTGCATGGACCTGATCGACTTCCCCGCCGGCCAACCGCTTCCGCCGCGCTTTGAGGGTCGGCCGTTCCATGCCCATAACAGGCTGCTGGTCTCGGCCGTGCTCGACCAGGAAGAAAGGCGCGAGGCGGCGAGAGAGATCGGACGGCGACTGGCGGAGGCCAATGCCCCTGCCCATGTCATCCTGCCGAACAAGGGGATCGAGGAGTGGGACAAGCCGGACGGGCCCGCCCATGATCCGGAGGGCCTGTCGGCCTTTCTGGAAGAAATGCGCGCGGCGATTCGGCCGCCGGTCGCACTCACGGAGATCGATGCGCATATCAACGACCAGGCCTTTGCCGACGCTGCGCTCGCAATCTTCGATGGCTGGATTGCGGACGGCACCATCGGGCAGGCCAGGCGATAGGGGTAAACATTTTCGAAGATGGTGGGGCCGAACTCCAAGACCCTCCCACCCTTCAAGGGCCGGAAATGTGGGGGCTTGAGGCGCATGAAGTCCTGGCTCTCCTGAGGAAGAGAGAGAGCTTACCCAGACGCATCGATGCCACCGACCAAGAAGCGGTCATACCAGCGATTGAAAGTGGAACGCGAAATGCCGAGCTCGTCCAGCGTTCACCAGACCGACAGGTGCGACCGCTCGACCAGCCGGATGATCTCGAGCTTCTCGGATGCAGGATATCTGATGCCTCGTCTCCCCTATCCGCGCTGACGTCGGGCAGGCCGACGGCCCATCATCTTATCAAGACGGGCGGACAGGTTTGCATAGACCTCCGCTCGCGTGGCCAATTCAGGTGATCACGCGCACACAGCCCCGCCGGCGTTCGAACGCGCGTGGATGGAGAGCAACTGCGAAGGCTGTCCTTGCCTGAGAAGGTGCAGGCCACTAGAGAGATTGGCCACTGGGCAGGAGTGATTGGGTAGAATCAGTACCGGCGTGCCGACTTTCAGGGTCCGGCCGTCCAGTGGAATAAAGGCGTGCTCTTCAGACAGCTTCTCGATGGCGAAGGGCCGCGCGTCGTTATGCAGCCAGACCTCCCCGTAGCTTCCAGCAGTCGCCGATCCATGCGCGCCAAGATCAGACGACAGCGTTTTCGAGCCGACATTGGCGATAGCGTAGCGGGTGTTCGCAGAAACGATCCGCGCAGATACACCGAGTGCCAAGTCGTTGCGGCTGGCGATGCCTAACCGTACCGCAGTCAGGTCGAGGAAGGCGTAGTTTCCAGGACGCACCTCGTCCACGCCATCAAAGCCAGCATTGGCTAGCAGCGTCGGCGTGCTACCCACCGACACGTCTGGAACGGGGATGCCGTTACCTTCCAATCGCTCGCGTAGCGCCACCATGAGACTAAGTTCTTGCTGCGCCACAATCCGGATACCGTCTGGATTCCTCGCCCCATAAGCCTGTCCGGCGTGCGAAAGCAGCCCGGCAAAGCGGAGGTGGGGATGATCCGAGATGGCGCGTGCAAGGTGAAGTGCCGCGTCGCCCTGCGGGTCCACCCCACAGCGGTGGAGACCGACATCGACCTTGATGAAAACGGACAGCGCACGGCCCGCAAACTGCGACGCTTGACCCAGTGCCGCAACACCGACGCCGCTGTCGGCGACGAAACGGATTTCGCCCTCACCGCACTGTTCGACAAGGGGGCGGATCTCGCATTCGTCGATGGTCGGATAGGCGAGCGTCACCGGGCCAAGGCCGTTTGCCAGCAGCATCGCGACCTCGTTGGGTCGCGCCGCCGTGAACCCGGAAGCGCCGGCTTCACGCTGCATTCGGGCGATTGCCACGGATTTGTGTGTCTTGACGTGCGGGTACAGCGCGACTTTGCCCGCCGTGATCTCGCTCATTCGCGCGATGTTGGCATCGAGAACAGCCGCGTCGATCACCACCTGCGGCGCAAGCAAGTCCTCAAAGCCCGGAAACCGGCTGGTCAGGTCGAGCGGCTGCGACGCTTGGGAAAGGGGAGGCGTGGCGTTCATCAGAAGACGACCGGATGAGTCTTGCCGTTCTGCACGTTGACCAGCCCCTGTGGCGCGTGATCGCTCGGTGCGACGAGCACCCAGCGCCACGGCGCGCAGGTGAGCGTGGCGAAGGCGAGCCGTTCGGGAAAACCAGGCGACCAGCGTGGCTGGAACGTCGGCTCGTACATCCAATCGATCTTCCCGCCTTCGCCGTAGAGATGCTCCATCTCTTCGTGCAGCGCCTCGGCTGGACGGCACGACATCAGGCCGGCAATCTCGTAGCGGACGCGCGCGACCACTTCGCCGCCGGTGACCAGCGCCCAGCCGCCGTCATTGTCGGCGACAGCGTTGACGGCCATCGCCATCGCTTCGTCTGAAGACCCGACGCACCAGATGTTATGCTTGTCATGCGCCATCGAGCAGGCAAGCGCGGTGTCGGGCGTACGTGGCCCGCAGCCGAGCCAGAACATCTTCGAGACCGCGCCGGTGCCCGAAAACCGGTCAATGATCGAGAATTTGGTGATGTTGCGGGTCTCGTCGCGCTGGACGAGGCCGTCCTTCACGGGGAGTTCAAAGGTGAGAAAATCGTCCGTCCAGTGGAACGGGCGCAGCACCGCCGCCTGCATTGTGTCGCGACCGGGTTCCGCCGAAATCGCGAAGTCGCTGGCCGAAAGATGCCTACCGATATTGATCGTGTTAGTCGCCCATTCCGGCCAGTCGATCTTCGGCACGTCTGGCAGATAGGTCTTGCCATCCGAAACCTGCCTGCCGTCCGCCCAGACCTTGGCGATCTCGAATTCCTGCACATCGGACAGAAGCACGATGTCGGCATAGCGGCCGGGGGCGATCGAGCCGACCCATGGCGTCAGCCGCATATGGCGCGCGGGGTTGATCGTCACGCACTGGATGGCGATTTCGGGCGCGAGGCCGGCCTTGATGGCAAGGCGGACATTGTGATCGGTCGCACCGAGCTTCAGTGTGTCGGAGGCGCTACGGTCGTCGGTGGTGAGCGCGATCTGCGACCAGTCGGCGAGGCCCTTCTCAAGCAGCCCCGCGATGACTTCCGGCAGACTGTGCGGGCGCAGCTCCATGAACAGGCCGCGCGTCAGCTTGTCCCAGAACTCCTCGACGGACCATGCTTCGTGATCGGAGGACAGGCCGGCCGCCGCGAACGCGTTGATAGTCGGGATGTCGCGGATGCCGGCGGCATGACCCTCGACGACGCCGCGCTGCTCGAAGGTCGCACGGATCATGCCCCAGAGACGATCGTAGGACGGATTTTCCGGATTCCAGACGGCGGGCCAGTCCATCACCTCGTCTAGACCTGCCGTCATCAGGCTCTGACGGAGGAAATCGCGCTGCGCGTCGTAGCCGAGCCAGCCGCCGCCATGCTCGTAGCCGGTAGGCGGCACCGCCGAGCCTGGCAGCGGGAAGATCTTCAACGGCGAACCGGCGGCGCGCGCCTTCAGCCAGAATTCCAGCGTTTTCGCGCCATTGACGTTGGAAAATTCGTGGCTTGCCTCGCAGGTCCAGGTGTTGCCGCGCGGAAGCACCAGCGCAGCTTCCCATTCGGGCGTCAGATGCGAGCTTTCGATGTGCTTGTGGACTTCGCCAAGGCCGGGCACGGCGGAAAGATCAGGCTCGTGAACGCGAGTCTTGATCTCGCCCGGATAGCTGCCTGCGTCACCGACATAGGCGATGCGACGTCCCTTGATGACGATCTCCTGATCCTCACGCCATGTCCGTGTCGACACGTCGAGCAGACGGCCGACGCGCAGCGCGACATCCGCCGGGCGCTTGCCAAGCGCAACGAGCGTCAGATTTTGACGGATCGCGATTTCATCGGTCGGATCGAGCGAGATGTCTTCGGGAAGCGTGTTCATTTTGCGGGGATGTCTCCGACGTTGGTGGCGTGCCGAGATCGCCGCGTCCGACGAGGCATACGGACAGGATCCGGGCGGGACGGTCGCTCAGCGACGGAAAGCCGTGCGCGGACGAGCCGTCGAAATGGATCGAGTCGCCCTGCGACAGCGTGAGCGGCGAATAGGGTTCCATGTGAAAGACGACATCGCCTTCCAGCACATAGACGAATTCCTCGCCACGATGCGCCGAGCGGACCGGTGCGGCATTTTGCGAGCGATACGGAATCTCGATGACCATTGGTTGCAGCGATTTGGCCGCGAGGTCGGTGGCAAGCGCTTCGTAGACGCCCATTTCCGTCGCGTAGTGCGGGCCCTGACCCGCGCGCGTCACAACGCGGGCCGCGCTGGCGAACTGCTCGCCGGGCTGACCCAGGAAATCGACGAAGTCGATTCCGAGACCTTCTGCGAGCCTCACTAGAACGCTGTAGGCGGGAGAGGTCTGGTTATTCTCGATCTTCGACAGCGCCGAGATCGAAACGCCGGTGCGCCTGGATACTTCAGCCAACGTCCATTTGTTTTCGAAGCGCAGGCGCGCAAGCATCTTCCCAACCGGACTGGCGGCCGGACGTTCGGGGAGCGGTCTGGTCTCTTCAGCCACGAGACTTTCCTTCATGCTCGTTATCCAAACCTCAATCCGGAAGAATTGGTCCCTTGCGTTCAACGATAAGTCCATAATGAGATGGCTCGCGATGATGCGCAAAGTCGAAGATAGTGCGCTTGTACAGCACGCCCTTTTCAAGGTCGCAACGTGCCGAGATCAACTCATCGCCGGTCGTGGTCGCCATGGCAGCGATCTGACCCGACGGCGCGACGATCATCGACAGGCCGATCATGTTGGAGCCTTCCTCATTGCCGGCCTTGGCGGCGGCGGCAACCCAGGTCGCATTATGGTACGCGCCGGCCTGAAGCGAAAGCTGGTGATGGAAGCCGCTCAACTGGTCGAACTCGAAGACGCCAGTATGGTTGTCGGGAGTGTTGTAGCCGACAAAAACGATTTCTGCGCCCTGAAGCGCCATGACGCGGTAGGTTTCTGGCCAACGGCGGTCGTTGCAGATGCACATACCGACGATGCCGCCCAGCGTGCGCCAGACCGGAAAGCCGAGATTGCCTGGCTCGAAATAGCGCTTTTCCAGATGTTGCGCATCGCGGCCCGGCTCGCCGCCGAGCCGAAGCCCCTCCGGCGGTGTCGCGAGCAGCGCCTTGCCGGGGATCGGGCCGAAATCCTTTTCCGACAGCGTGACCTGCGTCTGCGCGCCGAGGCGGACCGTCACCTCGTCACCGCGCCGATCAATCGTTTCGATCGGGACGATGTTTTCGAAGCCGACGAAGCGGCCGACGAAAGCATTGGCCGGACGTTTGTACAGCACTTCCGGCACGTCGAACTGAACGATGCGACCGGCATCCATGATCGCAACGCGGTCCGAGATCGAGAACGCCTCTTCCTGATCGTGCGTGACATAGACGGCAGTGCGCTCTCCGGCCTTCTGCAGGCGACGGATTTGAACGCGCATGTCGACGCGCAGCTTTGCGTCGAGGTTGGACAGCGGCTCGTCGAACATCATCAGCGGCGGGTCGATGACAAGCGCGCGCGCCAGCGCGACGCGCTGCTTCTGGCCGCCGGAAAGAGCCGCGGGAAGCCGGTCGACGAAGCGGCCGAGGCCGACGATATCGAGCTGTCATTGTCTAACGGACCGGCAGCCCGAAGAGTCACCCGGCATTGCAACCGGCTCCTCGCAACGAGGGTTTCGGGGCCGTTTCGGATGGTCTGACTGTGGGGAATGCTCCGCGCGGTTCACTGCCGTACGCAGTCGGACCACCAAGCAGAATCTGCCCGGTCCGAAGTGATGTCACAACTCACACAATGTCGGCCAGGCCGGCAGAGATAGCGGCCACGGTTTCGCGGACCTTCTCCGAATAGATGCGGTGGCTTTCCTCGTCGTAGCGGTAGATTGGTATGCTCAAGCTTACGCCACCGACCGGCAGGCCCGATCTGTCGACAATCGCACCCCCAAAACACCTGATGTCGGGCTCATTTTCCTCGTTGTCGTAGGAATAGCCCCTCAGGCGGGTGCGTTCGATCTCTTCCAGAAGCGCGTCCACATGCGTGATGGTGTGCGGTGTGCGCGGCCGCATGTCGAGAGAAGATACGATCTTGCGCAGCCGATCTTCCGGCAGGGCCGCCAGATAGGCCTTTCCAACCGAGGTCGAATACAGTTCGACCCGGGTCCCGATGCGCGAGGTCATCCGCACTGTACGGGGGCTTTCCAGCTTGTCGATATAGACCATCCCGGTACCACTCGGCACAGCAAGGTGGACCGTCTCGCCGGTAGCATTGCGTAGGGCCTCGATGTAGTCGCGCGCCGCCGAGCGCAGGTCCGAAGTCTCCCAGCTTTTTGAGGCAAGATGGATGAGACGGTGCCCGAGCTGATAGGTGCCCTGGTCCCGCGTCTCCGAGATTAGACCCTCGGCAACCAAGGCCATGACGATGCGATAGACCGTGCCCCGCGGGTAGGGGAGGAGCTTCGTCAGCTTGACGATGTCGAGCTTGCCCGGGTCGTCGGCGATCGCCTGCAGGACGACCATGAACTTCGAGAAGGACGCTGTGCCCTTCACCTGCTGCATTCCGGCATTGGGGCCACTGCGCGGTTGTTCGTCTTCGGCCATCAGCGTTCCTTCGATCCGTGCTTGACAAGCTGCAGGGCGCGTGTCGATAATGTGGGCAAGTTGACCACAATGTGGACAACCGGTCAAATCCATCCTCTTTCGATACATCATTACACGTATGCATCGAAGGGTCGCTAGTTCAGCGGGGTGGGGCTTTGGGAGGAGCACCATGACCGACGAAAAACCGCAGGATGCCCCTGCAAGCGACAAATGGCTTCCCTACCGGAAGCCGCAGCCGGTCGAATCTCCGCCGGAACTCGTGATCCCCGACGCCGTCCCCAGGGACGAGCGAGTTTGGGTGCCGGTGGAAGAGAATGTCTGGTTCCGCCCGCTTCTGATGAGCGCCTCTCGCGGCTACTGGATGAATCTTCTCAAGGTCCGGAAATCCGGTGTGCTTTCGCGCCACAGGCACCCCCAGCCGGTTCATGGCTACGTGATCAAGGGCGAATGGCGCTATCTTGAACATGACTGGGTCGCCCGCGAAGGCGGCTATGTGTACGAGGCGCCGGGCGAGACCCACACGCTTGTCGTCGACGAGCATGTCGAGGAGATGATCACGCTGTTCCAGGTCAACGGCGCGATGATTTACGTCGATCCGGACGGCAATACCGTGGGCTATGACGACGTCTTCACCCGAATCGACAAATGCCGCGCACACTATGCCGGCAACGGGCTCGGAAGCTCTTTCATCGATCAGTTCATCCGGTAGCGACCGCAGCAGGCGGGCGGTGTGAAGTGGAGCCGGGGAGGGGAAAATGACGGGGAGGAAGCAGGTTCGATGAATCAAAGAGCCGCGTACCAGTCGACGCGACACCGCGATGACGGCGCCCATGTCTGATCAGGGGGTGACCTTTTCGCCGATGCCCTATCGGCGGACCTGGCAGGCAGTGAAGTTCATCACGCCGCTGTTGCTGCTGGTCGTGCTCTGGCAGCTGATCGTGACGCTGTTCAACGTCAATCCGCGCATCTTTCCCGACGTGCCGACCGTGGTGCGTGCCGGTTGGGGGACGATTGCCGACGGGTCGCTTGTCGCCCATGTCGGCGCCAGTCTCTGGCGGGTGTCGGTTGGAACCTTCATCGGCATTGTCACGGCCGTGCCGCTTGGCATCGCCATGGGCGTCAGCCGCGGCGTGTCGGATTTTCTCAGCCCGCTGCTGCGCTTCTTCTCGGTGCTGGCCGGCATCGCCTGGATACCGATCGCCACGCTGTGGTTCGGCTACGGCTTCGGGGCGATCACCTTCGTCATCTTCAATGCCGTCTTCTTCATCGTCGCCTACAACACGCTGCTGGGCGTCTCCACCATTCCGATGCCGCTGCGCCATGCCGCCGCCTCGCTGGGGGTCAGCCGCTGGCAGATGCTCACCCATGTACTACTGCCGGGCGCGCTGCCCAACATCGTGACCGGCATCCGCACCGGCATGGGCTTCGCCTGGCGTGGCCTGATCGCGGCAGAAATGATCGCCACCAATGTGGGCCTCGGCTACATGCTTTTTTTGGCTCGCGACTTCTACCGCACGGAAGTCATCGTCTTCGCGATGATCGTCATCGGCATCATCTGGCTGGTCCTCGACAGGCTTCTTCTGGCCCCGTTGGAGCGCTCCACCATTGAGCGCTGGGGAATGGTGCAGCGGTCATGACGGCGATCTACACCATATGGGGCTACTATGCCCGCTGGACGGCCCGCTTCCCGATGCTGGCGGCCTTCATCCCCTTCATCCCGCTGATCGCCGCCTGGGCCTTCATCGTCTGGCTGGAGCTCTTTCCGCGGGTGTTCCTGCCCGGTCCGCTCGATGTTATCGGCAAGGCGTGGGAACTTACCTACAAGGGCATACTCGGCGACTATCTGATCGACAGCCTGTCGCGGCTTGCGGTGGGCGCCGCTGCCGGCATCGTTATCGCCATTCCGCTCGGCATCTTCATCGGCCTGAACAAGCGTGCGCACGAGTTTAGCTGGCCGATCCTGCTCTTCTTCCAGGCCATTGGCGACATAGCCTGGCTGCCGATCCTGCTCGTCTGGTTCGGCTTCGGTCTGACCACCATGACCTTCGTCATCGTCTACACGGTGCTGTTCCCGATCGTGCTCAACACGGTGCTCGGGATCCGTTCGGCCAAGCCCGACCTGCACCGGGCGGCGCAGAGCCTGGGCGCACCGCGCAGCCGAATCCTTCTGGAGGTCACGCTGCCGGGTGCGCTGCCCAACATCATCACGGGCCTGCGCAACGGGCTGGGCTATGGCTGGCGCGCGCTGATTGCGGCCGAAATCATCGTCGGCACCAGCGGCATCGGTTTTCTGATGTTCGACGCGCGGCGGGCGGGATCGGTCGACGAGATCGTGGTCGGCATGATCGTGCTCGGCATCCTTTGGTACATCGTGGACAGTTGGCTTCTAGCGCCGATCGAGCGGGCAACCGGCGAACGATGGGGATTGGTGACGAAATGAAAAGTCTTGCTCTCGAAAACCTGTCGAAAACCTATTTCGACCCGTATCGCGGTACGCAGTTCACGGCAGTGAAGGATGTCTCGCTGAATGTCGAGGAGGGCGATTTTGTCGCCGTCGTCGGCCCTTCCGGCTGCGGCAAGTCGACGATCCTCAACATGATCGCCGGGTTTGTCCCGATCACTTCCGGGCGCATTCTGGTCGGTGGGCGCGAGGTCAAGGGGCCGGGGCCGGACCGCGGCGTTGTGTTCCAGTCCTTCGCGCTCTTCCCCTGGAAGACGGTGTCCGAGAACGTCACCTTCGGGCCCAAGATGCGGGGCGTCAGCAAGGCGGAGCGGGCGAAGATCGCGGAGGAGTATCTGGAACTCGCCGGGCTCTCGCATGCCGCCGACCGCTACCCCAACGAACTGTCCGGCGGTATGCAGCAGCGCGTCGGCGTCGTTCGCGCACTGGCCAACAATCCCGACGTGCTCCTCATGGACGAGCCTTTCGCCAGCGTCGACGCGCAGACCCGCATGACGCTGCAGGAAGAACTCACGCGCATCTGGGAAGAGCGGCGGCCAACGATCGTGTTCATCACCCACGACGTGTCGGAGGCGGTCTTTCTGGCCAACAAGGTGGTTGTCCTGTCCAAGGGCAATGTGCTCGAGCAGGTCGACATCCCGTTGGACCGCCCCCGGTCCTGGGACAGGCTGGTCGAGGACGATCAGTTCAAGGCCATGTCCAATCAGGTGCTGCAACTGGTGCGCTCGGCATGAGCATGATGCGGGACGCCATAGCCTCGCCGCGCGCGAAAGTCGTGCTGGCCGTTATCGCGGCTATCGTCGGCTGGCAGGTTTGGCTGAGCGTGGCCGCTGCCGGCAAGATCGCCGACGGCATCCCGACCGATACAAGACGCGTGGATGTTCTGGTCACGCTCAACTTTCCACCGGAACGCTTTCACATTCAGAAGTTCCAGAAGATCGGAAGAGTCTCCGGAACGAGTGGGAATTCCGTGCAGGTGCGCGGAGTAAACCGGGCGGCTCTTTCCACGCTCGCACGGCCCTTCTGGGTCGCGAGGGTGGAGCCGCTCAATTGAGGAGGAAATCATGATTGGACGACTGGTATTGGCCGTCGGTCTGGCGCTTGCGGTACCCATCGCAGCAAGCGCACAGGACGACGACCTCATAGAACTGAATGCCGGTATGGTCTCTGCGATCGATCAGCTGGGACTCCCGATCGCACTCGAGCAGGGCTTCTTCGAAGAACAGGGTCTCGATGTCACGATCGCCAACCCATATGCGACCGGCGTCGATGCCCTCAACGCCCTGCAGGCCGGCGAGGTAGATACGGTCCAGGTCGGCGTGCCCATGATCGGTGCCGTCGTACGTGGGATGGAGCTCGTCGCGCTCGCCAACTACAGCGGCAACGCAGCCCAGATGGGCTCGGATACCACCATGGCGCTCGTGGCGCGGGAGGGCTCGGAGATTTCCGGTGACGACCTCTCCACGCTGCGCGGCAAGCGCATCGCCGCGTCCTTCGGCACGATCAACCATCTCTACGTCCTTGCGCTGATTGACGCAGCGGGTCTTGAGATTGCCGATGTCGATCTCGTCAACACGCCTCCGCCGGACATGACCGTCGCCCTGCTTTCGGGCGGCATCGACGCATTCGTCGGATGGGACCCCTGGCCGATCGTCGCCCAGAAGGACGTGCCCGGCGCCTATGAAGTCATCCGAGGGGGCAATCACATCTCCTATCTGGGCTTCAACGTCGCCATGCGTGACTGGGCCGCCGAGAATGGCGAAACACTTGAGAAGTTCCTGGCCGCGCTGTCACAGGCGGACCAGTGGATGCGGCAGAATCCGCAGGATGCCGCCCAAGTTGCGACACGCTGGATCCCGGGCCTCGACCCGGCCGTGGCCCTCGAGGCCATGGAATACAACATCCAGCAGGCAGACCGTCGGCTCTCCGCCAACAACTATGCCGCCCTGCATCAAGCCGTCGAGACGCTCCACCGTCTTGGGTTCATCGACGGGACCTTCGATGTAAACGAGCACATCAATTCCGGGCCGATCGTCAATGTCATGGCCGATCATCCGGAACTGTTCTCGGATCTGCCGGATATTCCGGCCGACGTCGCCATCGGTGAAGGTTATTCCTTCCAGCCGTAAACGACGCTCGAAACCAGGCTCCGCCGCCGTTGGGGCGGCGGGGCCTCCCAACCTTTCGAACTGACCCCAGAAAAGAGCAAGAAGCATCATGGATCTTGGCATCAGAGGAAGAACGGCGATCGTGTGCGGCGGATCCCGGGGGCTGGGCCGAGGCTCTGCCGAGAAACTCGCCGAAGCAGGCGTCGACATCGTGCTTAACGCGCGTTCCCGGCCGGAGCTCGAGAAGGCCGCCGAAGAGATCGCCAACGCCCATGGGGTCAAGGTCGTGGCGGTCGCCGCGGACGTCACCACACCGGAAGGCCGTGACGAGCTTCTGGCAGCCTGTGCGGCGCCCGACATCCTGGTCAACAATGCCGGCGGTCCGCCGCCCGGCATGTGGCACGACTGGGGCGAGACTGAATGGCAGGGCGCCATTCGCGCCAACATGCTGTCTCCGATCCATCTTATCACGGCGGTGCTGCCGGGCATGATCGAACGGAAGTGGGGCCGCATCGTCAACATCACCTCGGGCTCAGTGAAGTCGCCCATCCCCGAGCTTGGCCTGTCCGGCGCCGCCCGATGCGGCCTCACGGGTTTCGTGGCAGGCACTTCGCGTCAGGTCGCGCGGCATGGCGTGACCATCAACAATCTGCTGCCAGGCCAGCACGAGACGGCCCGCATCGAATCGCTGATGAACAACACCGCCCGCAACAAAGGGATCTCGGTGGAGGAGGCGCGCGCCCAAGCCTATGAGGCCAACCCTGCGGGGCGTTTCGGCACGACCGAGGAATTCGGCGCGACCTGCGCTTTCCTGTGCAGCGCCTATGCCGGCTACATCGTAGGCCAGAACATCCTTCTCGACGGCGGCGCGATCAACGCGACGTTCTAGCAACGACCCGAAGCAAGGGCCTACCGAAGACATGAACACCATCCCAATACCTGCTTCCGAACCGCGATGGGCGCTCCCATTTTTCGAGGGCCGTTCCGTGCTGGTGGTTGGCGGATCGTCCGGCATCGGCGCCGCGATCGCGGCGGCGTTTCTGGAAGCCGGCGCGGTGGTTACCGTTACCGGCGGGACGGAGGCCGAGCTTGCTGACAGCAGCCTTCAAAGTCGCCCTAGCGCCACGCTGCGCCAGCTCGATGTCCGCGACAGGACGGCCGTGGATGCGCTGGTGTCGTCCCTGCCGGCTCTGGACGTCGTCGTGAACTGCGCCGGCATCATCCGGCGCGGCGGCGAACTCGATCCCGATGTCTTTGCCTCGGTGGTCGACATCAATCTGAACGGTTCCATGCGCGTCTGCGCCGCCGCCCGGCCGCTGCTTGCCAAGTCCAGCCAGGGCGCCATCGTCAACATGGCATCCGTCCTGACCTTTCAGGGCGGCGGTCTGGTCCCCGGCTACGCGGCCAGCAAGGGAGGGATCGGTCAGATGACCAAGTCGCTGGCAATCGCCTATGCCAGCGACTCCATCCGCGTGAATGCCGTCGCGCCTGGCTGGATCACCACTTCTCTGACCCGGGATCTTCAGGATGACCCCGGACGCAGCGAGGCCATTCTGGCGCGTACGGCGATGAAACGATGGGGCAGGCCGGAAGACGTGGTGGGCGGGGTTCTGTTCCTGGCATCGCCGGCCGCTGCCTTCGTCACCGGCGTCATCCTGCCCATCGACGGCGGATATCTGATTACCTGACCCCGTCGCGCCACCTTTGCGGTCGTATGGAACCAGCGGAGCCTACATGCACATCATCAACTATCTCACGACGATCAACTTCGGGGCAGGGGCGCTGTCGTCGCTTGACACGGCGATGTCGGAACTCGCAATCTCGCGGCCGCTGATCGTCAGCGATCACGGCATCGCGGCAGCCGGCCTGCTGGAAAAGATTGAGGCTATTGTGGGCAAGGACGCGCCCCTCTTCCTCGACGTGCCGACCAACCCCACCGAGGCGGCGCTCAAGGAGGCGCTCGCGCTCTACCGGTCGCAAGGCTGCGACGGCGTCATTGCCTTTGGCGGCGGCTCCCCCATCGATCTGGCCAAGGGCGTGGCCTTGCTGGCGACTCATCCGGGCGATCTGGAACGCTACGCGGCGATACTGGGCGGCATCCCCCGGATCACCGCTGCAGTAGCACCCCTTATCGCCATCCCCACCACGGCAGGCACCGGCTCGGAGGTCGGTCGGGCGGCGCTCATCACCCTCGATGACGAACGCAAACTTGGCTTCATCAGTCCGCATCTGATCCCCAAGCGGGCCATTTGCGACCCCGAACTGACACTCGGCCTGCCGCCGCAGCTGACCGCGGCAACGGGCCTCGACGCGCTCTCTCACTGCATTGAGACCTATCTGTCGCCGCGCAAAAATCCGCCGGCGGAAGCCATCGCGCTTGATGGATTCGCCCGCATCTGGGCGGCCTTGCCCAAGGCCTATGCGGACGGTTCGGATATCGATGCCCGGACCGAACTCATGATGGGCGCGCTGGAGGGCGGTCTTACCTTCCAGAAAGGTCTGGGCGCGGTGCATGCGCTCAGCCATGCGCTCGGTGGGATCAAGTCGCTGAAGCTTCACCACGGAACACTCAATGCGATCCTGATGCCGCCCGTCCTGCGATGGAATACGGATTCGGCACCAACAAAGATCGCACGGCTCTCAGCTTCCATCGGACTGGGCGACACAGCTGATCTGGCCGACGAACTGGATCGGCTGAACCTGACGCTCGGCATACCGGCGAGGCTGTCCGATCTGGGTGTTACCCGCGATGTCGTGGAGTGGACATGCGAACGCGCGCTTGCCGACCACAGCCACCCGACAAATCCCCGCGACCTCACACGCGATGACTACGCCACAATACTCGAAGGATTGTTGTAACGCGCAGATGGGTTGCTGATCTCAGTTTTCGACGAAGGCTCCACGCGGGCAAGTTTTGAGCCAGATGCTGTCTTTGGCATCACACCGTCGCAGCCCGTGGAGTATCACTGCATACGACATCTGAGGCGGAGAAGAAGCTGCTCTCCGGTTCCGGCCATGCTGCCCGCGCGGCTGAATAGCGAACTTGGGGCGCTATTCGTGGCCCACAGCCTTGGCCGCACAGCCGCCTTGTCCATGCTGACACTTCAGGAGACGCGCCTACGCCGCGAGGGCTCCGGAGCGCCGTCCGATTGAATCGCCTGGCCATACTGTCCTGGCGGGCAACCGAACAGCTTCCGAAACAGCCGGTTGAAGTAGGAGATGTCGCTGAAGCCGCAATCCATCGCTATTGTGGAAATCAGCAGGTTTGATCCGGGAGAAGCGCGCGCCACCAACATGGCGCATGCCTGCTCCATACGCTTCTGTAGCAGATACGCCGTTGGCGTAGTGCCGACGAGTGCGAACCCCCGCTGCAACTGTCTCACCGAGGTTCCCAGATCTTCGGCGATGCGAGAAACGGCCAGTTCGGGATCGGCAAACCGGCTGTCGATATAGGCAATGCCGCGTTGCAGTACCTGTGCGCCGGAGACGTCGGCATCCACAGCGGACATGCGTTCGCCGTCGGCGCGCTCGTGCAGCATGGCACCGATGAGCCCGAACAGGGCCTCCCTGAGGAAGCCGCTCTGGGCATCGTTGGCGGAACGCGAAAACGCCTTTGCGAGGACGGCGCAGATAGCGACCGTCGTCTGGTCCGACCGCGGCAGGAACAGGCCGCCCCTGATGTGCTCGCCGAACCGCGACCACATCTCGAGCCGAGGCAGGTGCAGCGAGAGCTGGCGACTGAACGCGCTGAAGAAGGTGAACTCCGACGGCCGCGCGCTGTCGATGAGCATCATGTCGCCGGGCGAGATCATTCGCACCTCGCCGTTCTGCGACATCAGCGCCCGCCCCTCTTCCTGGATGACGAGGAAGTAGTTCTCGCCATCGTCGCGCCTGATGTGCTGCCGGGTTCGAAGGATCTGCTGGAGGTCCTTGGCCACATGCGCCATCTCGATGCCGGCACGGGTTTCGAGATGAATTGCGCCTTGCAGCATGTGCTGCCCGTCGGCCGGGCGCGCATCGAACTCGCCACAGGCGCTTCTCAGGTCGCTGCGGAACTGCTCGACCGGAACTTTGGCTGTCGATACGTGCGTCAGCATGATGCCGAACCATGCAACATGAACATTTTTCGTGCAATCCAGGAAATCGACAGTCCTGTCGTTCGAATCCAATACTGACGTCGCGCCTCTTAAAGACATCTTCCCATCCGTCGCTAATCTTTGCTGCGAGGAGAAAACCAGGGAGGAATCCATGTCCGATCACGGCATGACGATCGGCGGCACACGCGTGCAGGCCGACGCAACGTTCGAAGTCATCAATCCATCGTCGGGCGAGGAAGTCGGTCGCGCGCCCAATGCATCGTTGGCTGACCTCGACGCGGCAGTTGCTGCGGCGAGCGACGCCTTCGAGAGGTGGTCGGATACACCCGATCACGAATTGAAGGCGGCTTGTGAGGCCGTGACAGCCAAGATCGGCGAACACGCAGAAGAACTCGCGGTCCTTCTGACGAAGGAGCAGGGCAAGCCGCTCGGCGGCCTCGGTTCGCGCTGGGAGATCGGCGGCGCGCAGGCCTGGGCGGGACATACCGCCGGCCTGTCGCTGCCCATGAGGGTCCTGCAGGACAACAATGAGGGCCGGGTGGAAATGCACCGCAACCCACTCGGGGTCGTAGGCTCGATCACCCCTTGGAACTTCCCCGTCATGATCGCCGTGTGGCACATCCTGCCGGCGCTCAGGACCGGCAACACCGTAGTCATCAAGCCTTCGCCTTACACGCCCCTGTCGACGCTGAGACTGGTGGAACTGTTCAACGAGGTTCTGCCCGCCGGCGTGGTGAATGCGGTCTCATCGGACGACCGCCTGCACAATATCGGCGGCGCCATGTCGTCTCATCCGGGCATCGCCAAGATCATGTTCACTGGCTCCTGCGACACCGGCCGGAAGGTGATGATGTCGGCCGCCGAGACGGTGAAGCGACTGACGCTCGAGTTGGGCGGCAATGACGCAGGCATCGTGCTGCCCGACGTGGACCCGAAGGCAATCGCCGAGGGCCTCTTTTGGGGCAGCTTCATTAACAATGGCCAGACCTGTGCTGCCATGAAGCGCCTATACGTACACGACGACGTCTATGACGCGGTCTGCGACGCACTGGTTGACTACGCAAAAAGCATTCCCGTCGGCGACGGGATGGACGAGAGCTCCGTGCTCGGACCGGTCAACAATCGGATGCAATTCGAAAAGGTTTCGCGGCTCGTGGCATCGGCGAAGCAAAAGGGCCGGGTCCTCCTGGGCGGCGAGCCAGGTGAAGGGCTGTTTTTCCCGCCGACCATCATCGCCGACCTCTCCAATGACGACCCGCTGGTCGCCGAGGAGCAGTTCGGTCCGGCGCTGCCGATCATCCGTTACGCCGAACTCGACGAGGCGATTGCAGCCGCCAACGACAGTCCGAACGGACTTGGCGGGTCGGTCTGGACGAAGGACATCGAGAAGGCCAGGCAGGTTGCGCGGCGCATGCAGTGCGGCTCGGTTTGGATCAACAAACATGGGGCGATCCAGCCGAACATCCCCTTTGGCGGCACGAAGCAGTCAGGCCTGGGCGTCGAGTTCGCCGAAGAGGGGCTTGCCGAATACACCGACATCCAGGTCGTTTTCAGCTGAGGCTCCCACGATGGACAAGTTCGACTACATCATCATTGGCGGTGGCTCGTCCGGTTGCGTCATGGCCAACCGCCTTTCCGAAGACTCCGGCGCACGCGTCCTCCTGATCGAGAGCGGCCGGCGCGACACCGACCGCTGGATCCACATCCCCGCGACCTTCTTCAAGATCATCGAGAAAGGGCGCGACATCGTCGCATATGTCGGAGAGCCTTCCGACAGGCTCAACGGCCGGCCGTCGATCGTGATCCAGGGAAATGTGATCGGTGGCGGTTCTTCCATCAACGCAATGCTCTACGTTCGTGGCCAGAGTCAGGATTATGACGGCTGGGCCCAGGACGGGAACCGCGGCTGGAGCTTCTCAGATGTCCTGCCGGTTTTCCGCGATCTCGAAAACAACATGGAGCACGCGGGCGAGTATCACGGCACGTCCGGAGAACTCCACGTATCCGAAACCGGCTTCCATCACCCGCTTTCGCGTGCGTTCATCCGCGCCGCGCAGGAGACCGGCATTCCCTACAATCCTGACTTCAATGGCGCCCGTCAGGAAGGCGTGGGCTTCTACCAGACAACGACGCATGATGGACGACGCTGGAGCGCCGCGCAGGCTTTCCTTCGCGAAGCCGAGAAACGCGACAATCTGAAAGTCCTGACGGAGACGCGCGTCGCCCGTATACTGTTCACGGCCAATCGGGCGACCGGCGTCGAGCTGGAAAACGGGAGTCGCTACGAGGCCGGCGGAGAGGTGGTGTTGTGCGCGGGCGCCCTTGAGACGCCGCGGCTGCTGCAACTCTCCGGCATCGGAGACGCCGAGCATCTGAAGAGCCACGGTATCGAGGTTGTCTCCGACCTTCCTGGCGTCGGCGAGAACTACCAGGACCATCTGGAGACAACTGTCCAGGGCGAGACGATCGACCCGATCTCGATCTTCGGCCAGGACAAGGGTTTCGCCTCCGTCCGTCACATGTTGCAATACCTCACGACCAGAACCGGCCTGCTCACTTCCAATGTGGTCGAATGCGGCGGCTTCGTCGACGTTTCGGACGCCGGCATGCCGGACATCCAGTTTCACGTCTTGCCCTTCATGGTTGGCTGGGCCGATCGCCCACCGATCGAGAAGCACGGCATCGCCATCGGCCCCTGCTTCCTGCGACCCAAATCGCGGGGCAGCGTGAAGCTGCGTTCAGCGAATTCAAAGGATCCTGCGCTGTTCGACGCCGGTACGTTCAGCGATCCCGACGACCTCGAAGTGCTCGTGCGTGGGCTTCAGAAGGGTATCGAGATCCTGGAGGCACCATCGCTGGCACGCCTCATCAAGCGCCGTGCGTTGCCAGAGCCCGGGGTCGAGAAGGATCCCGAGCGGCTTCGTGATTTCATCCGGCAGACCGCCAAGACGGTCTTCCATCCGGCGGGGACGGCCAAGATGGGGCCAAACACCGACAAGATGGCGGTTGTCGATACGGAATTGCGCGTGCGGGGAACGCGTGGGCTACGCGTCGCCGATGCCTCGATCATGCCGCGCCTTATTTCGGGTAACACCAACGCGCCGACGATGATGATCGCCGAGCGTGCGGCGCGGTTCATTACCGGCAAGGAGAGCCTCGGCACCTGACCGGGCGGAAATGCCGAAGGGAGGAGGCTTGACGTGAACGGAGGATGACAACTCTGGTAGTGCTCGTGCTGAGAACAAGAGCGTTATCCTGATCAAGCACGACATTGGCGAGGCGATCTCCATGGCAGATCGAATTGTCCTGCTTACGAACAGGCCAGCAACGGTCAAGGTCGTTCATGACGTCGATCTCAGGGATGGCCTACCAGGCGCTGTTCGCGCAGATCTGATCAGAACTGGATCTATGCCAAGCGCCCTCAGGCCTGGCTGATCGGCGAGGAGGCGAGCAAGAGCATCCTCGCGACGCTTGAGCAGCTCCTCGGCCGGCGGTGGCGAAGGCAGGCCGTCTCCCACCGCCTGCGCGCAGGAGTGCTTCCCAGGGGTGATGGGCTGTCCCGACCTCCCGCAAGGCGAAGTCGAACGGCTGACGCCGATCTACCTGGAAACCCTGCCGGCGGCGGCGCGCAACACGATGCGGGAGCAACTGGAAAAAGCACCGCCCGAAGCGCGCTCGCGGCTCATTGCAATCGGGATGTATCCTGATGGTGTGTATGGCAGATGGAAAGCGGCCTTAGTCCGCTGCGCTGTCAACCGGCATCGCGGCCAAATCGCCGCAACCAAGGTCATCGAGATTTCGTATCGCTTGCAAGATGCCGCGCCGGTCCGCTCGGCGCATCGTCGCTCGGCCCGTCGATCGTGAGTTCGACGCGATCGGCGGCAAACAGCGTCCTGGAGAACTGGATCGGATGCGACCGCACATCTTCGTTGATGGCGGTGGTCACCAGCATGATGGCCCCTGGCGACAATCGGAGATCCTCCAACTGCCCCGAATCGGCGTGTGCCGCTGTGATCGAGGTGAATTTTCGGGAGTAGTCGGAAACGCCGAACTGTCGAAGGGCCCGGGTGATGGATCCCGTCGTGGCGAGGGCCTGCTCCATACCTGAGAAACGCTTTGCCTCGAACCAGTGCGTGGCGAGAGCGATCGGCCAGCCATCGGCTTCGCTCAGCGTCCGCACGCGCAACACCCCAGCGCCCGCTGGAAGGGCAAGTCCCTCCGCGACAATCGGGTCTGCCGGCTCGATGGCGGCATCGAGCAGCCGCGCGCGCGTCTGGCGCGCCTGGCCGGCCAATCCCTCGGAAAAGCGGGTGCGCCGGGAGATCGGATAGGTGAGACGGCTGCGCTTCGTCACCGTCGAGCCATGACCCTGGCGCGTTGTCACCACACCCTCCGCCACCAGCGCGGCAATCGCCGCCCGTACCGTGTGACGATTGACGCCAAAGCGCTCCGAGAGCGTGTTTTCTGGCGGCAGGCGCTCGCCTTCGGCTGGCTGGCCGGCGGCGATCTCTTGGCGCAGGCGGTCGGCAATCTGCCGCCAGACGGCGATGCCGGAGCGGCGGTCGGGCATGTTGGGCAGGGTGGATGTCATCCGGCTGTCATGGACAAGACTTAACGATGCAGATATGGTATCTAGTTGTATAGATGAATAGACAAATTGGCAAGACCTGACATGATGGACGGCGCATTCGATCTCGAAAGCCCTGAAGCCCGCCAAAGACGCATGTCGGTGCTGGCCGGTGCTGGGGGCGACGAACTGCGCCGATTGTGGGTTGCGGCTGGCATCGCAGTCGAGGCCCAGCCGGTGCGCGGTCCCGAGACCGGGTTGGCAACGGTGCGCGGACGGATCGGTGGCGGTGGCAGCCCCTTCAATGTCGGTGAAGTGACCGTGACGCGAGCGACGGTGCGGTTACCGGGGGGGCAGATCGGGCACGCCTACGCGGTCGGACGGGACCACGAAAAAGCGTTCATCAGCGCCACGATCGACGCGCTGTGCCAGGACCCTTCCTGGGCGGCGCGGATCGAGCAGCACGTGATCGTACCCCTGGCGAACGCGCGGGAGCAGGACGACAGGCGAAAGCGCGAAGAAACCGCGGCAACGAAGGTCGACTTCTTCACCATGGTGAGGGGCGAGGATTGATGCAGAACCTGTCGACGATTGAAGGCGGCTTTGCCGATGCGGCGCTTGGCTCTCAAAGCGTGTTCCGAGCGGTGATGGACGCGATGGCGATGCCCGGCACCGTTCGGCCCTTGCCGGCGCTTGTCACGCCCCCCGCGCCCCTTTCCCCTGTTGCTGCAGCGGTGGCGCTCACGCTGGTCGATGCCGATACGCCTGTCTGGCTTGATCCGCCGCTGGCCCGCGTGGCTGCCGTTCGCCAATGGCTGGGGTTCCAGTCCGGCGCGCCAGTTGTCGACTGCCCGGCGGAGGCGCATTTCGCGCTTATCGCCGAACCCGCCTCTATGCCCAGCCTGGAAAATTTCGCGCAAGGGAGTCAGAACTATCCCGACCGATCCGCGACGCTGATCCTGCAGGTCGATGGCTTCGATGCAGGCGAACGGCTCGTGCTTGAAGGGCCGGGGATCGAGGCCACCCAGCGTCTCGCCGCGCATATGATGCCACGTCATTTTTGCGAGCAATGGCGCCAGAACAATGCGCGCTTTCCGCGCGGCGTCGACCTTGTCCTGGCCGGGCCGGACGCCGTCGTTGCCCTGCCGCGCACCACGCGCATCGCTGACGGGAAGGGCTAAACCATGTATGTGGCGGTGAAGGGCGGCGACGCTGCCATCCGCAATGCCCATCGGTTGCTCGACGATCGCCGCCGCGGTGACCGCTCCGTGCCGGCGCTGACGCTCGATCAGATCGTCGAACAGTTGGCGCTAGCGGTCGATCGTGTGATGGCCGAAGGGTCGCTCTATGACAGGGAGCTTGCCGCGCTCGCCGTCAAGCAGGCTCGCGGCGACATGATCGAAGCGATCTTCCTGGTGCGCGCCTACCGCACGACGCTTCCCCGTTTTGGCTACACACGGCCGGTCGACACCGCCGCGATGCAGGTCGAGCGGCGTGTGTCGGCGACCTACAAGGATTTGCCGGGCGGGCAGTTGCTGGGCCCAACCTTCGATTACACCCATCGGCTGCTGGATCCGGAACTGGCCGGCGACACCGAAAGCCGATCGGCCGAACGCCGCGAGGGGCCGGAAGAGCCGATGCCGCGCGTCTCCGACATTCTTGCGGCAGAGGGCCTCATCGAGGAGGATGGAGGGCTTCCCGAAGGCCACCGCACCGGCGACATCACCCGCGAGCCGCTGGAGTTTCCGTTGAACCGTGATTCCCGGTTGCAGGCGCTGGCCCGCGGCGACGAGGGCTTCCTGCTGGCGCTCGCCTATTCGACGCAGCGCGGCTATGCCCGCTCGCACCCCTTCGTGGGCGAGATACGCATCGGCGAGGTCGAGTTGGAACTGGAGGTCGCCGAACTGGATTTTCCCGTGCCGCTCGGCCGCATCCGCGTCACAGAATGCCAGATGGTCAACCAGTTCAAGGGATCGGCCAAGGCGCCGCCGCAATTCACCCGTGGCTATGGCCTGGTCTTCGGCCAGTCGGAACGCAAGGCCATGGCCATGTCGCTCTGCGATCGAGCGCTGCGGGCGGGCGAGCTGGGCGAGGATTTGACGGCTCCCGCCCAGGACGAGGAGTTCGTCATTTCCCATTCCGACAATGTCCAGGCGACCGGCTTCGTCGAGCACCTGAAGCTGCCGCACTATGTCGACTTCCAGGCCGAACTCGATCTGGTACGGCGTTTGCGCAGGGAAGCTGAGAAGCGGCAGGCGGAAGATCAGCGGCAGGAGGCCGCGGAATGAACGCGCACCAGACGGCCTACAATTTCGCCTATCTCGACGAACAGACCAAGCGCATGATCCGGCGCGCCATCCTCAAGGCGATCGCCATTCCCGGTTACCAGGTGCCGTTCGCCAGCCGCGAGATGCCGATGCCCTATGGCTGGGGCACGGGCGGGGTACAGGTGACGGCCGCGATCATCGGCCCCGACGATGTGCTGAAGGTCATCGACCAGGGCGCCGATGACACCACCAACGCGGTTTCCATACGAGCCTTTTTCGAGAAGGTCGCGCGCGTGGCGGTAACGACAAGAACCGCCGAGGCCACCATCATCCAGACCCGCCACCGCATTCCCGAAATGCCGCTCGCCGCCGGGCAGGTGCTGGTCTACCAGGTCCCGATTCCCGAACCCTTGCGCTTTCTGGAGCCGCGCGAGACGGAGACCCGCACCATGCATGCGCTGGAGGAATACGGCCTCATGCATGTGAAGCTCTACGAGGACATCGCCCGCCACGGCCGCATCGCGACTTCCTATGCCTATCCGGTGAAGGTCGAGGGGCGCTACGTCATGGACCCCTCGCCGACGCCAAAATTTGACAATCCCAAGATGGACATGTCGCCCGCGTTGCAGCTCTTCGGCGCCGGCCGCGAAAAGCGCATCTATGCCGTGCCGCCTTTCACAAAGGTCATCAGCCTCGACTTCGAGGACCACCCCTTCGAGATCCAGAAATTCGACCAGCCCTGCGCGCTCTGCGGCTCCAAGGGCGTCTATCTGGACGAGGTCATCCTCGACGATCGCGGTGGGCGCATGTTCGTCTGTTCCGACACCGATCATTGCGAGGAGACCCGTGCCGCGGCAGAGGAAAGCCGATGAGCGCCGACACGCCGTTGCTGAAGGTTTCGTCCGTCTCGAAATTCTACGGCTCCCACATCGGCTGCGAGGACGTCTCCTTCGAGCTCTGGCCCGGCGAGGTGCTGGCCGTGGTGGGGGAATCGGGTTCGGGCAAGACAACGCTTCTCAACTGCCTGTCGACCCGCTTGATGCCGACCTCCGGCAGTGTTTCCTACCGCATGCGCGACGGCGACTGGCGCGACATCTACGCCATGAGCGAGGCCGAAAGGCGCGTGCTGATGCGCACCGACTGGGGCTTCGTGCACCAGAACCCGGCCGACGGGCTGCGCATGACAGTCTCGGCCGGCGCCAATGTCGGCGAAAGGCTGATGGCGCTCGGTCATCGCCATTATGGCGACATCCGTGCCAGCGCCGTCGACTGGCTGGAGCGGGTGGAAATCGCGTCGGACCGCGTCGACGACCAGCCGCGCGCCTTTTCAGGCGGCATGCGCCAGCGCTTGCAGATCGCGCGCAACCTGGTCACCGACCCGCGCCTCGTCTTCATGGACGAGCCGACTGGAGGGCTGGACGTGTCGGTGCAGGCACGCTTACTCGACCTGTTGCGCGGCCTCGTGCGCGACCTGGGTCTGGCGGCAATCGTCGTCACCCACGACCTCGCCGTGGCGCGTCTTCTCTCGGACCGGATGATCGTGATGAAGGATGGGCGCATGGTCGAGCACGGCCTGACGGACCGGGTGCTCGACGATCCCCGCGCGCCCTACACCCAACTTCTGGTCTCCTCGATCCTGCAGGTCTGACGATGCCCAACCCACTTGTGCTCTCCGACGTAGCCAAGACCTTCACCATGCATTTGCAAGGCGGCATCCGGCTGGCGGTAGTTGAAAACGTCTCCTTCGCCGTTTCCGCCGGTGAATGCGCGGTGCTGGGCGGGCCGTCGGGGGCGGGCAAGAGCTCCATCCTGAAGATGATCTACGGCAACTATGCCGCCGATGGCGGGCAGATCATCGTCAGCCATGGCGAGCAGCTGGTCGATATCGTCACCGCCGATCCGCGCACGGTGCTCGAACTGCGCCGCCATACGATCGGCTATGTCAGCCAATTCCTGAGGGCCGTTCCCCGTGTCCCTGCGCTCGACGTGGTGGCCGAACCGCTTGTCGCAAGAGGAGCGGATGCTGAGACCGCGCGCGCCCGGGCCGCCGCCCTTCTGGAGCGTCTCAATCTCCCTGACCGCCTTTGGCAACTGCCGCCGGCGACCTTTTCGGGTGGCGAGCAACAGCGCGTGAACGTGGCGCGCGGCTTCATCACCGATCATCCTATCCTGCTCCTTGACGAGCCCACGGCCTCGCTCGACGCCGCCAATCGCAAGGTGGTGGCGCAGCTGATCGCCGAGAAGAAGCAGGCGGGTGTGGCGCTGCTGGGCATCTTCCATGATGCCGAGATGCGCGAGGAAGTGGCCGACCGGATAGTCGACGTCACCGGCTTCGCGCCGCGAAGGAGCGCGGCATGACAAGGCTTTCCGAAGAACCTTTGGTTCACCAGACGGCTGAAGTCGCGGGCTCGACGCTGGGTCGCTACACGGAAGTCGCCGAGCGCTGCCGGGTCCATGAGACGGTGCTCGGCGACTACTCCTACATGATGCAGGATTGCGGGGTCTGGTGCGCGGAAATCGGCAAGTTCGCCAACATCGCCGCGGCGGTGCGCATCAATGCCACCAACCATCCCACGTGGCGCGCCACGCTGCACCATTTCACCTACCGCGCCGGCGATTATTGGGACGACGCCGAAAACGAGGCCGGTTTCTTCGACTGGCGGCGGTCGAACAGGGTCCGCATCGGTCACGACACCTGGTTCGGGCACGGCTCGACCGTGCTGCCGGGCGTCACGATCGGCGACGGGGCGGTCATCGGCGCGGGCGCCGTCGTCTCGAAGGATGTCGCCCCCTACCAGATCGTCGGTGGGGTCCCGGCAAGGCCCATCCGCGACCGCTTCGAACCGGCGATCGCCGACA
Organism: Aliihoeflea sp.; assembly: GCA_046297455.1. GTDB lineage: Bacteria > Pseudomonadota > Alphaproteobacteria > Rhizobiales > Rhizobiaceae > ZYF759. Next base: position 52,737 of record JBKBIT010000004.1, read on the forward strand.
GGCTTCGGGCGCTGGCCTGGTGGGACTGGGATCATCTGCGTCTGCGCGGCGCACTTGGCGATTTCCGCGATCTCACCATCGAGGCTTTTCTCGAAAAGCATGGTGGTTGAGCAACTGCCGCAAAAGCGTGCAACGCCGTCCAGCGACGCTGTTTATTGTCATCGAACTGTCCGAAATACTTCAACGCATTGTCGCACAAGGCCGCTAGGGCTTGAGGCGTCGGGTGGCTCTACCGCCTCACCCGAACGAATTCTGTCATCAGGTCCTCAAGCGTTGGAGCCATACATGCTCAAGAAACTCGTCTCCGGCACGGCCGCCCTGGCCATCGCCGTTTCCGCCTTCGCTGCCACGGCACAGGCCGACTGGCGCGATGATCTGCCCGTTTTCCGCATCGGCCTTCTGGGCGGCGAGAACGAGTCGGACCGCCTGCGCAACAACGAATGCTGGAGAGAGACTCTCGAAGAGGCGCTTGGCGTTCCCGTCGAGATGTACCCGGCTCCCGACTATGCCGGCGTGATCCAGGGCCTTGTTGCGGGCCAGCTCGAATACGCCGCCCTCGGCGCGTCGGCCTATGCCGCGATCTATCTGCAGGACCCCGAGGCAGTCGAACCGATCTTCGTGTCGGCCGAAGCTGACGGTTCGCTGGGTTACATCGCTGCCATGTACACCCGTGCGGACACCGACATCCATTCGCTCGAAGACATGGAAGGTCATTCTCTCGCCTGGGCCGACCCCAATTCGACCTCCGGCTATCTGGTGCCTCGCGCCCAGCTCCAAGCCGCTGGCATCGATCCCGAAGCCTATTTCAGCCGCACCGGCTTCGGCGGTGGTCACGAGCAGGCTGTCATCGCGGTGCTCGAAGGCCAGTATGATGCAGGCGTGACCTGGACTTCCGGCCAGGGCGAGCCCTCCGAAGGCTACAGCCGCGGCAACCTGCGTCGCATGGTCGACAACGGCCTGCTCGACATGAACGACATTCGCGTGATCTGGGAATCCGATCTGATCCCGAACGGTCCGGTCGTCATCGCCAAGAGCCTGCCGCAGGAAGCCAAGGACATCGTTACCAACCTCCTCGCCAACCAGCTTCAGGACGACCCGGATTGCTATCGCTCGATCTCCTTCGGCGATGGGCAGGGCTGGGCGCCGGTCGACCACGAGTTCTTTGCCGGCATCGTCGCGATGCGCGAGGCCGAAATCGCCGGTTCGCGCTGATACCCGAACACTTGAAGGGCCGCGCTGCGCGCGGCCCTTTTCGCATCTTCCAACGACAATAGCCGGGGAAGCGCCGAGGGCCAGTTGACGAGCCGGATCGGCCGCGCGCGAACGGAGACCGAAATGCTGAAATTCGAGAATCTGACCAAGTCGTTCGGCGCGAAGTCCGCCGTGGCCGAGGTCAATATCGAGATACCCGAAGGACAGATGGTGGGCGTGATCGGACGTTCCGGCGCTGGCAAGTCCACGCTGCTGCGCATGGTCAACCGGCTGAACGAGCCGACCTCAGGCAAGATCATCTACGAGGGGCGCGACATCACTGCGCTGAAAGGCAAGGATCTCCTGGAGTGGCGTTCGCGCTGCGCCATGGTCTTCCAGCAGTTCAACCTCGTCGGCCGCCTCGACGTCATCACCAACGTGATGACGGGACGCCTCTACCATCACAACATCTTCTCCTCCATGTTTTCGATCTTCTCCGCAGCCGAGCGCGCCTTTGCCATTCGCGCGCTGGACCGTCTCGGCATGGCGCCGACCGCACTGCAGAAGGCCGAAACGCTGTCGGGTGGCCAGATGCAGCGTGTTGCGATCGCGCGCGCGCTGATGCAGGAGCCGAAGATCATGCTCGCCGATGAGCCGATCGCATCGCTCGACCCGTTGAATGCCCGCCTCGTCATGGATGCGCTTCGCCGCATCAACCAGGAAGACGGCATCACCGTTCTCTGCAATCTCCACACGCTCGACACCGCTCGCTCCTACTGTGACCGCATCATCGGCATGCTTGATGGCAAGGTCGTCTTCGACGGCACTCCGCCGCAGCTTACGGACGCGAAGGCGCGCGAGATCTATGGCGCCGAGGCCGATGAGGCCTTTTCGGAAGGCGTCACCTCGACCGCGCTGAAGGGCGTGAAAACGGCGCAGCCGAAGCTGCGACTCGCCGCAGAATAGCAGGTCACAAGCCATGTCGGTCACAACCCTGGGCGGCGGCGATCCCGTCGCCGATTTCGAGCAGCACCGCAAGGATCTGCGACGCCAGAAGATGGTCATGAACCTGCTCTTCGCCGGCGGTTTCCTGCTGCTTCTCGCCTTCTCGATCAACGTGTCGCGCTTCTTCCCGGAGCGGCTTGCCGCCGGATTGCCACGCATCTTCGAGTATTTCGGGACGATCCTGCCCAATCTGCAGTGGGATGTGCTCTTCGACGGCCGCAACGAGGCCGGGCGCGCGACGCCGGGTTCGATCCTCTACTGGTACTCCGATATCGGCAAATATCTCCGGCTGCTGTTCGAGACGATACTTATGGCGTTGACGGCGACCTTCATCGGCGCCGCGTTGGCCTTCCTCCTGTCTTTCCCCGCCGCACGCAACCTGGCCCCCAACCGCGTGATCTACTGGATCACGCGCCGGGTCATGGAATTCTTCCGCGGCGTGCCGGAAATCCTCTATGCGCTGGTCTTCGTCTTCATGGTCGGCATCGGCCCGCTGGCGGGTGTGTTGGCGATCGCCATCCACACGGCCGGCGCGCTCGGCAAGATGTTCGCCGAGGTCAACGAAAATGCATCGGGCCGTCCGGTCCAGGGCATCCGTGGCGTGGGCGGCAACTGGTTCGAGGAAATGCGCTACGGCGTCATGCCCCAGGTCCTGCCGAACTTCATCAGCTACACGCTGCTGCGTTTCGAGATCAATGTGCGTGCCTCGGCCGTGGTCGGCTTTGTCGGTGCTGGCGGCATCGGCCAGGAGCTCTACCACGTCATTTCGTTCTATTCCGACGACCGGGTGCTCGCGGTGCTGATCCTCGTCGTGCTCATGGTCACCGCCGTGGACCTCCTCTCCGAGCGCATGCGCACCTTCTTCATCGGCAAGGAGGCTTTCGCCCGATGAGCACGCGAGCTTTTGCATCCTTTTCGCAGGCGGACATCGATGCGGTCCGCCGTGACCATCAGTCCGCCTTCCCGACGATGCGCTCCAACTTCATTTTCTGGGGTATCTGGGCGGCGGTGATCGCCTATGTCGTCGGCTCGCTGTGGTTTTTCGAGGTCTACAAGCTCTTCTCGGCCTCCGATCGCGCCTGGCGCCTTTTGTCGTCCTTCTTCGTCTGGCGCGACATGGACGAATGGATGTACGGCCAGATCTATGTCGGCATCGGGCAGACCATCGGCATGGCCTTTCTCGGCACGTTCCTGGGAAGCTGTGCGGCGCTTGGGATCGGTTTTCTCGGTGCCCGCAACACGATGCCTTTCGGCTTCCTGCGCCAGATTGTCCGGCGCGTGCTGGATGTCTTCCGCGGCGTCGACCAGTTGGTCTGGGGTCTGGTCTTCGTACGCGCGGTCGGTCTTGGCCCGCTTGCCGGCGTGCTTGCCATCTTCATCTCCGACATGGGAACCCTGTCCAAGCTCTATGCCGAGGCGATCGAGAACATCGACCGCAAGCAGGTGGAAGGCGTTCGCTCGACCGGAGCCGGTCCTCTCAAGACGATCCGCTACGGCTATCTGCCGCAAGTGATGCCGGTCTTCATCTCGCAGTCGCTCTATTTCTTCGAGAGTTCGACACGAAGCGCCACCATTTTGGGTATCGTAGGTGCTGGCGGCATCGGCATGATCATCATCGAGCGCTTCCGTGCAGGCCTGTACGACCAGGTCGCCTTCGTCGTGCTCAATGTGCTGGTCGTCATTGCGATCATCGACTGGATGTCGCGCAAGATCCGCGAGCGCTATATCGGCGAGGCGGCCCACTGATCGAAGGACGGGCCTTGCCTTCGGCCCGTCTTTCTTCATTCTGTCATGAAAATCACCTAGGTCGGAGCTTCGTCTGGCGCCGATTGCCGCGCAGCACGACGATTCAACGGACTGAACATGCGATACGCCATCTACTTTACGCCTGCGCGCGAAGCGCCGCTGGGCCGCGTCGCCGCCGAATGGCTCGGCCGCGACGCCTATGGCGGCTCGGTTCGTCAACGTCCCGATCTCGGATCCCTGTCGGACGCCGAAATCGCATTTCACACGGCGTCGGCCCGGCGCTACGGCTTCCATGCCACACTCAAGGCGCCGTTCCGGTTGGCCGCCGACCAGACCGAAGCACAGCTTCTGAACGTTCTCGACGCCTTCTGCGCGGCGCGCGAGCCTGTGCTGGTACCCCAGATCAAGTTGACCCGAATGGGCGGCTTCTATGCGCTCGTGCCGGCGGCCCCGCTGGGCGAACTCGACGGACTGGCCGGAGATGTCGTCAAGGCATTCGAACTCTTTCGTGCACCGCTGACCGAAGCCGAAATTGCCCGGCGCAATCCCGAAACCCTGACGCCTGCGCAATTGCGTAATCTAAACCAGTGGGGATATCCGTACGTCTTCGACGAGTTTCATTTCCACATGACCTTGTCGGGACGTGTATCTCACTCCGAGGCCCCGCGCGTGGCGGAGGCTATCGAAGCCACGTTCGGCACGCTTCTCGATGCGCCGTTGTCCATCGACACCCTGGCTCTGTTCGTTGAGCCGGAGCCCGGTGCGCCATTCCTGGTCCACACCGCCCGTACCATCGGCCCTACCAACAAAAGAAAGTCCGCCTGATTCCATGACCACCGAACTGACGCTCCGAAATGCCCGCATCGTGTTGCCCGACGAGATCGTCGAGGGCGCCGTGGCGATCCGCGACGGCGTGATCGTGGACATCTGGTCGGGGTCTTCGCGCGTCGGCGAGGACATGGAAGGCGACTACGTCATTCCGGGTTTGGTGGAACTCCACACGGACCACCTCGAAGGCCATTATTCTCCACGTCCGAAAGTGCGCTGGAACCCCATCGCCTCGGTGCTTGCCCATGATGCGCAAGTGGCGACGGCTGGCATCACGACCGTTTTCGATGCGTTGCGCATCGGCCTGGACGAGGATGGCGAGATGCGGCCCGAGGACATGCGCCGGCTGGGCGATGCCATCCGCGAGGGCGTGGATGCCGACCGGCTGCGGGCGGACCATTTCATCCATCTGCGCTGCGAGGTCTCGGCCGCTGACTGTCTTGAGTGCTTCGCGATGTTCGACGGCGACGACCGTGTCAAACTCGCCTCGCTGATGGACCATGCCCCCGGACAGCGCCAGTTTGCCCGGCTGGAGGCCTACGGGCTCTACTACATGGGCAAGCTGAAAATGTCGGAGCAGGAGTTCCGCGCCTTTTGTGAGAAGCGCATTGCGGAATCGGCACGATATTCGGCACCCAACCGCAAGGCCATCGCGGCAGCGTGTGCCGACAGGGGCATAATCCTGGCCAGCCATGACGATGCCACGCTCGACCATGTCGACGAGGCTCGGGAGCAGGGTGTCCGCGTGGCGGAATTCCCCACCACTTCGACCGCCGCCCGCGCCTCCAAGGAAGCGGGCATGGCCGTACTGATGGGCGCGCCGAATCTCGTGCGCGGAGGATCGCACTCCGGCAATGTCTCGGCGCGCGAACTGGCCGAAAGCGGCACGCTGGACATCCTGTCCTCCGACTACATCCCCTTCAGCCTTCTGCAGTCGGCATTTCACCTCGGCGAGGTCGTCGACGGCATATCGTTGCCGCAGGCAGTGGCGATGGTTTCGAAGAACCCTGCCGAGGCGGTGGGCCTGACCGACCGCGGTATCATCGCGCCTGGCCGCCGCGCCGATCTGGTGCGCGTGTGCGCAGACCACCACGTTCCCGTGGTGCGTTCGGTGTGGCGCGAAGGGCGCCGTGTAGCATGATGGCCTCGGCACTCATCGAGCGGGAACTGGAACGGGGTCGCCTTCCGCTGCGAACCGGGTGTTTCGTCGCCGTGGTAGGTCCGAGCGGGGCGGGAAAGGACACGCTGATCGGCTTCGCCAAAGACAGGCTTGCCGCCGAAAGCGATCTTCATTTCGTGCGCCGCATTATCACACGGCCAAGCAATAGCGAAGCCGAAAGCCATGATACGCTGACCCTGCCCGAATTCGAAGCCGCGGAAAAGGATGGTGCGTTTGCCCTGTCATGGCGCGCGCACGGACTTGCCTATGGGCTGCCGGCGACCATCGACACGCACATGGAAAACGGCATGGCCGTCGTGGCAAATCTCTCGCGATCTGCGCTGCCTGCTGCCCGCGAACGCTACGGCAATCTCATCGTCGTTCTGGTCACTGCCGACCCCCATATCCTGGCCGAGCGGCTTGGCCGCAGGGCCCGCGAAAGCAGCGACGAAGTATTGGCGCGGATGTCCCGCGTCTCCGGCGACCGGCAGCACCTGGCGGATGCCGTCGAGATCGCAAACAACGGGACGGCGGGAGAAGCCGGACTCGCGCTCGTCGAAGTCATTCGCAAGGCCTTGGCGCGGGCCGCGGTTTCCTGGACCGTCTGACGTCGGTTGGCACGTGGGCCACGTGCGCCCGGCAGGACTGGCAGACTTGAGTGCATCGCTAACGACCGGCGACACCGCACTCCGTTGCCGTCCAGCTGAGCCACGAATGAGCGGCAGCTGCCGACATCGAACTGCACTACGATCGCCATTCAGAACTTGAACCAGATCCATCGGTCCATCGCGACCTTGTCTCTAGCGGGCTCGGGTCGTCGAGATGCGAGAGCAGGACTGCGGCGCGTTTCTGCACCGCAGTCCCCCGCTTAGCGAGCGGAACCGGTTTCGAAGCTGTCACCGTGCGATAGAAATGCTCCGCCGACCCTCACCGACCTGGCTTCCGACGCGGGCAGGGCGAGCGACAGTCTTGCGAAGGGAAAAGCGAGGCTCCCTTCGTGCGCGAGGGAGAGGTCGATCGCATCCGCGCCGGATCGAAGAACGACCCGCGTCAGGCAGTGGTTACCGTCCAGCGCATCGGCATTGTCGCCAAGGTCGTCGTAAATCACCGAGACGTGTTCGCCACCGTCGCTTGCGGGAAAGACGGCCAGCGTCCGCGTCTTCTCGGCGCCGGGCGATGCGCGGTCCGCCCCCTCGGCAAGCGGAACAACGCTGCCGGCGCGCACGAAGAGCGGCATGGACGAAAGATCGATGTCGAGGGTCAGGCGCGTGCCGGGTGCATGCCAGGTGCCTTCATGAAAGTTCCACCATCCCGTCTCGTTCTTCGGCAGATAGACCTCGCGCGTGGACGCGCCTTCCTCGACGACGCTCGCCACCAGGAGGTCGCGGCCGAGCATGAAGTCGTCGGTCTCCTCGAAACAGGTGGCGTCGTGCTCGTGATCGAGGAAGGTCGGGCGGATCATCGGCTCGCCCTTCGTCACCGCCTCGAAAAGACAGGTGTAGAGATAGGGCAACAGCCGGTAGCGTAGCCGGATCGCCTCTCGAATACCGTCCAGCACCTGGGGATGGGTCCAGGGTTCCGTCACCGAGCCATCGGCGTTCCAGCTGTGGATGGTGAAACGCGGATGGAAGATCCCGTTCTGGACCCAGCGCAGGAGTAGTTCGGGCTCCGGCCGGGGACCGGCAAAACCACCGACATCGTGGCCGATATTGGAGATGCCGGAAAGGGCCAGCCCAAGCCCCATGCGGATGTTCCAGCGCAGCGTCGCCCAGTTGGTGTGGTTGTCTCCGGTCCAGGTTTGCGCATGGCGCTGCAGCCCGGCACATCCGGACCGGGTGATGAGATAGGGGCGCTTGCTGGGGAATTTCCTGCGCTGCGCCGCTTCGGAACTGCGCACCATCAAGAGCGAATGCAGCGGGCGTATCAGCCCGATGTCGATCGGGTCGCCGAAGCCCTCGCAACGGGCATGATGGTCCCACACTTCGTATTCGTTATTGTCGTTCCACGTCGAATGGATGCCGCGCTCGAGGAGTGCCGTCGTCACGTTGGACTGCCACCAATCGACGGTGGCCGGATTGGTGAAGTCGAGATGCGAGCCCTTGGCGTCCCAGAAGACAGACTGCTCCGGCTGGCCGGTCTCGCTGTCGCGGATGAACAGCCCCTTCTCGGCTGCGTTCTCATATTGCGGATGGTCGAGCAGCAGGCAGGGCTTGATGTTGGCCACGAGCTCCAGCCCTGCCTCGGCGAAACGGCTGGCCATGCCTTCCGGATCCGGCACCTTCTCGGTGTTCCAGTTGAAGACGTAGCGCTTGTCGGCGATCGAGGTGTAGCCGGACGACAGTTGGAAGCTGTCGCAGGGAATGTCGTTGACAGCCAGCTTGTCGACGAAGCCTTCCAGCTGCGCCTGGGCGTCTGGCGCGTCCGTATAGGCCATTGTCGAGCCGGAATAGCCGAGCGTCCAGCGCGGCGGAAACGCCATGCCGCCGGTCAGCCATTGCTGAGTCTTGACCAGATCGAGCATGTCCGGCGACCAGGCGAAATAGAGATCGAGATCGCCGTCGGCCGCGCGGTAGGCCCGGTAGGGCTTGTGGTAGTTGTCGAGTTCGTTGCCGAGGTCGAACCAGCAGCCCGCGAGGTTGTCGTAGAAAAGGCTGAAACTGCCTGCCTTCGGAGTGCGGGTGATGGTGAAGGGGATGTGCTTGTAGAGCGGGTCTGTCGTTTCGGCATTGTAGCCCAGCGCGTCGAGATTGCGCATTTCGTAGCGGCGACCGCTGCGCTCCAGCCGGCCGGCCTTTTCGCCGAGCCCGTAGACATGCTCGCCCGGATGCCGTGCCATGAAATGAGCGTGTCGGTGGTCGCGAACGCCCAGAATGTGCGCGCCTGTCGGACGCTCCTCGGCCACCGTGACCCACTTCCCGTCGAGCAGCGCCTCCCAGACAAGCTGCAGCGGCTGATGGACGGTAACGCGCAAGCGGTCGGTCGCCACCGTGACAGCGCTTTCGTCCCGGGAAATCACAAAATTGGGACAGGCAAATCCCGCCGGCGAGTCGCGATACCGGCCTTCCCAGGGCATGGCCCGATCAGGGTCGACGACCCAGCTTCGGTCAAGACGCCATTGCCCGTCCTTGAGGAGGCGGACGCGGAAGAGGGCCTGGTCCAGCACCTCGATCCGCAGGTGATGGCGGCTCTCCACCAGCAGGACGACACCGTTGGGCGTCTCCTGAAGGACGCTCCAGCTTTCCAGGGTCTTCAATTCAGCCTCCGTAGCCGAGGATGAGGCGCGGCAGGAACAGGCTGATCTCGGGCACGAAGGTCACGACCATGACGAGGGCTACCAGCACTGCATAGAAGGGAATCAGAGGGCGCAGCACCTTGGCGATACTCACCCCGCTTATCGAGCAACCGACGAACAGGGCCGACCCCACGGGTGGCGTGCAGATCCCGATGCACAGGTTGATGGTCATGATGATGCCGAAATGCACCGGATCGATGCCGAGATTCTGTACCACCGGCATGAAGATGGGCGTGAAGATGAGAAGCGCCGGGGTCATGTCCATGAAGGTGCCGATCACCAGCAGGATCACGACGATCGCGAACATGATGAAGATCGGGTTGTCCGAAAGGCCCAGCATGAAGCTGGAGATCGTCGACGGAATGTCGCCGAACGCCATCACGCGCGACATGGCGATGGAGCAACCGATCATCAGGAGCACGATCGTCGTCGTGACAGCGGATTCGATGAGGATGCCCGGCAGGTCGCGTACGCGAATCTCGCGGTACCAGACGAGTGCCAGGAAGAGGGCATAGATGACGGCGATGGCGGAGGCCTCGGTCGCCGTGAAGACGCCGCCGATAATGCCGCCCATGATGATGACGATCAGCCCCAGCGGCAGGATGGCCCGCGTGATGGCGCTTCTTACCTGGACGAAGGTCGGGCGCTCGGCCACCGGATAGCCACGCCGCTTGGCGATGATGCCGGCTACGACCATGAGCGACAGGCCCATGAGGATGCCCGGCAGGTAGCCGGCCAGGAACAGGGCGCCGATCGAGGTGCCGCCGGTGATCAGCGAATAGACGATGAGGGTCGTGCTGGGCGGGATCAAGAGGCCGGTTGGACAGGACGCGACGTTGACGGCGGTCGAGAAGGCGGGATCGTAGCCTTCGCGTTTCTGGACCGGCGCCATGACGCCGCCGACGGCTGCTGCGGAGGCGACCGCCGAACCCGAGATCGAGCCGAAAAGCATGTTGGCGATGATGTTAACATGCGCGAGCGATCCGGGGAGCCGGCCCGCGAGCACCTTGGCGAGGTCGATCAGCCGACCGGCAATGCCGCCGCGGTTCATGATGTTGCCGGCCAGGATGAAGAAGGGGATCGCCAGCAGCGTGAAGGAATCCAAGCCGGACGCCATCTGCTGGGCCACGATGAACATGGACTGGTCGAAGCCCATGAACAGGAGAAAGGTCACGGCAGCCGAAATGCCGATGGCGAAAGCGATCGGTACGCCGAGCGCCATCATGACGGCGAAGGAGCCGAAGAGAAGGAGTATGGCGTTTGTCACTGGCGGCCTCCCTGGCCTTCGCCGAGCCCTGCATCGGCTGGCGTCGCGCCATCGGACGCGCCATGCGGGGGTGCGGCCGGGTCATTCCAGGCGTCGCGTGCGAAGACTGCGCAATAGAAAAGGATGACAAGCCCGGAGAAGGGAATGGGCGCGTAGGCGTAGCCCATCGGCACCCGCAGGATCGGCGTGATCTGTCCCGATGACAGCGTCCGGCTGACCAGTTGCCAGCCACCCCAGACCATCACCATCGCGGCGAAGGCCGCCACGAGAAGAAGGATCAGGAACTGAAGCGCCTTCGCCGCGCGCCCGGTCAGCATCAGCGGCAGCAGGTCGATCGCCAGGTGGCGCCCCTGCCCGAAAGTGTAGGCGCTGCCGATCATGGCAAGCCACATGAAGAGCAGTCGCGCGAGTTCGCTGGTGATCGTGCTGGGCGTGCCGAGCACATAGCGGGAAAAGACCTGCCAGGTCACGCTGGCGACGATGACCGCGAAGATGAGCGCGAGGATCGCGCCGAGCGTCCAGTCGACCGCACGTTTCATGGACGACGATCACCCGGAACGCGAAATGGCGCGGCTGTCATGGGAAACCTGGCTCTCATGGTGCTTTCCTCCACGAGCCTTGTGCCCGTTCCGCCAAATTTGGTCAACCAATTTTCGATTATTGATTGACAACTTTCCGATGTGGTCGACATATTCGGCGTGAAGCAGGCCGCTGACCGAGCGTTCGGTCCGGCTTGCGGTGCTGCTTCGGCAAACCGATCCCGGGAGGATATTCCAATGACCAAGAGCTTGCGCACCTATGCGCTGTCGGGCGTTGCCCTTTTCGCCATGGTGGCCACGACCCATGCGCAGACGGTCCTGCGCCTGAACCACAACAACCCCGAAGACCATCCCACCCACATCAGCATGGAGTTCATGGGCGAACGCCTTTCCGAGTTGACCAATGGCGAGCTTGCAATCCGCGTCTACGCCAATGCCCAGCTCGGCACGCAGCGCGAGTCGATGGAACTGGTCGAGAACTGCGCGCTGGAAATGGCTCGCACCAACGCGGCCGAGCTGGAGGCTTTCGAGCCATCCTACTCCGCCATCAACCTGCCCTTCATCTTCGAAAGCGAAGACCACTTCCTGACCGTCATCAATGGTGAGATCGGCCAGGACATCCTCAGCGCATCGCGCGACAAGGGCTTCATGGGAATTGCTTTCCTGACCGAAGGTGCGCGCTCCTTCTACGGTGACCGGGCCGTGAACAGCCCCGACGATCTCGTCGGCGTGAGCATCCGGGTCCAGCCAAGCCCGTCCGCCATTCGCATGGTCGAGCTGCTCGGCGGCAACCCGACGCCGATCGACTGGGGCGAGCTCTACAGCGCGTTGCAGCAGGGTGTGGTCGACATGGCGGAAAACAACCCGACCGCCCTGACGAATGCCCGTCACGGCGAAGTGGTCAGCCATTTCTCGCTCAACGAGCACACCATCATTCCCTCGGTGGTCGTGATGTCGAACTGCGCCTGGGATGCGATGACCGAGGAGCAGCAATCCGCCATGCGGCAGGCCGCCCTCGACGCGCAGAACTTCCACACGGAATCGTGGAATGCGATTGCCAGGGCGGCGCTGGAGACCGCCCAGTCCGAAATGAACGTGGAGATCAACGAGGTCGAGAAGGGCCCGTTCATCGAGGCCGTGCTGCCGATGCATGACGAGGTCGCGGCACAGTCGCCCGCGCTTGCCGAACTGATCGAGCGCATCAAGGCGGCAGCCAACTGACATCGGGAGCGGCGGGATGCTGGAACGGTCCTCGGTCGCCGAGAATGCCCTCCAGGCTCTGCATGACGAGGACTACGACCGTCCCTTCAACCTGCAGAACCTGAACCACGCCACCATGGTGTTCACCGGTGGCAGGGATAGGGTGTCCCTCGACGGCGACTGGAACTTCTGTGTTGACCTGCTCGACACCGGGCTGCGCCAGAAATGGTATGCCATGCAGCCCGCCGCCCCCATCGAACGTACGGAGCCCTGGGATTACGATCCCTATATGGGCGAGACGGTGCCCGTGCCGTCGAACTGGGCGATGCTCAAGGAGAAATGGTATTTCTTCGAAGGCAGCGCCTGGTACACGCGCCCGGTCGATCTCGATCCGCGCGAGGGCCGCCGTCTGGTCCTCCGCGTGGGCGCCGCACAGTATGACTGCAAGGTGTTCCTGAACGGCGTCTTTCTCGGCAACCACTATGGCGGCTCGACGCCCTTCTTCGTCGAGCTGACCGACCACGCAAGGGTAGGCCGAAACTGGCTGATGCTGTGCGTCAACAACACCCGCACCCGTGACCGTGTGCCGATGCGCAACACCGACTGGTTCAACTATGGCGGTGTCTACCGGGAAGTCGAACTCTTCGACCTACCGCAAGCCTTCATCTCCGATGCCTTTCTGCGGCTGTCGCAGGACGGGAAGTCGATCAAGGTCGACGTGGAGGCAAACGGCGCCCAGGATGGCAAGGTCCGCATCCAGATTCCGGAGCTGGACATCGATACCGTGCTCAAGCTGGAGAACGGGAAGGCCCATGTGGCCCTGGCGGCCGTGCCAGAACGCTGGTCGCCCGACAACCCCCGTCTCTATGACGTCGAGATCCGGCTCGGCGGGGACGTCGTGCGCGATCGCGTGGGTTTCCGCACCATCGAGCGGCGGGGAACCGACATACTGCTCAATGGGAAGCCGGTCTGGCTGCGCGGCATTTCCGTCCACGAGGACGATCTGGAGCATGGCAAAGTGACCAGCGACGCTGATTTGCGACGCCGTTTCGAGCATGCCCGCGAACTCGGTTGCAATTTCCTGCGGCTTGCCCACTATCCCCACCACGAGCGTGCGGCGGAGATCGCCGACGAGCTGGGCTTCCTCCTGTGGGAGGAGATCCCCGTCTACTGGGCGATCGACTTTGCCAATCCCGACACCTATCGGGATGCCGAGAACCAGCTGCTCGAACTCATCCGGCGCGACCGCAACCGGGCCAGCGTGGTCATCTGGTCGATCGGCAATGAAAATCCCGATACCGATGCCCGTCTGACCTTCATGCGCGGGCTTGCGGATGCCGCCAGGGCGGCTGATCCGACGCGCCTTGTGGCCGCAGCCTGTCTCGTCAATCATCAGAAGCTGAAGATCGAGGACCGTCTGGCCGAGCATCTCGATATCATCGGCATCAACGAATATTATGGCTGGTATGACGAGGATTTCGACGAGCTCGGGGTCATCGGTAGGAACTCATCGCCGGATCGGCCGGTGGTCATTTCCGAAACTGGCGCCGACGGCGCGACAGGCGGACATGGACCGAAAGAGGGCCTGTTTTCGGAAGCCTATATGTCCGAGGTCTATCGACGCCAGATCGCGACCCTGCGATCGCTCGACTATGTGAAAGGCATGTCGCCCTGGATCCTCTATGACTTCCGGGTTGAACGCCGGCAAAATATCTTCCAGCTCGGTTTCAACCGGAAGGGACTGATCGCTGCCGACAAGAAGACCAAGAAGGAGGCCTTCGGCATCCTGTCGGCCTTCTACGGTGAACTCGCGGCGGCGGACGAAAGGGAGGACAGGTGATGTCTCAGGCGCGCAGGCGTTATCAGCAGGTCGCGGGGGAGTTGCGCGCGCTCATCGCCCAAAAGCGTTACCGCGTGGGCGATCGTATCGATACCGAGCGACAGATTTCCGAGCAGCTCGGCATCGGGCGGTCGGTCGCCCGTGAGGCCGTGATGATGCTGGAGATCGAAGGCCTGGTCGAGGTTCGCAAGGGCTCGGGCATCTATCTTCTTGCCGAACCGGCCGATATCGGCGGGAGCGTCCGCGACGACATTGGTCCCTTCGAACTCCTGCAGGCCCGCCAGCTCGTGGAAAGCAGCATTGCCGGCTTCGCCGCCGGGATGGTGACGCGCAGCGACATCACGCGCATGCGCGAGGCGCTCGAGATGGAGCGGCGGGGCATCGAGGCAGGAAGCGACGATTATTCGGGCGACGAGCTGTTTCACCGCCTCATCGCCGAGGCGACCCAGAACAGCGTGCTCGTGGACACCGTCACCGGCCTTTGGCGCAAGCGTGACCAGAGCCCCATGTGGGCGCGCCTGCACGAGCGCATCTTCGATGCGAGCTACCGTGGCCAGTGGCTCGAGGACCACCACGTGATCCTGCAAGCGCTCCAGCGCAAGGATGCCGAGGGCGCGCGTCAGGCCATGTGGCAGCACCTCGAGAACGTCCGCACCACCCTCATGCAGCTGTCGGATTACGAGGACCCGGATTTTGACGGCTACCTTTTCGATTCATCGGCAGTCGCAGCAAGTTTCCGCTGACCGCATACTCCCGGAGTTTACCCATGCGATACACTTGGCGCTGGTTCGGGCCTGATGACCCCGTCAGCCTGTCGGACATCCGCCAGGCAGGCGCCACCGAAGTCGTCACCGCGCTTCACCACGTGCCCAATGGCACAGTCTGGACGCCTTCAGAGATTGGGCGTCGCCGCGCCGAAGTCGAGGCCGCCGGGCTAGCCTGGCGGGTGGTGGAAAGCATCCCGGTCTGCGACGCGATCAAGACCGGCGCCGCCGATTGGCGGGAAAGGGCCGATATCTGGGCCGAGAGCGCGCGCAACCTCGCCGCCTCGGGCATCGACGCGATCTGTTACAATTTCATGCCGGTGCTCGACTGGACGCGGACCGAACTCGACCATCGGCTGCCGGACGGTGCCTCCTGCCTGCGCTTCGACAATGTCCAGTTTGCGGCCTTCGATCTCCACATCCTGTCTCGGGACGGCGCGGAGGCAGATCATGACGCGCCGACGCGCCTGTCCGCCCGCGAGGCCTTCGAGGCCATGGACGAGGCTGCCATCGATAGGCTGACGACGACGATCCTCGCCGGTCTGCCAGGGTCGGAGGAGAGCTTCACGCTAGACGGTTTCCGCGACCGCCTTGCCATGTATGACGGCATCACGCCGGATAGGTTGCGCGCCAATCTGGCCGCCTTCCTGCAAAGGGTTCTGCCGCAGCTGGAGGGCACGGGCGTCAAGCTCGCGATCCATCCGGACGACCCGCCGCGAGCGCTGTTCGGCCTGCCGCGCATCGTCTCCACGGTTGAAGACATGCGCGCCATCGCCGCCATGCGGGACGAACCCAATAATGGCTTCACCTTCTGTGTGGGATCCTACGGGGTGCGGGCTGACAACTTGCTTGTCGACATGCTGCGCGAATTCGGCAGCCGCGTGCATTTCCTGCATCTGCGAGCAACGCGGCGCGACGCCGATGGGGTGAGTTTCCAGGAAGCCGCCCATCTTGACGGTGACGCCGACATGGCCGCGATCGTCGATGCTGTGCTCGAGATCGAACGTTATCGGGGCGTCCAGCTGCCCTTCCGGCCGGACCACGGCCATGCCATGCTGAGCGATCTCAAGGCAGAGTTTCGCGCAGGGTACCCGGCCATCGGTCGACTGCGCGGCATGGCCGAGATCAGGGGACTCGAAACCGCGCTGTCCTGGGCGCGCGCGCAAACGGAACCTGCGAATTGACCAACACGATTCCCTACGACCGCAACACGCTGCGCCCTCGCTGGCTCCACATCGGTTTCGGCGCCTTCGCACGCGCTCATATCCTGATGGTGCTGCACCGGGCGCTTTCCGCCCCACAGGTCGCGGAGCGCGACTGGGGCGTCACCGTCGCCCGACTGAATTCGGGCCGGGCGGAACTCGACGCGTTGGAGGTCGAAGGTTGCCTCTACCATGTTGCCGAAACCGACGATGCCGGAGTGAACCTGCATGCGGTCGCACCAGTCGTGGGGACGCTGCATCCCGCCCGCGATGGCATCGACGCCATCCCCGACCACATCGCTGCGGCTGAACTTGAGCTGATCACCCTCACCATCACCGAGAAGGGCTATTGCCTCGCCGATGGCGGGCTGAACCAGACCGATGCGGCGATCCAGGCCGATCTCGACGATCCCGCAAAACCGCGCAGCGCCATCGGCGTTCTGGTCGAGGGGCTCGCGCGGCGCAAGGCGAGGGGGCACGGCGCGCTGACCATCATGTCCTGCGACAATCTGATGGAAAACGGTCATCTCACGCGCGCGGCGGTGACGCAGTTCGCGCGGTTGCGCGAGCCGGAACTGGCGGACTGGATCGATGCTAATGTCGCATTCCCGTCTTCCATGGTCGATCGCATCGTCCCGGCCATGACCGAGGCCGCTCACGATCGGCTGGCGTCACATCTCGGGCGTCGCGATCCCAACGGCGTCGTGTGCGAGCCGTTCCTGCAATGGGCGATCGAGAACGATTTTGCCGGCGCCCGTCCGCCGCTTGAACTGGGCGGCGCGCAGTGGGTCAAGGAGATCCAGCCCTGGGAGGCGATGAAGCTGCGCATGCTGAATGGCAGCCACTCCTTCCTGGCGCTTCTCGGCGGCATCGCGGGACATGCCACCATCGACGCCTGCATGGGCGACAAGGTCTTCGCCGAAGCCGTTGAGCGGCTGATGCTGAAGGAGCAGGCACCGACGCTGCCGCCTCTGCCCGAGGCGGATATTCCCGCCTATTCCCGGCAGTTGCTGGCACGCTTTTCCAATTCGCAGCTGAAGCACCGCACGGCGCAGATCGCCAGCGATACCAGCCAGAAGCTGCCGCAGCGTTTCATGGTGTCGATTGCATGGCATCTCGACAAAGGCAGTTCGTGGCGGCTGTCGGCGCTGGTGCTGGCCGGCTGGATGCGCTGGATCGACGGGGTGGATGAAGCCGGCAAGGAGCTGCCGATCAACGATCCGCTGGCCGACAGGTTGCGCGCTATCTCGAACGCCAGCACGAGCAAGCAACGCGTCGAGGCGATGCTCGACCTGCGCGAGGTCTTCCCCCAGTCTCTGGCATCACGGCCCGAATTCCGGACCGGGTTAGAACAAGCCTACGGCGCCATCTGTTCGCTGGGCGCGCGCGAGGCCGTCGCCCGGGCGATGAGTGAGGAGACCGCAGGATGAGCCGCTTTCTCGGACCCGACTTCCTTCTGGACACCAAGACCGCGCGGCGGCTCTTTCACGAGATCGCGGCGCCGCTGCCGATCGTCGATTTTCACAATCACCTGCCGCCGGCCGAAATTGCCGGCAATCACCAGTGGGCGAATCTGGGCGAGGCGTGGCTGGCGCACGACCACTACAAATGGCGGCTGATGCGCTGGGCGGGCGTGCCGGAGAGCCATGTCACGGGCGCCGCATCCTTTCGCGAAAAATACGAATCCTATGCCGCCATCATGCCGAGGCTGGTCGGCAACCCGGTCCATCACTGGAGCCATCTGGAGCTGTGGCGCTATTTCGGGCTCGAGGGCACGGTGCTTTCGTCCGAGACGGCCGCGCGCTGCTGGGACGCAGCCGGCGAGCGTCTGGCACAGCCGGAGTTCGGCGCCCGCGGCCTTCTGGAACGCATGAAGGTGGAGCTCGTCGGCACCACCGACGACCCGCTGGACACGCTGGAGCATCATGCCGCCTTCGCCGGTGCCGGCTCGTCGATCCGCATGGTGCCGACCTTCCGCCCCGACCGGGCGATCGCGATCGAGCAGGCCGGCTTTGCCGCCTACATTGACGCGCTGGCCGAAACGGCCGGTGTCTCGATAGACGGCTTCGAGGATCTCGTCGGCGCGCTTCACAAGCGGCTTGAGCATTTCGTTGCCCATGGCTGCCGTGCCTCCGATCACGGCATCAACAGGCTGGACATACCCGACGAGCGCGGCACGCCTGATCTCGACCGCATCCTGCGGGATGCCCGCCAGGGCAGGGCGCCTTCGGCGGACGAAGCGGCCGCCTTCCGCTTCGCGCTCATGGTGGAGCTGGGTGGGGCCTATGCGCGCCACGACCTGGTCATGCAGCTTCATATCGGCCCGCTGCGCAGCACGCGCACGCGGCTCTTCGAGGCGGTCGGTCCGGATTCGGGCGGCGATTCCATGCGCGACCGGCCGGTTGCCGAGGCGCTCAACGCGCTTCTCGACCGCATGGACCGCGACGACGCCCTGCCGCGCACCATCCTCTACACGCTGGACCCGACCAAGAATGCGGTGATGGTGACCACGGCCGGCAATTTCCAGGACGGGTCGGTGCCCGGCAAGGTGCAGGCCGGCACGGCCTGGTGGTTCAACGACCAGCTCGACGGCATGCGTGACCAGATGACCCAGCTCGCCCAGATGGGGCTGATCTCGACCTTCACCGGCATGCTGACCGACAGCCGGTCCTTCCTCTCCTTCCCGCGCCACGAATATTTCCGCCGGCTTCTGTGCGGCATGGTGGGCCGCTGGGTGGAGGAAGGCCATGTGCCCGACGACCCCGATCAGCTCGACACGCTGATAAGCGACATCTGCTACGGCAATGCCAGAAAGTGGTTTCTAGGCTAGGCTTGTGCGGTGCCGCCCACGTCGACGAATTACGGACGGTCGCCCCTCAGTTTCCAGGTCGAGCCTGAAATACCGCGCCCTGCGCTATGTCTGCGCTAGCCGAGAGAAGCGGCCATGGAACCCGCCTGCAGTTCCCTCACGGCGGGGAGCATGAAGCCGGCGAAAAAGGCCGACAGTTCGTCATGTGCGTTAATCGGCAGGACATGGGCGACATACTGGTCGGGACGGACGACTACCATACAGCCCTGCTGCCGCTCGATCGCGCGCATGTCGAAGATGTCACGTGCGTTCTTCAGATCGGGGCAGAACATTTTTTCGTAGTCCACCAGCCCGAGCCTGCCTTTTCTTGGAAGCAGCAGTTGCGGCATTGTCTCCAATGCGAGATCGCGGAAACCTTGCTGGAAAACCGCCCGCAGATCGATCACTGCATCGATGTCTTCCCCTGAGGGCGTGTGTCTCCGAATGGGCGAGGCGTCCTCTTCGGCAAGAAACCGACATAGGTTGCGGATCGCGGAATCCGTCTCGGCGGGATCCCCGGCTGGGCAGAAGGCATAGAGGCGCCAGCGCGTGTCGGCCTTGACGGTATCGCCCAACTCCACGGGCTTGGCGTCGGCCAGCCTGACGACGGGCGCGGAATGGAAGCGCGCACCAATCGGAAAACCTGGCGCCAACTTCTGCCAGTCCGCCTTTCCGGTCAGCACGGAGGGCGCATAGGTGACCGACATCCCGGCAGTGTAGCGACCATGCTGGATGAAATAGCGCTGGAACTTCGGCGCCTCAGCGCTATCCGCCTCGGCGGTCTGGGGCCTTTCGCTCATGATGCGCGACCACTCCCGATCGAACTCGATCAGGTCCTTCGCCACCGCCTGCCGCTCGGCCGAATAGCTGTGCAGGATTTCCGGCGGGCAGCGGCCCTTGAGCACCGAGATCAGCTTCCAGCCCAGGTTGAAGGCATCGCCCATGGACACGTTCATGCCCTGTCCAGCCTTGGGGCTGTGGGTATGGCAGGCGTCGCCGGCAATGAACACGTGCGGCAGGCGCGCTGCAATCTCGTCCTCGGGCACGTCGTCGAACTTGTCCGTCAATCGCTGGCCGATCTCGTAGACCGACCACCATGCCACCTCCTTCACTTCCAGCGAGTAGGGCTGGAAGATGCGCCGGGCGGTTGCCACCAACTTGTCGATGGTGATGTTCCTGCCGGCCACCCGCTCGCCGGGCTGGAGCTTGTCGAGCTCGATATAGAGCCGGGTGAGATAGCCACCCTCGCGCGGGATGATGATGATGTTGCCCTCGGCCGCGGACTGTATCAGCGTCTTGCAGCGTATGTCGGGGAAGTCCGTGACCGCCAGGACGTCCATGACGCCCCAGGCCTGATTGGCGGAATCGCCAACAAGTTCCCGGTCAATCGCTTCGCGCACCGAGCTGCGGGCGCCGTCGCAACCGACCACGTAGCGGGCGCGCAATTCTACGATCTCGCCTTGGCGGCCCTCGTCCAGTCGCTCCAGACGGACCCAAACAGGGTAGTCGCCTGCCTCCGCATCGACGCGCAGATCGAGCAACTGCAAATCATAGTCGGGTGTCAGCCGGGAAGGCGATTTACGCATGATCTCAAGATACATGTCATGCACGCGTGCCTGGTTGAGGATGATATGGGGCATCTCGGAGAGGCCGTCTTCGACATCCTGGATCCGTCCGTTCCGCACGATGTGATCGGGTCGCTTTCCGTCGGGCTTCCAGAAAGTGGTCTCGTTGACCCAGTAGCCCTGCTTCATGACCTTTTCGGCGAAGCCGAAGGCATTGAACATCTCCATGGAGCGGCAGGAAATGCCGTCCGCCTGTCCCTTTTCGATCGGGCCAGATTTTCGTTCCACGATCCGGGTAGAGATTTCGGGAAACGCGGCCAGTTGTGCAGCAAGCGTCAGTCCGGCCGGCCCACATCCAACGATCAGAACATCCACTGTCTCTGGCATGTCCGATCCCACAGTGCCGCGGCGTGGCGCAGCTTCGAACTGTTCCGGATCGCCTGGCTGGAAGCCGTCGAGGTGGTACTGCATGAGTCTCTCCGAATAATAATATGTGTACTTATTATTATGATGGCGTTTCGTCAACGCCAAGGATCGAGGTGGTTTTCGTTGCCTTGGTCACGGAACTGGGCCAAACCGGAAACGGCAGCGCTGGCGAGTCAAGCGAGGGATGAATGTATGTAAGTTCCGGGATGCCTGGCCATCTGATCAGGCGACTGCACCAGTATTCGACGCAGGTCTTCCTACGCCATGTCCGTGAGGCAGGCTTCGACTTGACCCCGGTCCAGTTCGCCGCGTTGGACGCGCTGCGCGACAATCCGGGGACCGACCAGGCCGGACTTGCCGATGCGATTGCGAAGGACCGTGCGACCGTGGGGGCCGTCGTCGATCGGCTGGAGCAGAAGGGGCTTGTCGCACGACATGTCAGCCCGCGAGACAAGCGGGCACGCGAGTTGAGCCTGACCGCCGAAGGCGCGGCGGTTCTCAGCCGTCTGCTGCCGGTCGTGGAGGATCTGCAGAAGTCGATTCTGCCCGGCCTCGATGAGGCCGAATACCGCCAGTTCATCGAGCTTGCCGCGCGCGCCGCGAAAGCCGCCGGCGCCCAGGAAAGCGATTGAGCAGACATCAACGGAACATTGCCTGTGGTATCGTCAGGGCTATTTGAGGAAATACGATGATCGCCAGCAGGCAGGCTGCCATGGCGAACCAGAACGGCAGAACCCCTCGGAAAATTGTCGACATCGGAACGTCGCCAGCCACACTCTTGACCACGAAAACATTGATGCCGACCGGTGGCGTTATCATGCCCATCTCGATGACGATGACCGCGATCACGCCGAACCAGATCGGATCGAAGCCCAGCCCCATGACGATGGGAAAGAAGATCGGGGTTGTGACCACGAGCATGGCCAGCCCGTCCATGAACATTCCCAGCACGACATAAGTCAGCAAGATAAGGAACAGGACGCCATAGGGCCCCAGGCCGATGGAAGTCATTGCATCGCCGAGCGTTGCGGGAACGTGGGTGAGCGCGAGGAACGGGTTGAGGACGCTTGCTCCGATGATGATCAGGTAGAGCATCGCTGTGGTGCGAACTGTATCGGATACAGCCTTTTTGGCCGACGTCAGGTCGAGCTTGCCCGAGAACACCGCCATCAGGATGACGAAGCCTGCCCCGATGCCTGCTGCTTCAACCGGCGTGAAGATGCCCATATAGATGCCGCCAATGGAGACGACGATGACAAGGAGCAGCGGCAGTGCCCGCAGCAGCGCGACGAAACGTTCCGGAAAGGGAACGGCTTGTCCACGCGGGCCGGCAGATTCGTTGCGCAAGGTCACCAGCGTGATGGTAAGCATGAACAACGCCGTCAGCAGCAGACCCGGCAGGATGCCGGCCATGAACAGCTGCCCGATGCTTTGCTCGGTAAGGATGGCGTAGACCACGAACCCCGTGGAGGGCGGGATGAGGAAGCCCAGCGTTCCACCTGCGGCTACCGCACCGGTGGCCAGCGAATCGGAGTAGCCGAACCGTTTCATCTGCGGCAACGCGACCCGCCCGATAGTCACGGCGGTTGCGACCGAAGACCCGCTGACCGCGGCAAAGGCCGCGCAACCCATGATGGACGCCGAGGCGAGCCCGCCGCGCAACCGACCCACCCAGGCGAAGGCGGCCTCGTAGAGCCGGCTGCTGAAACCGGCAGCAGAGGCGATATTGCCCATCAGGATGAAAAGCGGGATGACGGTCAGCGAATAGCTGGAGGCAGCCGAGAAGGTCTCGGTCAACAGTACCGCGTTGGCCGCGCGGCTGCCATTCAGGATCCATACCCCGAAAAAGCCCACCACAAGCATCGCCATGCCGACAGGCGTGCGCAGGATCATTAGGACGAACATCGCCCCCAGCCCGAGTAGCCCGATCGCGAAATCAGTCATTCTGGGCTGCTCCTGTCCGGACTACATCGACTAGCTGGAGTGCGAGCACGATGGCATAGAGCAGTGCGCCGAGGCAGAGAAGCCCGTAGAAGGGCCACAATGGGATGCTCAGCATGTTGGTGGCATCACGGAATTCGATGGCATCCCACATCTTTGCCCAGGAACGCGACGTCAGCAGCCAAAGCAGGTAGACCGACACGAAGCGCGAAAGGATGTCCGCCGCGAACCGTCCCCACCTGCCAAGCCTGCCGTCGAAGACGTCGACGCGGACGTGATCGTCGTTCTGCGCAGCCGCCGGCATTGCCAGCATCACCAGCGCAACCGAGACCAGTTGCACGATCTCGTTGCCGCCCAGGATGGGCGCCGAAAAGACATAGCGCATGACGACGCCGGCAAATGTCGCCACCAGCAGGATCGCCAGGGCCAGTGACGACAGAAGCGTCAGAAGGCGGACGGCCCACAGGACGATCGTCGAATGGGCCAGTCCGTTTGTTCGATTCATGGAGGAGTTATCACTCGCCACGCAGGGCTTCGACATAGGCCCTTGCCTGGACGCCGCTGGCTTCCACCTGTTCGATGACCTGTTCCACAATGGGTGCGGAAGCGGCATTGAATTTCTGCGCTTCCTCGTCTGACAGGACGATCAGTTCCTTGCCGTCTGCGGCCGCGAAGTCGGCCAGCGTCTTGTCAGCGAGGGCAAGCCATGCAGCGTTGGCTCGGATCGCAGCCTCGCGGCCGGCTTCCCGCATGATGGCCTGGTGCTCCTCGCTCAGATCGTTGAAGCTGTCGCGATTCATGACCAGGAAGAAGTCCGAGATGGCGGTTTCCATGCCCATGGTGATGTAGTTGGTCACCTCGCCGAGGCGAAAAGCAGTCAGTGTCGTCGCGTCGATCATCGCACCGTCCACAACGCCGGTTTGCATCGCATTGTAGATCTCCGGCGCAGGCATCGATACCGGGGTAGCTCCCCATGCCTCCACCACGAGCCCGGAGTTGCGCGAGGGCACACGGATCTTCAGCCCGCGGAGATCTTCCATGGTGCGAACGGGCTTGTCGGCCATGAAGAGGATGCCGGGCGCGTTGTTCCATATCCCCAGCAGCACCACGCGCCGGTATTCGTCGTCCAGCATGTGGATATTGGCCAGCATCCGCTCGGTGCCCGTATCTACCGAGATGACGCCGGGCAGTTCGGCCAGCAGCGTCTTGGGGAAGGTCGATGCGGTATAGCCCGGCAGCCCAAAGATGATGTCGGCAACGCCGTCGACGGCGCGGTTATACTGCTCCGCGGGTCCGGGTCCAAGTTCGCCACCCATATAGATGCTGACCGTCACCTCGCCATTTGTCTTCTCCGAGATCGTTTCGGCGAAGGGCTTGTAGACCTGGTCGACGATGAAATGGGTCGGCGGCTGGAAGTCGGCGAGCTTGAGGTCGCGCGCAACAGCCAACGAGGCCGTGGCAACGCATGCGGCGGCGAGGGCTGAGACCAAAGCCTTCTTCATCATTCCTGATTCCTCCCTGTCTGTTCCCTTGCAGCCATCAGAGACTTTCACCCCGCCAGGCTGCGCCGGAATTTAATAAGTAGACTTATCATATGCACGCTGATCATGGACGAGTCAATCAGCCCGGAAATCCACGCTGGTGCGGTTTCTTTGCCGATGGCGGCTTGTCGGGCAGCGCTCAGCCGACGCCGCGCGGCAGGAACGTTGCGGGTGCCGTAGAGATGCGCAGGCCTGCCAGACCCTGCGTGACGTGAACTCGGATTTTGTGGGGCAAAAGGTTCAAACCGTTATAGTCCCACAAGGCCGGTATCAGTCTCGGCCTCCCTCGGGCATCATGCTGACATGAGCCGCCGCGACCCGCCAGCCACTTCCAGTCCTGATCCAGGTTTGCATCTGCCGTCCGACCTGGCCGGGGGTGTCTGGCCGATGGAACAACGTGGAAGCAATCGCCAGGTCACGGCCATAGGTCGTTATCACGGTGCGCGACAAACTACGCTCGAACGGGTGCTGGGCGGCACGGAAGGCTCGCACCTCGTCGATACCGTACTGGATTTCGGCAACGCCGTAGCGGATGGTACGATCTGAATTCAGAAACATGGCGTCGAGCCTGTCGGCGTCATGTTCCAGGAGCGCCTTTTCATAAGCATGAAAGACCTCGGTGATCTCGGTCAGTATCTCGGGATCGTCCACAATCATGTTCAGGGCATCTCTCGTGCAATCATCCGGTCGCGCAGGCGCGCAAGGAAAGGGATGGTCTCGAACTGATGAGGCCTCACCTTCTCCCATGTGACGCCGGCCGGGCGGGCCATCGTGTTGCCGGTTTCAATCAGCTCGGACTCGGTGGCGATATAGTCCAGCGGGGAGTCGTGTGCCTCGATCACGACGGCCTCCGGCGGCACCAGCTGCAGCGAATGGACCGTGGTCGCCATCGGCGTTTTGTCGGTAATGGTACCGAGCTCGCGAAAAATGCCGGTTTCCAGGTCGGCGAAGCCGGCGCCCTTGCCGGTACGCCCACCAGCGCGGCTTACGGCGACGGAGCCGACCACGCTGAAATCCAGATGCTCCACATCCTCGAACTCGACCCGCTCTCCATGTTCCATGAAGCCTTGCGGGGTTGCCGCCAGTTCGAAGGAGATGCTGCGCTCGCGCAGCGCCTGCGGATCGAGCCGCAGATAGGGGAACTCCCGGGTCAGATAGGGCACCGGAGTGTAGACGGTCTTGCCGTCATAGAGCGCGCGGATCCGGATCGGCGTCTGGGCGTGATCGGGGTTGGTCTTGACTGTACGCGCCGTCTTCCAGGCGTCGAGCTGTGCCAGCCGCCAGGCGGCGACGTCGGCCCCGACGAAGTTGGGGATCATGCTCCATGCCGGCCCGAGCGCGACACCGGCGGCCTCAAGATCGCGCCAGACGTTGTGGCGCACGATATCCTTGCCGGGATTGCGGCCGGCCCATCGTCCCTGCTCATGCATCGGTGGAAGCCTCCGTAAATGCTGCCTGTAGGGCGGCCAGCGGCGCTGCCCAGCCGACGATGCCGCCCTGTGCCACGATCATCTCGATGGCGGCGGCCTTGAATTCGGGGAAATAGCTTTCGGTGGCGTCGGTAACCAGCAGGCATTCATAGCCGCGGTCGTTCGCCTCGCGCATGGATGTCTGCACGCAGACCTCGGTGGTGACGCCGGCGAAAACCAGTTGCTCGATGCCCCTTTCACGAAACGTCTCGTGCAGGCCGGTAGCCCAGAACATGCCCTTGCCCGGCTTGTCGACAACGATCTCTCCAGGCCGCGGCGCAAGCTCGGGAACGATCTGGTTGCCCGGTTCACCGGAAACCAGAATGCGGCCCATCGCACCTTCGTCGCCGATGCGCAGACCGGGCTTCCCCCGCAGGCGCTTGGCCGGCGGACAATCGGAGAGGTCCGGCCGATGCGCCTCGCGCGTGTGAACGATCACCATTCCGTTCTCGCGGAAAAGATCGATCAGGGCGGCCACTGTCGACACGATGGCGGTCAGACGCGACACGTCGTTGCCGAGCGCATCCCCGAAGCCGCCGGGTTCGATGAAGTCGCGCTGCATGTCGATCACGACCAGTGCGCTGCTGGCCGGCTCGAGTTCAAAATCGTAGGGCCTCGCCCTGATTGTCAGCGCCATCGTCAATGCCCTGCCATGTGCCGGCCGATCGTATGGCGGTCGGTTTCGCCGATCGGTGCGATGTAGTTGATGGAACCGGCCGACATCACCGCGACGCGGTCGGACAGTTCGAGGATTTCGTCCAGATCCTCCGAGACGAGAAGGACAGCAGCACCACGATTGCGCTGCTCCATGATCTGAGCGCGGATCTCGGCAACGGATGCGAAGTCGAGCCCGAAGCAGGGGTTCGCAACGATCAACACGTCGACGTCACCGGACAGTTCGCGTGCCAGTACAGCGCGCTGCACGTTGCCGCCCGACAAGGATTCGATAGGGGCTTCGGGAGATGTGGTCTTGACCCGGTAACGGGCGATCAATTCCTCGGCCCTGCGGCGCATCGGGCCGGGTGACATCCACCAGCCAAAGCTTGCGATCGGTGGTTTGTCGAAGGAGCGGAAGGCTATGTTCTCAGCGACGCTCATGCGCGGCACTGTCGCGTTCTTGAGCGGTTCTTCCGGCAGGCCATAGACCTTGAAGCGGTCGAAGTTGGCGCGTTTCGGCTCAAACGGCCTGTCATGGATGAAGATGCGGCCGTCCTTGAGCGGCCGCTGACCGGCGAGCACCTCGACCAGTGCGCTCTGGCCGTTGCCCGACACGCCGGCGATGCCGACAATCTCGCCGGCCTTCACCTTGAGATTGACAGCATCAACCAGCAGCCTTCCTTCGTTGTCCTCTGCGACGAGGCCGGCGAGGTCAAGTACAACGCGGCTTTCGTTGTGCGCCTCGCGTTGCGCGCGTTCGCGCACCTCCGTGTCGCCGATCATCATGCGGCTCATCTCATCGATTGTGGCGCTGCGTGCATCGCCGGAGCCCGTCAACTTGCCACGGCGCAACACCGAAAAGCTGTCGCAGAACGCCTTAACCTCTCGAAACTTGTGGCTGATCATCAAGACCGTGACTTCGCCGCGCTGCGCCATCTCGCCAAGCAAGCCTAGTACTTCGTCCGCCTCGCCGGGCGTCAGGACCGATGTGGGCTCGTCCAGGATAAGAAACCGTTGTTCGAGATAAAGTAGCTTCAGGATCTCGAGTTTCTGCTTCTCGCCGGCCGACAGCGTCGAGACCGGGGCCTCCAGCCGCACCCGAAAAGGCATCGAGTCCATGAATTCGGTCAGTTGGATCTTTTCGCGCTTCCAGTCGAAGATCGCGGGCGCATCTGCACGCGAGATAACGAGGTTCTCGGCCGCTGTCAGGCAGGGTACCAGTGTGAAATGCTGATAGACCATACCGATGCCAAGGTCGCGCGCGTCTCGCGGACTGCGGATCAGCTGTTCCTTGCCGTCCAGCAGGACCGAACCGCTGGTGGCGTTGTAGAAGCCCATGATGCATTTCACGAGCGTTGATTTGCCGGCGCCGTTCTCGCCGAGGAGGGCATGAAATGAACCAGCCTTGACGTCGATCGAGACATCGTCCAGCGCGGTGAAGGAGCCGAAGATCTTGGTCATGCCGAAGGTTTGCAGCGCGGGCCCGCGGCGCATCGGCTCGGCGGCGGAGAATGTGGCGGGCGCGTTCAAGGCAAAGCCTTGAGGAAAGCGCCCGACGTGGCCACGGCCCCGAAGACACCTCCCTGCATCTTGATCATGTCGATGGCAGCAAGGTGGTTTTCGAGTTTGGTCGCCGCGCAACAATCCTCCAGCAGCAGGCATTCGTAGCCGCGGTCATTGGCATCGCGCATCGTGGTGTGAACGCAGACATCCGTGGTGACGCCCGTGAAGACGATGTTGCGGATGCTCTTCATCCTGAGCACAAGTTCGAAATCGGTCGCAATGAAGCTTCCCTTGCCGGGCTTGTCGATGATCGCCTCGCCTGGCTCTGGCTGAAGTTCGGGAATGATCTCCCAGCCGGGCTCGCCGCGCACCAGGATGCGACCGCAGGGACCCTGGTCGCCGATGCCGGCGCCGATACGCTGCGAACGCCATCGCTTGTTGGCGGGCAGGTCAGACAGGTCAGGCTTGTGGCCCTCGCGGGTATGGATGATCGGATAGCCCTTGGCCCGCATTGCCTGCAGCACAGACTGGATTGGACCGATCGGGGCACGGGTAAGCGAAATGTCGTAGCCCATCGTGTCGACATAGCCGCCCGGTGCGCAGAAATCCGTTTGCATGTCGATGACGACGAGCGCCGTGTTGTGGGGCCCGAAATCGCCGTCAAAAGGCCAGGGATAGGGGTCGGCGGCGACCGTGATGGCGTTGGGCACCATGGCTTTTTCGATACGTTCGTCGACAAGGCTCATGTCGTGGTCCTCACTTGACGATGGAGAGTTCACCCGGTGCCTCGCGTGCCGCGCTCTTGGAACGGGCCGAGGCGATCATGATCAAAAGGGTCAGGATGTAAGGAGCGGCGTTGAAGAAGTAGTAGCCCTGGCTGATGCCAACCGACTGCAACGCCGGGCCGAGCGCGCCGGCGGCGCCGAAGAGGAGAGCAGCGCCCACGCAGCGCAACGGATCCCACCGCGCGAAGATGACCAGCGCCACTGCCATCAATCCCTGGCCGGACGAGAGGCCTTCATTCCAGCTTCCCGGGTAGTAGAGAGACAGAAAGGCGCCACCGACGCCCGCGAGAAATCCGCCCGCCGCGGTTGCAAGCAGCCTGACCAGATCGACGGACACGCCCATGGCACGCGCGGATGCCGCCGAGTCGCCCGTCATGCGCAGGATCAGGCCCCATCGTGTGTTGGCGAAAGCCCACCAGAGAAAGACCGCAAGCGCGAGCCCGACGAAGAACAGCGGATTGACCTGGAGGGCAGCCGCGATCTGTGGATGCCCGATCCAGTCTCCCAGTGGGATGCCTTCAAGGCGCGGCGCGGAGGGCTGGATGTACGGCTTGCCGAAGAAGAACGCGAGCCCGGTGCCAAAGCTCATGAAAGCGATGCCGACGGCAATGTCGTTGACCCGGGGCAGCTTGCAGATCCAGCCATGCATGGCGCCCAGGACAAGGCCGGAACAGCCCGCCATCAATACGCCCAACCACGGACTGCCGGTGGTGAAGGAGCCGGCATAGGCCACCATGGCGCCGAGCACCAGATTTCCTTCGAGACCCAGATTGATGCGGCCGGATTTCTCGGTGATCGTTTCGCCCAGCGCCACGAACATGAACGGAGTGGAGACGCGGATTGCGCCACCGATCATGGCGATCAGAACGATGAGGACGTCGGCCTGGCTCATGTCCGCTCTCCTTGGCCGCGAGGCTGCAGGAAGGAAATGCGGCCGTAGAAAGTCTCGCTGGCCAAAAGCACCATGAAGATGATGCCCTGCAGCACCAGCACGGTAGCGTCGGGCATGCCCATGCGGCGCTGGATCAGGCCTCCAGATGCGGCCAGTGCCCCAAACAGGATCGCCACGGGGACCACCGCAAGCGGGTTCTGGCGGGCGAGAAAGGCGACGAGGATGCCGGTGAAGCCATAGCCTGCGACCAGCGAGGCGTTGGCCTAGCCATGCACGGCCGTCACCTCGAAGAACCCGGCCAGACCGGCGCAGCCGCCGGCAATGGCGCAGCAGGCGATGACGAGCCGACCGACAGGCAGTCCCTGGGACTGCGCCGCCCGGACATTGCCTCCCGTCATGCGTGCGGCAAAGCCGAAAGTGGTCCGCGACATCAGGATGTAGAGTGCGATGGCCAGCACCAGGCCGGCGGCCAGTCCCCAGTGAACGGACGTGCCGGGTATCGATCCGATCTTGTAGGCCTCGCCGATGGGCATCGTCGATGGCTTGTTGGCCGAAGCCGGGTCCCGCAGAGCGCCTTCGACGAAGAAGTTCATGATCGCGATGGCGATGTAGGAAAGAAGCAGCGATGAGATGGTTTCGTTGACGCCGCGATAGTGGCGCAGCCACCCGGCAAGGCCGATCCAGATGCCACCGACCAGCATGGCGGTGAGCGCCATGACCGGCAAGCCGACGATCGGTGTCATGCCGCTCGTCACCAACGGGATTGCAATGGCGGCCGCAGCGAAGCCGCCAAGCACCAAAGCACCCTCCGCGCCGATCAGGGTCAAGCCGATGCGGGCAGGTATGGCAAAGGCGAGACCGGTCAGGATCAGCGGGGCAGCCCGTTGCAGCGTGTTCTGAATGGAAAACGCCGAACCGAACCCGCCCGTCCAGACGAGCCCAAAGAAAGTGGCCGGCGAGTGCCCGAGCACAACGAGGAAGATGGAAAACAGGATGGCAGACGCGACCAGCGCGCCGGCAGGGATCAAGATTGCCTCGATCGACCGCGCGGCTCGGGGCCCTATGCCCCGTCGGGTGAAGGGAAGCGGTACTGCTTCGACGGCCATTGGCGTTGCCCCGCGCGATTGAGGATCGCGGGCGGCGGATCGCCGCCGCCCGGTACTGTGCAACAGATCAGGTGATGGAACCTTGGACGCCTTCCAGCAGGTAGTTCATGCCGTCGAGCACGGGGTCGTAATTGTCCATCGTGGTCTCGATCACGAGATTGCCGGCATTGTCCTTCAGAGGGCCGACATAGATCGGCTTGCCCGCCTTCAGGTCCGCGATCGCCGCTTCGGCGGCGGTGACGGCTTCCGGCGTGGCGCCCGCACCGAAGGGGGAGTTGCGCAGCATGTCGTTGTGGTAGCCGCCGGCGATGAAGTTGGGCAGATCCTCGCCAGCCGCAAGAGCTTCGGCGTATATGTTGTAGATCGTCTCCCACTTGTATTCCGCGCCGGTGATGAAGCCGTTCGGCGCCAGCGGCGCCTGGCTGGCATTGTGGCCGCAAGACATCACGCCGCGTGCCTCAGCCGTTTCGATCACAACCTTCGGCCCGTCCACGTGGCAGGTGATCACGTCGCAGCCGGCGTCTATCAGGGCGTTGGAGGCCTCGGCTTCACGGACCGGAAGCGACCAGTCGCCGGTGAATATGACCTGCACGACGGCATCCGGGTTAACGCTTCTGGCGCCCAGCAGTACCGAATTGATATTGGACAGGACGGACGGAATTGGCTTGGCAGCAACGAAACCGATCCGGTTCGTCTTCGTGGACAGGCCTGCGGCGACGCCGTTCACGTAGTGCGCCTGGTTCAGGTAGCAGAAATAGCTGCCGGCATTCTTGGGATCGGTTGCCTCGTTCCAGAGCGGGGCAGCGTGGCGGAACTGTACGTTCGGATACTTCCTGGCGGTGTCGACCACAAAGGGACTGTAGTAGCCAAACGAGGTCGCCAGAATGAGATTGGCGCCATCGAGATTGATCATCGATTCCATCGACTGGGCAACGGCGTCGGTTTCGGGAACATTTTCCTCCTCGATGACGGTGACGCCCTCGACCTGCTTCAGGATGTCCATGGCAACGGCGTGAGCCTGGTTCCAGCCGAAATCGTCTCGGGGGCCGACATAGACTGCACCCAGCACGATGGGCGATTGGGCTCGGGCGGTGCCGATGGGAAGAAGCGAGGCTGCGATGCCGGCTGCACCGGCCTTTAGCAGGGAACGACGGGAAAGAGAGAACGTGTTCATGCGGTGCTCCAGCGGTTAGGCGTTGACGTTTTGAAAAAGGCGATACTGTTTTCCGATCTCAACTTGGCAGATGAGGCTGTTGTCCATTTCACGCACCTCTCGCCGTGTCCGTCGCCGCATGAGCGCCGAGGCCCGACTTCTCGTAAGTCGGCGACAGTCGTGACAGAAGGAACTGGTCACCGCGGATCGGCGCGTAGCGGGCCGGCCATTGAGCCGTGGCACAACCAGGCAGGCAGGCGACCTCGGCGTCCGGGTTGGGGTCTAGAAAAAACGCGATGGAATAGCGCTCCCGGCCTGCCGGGCTCACCACGCGATGTGGTGTCGACACATAGGTGTCGTTGGTCCACCGCATCAGGCAATCGCCGATATTGCAGACGAAGGCCCCCGGAATGTGAGGAGCAGCGATCCACTCGCCCGCGCGCGTGCGGACTTCAAGGCCACCCACGCCATCGGTCGCCAGCAGGGTGACGCAGCCATAATCTGTATGTTCGCCAGCGCCAAGCTGGCCTTCTTCCAACTGGTCGGGCGCTTCCGGATAGTGCAGCAGGCGCAGCACGGCCATCGGCCGGTCGAGCTTGTCTTCGAAGTAGCCAGCGTCGAGCCCGAGATCCAGCGCGAAGGCACGATGCAGCAAAATGCCCAGTTCGTGGCAGGCATCGAAATAGGCAAGCATGGTCTCGCGGAAGCCGGGCATGGAGGGCCAGCGGTTGGGCGCGCGGAACATCGCCCCGGCCAGAAGCTCCGGGTCGTCCTCTGCCAACTCGAGGCCGATATTGAAGGCCTCCTTGAGGTCTGCCGGCTTGTTCGGATCCAGCGCCTCGCCTTTCATCGGGACAAAGCCGCGATTGCTGGCCGCGTCGAACAGCACCTCGCGCTTGGCGTCTTCCGGGAGCGAAAAGAAGTCGGCGGCGGTACGAAAGACCCCGTCCATCAGCGATTGTGGTACTGCGTGTCCGGCGAGGTAGAAGAATCCGATCTCGCGGCAGGCCGCGCCTATCTCGGCGGCGACCTTCGCAAGATCTTCCTGTTTAGCCGAGGCCAGCAGGGAAACGTCGACGACAGGTATGCGGGTCAGAGTCATGCCACAGCCTCCTCGCCGATTGACTGCTCGCCTATGGCCAGCCATTTGCGCCAGCCACCAAATGCCGTGATATCGCTCGCCCCTGCCAAGCCGTGCGTCTCGCACAGGAAGCCCTTCACGCTGCTGCCGTCCTCCAGTTCGACCGTGCCGATGCCGAGTGGAGCGGGAATACCGGCAAGAAATGCGCCAACGCCCTCGGTCGGCAGACCCCAGATCTCGAGTTCGATAGAAGCGCCGTTGCCAGGGCGGCGGACAAGGCCGGGCCGTTGCGGCGGCCCCCCGGCCAGAGCGTGCAGCGAATAGGCCGGCGCCGTCCGGCACGCGCGCAGGAAGCGACCGCCAAGCGCGGTAAGCTGATGGTTGAGCGGCAGGCCCGACATGTGGGCGCCGCACACCGCCAGTGCGATCTCGCCGTGCTGGACGCCGCCTTCCGGCAGGACGGTTCTCTTGCGCGTGCGTCCGGCCGCGCCCAGTTGGCCAGCTTCCATGGTGCAGGCTAGCGCGGCGCAGTACGCGTCGCGGCCGGCCTCGGCCAGAAAGGTGATGCTGCCCGGCCTGCCGTCCACGCGGGTGCCTGTGGGCACAGCAATGCCGCACAGATCGAGCAGGTTGACGAAATTCGTATATGTGCCGAGGTGGGCGTTGGGGCTGATCGGGTCGGCACCGATCTCATCCATGGTAACAAAGCATGGAATGGTCGGCACGCAAAGTGCGTCGACCGAAGCCAGCGCGGCCCGGCATTCGCGCTCGAGTTCCTTCAAGCGGTAGAAGCCGCGAAAAGCATCGACAGCGGTCAGTTTCAGGCCGGGCTCGAGGATCGCGCGGGTGGTCGGGTGCAGCGTATCCGGTGCCATCTTCAACCGTTCACCAACCGCGGCCACTCGCTCTGCCAGCCAAGCGCCCTCGTAGAGCATCCGCGCCACGGCATAGAATGGCTCGAAGTCGAGTTCGACGATGGTCGCGCCTTGCGCGGTCAGTGTCTCTACGGAGCGCCGAAAATCCTGCGCCTGAACCGCATCGCCGAACGTCTCCAGCGTCGCGCGGTTGGGAATGCCGATACGCGGTGACGGCGCCACAGCGACGAGGCCATGGTGTGCAATGGAGTGGGAATACGCGTCCTGAGGGTCGAATTCTGCGGCGACTTCGAAAGCAGACCAGGCATCGGCCACGGTCAGGGCGAAGATTGAGATCGTATCAAGAGTCCGGCAGGCGGGGATCATGCCCGTAGCCGACAGTGCACCCAGCGTCGGCTTAAGGCCGACAATACCGTTGAGCGCGGCCGGCACGCGGCCCGAGCCTGCCGTGTCGGTGCCAAGTGAGAATGCCGCAATGCCATGGGCCACGGCGACTGAAGAGCCCGACGAGGAACCGCCGGGCACGATGGAAGGATCGAGCGCGTTGCGCGGTACCGGATACGGCGTACGCACACCCACGAGCCCGGTCGCGAACTGATCGAGATTGGTCTTGCCGAGGCAGATGGCGCCTGCCGCGCGCAGTCGCGCGACGACGAAGGCGTCGGTGTCGGCCAGATAGGCAAAATCCGGGCAACCCGCAGTCGTCGGCATCCCGGCGACGTCGATATTGTCTTTGACGACGAAGGGAATGCCCCACAGCGGCCGGCCATCGGGTGCGTTAAGGGCACGGGCCTGCGCCAGGGCGGCGTCGCGCGCTTCATGGATGAAGATACCTGGATCGGCGATCGCCTCGAGGCGTCGAAAGGCTTCCTCCACCACGGTTTCGGGTCGCAGGCCGCCAGCATAGGCACCCGCCAGATCCCCGAACGTGAAAGAAAGACCGTCAATCATCGCCACCCAACCCCATCAGGCCGTTCAATCGCCCGTTGGGCCCATCTAGGCAGCTTTCTGCGTTGGCGAAAAATGCTATGAATTCACCAATGCGTTGCGTTTTCTGCAACGCGTTGGTGGGAGGTGGAAAATGCGACACCTGCAGACGTTCCGCTTGATCGAGGCAGTGGCCCGAGCGGGCTCGATGCGCAAGGCCGCGGAGGACATGAACATCACCGCCTCGGCGCTGCTTCGCCGCATCCAGCGTTTCGAGGAAGAATTCGGCACCGAGGTCTTCGAGCGCCTGCCAGGGGGCGTGCGGCTCAATCCGGCCGGCGAACTTGTGCTGCACCATTACCGGGCGACGGCATCCGATCTATCGCGCGTCCAGAGCCAGGTGGCCGATCTGACTGGCGAAAGACGGGGCCATGTTTCGATCGGCTGCTCGCAGGCGCTGCTGCCCTATTTTCTGCCACAGCAGATCGCCCTTTATCGCGCCGAGCACCCGGGTGTGACGTTCTCGGTCAATATCCGGGACAGGGCGCAGGCTGAGCAGGAACTCGCCACCTATTCGAGCGATCTCGCCCTGGTGTTCGAGCCTGTCTATCTGGTCGACTTCCAGGTGATCGAGACCATCCTGCAGCCGGTGAGCGCGGTGATGCGGGTGGACCACCCACTGGCCAAGCAGAGCGAATTGCGGTTGCGTGATTGCCTGGACGTGCCTCACGTGGCACCGGCGCCGAAATATGGCGTGCGCCACCTCCTCGATTTCGCGGCCCGTCGAGGCCAGCGGCGCGTCTCGCCGCTGGTCGAGACCGAAAGCTTCGAGCTCATACGCCACTACGTTCTCCACGAACGCGTCATTGGCTTCCAGATCCCGATCGGTCTGCACGGCTTCGACGATTCGCGGCTGGTCCATCGTCCGATTTCCGAACGCGATCTGCCGCCCGGCAATCTCATCCTCGGGCAGATGCGGGGGCGTACCCTGCCAGTGTCGTCGGCACGATTTGCGATGCAGCTTGCCGCCGCACTCAAATCATACGGCTCATCAGGGTGAAGTCGTTGGAATGATTGTGCGCGTCACGTTCGACGCCAAACCGGACCGTTGATTTGTGTCCCCAGCGGAGATTGCCAGCCGCAATTCGCCGGCCATCTGCTCGTGGATTTGCCGGGTAGGTATGGCTTGCGGCTCGACAAGCCCCAGGTTTCCGTGGATGCGCCAGATAGTGGCGGGCTTTCCCCCGGCCGAAGCCCGCCTGGTGCCTTAGCGGTAGCGCTCCACCAGCGAGCGCAGGCCGACGCGAGCCTTCAGGCGCGTGGCCAGCAGATACATGCCCCCGATCTTGCGATGCAGGAACAGCGTGTCGGCCGGTGGCACATGCATGAGCTCGCGGTCCGAACCGATCGCCAGGCCCATGTCGCGCAGGCGGGCCAGAAGATCCGAGCGGCCGAAATCGAACGGCGCCTCCTGGCGAAGCGGTGCCATCGCCATGTCGAACATGCGCTGGATCAACTCCTGACGGTTCCTGCCGGTCGCCGGGCCGAAATAGCCGATCGCCAGCATCGCCTCCCGAATGCGTTGGCGGTCGCCGTCCAGGCCGGCGTTGAGCAATGCCCGAAAATCCCGACTCTGTCGTTCGTCGACCGTCCGAACCGCCCCGAAATCCAGCAGAACCAGGCGGCGGCTTGCGGGATCGAAGGCGTAGTTGGCGAGGTTGGGGTCTGTCTGCATGGCACGGAACTCGAAGAGTTCACGCAAGACGAGATCTATCAGCTGCGCAGCCGCCCAGTCGCGTGTCTCCTGGCTGGCATGCTCCAGTGTCTCGATGGAACGGCCGGCCACGAAGGACATTGCCAGGACCCGCGACGTGCAGAAATCCTCTTGAACCTCCGGCACCACAAATGCTTCGGAACCTGCAAGATGGACCGCAAAACGCCGCAACTGGGCGGCCTCTGCGACGTAGTCGGCCTCTTCATGCAATTGTTGCTTGGCCGCGCGCAAAAGCGGTGAAACATCCACGCCACCCGGCAACAGCCCCGGCAGGCGCAAGAGGGTCGCGATGTTGTCGACATCGCTGTCGATGCTTGCCCGCACGCCGGGATATTGCACCTTCACCGCAAGCAGCCGTCCATCTGTGGTGCGGGCGCGGTGCACCTGGCCGATCGAGGCCGCCGCAAAGGGGTGATGGTCGAACTGGCTGAAGCGCGACTGCCAGTTATTGCCCCATTCCGCATCGAGTACGCCCCGCAACTGGCGGGCCGGCATGTGGCGGACATCCGCTCGCAGGCTTGAGAGGATTTCAGTCAATTCAGCCGGCAGAACGATGCCGGTGTCCATGGACAGCATCTGGCCGAGTTTGAGCGCCGCACCGCGCATTTGCGACAGCCCTGAGGTGAGCCGAAGGGCATTGGCGGGCGACAGCACAAGGTCGGCAAGGTCCGGCCGCCTGCCGCTGGCCATCTGCCTGAGACCGCCCGCCACGACACCGCCGGCAATGCCTGCAACCATGCCGCCCAACTGGAACAGCCTGGCGCCTCGGCCGCTGGGCACCGGCGTCCCTTTTTGCCTTGGATAACGATCGGTCACGCGCTGCGCGCCTTGTCCAGTGCCGGAGCGCTGCCCGCATCGAAAACCTGCTTGATGTGGCGCGCCAGCTCGAGTGCCGACAGGACGACCTCCTCGATTCGGCTGGAGGCGGTCCAGTCTCCCGTCGCTGCGACCCCAAGCGGCAGATCGAGCACCGGCCCGGAGCGCTGCGTCCTGGACACCAGGGCGGAACGCCACCGATGCGCCTTCACCAGCGCCGGTTCTGGCAGGGGAAAGGGCATCGCCCTTGCCAGCGCTTCGAGCAGGATCGGTTCCAGCAAACGCGCAGCCGTGTCGGCATGTTGCCGTGACCACTCGCTGCGCGTATGGGCAACGATGCGCGCAACTCCCCGATCCCGGCCGGGTTTGCTGCTGTCGACCGAGACCCATTTGATCGGTCCGTCCATGATCTTGGCCGCGATCCAGTCCTGCTCCCATGGCCTGTCGAGTGCCACCATGAGCGCATGGCATGGTTTCATCCGCGGGTGCTCCAGGCTGGGCACATCGGCGACATTGGCGAACAGGGCCTGCGTTTGGTTTGGAGTCGTCGTCGAGACAACGAGATCGAAGGCACCGAGCGCTTCGCCTTCGGACGATGCCAGATGGATCGGCCCTGCGGCGTCAGACAGCGGGGCGACCTCGAAATTCGTTCGAATATCGAGGCCTCCGGCAAGGTGGCGGGCGATGGCGTTCATGCCGGGCACGCCGACGAAATGGCGCTCCCGCCAATAGCGTGGCCCCGTGATGCGGCCGGCACGCAAATTGACGACCCGGCCCGACCATTCAGCCACGAGCCCCGCCTCTTGCAGGGGTGCCAGCCAGGCCTGAAACTGCGGCGTCCTGATGGTAAAGCATTGCGCGCCGTGATCGAAGGCATGGTCGCCCTCGCGACGCGTGGCCGTGCGTCC
The DNA here is from genome assembly GCA_046297455.1 of Aliihoeflea sp. Taxonomy (GTDB): domain Bacteria; phylum Pseudomonadota; class Alphaproteobacteria; order Rhizobiales; family Rhizobiaceae; genus ZYF759. The sequence continues at coordinate 91,037 of JBKBIT010000004.1, forward strand.
GCCCACGCCGCGGCCTTTCTCGAAGACCGTGACCTCCCCAATGTCATGGAGCGCGCGGGCCAGCGTGAGGCCGCCGATACCTGCGCCGATGATGGCGATCCGCTTCATGCGATGATCCCGATCAGCAGGCAGGTGCCGACGACGATGGCGCTGATGGTCAGGCGCAACCGCCAGAACCAGTCTGGCCAGATGCCAGTCCGGTGCAGCAATTGGTCGATCGCAGTGAGTGCGGCGAACAGGGCAGCAAAGGCGAGGAAACCGATAGAGGCCGGCGCCATGGCGGCCGCCCACGCCGCGAGCGCAGCAACATTGCTCCCCAGAAGCAGCGGCACCGACGGTGCGCGCGGCGCAAGAAGGGCCACCCCCCAGTGCATGCCGCAGAGAAAGGAGGCGATCACGGCGGCGTAGATCTGGATGTGACCAGTCAACGCACCGTCCCAGAACACCATGCCTGCCAGCCCCGCCACGAAGGGCAGGACCCCGGCCCAGGCCAGCCCCCATGCAATGCGCGCGGTCAAAAGCCTGTCTCGTTCAGCGGAGGCGGGAAATGATGTCATGGTCGCATTACGCTTTTGGGGCCAGGTCCGATCACATCGGCGAGGCGGAACTGCGAGTGCCGATCTTCTGCCTGCCGACCGTTGCGAGCAATGCTTGCCGGAGCCTGTTCCTCAAAGCGGAAACACCTGCCTGATCGTTGATGCGACGTGCGCCTCGCCGAGAGAAGGGAACGCGCAAAGCTGCCTTCTCCGCCTGCATGGCCACAGTGACGGTCATGGTCTTGGCCGAGAAAAGTGCTCTGCTCGTCCACCAAATCATCGGTGAGCCAATGCTCTGAGCGCATAGCGTTGATTGCAACTTGAAAGACAAAGGGGAGTGGGGGCAGATGATGGTCGCCATATTTACTGTGTGAAATAGAATAGTCAGAAGATTTTTATTTGAAAATTAAAATTATCTCCTGATCAGGCATTAACGCCGGATGCCTTAATATATCGGTAGACAATGTAGGTGGTAGAGGTGGCCCTTCTCTCCAGCATTTCTGCGCGAAGCTGGTTGAAACTGACACAATGGACCGTTTTCGGAACACTGGGTTGCGTGGCGATTTGCGTTGGCGTCACCTACGTATTGTTTAGCGACAAACCGTCAGACGTGTTTGTTAAAGCGATTGCCAGCGCTACGGTTTTGCCTACCCTCCTGGCCGGTCCACTATTCTTCTTCCTTTCGCTGAAGCTGCGCGAACTGGCGATTGCCAACCATCGCTTGAGCAAGTTGGCGTCGATCGATAGTCTTACAGGGTGCCTCAATCGTGGCGCTTTTGCGCGTATCGTCGACGAGTTTCTGGGAATCAAGCGACCCAACCAAACGCATGGCGGAGCGCTGTTGGTCATCGACGCGGACCATTTCAAGTCGATCAATGACCGCTTCGGGCATCACCGCGGCGATGAGGCGCTAGTGCTCGTTTCAAATACCATCCGTTCGACACTGAGCAAAGGCGATAGGTTGGGCAGGCTCGGCGGAGAAGAGTTCGGCGTCTTCCTGCAGGACGTCGATCTGGCCGAGGGTTCGACGGTGGCAGAATGCATCCGCCAAAGCATCAGCAGCCTCGACTTCAGGGTCGATGGCCTACGATGTAAGCTGTCGGTGAGCATCGGTGGCGCGGTATTTGCCCGGCACATGGAGTTTGCCGACCTGTTTCGGATTGCTGACAAGCAACTCTATGCTGCCAAGAACGGCGGACGTGACAGGATCGAGATGATCTGCGTTCCAGAACGAGAGTACGCCGATCACCTCGATCATCGGCCGCCGGCGCAAAGCCGACGACCTCCCGCCGGAACCGGCACATCTACCTATGCAAGCTTGGTCAGCGGTTGATCGAGAAGCCTGCGACGTTAAAATGATTACAAGGTTGTGAGCCCCCGCCGCAGGAGCTCGGGCGGACACCGAGCCTACCTTGTGTTGGGAAAACCCGTCGACTCCGGTTCAATTTCGCTGGCAATCAGCTAAGCCAGCCGCGGCGGCTTCTGGTCGCCTGATCCCGGAGATGCCAACCCATGCAGCCTCATCATTTCTGGCAGACGCTGCTCGCACCGGCCACACATGACACATCGGCAAATGTGGTCTTTCGCGATGCCTTTCCTGCCGTTCTCCCTGATGGGCGGCAATTGCTGTTGCCGATCCGGGTGCTGCCAGGCGATGGCAGCAGAGCCGTGGCGTCGCTGATCGTCAACCAGGCTAGCTTTCAGGTAGAGGATGCGTTGTGCGATGCGATGTGTTCGCTGGCCAGGCGCTTCGAACCAGACGTCATCGTTGGCGTTCCGACCCTCGGATTGCCGCTTGCCAACGGAGTTGCGCGGCGCCTTGGCCACGATCGCATGGTCGCACTCGGGACGTCGCGAAAGTTCTGGTACCGGGATGAGCTTTCGCAGCCGATGCGGTCAATTACCAGTCCCGACCAGGAGAAGCGCATCTATCTCGATCCCCGCATGTTGCCGTTGCTGCAGGACAAGAGGGTTGTGGTGGTTGACGACGTTGTCAGCACGGGGACATCCATGGCTTCGGTGCTGACGCTGTTGTCGGATGCAGGGATCACGGTGACTGGCGTGGTCGCCGCCATGCTGCAAAGTCGCCGCTTCGAGAAGATGTTGACCGACATTTGCCTGCCGAAGACGCCGCCGATCGTTGGCGCCATCGCCTCGCCCCTGTTGCGACAGGTCGGTGACGGTTGGATCGCAGACGCCTGACCCTTCTTCTGACGGTTGAGAGCAAGTCATCGGGTCCCGGCGGACGAGTGCAGATTTCCCGGCCAGCTTCCCTGTCGGTCCTCCCTTTCGGCTTCTGCCGCGTCTTTCTCGGTCCCCGAACCTCTGCCGGGTTCCCGCCGACATTTCGTCGCGATCAGCCCCTCCCGAAGGCCTGGCTGGTCACGCGCTCGATCCTCTTCCGCTGGAACTCGGCAATTGTTCGCTCCCGGCAGGTCGCTCCAGTCGAGCCTTCTAAACAAATGTTGACAACCAAAACTGTTGCCGTCAAATCCGAAAATTACTGATTGCAGCGAGTGCACGACATGGCCGAACTGACCTCCCAGGAAGCAGCGGTTCTCGAGCACGTCTCCCGCAATCCGCTCGCCGGGCAGCAGGAAATCGCGGACGCGCTCGGCATCGCCCGCTCGACGGTGGCCGCCCATATCGTGCAGCTGGTGAAGTCCGGCCATATTCTGGGGCGCGGCTATCTGCTGCCAGAACCGGGTCACATCGTGTGTATTGGCGGCGCGGTATACGATCGCAAGCATCGCCTTCATGCGCCGCTGGAAATGGAAACCTCCAATCCGGTCGAGAGCTTCAATTCCTTCGGCGGCGTAGCTCGAAATGTCGCGGAGAACCTTGCGCTTCTCGGTGAGAAGCCAGTCTTCATCTCGGCCGTTGGCGACGACCAGGACGGCCACCACCTGCTGACCCATCTGCGCGGCCGCGGTGTCGATGTGAGCAGGGTCATGGTGGTGCCGGGTCGCAAGACTGCCGAGTACGGTGCCGTCTTGAGCCCGAATGGCGATCTCGTGCTCGGGATCGCCGACATGGCTATTTTCGACATGCTGACGCCAGAGACCTTGGCGCGGACATTGCCGCATCTGGCTTCGGCATCTTGGGTCTTTGCCGACACAAATCTCCCGGTTGAGACGCTGATTGCATTGATGAAGCGACAGGGGGGTGGACGTTACCAACTGGCAGTCGATGCCGTTTCGACGCCCAAGGCGCGCAAGCTTCCCGTCGACCTGACAGGCATAGATCTGCTCTTTCTGAACGCGGACGAGGCCGCGGTCATCCTCTCGCAGCCGCGTGCACAAACGCCGAAACAGGCGCTGGATGCGGCTCGCGCCCTGCGCGACAGGGGTGCTGGATGTGCGCAGGTTTCCATAGGCGCAAAAGGAATTGCCATTGCCGGGCAGGGGATCGAGAAGTTGGTCGAGGCGGTTGCAGCGGCGGTGGTCGACATCACGGGGGCCGGCGATTCGGCGATCGCCGGGACGCTGTTCGGGCTTCTGTCAGGCAAGAAGATTGAGGAGGCCGCGCGTCTCGGCAGTCTGATGGGGGCCCTCACCATCGAAACGATCGGAACCGTGCGCGCGGATCTGAGCCGCGCCACTCTCGAAAATCATGCACGTGCACGCCTCGACTCTGAGTAGCGGGCGGATGGAGACAACAATGCAAATTACCAAGGGGCTTTCCCTCGATATCGCCAACGAAGTCGCCGAAGCACTCTCGGCAGGGGATGCGGTCGTCGCTCTCGAGTCGACCATCGTCACCCATGGAATGCCCTACCCAAAGAACGTGGAGACGGCGCGAGCGGTCGAACAACGTATCCGTGCCGAAGGTGCCGTGCCGGCAACGATCGCCGTGTTGCGGGGAAGGATCAAGGTCGGGCTGACGGACGAAGAGCTCGAGGCTCTTGTCAGCGACCGCGACTGCGTCAAGGCCTCGGGGCGCGATCTCGCGGTCGCGATAACGCGCGGTCAATCGGCGGGCACGACCGTTTCTTCGACGATGCTCATTGCCGCGCGCGCCGGCATCGGCGTGTTCGCGACCGGGGGCATTGGCGGCGTCCATCGCGGTGCGGAGGAGACGTTCGATATTTCCGCCGACCTGACCGAACTGGGCACGACCGAAGTCGCCGTCGTCTGCGCGGGCATGAAGTCGATCCTCGATATCCCCAAGACGCTCGAATATCTCGAGACCATGCGCGTACCGGTCGTCGCTTACGGTACAGACGCTTTCCCCGCCTTCTTTGCCCGTGAATCCGGCCTTGCCGCCGACCATCGGCTCGACACGCCCGAGGAACTGGCCGCCGCCATCTCGACCCATTTCGCGCTGGGGACCGGTACCGGTTTCCTCGTCGCCAATCCGGTGCCCGTGGACGAAGCCATCCCGGCCGAAGAAATCGAGCAGGTGATCGCCGATGCCGTCGCCGAAGCCGCTGACAAAGGCGTCACCCGCAAGGAGGTGACGCCATTCCTCCTGGATCGCATCAATCGCGCAACCGAGGGACGCAGCCTGAAGGCCAACATCGCGCTGGTCCTGAACAATGCGAGCCTCGCCGCCCGCATAGCCGTCGCCAGGAGCAAGGCGCAGAAAGGCTGACCTGGCATGGCCGCCACGCCGGCACACGTCGCCTGACCGGCGATCATCAGGAGAAGCCGCTCCAGAAACCTTCGCGGAGCTTGGGCTTCCTGCCGATGTCCATATGCGGCGGTCAACCGGACTTGCCCAACGGAATTTGACCAACAATACGGCAACAATCAAGTTTGCCGTAGAAATGGGCAATAAACGGCAACTATTGCCCAGCCGTCCGGCACTGGATTTGCGGCGTCGACCGTCAAGGCCGGAATCGGGCGCGTTGCGATCTGGCACGGTGCTTGCATCTACATCCCTTGAGTAGAAGCGGTCAGGGCCTGAAGCCCGGGACATTGCTCGGCAAAGATCAATTTGCTGAACAAAGGCACGCCATGCCTGCTCTCTCGACGCGTTGCTCGACACTCATTCCACTACAACCCGCAATTCAACTGCGGCCGGACACGGCCGTTGGGCCGGCGGCGTCCAAACAATCACGACAGGGGAATCCAGAATGCTGAAATCCATAGCCAGAGCCTTCATGTGCAGTGCGTTCTTTGCGGCGGCCACCCTCTCTGCCGCCAATGCCGCCGACAAGGTTGTCTTCCAGCTCGACTGGCTGCCAGGCGGCGACAAGGCGCCGATCTTCGTTTGCATCCATCAGGGCTTCTGCGCCGATGCAGGGATCGAGGTGACCATCGAACAGGGGCGCGGCTCCTCCGAGGCCGTGACCAAGCTCGCCACCGGGGTCTCCGATATCGGCATCTCGGGCATCGGCGCGCTGATGGCGGCCAAGGCCAACGAGGACGTGCCCGTGACCGCCGTGATGTCGCTATACAACATGGGCCCGCACGCCTTCTACACGATTGAGGGCACCATGGAGTCGATCGAGGACGTGATCGGCAAGACGGTTGCAACGTCGCCCTTCACCGAGTCCAATGTCTATCTCCCGCTCGTTTTGAGCGACATGGGATTTTCGGAAGACGACATCACGCTGAACAAGGTCGATCCCGGCGCTCTCGGCCCGATGCTGATGACCGGCGCCACCGACGTGATCATCGCCTGGCTGACCGACGTTACCCGTTACACCAACCAGGCCACCGAAGCCGGCAAGGAACTGGTGATATTCCCGTGGGCCGATGCGGGTCTCGAACTCTATTCGGCGTCTGTCGTGGCTTCCGACAGGTTTCTGACCGAAAGGCCCGAAGTCGCTGCGCGCTTCCTCGCGGCCTACAAGAAATCGGTCGAATTCGCTCGTGACAATCACGAAGCGGCGGCTGAATCCGTGATGGCCAGCGTGCCGGAATTGCAGGCCGAGAATGTCATCGGCTCGCTGCGCGACGCTCTGGTTCTGATCTTCAACGAGGGCACCGACGAGTTCGGTCTCGGCGCCTTCGAGCCGACACGCCTCGCAGCGACCTGGGAACGCGTTGCCGCCGCCCAGGGGCTCGATCCGTCATCGGTCGACCCGGAGGCGCTCGTCGACCGCAGCTTCCTGCCGCAGGACTGACCGCCATGACCGCCGCGCCAAGTGCAATAGCCTTTACCGATGTCGGGCAGGTGTTCCGCACGCCATCCGGCGATCTTGAAGCGCTGCGCGGCGTTGACCTGACCATCGGCCGCCACGAGTTCGTGGCGGTCCTTGGCCCGTCCGGCTGCGGCAAATCCACCCTGCTTCGCCTCACCTCCGGGCTGATTGGCCCGACAAGCGGCAAGGTGGAAGTCTTCGGTCTCGAGGTCCAGCAGCCGCGCGACGATATCGGCATCGTGTTCCAGAAGCCGACCCTGCTTCCCTGGGCGAATGTCGAGGACAATGTCGTTTTCCCGATGCGCCACAAGACGGGCCGCGTCGGCGCACAGGACCGCGACATGGCCCGGCAACTCATCTCCAAGGTCGGCCTGAAGGGTTTCGAGGCCAAGCTGCCCTCGGAATTGTCGGGCGGCATGCAGCAGCGTGTCGGCATCGCGCGGGCGCTGTTCATGAACCCGGACATCCTGCTGATGGATGAACCGTTTTCGGCCCTCGACGCGCTGACCCGCGAGGAAATGGGCTTCGAACTCCTGCGCATCTGGGAAGCCCAGCCCAAGACGGTGATGTTCATTACCCACTCCATCAGCGAGGCGGTGCTGCTTGCAGACCGTGTCCTGGTGATGAGCGAGCGGCCCGGCCATATCGTGGAGAATCTCGTCATCGATCTCCCCAGGCCGCGCGGCATCGAAACAAGCAACCACAAGGCCATGCATGACCATGTCGCATATCTCCGGGGTCTCCTCCTCAAGCGCGCGACCTGAACGGGCCGACCTTCGCGCCATGCTGACAAGCGCCGGCCGCCTGCCGGGTCTGTTGCCGCTGGCGACATTCGTTCTCCTGCTGATCGTGTGGGAAACATCCTGCCGCGTTCTCGCGATACCCTCCTTCGTGCTCCCGTCTCCGACGCGGATCGTGGGCGGTTTCGGCGCGGTGGATGTCAGCCGCTGGTTCGAGCATGTCTGGGCAACCTTCAGGGTCGCGATGATCGGCTATATGCTGTCGATCGTTATCTCCCTGCCGATCGCCATCATGCTGGCCAGATCGGAATTCCTGTCGCGGGCGCTCTATCCGATACTGGTTGTGATCCAGGCGATGCCGGTGGTCGCCGTTGCGCCGGTGATCATCGTGGCACTCGGGTCGGGCGACATGCCGCGCATCGTCATCACCTGCCTGATCACCTTCTTCCCGCTGGTCGTCTCCACCACGACCGGGCTTATGTCGACGCCGCCCGAACTCGTCGAATTGTCACGAAGTCTGCGCGCGCCCATCAGCCGGGAGATTACCCAGATCCGGCTGCCCTTCGCGGTGCCCTACATCTTCTCGGCGCTGAAGATATCGGTGACGCTTGCCGTCATTGGCGCGGTCGTTTCCGAGTTCGTGGCTGCCGACAAGGGGCTTGGTTACTTCATCCAGTTTTCGACCTCGATGTTCCAGGTGCAGAACGCCTGGGCCGGATTGATCGTGCTCGTGCTGATGTCGCTTACGCTGTTCCAGATCGTCAGCGCGATCCAGCGCATCTGGTTCCCCTGGAGCCTCGGCGGGGTGCGCTCATGACCAGCTTTGTCATCAGGAACGCAGTCGGTATTCTCACCGGCCTGGAGGGAAGTGCGGCCCGCGCATCCGGAGACATCCGCGTTGCCGATGGAAAGATCGCCGCAATCGGTGAGCTTGCGCCGCAGGCTGGCGAGACGGTGATCGACGCCTCCAACGCAGTGGTCACGCCTGGCCTGGTCAATACGCACCATCATCTGTTCCAGAGCGCGCTGAAGGCAGTCCCCGAGGGCATGAACGAAGCGCTGGCCGCCTGGCTGCGCCTGGTACCCTACACCTACTGGAATCGCATTGACGAGGAAGCACTTCTCGTCTCGGCCACGATCGGCCTCGCTGAACTGGTTCTGTCGGGTGCGACCACGATATCCGACCATCATTATTTCTATTCCGAGCGCTACGATTACGATCCAGGTGACGTCCTGTTCTCGACCGCCCAGCGCTTCGGTGTCCGTTTCGTGCTGGCGCGTGGCGGAGCAACGAAGGGCCGCCGCTTCGACGGAGACGATATTGCGCCGGTGCCGGTTGAACCGCTGCAGACGATGATCGACGCGGTCGCCGCCACAGCGCGCCGCTGGCACGATCCCTCGCCGGATTCCATGCGCCGAGTGGCATTTGCGCCGACAACGCCGACCTTCTCTCTCGATGAACCGGAATTGAGGCAGGTCGTTGCCGAGTCCCGGCGGATGGGCCTGCGCCTGCACAGTCATTTGTCGGAGAACATGGACTATGTCACCCACACGCTGACCCACTATGGCAAACGTCCAGTGCAATGGCTGGTCGAACATGACTGGCTGGGGCCGGATGTCTGGTTCGCACATCTGGTGGAATGCGACGATGAGGAAGCGCGGCTTCTGGCCGAAACAGGCACCGCCATGGCGCACTGCCCACAGGCCAACACGCGGCTCGGTTCGGGCATTGCACCAGCAGCGCTTCTGGATCGTCTCGGCGGCACCGTATCGCTGGCCGTGGATGGTGCTGCGGCTAACGAGGCTGCCGACATGACCTCTGCGCTCTATGCGGCATTTTCGCTGCAGCGTGCCGTGGGAGGCGCGAGCGCCACCACGGCCGAAACGGTCTTGCGCTGGGCGACTGCAAACGGCGCCAAGGCGCTCGGCTTCGATACGATCGGCACGATCGAGATAGGCAAACAGGCCGACATCGCCGTCTTCGACCTGAACGCCCCACGCTATTTCGGCCAGCACGACCGGCTGATCGGCCCGATCATTTCGGCCGGCTCCGCGCGTGTGCGCCATAGTTTCGTGGCCGGACGGCCATTGGTGCGGGACTACCGCATACCGTGGCTGGATCTCGACCAGCTGGCCGATGACGCCCGGCGCACGGTCGAACGGCTGTCCAGGAAGCCGGGCAAGGAGGCACTGCGGGCCACTGGCTAGGGACAGCCCATCCCGACATGCAACGGAGTAGAAGCGGTCAACGCCTTAGGCGCCGGTCATTGCTCCCTTTCTCATCGCGGCCAAGACCGACAACTGCAAATGGAGTAAACGATGCAGACTGCAGCAAAACGGACCGACTACACGCTCGCGGAACTGAACAAGGAAGCAACCTTCGGCGGCATGGGCGGCGTGAAGGAGCGCGAGGTTCCGCAAATCGATCTCAGCGATTTTGTCAACCGTAAGCAGGAGATCGCCGACCAGCTCTGGGAAGCCTCGACGCGGATCGGCTTCTTCCAATTGATCAATCATGGCATCCCGCAGGAACAGATCGACGAGGCGTTCGAATATTGCGCCCGCTTCTTCGATCTTCCTCACGAGGTAAAGGCCAAATACCCGTTGGAGAAGGGAACGAATTCAGGCTGGGAGTACAAGGCCCAGGTGCGTCCTTCGACGGGAACCGCCGACAACAAGGAAAGCTATCAGATCACCCTCCCGCGCATGGGTCGTCTTTGGCCGACTGGCGAGGAAGTGCCGGGCTTCAAGGCCGTCATGCTGGCATTTGAACGTGCCAACTGGGCGCTGGGGATGAAGGTCTTGTCCTGCTTCGCTCTCAAGCTGGGTTTCTCGGAGGATTTCTTTACCGACGCCCACGACCCTATGTCGCCTGAATATCAGAGCACGCTGCGTATGATCCACTATCTGCCGATGGAAAATGCCAAGCCGGAGGATTTCACCGGCTGGCGCGCCGGCGCCCATACGGATTTCGACTGCCTGACGCTTCTGCATCAGCGTACCGGCCAGGGTGGACTTCAGCTCTGTCCCGGCAAGGAGGCCGACAGCGGTGAACTGGAGTGGACCGATGTGCCGCCGGCGCCCGGTGTGGTGACCTGCAATATCGGGGACATGCTGATGCGCTGGAGCGACGATCAGTTGAAGTCGACCCTGCACCGGGTCCGTATGCCGCGCGCTGACGAATATCTGGGGCCGCGCTACTCGCTGCCGTTCTTCTGCCAGGCCAACAAGGATGCAATCATCGAGGGTCCGGGTGGCAAGTACGATCCGATTACCGCGCACGACTATCTTCAGCAGCGCATCGCCGCCAATAGCCTGTGATGTGGAAGGGCCGTCGCGACAACGCGGCGGCCACTACCCCTTCAGAAAGGGAACCAGCGCTTTGGCCAGCTTTTCCGGGGCGCTCACTTGCGGCGCGTGGTCCGTATCGAGCGAAATACGCGCCGCACCCGGCACCAGTTCCTGCATCCGCCGCTGCAGTTCGATCGACACCGAACGATCCGCCAGGCACTCGACATAGAGCCGCGGCAGCTTGCCAAATCCAGATGCCGTCCATGTCGCGGCAATGTCCCTGCCGCCCTGTGACTGTGGCGTCAGCCTGGCAGCAGCTGCTATGGCTTCATCCCGGGGAAGACCGCCCAGAAAGATGTCGGCGGCAGCCTCTGGCGGCACCGTGGTGCTGAGCCTGTCGTCCGACCAGACGAGATGCGGGCCGATGCCCGCCAACCCGCGCGCGGAGGCGTTTTCGGCCTTCATGAGGTCGGAAAAGCTCATGCCCGAAGGCAGCATCATGCCGGCGACATAGGCGACGCGGTCGACCTTGCCGCAAAGCACCTCGGCTGCCGCGGTCGCAACCAGCCCACCACCCGAATGGCCTACCAGCGCGAGGGGACCGGGAATCGCTGCCGCAACTTTGGCGATATGGGCCAAGTAGAGATCGAGCGAGACAGCGTTAAGTGGCGTCTGGTCGCTGCCGTTTCCCGGCAGGTCGATGGCAATTGCGTTGATGCCGGCGCTTTCGAGAAAGGGCAGGAGACGTGTCCAGACCCAGCTTCCCTGCCAGGCCCCGTGTATCAGGATGGCCGTTGCCGCCTTACGCGGCGACATAGGTCTTGCTGTACATGGACTGAAGATGCTGCTCGACGGTAATGGGCGGATAGAGCGGCGTTTCCCCGGGGGCCAGGCAGGTGGGAATGCAGGACACCTCGAAATCGGGATTGCCGGTAAAGAAGAAGGGGATTGAATAGCGCTCCCGGCCGGACGCGTTGATGACCCGGTGAAGCGTTGAGCGGTAGCGGTCGTTCGTCCAGCGGGCGATCATGTCGCCGAGATTGATGACGAAGGTGCCGGGTATCGGCTGTGCGGCGATCCAGCCTTGCGAGGCGTTGTCGAAGACCTGCAGCCCGCCGACCTCGTCCTGGAGCAGCAGCGTCAATCCACCGAAATCGGTATGTGCGCCGGCGCCCAATTCGTCCGAACCGGCTTGGGGCGGATGCGGTGGGTAGTGCAGGAGGCGCAGGATCGCCAGCGGATCGCGGACGAACCCGTCAAAGTGGTTCTCTTCGAGATCAAGCGACAAGGCGAGGCCGCGCATGAGCCGTTCGGCGAGGTCGAGCATCGCTGCGTGGTAGGCGCGCATGGCCGGCCTGAAGCCCGGCAGGTCCTGGGGCCACTGGTTCGGACCGTGGTTGAACTTGCGTGCCATGACACGCGGGTCGTCCTCAGGCAGTTCCAGCCCGATATAGTAGCCTTCCTTGAGATCGGGCTTCGCGCCCGCCTGCAGGGTCTGGCCCCCGAGCGTCTCGTAACCGCGATTGCAGAACGACTTCTCCTTGGCCACCAGCTCCTTCGTCTCCAGTGGCAGGTCGAAGAAGGCACGGGTCTCGGCAAACACCGCGTCGATCAATCCTGTGGGAATGCCGTGGCCGGCGCAATAGAAGAACCCCTTGTCGAGACAGGCCTGACGAAGTGCCTGGCCCACTGCGCGCCGCTTCTCAGGATCCGACGACGACAGCCCGGTAACATCGACGACGGGCAGGGTGCTTGTAGCGATTGTCATGCAGGGCTCCGGGCATTTGCGGTTTGGCCGCGTCGGAGCGGCGGACCTTCTTCCCGCAACCCAGCAAAAGCCGTGCCACGCCAGGAGATCGCGTTGCGGGGCGTAAGCACCTCAGCGTAGCCAAACCTGCCTGCGATCGAGGCGAACACTGCCCAGCGAGACGGCAGAAAGACCGGCCTTATGCCGGGGCGCCGACGGCCGCTCGGTAGGCTCTCGCCGTCGCTAGGAAGGCGTCCACCACAACTGACCCTTCCTCGCTCGCGAGCGCGAACGCGACTTCATCGAAGGTGCGGCTCATTTCCGCGACCGGCACGCGCCTGACCGCGTCGCTGCGCCCCGTGCCGTGGTGCCAGATGAAGCCGATGCCGAGATTGTTGGCCACCGCCTCATAGGCCGCCTCGCGCGCGTCCAGCACCAGCAGCGGCGCCGGGGACAGCCCGGCCTGGGCGAAGGTGCGATCGACGACGCGCTGGGTGGAGGAGCCGCGCGCGCGGAAGATCAGCGGCTGGCTGAGCAGCTGCTCGCAGGACAGCATCCGTGATGCGGCGAGCGGGTTCGTTTCGTGGACGATCGCCACGACCTGCTGGCTGATGAGGCGTTCCATCCGGAAGCGCCCGTCGGAAGGTATGTCCGGCAGCACGCCGACATCCACCTCGCGCGCCAGGACCGACCTGATGATGCGTTCGTGCGAGCCGGTCTCCACCGCGATCGAGACGTTTGGGTGGCGCTTGCGAAAGAGCGCGATGGCGGCCATGCCCGGCATCGAATTGCCGAGCCCGATGGAGATGCGGCCGTCGCGCAGGCTGGCATGCCGAGTCAGCAGGCGCTCGGCCTCGCGCTCTTCTTCGGACATGCGTTCGGCGATGTCGCATAATTGGCTACACAATGGCGTTGGGTGCAGAACCCCGTCCCGCCGCTGGAACAGGCGCACCGCATAATTGGCCTCCGCCTCCCGCACATGCTGCGAGACCGCTGGTTGCGAGATGCCAAGGAGCCTTGCGGCCGCGGCATAGGAGCCTGTTTGCGCGACGGCGTTGATGGCGCGGATGCGCGACAGCGTGAGTGACATTTTCCTGACGCCTGCAAGCTGAGCTTTGGGTTCCTCAAGCCATAGCTTCGTTCTGTAACGACCGTGTCACAGAGCCGGTCCAAGCTCCGCCCGTATCGAGAACTCACCTGGCGCCAAGACTGCAGCCAGCGGATCGCCGGCCACGACCGGCATCCGATTGCCTGCACGCGCCAACGCGGAAGGATCACATGCGGCCGATCGGCAAACATATCGGACTGTTCGACCTCGACCTTGTCGGCAGGCATGCGGTCCTCTGCGACCTGGACGGCTGCCTGATATCCGGCGGCAAAGTTCTGCCGGGAGCGCACGAACTTGTCGCTGGCTGCGGCGAACGGCTCTGGATCGTCTCCAACAATTCCGCCGACACATCCGAAACGCTTTCCATTCGCTTGAAGGGCATCGGTCTTGCCATCCCTGCCGAAAGGATCTTGCTGGCGGGCGAGGAGACCATCCGGCATCTGGCGCGGGATAATGCCGGCGCCCGCGTGGCAGTGCATGCAGAGGCGCCCCTGCGGGACCTGTCGCAACGCCTGGGCCTCGAGCCCTGCGACGACGCCCCCGACATCGTGGTGGTCGGACGTGACAACCGCTTCGGCTTGCACCTTCTGAAGACCATCTCCGACCAGATATTCGACGGTGCCGAACTGTGGGTCACCAATCTGGACACGACCCATCCCGGACCCGACGGCCTTCCCGTGCCGGAGACCGGCGCCTTGCTGGCGGCCCTCCGGGCGTGCTGCGGCCCTGTGCCTGCCCATTGCATCGGCAAGCCCGCGACCGATCTCGTCGAGTTGGCGCTGCGGCGCAGCGGCGCATCCGCAGAGGCCGCAGTCTTCATCGGCGACAACGCCGCCACCGATGGCGAGGCGGCACTGGCTGCGGGCGTCGAGTTCATCCACATCGCCCATGCCTTTACCGGCGGCCCGACCGACGCGATCGCCGCTGCACATGTCCGGAGGGTCTCATGCTGAGCTATTCCGCGCGCACGCTTGCCAAGATGGCGATCACCTTCTTCTTCATCGTCACGCTCGTCTTTGTCGCGACGCGCCTTTCCGGCGATCCGATCAACTTCGTCGTCGGACCCGGCATCACCCAGGAGGACCGGGAAATCCTGATCCGCTACTACGGTCTCGACCGGTCGGGGATCGAGCAGTATCTGGCCTTCCTGAAGTCCTTCACAGACGGCCAGTTCGGCCTCTCTTTCCTGGAACGGCGGCCCGTTGCGACCGTGGTTGCCGAACGCATCTGGCCTTCGCTCCAACTGCTCATCTCCAGCGTAGCGCTGACACTTCTCATCTCGTTGCCGCTCGGCATCGCTGCCGCCGTCTACCGCAAGTCCTGGATAGGCAGCGCGATCATGACCTTCGCCTTCCTGGGCTACGCGGTACCGAACTTCGTGCTGGCGACCTTCATGATCCTGGTCTTCTCATACTGGCTCAACTGGCTGCCCGTGGTCGGCAACGGCACCTTCTGGCACTTCATCATGCCCACCATAGCCATGTCGGGTGTGCTGATCGCCGGGCTGACGCGATTTACCCGCAACGCCATGCTGGATGTCCTCGGGCAGGATTTTATGCGCACCGCACGCGCCAAGGGCCTCTCCGAGGGGGAGGTCATCGTCAAGCATGGCCTCGGCAACGCCTCCATCACCATTCTTTCGGTGATCGGCCTGCAGGTTGCCGGTCTCGCGGCCGCCGGCTCGGTGGTGGTGGAAGCAATCTTCTCATGGCCGGGGATCGGGGATCTGCTCGTCCGATCGGCGATCATGCGCGACTTCCCGGTGCTGCAGTTCGGCGTCATCGCGGTTGCCGTCGCGGTCCTCATCATCAATGCGCTTGTCGACATCGCCTACGCCGTTGCCGACCCGCGCATTCGCCTCGGGGAGGCCTGACATGAGCGACACAGTATTCGTCCAAGCCCGCCAAGGCTTCCTGTCACGGACCGTCTCGGGATTGACCGCGATATGGAACGAGGCAGACGTGATCCAGCGCGTTGCCGCCCTGATCGCGCTGGCACTGGTCTTCGCCGCTGTCCTGACGCCGCTGCTTGCGCCGCATACGCCCGTGGCGCAGAGCCTCATCTCGCGACTGGCCCCGCCCATCGGGTTTGAGGGTTTCCGCCCGGGCTTCCTGCTGGGTACCGACGAACTTGGCCGCGACGTCTTTTCGCGAACGCTCTACGGCCTGCGGCTTACACTCTCGCTGGCGCTGATGGGTGCCATTCTTGGGCTGTTGCTCGGCGGCATGCTGGGTCTGCTGGCGGGTATCTTCGGCGGCGTGTTCGACGACGTTGTGATGGGCGCGGTCGACACGCAGATCGCCATTCCCTTCACGCTGATCGCGCTCCTGATCCTGGCCATCTTCGGCTCCAGCCTGATCGTGATCGTGTGCGTGCTGGGCATTTACGGCTGGGAGCAATATGCCCGCATCATCCGCGGCGAAGTCCGCCGGCTGAAGACCATGCCCTTCATCGAGGCTGCGCATGCGGCCGGCGCCTCGCGCGGCCGGATCGCGGTGCACCATCTCTTGCCGAACCTGGTTTCCCCGATTGTCGTCCAGTTCACGCTGTCCTTCTCCAACATCGTGCTGCTCGAATCGACGCTCTCGTTCCTCGGACTTGGCGTGCAGCCGCCAACCGCCACGCTGGGCGCAATGGTGGGCACCGGTCGCGACTACATGCCTTCGGCGCCGTGGATCGTGATTGCGCCCGCGCTCGCCATCCTCGCCATCACCTTCGCCGTCCAGATCCTCGGAGACTGGCTGCGCGACCGCGCCGACGTGCGGTTGAGGCAGAGGTGACGCTCGAAAACAAGAAGAGGCCCAAGGCCCGCTCGTACCCTAAACCAAGCCACGGAGGCTGAAAATGAAACGACTTCTTCAAACCACTGCCCTGGCGATGCTGATCGCTCTGCCGGCCCATGCCCAGGAAATCACCGTCGGCGCGTCCAACCTCTCGTCCTACCTGGACCCGGGCCGCGATCACTCCAATGTCGGATCGCAGTTCTACTACAATGTCTTCGACGTGCTGATCGAACGTGACCACGACCGGATGGAACCGGTCTGGCGGCCGGGACTGGCAACCGAATGGGAGCTGATCGAGCCGACCGTCATGGAGCTCAAGCTGCGCGACGACGTGACCTTCCACAATGGCGATCACATGACGGCCGACGATGTCGTCTTCTCGCTTAACCGCATGTTCCAGGCGACCTTCCCGCCCTATCAGGTGCGTCAGCGCGATCGTCTCAACAATTTCGAGAAGGCAGAAAAGATCGACGACTACACCGTGCGCATCCATGTGAAGCGCGAAGAGCCGCTGTGGGAAACGCTGCTCAACCTGCAGCAGACCATGATCATCCCGCAGGCTTACACGATGGCGCTCACCGGCGCCGCCGACGTCGCCGAGGATGACGATTTCGAGGCATTCTCTCTGGCGCCCATCGGCACTGGCCCTTACCGCGTTGCAGAGTTCGTGCCTGGCCAACGGATTGTTTACGAACGCTTCGACGATTTCTGGGGCGAGCAGGCGCCGCTGGAACGCGCCACCGTGCGCCATGTTCCCGAGACGGCGTCGCGCATCACTGCTTTGCGCACCGGTGAAGTCGACATCATCACCAACATCGCTCCTGACCAGCTGGCACTGATCGAGGCCGACCCCGGCATGAAGGCGGCCGGGTCCAACACGGCGCTCTTCCACGTGATGATCATGAACGCCAACCACGAGAAGCTGCGCGATCCGCGCATTCGCCGTGCGCTGTCGCTGGCCATCGACCGCGACCTGCTCAACGAGGCGCTTTGGATGGGCAAGGCGATCGTGCCGAGCACCCACACGATGGAAGAGTATGGCGATCTCTACATGCCGGAGCTGAAGACCTTCTACTATGATCCGGAGGAGGCACGTCAGCTTCTGGCGGAAGCTGGGTATGACGGCTTCGAGATTACCTATGACGTCCACTCGCCATCCTATTACACCAACGATACGTTTGCCGCGCAGGCAATCATGGAGATGTGGGCAGCCGTGGGCGTGAATGGCCGCATCAACGCCACTGCGCAGTGGACCGGTGGCAGCCCGGACATGATGACCCGCACCTGGTCGAACCCGATGTATTTCGCCGATCCGTTCGGTTCGTTCGGCGTGATGTGGGCGCCGGGTGGCCCTGGCGAGTCGGAAGGTCGCTTCAACACCAATGCCGACTACGCCGCCAGCTGGGAGCGCTTCCGCTTCTCCGACGACATCGAGACGCGCAGGGAAGCCTATGCCGAGCTGATGGACTACATACGGGAAAACCCACCAGTCCTGCCGCTCTACCGTCCCTATGAGAGCTGGGCGATGCGCACCGACATCAACTGGGCGCCGAAGCCGGGCCACATTCCCTATGTGCTCGATTTCCGCGCTGGGTCGATCAGCTTCGCCAGCAACTGAACCACCATCTCGACAGATCAGCGGAGCCGCCGTCCTGCGGCGGCTCCGCCCGACATTCCCCGTCAAATGGAGTTTCCCATGTCCGTCCGCATTGCGCTCGTTGCAGACATTCACCACGGCGCGCCCTCGCTGACCAAGCGGGGTGACACCGCCCTCGACCTGATGGCCGAATTCACGCGTTTCGCCAACGACGCTCGACCCGATCTGGTCATCGATCTCGGGGATCGGATTTCGGATGTGGAGCGGAACCGCGATTTGGAACTCGAAGGCGAGGTCGCTGAGGCCTTTCGCGCCGTCGAGGCCCCGATCAGCCATATCAACGGCAATCATGACCGCGACCATCTGTCGGTCGCCGACAACGAGGAGATCCTTGGCCAGTCGCTCGGCCACCAGATCATCGATATTGGCAACTGGCGCGTAGTTCTCTGGCGCGCCGACACGCTGATCCGAAGGGGTGGCCAGTGGCCGGGCTTCCGGTTGCCGGAGGCAGATATTCTGTGGCTGTCGCGCACGGTGCGCGAGGCCGACCGGCCTCTGCTGATCGCCAGCCATGTGCCGATCTCGGGACACTCCCAGGTCGGCAATTACTATTTCGAGAACAATCCCGACTCCTCCACCTATCCGCAGGCGGAACGGGCCAGGGCGATCCTGTCGCAGTCGCGCCAGCCAGTCGTTTGTGTGGCCGGCCACGTCCATTGGAACACGATCACGCCGGTCGATGGCATCGTGCACCTGACCCAGCAATCGCTGACCGAAAGCTTCACCACGGGTGGCGAGCCAGCAGGTGCGATGGGCCTGATCGAGCTGGGCGACAACGTCGATTGGCGCGTGATCGGCGCCGATCCGGTCTCGTTTTCGTTCCGGCCCGCCGCGGAAAGATGGGTCCCGCCGGTCCCGCAATTCACGCGCATGGCAGAAGCCCAGGCGCGGCAGGAGGGAGAGAAGGCATGAGTTCACCCCTTCTGAGCGTGCGCGGGCTGACCATCGCCTTCGGACGCCATGTCGCCGTGCGCGACCTGAGTTTCGATATCGGCGAGCGCGAGACCGTCGCGCTGGTCGGGGAATCGGGGTCGGGTAAGTCGGCCTCGGCATTGTCGATCATGCGACTGATCGAGCGCGAAGGCGGGCGTATCATTTTGGGTGAAATGGACTTCGCCAAAACCCCCGGGGAGAGTGTCGATCTGGCCGCGATCTCCGATGGCGGGATGCGGGCCATTCGTGGCAACCGCATCTCGATGGTGTTTCAGGAACCGATGACCTCGCTCAACCCGGTGATGACGGTGGGCGCGCAGGTGGCCGAGGTCTTCATGCGCCATCGTGGAATGCCCTTAAGAGCCGCGCTCTCCGAGGTCGAACAGGCTTTTGACAAGGTGCGCATTCCCGATCCCGCGCGCCGCGTCGGCCAGTATCCGCATGAACTGTCGGGCGGGCTGCGCCAGCGCGTGATGATCGCCATGGCGCTTGCTTGCCGTCCTCGCCTGCTGATCGCCGACGAACCGACCACGGCGCTCGACGTGACCACACAGGCCGAAATCCTCTCCTTGATCAGGTCGCTGCAGGACGAGATCGGCATGTCGGTTCTGTTCATCACACATGACATGGGCGTGGTGGCGGAGATTGCCGACCGCGTGGTGGTGATGAAGAATGGCGAAAGCGTCGAGCAGGCCAGCGTAGCAAACCTCTTCGCCAGGCCGCAGGCCGCCTATTCGCTTCAGTTGATGGAGGCGACGCCGAAGCTGGGTACGGGTGCGCCGGTCTCAAGCGGCAATGGCGATACGGTGCTGGAGGTCGAGGGCCTTACCACCCGCTTTGGCGCAAGACGTCGCCTGTTCCGCCCGGCCGGAGAAGGTGTCGTCGCCGTGCGCAACGCCTCGCTTCGCCTTGCGCATGGCGAGACGCTCGGTCTGGTCGGCGAGTCGGGCTGTGGCAAGTCAACGCTCGCCCGCTCGATCCTGCGACTGATCCAGCCCCAGCAAGGCAGGGTGCGCCTCGCTGGCAAGGAATGGACCGCGCTTGCTGACGACGCCCTGCGCAAGGCGCGCCGCGACGCGCAGATGGTGTTCCAGGACCCCTATGCCTCGCTCAATCCGAGGATGGTGTTGCACGAGGCGATCACCGAGCCGGCGCGGATCCACGGGATCGTCGGCGCGCGCGAGGCACGCGACCTCGCTGTCGCGCTGGTCGAGAAGGTCGGGCTGGAAGCCGATTGCGTCGATCGCTACCCGCACCAGTTCTCCGGCGGCCAGAGGCAGCGGCTTGCCATTGCCCGCGCGCTGTCGGTCGGGCCGAGGCTGATCGTGGCCGACGAGGCGGTGTCCGCGCTCGACGTCTCGATCGCGCGCCAGGTGACCGATCTGATGCTCGACCTGCAGCGGCGCGAGGGCGTGTCGTTCCTGTTCATCAGCCACGACATCGCCGTGGTCGAGCGGGTGAGCCACCGCGTGGCAGTGATGTATGCCGGCGAGATCGTGGAATCGGGGCCGACGGACATGGTGCTGTCGAACCCGCGCCACGCCTATACGCAGCGTCTGCTTGCCGCGGTGCCGAAACCCGATCCGTCCGGCCGGCGGCCGAGGACTGACGGAGGCGTAGCGACCCGGGCCGCGCTTATCGGTGCGGCACAGGGCGACGCGATGGTGGAATGCGGGCCGGGCCATTTCGTGCGCGGCCGCGCAGCCTGACGCGACAATGAAACGCGGCGCGGGGGACTGCGCCCGCGCGAACGCTTCTATTCCCGCACCATCGTGAAGTCGAAGCTTGACCGCCAGTCGGTATCGCCGGCCTTGCCCTTCTCCAGCGAGGCAATGAGCGAGGCCTTGACCCCGAAGACGGCATCCGACGTCAGCCAGCGATCGCCCTCCACGAAAGTGTGGGTGACGATCGTGGCATGGCCTGGCGCGCTGACCATGAAATGCATGTGCGCCGGGCGGTTGGGGTGGCGGCCGAGAGCCTTCAGCATCTGCCCGACGGGGCCGTCATCGGGGATCGGGTAGGAAACCGGCCGGATGCCGCGGAAGGCGTAGGTTCCGTCCGGACCTGTCACGAAGATGCCGCGATTGTTCCAGCGCGGCTGGGAGTCGGGCTGCTGGACGTCGTAGAAGCCTTCGGCATTGTCCGACCAGACGTCGATCCTCGCGCCTTCGATCGGCTTCCCATCGAGATCGACGACGCGCCCCTCGAACAGGCAGGTCTCGCCCTTGCCGTCGAGGCAGATATTGGTGCCCATCTCGTATTCGGGCGCGTTGGCGACGTGGAAGGGGCCCAGCACCGTATTCTCCGTCGCGCCCGAGGGCCGGCGGTGGTTGATCGCGTCGACCAGCATCGAGAAGCCGAGCACGTCGCTGAGCAGGATGAACTCCTGCCGGTTGTCGTCGCACATCTGGCCGGTGCGCGTCAGGAAGTCGATCGCGGTTGCCCATTCGGCCTGGGTCAGTTCCACGTCCTTGGCGAAGGCGTGGAGGTGGTGCACGAGCGACGCCATGATCTCCGCCAGGCGCGGATCGGCGTCCTTGCCCATGCGGGCGTTGACGACCTCCTCGGAACGGGCCTCGGTGAAATAGTCGATCTTGTCCGTCTCGGTCATGGCGATCACTCCGCTGCCTTGCGCGCCGCCAGCCCGTCGCGGTTGAGAATGGCCGACAGCACGCGCACGAGTTCGGCTGCGGGGTCGGCCACCATTTCCTCCGCGCGCCAGGCGACGTGGTGGTCGGGACGCACCAGCACGCAGCCGCTGTCGCCCACTTCGCGCGCCCGCGCCCACTCGCCCTCATGGTCGATATAGGTTCGGCGCGGACCGATCAGGATGGTCTCGATGTCGATGCCCAGGCCGCGCGCAGCCCGGCTTGCCGCATCCGCCCATGCCTCGCCCGAAATGCCGGTGAGCAGGGTGAAGCGGCCCTTGCCGGTCAGGTCGAGCGTCGAGTGCTTGCGTCCGGCCTGATCGTAGATCCAGCAATGCGGGATGCGCGCGCCCGGCCAAGTCGTCGGCTGATAGTGCAATTCGGCGTCCAGTTCGAAGGCCGGCTCCATCTGGCCGTCGGTCACGGCGGCGTCGGAGCGGTAGCGCTGGTTCATCTCGACGCCATGAGCATCGAACTCGTATTTCTTGAACGCGATCGCCTGACGGAT
Source organism: Aliihoeflea sp. (assembly GCA_046297455.1). Lineage (GTDB taxonomy): Bacteria > Pseudomonadota > Alphaproteobacteria > Rhizobiales > Rhizobiaceae > ZYF759. Next base: position 113,079 of record JBKBIT010000004.1, read on the forward strand.
GGCCTCGCGCTGGCGGTCGGCCTCGGGGGTTGCGTTGCAGCGTGCATCCATCGAGGCCTGGATCTTTTCGATGTCGGTGCCGCCCGTCATGCCCAGCGCTTCGAAGATCGGGCCGAACTCGCCGATCGACTGGTTGGCGCGGGTGACGATCTGCTTGGCGATCGGGGCACGCTCGATCGAGTAGGTGTCGAGAAGACCCGGTCCCGCCTGGCCCTTGATCACGGCGGCAAGCTTCCAGGCCAGGTTGAAACCGTCCTGGATGGAAGTGTTGGAGCCGAGGCCGTTGGACGGCGGATGACGATGGGCCGCATCCCCCATGATGAAGACGCGGTCCTTTTGCATGTGGGTCGCGTACATGTTGTTCACGGTCCAGGTGTTGGCCGAGAGCAGTTCGATCTCCAGTTCGGGATCGCCCACCAGCTGGCGTGCCACGCCGGTCGCAAACGCCTCGTCGACGACAGGCGCGGGCTGGTTGATGTCGTAGCCCCACACGATCAGCCACTCGTTCCACGGCCGCACCATGCGCACCAGGCCCATGCCGATGCCGCCAACGTCGGCTCCCGGCTGCATGACCCAGTAGAGCACCGACGGGCGATGCGCGACATAGCGCGAGAGATCGGCGCGGAAGAGGATGTTCATCGAGCCGCCGACGCCCATCTGGCCCTCGAAAGGGAGTCCTGCATGTTCGGCCACGCGCGAGTTGCCGCCGTCGGCGCCAACGAGGTATTTCGAGCGGATGGTGATCTCCTTGCCTGTCAGACGGTCGAGGCATGTCGTCGTCACGCCCTCCGCGTCCTGCTCATGCCGCAGATATTCGGTCGACATGCGCGCCTGGGTGCCGCGCGAGCAGGCCGTCTTGAACAGGATCGGCTCCATGAAGGTCTGGGGCAGGTCGTTCATCATGCACGGCGAGGAAAGCTGATGCTCGGCGCGCGAGAGCGGGTGGTTGCCCCAGCTCTTCATCCGACCGATTTCCTCCCCGGCAAGGCTTTCGCAGAAGATGTTCTCGCCCATCAGCTCCTGCTCCGTGCAGTGCAAATAGGCCTCCGCTTCGACCTCATGGCCGAGGTCGCGCAGCACTTCCATCGTGCGCTGGTTGGTGATGTGGGCACGCGGCGTGTTGGCCAGCCAGCGATAGCGGTTCACGACCATGTTCTCGACGCCATAGGTCGAAAGCAGCGCAGCGGTCGCAGAGCCGGCTGGGCCGGTACCGATGACGAGGACGTCGGTCCTGATGTCAGCCATGTCTAATCCTTCCTCGAGGCGGATGGTTGTGATGGGGTTTCGTCGACGATCAGTCGCCGGCGGATGGGAAAGAGCTGCAAGCCGGTACGGTCGCTGATCAGTCCCCAGATGCCGCGCGGCGCAAACAACATGACCGCGATGCCGATCGTGCCCAGCGCGATCAGATACCAGGTGCCGTACTGGGCCAGCATCGACTGCAGCAGGAAAAAGACGAGCACGCCGATGATCGGGCCTTCGATGGTGCCGATGCCGCCGATCACCACGATGAAGATGACGTAGGCGGTCCAGTCGTTGACCGAAAAGGCGGCATCCGGAGAAATCCGAGCCTTCTGCAGATAGATGAGCGCGCCGGTCATTCCGGTGCCGAAGGCGGCGCCCAGAAAAACGAACCATTTGACCGGCCGCATATCGACACCCACCGAACGGGCAGCCTCGGGATTGTCGCGGATGGCCGCCAGCGCCAGGCCCCGCTTGCTGCGCAGAAGCCAGTAGATGCCGCCGATTGCCGCGATCGCCAATGCCAGAGCCAGCCAGTAGGCCAGGATGTCGCGGGCGGCCGGATCGCGGACGTCGAACAGGGTGGCGATGGCGCCGGTAAAGGGGATGGACGACGTTGCCTCGCGCGGCAGCGAGGTGCCGGTGCCGCCGCCGACGGCACGCCATTGTGCCACCAGCAGACGGACGACCTCCGCAAGCACCCATGTACCGATCGCGAAATAGGCTCCCTGGAGACGAAAGGCGAAGAAGGCAAACGGCACCGCCAGCATCAGTGCGGCCGCGCCGCCGATGATGATTGCGCTCAACGGATCGACCGAACCGAGAATCACCGAACCGAACAGCGCGTAGCCGCCGATGCCGACAAAGGCCTGCTGGCCGATCGAAACCAGCCCGCCATAACCGGCAAGCAGGTTCCAGAACTGCGCCAGCGTCAACATCGTCAGGATGAAGAACAGTTCCTGGATCAGGCGGCGCGAGGCAAAGGCCGGCAGGACGATGGCCACGGCCACGATCACCACCGCAAACGCCAGTGCGATGGTCGCGGCGCGCGTGCGGGTTTCGACACGGTAGGCGGGCAGCGTGTGCATGGTCATGGCGCGGCCCTCAATCGACCGCCCGCGGGAACAGCCCGCGTGGCTTGATCAGGAGCACGACCAGGAAGGCGACGTGGCCCGCCAGGATCTGCCATTCCGGGTTGATGGCGGCGCCTACCGTCTGCGCCACCCCGATGATCACGCCGCCGGCAAGCGTTCCCCAAAGCGAGCCCAGCCCGCCGATGATGACGGCCTCGAAGGCATAGATGAGCCGCGCCGGGCCGATCGAGGGATCGAAATTGGCGCGCATGCCAAGATAGAGCGCGGCGATGGTCACGATGACGAGCGCGATGCCGGTCGCCTGCGCGAAGACGCGCGACGGCCGAATGCCCATCAGGCTCGCGGTAGTCGCGTCGTCGGACGTCGCGCGGAAGGCGCGGCCGAGCGCCGTGCGGTAGAAGATCTGGTTCAACACGACGATCACGAGCACGGCAGAGATGAAGGTCAGAAGCGGCATCACGCCGATCGACAGCCCGCCTATCTGGATCGAGGCAGTGCCGATATCGCCCGGCGGCAGGCGACGGGTATCCGCGGAAAACCCTTCCTGCAGCGCATTCTGGATCACGACCGAAATGCCGAAGGTCACGAGCAGCGGCGGCAGGATGTCCTCGCCCAGCACCCGGTTCAGGACGACCCGCTGAAGCACGTAGCCTATCGTGAACATCAAGGGCAGCGCGACAACGGCTGCCACGAAGGGAGAGAGGCCGAGCACGGACACGATCACGAGGATGAGGTACGCAGCGAGCACGATGAGATCGCCATGGGCGAGATTGACCAGCCGCATGATGCCGAAAACAAGGCTCAAGCCCGCGGCAAACAGCGCATAGAGGCCGCCGAGCAGCACGCCCTGAACGATCGTGTCGAGCCAGTTCATGCGTGCACCCCGAAATAGGCGGCGTGGATATTCTCCCGGGTGAGTTCATCCGGCCTGCCGGTCAGCGTCACGCGGCCTTCCATCATGCAGTACACCCGGTCGGCGACCTTCAGCGCCTGGCCGATATCCTGCTCCACGATGATCATCGAAGCCCCGCTTTCGCGGATCAACGGGATTGCCTTGTAGATGTCGCGGATCACGACGGGTGCGAGGCCCAGCGAAATCTCGTCGCAAAGAAGCAGTTCGGGGTTGCCCATCAATGCGCGGCCGATCGCCACCATCTGCTGCTGGCCGCCCGACAGCGCCGTACCCGGATTGCGGCGACGCTCGGCGAGAATCGGAAAAAGCTCGTAGACGCGCTCCAGGGACCAGTAGCCTGAACCCTTGCGCATCTGCCCGCCGATCAGGAGGTTCTCTTCTACCGTCAGCGAGGGGAACAGCCGCCGGCCTTCGGGAACCATCGCGATGCCGAGCTGCATGATCTCGTCCGCCGGCAGTGCCCCGACATCGGAGCCGTGAAACCGGACGGATGAAGGCTCGTTGCGCAGCACGCCGGATATGGAACGCATCAGCGTTGTCTTGCCGGCGCCGTTCGCGCCGATGATCGCAACACACTCGCCTTCGGCCAGTTCGAGATCGACGCCGAAAAGGGCCTGGAACTGGCCATAGTGGGCGGTCAGGCCATGGGTGGAAAGCAGCGCCATCAGACGTCGATGCCCAGATAGATTTCCCGCACCTCGTCAGAGGCCATGATGGCGTCGGGCTGGCCGATGCCGATGACCTTTCCGAAATGCAGAACGAGCAGGCGTTCCACCACCGAAGTGAGCGCATGGAGCACATGCTCGATCCAGATGATCGTCACGCCCTGGCCATGGATTGCCTTGATGGTCTCGACCAGCTCGCCGCATTCGCCTTCGGTCAAGCCGCCGGCGATCTCGTCGAGCAGAAGGAGTTTCGGGTCGGTGGCGAGGGCGCGGGCCAGTTCGAGCCGCTTGCGTTGCAGAAGCGACAGCGAGCCTGCGACTGCATTGGCCTTGGACAGCAGTCCGGTCCTGCGCAGGATCTCGGCACAATCCTCGGCCACATCGGCCTCGGTACTCTTTCGGCCAAAACTGCCGGCCACCAGCAGGTTCTCGAATACCGTCAGTTTGGCGAAGGGCTGGGGGATCTGAAAGGAGCGTCCCATACCGGCAATGCAGCGGCGCATGGCCGATGTCCGCGTCACGTCTTCGCCAAGGAAGCGGATCGTGCCGCTGTCGGGCGCAATGTTGCCGGCGATCAGGTTGAAGAGTGTCGACTTGCCGGCACCGTTCGGCCCGATAATGCCCAGTGCCTCGCCCTCCGCAACGTCGAAGGTGACGTTGTCGGCGACCTTGAGCGCGCCAAAACTGCGGCAGACATTGTCGAGCGATATGAGTTCCATCATGCCTTCTCCGGCAATTGGCCCGGGCACTAGGGAAGTGCCCGGGCAAGCCGTGTTCAGCCGATCTCTTCCATCGTGCCGTCGGTGGGGATGTCCGGCTGATCGCTGTTGTCGACGATGACCAGGTCATAGCCACCGCCATCGCGCAGGCGCCACTGCCCGCCGACAAGCGGGGTCTTGGAAACGTTCGCCTGGGCGAAGGGCGGCAAGCCGGCGCCGTCGAAAGCGATGCGGCCGACAATCGTCTCCAGATCCGAGGCCGCGATTGCCTCGGCCACGGCGTCGTGATCGCTCACGTCGCTGGTGCGGCCCATGGCGTCGACCGCCAGTTCGAGAAGCGCATGCACGAAGCCGATCGGCTGCGTCCACTGGCGGCCTGTCGCCTCGGTGTAGGCGGCAGCCACCTCTCCGGCCGAAAGGCCGTTCAGCGACGATCTGAAGGGATGGTTCGGCGACCACCAGACTTCCGAAGACAGGTTATGGCCCGCATCGCCCAGCGCCTCGACAGCCTGCGGGAAGAGGATCGCCTTGCCGATCGACGCCGCCTTGGGAGCAAACCCTTGCTGACGGGCCTGCGTCCAGAAGGTGGTGAAGTCCGGCGGGATCGGCACGCCGGTGACGATCTCGACATTGCCCTGACGGAACGCATTGATCTGGGCCGAAAAATCATCGGTAAGGTTCTGGTACCGGCCCGGATCGATCAGCGTGAAGCCTTGGTCGGCGAGGACCGGCGGGAAGCCGTTCTGCGCGTCGCCCCATGCGTTGCCATCACCGTCGTTCGGGAACAGCCCGCCAACGACCTTGTTGGTCTCCAGCTGGTTCCACATGGCGGTGAAGACGGAAATGACGTCTTCGAGGCCCCAGAAGAAATGGAAGCCGTAGTCGAACGGACGCCAAGTGTCGGGGGCGCCGGGGTTGCCCTGCTGGCCAATGAACCAGGGCTGCCAGGGCGCAACGGTCGAGATGACGGGGATGCCCTCGGCCTCCGCCGTCGTGGTCACGGGGTTCGTCGTCTCCGGCGTCGAGGCAACCAGCATGAGGTCGACCTCGTCGGAGATGATCAGTTCCTGGGCGACTTCCGCCGCACGGTTGGGGTTCGATTGGGAGTCACGCACGATGATCTCGAAATCGGCTGCGGCCGGGCTTTCGGCGAAGTTTGCGAGGATGAAGTTGTCCGCCTCGGCGAAGGCGGCCAACGGCCCGGTCTGTGGGCTGACATAGCCGAGCTTGATGCGCGCGCCCTGCGCGATCGCCGGCATCGGGAAACCGCCTGCCATGGTTGCCAGGCCGGCGGCGGCTGAGCCCTTAAGAAGTTTGCGACGCGTAATCATCGATGGTTCTCCTCCCAAAGAAGTCGTTGCTCAAAAGGCAGGCGGTTCCCCCGCCCAGGCAGCCTCCAGAAGCTGCAGGATTTCGTCCCTCGTGACGGGCTGCGGGTTCCAGTAGGGTTTTGCAGCGGCAAGATCGGCGGCGCGGGCCAAATCGGCACGAGCAAGGCCGATATCCTGCAGTGCCAGCGGCGCGCCGATCTTCTCGGCGAAATCGCGCAGCGCGTTGCCAGGGTTTGAACCGCCGAAGATGCGGGTGACAGGTTCCAGTTCCCGGCCCGCGGCACGCGCGTTGAAGGCGATCGCATGCGGCAGCAAGATCGCATGCGTCTCCGCATGCGGCAGGTCGAAGGAGCCGCCGAGCGTGTGACAAAGCTTGTGGTGCAGCGCCATGCCGACCTGGCCCAGCACCGTACCGCACAGCCAGGCGCCATAGAGCGTCTTGCCGCGGGCGGTGAGGTCGCCGGGCTGGCGGATAACCTCCGGCAGTGCCGAAGCGAACGCCTCCAGGCCTTCGATGGCCATCAGCGTGGCGATGGGGTTGCGGTTCTGGGCATAGAGGCCCTCGGCCGCATGCGCCATCGCGTTGAGTGCGCTGGTGACCGTCATCGCGACCGGCAGCGAGCGGACCAGTTCGGCATCGTACAGGATGACTTCCGGACGCACCCTCGGATCGGTCAGGGTCGTCTTCTCGCCCTTTTCCGTCTGGCCCAGAATGGCGGTGGCCTCGGACCCGGCATAGGTGGTCGGGATGACGATCTGCGGCAGGTCGGTTCGCAGCGCGATGGCCTTGCTGAGCCCGGTGGTCGAGCCGCCGCCCACCGCGACGATGCAATCGGCACGCACCTCGCGCGCATGCTGGACGGCCTCTTCGGTAATCGCGACCGGCGTGTGCATGGCGGCCTTGGTGAAGACGCCGACCACCGTGTCGCCGATCTCCTGTCCCATCTCCATCGCCATATCCGCCTGGGGAGGGGTCGATACGACCAGCGCGCGCGAACAGCCGAGCCGCGCGATTTCCTCGCCCGCGCAACGACGCACGCCCGGCGCGAAACGCACGCGCACGGCCTGGCTGTCGAAGGCGAAGTCCGGCTGGAAATGCATCAGTTCCTCCCACGCCCATCGCACGGATGAGCACTCGAGGCTCTTAGCCCATTTTATATACCGGCTTGATCAAATTAGCGGACCATAACATAACATCATGCTATGAAGATCGACCCCCGCCATCTGGAAATCATCGCCGCGATCGTCGATCGAGGCGGGCTGACCGAGGGGGCCGCCGCGCTGGGACGCACGCAGCCGAGCGTGTCTCGAACCGTCGCCATGCTGGAGCAGCGCATTGGCGCGCCGCTTTTCGAGAAGAACCGCCGTCCGCTCGTGCCGACCGAATTGTGCCAGGCGCTCGCGGTCGAAGGCCGCAAGATCGCCGGCGCCGCCGATACCGCCTCGTCCATTGTCGCCACCTACAAGGCCGGCCATCGCGGCATCGTGCGCATCGGCGGAACGCCTGTCTTCATGGACGGGGTCGTGTCGTCGATTATCGCCGAGTTTCAGCGCGCCTCGCCGCATGTGCGCATCGAGCAGTCCTATGCCTACGCATCCGAACTGATGAAACAGCTCGAGGCCGCCACGCTCGACCTGGCGGTCTGTCCGCTCAACCCGGCAGCTATCCCGGCAGGTTTCTCCTTCCGGCCGGTGCTGCCCGGGCGCAACGTGATTGCCTGCGGCATCAACCATCCGCTCCTGATGAAGCGCCAGGTGCGGCTTTCGGACATCGCACCCTATGCCTGGATTGCCCCGCCGGCATCGAGCCCGCTCTACCAGGATATGCGCCACGTGCTCTCGGAAATCGGCATGACCGATTTCAAGATATCCTTTTCCGGCGGCTCGCTGGCTGCCATCACCAACATCCTCTCGCAGTCGGATGTCCTGACCGTGCTGCCCTATTCGGTGGTCTTCATGGCACGGCGGCAGCGCACGCTTGCGGCGCTGTCGGTTCGCATCGGCCACCCCGAGCGCAGCCTCGGCATCCTTGCGCGCAGCGATAGCGAGCAGCGCTCCACCGTAAGGCGGCTCCAGCGTTTCCTGGAGGGTGAGTTCCGCAGCCTGGCCCAGCTCATCATCCAGCACGAGCAGAATTCGCTGTGGCGCAGCTAGAGCAAATCCGGCCTGTTGCAGAGCAAGCTGGTGGCGGGGCGAAGCCTAGCGGTCGAGATGCGGCTGAAGCTGCATCCGGTAGGCAAACGTGTTGGCCGGGTGCCAGTTGAAGGAGGCGACCAGCGTGCCGTTGGACGAGGAATAGCGCCGCAGCAGCCTGAGCGCGTAGTCGCCCGGATGGGCGCGCAATCCGGCCGCGATGGCGCGGGTCATCGGCTCGGCTCTGATCTCCTGGACCGCTTCCGAGATCGGCTCCCCGGCGCGCTCTTCCAGAAGCGCATAGAATGGCCCGACGCAACCGGGTATCTCCGGCTCGATCCAGGCCAGCCTTTCGGGAATGTAGGAATAGGTCACGCAAATCGGCGTTCCCGCTTCGTGGGTCAGTCGAACCGCCTTGATCAGGAGCCAGCGCGATCCGGGCTGGTCGTCGAGCGCCTCGGCGATTTCAGGCGAGATCGAGACCATCTCGATCGACTGTATTTCGAGATAGGTATCGAGCGCATATTGGAAGAGGTCGGCAAGCGAGCGCACCTGATGCACGAAGCCGCTTTGCGGTTCGACCGAAATCACGGCGCTGCCAGACCCTTGCCGGCGTGCAAGCATGCCTTGTTCGACCAATCGGCGAAGAGCTTCGCGGACCGTGTAACGGCTGACGCCGAATTCCGCGCACAGCTCCACTTCGGTCGGCAGGTTGCTGCCGAGCGGATAACGCCCCTCGTGGATCCGCTCGCGCAACAGCGAGTAGATCTGCCGATAGCGCGGCTGGTCCGGCCTGACGTCGTTGATTTTTGCCGTATTGGACATCTTCCGGCGCTGCTCCTCGTAGACGCCGCCTATCCCCCAAAGCCCGATTTTGCAAGCCGATCGGCAACCATATCCCGCGGACGGCGCATGTGATGGTCGGTTGCCTGTTGGTAAGCGTGTCCGAGAGCAAACAGGGTTGCTTCATCGAATGGCCTGCCGGAGACCTGCATGCCGAGCGGCATGCCCTCGCGACAGAAGCCGCAGGGCACCGACATGCTGGGGCCATTCCAGGCCGACCATGCATAGGTGTTGCGGGCAATGGTGCGCATGAGTTCGGGAGCGCTGCCGCACTGGTCGATCAGCGGCGCCGGGCCCGGGGTGGTCGGCGTGACGATGAGATCGACCTGGCCAAAGACCCCGCGCAGTTGATGCCGCCAACGCTCGAGCCATTGCAGCGCGTCGGCATAGTCGGCGCCGGTGGTGCCGGCACCGATATCGAGCCGCAGCAGGAGATCGGCACCGAACGCCGCCCGCTCCCGTGCAAGCCGTTCCCGGTGGAGGGCATAGGCATCAGTCAGGACCAGTCTTGCGACCATTGCCGGTGCCATCTCCGCGCCGTCGAGATCGATGGCGACGGTCTCGATGCCGAGCCGGCCGAAAACCGCCAACGCCTCCTCGAAGGCCTCGGCCATGTCCGGGTGAAGTCCGTCGCGAAACCATCCGCTTGGCACGCCTATCCGCAACCCTTTGACAGGCAGGCTGCGCCAGGCGCCCGGTTCGCTGCGCGGCGCCTTGCGGCTCCAGGGATCCTGCGGGTCGAAACCGGCGATCATGACGAGCAGTCGAGCCACGTCTTCCACCCGGTGCGCCATCGGCCCCAGCGTGTCGAAGCCGTGGCTGACCGGCAGGCTGCCCCGTGTCGGAACGAGCCCCCACGTCGGGCGCAGTCCGCTGATGCCGTTGAAAGCAGACGGTATGCGGATCGACCCACCCGTGTCGCTGCCGATCGCCCCGCGCGACATGCCTGCGGCGACAACGACGGCCGAGCCGCTGGACGAGCCTCCCGGCAGGCGAGCCGGGTCCCAGGGATTGACCGATGGCGCGACCTGCGTGCTCAGCCCGCTCGGTCCAAAGGCCCATTCATGCATGTTGGCCTTGCCGACCAGGATGGCGCCTGCCTCTTTGAGCCGCGCAACAAGCGGAGCATCGACCTTGGCGACATTGTCTTGAAGCAGCGGCGTTGCCGCGGTCGTGGGCACGCCGGCGACATCGATATTGTCCTTCAGCGCGACGGTGATCGGGTCAGCATCGGTGCAACTGTCGGCGGCTGCATAAGCCTCTTCGCGCATCGGCGTGATCAGGGCATGCAGGCGCGGATTGAGCGCATCTATCCGGTCGAACGCCTGATTGACGGCGGCCTGCGCGGCGCTGGACGTCATCGGATGATGCCTCCGCTGCGCAGCCTTTCTATGTCGCCCGGGCCGTAGCCAAGTTCGACAAGGACATCCGTGGTGTCGGCACCCAGTTCAGGGGCCGGGCGTGCTCTCGTTTCGCTGCCTTCGACGCGAATAGGCGTGGCTAGCATGCGAAAAGCGCCAGCCGCAGGGTGCTCAAGATCCTGGATCGCCTCTCGCTCGCGAAGGAACGGATTGTCGAGCGCCTGGCGCAGATCGTTGACGGGCGCTGCCGGTACGCGGCCGCCGAAGCGCTCCAGCCACTGTGCCGTGGTTTTGGCCGACAGCACCTCGTCGAGCATGTCGGCAATCAGGTCGCGATGCGCCAGCCGGTCCCTGAAAGTGGCGAAGCGGGGGTCTCCCGCCCATTCCGGTCGGTCGATCGCATCGCACAGGATGGGCCAGAACTTCTCCTTGTTGCACATGATGAAGATCCAGCCATCGCCCGTCTTGTAGAGTTGGCAGGGGACGAGCGAGGGATGTCCCGAGCGGGCAACCCGATCCTGCGCATGGCCGGCATTGAGATACCAGGCCGACAGGTAGGAGAGGTTGAAGCAGGCGAGATCGAAAAGCGAGATGTCGATGTCGCATCCCTTGCCGGTCTCGCGGGCTTTCAGCACGGCACTGACCAGCGCGAAGGCCTGGCCAAGCCCCGTCATGAGATCGACGATGGAAAGCCCCATGCGCGATGGCGGCGTACCGGCCTCCCCGGTCAGGGAAAAATAGCCAGCCTCCGCCTGCATGAGATAGTCATAGCCGGGCCAGGTCGCCCGGCTTCCCGTCCGTCCATAGGCCGACAGAAAGGCGCAGACGATCTTGGGGTTGGCCTTTGCCAGCGTCTCATGCGTGAGGCCGAGGCGACCGGGTACATCGCCGCGCAGATTGCAGGCTATCGCATCGGCATCCGCCACCAGCCTTTCCAGCACATGCCGGCCTTCGGGTTGCGTGATGTCCAGCGTGATCGAGCGCTTGTTCCGGTTGAAAGCCTGGAAGAACAGGCTGGCATTTGTCGCATTGTCTGCGTCGAGGAAATGCGGCCCGACGGTTCTGGCCATGTCGCCGCCGTCGTGCGGCGATTCGATCTTCAGCACATCGGCTCCGAGATCCGCCAGGAACTGGGTGCCGAAAGGCCCGGCGCCATATTGCTCGAAAGCAAGCACGCGCAACCCGTCCAGGGGCAGTGGCACGCTCATGCGGGATACCTGGCGATGAGCTGGCGCGCGATGATGATGCGCTGCAACTCGTTCGTCCCCTCGCCAATGGTCAGGAGAGGGGCGTCGCGATAAAGCCGCTCGACGGGGAATTCCTTCGAATAGCCGTATCCCCCGTGGACGCGCATGGCATCCATCGAGTTGGAAACAGCGGCCTCGGTGGCGAAATATTTCGCCATGCCGGCCTCCATGTCGACGCGCTCTCCCCGGTCATAGGCTGCCGCCGCGCTTTGCGTCAGGAGCCGTGCCGCTTCGGCTCTGGTTGCCATCTCGCCAAGCGTGAGCTGAATCGCCTGATGCTGGCAGATGGGCTTGCCGAAAGTCTTTCGCACCTGGGAATAGCGAACAGCCTCCTCGAGGGCAGCCTGGGCAATGCCGACGCCACGCGCCGCCACATTGATGCGGCCGAGTTCAAGCCCCGCCATGATCATGGCAAAACCCTTGCCGGGTTCGCCGCCGATCAGGTTGGCAGCCGGCACGCGGCAATCCTCGAACGACAGTTCGGCGGAATCGATACCCTTGTAGCCAAGCTTTTCCAGCTTGCGCGAGACGTTGAAGCCCGGCCCCTTCTCGATGAGGAACAGGCTGATCCCGCGATGGGCCGGCTCGGCCTGTGGATCGGTCTTCACCAGGACGGCAAGCACGTGGCCCTTGATGCCGTTCGATATCCAGGTCTTCACGCCATTGACGATATAGTCGTCGCCATCGCGGGTGGCGCGTGTACGGATGGCCTGGAGATCCGTTCCGGCATCCGGCTCGGTGAGCGCGATACCGCCGCGCAATTCGCCGCTCGCAAAGCGCGGCAGCCAGAGCTTTTTCTGATCGGCTGTCCCGAAGCGCTCGACTGCGGCCGCCATGATCAGATGTGAGTTGAAGATGCCCGAGATCGACATCCAGACGCGGGAGACCTTTTCCACCACGGCGGCATAGGTGGAACACGACAGGCCAAGACCGCCATAGTCGGGCGAGATCGTGGCGCCGAACAGGCCCATGGCAGCCATTTTTTCCACGATCTCCGCAGGCCATTCGTCGGCCGCCTCGAGCCTGTGCACATGCGGCGCGACGTCCCGCTCGAGAAAGCGATCGACCGATTCCAGGATCATCCTGTCCTGTTCGGCGCGTTCGTCCATCATCTCATCCTTCTCCGGTTTCGTGGCCGCGCTTTGGCACGAGGATCGATCGTTCGAAGCTGATGACGATCGTGCCATCCTGGTTCATGCCCCGCGTCGCCACCTTGACGATGCCCTGCGTCGGTCGCGAACTGGATTCGCGCTTGTCCAGGATCTCGCTCTCCGCATAGAGCGTGTCGCCGACGAAGACTGGAGCGGTAAGCTTGATATCGGTCCAGCCGAGATTGGCGATCGCCTTCTGGCTGATGTCGCTGACACTCAAGCCGGTCACGATCGCGAGGGTAAGGGGGCTTGCGACCAGCAGGCGCCCGAACTCGGTACGTGCCGCATAGGCCGCATCGAAATGGATCGGGTGCTGGTTCATGGTCAGGAGGGTGAACCACGTGTTGTCCGTCTCGCTGATCGTGCGTCCTGGCCGGTGCTCGTAGATGGCCCCGATCTCGAAATCCTCGAGACATCGTCCGATGTCCTCCCGGAAACGATTGCCGCCGACCGATTTCGAGACGTGAACCATCTATTCCCCCTGTCGTGTCAGAACATCTTTGCCAGATCATCGGCCCAGGCCGCCGCGCCCAGCTCGGCGCGATCCATGCCGAGAAACAGCTCGCAGAACCGTTCGGAGGCAGAGGGCCCCAGGACGGTGCCGGCATTGGCCATGGCCTTGGCGACGATCTCATGGTCGGGCACCGGCATCTCGGGCGCGCCGGAATTGATCTGTTGGCGCTGGCGGAGCGTCTCGCCGCTCTTCAGCTTCACGATCACTTCGCCCGAATAGTGGCGGGGGAACCCGGATGCGTCGTCGATCTCGTATCGGACGCGCTGTGCCAGCGAGAGCACGGCCTGATCCTGAAGTGCGGCGCCATCGACGTCGGCTAGGCTGACCCGCCCTTTCGTGAGGCCCGTGGCAACCAGGAAGGGGATGGAGAATTGCGCATCGTAGCCGTTTTTGGGACGGCGCTTGTTGTCGATCGGCTCGCAGATGGTCTGAACCGTTTCACGCGCGACCAGCGCGGTGACCTGCTCGATCTCCGCCGCGTCCGACAGCCGGGCAGACAGGGCGATCGCGGCATCGATGCAGCCATGGGTCAGGTGACAGGCGGGGTAGGGCTTGATCGCGGTCTGCAGGAGCTCCCATTCCGTGCCCAGACCGGCGGTGGCCGCGCCATAGTCGCAGGCCGTATCGTCGCCGCCGAGATAGGTGCGGAACAGGCCGAAGCGGCCGGAATAGGGGGAAGAGGCGCCGACATAGCCCGCTTGCGCCATGGCGGCTGCGGTGAGGCCGGCCGACGCTGCCCAGCCTGGGTGCAGGCGCTTGGTCCAGGCCCCGTCTTCCAGGAACTCCAGTGTGCCGGAGGCCATCGACAATGCGATGCCCTGGGCGTGGTGCAGCTGGTCGACGCTCAGTCCCATCAATCGCCCGGCGGTCAGCGCCGCCGCGGGGGCGTTGCAGATGCCCGACGGGTGGAAGCCGACGCCATGGAAGGCGCCATGCGCCACGCTGGCAAGCCGCACGGAAGCCTCTACGCCGACCAGGTAGGCGGTCACGAACTCCATCATGGTGGCATTTGTCATGACCGCCGCCGACAACACTGCGGGAAACTGGGCAACCGTCGGATGGATGACGCCGCGCAGATGGGTGTCGTCGAAATCCAGCCCGTGGGACAGCAAGCCATTTATCGTTGCTGCGTCGCGCGGCGACCATCTGGCCTTGAAGCCCAGGACCGGAACAAGTCCTTCGCCGGCCAGCGTGGACAGCCCGTCGAAGGCGGCGCGGCCGAAATCATGCATGGATGAAGCGACACCGATCCCGGCAGCATCGAGCATATGATGAAGGGCGCGTTCGCGGACCCGCTGCGGGATCGCCGTGTCGGTGACGTCATGGGCGAAACGCGCCAGCTCTCTGGCAATGGCCCCCGGTGCTGGCCTGTCCGGTGCCGCTGGTGCGCTTTGCTCCTGGCTCGACAGCATTGACGTTCCTCCCCATGATCTTGTCAGCTGGCTGCACTGCTCCGGTAGTGGGCCATCACCTCGCCGCTCTCCATCAGGTCGGCATATTTCTGGCCCATATCGAACAGATTGGCCTCATGCGGGCCGAGGGCGCGATCGCCGACGCAATCAATCAACACCATGGTGCGGTAATTGCTGCTGACGCAGTCGACAACGCTGGCGCGCACGCAGCCCGACGTGGTGCAGCCGGCGATCAGCACGGTATCGACGCCGCGATGGTGCAGCCAGGCGGCCAGTTCGGTTGCGAAGAAGGCGGAGGCCTGCCGCTTGCGAATGACGAGCTCGCCCGGCGCCGGCGCCAGTTGCGGCACGATCTGGGACAATTCGCTGTCCTCGGTGAGCTTGAGCAGGCTCGGCACCTTGGCCGTGAAGGCGCCGGCGTCCGAACCGTCATCGGCATAGACCACCCTTGTGTGGGCCACCGGCCAGCCCATCTGGCGGGCAAAGGCCAGCAGCTCGACCGTGCGGTCTATGGCCGGGGCGATGTTGCCGCCGCCGAAATGGGCCGGATCGGTAAAGCCCACCACGAAGTCGATGATGAGCAGCGCCGGCCGTTCGCCCAAACCCATCTTCTGAGCGAAGCCCTGGCTACGATAGATTTCGGTCTCGTCGGTCATGGCGTCACCCCAGTTGTCCTCTTCGTCGGCTATTCTGCCGCTTCATCCAGCGGCGGGGGAAAACGCCCCGCCTTGTGAAGCATGCCCGGTGGAACGATCTCCAGCGCCTTTCCAAGCCAGCGCGCGGTTTCCATCAAGGCATCGAGATCGAGCCCGGTGGAAACGCCCATCCGGTCCAGCATGTAGACGAGATCCTCGGTCGGTATGTTGCCCGTCGCCGCCGGCGCGAACGGGCAGCCGCCAATGCCGCCGATCGATGAATCCAGCCTGCTTGCGCCGGCCTCGATCGCCGCCACTGCGTTCGCAAGACCCGTGTTGCGGGTGTTGTGCAGGTGGCAGCGCAACGGCATGCCGGGCAGGGCCTCCGCCACCGCGCGCAGCTTGCGCTTGATGTCGGTGGGTGCAGCAGCGCCGATCGTATCGGCCAGGGCGATCTCGTGCGGTGCATGTTCGGCCAGTCGTGCCGCGATCTCCACCACCCGGCCGACCTCCACCTCGCCTTCGAAGGGACAGCCGAAACTGGCGCCGATGGTTGCACCGACCCTGATCCCGGCCTGGCTGGCCAAGGCCGCAATCCGCGACCATGCATCCAGCGTTTCCTCGACCGAGACACCCTGGTTGCGACGGTTGAAGGTCTCCGTGGCGACGACAACGAAATTGATCTCGTCAATGCCGCAAGCCTGCGCCCGCTCGAAACCGCGCTCGTTCATCACGAGACCGATATAGGTCGCGTCTCCGCGGGGCAGGCGGCGCACCAGTTCATCGGAATCCGCCATTTGCGGAACCCGTTTGGGATTGACGAAACTGGCCACTTCCAGGCGACGCAAGCCGGATTCAACAGCACGCGTGACAAGCTCCAGCTTGGTGTCGGTGTCGAGAAGCTTGCGCTCGTTCTGGATGCCGTCGCGCGGTGAAACCTCGATAATCTCCACGGCTGCGCTCACTTGCCGAGACCTCCGAACGTCAAGCTGCATCTAAATGTCCAGACAAACTCTACAGCCTTGTGAGGACCCATGCAACGCGCAGAAAACAGGATATGTGCGCAGGCAGGTGGTCGGTACGGAAAGGAAGGTAATGCTTTATCAACCATGATCGGCAATAACTTGATCAGATTTCCATTCGTGGGGGCCGTCCGTCGGGACGGTACGGTCATGGTGTATTCCAACGCGACAGGCGCTTCACAATCGGATCCCGCAGGGCTTGCGGCGACCCAGGCGGAGCTCGCCCAGCGTGAACGCACGATTGCCGAACTCGAAGCACTGGTGCGGCGTCAGATGGAGATGCTCGGCCGTTATGACACGATGGTGGACGAGCTTGCGCAGCGCGGCCAGTTGCGCGGAGCGGGCAGAGACGGAACAAGCGCGTCGATGGAACGTGTGCTGGCGCTGCTCGATCAGGCGATCGCAAAGGCTGAACAACTCAACGAGCGCAACAGGGGGCTGGAAAGCTCCCTCGATCGCACGATAGCACTGCTCGAGCGGTCACTGGTGACGCAGGAGGCAATGGCCGGCAGGGGGCAGCAGCCTTCCAGCGTGGCGCCTTCGGCGGATATGGAACAGACGCTCGCCAAATACGACCGCATGCTTGAGCGTTCGCTGGCTGCGCTCGAGGAAAGCTACCGCGCCACCACAGCGACCCGCAAGGAACTGGACGACCGGGATCGCTTGTTGACGCGCACGCTCGACCTTCTCCAGACGGCGGTGGACGAACAGGATGACAAGCCTGCCCGCTCCAGCGTGCTGGGTCGTCTCTTCAGCTGATCGTCAGCTGTTTCGCCTGCGGATGTCGTCCAGATAGGCGAGGCTCTCCTCCAGTCCGACGATATCGCAATAGCGCCGTCCGACATCCCGCAGATTATCGCGGTGAGGGCCTTCGTCCATGTCGCCCACGCAGGGCTCCGGTACCATCACGCGGTAGCCAAATGAAAAGGCATCGATGACGCTGGCGCGTACGCAGCCCGACGTCGTGCAGCCGACGACAAAGACCGTGTCCACCCGCTCCTTGATAAAATACTGCACGACCGCCGTCTGGAAGAACACGGAAGGGCCTGTCTTGCAGAACACGGCATCGTAGTCCGGGTCGTAGGTCCTGGGGTCCAGATCGGTGCCCGGCTTGCCGTGATGGAAGTCGTTGACGACTGTCGGGATCTTCCACAGAGGCGCGTCCCGCGCGCTCGAATAGGCGGTATAGATATTGGCGACCGGAGCCCGCGCCGCCCGCGCCGCCCGCAGCAGCGTTGCGGTATTCTCGACCGCCTGCGCAATCATCGGGCTCTTGCCCAGAGGAAACTGCGGATCCGTGAAGGCGGTCTGGAAATCGACCACCGCGATTCCCGGTTTTTCGCCGAAGCCGATGCGATCCGTTGCCCGATAGCCGGCGGTCTCATAGGCGTCATTCATCGCGCTGTCCTCTCGGTGATGGTCAGATTGACATCGAAGCGATCCCTGAAAGCGGCCACGAGCCGGTCGAAACAGACGCCCACGCGCACCACGGTAAAGTCGGAGAAATCGATGATTGTGCTCGAGCGGCCCTGGTCGTTGGCGTATTTGGATTGGCCGTGATCGATGAAGATGTCGGCGGCATCGCGCACTTCGGGTTCGATGTCGGCAAAACGGTATTTGGACCCGGCGAGCGACGTGTTGGCCGACGAACCGAACACGGGACGACCTCGCTGTCGGGACTGCCGGGCGATCTCGTCGTGGAACTGGCCGGCGTTGAGCAGCATGTCGAGTGTGCCCTGCTTTGACGACGAAGCCAGGACGAATGGCTCCACATCGGCAAAGATGGGGTGGTCGGGCCGGAACGGCGCAACGACTGAAAAAGGCACCTTCTCCTCTTCGACGATCACGCGCACCATCTCGTGCCTGTCATCATCCATCAGATGCACCTCGCGCGACAGGCTCCAGTCGCCGAACATGCCCGAAGGCTTTTCGTAGGAACGGCGCTTGGCGGTGAAGATGCGCCGGATTCCCTCCTCACGCTGGGCGATGACGGCATAGGCAACGTCGAGCGGCAGGATGGCGACGCCGCCATCCTGCAGTTTGTCCAGCACGCCGGCGCATTGCGCCTCCAGTTGCGGACGCGGCAGCGGGTCGTCTGTGCTGCCGCTGCCGTTGCCCCCGGTATCCATCCTATTCGGCGGCTTCGACATGCCTGTCGCGCCGCATCCATTTCTGGAAGACGGGAGCGGAAGGCGGGTCGAGATGGGTTTCCTTCCGGCACCTTGCCTTGAGTTCCTCGATCGTGCCGCCACGATCGAACATCGGCAACTCGCCGCGCGTCCTCGACATGTCGTCCCGCAGCCTCTCGGTCGCGGAAACATCGACGGAATAGTCGTCGCGCAGAACCACGCCGTAGCGGCGAGCGCCTTCCTTGGTCACCAGTCCACGGCGGACGTCCAGGGAGACCTTCTCGGCGTCACGCTTCAAAGGATCGCCCCAGCCGCCGCCACCCCAGGTGTTGAAGTAGAGGATGTCGCCAGGTTCGACCTTGATCTTGTCGCACTTGGAGGGGAGGTGCTCGCTGGAGCCGTCGCTGCGGACCATGAGTTTCGTCGAACGGCCGCCAGGATGGCCGCCATTGACGCCCCACGGATAGGTCAGCCAACGGTCGTCGTGGATCGAGATTTCTCCTGGCTCCAGGAACTGATAGCCCATCGAGACGCCGTTTCCGCCCCGGTGCAGGCCGGCGCCGCCGGAGTCGGGTATCGTCTCATAGGTGACGATGCGCAGCGGGAAATAGGCTTCCAGAAACTCGTTGGGCACGTTCATGAAGGCAGGCCAGAGCGAATGGCCATCGGGTCCGTCGCCAACCGGTCGACCGGGAATGCCGCCAAAACCGATCTGGTAGAGCTGGTACCACTCGCCCTCCTTGTTGTAGCCCGAATACATGAAATGCGGGCTGTCGGAGAAACCTGCGGCGTTGAGAGCATCCGGCGCGCCCTGGCCCAGCAATCCGCCCATGATGTCGAAGATGCGACCAAGCATGTGCGTTCGACACGACAATGCGGCCGGCCGGACTGGCTTGAGGATCGTGCCCTTGGGGATGCGGACCTCGACCAGCGGATAGAACCCGTCATTGAACAGGATCTGCGGATCGAAGAGGTTGATGGTGAAGGCGCCGAGGAACATCTTGAACATCTCCTCATTGAGGAGGAAGTTCACCGACGAGATCGACTGCGGGTCGGTTCCCTCGAAGTCGAAGATCGCGACGTCGCCCTCGCGCCACAAGGAGCAGGCGACCTTGTAGGGACCCATGCCGATCCCGTCGTCATCGATGTAGTCCTCGAAATAGAACTTGTTCGAGCTTTCGGGGATGACCATGTGGATGATGGCCTTCATGGCCTTGTAGTTGCGGTCCAGCATGTCCTGCATCGCCGAGAAGAACGTGTCGTCGCCGAACCGGTCACAGATTTCATGCACACGCCTTTCGGAAAGGCGGAGCGCGGCGACGATGGCGTTGAAGTCGGACCGGTTCCACTCTTCCGTGCGCGTGTTGCGCAGGCACATGTCCAGCACTTCCTTGTTGACCTCGCCGCGCCGGTAGATCTTCACCGGCGGGATCTGGATACCCTCCTCGAAGATCATGTGCGCGTCGGTCGGCAGGGAGCCGGGCACCCGTCCGCCGACATCGGTCAGGTGCCCGAACATCGCACCCCAGGCGACCAGCCTGCCATTGCGGAAGATCGGCTTCATGGTCAGCCAGTCGTTGAGATGGCTGACCGCGCCATTGCATGAGTAGGGATCGTTGGTGAGGAAGATATCGCCTTCCTCAATGTCTCCGTCATAGCCCTGGGTGAAGCCCCAGATGAACGACCCGAACTGTCCCACAACCATCTTGCCTTCGGAGTTGGCGATCATGGGAAAGGCGTCGTGCTGTTCGCGGATGCCCGGCGACATGGCGGTTCGAAAGAGAACCGCATCCATCTCGGTGCGGGCGTTGCGCAAGGCGTTCTCGATGATGTCGAGCGTGATTGGCTCCACTTCCTCGCGGCGGAAGGGAGTGTCGTTGGTCTGGATGATCTTGGCCGGCATTAGCTTGTTCCCCTTTGTTTCCTGGCTGCGCGGTCAGTTGACCGGGCGGATCAGAAGGCTGCCGACGGCATCGACCTCTGCGTGGTGATCGGGAAGAATGAGCGTGGTGGAATCCATTTCCGTGACGATCGCAGGCCCCGGTATGCGGTCGCCGGCGCGAAGCTTTTCACGGTTGTAGATCTTGGCCGGCAGGTCGCGCCCATCGACAAAGACCGTCGTCTCGGCCGTGACCGCTCCCGAGGGATCGCCGGTGCCGCGATCGAGCTTGCGCGCCGTTACCGTGGTTTCGCTGCCCTGGACGATGGCGCGCAGGTTCAGCAGTTCGTGCGGCTGATCGAGATTGAAGGTGAACATCTGCTCGTGCAGCTCGTCGAAGCGAGCTGCCACTCCCTTCAGGCCCTCGCGGCGGAACTCCTCCGGGCTCATGCGCACGCCCAGCGCCGTTCCCTGGCCCGCATAGCGCAGGTCCATCTCGTATTCGACGCTCTGATCGGATCGGCTGAGGCCCTCGCGCTCCAGGCTCTTGGCGGCCTGGTCGGCAAGCTCTTCCAGCGCGCGTTCGATATCGCGATCGCTGGTCGCTTCGAAACGCACGACAAGCGTTCGGGAGGCCTCGTCACGCAAACGGGTGGTGGCATCGCCCGAGGCGCACAGGACGCCGGGGCCGGGTGGCACGATAACCGGCCAAGAACCCATCAGCTTGCCCAGCGCATTGGCGTGCAGGGGGCCTGCGCCGCCGAAGGCGACCAGCGCGAAATTGCGCGGATCGTAGCCCTGTTCGACGGAGACGAGCCTGAGCGCGCCGAACATGTTCTCGTTGACGATATCGTAAATGCCTTCGGCCGCACGCTTGACCGGCAGGCCGAGTGCATCGGCGACGTTCTTGACCGCCTTTTCGGCAAGCGACGTGTCCATGGCCATGTCGCCGCCGAGACGGGCTGCCGCCGGCAGATAGCCAAGCACGATGTTGGCATCCGTCACCGTCGGCTGTTCGCCGCCGCGCCCATAGGCCGCCGGTCCCGGATCGGCGCCTGCCGATTGCGGGCCGACACGCAGCGCCTTGGTCAGTTCCGGCACATAGGCGATCGAACCGCCGCCGGCGCCGACCGTGCGCACGTCGATTGACGGCGCGCGCACCGTGACATCGGCCACGCGCGTCTCGCGACGCTTCTGCGCCACGCCGTTCTGGATCAGGGCCACGTCCGTGGACGTGCCGCCCATGTCGAAGGTCAACAGATCCTCGTAGCCCGACTGGCGGGCGATCCAGATGGCGCCGGAGACGCCACCGGCAGGACCCGACATCAAGAGGTTCACCGGCGCGGATTTGGCAGCGTCGGCCGAGGACAGGCCGCCGTCCGAGCGCAGGATCTGAAGGCGCACGCCACTCATGCGCCGGTCGAGCTCGCTGTGCAGGTTCTCGATGTACTTCGAGACGACCGGGCGGATGTAGGAGTTGACCACCGTCGTTTCGGTGCGCTCGTATTCATACATCTCCGGCATGACCTCCGACGAGATCGACACCGGCACACCCGGCAGCACGTCGGCTGCGATCTCCCGGATGCGCCGCTCGTGCTCGCCGTTGGTGTAGGCGTTGAAGAGGCTGACGGTGAGCGCCTGGATGCCGCCATCCTTGAGCGTGCGCAGCTCGTCGCGGATGCGCCGCTCGTCGAGCGGCTGGACCACCTTGCCGTCGGCGCCCATGCGCTCATGCGCCTCGATCGTCAGTTCCAGCGGGGCCAGCGGCGGGGTCTTGTTGTAGATCACCCAGCCGCCCAGGCCGCCGGGCACATAGGACCGGGCGATCTGCAGCGTCTGGCGGTAGCCCTTCGTCGTCACCAGGCCGACCAGCGCGCCGGAGCCGGTCAAGACGGTGTTGGTCGCGACCGTGGTGCCGTGCATGACGAAATTGATGTCGGTCGGGTCGATCCCCGCCTGCCGACAGATCTTCTCGATGCCGTTGAGGACGCCGATGGAGGAGTCCTTGGGGGTCGAGGACACCTTGGCGACGTGGGTCTTGCCGCTGCGCTCGTCGATGAGCATGAGGTCGGTGAAGGTGCCGCCGACGTCGACGCCGAGCCGGTAGCCTTCGCCGATGGCGCGGCCGGGGCGGCTGGCGACCGCCGACACGTCGGCCGGCATCTGGCCGCCGCCGACGAACTGCTCCATGCGGCGCAGTCGGTTCTCGAGTTCCGCGATACGCTCTTCGTATCTGCGCACCGGATCGTCTGAATTGCTCATGAGCCTCTCGTTCCCCTGTGGCTTCGTATAACGCCGAGGCCGGCTCCTACCGGTCTGCAACGTATCCTGTCTGCCGCTTCCTGTTCGGTTCCGGCCATTCTTGTTGAGCCGATTGCACCCGAAACCAGACCGTTTGTCCAGACCAATTGTGAGAGCGAAAGTCGTGTGCTAACGTTGCGTCCATCAGGGGAACAAGGAGAAACGTCATGACCAATAAAATCGGCATTCGTATTGCCTCCGGCATGGTTTCGGTCGCGGCCGTCGCGCTCGCGGCGTCTTCGGCCATGGCGGCCAACCTCGACGAGGCCCGCGCGCTGATCGAGGAGGCGCGCCAACTGCCGGAGTTCGTCGCACCCGGCGAACCGTTCGACGCGCGCGCCTGCATGGAAGGCAAGAAGGTCTACGTCATTCCGCTGACGAGCGAGAATCCGTTCAACGTGGAGATCGCGAACGCCCAGCGCGAAGCCGCCGCCGCGGTCGGCTTCGACATCACCATCTCGGACAACCAGTTCAACATCGACCAATGGGTCCAGGGCGTGTCGACGGCGATCGCCGACGGCTACGACGTGATCGACATCCAGGGCGGCATCCCGCCGGAAGCCATGGGTCCGCAGCTGGCTGAAGCGCGCGAGGCCGGCATCAAGATCGCCGCGACCCATCTCTACGACGTCACCCAGACGCCGAGCGAACTGATCGACGGCAATTTCGCCATGAACTACACCCGCGCCGGCGAGCTGATGGCCGCCTGGGCGATGGTGCAGACCGAAGGCAACGTCAACGCGGTCATCATCGGGTCGGACGAGATCATCCCGACCGGACCGTTTGTCGAGGCCATCCAGAACTATCTCGATGCCAACTGCCCGGACTGCACCCATCGCTACGTGAACGTTCCGGTTGCCGAATGGGGCAGCCAGATCCAGCCGGAAGTCCAGTCGGCGCTGGTGGCCGACCCGGACATCAACTACATCCTGCCCATCTACGACTCCATGTCGGCTTTCGTCATCCCGGCGCTGACGCTTTCGAACCGGGAAGACGTTCGGATCGCCAGCTATAACGGCACACCCTTCACGCTCGATTTCCTGCGCGAAGGCGAGATGATGGAAATGAATGTCGGCGAGAGCCTGGACTGGGTTGGCTGGGCATCGATCGACGGCACCATGCGCATGTTGTGCGATGCTGGCGAGGTCACCGAACTGAACACCCCGCTTTACATCTTCGACGAATCCAACGTCGAAACAGCGGGTGTGCCGGCCGGTTACGGCGGCTACGGCGATGCCTACATTGCCGGCTTCCGCGCGTTGTGGGGCCTGGACTGACCCTGGTCTCCGTTCAGAGCGGAACCCACGATGGGCACGCAGGGCGATCTCGCGCTTGAACTGAGAAATCTCAGCAAGCGCTTCGGTGGCGCCGTCGCACTCGACGGCGTCGACCTCACCGTTCGACGCGGCGAGGTGCACGGTCTGCTGGGCCAGAACGGTTCCGGGAAATCGACCCTGATCAAGATACTCTCGGGCTATCACGAGCCCGAGCCGGGCGGAACGCTTCGCCTCTACGGCAGGGAGGTTTCCCTGCCGCTCTCTCCCGGCCAGTTCCGACAGATGGGCCTTTCCTTCGTGCATCAGCATCTCGGGCTCATTCCCTCGCTCAGCGTCCTGGAGAATATCTGTCTGAGCGATTTTGCCACGGAGACGCGTTGGCGTATCGACTGGGCAAGGGAAGCTGCGCGGGTTCGCGACCTGTTTGCGGAATATGACCTGGCCATCGACCCGCATGCGCGTGTCGCTGACCTGCCCCAGGTCGACCGCTGTCTGGTCGCCATCGTCAGGGCACTGGCGGAGATCAGCTCCTCGCAGAAGACCCATGACGGCGAGGGGATCCTGGTGCTCGACGAACCGACGCCTTTCCTGCCCAAGGCGGGCGTGGACCGGCTGTTCGGCTTCGTTCGACAGGTTGTGAAGCGCGGCGCGTCGGTGATTTTCGTCAGCCACGATGTCGACGAGATTCTCGAGATCACGGACCGTGCAACGGTTCTGCGCGATGGCCGCCTGGCCGGAACGCTGGCAACGGAAAATGCCCGGCCGGAAGACTTCGTGGAGTTGATCGTCGGTCGGCGCGTTGAGCATTTCAGGGTGGGACACTCTCCCGACCGGACAGGCGAGGCAATCGTCTCGGTCGAAGGCCTGACCGGGAGTGTCTGCGAAAACTTCAGTATCCAGATTGCGCTCGGCGAGGTGATCGGCCTGACGGGACTGATCGGTGCCGGTTTCGATGAGGTGCCGGCGCTCATCTATGGCGCGAAGCAGGCGAGGGCCGGTCGGTTGCTCATCGGTGACATGAGCATCGATCTGTCGGAGATCACGCCAAGGCGGGCACTCGAGGCGGGCATTGCCTATCTGCCGGCAGACCGGCTGGGCGCCAGCGGCATCGGGTCGCTGCCCATCACCGACAATGTGACCTTGCCTGCCTTGCCCAAATTCAAGGGTCAGCTGGGTCTTGACCGGCCCGGCATGCAGCGTTGGGCGGCGGATGTTACGCGCAACCATCATGTGCGCCCCAATGATCCCGACATGTATCTGGAGAGCCTGAGCGGTGGCAATCAGCAGAAGGTGCTGCTGGCCAAGTGGCTCGAAAACCAGCCGCTGCTGTTTCTGCTCGATGAACCGACACAGGGCGTCGATGTCGGCGCGCGCCAGCAGGTTTTTGCTGCCATTGACCGCGCCGTGCGCGCCGGAACGGTGGTGATTTGCGCCAGCACCGATGCCGAACAACTGGCCCAGATATGCAATCGCGTTCTCGTATTTGCCCAAGGTCGTCCGGTCGCGGAACTGACCGGCAGCGATGTCAACAAAGAGGAGATCACGTACCAGTGCTACACCGGTCTAGCAGTGACTCAGACGGCTCTCGCTCCTTGACGTCGACAGACAGCCGGCCAGACGCCGTGGCGGCTTATGAGGCGCGTATTGCCGAGTTGGAACGCAAGGTCAGCCGCCTGCAGGAACAGCGGCGAGGGACGAGTATCGTCCCCGGCCGTTCGAAACAATTCGCGGAGCGCTACGCCATCATCGCCATCTGGGTGCTCCTGATCGCTGCCTTCGCGGTCGTCGAGCAGATCATGTTTGGCTCGTCACGCTTCTTCTCCTGGAGCAACTTCGCCACGATGTTCGGCACGCAAGGCGTACTGGTGGTGCTGACGCTCGGCCTTCTCCTCCCGCTGACGGCCGGCGACTTCGATCTGTCCATTGCCGCCACGATGACACTGTCCTCCCTGATCGTGGCCATTCAGATCACCGCATTCGGCACGCCCACACCGGTTGCCGTGGCGATGGCCCTGCTCGCGGGCGCCGTGATCGGCGGCCTCAACGCGTTCTTCATCCTCTATTTCCGCATCCATTCCCTGATCGTGACGCTGGGCATGGCGACTTTCGTCATTGGCATTGCGAAGTGGATCAGTGCCTCGCGCACCGTTTCCATCTTCGGCGCCGATCCCACCTTGATCCAGTGGATCAACCAGACCCGCCTTTTCAACATCTCCATGTCTTTCTGGTACGCGCTGATGCTGTGCGTGCTCATCTGGTACGTGCTCGAATACACGACGCAGGGCAGGCGCCTGCTTTTCGTTGGCCGCTCGCGCGAAGTCGCCCACCTGGCCGGCATACGCGTCGATGCGGTTCGCGCCTGGGCGCTGATCGGATCGGGCGTCATCGCGGCGCTGGCTGGCATCCTGGCGGTCGGGGTCAACGGCTCGGCCGATCCGAGCTCACGCATCGGCCTGTTGCTGCCGGCCTTCGCTGCCGCTTTCCTGGGTGCCACCAGCATCGTGCCGGGGCGTTTCAATCCCTGGGGGTCGTTTATCGGCGTCCTGCTCCTGGCAACCGGTATTTCCGGGCTGCAGATCTTCGGTATCCCGAATTTCGTGCAGGACCTTTTCTACGGCGGCGGTCTCATCATAGCCGTTGCGGCCTCGCAGCTCGTCAGGCGGCGGCGCCCGATGGAGTTCGGGGGATGAGGACTCCATGACTGGCAGTTGGCATCATCTGGTCGTGCGGGTGCCCTTCAAGGACGATGTCGTCGCCGGCATGAAGACCCTGCGGCGCATCGAGCACTGGCTGGCCGACAATCATCGTCCGATGCCCCTGTTCCACCCGGACGGCCGGCCGCGCAGCGAAACGGTTTGCGTCGCCGTGCCCTCGAACCAGGCGCACCGCGCGCTTACCTACCGCGCCTTCTGCGCCGAACTCGGGCTTGCCCCGTCGATGGTGCAGTGGCGGGTCTGCGCAGCTCCGCCCATCGGCGAAGTGCCGGCCCACGCCGATGCAGATCCCAACAACAAGACGGAAGTTGGAAATAGGGAGAGGAGGCAGAATTGCCCGTAGCCCACATCAACGGTCACGACATGTATTACGAGGTCCACGGATCGGGTCCTCCGGCGCTTTGCATGGGAGGTTGGGGGACATATTGCCATGGAGAACAACGCCACCTCGCACGTGGGCTGACCGAGCGCTATCGGGTGCTTATCTTCGACCACAGAGGCATCGCAGAATCGGGCGACGACATGAGCGTCGAGCCGTCCATGCGGCTTTATGCAGAGGATGCGGCCGGCCTTCTCGATCATCTCGGCTGGCATGATGTGCATGTCATCGGCCTGGTTGGCATGGGCGCCTGCATCGGCCAGGAACTGGCAATATCGCGGCCGGATCTCGTCCGGTCGATGGTCAATATGGGTACTTGGGCCAAGCCCGATGCGCTGTTCACCCACCAGATGGAGATGCTGCGCGATACCCATCGCGAGATGGGCTGGGAAGCCTTCCAGAAACTGGTTTGCCTCTGGTCGTTCGATGAGGATTTCTATCTGGCCAATCATCATCGCATCCTGGGACCACATGGCCCCTGGCGTGAGCTCAACGGCCGCTATCCCGCCCATGAACGGCTCATCAGCGCGTGCCTCTCGCACGACGTCAGCGATCGGCTGGGCGCCATCACCGCCCCAACCTTCGTCATTCATTGCCCGCTCGATATCGTCACCGGGCCACGGCTGACACGACCGATCGAAGAGATGATTCCCACTGCAAGGGGAGCGGTGCTTGAGGGCGCTGCGCATGTGGTGGCTGGAAAGGAAATGCGCGGGCGTTTTTCCGAGATGCTTCTGGGCTTCCTTTCCGAGATCGACGAAACCGTAAGGAGAGCCGCCCAATGACTGGCGCACCAAAAGGACCGCTCGTGGGCATCCGGGCGATAGAGGTCGGGCAGTTGCTGGCTGGCCCCTTTGTGGGAAGCCGATTGGCCGATTTCGGCGCTGAGGTCATCAAGGTCGAGCCCCCCGTCAAGGGCGATCCGATGCGCGAATGGGGCCACCACCGCCATGAAGGCCACAGCCTGTGGTGGCCGACGCTTGCTCGAAACAAGAAGTCGGTAACGGCCAACCTTCGCGATCCGCGCGGCCGTGATCTGGTCCGGCGGCTGCTGAAGGATTCCGACGCGATGGTCGAGAACTTCAAGCCCGGCACGCTGGAGAAATGGGGCATGGGACCAGACGATCTCCATGCGGAAAATCCACGCCTGGTGATCGTGCGTGTGTCCGGCTACGGCCAGACCGGCCCCTATTCCGACCGGCCGGGCTTTGCCAGCGTCGGCGAGGCGATGGGCGGTATCCGTCACATCAATGGCTTCCCCGGCCAGGCGCCGCCGCGTTTCGGCATCTCGCTCGGCGATACGCTGACGGCCATGTTCGCCTTCGAAGGGCTGATGATGGCGCTCTACTGGCGCGACGCCGGGGGCGGGGGCAAAGGGCAGGTGGTGGATGCCTCGATCGTGGAAAGCTGCTTTTCCATGCTCGAAAGCACGCTGCCCGAATACGACAAATGCGGCGTGGTCCGTAACCCTTCCGGCACCGGACTGCCCAATGTCGCGCCCTCCAACATCTACAAGACCAGCGACGGCAGCTGGATGGTGATCGCGGCCAATGTCGATCCGATGTATCGCAGGCTGTGTGCGGCCATGGGCCAGCCGGAACTGGCGGACGATCCGCGATTCCTGACCCATGTCGCGCGCGGCAACAATGCCGACGAACTCGACGCCATTATCGGCCGATGGACCGAGACCCTGACCAAGGAAGATCTGGCCAAGACACTGGACGAGCATGGAGTCGTCTGCGGGCCGATCTACACCATCGCGGACATCGCCGCCGACCCGCACTTCCAGGCTCGCGACATGATCCTGCGCAAGAGTGACCCGCGCTTCGATGAACTGGCGGTTCCGGGCGTGGCGCCCAAGCTGTCGGCGACGCCAGGGGATGTCGGCTGGCTGGGAGCAGAAAAGCCGGGCAAGGACAACGAGGCGATTTATGGCGAGCTTCTGGGGATCGGCACCAGCGAGATGAACGCCTTGCAGGACGACGGCGTCATCTGAGATCGCCGTCATCCGGGCAAGGGCGTCTCTTGTCCTTGCGGATCGGCGGAGCCGCTTTTTGAGGCATGCGGCTCCGCCCTTTTTCGAGATGTCAGCCGTGGGCGATCATGACGTGGCGCACGGCTGTGTAGTCCTCCAGTGCATAAAGCGACATGTCCTTGCCGTACCCGGACTGCTTGAGCCCGCCATGGGGCATCTCGTTGACGAGCATGAAGTGCGTGTTGATCCAGGTGCAGCCATATTGCAGCCGCGCGGCCGTCGCCATGGCCCGAGACACGTCCTTGGTCCAGACGGAAGAAGCCAGGCCATAGTCGGAATCGTTGGCCCAGGTCACCGCATCGTCGACATCGGAGAAGCGGGTCACGGAGACAACGGGGCCGAACACCTCGCGCCGGACGATCTCGTCCTGTTGGAGCGCACCGGCAACCACTGTCGGCTGGTAGTAGAAGCCGTTGCCGTCGCCGGTTGCGCCGCCGGTGGTGATCTCGATGTGTTTCATCTCCGCCGCGCGCTCGACGAAGCTTGCGACCCGGTCGCGCTGGCGGCGCGAGATCAGCGGCCCGATCTCGTTCTCCGTGTCGTCGTCCAGGCCGAAGCGGATGGTCGATACGGCTGAGGTGAGGTCGGCCACCAAGCGCTCATAGATGCGGTCGCTGGCATAGATCCGGCAGGCGGCCGTGCAGTCCTGGCCGGCATTGTAGTAGCCGAAGGCCCTGAGGCCGCCGACGACCGCATCGAGATCGGCGTCGTCGAACACGATGACGGGTGCCTTGCCGCCAAGTTCCAGATGCGTGCGCTTGACTGTTTTCGATGCCGCCTGCAGCACCTTCTTGCCGGTGGCGATGTCGCCGGTGATCGACACCATGTTCACTTTGGGATGGTTGATCAGCGCGTTGCCGACCGTCTCGCCGCGCCCGAGCACGATGTTGACCACGCCCTCGGGCAGTGTCTCGGCCAGAATGCGGCCAAGCTTCAGCGCGCTGAGCGGTGTCTGCTCGGAGGGCTTGAAGATGACCGTGTTGCCACCGGCAATCGCTGGTGCGAGTTTCCAGGCCATCATCATCAGCGGATAGTTCCACGGTGCGATGGACGCCACCACGCCGATGGGATCGCGGCGGATCATCGAGGTGTGGCCGGCCATGTATTCGCCCGCCACCGATCCCGGCATGGTCCGCACTGCCCCGGCAAAGAAGCGGTAGCAATCGACGATGGCGGGGATCTCGTCGTTCTTCACCGCATTGATCGGCTTGCCGCAATTGAGGGCCTCGAGCGTGGCAAATGTATCGGCCTCCGCCTCGATCCGTTCGGCGATCTTGAGCAGGTAGCCCGCGCGCTCGGCCGGGGTGGTGCGTGACCAGCTCTGGAAGGCTCGTTCGGCAGCGTCGACCGCAGCGTCGATCTGCGAGGTACTGGCTTCCGGCAGATAGAGGATGGTCTCGCCGGTACGTGGATTGAGAATCGGCTCCTCCTGTTCCGTTCCGGTGTCGAAACGGGCGCCGATCAGCATCTGGGTATCCATGGGTTCGCTCCCTAGTTGGCCTATTTTCCGTGACCGGCGATCTGATCTCCGTCGCGGGTCAGGTAATAGGCGATGAGAATGGGCAGGAAGGTCACGATCACCACGACCATCGCCACCACGTTGGTGACCGGGCGCTGGCGCGGCCTCACAAGTTCCTGAAGCATCCAGATTGGCAGCGTCTGCTGCTGGCCTGCGGTAAATGTGGTGACGATCACCTCGTCAAAGGACAGGGCGAAGGCCAGCATGCCGCCGGCAAGCAGGGCAGTGCCGAGATTGGGCAGGATGACATATCGGAAGGTCTGGAATCCGTCGGCGCCGAGATCCATCGAGGCCTCGATCAGCGATCCCGACGTGCGGCGGAAACGCGCGATGGCGTTGTTGTAGACGACAACCACACAGAACGTGGCGTGGCCGACGACGATCGTCCAGAAGGAGAAGGGTATCTCCGCAAGGCTGAAAGCCGAGCGCAGGGCGATACCGGTGATGATGCCCGGCAGCGCAATCGGCAGGATGACCAGCAGCGAGACCGTCTCCCGGCCGAAGAAGCGGTAGCCGGCCATTGCCGCCGCACATAGCGTGCCAAGGATCAGCGCCAGGATCGTCGAGACCGTTGCCACCTGAACGGACAGGCCAAGGGCTGCCCAAACATCGGGCCGGTTCCAGGTCACGGCAAACCATTGCAGCGTGAACCCCGGCGGAGGCCACTGGTAGCTGCGATCCTCGGTCGTGAAGGCGTAGACGAAGATCAGCAGGATCGGCAGATGGAGGAAGAGGAGGCCTGCGATGGCGGCAATCTTCAACCCCAGCGGCGCACGCGCGTTCGGATCAGAGCGCATCGAAAGCTCCCTTGCGCTTGGCCATCCAGAGATAGAGCCCCATGACGATGATCGGCACCACGGTGAAGGCAGCCGCGAGAGGGATGTTCCCGGCTGTGCCCTGAAGTTGGTAGACGGCCTGACCAATGAAACGGCGTGACGTCCCCACGATCTGGGGAATGATGTAGTCCCCCATCGTCAGCGAGAAGGTGAAGATCGATCCTGCCACCACGCCCGGCAGAGCCAAGGGCAATATCACGGTGAAGAAGGTCTGCCGGGGCGAGGCACCGAGATCCGACGATGCCTCCAACAGGTTGTTGGGCACGCGTTCCAGCGAAGCCTGAATCGGCAGGATCATGAACGGTAGCCAGACATACAGGAAAACGATGAAGGTCCCGGTATGGCTGACAGACAGCGAGTTGCCGCCAACGATCGGAAGCGCCAGCCAGGCCTCGATAAGCCACATCATGTGGATGCTCTCGAAGAACCAGGTCAGGATTCCCTCCTTCGCCAGCACCAGCTTCCAGGCATAGACCTTGACCAGATAGCTCGACCACATGGGCAGCATGACGCCCAGGTAGAAGAGTGCCTTCCACTTGCCGCGCGCATAACGCGCTGCGAAATACGCAATCGGGAACGCCACGATGGCCGCGCCCACCGTCACACAGGCTGCCATGGTGATGGTGCGCACGATGATGTCGAAATTGGCCGGCTGCAGCAGTTCTCGATAGGTCTTGAGGGTGAATTCGCGGTTGATCAGACCGGAGAATTCGTCGATCGAGAAAAAGCTCTGCATCAGCAGCGCGAAAAGCGAGCCGAGATAGATGATGCCCAGCCACAGCAATGGCGGCGTCAGCATCAGGAACAGGAGAAGGCGGGGGTTGCGCCAGAAGATGTCTGACAGCCACCCGAGCGGCGACAGGCGCCGTCTGTCGATTGCCGGGGCGTGGCTTGCGACCGTCATGTGGCGTCATCCATGAGGTGCAGATCCTCCGGCAGGAAGGAGAAAGCCACCTGCTCACCGTCCGAAGGCACCGTCTGGCCAGCCGGGACAATGGCATTGAGACGCTGCCCATCGACTTCAAACGCTATCCGCGTCGATGCGCCCATGAAGTTGCGTGACAGGACACGCCCCAGCACCGCGCCCTCCGCCGTCGAGCCGAGCCGAATCTTCTCCGGCCTGAGGCTTGCCCATCGGAATTGGCCAGCGTGCGCCTTTACAAAGTCGGGCGGCAGGACGTTGGATGAGCCGACGAAATCGGCGACGAAGCGGTTGCTTGGGCGCTGGTAGATTTCTTCGGGTGTGCCGACCTGCATGACCCTGCCGTCGCTGAAGACGGCGATGCGGTCGGCCATCGACAGCGCCTCGCTCTGGTCATGGGTCACGAACACAAAGGTGATGCCGAGCGACTTCTGCAGGGTCTTCAGTTCTTCCTGCATCTGTTCGCGCAGTTTGAGGTCAAGCGCGCCGAGGGGCTCGTCGAGCAGCAGGACTCTTGGCTTGTTGACCAATGCCCTGGCGAGAGCGACGCGCTGGCGCTGGCCGCCCGAAAGTTGGCCCGGTCGCCGTTCGCCGTATTCGGGCAGTTGAACGAGTTCGAGTGCGCGCTGCGCTTCGGCATAGCGCGCCGTCTTGCCCACGCCACGAACCATCAAAGCATAGGCGACATTGTCGATCACGTTGAGATGCGGAAACAGCGCATAGTCCTGGAAGACGGTGTTGACGTTGCGCCGGTAGGGCGGCACCCCTTCCGCGGTCTCTCCGAATATCTCGATATGGCCCGATGTCGGCTGATCGAATCCGGCAATCAGGCGCAGGCTCGTCGTCTTGCCCGAGCCCGAAGGACCCAGCATGGCAAAGAACTCGCCGCTCTGTACTTCCAGGTCGACGTCATCGACCGCCTTCACACTCCCGTAATGTCGGGAGACTTTCTGAAAGGACACAGCTGTGGTCGTGCCGCTGTCGGTTCGGTCGAGCATGGAAAACCTATGACCCTGTCCTGGCAGACGGATTTTGAAAGATGGGGCGGGGAGGAAGGTCGCCCTTCCTCCCTCTTGCCATTGGGCGGCAGCGCCCCTTTCGGGCGCCGAAGCGGCCTCAGCGGCCGCCGATCACGCCGATATAATCCGACACCCAACGATAGTAGGGAACGCACTCATCCTGGCTGGCGCAGTTCGTGACTGGCGTCGTCCAGAAGCGAACCTTCTCGAAATCGTCGAGGCCGTTCCTGGTGCAGCCTTCCGCCGTCTGCATGCCGCGCCCGTCGGTGCAGGCAGCAAGGACCGGCGGATTGGCGCCGAACCACACCGAAAGGTCGCTTGGCAGGTTGGAGGACAGCGTGTGCTCCATCCACAGATAGGCGCAGTTCGGATTGGCTGCGTCGACATGCATCATCGTCGTGTCTGCCCAGCCCGTCACACCCTCTTGGGGGATCACGGACGCGATCGGCGCATCCTGCGACTGGAGCAGGTTGACCTGGAATGGCCAGGAGCCGGACGCGACCACGCCCTCGTTCTTGAAGTCGTCGATCTGGATGAAGGCGTCGTGCCAGTAGCGGCCGACCAGCGTGCGCTGCACGCGCAGAAGGTCGAGAGCCGCAGCATATTGATCGGCATTGAGCTCATAGGGGCTCTGGATGCCGAGTTCAGGTTGATGATGCATCAGGTAGAGAGCAGCATCCGCAATGTGGATCGGCCCGTCATAGGCCTGCACGCGGCCGCGGTTGGACTGGCCGTCGGGCAGCGTCATCTCCTCGAAGACAACGTTCCACGAAGTCGGCGCCTCGGGGAAGACCTCAGTATTGTACATGAGAACGTTCGGGCCCCACATGTAGGGCGTGCCATAGTGAACGCCGTCCACCGTGTGCCACGGCGCGCTTTCAAGCCGGGGGTCCAGATCCTTCCAGGACGGGATCAGATCCGGGTTGATCGGCTGGACCCGCTTGCCGGCAACCAGGCGCAGAGAGGCGTCGCCGGATGCCGTCACCAGATCGAAGCCGCCCTCGTTCATAAGGGCGACCATTTCGTCCGAGGTGTTGGCCGTCTTGACGTTGACCCGGCAGCCGGTCTTCTCCTCGAAGCCGGTGACCCAGTCGAACTCCTTCATGGTGTCGCCGCGCTCGATATAGCCCGGCCAGGCGACGATATTGACCTGACCTTCTGGCGTTCCAAGTTCAGTGAGCATTCCGGCGGCCAATGCCTGGGTCGAAAACCCGATGGCAACGGTGAGGGCGGTGCAGGATTTCAAAAAGGCTTTCATCTTCGTGTCTCCCATTTCGAGGCAACCGCTCTTGGTGGCGGTCAAGATGCTCTCCACGGAGAAACTGATCGCGAAATTCGGCTTTCACAATTTCATTTATCAGATCAATGATATCGGAAATGCCGAATTCATGTCCGCTGGCGGAGAAGCCGCTGTCCCTGGGCGATGCCGACAAAGTCCCTCGCAGCGGCCGGAAGGCTGGAACCACGCCGCCACACCATGCCCACCTGGACCACTGGTAGGGCGCCGGCTACATCGCGTGACTCGATACGGTCGCCTTCCAGCGACCACGGACGGTAGACGAGGTCCGGCAGCAGCGCGACGCCTGCGCCGGTGGCCACGAGGCTGCGGACGGCCTCCACCGATCGCGTTCGAAAGGCGACCTGCGGGCGGGCGCCGATCGCGCCCAACAGCTTGCCAGTATTTTCTTCGATCTCGTCGACGGTCAGCATGATGAGCGGTTCTTCGACAATGTCGGTCATGTTGATGATGTCGGCGCCGGCGAGCCGGTGGCCAAGTGGCAACCAGAGCCGATAGGGCGACACTTCCAGGATTTCGGATTGCAGGGCCATCCGGTCCCGGAGGTTGGAAATCACCATCACCGCAACGTCCAGCTCGCCGCCCACGAGCAGGTGTTCGAGATAGTCGCCATTGTCCTCGATTGCGGTGACCTGGATCGCGGGGAAAGCCCGTCGGTAGCGGGAAAGCAGATCCGACAGCACGTAGCCCGCGACAAGCGCCGTTACCCCGAGATTGAGCGTGCCTCGGGCTGCTTCCGGCTGTTCGGAGAAGGTCCGCCTTGCGTCGGATACATCGGCGAGGATCTTCGTGGCGTGGCGCAGGAACTGGTGCCCGCGATGCGTCACGTTGAGGCCTCGCGAATGCCGTTCAAACAGGGCTACGCCAAGATCAGCCTCGAGCTCCTTGATCGCCTCGGTGACGGCGGACTGGGAGATCGACAGGCGCTGGGCCGCGCGCGACACCGAGCCCTGCTCGGCCACGGCGACGAAATACTGAAGTTGGCGCAGCGTGAAGGCCATGATGGAGGACGTGGTGGGCAAGAGTTGCGACGGCGACCTGCCGACGCACCATCATTCATCGCTGCGCCTGCCAACGCAATCGCCTTTCGCCTGCATCACACGCAATGGCCCGGCCGATGACCGGCGTCGTTACCTGCGGGTTGCTCCGGTCATGCCGGCTGAACCTTGGCGGCGTCGCGGGCCAGCGCCTCGCGCGTCGCGTTGCGCCGGTACCAGAGCGTGATGGCCGTCGAGGTGAGCACGATGAAGAGCGAGTAGAGGACCGGGATCAAGAGCACTTCCTGCTGCATAGCGCCGGCAAAGGTCAGGGTGATGACCAGCACCGCGAGCGGCCCGTTCTGGATACCCGTCTCCAGGCTGATGGTGCGGGCGCGATTGGTGTCCTGCCCCAGCCCGCGCGCGACCCAGTAGCCGAACAGCATGCCGATCAGCCCGATCCCGATCGTGGCGAAATAGACGAAGAAGGGCGTGTCCAGCAGCATCTGATAATTGCGTGGAACCCAGGTCAGGATCAGGAAGAGGATGACGACGACGCCCATCATCGAGCCGATCAGCTCGACAGTGGCGCCGATATTGGGGTTCACCTTGCGCAGGATCATGCCGAGCACGGTTGGCACCAGCAGCACGACAAGGATCTGGGCCACATTGCCGGGTGGGATCACATATTCGCCGCCAACGCCCGCCAATCCGCCATAGAAGGACAGTAAAAGCGGCACCATGAACACCGCCACCAGCGTCGATACGGTTGTCATCATGATCGACAGCGCCAGTATGGCCTTGCTGAAATAGGTGAAGATGTTGGACGTAGTGCCGCCGGGCATGCAGGCGATCAGGATAAGCCCCACGGCGAGCGCGGGCGGCAGATCGAGAAGGACCGCCAGCGTGTAGCCGAGGAAGGGCATCACCGCGAATTGCGACAGAAGCCCGACAAGAACGCCCTTGGGCTTTCGGAAGGCCAGCAGGAAGTCGCGTGGCGTCATGCTGGCGCCCATGCCCAGCATGATGACCATCATCATGATGCCAAGAAGGGTGGTCTCGAGTTCCGTTACCATCGCCTCACGCCTTCTTCTGGAATTCGGCCTTGATCTCGGCCTTGAGGTCCTTGCGCAGGATCTTGCCGATAGGCGACTTGGGCAATTCTTCGCAGATGATCACCGAGCGTGGCACCTTGTAGGCGGCCAGATACTTGCGGCAATGCGCGATGATCGCCTCCTTGGTAAGCTCGCCGGGTTCGTCCGGGTTCTTCACCACATAGGCCCTGACGGCTTCGCCGGACGCGCCGTCCGGTATGCCCACGACCGCGGCTTCCAGGACCTCGGGGATCTTCGCCAGGCAGTCCTCGACCTCGTTGGGATAGACGTTGAAGCCCGACACCAGGACCATGTCCTTCTTGCGGTCGACAATGCGCAGGAACCCGCCATCCTCCATCACCGCCACGTCGCCGGTGAACAGCCAGCCGTTCTTGAGCGTCTTGTCGGTCTCGTCGGGCCGGTTCCAGTAGCCCCGCATGACCTGCGGTCCCTTGACGATCAACTCGCCCGGCTGTCCCGGCGCCACCGGCGCGTCGTCGTCATCGACCAGCGCGACGTCGGTTCCCGGCACGGGGATGCCGATGCTGCCCGGGCGTGCCCGACCGTCGAGCGGGTTGAAGCTGACCAGTGGCGAGGTCTCGGTCAGACCGTAACCCTCGGCGATGGGTGTGCCCGTCATTTCCTTCCAGCGATTGGCCACCGATTCGTGCAGTGCGGTGCCGCCCGCGATCGCCGCGACCAGGTGTTTCGGTGGATAGGCCGAAAACCATTCCTCGTTCATCAACCCGTTGAACAGCGTGTTGACCCCGGTGATCCAGGTGATCGGATAATTCTCGATTGCGCGCTGGATGTTCTGCACCGGTCGGGGCGACGGCACCAGGATGTTGCGTGCACCGATGTCGAAGAACGTCATCAGGTTCGCGGTAAAGGCGAAGATGTGGTAGAGCGGCAGCGCCGTCAGGACGCAGTCCTTGCCGGTCATGTGCGACCGGCCCATCGCCAGCACCTGATCCAGATTGGCGAGAATATTGCCATGGCTGAGCATCGCACCCTTGGCGATGCCCGTTGTGCCGCCGGTATATTGCAGAAGGGCCAGATCGTCGGGTGTCAGTCCCTCCCACCATTCGGCGGGCTTGGCGCCGGTGGACCTGCCCTTGTCCAGGGCGGCACGCATGCGCAGCACCGGCACCTGGAGTTTGGGCACCGGGGGCAGGCTGCGGCTCCACACCTTCTGCACGCCCCGTACGATGGTCTCGGGGATCTTGGGGAAGAACTCGGGCACCCCGGCGAGCACGACGCTGCGTATGGAGGTTCTGGGGACCACCTCCTCCAGCTTGTCGGCGAACATGTCGCAGATGACCAGGACCTCGGCTCCGGAATCATTGAACTGATGGATCATCTCGCTCCTGGTGTAGAGCGGATTGGTGTTCACCAGGATCGCGCCTGCCTTGAAGACCCCGAAAGCGGCGACCGGGAATGCGAGGCCGTTGGGCATCTGAACGGCCACCCGAGCGCCGCGACGGACGCCGCAATGGTGATGCAGGTATGAGGCGAAGGCATCCGACATCTCGTTGACCTGCGCGAATGTCAGGCTGCCGTTCATGCCGTTGGGTACAACGCAGGTGAAGGCTTTCTTGCCCGCATGCTGCTGGCACGTGGCATGAACCAGATGTGCCAGGCTGGGATAACGCATCGCCGGCAATTCAGCCGCTATCGTTTCGCCGTAGCTGTCGATCCACGGCCGCATCGGCCGCTCGCCCGTCGTCTTCACGCCTTCTATCCTCCCGCACCGCCGCTTGGGCCTGTCTGGCCATGCTTCCCCGCCAAGTTGCGGGAGGGCGCTTTTGCCCACTTCAAGCGTTCGCCGCGCAGGGCGTCAAGACTTTCCGGTCAGCTGCAACCCAACATTGATGGTGACGCTTCGGCAGGGCCTTTCTCGACCCTTGTCATCGGGGCAAGGTCGCACGAAGTGGAAACAAGGAAGCACTTGCTCTCAAGAGAAGCGGCAAACTACAGTATGGCAGCCAATACTGGACAGGCTTCCTATTTCGGACACCAAGCGCAGTATCCGAACACCAGAGAGAGCAGGATGACGAAAGTTCCCAGCGCCGATGTCGATACGGACGCGGCACGGCTACCGGCGGGCAAGGTCCGAGGCTTTCCCACCCACAGCGAACGTGCCGCCGCCATCGGCGAGGTGCATGCCCGCCCGCATCCTCTCCTGAAGTGTCCGCGCCTTCTTGTGCAACTGTCCTTCATGACCGAAGGCGGATCGGCCGTCGATATCGCGGTCCTGTCCGAACTCGCACGCCGGCAGGGAATTGCCGCACCTGATCGGAACGCCCGGCATTTCGTCATGAAATGGGGCAGGGGCACGCTGCGTTGGGAACGGCATACGGAGTTCTCCACCTATCTCTGGGAGGGCCCGCTGTCCGATGGCGGGGTGGCAGGTTTGGAAGAGACGCCGTTTGGTGAAGGATTCAGCCCACCCGGCACGGTTATCTCGGGTATTCGCCTGGAAGTGCGCGACAACATCGACGACACGACCTCCCTCGTTGAAACGCTGGACCCGGAAAGTCTTTGCCACTCGGGTGTCGAGGACGGCAAGGCAGCGATTGTGACCGATTTCCGCCAGGACGGTGAAGGCCTGACGCGCATGCTGATCCTGGACAAGGGGCTTTCGGAAGCCCGGCGCGGTGCACTCGCCCAGCGCATGATCGAGATCGAGACCTATCGCACGCTTGCCATGCTTGGCCTGCCATTGGCCCAGACCCTTTCGGGACAGTTGCGGCGCATGGAAGACCGCCTGGCGCAGTTGACGGGTGAGATGCGCGAGGTCGAGCGCCGAAACAGCCAGGAACTGCTGGCCGATCTGACGGGACTTGCCGCAGATCTTGAAGCTCAGGCAGCCTCCAGCCTCTACCGGTTTGGCGCCAGCCGCGCCTATTATGAGATCGTCACCGACAGGCTGGACGCTCTGGGCGAGGTCGCTTCAGCGGGTGCGCAATCGTGGAAGAGTTTCCTCACCCGCAGGGTGGCGCCAGCCATGCGAACCTGCAGGTCGGTCGAGGAAAGACAGGCCAATCTGTCGCGCAAGCTCGCGCGCGCCGCCCAGTTGTTGCGAACATGGGTGGATGTGGAGGTCGAAAAGCAGAACCGTGATCTGTTGGCATCGATGAATAATCGCGCGCGCCAGCAATTGCGTTTGCAGCAGACAGTCGAAGGGCTGTCGGTGGCTGCCGTCTCCTACTACGTTGTCGGGTTGGTGGCCTATATGATCCGCAGCTATCCGATGCTGCCGGCCTGGCTGCCACCGGAGACCGTCATAGGCCTCAGCGTGCCTGTCGTTGTCCTTGGGATATGGCTGTTCGTGCGACGCATTCGGCGTCATTTCCACGATGAAGGAAAGCCCGGCGCGTAGGGCAGAGGGCTACGCCCTGTCGCGCCAGACGACGACCAGATATGCCATGTGTGCAGCAAGTCCGCCTGCCAGACAGGCGAGTACTGCAAGAGCCCCGGCCTCGTTCAGGGCGGCGTACAGCGCGCCAAGCAGCGCCAGACCGGCTGCTGCATTGGCGATGAAGCTCGCGCGGTGCCGGCCAGGGATCAACCGCGCCAGGACTATCTCGGCAACCAGAATGGCCATGGCGAAAACAACGACGAGGCCTATCGGGAACCAGTCAGGCATGGTTGGTTCCTTGAACTGATTGGGTCGATCTCAGTTGCCGCCCAGCCCGTAGCGTTCGAGCTTGAGATAGAGTGCCTGGCGGCTCAAGCCCAGCGCCCGCGCAGCCGCAGCCCGGTTGTCCCCCGTGAGCCGCAACGCAGCCTCGATGCACATTTTCTCGACCGTATCGGTTGTGTCGCGTACCAGTTCCTTGAGCGGTACACTGCCGACAAGGCCGAGGATGGCACTGGCATCTGCAGTCGCCACATCTCGCTTGCGCGGCTCGGGATCGGTCTTGGTCAACACCGCGCCGAAGCCCTGAGGCTGCGCATTCCCGAGCCAGGCAAGTGACAATTGCCAATGGCGGACTTCCTCGTCCATGCCTGGGATGGTCACTTCACAGGAGACCGGCTCTTGTTCCTCGCGCGCTCTGGTCAACAGCTCGGAAAATTCCGTGCCACCCGCCAACTGCAGAAAATCATCGAGTTGCCGGCCGATAGCGAGGCCGGGGTCGGCCAATCCGGTGGCTCCCAGGAAAGCTTCGTTGGTCCAGAGTATGCGGCCATCCGACTCCAGCAGAGAGACGGCTTCCGAAATTCCGTCCACCAGTTCCACCAGGCTTGATGCCGGCGGAGCATCCGGGGCACCGGTCTGCGGCGGCAGGAAGCGAACAAGTATCGTCCCTGCATCCACGCCTTCATGCCGGTCCACTGCCACGACATAGCTGTCGTTGTTTGGGCCCGCTTCGGCCACAAAACGGTCTGGCCTGCCAGAGGCCATGACACCACGCAGGCGCGCCCTTGCTTCCCGGCGCCAGGGCGGAGCGACGAGATCGAACACGTCCATGCCATGCAATTGGCTTTGCGCAATACCCAGGCGCACGGCCAACTGCGGACTGGCTTCCAGGACCCTGCCGGTGCGGCCGTCGACGACAACGGATGGCTGCGCGCCCACCTCGAAAACCTGGCCGAAGGGATCGGCAGAACCGCTCTCCTGGGAATTCGTAATGGTTCGGCCGACCAGAACCAGCGGTCGGTCGCTGCCGAGAGCCGCAGCCGCGTAGCACAGTTCGATCCGGGCACCATCATCGGCGCCATGGGTAATCGCCTGTTGTACCGCACCGCCGCCGGTGCGCGCTCGCCGCAGGAGAAGGTCTGCATCCGCTCGCGAATCAGGGGCCACGATCCGATCGAAAGGACGTCCAAGCCACCGGTCTATGTCCAGTCTGCTGGACAGCTCGCTCGGCGCTGCGATCGAACTGATGACATTGCCGTCGCCGATCACGAGCGCGACATCCGAAGAAGCGGCCAGCAGCCTTGCTAGGGCGGCCGGTTCGGCATCCGTCAACG
Source organism: Aliihoeflea sp. (assembly GCA_046297455.1). GTDB lineage: Bacteria > Pseudomonadota > Alphaproteobacteria > Rhizobiales > Rhizobiaceae > ZYF759. Next base: position 154,716 of record JBKBIT010000004.1, read on the forward strand.
CATCAGCAAGCGATTCCAGGTTTTTCATATCTCAATCGTCGGTTTCGCCATTTGGCTTGAAGGCGGCTTTTTTGAGCCGGTTCGGGCTGATGGGGTCCACGAAGGATAGGTTTAACTCGAGTCGGGCAGAAGCCGTTCCACAAGAATGTCTAGTCGGAAATGGGTGGCGAGTTGTCAAGTTGTATTGTCATTGTTCGGATTGCGCCCAAAGCCGGCATTGGCCTAAACTTGGCCGAGGAGAATCTGGGGAGGTGCGCGTGCAAGCGGCGCGGCAGGAGGCCGTAACCGATCGGCCTGACATCATGGCGCTGCTGCGCTGCCAGACCGCAGCAGACCACGAGCGCATGCACCGTCTGCCGCTGTTCATGAAGCTTGAGACAGGCACGATCGACCGAGATGAATATTGCCTGCTGCTTGTGGGCATGCTCGGTTTCTATGCCCGGTTTGATCGTATCGCCCAGATTGGCTGCGCCAGCTTCGGGACAATCACTGCTCCCTATGCCTACACGCCACGCGCTCCCCTGATCGCAGGCGAAATAGCCTCTATCGCAGGGCATTCGATCAGGGACGAAACTGGCACCGCATGGGGGCTCGCAACACCCAACAGTGCGGCGAACCTGGCGGGCATGCTGTATGTTGTGGATGGCGCAATGCTTGGGGGATCGCTTCTCTCCCGCCAGTGTGCACGTTTCGGTCTGGCGGACGATGGCTACTGGCATTGGTGCCGGCAACAAGCGGGAGCGCAGTGGCGCGGAACGCGCATGCTGCTCCACAAGGTCGCACGCGGCCATGATGAGGCCGATCAGGTCGTCGAGGGCGCCAGGTCCGCGTTCGCGGCATTTGGCGCCAGCATGCACTGCGCAGCTCTTGCCTGCGACCAGTTGGCGGCAGCCCGATGAGCAGACCGTCCGTTGACCTGACCGCCTGCGATACCGAGCCGATCAACATCATTGGAGCCGTGCAGCCTCACGGCGCACTCCTGGCCGCAGATGCCGGGTCGCTCAGGATCGAATATGCAAGCGGCAATACCGCGCGCTATCTCGGCATCGAGGCTGAGGCCTGTATAGGCGAGACGCTGGCGACAATACTGGGAGCTGAGAACGCAGAAGCCTTGCGTGAACGGCAACTGGTTCCGCTGAAGCCGGATATTCTGAAGCCGTGGTTCCTGTCGCTGAACTCGGGGAAAGGCGAAAGGAAGCTCGAGTGCTTCCCACATCTTCACGACGGTTGGATCATTCTGGAATTCGTTCCCTTCGAGAGCGGACCTGCCGCGGTCTGGGAAGAGGACCTGCTGCGTCAGCGGATCATCTCCGAACTTGTCCGGCCTGACACGCTGGCTGATCTCGCGGAGGTTAGCGCCAGGATCATCCGTGACGTCACCGGTTTCGACCGGGTGATGATCTATCGTTTCGCCGCCGACAAGCATGGCGAGGTCATTGCCGAAAGCACGAACCGCCCCGACAGCTTCCTTGGCCAACACTATCCGGCATCCGATATTCCCGATCCGGCACGTCGCCATTTCGTGCTCAATGTCATTCGCAGCATTCCCGACATCAATGCCGTTCCGTCGCCCGTTTTTGCACGAGGTGGGGGCGTGGCGAATGCCGACCACAAGGCGCCGCTCGATCTCACCTATTCGAAGCTTCGTGCCGTGGCGCCGGTTCACATCGAATATCTCAACAACATGGGCGTCAGCGCGTCCATGTCGATTTCGATCATCTCCAACGACGATCTCTGGGGTCTTGTCGCCTGCCATCACTATGCGCCGTTGCATTTGCCCTGGAGTCGTTTCCGGTTCTGCGAGTTGCTGGGCGGAACGATCTCCACTTTGCTGCAGAGTCTCGAGAACACGATCCAGCTTCGCCAGAGCGTTGCGGCCGAGCGCACGGCATTCGATATCGAAAGCCGGTTTCGGGATGGGAGGCATCTGGGTGAGTTGATCGGTGACAATGCCGACACGCTCATGCGGCACGCCGGTGCGCGCGGCATGACGCTACGGCTGGCCGGGCAAGAGCGGCATTTTGGCCAGGTGCCTCGCGTTAAGCCGGACTTTTCGCCGCTGGGATCGCAACTGGTGGAGGGTGTCGCGGCCACGGACAACCTGCCGGCAATTGCCTCGGTTGAGCGCAGCGACTGGAAGGTGGCCTCCGGCGTGGCGTTGCTGCTGCTCTCGGAGGATCAACAGGATCAGCTGATCCTCTATCGCGAAGAGTTCGAGCATACGATAAACTGGGCCGGCAAGCCTGAAAAACTCGAAAAGACAATGGAGGATGGGACGGTCCGGTTGTCGCCGCGAGGTTCTTTCGCGCTGTGGTGCGAAGAACGGCGCGGCTGCAGCAAGCCGTTTTCGCAAAGCGACATGGAGGCGTTGCGCATCATTCGTCGGGCGCTTTTTGCGCTCAACAGTCTGATGCGCGAGAGGGCCGCCGTCGCAGCCCAGAAGGAAGCGGAATCCGAAGAGGCGCGCCTGCGGATGATGTTCATGGAAGCGATGCGCATGAGTTCGTTGGGCGAATTGGCGTCCGCGCTGGCACATGAACTCAATCAGCCGCTCGCGGCAGTGACCAACTACGTCAACGCCTGCCGCCAGGAACTCCGCAACTACGGGCTGGAGATCCCGGAGAAGGTCACTGATCTGATCGACAACGCGGTCGTAGAATCGTCGCGCGCCGCCGATCTGCTTCGACGGCTGCGCAATTTCATCGCCCAGGGTGAACTTGTGCTGGAAGTGATCGAGTTGCCAAAGGTCATCCGCCAAGGGACGGAACTCGCATTGGACTCCTCCAAATGGCCCAAGCCGCAGATCGAGTTGTCGATGGACCGTGACTTGCCGGAAGTCGTGGCTGACCGCGTTCAGATTGGCCAGGTGATACTCAACCTCGTGCGCAACAGCCTCCCGGCGATGGCTAAATCCAAGGAACGCCGGCTGAAAATCTCTGCTGTGAAGACAGGCGGTGTGGTCGAGGTGGCGGTCATCGATACGGGCCACGGGATCCCAACAGGCATGCACACGCGACTGTTCGAACCGTTTCATGTCTCGACAACGAGCGGCATGGGCATAGGGCTGTCTCTCTGCCGCACGATCGTTGAGGCGCATGGTGGCCGGATATGGGTCAGGCCCAGGGACCTTGGAGCGGAATTTGTGTTCACGCTGCCTGTCAAGGAAGGTTGAACATGAGCGAGCTCAACGAGCGTGTGCGAATCTACATAGTCGACGATGATCCCTCGGTTCTTGATTCGCTAAGAGCGTTGCTGACCGCTCACGGCTTCGAGGTCGTGCCCACGATGTCGGCAGAAGAGTTCCTCATCCTCTATGAGGCCACGGTGCCCGCCTGTCTGCTTCTTGACCTGCGCATGCCGGGCATGAGCGGAATGGAACTCCAGGCAGAGCTCAGTCGAACAGCCCCGGGTTTGCCGATCATCATCCTCACCGGTCACGGTGATGTGCCGCTGGCGGTCAAGGCCATGAAGCTTGGGGCTATCGACTTCATTCAGAAGCCAGGTTCGCTCGAGCAACTGCTTGAGGCGATAGCGCAGGCGCGCGATTTCCTGGCCAATCGCGCCCCGTCTCTGCTCTCGCCGGATGAGGTGGCCAAGAGATTGGCGCGGCTGACGACGCGCGAACGCGAGGTGCTTGATTATTTGGTCCAGGGCCAGACAAACAAATTCATTGCTGATCAACTTGGTATCAGCCAGCGCACGGTGGAGATTCATCGCGCCAGGATCCGCGAGAAGCTGGAAGCGCGGGGCTTGGCAGACCTCATCCGAATGACCCGGTAGGCCCAACTCCTACGTGCAATCCACTTAGGTAAATTTCCGAAATAGAATGCCCGGCTCTCAGCGCTATCCTGCTTCAAGGAGGAAAACGAACCGTATAGGTCGCGGCTGCAAATGCGCGGGACGGTTCGTGTTGAGGAGCTTGGCCGGTGTCTGCCGAATCTAACGGAGCGAACGGCGAGCCGCGAATGACCGTCCCGAATGGTCGTGATCACAGCAACGGATCCAACGGCGGCGACGGCGCGGTAAATGTGTCGCTGAATGAAGAGCAACTTGCAGCAGTCGATGGCTGGCGAGCAGCCAATCGGATCGACTCACGCGAGCAGGCGGTCCAGGAGTTGGTGCGCCTGGGTCTCCTCAGCGAAATTGCCCGGGTTTACAGGATGATTTCCGGCGTGCGCGGAGACCCGGATGCTGAATCTGAAGACGAGATCATGACACCGCAGTAGAATGCGCTGGCCTCTCGTACAGGGTGGGGGCAAAAAGGAGCGGGGGAACCGCACCAGTGGCGCGCGGTTCCCCGCTCCACATCCGCCGAAACCCGGAGAGACCGAGTGCCCGACATAAGCCTTTTCGTCTTCATTGGCCTCGCGGTCGTCACCGCCATGACCGGTATCCTCTTTCAGCCCGGCGAATGGTACAAATCGCTGGACAAGCCGTCATGGACCCCGCCCGATTGGCTGTTCGGTCCGGTATGGAGCGTGCTCTACCTGATGATGGCCGTTGCCGGGTGGCTGGTATGGACCGGGCTCGGCATGTCCGCCGCTCTCGTGCTCTGGGGTCTGCAACTCGTGCTCAACGGCATGTGGTCGTGGCTGTTCTTTGGACGGAGGCGCATGGATCTGGCCTTCGTCGACGTGGTGTTTCTCTGGCTGTCGATCGCAGGATTCATCCTGATCGTGGCAACATCCATCCCCGTCGCGGCGCTGCTGTTCGCGCCCTATCTCCTGTGGGTCACGATCGCTTCCGCGCTCAACCTTTCGGTCTGGCGCCGAAATCCTCAGGCAGCCTGATCTCAGGCTGCTCCAACTGCTCGCAAATGTGCAGGGCGCACTCGGCGTTCGTCCAGGCCGAGGCACTTCAAGACGGCCGCCTCGATGTGACGGGCATTGACGCCGGCTTCCTCGTACATGGCATGCGGCCTGTGATGATCGATGAAGCGATCGGGTAGTGTAAGGGTTCGCACGCGCAAGCCTCTGTCGAGCACACCCTCGTCAGCGAGCAGGTGCAGCACATGCGCTCCGAAGCCGCCGGTCGTGCCTTCTTCAACGGTAACGAGGACTTCGTGATCGCGCGCCAGTCGCATGATCATGGTTCTGTCCAAGGGCTTGGCGAAGCGTGCATCCGCAACGGTCACACCGAGCCCTTGCTTGCCAAGTTCATCAGCTGCAAACAGGCATTCGCCGAGGCGGCCGCCAAGCGACAACAGGGCAACCGAATTGCCCTCGCGAAGTATACGGCCGCGTCCTATCTCCAGCGGTTCGCCCCGCTCGGGCAGTGGCACACCCCGTCCCTCGCCGCGAGGGTAGCGGAAGGCTGACGGCCGATCGTCGATGAGGCGCGCCGTCGCAACCATATGAACCAGTTCTGCCTCGTCTGAGGGCGCCATGATGACGAAGCCCGGCAGATTGCCCAGATAGGCAAGATCGAACGCGCCGGCATGCGTCGCGCCATCCTCGCCGACAAGCCCGGCGCGATCGATTGCAAAGCGCACAGGTAGTCTTTGAAGAGCGACATCGTGCACGATCTGATCGTAGCCTCTCTGCAGAAAGGTCGAATAGATGGCGCAGAAGGGTCTCAGACCCGCCGCCGCCATGCCGGCGCAGAACGTGACGCCATGCTGCTCGGCGATTCCCACGTCGAAGAACCGATCGGGAAAGCGCTTCTCGAAGGCATCCAGCCCGGTCCCCGAAGCCATCGCCGCGGTAACCGCCGTGATCGATGGGTCGCGTTCGGCTTCGGCTATCAGGGCATCGGCGAATACCTTGGTGTAGCTCGGTGCCTTTGGCGGAGACTTCGCCTGCTTGCCGGAAGCGATGTCGAAGGTGGAAACACCGTGATAGCGATCGGCAGCCGCCTCGGCTGGCGCGTAGCCCTTGCCCTTGACGGTGAGAGCGTGGATCAGCACCGGCCCGTCGGCTTTGTCCCTGCTATCGCGCAAGACATCGAGAAGCGCCTGCACGTCGTGGCCGTCGACTGGCCCGACATAGCTGAATCCCAATTGTTCGAACCATGTGCGCGAACCCATTGCACCGTTTGCGCGCAAGTCGGAAAGATATCCGGACATGGCGCCGACGGGAGCCGAGATCGACATGTTGTTGTCGTTGAGCACCACAATCAGCCGTCGCCCGAGACTGCCGGCATTGTTGATCGCCTCATAGGCCATGCCCGCTGACAGTGCACCGTCGCCGATCAGGCATACGACATGGCCTTCCTTCTGCTGAAGGTCGCGGGCCACGGCGAAGCCCAGCCCCGCGGAAATGGATGTCGAGGAATGGGCCGCCCCGAAAGGATCGAACTCGCTCTCGCTGCGCTTGGTGAAACCGGAGAGCCCGCCGCCCTTTCGCAGCGAACGGATGCGTTCGCGCCGACCGGTAAGGATTTTGTGTGGATAGCACTGATGGCCGACATCCAGGATCAGGGTATCGTGCGGTGTTTCGAAGACGGCATGCATCGCGACCGTCATTTCGATCACACCAAGCCCCGCCCCAAGATGGCCACCCGTCACCGAGACCGCGGAAACTGTCTCGGCGCGCAGTTCGTCGGCGAGAGCGACAAGTTCCGCGGTGGACATCTGACGAAGGTCTGCCGGCACATTGACCCGGTCCAACAGCGGCGTTACGGGGCGTTCCATGGCGTGTTCCTCCGGCTGAGGCAGCCAGGCTGCGTCCGGCGGGTAATCGCACCGTCTGGCCGCAGGACCGTCGCTCTGATCTGCCATGTCTTTTTGTCAATCTAGATTGACACTTTTGGAGGCGGCTGTCCAGCGATGTGCCATGGGAGGAATGCAGCGGGCACAAAAAAGGCGCGCCGTTATCGGCGCGCCAAGTCTTCCGCTGGGAATTGTCAGGCCGACTATTAGTCGGCGGCTTCCTCGCCATCCTCTGCAGGTTCAGAAAACTGGGCGATATAGGCAATGACGTCTGCCCGCTCTTGCGCATTGCGCAGGCCCTGAAACGCCATGTTGCCGCGCGGGATCACACGCCGCGGGTTCTCGATATAGGGGTCGATCGTCTCTGCGGTCCAGACGAGACCACCCTCGCCAGCTTCCCGCATATTGGCGGAATAGCGAGTGAAATCAGGCTGCGTACCGGCAACGCGACCGATCAGGTTGTTCAGGTTCGGCCCGGGCTGACGCTCGGTGTCGCCGATCCCGTGGCACACGGCACAGCGCTGGAAGATGCGCTCGCCCGCGACAGGGTCGCCTTCAGCGAATGCCATGGGTGCGGAAACAAGAAATGCGAAGGGCAAGACAAGGCCCAGGCGGGCAAATGCGGACATGGATTCCTCCCTGAACGGCGAAGTCCGTTACGCGACCAATCTAAAGCGGGATGGCCAAGCGTCAAGGGAGAATGTAAAGTCAGATTGACAAAATGCCGATCCCCTGTCGACTCTTGTTTGATGTTCGACGGATCGACTGTTTTTGCGAGGGGAGGTGCCGCATGACTTTTGCCTATGTGAACCGGCTCGGCAGTCGCTCAGTCTCCTACCCGTTCTCCGCCATTGTCGGGCAGGAGGAGATGAAGCAGGCATTGATGCTGGCAGCGGTCGATCCGGCCATTGGCGGCATTCTCGTCTTCGGCGACCGCGGCACCGGAAAATCCACGGCGGTGCGTGGTCTGGCAGGGCTTCTCCCGCCGATCCGGGCAATCGCAGGCTGCCGGTTCAACTGCGATCCAGACCGGCCCTCTGGCTCCTGCCCGGACTGCCAGGCACGACCCGCATCGGCCAGTACCAAGGTTCGCCGCATCCCCGTCCCGGTCATCGACCTGCCGCTTGGCGCCAGCGAGGACCGCGTCGTCGGCGCACTCGACCTCGAGGCGGCGCTGGTGCACGGCAGGAAATCGTTCGAGCCTGGGCTTCTTGCCAGCGCGCATCGAGGATTTCTCTATATAGACGAGGTCAACCTGCTCGAGGACCACATTGTCGATCTCCTCCTCGACGTTGCCGCCTCCGGCATCAATGTCGTCGAGCGCGAGGGCCTTTCGGTCCGCCACCCTTCGCGCTTCGTCCTGGTCGGCAGCGGCAATCCGGAGGAGGGGGAGCTGCGCCCCCAATTGCTTGACCGTTTCGGCCTGTCGGTCGAGGTCACCTCGCCGACCGATATCGCGGAGCGCATAGAGGTGGTTCGCCGCCGCGATGCCTACGACCGCGACCCGCATGCCTTCCTCGACCGGTTCAAGTCGGCTGACGGCAGGCTGCGCACACGCATCCGTCGTGCCCAGGATCTGCTCGAAAAGGTACAGTGTCCCGATGATGCATTGGTCTTCGCCTCGAGACTTTGCATGAAGCTCGGTGTGGACGGGCTGCGGGGCGAACTCACCTTGTTGCGCGTCGCGCGCGCAATGGCCGCGCTTGGCGGACGCGACGAAGTGGCTATTTCCGACATGATCGCCGCAGCGCCCAGCGCCCTGCGCCACCGTCTCCGCCGTGACCCGTTGGACGAGGCGGGCTCCACCGCCCGCATCGAGCGGGCTCTTTCGGAAATACGGGAAGAATGAACGCCATGCTGCCGAACGCCTGGGGCGATTCGCTGCTGGCCGCGCGCCTGCTGGCAGTCGATCCGCAGGGGCTCGGCGGCGTCAGGCTGCGCGCGCGTGCAGGGCCTGTGCGCGAAGCCTGGCTGGCGATGCTGCGCGAGGTGATGCCCGCCAGTTGCCCCATGCGACGCGTGGCCGCTTCCCCGGATGAAGCCAGCCTCATTGGCGGGCTGGATTTTTCGGCGACGCTTTCTGCCGGCCGCCCGGTCATGCGGTCGGGCCTTCTGGTGGCCGCCAATGGTGGTCTGATGGTGCTGGCAATGGCCGAGCGAACGAACCCGGGCTGTGCGGGGCTGATCGCCTCTGCCCTCGATCGCGGTACGGTGCGTGTCGAGCGGGAGGGGTTTTCGGGAGAGTTGGAAGCGCGCTTTGCACTGATCGCGCTCGATGAGGGCATTGACGACGACGAAACCGTGCCACCCGCGCTGGACGACCGGCTCGGGCTTCGCGTTTCGCTCGATGCAGTGTCCCATCGCGAGATCGACACGACTGCTGTTGGTGGCGACGACGTCGCCAGGGCGCGGGCTGATCTGCCGTCCATATCTGTCAACGAAGAGATGATGGCGGCGCTGGTCGGCCTGGCTGCCGCCTGCGGCTGGAATTCTGCCCGCGGCGCCGGTTTCCTGATGCGCGCTGCATGCGCGGCGGCTGCTCTGCGTGGCGCACCGGAAGTCGGCGTAGAGGACGCGGCCACGGCTGGCCGACTGGTGCTTGGGCAAGAAAGGCTTGCGGCCGCCATTGCGCAAGCGCGTACCGAGCAGCCGCCCGAGATGCCGGAGCCCGGCGATGATGCATCGCCGGAAAGGCAGGAGGCCGCGCGGGGCATTCTAGAGGACACGGTTCTGGAAGCAGCCGCCGCGAGCCTGCCCGAGGGCGTGTTGGATGTACTGGCCGGCAGACCGGCCAGCAGAAGGCCTGCTCGAGGCGAAGGCAGCGGCTCGACCCTCAGGGGAACCACACGCGGCCGTCCCTTGACGCCCGTGGCTCGTCCCGCTGCCAGCCAGGCACGAATGGACGTGCTGGCGACCCTGCGCGTTGCCGCACCGTGGCAGCGCTTGCGCGGCCGTGGCCGCGGCGAAAGCGTGCGCATCCGGTCGTCCGATTTTCGGTATGTCCGCCATGAGCAGCGCCGAGGCGTCACCGCAATCTTCGCGGTCGATGCGTCGGGTTCGGCGGCCATTGCGCGTCTGGCAGAAGCCAAGGGCGCCGTACAGCTGCTCCTTGCCGATTGCTATGTCCGGCGCGACGAGGTGGCGCTCATCGCCTTTCGAAAGTCGACAGCTGACATCCTGCTTGAGCCGACGCGTTCGCTGGTCCGCGCAAGGCGGGCCCTGACGGCATTGCCCGGTGGGGGAGGCACCCCGCTCGCGGCCGGGATCCTGGCCACGGCGCGCCTTGCCCAGACGCTTCGAAAACGGGGCCGCGATGCGCTCGCAATTTTTCTCACGGATGGACGCGCCAATGTCGGCCTTAATGGTGACGGCGGTCGCGAGCGGGCAATGTCGGACATGCGCGAGAGCGCACGCTGCTTCCGCGCCATGGGGCTCGACGGCATCGTCATCGACACCGGAGCCAGGCCCCAGCAATCGGTCGCGGAACTGGCCGGCGAACTGGGCGCGGAATACGTGGCCCTGCCGCGTGGCGGCGCGGGGCGGATTTCCGCCACCCTTTCCGACCGCATGAAAGGCTGACACCGACATGGGTTTCGGTCAGGATCACCCGAATTGGGATGTCGAAGGACGCGATTGGCCGAACCGTGGAGCCAGCCGGTTCGTGGAGGCAGGTGGGCTGCGCTGGCATGTGCAGACTGCCGGGGCAGGGCCGACCCTTCTCATGCTGCATGGCACCGGTTCCGCAACCCACAGCTGGCGCGACCTTTTGCCAAGGCTTTCTGGCCGCTTCAGCGTCATAGCGCCCGATCTGCCGGGCCACGGCTTCACCTCCACACCATCGTCGTCCGGGCTGTCGCTGCGCGGTATGGCGGGCCTGGTGGATGCACTTCTGCAGAAGCTGGATCAAAAGCCCGAAATCGTCGTCGGCCATTCGGCTGGTGCCGCCATCCTGGCGGCCATGGCCCTTCAGGGCTTGTCCAGGCCCCGCATCCTGATTGCGCTAAACGGGGCATTGCTGCCCATGCGGGGCTCGGGCCTCTTCGCTCCTCTGGCGCGTCTGCTGTTCCTCAATCCGCTGGCACCGCGCATCTTCTCCTGGCGCGCCGAAGACACGCGCGCCACGCGACGATTGCTGGAGGGTACCGGGTCGCATATCGACGAAGCGGGCATCGAATTCTACGCAAGGCTCTTCCGAAAGTCCGGACACGTTGCGGCCACGCTCGGCATGATGGCCAATTGGGAACTGGACTGGCTGGAAAAAAGGCTTCCTCGGCTGGATATGCCACTGCTTCTGGTCGCCGGTCGAAACGACAAGGCCGTGCCGGTCTCCCAGGCCAGGGATCTGGCAGCGCGGCTACCCACAGCACGGCTGATGGAGATCGATGGCGGTCATCTGGTGCATGAGGAACGACCGGATGCGGTCGCCGAACTCATCCAGGACGAAGCCGGCGTGGACATCGGCTGAGCGAACGACAAGCTTCGATTGTCAATGTCGGAATACTGAAGTAGTGTCCACGTATGTTGACATATGTTGACCCTTCGAAACCTGTCCGAGATTCAGAGGATCGTCGCCCGCATGCGGTTGTTGTCGGCGGGGGGCTGGGCGGTCTTGCTGCCGCGATCCGGTTGGGAGCACGCGGATGGCGGGTCACCGTGCTCGAGCGGTTGGACCGCCTGGGCGGAAGGGCAAGCGTACTGGAACGAGATGGATTCACATTCGATCGTGGTCCGACGATCGTCACGGCGCCCTTTCTGTTCGAGGAACTTTGGGAGCTTGCTGGCAGGCGCATGTCCGATGATATCGACATGCGCTCCCTGTCTCCTTTCTATCGGATACGCTTCGATGACGGAGACGAGATAGCGGTCAGCAGCGATCCCGATTGGATGCACCGAGAGGTCCGACGGGTCTCGCCCGAAGATCTCGATGGCTATGAACACTTCATGGAGAAGGCGGCTGATATCTGCCGGATAGGGTTCGAGCAGCTCGGCGATCAGCCATTCGGTTCGGTCGCCGACATGGCCCGCATCCTTCCGGATCTCGTTCGCCTGCAAGGCTATCGCAGCGTTCATGGCCTGGTCGCCAGGTATGTGCGCCACCCGAAGCTGCGTACATTGCTCAGTTTTCACCCCCTCTTGATCGGCGGCAATCCGTTTCGCGCTCCGGCCATCTACTGCCTGATCCCCGCTCTGGAACGGCGGTGGGGTGTGCACTATCCGATGGGCGGCGTGGGCAGGCTGGTCGACGGGATGGTGGGCCTGGTTGGCGAGTTGGGCGGCACTGTCCGCACCGGGGCCGAGGTGGCCCGGATCGAAACCGCTGGCGGCAGGGCATCCGGGGTCGTTCTGACTGACGGCGAGCGCATCGACGCCGACATCACAATATCCAATGCGGATGCGGCGCGAACGCTCGACAGTCTTCTCCAGCCGTCTTCCGTGCGACTGGCGGACAAGGCACGAGCCAGGCACGGCCGGTTCTCAATGGGCTTGTTCGTCTGGTATTTCGGGGTGCGCGGCCGCTACGACAATGTCGGGCACCACACCATCCTTCTGGGGCCGCGCTATCGCGAATTGCTGACGGACATTTTCGAACGGAAGCGTCTGGCCAAGGACTTTTCGATCTATTTGCATCGGCCCAGCGCGACCGACCCGTCGGTTGCGCCCGACGGATGCGACGCCTTCTACGCGCTTTGTCCCGTGCCTAATCTCGATGGATCGATCGACTGGGAAGAGGAGGGCGAGCGCCGCCGGGCCGCGATCCAGCGCAGGCTCGAGGACACCCTGCTTCCGGGGCTGGGCGAACGTATAGCGACCTCGCATTTCATCACGCCCATCGATTTTCGGGATGACTATCTGTCCGAGCGTGGCGCGGGCTTCGGGCTGGAGCCAGTCCTGACCCAGAGTGCCTGGTTCCGTCCGCACAACCGCAATTCCAGCATCGCCGGTCTCTATCTCGTGGGCGCCGGCACGCATCCGGGAGCTGGCCTTCCGGGCGTGTTGTCGTCGGCGCGCATTCTGGACAAGGTGGTCCCTCATGCCAGCCAGTTCGTCCGATAGGCCTTTCGCCAGGCCAGCCGACTGCGCGGCTTGCCGCCAATCGATCCGCCACGGCTCGAAGTCATTCTATATGGCTTCCATGCTGATGCCAGCCGCTGCGCGGGAACCGGCCTATGCGGTCTATGCCTTCTGCCGCATGGCTGACGATCTGGTGGATGCAGGCGAGGGCGGCGCTCAGGCCGTCGCATCGATACGAGAAGCGCTTGCGCGGATCTATGCCGGCCGGCCGGCCGACGATTTCGTGGAACGCGCCTTTGCGGATGTGGTCCGCGATTTCGCGATCCCACGGGCCGTGCCAGAGGCGCTGGTGGAAGGCCTGGAGTGGGATTCGGCCGGACGAGACTATGAAACACTGTCCGATCTTGTCGCCTATGCATTGCGCGTGGCGGGAACGGTCGGCGTGATGATGACGCTGGTCATGGGCCGTCGCGAGACCGACGTGCTGGCGCGGGCCTGCGATCTCGGCGTGGCAATGCAGCTCACCAATATCTGCCGCGATGTTGGAGAGGACTCAGCCATGGGCCGTGTCTACCTGCCGCATGCCCTCCTACGCGAAGCCGGCATCCTGCCGGCCGAAATTTCAACGATGGGCCGGAAGTCGCCCGCGCTCGAAACGGTCTTGTCCGAATTGCTGGCGGAGGCCGAACGTCTCTATGATCGGGCCAGGCCGGGTATCGCGGCACTGCCCGGAGGTTCGCGGACGGGGATTGCTGCCGCCCGGCTCTTGTACCGCGAGATCGGGCGACTGGTTTCGAGCGGCCTGGACCCGATGACCACGCGAGCCATCGTGCCCAAAGGTCGAAAGCTCGCACTGCTTGCACGAGCCGCCGGCCAACGCCTTTCGGCCGATATCGGTCTGGATGCACCGGCTCTCGACGAGGCCCGTTTTCTGATCGACGCCGTTGGCAGGTCCCGTCGAACGGTCAAGCTTGAACCCTTGCCGCAATGGTGGAACGTGCAGGCCCGGACCACGCGCATGATCGAGCTGCTCGCGAGATTTGAACGTCGCGGCATGGCGGCCGGATGAGCTCCGGGCTCATCATATTCCTCGAATTGTCGCTGGTTCTTGGGCTCGCGCTGTTCTTCGGTATCCGGGAACTGCGCAATCTTCGACGATATGACCGCGAACGCGCGGAGAAGGCAAAACGCGAGGCCCAGGACGGCAAGGACTGATTTCTATCTGGGCCATCGCGGCATCTTGAATGGCAACAGCATTTGCACCCAGCGCGAGTCGAAGCGATCGAGATTGACACTCTCACAGATGGTTGGACACGCGGCACCTTCCAGTTCCGCGGTAAACGAGCTGCGCGTGTAGAACGGCGTGTCCTCCAGAGTTCGCACGCCGCTGGCGTTGATCGGCGCGGCTGAGCGCGCGGTACGTGCGACCCGCCAGAGCGTACCTGGCAGATCGCGCTGCGGCGGCGCGGCAAGCGTCGAGATGCTGCCATCGGGTAGATAGCGATTGGCAATTCGGGGGCCGGCGGTTTCGCGGGCCTCCACATCGTAGAAAATGCCGGTGCCGCCGCCAGGCAGCGCCGACCGCGACCAGGTCCAATGCCTGAAGCCTTTCTCGATGGGTTCGTCGCCGGCATTCATGTCGAGATAGGCGTCGCCGAAGAAGCTGCAGTCGGGTGCGGTGAAACGGGCCTCGGCGCGACCAAGCGGGGCGACGGGACGCCATCGATGGCGGCCCGCGCCGTCCAGGGGATGAACCTGCCGAAAGACCGGCCCCGGTTCGATCTCGATGGTGCCGCGCAACCGTCCGGGCACCGGCACCGTCCATTCATCGATCTCGACGATCAGCCGCCCATCGCACCAGCGCATGCTGCTCGGGCCGATCGAAATGTGGCGGGTGGAACGGTGCAGATCATGCCGACCCCTTTCCGTCATCGCCCATTTCTTGCCTCCAGGCTGATAAAGGATGGCATTGATGCTGACATGATGCTCCGGATCGCCCCTGCCGCGGCGTCGGGACAAGGCGTACCAGGGCGAGAAGACGCTGCCGATGAAGGCGATGACGGTGAGCGCATGGCGTCCGTCGTCGCTCAGCGCATCGACATACCACCAGGCATAGCCGCCTTTGGGAACCTCGCCGTCGAAATGCAGTCCTGCAGGATCGTCCGCGCTGCGTGACGTCCCGAAAGCGCCGCCATCGGCAGGCCCGGACCCGGATGGGTCGCTCCGCCAGCGAGATACAGGCCCGGGATCCGGCTGCGCGCCGTCGGACGCTGGAACGATGCCATCCAGCCGTGGGAGAACCGGCCGTAGAGCGCGCCTCCCGTTCCCGGAAAGAGCTGGTGAAAGGCCTGCGGCGACGTCGCCGCCATAGCGCCGGGATCGATCTCCAGCTCCAGCCCTGCCCGCGACAGACGCTGCATGATCAGCTTGGTACATTGCTCGACCTCCCTTTCCGTAGGCGTCATGCCATCCCCTGTTGCGGGCGCATTGACGATCATGAACAGCCCTTCGGCCCCGCCGGGTCTCAGCCGCCGCCCGCGGTCGTCCCGGTCCTGTGCGCAGACATAGATGGTGGGATCGGCCGGGAGCCGGCCATGTGTGAAGATTGCGTCGAATTCCGCCCGGTAGTCGCCGGAGAAGAAGACGTTGTGCCGTTGCAGCGGAAAGCCCCTGGCACCGGCGGCGATCGAGAGGGTCAGCGCCGACAGCGACCGTTCCGACGCGGGCCTGGGCGGTGTCGCCCCGATCGCATCCTCGCCCAGGAGCCCTGCGGAAAGAGCTGCGGGATCGCCGTTGAACAGGATGGTGTCCGCAGCAAACTCGCGTCCGCCTGCTGTGCGAACGGCTGCCGCGCGGCCGCCGGCGATCACGATCCGCTCGACAGTCTCCTCGAAAACAAACCGTGCGCCTTCCTTTCGCGCCAGCTCGGCGATGGCCAGCGGCAGCGCCGTCATGCCATCCCGCGCCAGCCAAACCCCTTGCTGTTCCGCATCCGCGACCAGCATCAATGGCCCCGGCGCGGCAAAGGGTGAGGAGCCGCAATAGGTGGCGTAGCGCCCGAACAACTGGCGCAGGCGCGCATCCTTGAAATAGCCGCCCAGGATCTTCCACAGGGTGGCGAAGGCCTGGATACGAGCGAGCGCCGGCAACCCGCTAATGCCCGCATGGGCAACAAGGGAGCCGATTCCAGGCTCGGCCTCCTGCATGAAGGAGCGGTCGAGTGTCCGGAAAACCTCGGCGCTGCGGGCGCGGAACCGGCGATAGCCGGCCGCTTCGGCAGCGCCTGCCAGATCACCGATGGCGTCGGCCGTTCTGTCGGTGTCGGCGTAAAGGTCCAGCATGGAGCCGTCCGGCCATTCGTGTCGCGCGAGAATGTCTGTTGGTGTCAGGCGCACATGATCGGCCAGCCTTGCGCCGACCGTCTCGAATATGGCGTCGAGGACGGGCTTCATGGTGAGCACCGTCGGGCCTGAATCGACGGCGATGCCGCCCACATCGATGGTCCTCACTTTGCCGCCCGGATAATTCTGCTTCTCGATCACGATGACGTCGCAGCCGGCATGTGCCAGCAACAGGGCCGCCACGAGTCCTCCCATGCCAGCGCCGATAACCAACACGCGGTGCGCTCCGGGCGGCTGCCCCATCAGCATGTTTAGGATCCTCCCTTGCGACTTGTGTAAATCAAAATTTACATGCAATATAGACCAATAAAGTTGACATTGGGAGGTGCTAGTCATGGCCGTCGACGAGATTTCCCTGCGCATCGAAGACGCGCTCGAAAAGGCAGTGGCTCGTGCTTGCGGGCCGTCCTCGCCGCCATTGCTGGCCAATGCATTGAGACACGCCGTCTTCCCGGGCGGTCAGCGGATCAGGCCTCGTCTGGCGCTGTCTGTGGCGGCAGCCTGCGGCGACGACCGGCCGGCGCTTGCCGCCGCTGCTGCTGCATCGGTCGAACTCCTGCACTGCGCATCGCTGGTCCACGATGACATGCCCTGTTTTGACGATGCCGGCATGCGGCGTGGCAAGCCCGCGGTTCACGTTGCCTTTGGCGAGCCACTCGCGCTGCTTGCCGGCGATGGCTTGATCGTGCTCGCCTTCGAGACGGCAGCGCTGACGGCAGTCATCGATCCGCTGCGCGCAGCCGCGCTGGCGACTGTTCTCGCCCGCTCGGTGGGCATGCCCTATGGCATGGTGGCCGGCCAGGCATGGGAAAGCGAGGAGAGCGTCGACCTGGAGACCTATCAGCGTGCCAAGACCGGCGCGCTGTTTGCGGGCGCGGCCATGGCAGGCGCTGCTGCAGCAGGTTTTCCCGCCGATCTCTGGTCTACACTGGGCCATCGTCTCGGCGAAGCCTATCAAGCTGCCGACGATCTGCGCGACGTGCTCTGCACGCCGGAGGAAATCGGCAAGCCCGTCGGTCAGGACGAGGCGTTCTGCCGGCCCAATATTGTCGAACGACTGGGCGTTGCGGGTGCGGCACAGCATCTGAAGGCACTTGTCGCGGAAGCAGCGGAATCCGTGCCTGAATGTCCAGGCGCCGCGGCACTGAAGCAGCAGATCCACGCACAGGCCGCACGCTTCCTGCCCAAGGAGGCAGCCCGCGCGGCAGCATGAGCGATCGCGCGACGGAAGGTTTTTCCACGGTGCACGGCGACGGTCGGCCGGGGTTCATGCGTTCAGCGCTCGATCGCTGGCTCAGCTTTCGCACGAGCCTCGTCGCAAGGCCTGGCTTTCGACAGTTTGCGGCCAGCTTCCCGCTGACGCGGGCCGTCGCGCGCCGGCGCACCAGGGCGCTCTTCGATCTGGCCGCCGGTTTCGTCTACTCGCAGGTGCTGTCGTCTTTCGTGCAATTGGGGCTTGTCGACTACCTCCATGCCGCGCCGCGCAACATTGCCGACATTGCCCACCATGCCGGACTTCCGCAGCCAGGGGCGTTGCGCCTGTTGAAAGCCGCCATTGCGCTGGACCTAGCCGCCGAGGGCGCGGACGGCCGCTACCGTCTCGGCGAAACCGGGGCAGCGCTGGTCGGCAATGACGGCGTGCTCGCCATGATCGCCCATCACGAGATGCTGTATGAAGATCTGGCCGATCCGGTTGCGCTTCTGAAGGGTCAGGCCCGGACGAGGCTACAGCGTTTCTGGTCCTATGCCGGCGGGGAGGCCGATGATCGCGGGGCGGCCAGCTCCTACTCGCAGCTGATGTCGCGCTCGCAGGAAATGGTGGCGCGCGAGGTGCTGGCTGTGCTGCCGCTGCAGACGCATCGCCGGTTGCTCGAGATCGGGGGCGGCAGCGGCGCTTTTGCCATGGCGGCCGCACGGCGATACCCGCGCCTTCGCCTCGATCTCTTCGATTTGCCACCTGTGGCCGAGATTGCGGCCGGACGGATCGAGCAAGCCCGATTGTCCACGCAGATCACCGTACACGGCGGCAATGCGTTCGAGGCGCCTCTGCCTGCTGGAGCGGATATCGCTACCCTCGTTCGCGTGTTGCACGATCACGATGACGATGCCGCGCTGGCGCTGCTGCGGGCTTCTCATGCCAGCCTTGCCGCGGGGGGGACGATGGTCGTCGCGGAACCGATGGCGGGGACCAAGGGCGCCGAGCCTGCGGGGCATGCCTATTTCGGCTTCTATCTGCTGGCGATGGGCCAGGGCCGCCCGCGCACCTGGGCAGAGGTTGCCGGCATGATGAAGCAGGTGGGGTTCGTAGACATACGCGAACTGCCCACCGCGACGCCTCTGATCGTCCGCGTCGCGGCCGGCCGCAAACCGGCCTGAAAAGCTCGTCCACCATTTTCGACAGTTAAGAGTGTATAAAACAATTGACACTTGTTGCCGTAAAGTTATGCTGACAGCTCAAATCCTGTGCGCCGTCCGATGATGCCGGCGAGGAGGGCACGAATGCATACGCAAGCGGTTGTTCTTGAGGAGCCTGGGCGAATTTCCATCGCCGACCTCGCCATCTGCGATCCCGCTGAGGACGACGTCATTGTCGAAGTCGAGCGCAGCGGCATATCGACCGGCACCGAAAAATTGCTGTGGTCGGGCAAGATGCCCCACTTCCCGGGTTTGGCCTATCCGCTTGTCCCTGGCTACGAGACGGTCGGAACGGTCGTCGAGGCCGGACCGGAATCTGGTCGCAAGGCGGGCGACCGCGTATTCGTGCCCGGCGCCAATTGTTATGGCGAAGTGCGCGGCCTGTTTGGCGGGGCGGCTTCCCATCTTGTCGCGGCCGGCCGCCGCACCGTCGTGTTGAGCGATGCGATTGGCGACGAGGCGATACTCGTCGCGCTCGCTGCCACAGCCTGGCATGCCATCGATCCCGAACGGCTTCGTCCGCCAGAACTCATCGTCGGTCACGGCGCGCTGGGCAGGCTGGTGGCTCGAACAGTCATCGCGACAGGCGGCAAGCCGCCGACCGTCTGGGAAGTCGATCCACGCCGCCGCGATGGTGCCGAGGGGTACCGCGTCGTTGATCCGGCAGAAGACGACCGGCGTGACTACCATCGCATCTGCGATGTCAGTGGCGATGCGGACATTCTGGATACGTTGATCGGGCGTCTGGCGCGCGGCGGAGAAATCGCCCTCGCGGGATTCTACGACCGGCGCGTCTCCTTCTCTTTCCCGCCCGCCTTCATGCGGGAGGCCAGGATGCGTGTCGCTGCCGAATGGCGACCGGAAGATCTGGTGGCCTGCACGAGCTTCATTGAGGCGGGGGCGCTGTCACTGAAGGGTCTGATTACCCACACGGCAACGCCGGCCGGCGTCGAGGATGCCTACCGAACCGCATTCGAAGACCCCGCCTGCCTGAAGATGGTTCTGGACTGGAGTAAGCTATCATGAACGCACCGATGAAGAACAGTGATGGGGGCTTGCTCGCGCTGGTCGAGAGTGTGCGGGCTGAGGCCGCGATCGGTCCCGACCCGGTTCACCAGGGCGAAGCGAAATCCGAGACGCAGATCATTGCAATCTATGGCAAGGGCGGCATCGGTAAGTCGTTCACGCTCGCCAACCTGTCGCACATGATGGCCCAGCAGGGTAAGCGCGTGCTTCTGATCGGCTGCGATCCCAAGAGCGACACCACGTCGCTTCTGTTCGCCGGCCGCGCCTGTCCGACCATTATTGAAACGTCGGCGCGCAAGAAGGCTGCCGGCGAAGAAGTCGAGATCGGTGACGTCTGCTTCAAGAGCGGCGGCGTCTTCGCAATGGAACTTGGCGGCCCCGAGGTCGGCCGCGGTTGCGGCGGGCGCGGCATCATTCATGGGTTTGAGCTCCTGGAGAAGCTCGGCTTTCATGAATGGGGCTTCGACTACGTCCTGCTCGACTTCCTCGGTGATGTGGTGTGCGGCGGCTTCGGCCTGCCGATCGCCCGTGACATGTGCCAGAAGGTCATTGTCGTCGGCTCCAACGATCTCCAATCGCTCTATGTCGCCAACAATGTTTGCTCGGCGGTCGACTATTTCCGCAAGCTTGGCGGCAATGTCGGCGTGGCGGGCATGGTCATCAACAAGGATGACGGAACCGGCGAGGCGGCTGCCTTCGCTAGCGCAGTCGGCATCCCCGTGCTGGCCACGATCCCGGCAGACGAGGACATTCGCCGCAAGAGCGCCAACTACCAGATCATCGGCCATCCCGATGGCCGCTGGGGGCCGCTTTTCGCCGAACTCGCCGAGAATGTTGCATCCGCCCCGCCACAACGTCCCGCACCGCTCGACCAGGACACCTTGCTGGGCCTGTTCTCGGCCCAGGAGGTAGGTGCCAGCGTCGTTCTGGAGCCAGCCAGCCAGGCGGATATGCGCGGTGGGATCGTCATCGCGAAACCTTCCCTCGAAGTCGTCTACGACGAGGTCTGAGGTTGCTGTCATGAATGTTCGTCCCGATCCCAAGGTCACGACCCCGCCCTCGAAAACCGAGGTGGTCTACGATGGCGCGGGGGCTGCCGAAATCGACAATGCGGGCCTGTCAGCCGAGGCAATCGA
Organism: Aliihoeflea sp.; assembly: GCA_046297455.1. Taxonomy (GTDB): domain Bacteria; phylum Pseudomonadota; class Alphaproteobacteria; order Rhizobiales; family Rhizobiaceae; genus ZYF759. Next base: position 175,355 of record JBKBIT010000004.1, read on the forward strand.
TGAGCTTGAGCCTTCGGTCTCTGCCACTGGCGGTGGCGGATGTCATGGCGGTGCGGCCGAGATGCGCAAGGCAGCCGAGACCGCGGGCAATGGCGAGCTCATGGAGCGGCTCAAGGCCGATTATCCTCAGGGTCCGCACGATCAGCCGCAGTCAATGTGTCCGGCTTTCGGCTCGTTGCGGGTGGGCCTGCGCATGCGGCGCACAGCGACGGTGCTGTCAGGCTCGGCATGCTGCGTCTACGGCCTGACCTTCACCTCGCATTTCTATGGTGCCAAGCGCACGGTCGGCTACGTGCCCTTCGACTCGGAGACGCTGGTCACAGGTAAGCTCTACGAGGATATCCGTGACGCGGTCCACAAGCTGGCCGACCCCGAACTCTACGATGCCGTCGTTGTCACCAATCTCTGCGTGCCCACGGCTTCCGGCATTCCGCTGCGCGCACTGCCGAAAGAGATCAATGGCGTCCGTATCATCGGCATCGATGTGCCTGGTTTCGGCGTCCCGACCCATGCCGAGGCCAAGGACGTGCTGGCCGGCGCCATGCTTGCCTATGCGCGCCAGGAGGCTGCCAGCGGTCCGGTCCAGGCGCCGGCTGCCGGCAGGGCGGACCTGCCAACCGTCACCTTGCTTGGCGAGGTCTTCCCCGCCGACCCCGTCTCCATCGGCCGGATGCTGGAGCCCCTCGGCCTGGCACCTGGTCCGGTCGTGCCGACACGCGAATGGCGCGAGCTCTATGCCGCCCTCGATTGCGCGGTGGTCGCGGCCATCCACCCCTTCTACACGGCCTCGGTGCGCGAATTCGAGGCCGCAGGCAGACCGGTAGTCGGTTCCGCCCCGGTTGGCGTCGAGGGTACATCCGCCTGGTTGCGCGCCATCGGCGAGGCCTGCGGGGTGGACCGCTCCAAGGTAGACGCTGCCCTGAACGGAATTCTGCCGGCGATCCGCGGCGCATTGGCTTCGGCGCCTGTCAAGGCACGCATCACGCTGTCCGGCTACGAAGGCTCGGAACTGATCGTCGGGCGGCTGCTGACCGAAGCTGGTGCCGATCTGCGTTATGTCGGCACGGCCTGCCCGAAGACGCGATGGAACGCTGAGGATGCCGCCTGGCTTCAGGCGCGCGGCGTTCATGTCGAATTTCGAGCCTCGCTTGAATCGGATCTCGCAGCCGTGGACGGTTTCGAGCCCGATCTTGCCGTCGGCACGACGCCCGTCGTCCAGCACGCCAAGCAGAAGGCGATCCCGGCTCTCTACTTCACCAATCTCATTTCCGCCCGGCCATTGATGGGGCCGGCGGGTGCCGGTTCTCTGGCCACGATCATCAATGCGGCGGTCGCCGGCAAGGCCCGGTTCGACAGGATGAGCGCCTTCTTCGATGGCGTGGGCAAGGGGCGCAGTTCGGGCGTCTGGCACGATCGAGACAGGTTGCCGTCCGGTGAGGCGCAGCCGGAAGCGAGCGCCGTCGATGCCAAGGCGTCCGTCAAGATGGAGGACTTCTGATGCTGGTCCTCGATCACGATCGCGCCGGCGGCTACTGGGGTTCGGTCTACGTCTTCACGGCCATCAAAGGGCTGCAGGTCATCATCGACGGCCCCGTCGGCTGCGAGAACCTGCCGGTAACTGCCGTTCTGCACTACACCGACGCCTTGCCGCCGCACGAACTCCCGATCGTGGTAACCGGCCTTGCCGAGGAAGAGCTCGGCCAGACAGGCACCGAACAGGCGATGAAGCGGGCGCATTCCACGCTCGATCCCAACAAGCCCGCCGTGGTCGTGACCGGCTCAATCGCCGAGATGATCGGTGGCGGCGTCACCCCCGAGGGCACGCGCATCGTGCGCTTCCTGCCGCGCACCATCGACGAGGACCAGTGGCAGAGCGCCGACCGCGCCCTTCTGTGGCTGTGGAAGGAATTCGGCGAGAAGAAGCGGCCGAAAAAGCCCAAGCCCAGGCCGGAGGGCGCCAGGCCGCGCGTCAACATCATCGGCCCCATCTACGGCACCTTCAACATGCCGTCGGACCTGGCTGAGATCCGTCGCCTGGCCGAAGGCATCGGTTGCGAGATCAACCTCATCTTCCCGCTCGGGGCAGATCTGGCCGAAGTCGCCAAACTGGCCGACGCCGACGTGAATATCTGCCTCTACCGCGAATTCGGCCGCAAGCTCTGCGAGGCGCTGGACAAGCCCTATCTGCAGGCGCCGATCGGCCTGCATTCGACGACCGCTTTCCTGCGCAAGCTCGGCGAGTTGACGGGTCTCGACCCGGAGCCGTTCATCGAGGCCGAGAAGATGACCACCATCAAGCCCCTCTGGGATCTTTGGCGGTCGGTCACGCAGGACTTTTACGCCACCGCGAGTTTCGGCATCGTCGCATCCGAGACCTATGCGCGCGGACTGCGTCATTTCCTCGAGGAGGACATGGGCCTGCCCTGCGCCTTCGCCTTTGCACGCCGTCCGGGCGAAAAGCCCGACAACGAGGCAGTGCGTCGCGCCATCCACCAGAAGCACCCTCTGGTGCTGTTCGGCTCCTTCAACGAGCGCATGTATGCCGCCGAGGCCGGCGGGCGCTCCGCCTATATCCCGGCATCCTTCCCCGGCGCGATCATCAGGCGCCATACCGGCACGCCCTTCATGGGGTATGCCGGCGCGACCTACGTGATCCAGGAAGTCTGCAACGCCCTTTTCGACGCGCTGTTCCGCATCCTCCCACTTGGCACGGAACTGGACCGGGTGGAGGCGACGCCAGCGCGCCTCCACCGGGAACTGCCCTGGGACGAGGAAGCGCGCGCCCTTCTTGATGACTGCGTCGCCGAGGAGCCGGTGCTCCTGCGCATCTCCGCTGCCAAGCGCATGCGAGATCGCGTCGAGGAACTGGCCCGCGCGGCAGGAGAGACACGCATAGACGCAAACAGGGCGAGGCAGGCGCTGGGACGCGCCACCGAACCCGCGTGAGAGACGTCGCCGGGACTATTCCGTCACCGGCAATGACAGGAGGAAGCGACATGGCGATTGCAGAATTCGACCGCAGGGAGAGCTACACCAGCCGGCGTCGCGCCGACCGTCGCGAATACTGGCTCCTCTTCTGCGTAGCCTATCCGCTGTTGCTGGTTGCCGTGATCGTGGGGCGCCTGTTTGGCGCCGGCGGCAGGACGGCTGAGCGACGGTCCGTTTTCGCCGAGGCCCGGGTGGCGGCGGCATCCTGTATCCCGTTCGTCTTTCGATGAGCGGTTCCCCTTTCCGTCCGTGAATGCGGGCGGAAAACGTCCCGGCCAGGACGGCCGGGGTGTTCGCGCCGGATGGTCCGCCATCCGGGAAATGGCCGAAAGGCCAAACTGAAGGAGGTAACGATGGCTGAAAATGGGGGGTCCTTGTCGGGCCTTTCGGAAGCTGAAGCCAGAGAGTTTCACTCCGTCTTCATGACTAGCTTCATGGCGTTCGTGATCGTCGCGGTCGTCGCGCACATCCTGGCTTGGATGTGGCGGCCGTGGCTTCCCGGTCCCCAGGGCTATGCATCGCTCGAGGAAGGCGTCATGCCGATCGCGAGCGCTCTCCTGACAATCGTGACGTAGGAGGGAAGAGAGATGTGGAGAATGTGGCTACTGTTCGATCCGCGCAGAACGCTGATCGCGCTATTCACCTTCCTGTTCGTGCTGGCCGTGGTGATTCACTTCATCCTGCTCAGCACCGACCGCTTCAACTGGCTCGAGGGCCCGCGGAATGTTTCCTCTGCGGATCCCACGACGGTGGAACGGCTCGTCGACCACGCCTGACCGGACCCATGTCCGGCAGCGGCCGACACGAAAACGGCGCGGGCGACCGCTTCTGGCCGCCGCCCGCGGCCACCTTTCAGGGAACGCTCTGGCGCTCCCGACCACCCTATTTCGGGGAGACCGCACATGGCGATGCTGAGTTTTGAGCGAAAATACCGCGTCAGGGGCGGCACCCTTGTCGGCGGCGACCTGTTCGATTTCTGGGTCGGACCCTTCTATGTCGGCTTCTTCGGGGTTACGACCATCTTCTTCACCGCCGTTGGCACGGCGTTGATCATCTACGGGGCCGCGCTCGGCCCGACCTGGAACCTCTGGCAGATCACGATCGATCCACCGGGTCCGCAATACGGGCTGGGCTTCGCCCCGCTCAAGGAAGGCGGGCTGTGGCAGGTCATCACGATCTGCGCCATCGGCGCCTTCGGATCATGGGCGCTGCGCCAGGCCGAGATCGCCCGGAAACTGGGCATGGGGCTTCACGTGCCCTGGGCCTTTTCCTTCGCAGTCCTGGCCTATGTCACCCTGGTCGTGTTCCGGCCTGTGGCGATGGGTGCCTGGAGCGAAGGCTTTCCCTATGGGATCATCACCCATCTCGATTGGGTGTCGAACACGGGCTACCAGTTCGGCAACTTCCACTACAACCCGGCGCATATGATCGCCATCACCTTCTTCTTCACCACGACACTGGCGCTTGCCCTTCACGGCGGCCTCATCCTGTCGGCGACCAACCCGAAGAAGGGACAGGCGGTCAAGACGGCCGAGCACGAGAACAGCTATTTCCGCGACACGATCGGCTATTCGATCGGCACGCTCGGCATTCACCGCCTGGGGCTGTTTCTCGCCGTGTCCGCCTCCTTCTGGAGTGCGGTCTGCATGATCATCAGCGGCCCGCTCTGGACGGCCACCTGGCTCGAGTGGTGGGACTGGTGGCGTCGCGTTCCGATCTGGTCCTGAGCGGAGGAGATTTGACATGGAATACCAGAACATCTTCACCCGCGTACAGATCAGGGGTGGCCCCGACATGGGTGTGCCACTCAACCCGGGACCATGGCAGCGTGAAGGTCAGCCGATCTTCTCCTACTGGATGGGCAAGATCGGCGACGCACAGATCGGCCCGGTCTATCTCGGTACGCTGGGCGTGGCTTCGCTGATCTGCGGCTTTGTCGCCATCGAGATCATCGGGCTAAACATGCTGGCCCAGGTGAACTGGAGCCCTCTCGCCTTCATGCGCGAGTTCTTCTGGCTCTCGCTCGACCCGCCGCTTCCGGAGCACGGCTTGTCACCCATGCCACCGCTGCAGGAAGGCGGCTGGTGGCTGATGGCAGGCTTCTTCCTCACGGCCTCGATCCTGCTGTGGTGGGCGCGCATGTATGTTCGAGCCCGTGAGCTGGGCATGGGCACGCATGTGGCCTGGGCCTTTGCAGCGGCGATCTTCCTCTATCTGGTCCTGGGCTTCATCCGCCCTGTGCTGATGGGCTCGTGGAGCGAGGCGGTGCCTTTCGGCATCTTCTCCCACCTCGACTGGACGAACAATTTCTCGCTGGTCTACGGGAACCTCTTCTACAACCCGTTCCACATGCTCTCCATCGCCTTCCTCTACGGATCGGCCTTGCTGTTCGCCATGCATGGCGCGACGATCCTGGCGGTCAGCCGGCTGGGAGGCGAGCGAGAGATCGAGCAGATCGTCGACCGGGGCACGGCCTCCGAACGCGCCGCCTTGTTCTGGCGCTGGACGATGGGCTTCAACGCCACGATGGAATCCATCCATCGCTGGGCGTGGTGGTTCGCGATCCTCTGCCCGCTGACAGGCGGCATCGGGATCCTGCTCACGGGAACCGTCGTCGACGACTGGTTCGCATGGGGCATCAAGCACGGTCTCACGCCCGGCTGATGCATCGAGATTGGACGGGCCGCGGCCTCTTGAAGGCCGGTCGCGGTCGGTTCGATTGCCAGGGAGGGAGATGGAGCAGCCTCTCCTTCCCAAGGCAACACCGCCGCCGGTCCAAGGGCCTTGCCCAGACAAACGGCGCCAGGTGGCCGGAACGGCCTAACCCCTCCAGGCCGTTCCGGACCTCCTCACAAACTCCCCGAATTCACGACAAAACGCTCAGCTTCGGCACACCAGGCATCTTCGGCAGGTTGCCCGGAGAATGTCGCCATATCGTTCTGTTGGTGTATGCCCTGGACCGTAACCGGTCACGCCATCCTCAGGTCGAGCTCGTTCCATCTCTGGAGGTAGATCCTGAGCCATGGGGTAAAGCTGTCGGGGTCGGCTTCGACTTCGGCGCTGAGTTCGGCCAGGCTTGCCCAGCGCGTTTCC
>JBKBIT010000005.1:0-178948 GCA_046297455.1 Aliihoeflea sp.
GGAATGAAGCCGGAGGCGATCGCGCGGAACTCGTCGGGAAATGGCCCGACCGACTGGCCCTTCAGGAGCACCATCATCAACCCCTTGAAGACCAGCATGCCGGCCAGGGTGACGATGAAGGACGGGATGCGCCAATAGGCGATCCAGTAGCCCTGTGCTGCGCCGATGGCGGCCCCGGCGGCCAGGCAGATCACGGCGGCAATGGGGAAGGGTATGCCCCATTGCACGATCAGCACCGCCGACAGCGCGCCGATAAAGCCCATCACCGAGCCGACCGACAGGTCGATATGGCCGCAGACGATGACCATCAGCATGCCCACGGCCATGATCACGATGTAGGAATTCTGCAGCACCAGATTGGTCAGGTTGGTCGGCCGCAGAAGAATGCCGTCTGTGGCGATGGTGAAGAACACCATGATCGCGATCAGGGCGAACAGGATGCCGTATTCGCGGATATGGGTGCGCAGATAGGCCATCGCGGGCATCGGCGCCGAAGGGCTCCTTGTTTCGGTGATGTCAGCCATGTTGCAGATCCCGTTCCGTTCGTCCCTTGGGCGCATGTTGTTCGGTGACCGAGTGGCCGCTGCGCAGGATCATGCCCATGATGCTTTCCTGCGAGGCCTCGGCGACAGGCAGTTCGCCGACGAACCTGCCTTCGTTCATGACGTAGATCCGGTCGGACATGCCGAGCAGCTCGGGCAGTTCCGACGAGATCATCACAACGGCCTTCCCGGCCGCCGCCAGCTCGTTGATGATCGTGTAGATTTCGTATTTGGCGCCGACATCGATGCCGCGCGTCGGTTCGTCGAGGATGAGGATATCGGGCTCGGCATAGAGCCACTTGCTCAAGACGACCTTCTGCTGGTTGCCGCCCGACAGATTGACGGTCTTCTGGTCGATGCCCGACGACTTGATGGACATGCGGCTTCGATAGTTCTGCGCGACTTCCCGCTCGCGCCGGCTGTCGACGACGATGCCGTTGGCGATGCCCTTGAGATTGGCCAGGGGCACGTTGTGCCGGATGTCGTTGATGAGCACGAGTCCATATGTCTTGCGGTCCTCGGTGGCGTAGCAGAGCCCGGCGCGGATCGCCTTCGGGACGGTCGAGACATCGGTCGGCTTGCCGTGGATCAGCACCTCGCCGTCGATCCGCGTTCCATAGGAGCGGCCGAACAGGCTCATGGCGAGTTCGGTACGACCGGCGCCCATCAGGCCCGCAATGCCGACGATCTCGCCCGCCCTTACCGAGAAGCCGACATTGTCGACGACCTTCCGCCCATCGTGGATCGGGTGATAGGCGGTCCAGTTGCGGACCTCGAAGATGGTATCGCCAATGGGCACGTCGCGGGCGGGAAACTGGTCCTTCAGGGCGCGGCCGACCATGTCGCGCACGATGTCTCCCTCGCTGATCTCCTGCTTGTGGCAATCCAGCGTGGAGACGGTGGCGCCGTCGCGCAGCACGGTTATGCGGTCGGCGACGCGGGTGATCTCGTTGAGCTTGTGCGAAATCAGGATCGAGGAGACGCCCTTGCCCTTGAGTTCGACGAGCAGGTTCAACAGGCTCTCGCTGTCCTTTTCGTTGAGGCTCGATGTCGGCTCGTCCAGGATCAGGAGTCGCACCTTCTTGGACAGCGCCTTGGCGATCTCGACCAGCTGCTGCTTGCCCAGTCCCAGATGGGTGACCTTCGTACGGGGGTTTTCGTCGAGAGAAACCCGGTCCAGGAGTTCCTGGGTCCGCCGGTAGGTCTCGCTCCAGTCCATGATGCCGTGCCGCGCGCATTCATTGCCGAGGAAGATGTTCTCGGCGATGGAGAGCAGCGGGATCAGCGCCAGTTCCTGGTGAATGATGACGATGCCGCAGCGTTCGCTGTCGGCGATCGAATAGAACCGGCGTTCCTCCCCGTCGAAGAAGATCTGGCCGTCATATTCGCCATGCGGATAGACGCCGCTCAAGACCTTCATCAGCGTCGACTTGCCGGCCCCATTCTCCCCCACGAGCGCGTGGATTTCGCCGGCTTCCACGGTCATGTTGACGTTGTCGAGGGCATTGACCCCGGGGAAGGTCTTGGTGATGCCCTTCATTTCGAGAATGGCGGTCATGGCGCTGCGTACTCAATTGGGCACGATCGGCCGATGGTTCGCTTCCGACATCTTCATCCCCTCTGCATCGGCCGGGCAGGCGACTGCGCGGCCGACAGCTGACGGATGTGGCATGTCGAAGTCGTTCCAACAGCCTGTCGGCGGGGCTGGGGCGGCGGCGATCCTATCACCGCCGCGCCAATTGCCGAATGGCTTCAGTCGACGATCTGCTCGCGGGTATAGTAGCCCGAGCCGACCAGCACCTCTTCCCAGTTCTCGGCCGTCACCAGGATGGGCTCGAGAAGGTAGGACGGCACGATCTTGACGCCGTTGTCATAGGTCTCGGTGTCGTTGATTTCGGGCTCGCCGCCCTCGAGCAGCGCCTGAACCATGCCGACCGTGACGCGGGCGAGTTCGCGCGTGTCCTTGAAGATGGTCGAGTACTGGTCGCCGGCCAGAATGGCCTTGACCGAGGGGATCTCCGCGTCCTGGCCGGAGATGATCGGCATCGGCAGGTCTTCGCTGCCATAGCCGACGCCGCGCAGCGAGGAGATGATGCCGATCGACAGGCCGTCATAGGGCGACAGCACCGCGTCGACCCGCTCGTCGGAATAGTGGGCCGACAGGAGGTTGTCCATGCGGGCCTGGGCCAGCGAACCGTCCCAGCGCAGCGTGCCTACCGTGTCCATGCCGGTCTGGCCGGAACGGATGACGAGGGTGCCGTCGTCGATATGCGGCTGCAGCACGCTCATGGCGCCGTCGTAGAAGAAGTAGGCGTTGTTGTCGTCGGGCGAGCCGCCGAAGACCTCGAGATTGAAGGGGCCTTCATTGTTGGCGATGTCGAGACCATCGAGCAGGGACTGGCCCTGCTGCACGCCGACCTGGAAATTGTCGAAGGTGGCGTAGAAGTCGACATGCTCGGAGCCGCGGATCAGGCGGTCATAGGCGATGACGGGAATGCCCTCGGCGGCAGCCGTTTCCAGCGCGCCGGTCAGCGTGGTGCCGTCGATGGACGCGATGACGAGCGCATTGACGCCGCGCACGATCATGTTCTCGATCTGGGCGAGCTGGTTGGGGATGTCGTCCTCGGCATATTGCAGATCGGTTCTGTAGCCGGCCGCCTCGAACTGCTCGACCATGGAGTTGCCGTCCGAGATCCAGCGGGCCGAGGACTGGGTGGGCATCGCAATGCCGACATACCCGTTGCTTTGTGCGAAAACCGGCGTTGCCGCGAGGCCTGCCGTCATTGCGGTTGCCGCCAGCGCGGCGATCATGAAGCGCATCGATTCCTCCCAAGGTGCAATCCGACCCGACGCATCCATGGCGGCGGGCTCCTCCCGGTTCGTTGACCGGAGCCGGGAAGCTAGTCAGCAAGGATATGCAGGTCAAATACGCAATTGGTAGACTGATATGCAAAATTTGTTATATCGATGCGCATGGCGGAAATTCTGGACCCACAGGAAGCCCTCTCCACCGGGCGCGACCGGCTGATCCGGCGCGGGCTGAAACTGACCCATTTGCGGCTTCTGGCGGAGCTTGCCGAAACGCAGCAGATCAGCGCCGCCGCCCAGCGCCTGGCGATGACGCAGCCGGCCGCCTCGCGGCTTCTGGCCGAGCTCGACCAGATCGCCGGCGCCGGGCTTTACCGCCGCAATGCCCGCGGCATCTCGCTGACGGAGGCCGGGGCGACGCTGGCGCGCTGGGCCGGCAAGGTCATGCGCGACCTCGACCTGGCCGAACGGCAGATCGCGGAAATGGAGAGCGGGCTGAGCGGTACGGTCTCGATCGGCGCGGTGACGGCGCCGGCCATCGAGATCGTGCTGCCGGTGCTGCGCCAGATGCGCCTCACCCATCCCGGCATCACGGTCAATGTGACGGTCGACACCAGCGACCGGCTGGCCCAGCTGCTGGCGTCGGAAAAGCTCGATTTCTTCATCGGGCGGATCCCGCAGGAGGTCGATCACAGCCTGTTTCTGGCCGAACCGATCGGCGAGGAGCCGGTGGCGCTGGTGGTGCGGCAGAACCATCCGCTGATGCGCACCGGCAGCGTCTCGCTGCAAGACTATGTGCGCCACGACTGGGTGATGCAGGCGCCGGGCGGGCTGTTGCGCCACACGGTCGAGACCTATCTGCTGGCGCGCGGGCTGGAACTGCCGGCGCGGGTGCTGTCCACCTCATCGATGCTGATGACGCTGGCGCTGATCTCGCAGTCGAACGCGATTGCGCCGGTGTCGCGGGCGGTGGCGGAGTTCTTCTCGCGGCCGGAAGGGCTCGATGCGCGCATCGCCATCCTGCCGGCGCCGAGCGACATCGCGGTGTCGTCGCATTCGATGCTGCGGCCGGCCTCGCGGGACCTGTCGCCGACGGCGCGTACGATCTGGGACGCCATCGCTGAGCGGCTTGCCCGCGATGGCGCGCCCGGTCTGTAAAGGGTCAGACGACCTGTTCGACCTGCTGCACTTCCGGCACGAAATGGCGCAGAAGGTTCTGAATGCCGTGCTTGAGGGTCGCCGTCGAGGACGGGCAGCCGGCGCAGGCGCCCTTCATGTGCAGGAAGACGGTGCCGTTCTCGTAGCCGCGGAAGGTGATGTCGCCGCCATCCTGGGCCACGGCAGGGCGCACGCGCGTGTCGAGCAGTTCCTTGATGGTGAGCACGATCTCCTCGTCCTCGGCCTCGTAGAACTCCTCGTCGCTCTCGGCTGCCTGGCGCGCCGTCTGGCCGGCGAGGATCGGCTGGCCCGACATGAAATGCTCCATGATCGCGCCGAGAATCGCCGGCTTCAGGTGCTGCCAGTCGGGGCCGTCCTTGGTGACGGTGACGAAATCATAGCCGAAGAAAACGCCGGTGACGCCTGGGATCTCGAACAGCCGGCCCGCCAGCGGCGACGCGGCGGCCGCGCCCTCGGAATCGCGAAAATCGGCAGTGCCGTCCTCCAGCACCACCTTGCCGGGCAGGAACTTGAGGGTCGCCGGGTTCGGGGTCGCCTCGGTCTGGATGAACATGTCCGTTACTCCGGTCTCGTTCTTTGGAATAATTCTAAATAGACCTGCGGCACCGGCATTTCAAGCCGGGCACAGGGCATCAACGCGACACGATCAGGTGAGGCTTTCGATGTCCTCGTCGGTCAGCGAATGCGGTACCACGGTGACGGGAATCGGGAAAGCGGCGCCCTTGCCGGCAATGGAGGAGACCAGCGGGCCGGGTCCTTCCTTGGCGTTGCCGGCGGCCAGCACCAGGATGGCGATGTCCTGGTCCTCCTCGATCAATTTGTGGATTTCCTCGGCCGCCTTGCCTTCGCGGGTGACCAGTTCCGGCTCGATGCCGATGGTCTCGCGGATGCGCGCGGCATGGGCGTTGAGCGCCGCCGTGGCCGTCGCGTTGGCCTCCTCGCGCATGATCTGCTCGACGCCCAGCCAGTGCTGGTGCTCGTCGGGCTCGATCACGAAGAGAAGGATGACGCCGCCCGAGGTGGATTTGGAACGCCGCGCCGCATAGGCGATGGCGCGCTCGCATTCGGGCGTCTCGTCGACGATCGCCAGGAACTTGCGGCGATGACCGGCTTCCCGGCTCAATCGTCTGGATACCAATGATCTCTCCTGGAACGAACCGGCTCCGGGCCGGCGGCGCACAATCTGCCACCGCCAGGGTCGCGGGGCAAGCGGGAAGCAGGCGGTCGGGTTTGCCGCCCGCCAGGCGCCGCCGGACATGGCGGCCTCGGCGCCTTGAGCGGGTAACCGCCGAAGGCGGGGGCGAGATGCTCGGTGTGCGGCGGTTCATGCCGACCGCTCGGAAATCGCCGTGCCCGCCGCCCAGCCGGATGACCAAGCCCACTGGAAATTATAGCCGCCGAGCCAGCCGGTGACATCGACCACCTCGCCGATGAAATAGAGCCCGTCGACTTCCTTGGCTTCCATCGTCCGCGAATCGAGCCCCGCGGTATCGACACCACCCAGCGTCACCTCGGCCGTGCGATAGCCTTCCGAACCGATGGGAAAGACCTCCCAGTCTTGAAGAGTCGCGGCGATGGCGGCGAGCTTTTTGTCGCCCGCCTCGCCGATCGGGCCGGTCCAGCCATGGCTCTCGGCGAGATAGGTCGCGAGCCGCTTGGGCAGCATCTCGCCGAGCACGGTCGAGATCGCACGGCGGCCGTTCTCCCGCTTGGCCGACAGGAGCATGGCAAGGACGTCGTCACCGGGCAAAAAACCGATTCGGATCGGCTGCATCTCGCGCCAATAGGAAGATATCTGCAGGATCGCCGGGCCCGAAAGGCCGCGATGCGTGAACAGCAACGCTTCCTCGAACGAAATCCGGCCGCAGGACACGACCGCGTCGGCAGCGACGCCCGCGATCTCCCGAAAACCGGCGAGCACATCCTCGCCAAAGGTGAGCGGGACCAGCGCCGGGCGCGTCTCGGTCACGGCAAGCGCGAATTTTTCCGCGATCTGGTAGCCAAGGCCGGTCGCGCCCATTTTCGGGATCGACTTGCCGCCGCAGGCCACGACGAAATGCCGGCAGCTTATTCTCGCCGCCCCCTCGCCGCCGAGCGTGACGACAAATCCGCTCTCGTCGCGCTCGATCGATTCGAGCGTGGTCTTCAGGCGCAATTCGCAGCCGGCCTGGTTCATCTCGTCCAGAAGCATCGAAACGATCTGTTTCGCCGATTCGTCGCAGAATAGCTGGCCAAGCGTCTTTTCATGCCAGGCGATGCGGTGTTTTTCGACGAGCGCGATGAAATCGTGCTGCGTGTAGCGAGCAAGGGCCGATTTGGCGAAATGCGGGTTGGCGGAGATGAAGTTCTTCGCCGCTGTCCCGATATTGGTGAAATTGCAGCGGCCACCGCCGGAAATGCGGATCTTCTCGCCCGGTGCCTTCGCATGATCGACCACCAGCACGCGCCCGCCGCGCGCTGCCGCATGGATGGCGCACATCATGCCGGCCGCGCCCGCGCCGAGGATGATTGTGTCGAAGCTTTCAACCCGCATGGATCACAGCACGCGCTCGTGCCCGAAAAGAACAGCGCCCCAACAAGGCCGGCCTCGTCGTCATTTGCAAAGTCGCAATCCGATCTCGCGGCGCTCCGGGGCTTCCGCCCCCTAATCCGCCAGGAACCCGACGATCTCGCGCACCGTCTTCATGGTCGCTTCCGCCAGTGCGCCGGCGCGTTCGCCGCCGTCACGCAGCACCTGGTCGACATAGGCGCGGTCGGCAGAGATGCGGCGCATCTCGGCCGAGACGGGCGCAAGCTTCTCGACAGCCAGATCGGCCAGCGCCGGCTTGAAGACCGAGAATTGCTGGCCACCGAACTCGGCAACGATCTGCTCGGGGGTCCTGTCGGCGAGCGCGGCATAGATGCCGACCAGATTGGCGGCCTCCGGACGCGCCTTCAGCCCTTCCATCTCGGACGGCAGCGGCTCGGGATCCGTCTTGGCCTTGCGGATCTTCTTGGCGATGGCGTCGGCATCGTCGGTCAGGTTGATGCGCGAGAGGTCGGACGGGTCCGATTTCGACATCTTCTTGGTGCCGTCGCGCAGGCTCATCACACGTGTCGCCGGCCCTTCGATCAGTGGTTCGGTCAGCGGGAAGAAGCCGTTGACGGTCTCCTCGCCCATCTGCATCTCCTCGCCGACACCCAGCGCCTCGATGCGGGACGCAAAATCGTGGTTGAACTTGGCGGCGATGTCGCGCGTCAGCTCCAGATGCTGTTTCTGGTCCTCGCCGACGGGGACGTGCGTGGCACGGTAGACGAGGATGTCGGCGGCCATCAGGCTCGGATAGGCGAGCAGGCCCAGCGAGGCGTTCTCGCGGTCCTTGCCTGCCTTGTCCTTGAACTGCGTCATGCGGTTCATCCAGCCGATGCGCGCCACGCAGTTGAACACCCAGGCAAGCTCGGCATGCTGCGGCACGCGGGCCTGGTTGAAGACGATCTGCTTCTTCGCGTCGATGCCGGAGGCCAGGAACGCTGCCGTGATCGAGCGCGTCTGCTCCGCGAGGTCCTCATGGACGAGCTGCGCGGTGATCGAGTGCAGATCGACCACGCAATAGATGCAGTCATGGCTTTCCTGCAGGGCGACGAACTTGCGCAACGCGCCCAGGTAGTTGCCGAGATGCAGATTGCCGGTGGGCTGGACGCCCGAGAAGACGAGAGGCTTGATGGAGGACATCGGGAGACCCGTTGGCTTGTGGAGGGCCGCTTGAGGCGGGAGTTCGCGAGGCTGATAGCCTTCCCCGGTCAATCGTTCAAGGTGGGCGTCGCGCCGTTCTTGCGGCGCAGGCTGCGCCTAAGCGTCGCCAGGTCGGCGCCGCCCAGCGCAAAGGCCAGCGCGAAATAGACGGTGGCGCCACCCGCGCAGAGCAAAGCCAGCGCGCCGGCCTGCGCCAGAAGCCCGGAATCGGGCTGCAGCCAGGGCGATAGCCAGCCCATCGCGAACCAGAGCCCCACCCCCATCAGTACGGCCGCCGCCAGAAGGCGCGGCAGCCGCCGTTTCACGACCGCATCCCAGTGCCAGTGTCCGCGCCGCAGAAGCGTCGTGAAGAGCAGGATCACGTTGATCCAGCCCGCCACCACGGAGGCGACCGCAATACCCGGCGCGCCGAGCCTGGGCAGGAGCAGGAGGGCGAGCGTAATGTTGGTGGCGGCCGAGACCGCGGCGAAGATCATCGGCGTGCGGGTATCCTCGCGGGCGAAAAAGCCGGGCCTGAGCGCCTGGATCAGCACGAAGGCCGGCAGGCCGAGGCCGAAAATGGCGAGGATGGCCGAGACTGTCGGCGTTGCGTTCATGGCCGCGAAGGCGCCACGCTCGTAGAGCACGCGAATGATCGGCTCTGCGATGACGAACAGGGCGATGGCCGCCGGCAGGGTCAGGAAGAGCGAGAATTCCACCGAGCGGTTCTGGAGGCTGGAAGCCTCGCCGTCGTCACCGGCCTTCAGCGCGCGGGAAAGCTCGGGCAGGAGCACGATCGCGACCGCGATGCCGACGACGCCCAGCGGCAGCTGGTAGATGCGGTCGGCCATGGCGAGCGAGGAGACGGCAGCGGCTTCCATGGAAGCGATCGCGGTGCCGACCAGCGTATTGATCTGGGTGATGCCGCCGGTCACGGCGGCCGGCAGCGCCAGCCAGAGCAGCCGCTTCACCTTGGGCGTAAGCCTCGGCCTGCGGAAGCCGATGCGGATGCCGGCATGACGCACCGCCATCCACAAGATACCGAGCTGCACCAGCCCCGACACCAGCACGCCCCAGGCGAGCGCATAGCCGACCTCGCGCCCGTCCTGGCCCTGCCACCAGGCATGAAGCAGCACGCCGACCAGGATGATGTTGAGGAAGATCGGGACGATGGCCGCGGCGAAATAGCGGCGCAGCGAATTGAGGATGCCGGCCATCATCGCGACCAGCGACATGCACATCAGATAAGGGAACATGATCAGCGCCAGGCCGACCGTCAGCTCGAACTTCTCGGGATCGGCCCGGAAGCCCGGCGCCACGATGGTGGCGACCAGAAGCGGCATGGAAAGCTGCATCAGGATGGTGAGCACGATCAGGATCGTGAACAGGACGCCGAACACTTCTTCGGAAAAGCGGCGCGCGCCGTCCATGCCCTTGCCCTCGACCTCCTTGGCGAAGAGCGGCACGAAGGCGGCGTTGAAGGCGCCTTCGGCAAAGAGCCGGCGAAACGTGTTGGGGAACTGGAAGGCGGCATAGAAGGCGTCGGCGACCGGGCCGGTGCCGAGTGCTGCCGCCATCATCATCTCGCGCGCGAATCCAAGCACCCGGCTGGCGAGCGTGCCCGAGCCGACCGTGGCAAACTTGCCGATCAGGCTCATTCAGCCGCTGCCTTGCGGCTTGCCGGCGCGCCGGCCTCGAGCACCTGGAGAAGACGCTCGCGGATCGCGGCGAGGCGGCCGGGGTTCTCGATCTTCGCGCCGGTGAGGTCGGTGACGTAGAACGTGTCGATCACCTTCTCGCCGAAAGTGGTGATGTGGGCAGACGCAATGTCGAGCGAAAGCGCCGAAAGCGCGCCCGTGATCTCTGAGAGAAGACCCGGCCGGTCAAGGCCTTCCAACTCGATCACCGAGAACCGGTTCGACAGCGTGTTGCGCACTTCCACGCGCGGCTCGACACGAAAGGCCCTGGCAGCGCGCTTCGGCTTGGTGCGTTTCTCGATCAGTTCCGGCAGGCGGGTCTTGCCCGACAGGACGTCCTCGATCAGCGCGCCCACGCGCCTGCCGCGGCGCTCCTCGTCCTCGTCATGGTCGAATTCGCGGTTGATGAGGATGGTGTCCAGAGCCCGGCCGTCGGAGGTGGTGAATATCTGCGCGTCGACAATATTGGCCCCGGCCGCCGCGCAGGCGCCGGCGATGACCGACAACAGGCGCGGGTGATCGGGCGACAGCACGGTGATCTCGGTGACCGCCTCGAAGGCATGGGTCTTGATCATGGTGGCCAGCCGGCGGCCGGCGGCATCGGTCTCGCGGATGAAGCCGGCATGCCGGCGCTGGTCCTCCAGATCGACGGTCAGGAGGTAATTGTCGTAGTGCAGGCGGACGATACGGTCGCGTTCGGCCTCCGGCCAGTCGGCCAAGGCGGCCGACAGTTCCTCGCGCGCCAGTTCCGCGCGCCGGGAGCGCGAGACCTCGGAGAAGCCACCGGTCAGGAGAAGCTCCGTCTCGTAATAGAGCGTGCGCAACAGCTGGCCCTTCCAGCCATTCCACACGCCCGGCCCGACACCGCGAATGTCGCACACGGTGAGTACCAGCAGCAGCTTCAGCCGCTCCACCGACTGAACCTTCTCGGCAAAGTCCTCGATGGTCTTGCGGTCGTTGAGATCGCGCGTCTGGGCGGTCATCGACATGGCCAGGTGCTGGTCGACAAGCCAGGCGATGGTTTCGGTCTCGGCCGCACTGAACCCCATATGCGGGCACAGGCGCCGCGCAATACGCGCGCCGGCCACCGAATGGTCCTCGGGCCGTCCCTTGGCGATGTCGTGCAAGAGAAGCGCGACATAGAGCACCTCGCGATGTGCCTTCAGGCCAGGCATCAGCGCATGGGCGAGTGGGTGCGGATCGGCGGCATTGCCTTGCTCGATCTGCGACAGGACGCCGATGCAGCGCAGAAGATGCTCGTCCACCGTGTAGTGGTGGTACATGTTGAACTGCATCATCGCCACGATCTTGTTGAAGTCGGGGATGAGCTTGCCGAGTACGCCCGCCTCGTTCATGCGCCGCATGTTGAGCTCGGGGTTGCGGTTGGAGGTGAGGATGTCGAGGAAGAGCCGATTGGCTTCCTCGTTGCGCCTCAGATCGCGGTCGATCAACTTCAGCGAACGCGTGACGAGCTTCAGCACTTCCGGGTGGTATTCCAGCCCGTGCCGGTCGGCCAGCCAGAACAGCCGCAGAAGATTGACCGGATCGCGTTCGAAGACCTGGTCGTCGACGGCGTTGATGCGGTGGTTGTCGGTAACGAAGTCGCTGGAGCCGGCAATCTTGCGGCGCCGGCGTGAAAACGAGAGGAAGATGCGGTTGAAGCCCGGCACGTCCTTGGCCTGCTCTTCCTCCAGCGCGGCGCAGAAGATGCGGGTCAAGTCGCCGACCGTCTTGGCGGTCAGGAAGTAGTGCTTCATGAAGCGCTCGACGGCGGACAGGCCGGGATGCTTCGTATAGCCGAGCCGTTCGGCGATCTCGCGCTGAATGTCGAAATGCAGCCTTTCCTCGGGGCGGCCTGTAAGGAAGTGCATGTGGCAGCGTACCGCCCAGAGGAAATCCTCCGCCTTGCGGAACTGCAGATATTCCTTGCGTGTGAAGACGCCCTTGTCGACGAGTTCCTCGCCGCTGCGCACCCGGTAGTGATACTTGCCGATCCAGAACAGCGTGTGCAGGTCGCGCAGGCCGCCCTTGCCGTCCTTGATGTTGGGCTCGACGAGGTAGCGGCTCTCGCCGGCCTTGGCGTGGCGGTCGTCGCGCTCGGCAAGCTTGGCCTGGACATATTCGCCGGCCGTGTCGCGCACCACCTTCTCGTCGAAGCGTTCGACCAGTTCCTCGAACAGCGCCGTATCGCCCCAGATGAAGCGGGCTTCCAGGATCGAGGTGCGGATGGTCATGTCGCTGCGCGACAGGCGGATGCATTCGTCGATATTGCGGGTCGCGTGGCCGACTTTCAGGCCCATGTCCCACAACATGTAGAGCATGTATTCGATGACCTGCTCGCCCCATGGCGTCTGCTTGTAGGGCAGCACGAACAGCAGGTCGATGTCGGAACCCGGCGCCAGCGTGCCGCGCCCATAGCCGCCGACGGCGACCACCGCCATGCGTTCGGACGAGGACGGATTCTTCGACTGGTAGATGTGGGTGACGACGAAATCGTAGAGGACGCGAATCATCTCGTCCATGTGATGGGACAGCCGGGCCGCGCAGGCGGTGCCGCCGCCATCCTCGCGCAACATGGTTTCGGCGGTGTGGTGGCCGTCGGCCAGGCACTGCTTCAGCCGCGCGAGCACCGAGGCGCGCAGCGCATCGGTCGAAGCCGCCTTGCGCGCCAGCGCCGTGAGTTCGACGCGCAGCGCGTCGGCGTCGATCATCTCTTCGAGCTTGAGGGGAATCCTGGCCATGGTCCGCCGGTAGATGCCTTTGGCGCGGTCTATAGCGTGATTTGCGGGCGAGCGATACGGGGCAGGCGGCCTCGCGTCAGGCTGCCTCCGCGGCTTGTTCGCAGCGGCTCTCCGCTCTGTCCAGGAATTGCTGGAATTCGGCGATGGGAAGCGGCCTCGAGACATAGTAGCCCTGAACGAAATCAGCGCCGATGCCCTTTTCCGACAGGAGCTTCAGGCGTTCCGCGTTTTCCACGCCCTCCACGCAGACGAGGTGCCCGCAGGTGCGGATCATAGCGATCGCCGGCAACAGCATGCCGTCGAGCATGGTGCCTTCCGCCGCCATCGCGAAAGCCCGGTCCACCTTCACCGCATGCACCGGCAGTGCTGCCAGATTGTGGATGTTGGAATAGCCGACCCCGAAATCGTCGATATGGGTGAAGATTCCCGCCCCGCGCAGTGCCTCGATCTCGATCTGTGCCAGACCGAGCGGCATGGCCTCGCTTTCGATCACCTCGACCACGACCGCGAAGCGGTCCCGGTCGGCGAGGAAGTCGGTGAAGAGCGGGATCAGGCGCTGGTGGTCGAGATCACGCGGGAAGATGTTGAAGGCCACGTTGAACGGCTTTTTGGGATGCTCCAACGTGGCAAGTTCATCATAGGCCTTGGCCACCACCAGCTCGGTCAGTTTGAAGGTCAGTCCGTTGCGTTCGACGATGGGGAGGAAACGATCGGGAGACACGACCGATCCATCGACATCGCGCCATCGAACCAGCACCTCGCATCCGCCGATGCTGCCGTCGCTCACCTTCAGGAAGGGCTGGTAGGTGCACAGTACCGAGCCGGGACCGAAATGACGCAGGAACCGCGCCTCGAACGACCAGTAACGGCGCAGGAAAGCCAGCGCTTCGTGCGACAGCCAGCTGGCCACCGCAATGGCGCCGATCAACGCGATCAGGAAAGGTGCCAAAATGGTCTTGAGGAGGCCGGCGGGCGCGACGTCGGCCAGCACGCAGTGGACACCGTCATCGGCGCAATACTTGCGAAAGCGCAGCGAGGCGAGAAACCCGGTGATACCCCCCTTCTCGAGAGACGCCTGGTAGCGGTCGAACAGGTCCTCTTCGCCAAACCGGTGCCACCATGTACCGGCGGCAAACAATCCTACCTCGACGCTCATCCAGGCGGGAACGGAAGGCTGCATGTCACGTGCGGGGACAATCGTCGCGAATGGTTCACTGGTGACGATGCTGCCGGTATGTCCGGGCATGCCGATGAACGTCAGATCGCGGTCGAACCAGACCGCGCGACCGAAATTGTCCTCGGCCTGAATGTCCGGTTCGCCGAAAGCAACGGGTTCGGGGAAGGGAAACTCGCTCACCGTGCAGCGCGCGACCCCGCCGGGCGCATACATGAATTCGTTAAGCCCGTCGGGAAGAAAGGCCACAACGCGCAGCTTTTCCTGAAACGCTTCGGAACACGGCTCAGCCGTCATGTGGGCATGCATGAAGCTGAAGGTGGAGACGACGTTGTCCTTGAGGCCGGTGTAGTTGGCCAGTTCGAGGCGCGCCTTGTCGTCGACGAAGGTGCCCACGGCATTCTGGCCGATCCAGGCGCTCAGACCCATCATCATGGTGAAGGCCAGCAGCCATACGGCTGCGATTGCCATTCTGCGGCGACTATCGGCGATGAACAGGGCTGCTATGCGTGCCACGGTGGAACTCCTAACCGCACCACACAAGCAGGCAAAGCCTCAAGAGCAGGTTAACTGCGTTCGGCAAACAACCATAGAAATTTCGGCGTGATTGATATGCTTTATACTTGCTTTCCGGCCAGCGCTTTCAGCCTGTATAGAACATCAAGTGCTTCTCGAGGCGATATCTCATCAGGCAAGATTTTTTGCACTTCCTCTCGCAATGTATCCGTCTTTGCCGGCGGCGGCGGTTCCTTTCTCACCGCAGCGGAAAACAGCGGCAGATCGTCCACGATGCGGGCGGCCCTGCCGCTGGTTTCGCCTTCCTCCAGCATGCGAAGCACTTCCCTTGCCCGCTCGACAACCGCCTCCGGCAGGCCGGCCAGGCGCGCCACCTGGACACCGTAGGACCGGTCGGCCGCGCCGCGCGCCACCTCGTGCAGGAAAACGACATCACCTTCCCATTCCTTGACCCGCATGGTCACGTTGGAAAGACGCGCGAGCCTTTCCGACAGCGAGGTCATTTCGTGAAAATGGGTGGCAAACAGGGTTCGGCACCGGTTCTGCTCATGCAAATGCTCGAGCGCGGCCCAGGCAATGGAGAGGCCGTCATAGGTCGCCGTGCCACGACCGATCTCGTCCAGGATGACCAGCGAGCGCTCTCCGGCCTGGTTAAGGATCGTCGCGGTCTCGACCATCTCGACCATGAAGGTCGAACGCCCGCGCGCCAGATCGTCGGAGGCGCCGACACGGGAGAACAGGCGATCCACGACGCCGATATGGGCGGAACGCGCCGGCACATATGCGCCTGCCTGCGCGAGAATGGCGATCAGCGCATTCTGGCGCAGGAAGGTCGACTTGCCGCCCATATTGGGGCCGGTGAGCAGCCAGATGGCGCCGTGGCGGCCGCCTTCCGCAGGTGACAGGTCGCAATCATTGGCCACGAAGGGATCGCCAAGCTGGCGACGCAATGCCTCCTCGACGACGGGATGGCGGGCGGCCTCGATCCGGAACGACAGGCTGTCATCGACCACCGGTCGGCTCCAGTCGCGTTCGCCTGCAAGTGTGGCCAGTGCCGTGGCAACGTCGAGGACCGCGAGCGCCCGCGCGCCCTGGCGTATTCCCTCCGCCTCCGCCACGGCCTCGTCCACCAGTTCGGCGAACACGCGCTGTTCGATCGTCAGCGCCCGGTCGGCGGCGTTGGCGATCTTCGATTCCAGCTCGGCAAGTTCGGTGGTGGTGAACCGCATGGCGTTGGCCATGGTCTGGCGATGGATGAAGCGCGCCTTGGCCTCGTCGCTGCCGGTCATGATCTCGCGGTGATTGGCCGTCACCTCGATATAGTAGCCAAGCACGTTGTTGTGGCGGATCTTGAGCGAGCGGATGCCGGTTTCGTCGGCCAGCGCGCGTTCCATCTCCGCGATGACCCGGCGGGCCTGGTCACGCAGCGCGCGCGCCTCGTCGAGTTCGCTGTCATGACCGGCGCGCACGAAGCCGCCGTCCCGGGCCAGGAGCGGCAGTTCTTCGGCGAGCGCGCGCGACAAATGATCCGACAAGGCTGCAGGCAAGGCCGCCAGCGCTGCGTAGGCTTCGCCAAGTTCGGCCGGCAGTTCCGCTCCATCGAGAAGCGAGGCGATCTCGCGTCCCTGGGCCAGGCCGTTGCGAAGCGCGCCGAGATCGCGCGGCCCGCCACGTCGCAGCGCCAGCCTGGAGAGGGCGCGCAGCATGTCCGGCACCGATTTCAGCGCATCACGCAGGGCCTCGCGCATCCGCCGCTCGGCAGAGAAATGCGACACCGAATCGAGCCGCCGCGCGATGGCGTCCGGGTCGGTCAAAGGCGCGGTCAGCCGCTCCCCCAGAAGGCGCGCGCCCGGCCCCGTGACCGTGCGGTCGACACAGGAAAACAACGAGCCTTCACGGCTGCCCGACAGCGTGCGCATGATTTCCAGATTGGCGCGGGTGGCGGCATCGATGAAAAGGCTTCCCGAGGCATCGCGCAGCACGGGCCGCTGGAGCGGCGGGCGTTCGTTCTTCTGTGTCTTCTCGACATAGGCGACGGCGCCACCGATGGCTGACAGCTGCGGCCGCGAAAAAGACCCGAAACCCTCGATCGTGGCGACATCGAAGAAGCGCGCGACACGGGTTTCGGCGGTGGCCGAATCGAACAGCGAGGGCGGTTGCGGGCTGGCGACACGGCCGAGCGCATCCATGAGCGGGCGCAATTCGAGATCGGCAAATACCGGCTCGGGCAGGATCAGCTCGCGCGGATCGACACTGAGAACATCGGACAAGAGACGGTCCGGGGCCGTCTCGGCAACGAAGAACGCGCCCGTCGAGATGTCGATCCAGGCCAGCGCATATTGGGGTTCCCCGGCCTGGCGCGCGCGGCCCAGCGCCATCAGGTAGTTCGTGTCGGACGGCGAGAGCAGCTTGTCCTCGGTGATGGTGCCGGGCGTGACCAGCCGCACCACGTCGCGTTTGACGACCGATTTGGAGCCGCGTTTCTTGGCCTCGGCCGGATCCTCTATCTGCTCGCAGACCGCCACGCGGTGGCCGAGCGCGATCAGCCTCTGGAGATAATCGTCGGCGGCATGAACCGGCACGCCGCACATGGGTATGTCCTGGCCCTGGTGCTTGCCGCGCTTGGTCAGCGCGATGCCAAGCGCACGGCTGGCCACTTCCGCGTCGTGGAAGAACAGCTCGTAGAAATCGCCCATGCGGTAAAAGAGCAGCGAATCGGGATTGACCGACTTGATCTCGATGAACTGCTCCATCATGGGTGTCGCGCCCTCTGCGGAGGGCAGCGATGGAGCCCCTTCGCCGGCCGGCGTGGCATCGTTCTCGGCGATCGGCGTTTCGCGGTTCATCGACGGGCGGCTTTCCTTCGCAAATTCACGTAAACCGGCTTGGCGTTTTGTGGCGCGCGAGTGTAGCCTTATCCGCATTCGGCGCGCAAAACTCCACAAGAAGTGCCAAGAACGTCTGGCCGCGCCAGGGAAGGAAACATTCATGCTCGAAAAGAACAAGCGCGACGGCGCGGGCCCTTCGGTCAGCCATCAGGAAGCGCTGGATTTCCACGCCTCGGGCAGGCCCGGCAAGCTGGAAATCACCCCGACCAAGCCGATGGCGACCCAGCGCGACCTGTCGCTGGCCTATTCGCCGGGCGTGGCCGTGCCGGTCAAGGCGATTGCCGAGGACCCGGCGCGGGCCTTCGACTACACGACGCGCGGCAACATGGTGGCGGTAATTTCCAACGGCACGGCGATCCTCGGCCTCGGCAATCTCGGCGCGCTCGCCTCGAAGCCGGTGATGGAAGGCAAGGCGGTGCTGTTCAAGCGCTTTGCCGATGTCGATTCGATCGATCTCGAGGTGGATACGGCCGACATCGAGGAATTCGTCAATTGCGTGCGTTTCCTCGGCCCCTCCTTCGGCGGCATCAATCTGGAGGACATCAAGGCGCCGGACTGCTTCATCATCGAGCAGCGCCTGCGCGAACTCATGGACATTCCCGTCTTCCACGACGACCAGCACGGCACCGCGATCATCGCGGTGGCCGGGTTGATAAACGCACTGCACCTGACCGGCCGGGACATGAATTCCGCGAGGCTTGTCTGCAACGGTGCGGGTGCAGCCGGCATCGCCTGTGTGGAACTGGTCAAGGCAATGGGCTTTGCGCCCGGGAACGTGATCCTCTGCGACACCAAGGGTGTGGTCTACCAGGGCCGCGAGGAAGGCATGAACCAGTGGAAGTCGGCGCATGCGGTCAAGACCGATGCCCGTTCGCTGGCCGACGCGCTGGACGGCGCCGACATCTTCTTCGGCCTCTCGGCCAAGGGCGCGCTGACGTCGAAGATGGTCGCCTCGATGGCCAAGAACCCGATCATCTTCGCCATGTCCAATCCCGATCCGGAGATCACGCCCGAGGAAGTGGCGGAGATTCGCGATGACGCGATCATGGCCACCGGCCGGTCGGACTATCCGAACCAGGTCAACAACGTGCTCGGCTTCCCCTACATCTTCCGTGGTGCGCTCGACGTGCGCGCCACCACGATCAACGAGGACATGAAGATCGCCGCCGCCACGGCGCTGGCCGAACTGGCCCGCCAGGACGTGCCGGACGATGTCGCCGCCGCCTATCAGGGTCATCGGCCGCGTTTCGGGCCGAACTACATCATCCCCGTGCCGTTCGATCCGCGCCTGATTTCGGCGGTGCCGCTGGCGGTGGCGCGCGCGGCAATGGATTCGGGCGTCGCGCGCAAGCCGATCCTCAATCTGGAGAAGTACCAGCAGGAACTCTCCGCACGCCGCGATCCGATCGCCTCGACGCTGCAGCGCATCTACGAGCGCGTGCGTCGCCAGCCCAAGCGGGTGGTCTTCGCCGAGGGCGAGGAGGAGCAGGTCATGCGCGCAGCCGCCTCCTACGTCAACCAGAAGCTCGGCACCGCGATCCTGCTCGGGCGCGAGGAGCAGATCAGGGAAACCGCCCGCAATGCCGGCGTCGATCTCTCCAAGGCCGGCATCGAGATCATCAATGCGAGGCTGTCGCGGCGCAACGGCGTCTATGCCGACCATCTCTACGAGCGCATGCAGCGCAAGGGATTTCTGTTCCGCGACTGCCAGCGCCTGATCAACAATGACCGCAACCATTTTGCCGCCTGCATGGTTGCGCTTGGCGACGCGGACGCGGTGGTGACAGGTGTCACCCGCAACTATTCGACTGCGCTGGACGATATCCGCAGGGTCATCGACGCCAGGCCCGGCCACCGGGTGATCGGCGCCTCGGTGGCGCTCTGCCGCGGGCGCACGGTCATCGTGGCCGATACCGCGGTCCACGACATGCCGGACGCGGAGGAACTGGCCGACATCGCAGAGGAGGCAGCCGGGTTTGCCCGACGCATGGGCTACGAGCCGCGCGTCGCAATGCTTGCCTATTCCACCTTCGGCCATCCGGCCGGCGAGCGCTCTGCCAAGGTGCAGGAGGCGGTTCGCATCCTGGACAAGCGGCGGGTCGATTTCGAATATGACGGCGAGATGGCCGCCGACGTCGCGCTCAACGCGGGTCTGATGCAGCAATATCCGTTCTGCCGCCTGTCGGGACCGGCGAACGTCCTGGTGATGCCCGCCTTCCACTCGGCTTCCATCGCCACCAAGATGCTGCAGGAACTGGGCGGGTCGATGGTGATCGGGCCGCTGCTGGTCGGGCTGAACAAGCCGGTGCAGATCGTCTCGCTCAACGCAAAGGATAGCGACATCGTCAACATGGCGGCGATCGCGGCCTATAGCGCCGGCGGCTGATGGGAGGTGTTACCAGTTTCTGCTGGATGAAATCCGGCATACTGTCCTTCTGAATCAACGACTTGCACGAATTCCTGGCCGTTTCCATCCACCCCCCACGCGTGCGGCGATATAATGCGCGCAGGTGAAAGGACGGGAGCGAAGCGGCAATGCAGGCGGCAATCGGAAGCGAAAGGGCACTGCGGCGCATCGTGATGCTGCTGGTGGCACTCGCCGGTCTTGCCGAGCGCGCCGCCGCCAGGTCTTGGCCGGTTCGCTGTTTCGTTCTGTGGCTGCTGCGGTGGCCCGAGACCGCAGCGGCGGAACACCTTTTCGAGGTGTCCGGCATGAGGCTGCCGGCCCTGGCGGGGATCGCGTCGGTCGGCAACGGCCCGGCAGACGCACTTTGCCTTGCCGGGCGCTTCTATCTCCTCGCTGCGGCGTTTGGCGCCCTGTTGACTTTCGCGCGACCTGCCCGCGGGCCGGCGCGGCGCCGCACTCCGTTCGGCAGCGCCATCGCCAATTTGGCTCGCTTTCAGGGCGAATGGCGGCCGATGGCGCACGACACGTCCTGAGGCCCGGCGGGCGGCGCGATCAGCCCTTCTATCCGCCGCCCGAAACTGGCATGGTCGGACCATGCCGATCATCTCTCCCGTTTCGACCAACCCGCTCGTCGACGGACGCCAGTCCGAGCGCGCGATGCGAGTGCGCCGGGGCGTGCAGCGGCTGCTGCTCGAGCTGGGCGCCTGCGTGGTGCCGGAGCTCGTGCTTTCGGGAGGACGCCGCGCCGACCTCGTCGCGCTGACCCGCAAGGGCGACATCTGGATCATCGAGGTGAAGACCTCGATCGAGGATTTCCGCGTCGACCGCAAATGGCCGGAATACCGGCTCCATTCGGACCGCTTCTTTTTTGCCACCCACCCGGAGGTGCCGGCCGACATCTTCCCCGAGGAGTGCGGCTTCATCCTGTCGGATGGCTACGGGGCCGAAATGCTGCGCGAAGCGCCCGAGCACAGGCTGGCAGCCGCGACACGAAAGGCGCTGACGCTCCGGATCGCCCGCGCGGCCGCCAACAGGCTGACGCTGGCGGAACTCGCCGGCGCGTCGCTGCCGGGATCGGAAGTCGACGAGATCTGACCGTGATCAGCGCGGCGCGCGCTTGGCCAGTATGCGCTGAAGCGTGCGCCGGTGCATGTTGAGCCGGCGCGCGGTTTCGGACACGTTGCGATCGCACATCTCATAGACCCGCTGGATATGCTCCCAGCGAACGCGGTCGGCCGACATCGGGTTTTCCGGCGGTGGCGCCAGTTCGCCGGGGATGCGGGTCAGCGCTGCGTGGATCTCGTCGGCATCGGCGGGCTTGGACAGATAGTCGATGGCGCCCAGCTTCACCGCGGTGACGGCCGTGGCGATGTTGCCGTACCCGGTGAGGATGATGACGCGCGAATCGTCGCGTTTCTCGCGGATCGCAGCCACCACGTCGAGGCCGTTGCCGTCGCCCAGCCGCATGTCGATGACCGCAAAGGCCGGCGGCGCCTCGCGCACGGCGGCGACGGCATCTTCCACCGATTCGGCGGTGGTGACCTCGTAGCCCCGACCTTCCATGGCCCGGGCCAGCCGGGTGAGGAACGGCTTGTCGTCCTCGACGATGAGAAGAGTGCGATCCTCGACGGCCGCTGTGGACATGACGATGCTTTCCATCTGCCTGCTTCTTCCTTTTGCCTTCTAGGCCATTAGCCAGCGGTTTCCAAATCGCCGCTCAATAGGCCGCCCTCGCCACGGTCACCGGCGACATGAACGCTTCGCGCGGCCACCGCACGGTGACGATGGCGCCCTCGCCCGGCGCACCGGCATTGCCGAAACCGATCGAGGCCCCGGAACGCTCCAGCAGGGTCTTGGCAATGAACAGACCCAGACCCAGGCCGCCGCGGGCCGCGCCAAGCGGTCTGCGGGTCATATAGGGCTCTCCGATGCGGTCGAGTATCTCGGCCGAGAATCCATGCCCGTCATCCATGACCCGCAGTTCCACCTCGTTTGCGTTCCAGCTCCAGCGGACGGTCACCGTCTCGCGCGCGAAATCGACTGCGTTCTCTACGAGATTGCCGAGGCCGTAGATGACACCGGGGTTGCGGCGCCCGACCGGTTCCGGTCCCTCGCAATGTTCAGGCTCCAGCCGGATCTCGACGCCAAAATCGCGATGCGGCGCGATCACCTCCTCGATGAGCGAGGTCATCGGCAGGCGGGCCATGTGCACCTCGCCTTCCGAGGAGAGGCTGGTCAGCTGCTTGAGGATCGTTCGGCAGCGCTCGCTCTGCGTCCTCAGGAGGGTCACATCCTCGCGAAACCGCGGATCGTCGCCGAGCGCGCGCTCCATCTCGCGGGCCACCAGCGAAATGGTGGCCAGCGGCGTGCCCAGTTCGTGCGCGGCGGCGGCCGCCAGCCCGTCGAGAGCCGACAGGTGCTGCTCGCGCTGCAGCACCAGTTCGGTTGCCGACAGCGCCGTCTCCAGAAGCCGCGCCTCCTCGGCGACCCGATAGGCATAGACGCCGGTGAAGGCGAGCGTCGAGACGATCGCTATCCACATGCCGACGATATAGATGGACGGCATCGCCAGCTGGGTGCCCGGATACCAGGGCAGCGGCATGTGGAACCGCGCCAGGAAGGTTGTCAGCGCCACGACCATCAGTCCCAGAAGCAGCGTATGGCGCAGCGGCAGCGTGGTGGCCGAGATGACGACCGGCACCGTCATCAACAGGGCAAAGGGGTTGGTCAGACCGCCGGTCATGTAGAGGAGGCCACCAAGCTGCAACGCGTCGAAGGTCAGGATGGCGAAGGCCGACGGCGGCGGCACGCGATAGGGCGAGGGGAACCGGAACGACAGATAGAGATTGAGACAGGCCGACAACGCGATCAGCGCGAAGCACATCGCCACCGGCACCTGAAATTCCAGCACGAAGGCGACCACCAGCACCGCCGCGCTCTGCCCTGCGATCGCCAGCCATCTCAGCCGGATCAGCGTGTTGAGCCGCAGGCGATGCATCTGCCTGGGATCGGGGGCGGCCACGGTATCGCTCATGGCGCCTATATGCGCCGGCAAGGGCGGTTCGCCAAGTCCTACCGCCCGCGCGGCTTGGCCCGTGCGGTGGGTTCTGCCTCGGCAGGGTTCTCCGGCCAGACATGCTTGGGATAGCGCCCGCGCATGTCGGCCCGCACATCCGCCCATGATCCTGCCCAGAAACCGGGCAGATCGCGCGTGGTCTGGATGGGCCGATGGGCGGGAGACAGGAGTTCCACCAGCAGCGGCACTTTGCCGCTGGCAATGGCGGGATGGCTGGTGAGGCCGAACAGTTCCTGCACGCGGGCCGACAGCACGACGTCGGCCTCCCGGTAGTCGAGCGCGACCATATTGCCGGTCGGCAGCGTGAAACGGGCCGGCGCAAGCCGGTCGATCTCGCGTTGAAGCTCATAAGGCACGCGCGACAGGAGCGCGTTCTTCAGCCTGTCGCCGGAGATTGCCGAGAGCGACGCCTCGCCCGGCAGGAACGGCAAGAGCCAGGTTTCGAGATCGTCCAGGAGCGCAGCATCCGACATGTCCGGCCAGGGCTCGCCCAGCGCGCCGTGCAGCCAGGCAAGCCGTTCGCGCAGCGTCGTGCCCGCGTCGCCCCAGGGAAGAATGCCGGGGCCATGCCGCCGGACCGCTTCGATGACGGCCTGGTCGGCCGTGGCCCCTTTCGGCGCGGGCAGCGGCCGCTCTTCAAGCACGATGGCGCCGAGGCGGACGGTCTCTCGAACACGCACAGTCCGCCTGTCCGTATCGTAGGCGGTCTCGCGCCTGGTTTCGATGCGATCGCCGAGCGCTTGGCGTATCTCGTCCTCGGTAATGGACGCGGCGGCAGCGATGCGCGCGTTCGCGGCCTTTCCCTGCAAATCGGAGACGATCAGGAAAGGGCTGCCGGCAAGTCGGTGCGCGGCATCGACAACACCGCCACGACCATTGGCCAGAACGAAGCGGCCATGCTCGCCGCGCGCCCTGGCGACGCGATCCGGGTAGGCGTGGACGAGCAACGCGCCGGCACCGATACGCGACGACGCGCCAGCGTCTCCACCGGCGGATCGGGCGAGACGCTCGGCCAGCTTGCGCGCGGCCTCTGCTCTGTCGCCCTTTTCGTGCCGGAAACGTTCGAGCCGATGGTCGAGATCGATGTCGTTGCCGCCAAGCCCCCTCTCGCCGATGAGCACGGCGAGTTGCGCGGCTTCACGCGCATGACCTTCGGCCGACGCCTCCGCCAGCATGTGCGCCAGCCGAACCGGCAAAGCGAGGTTCCGCATCCTCTGGCCGGTGTCGGTGATGCGGCCCTCGGCATCAATGGCGCCGAGATCGGCGAGCAGCGCGCGGGCTTCGGCCAGGGCGGGAACTGGCGGCGGGTCCAGGAAGGGCAGAGATGCCGGCTCGGCAACGCCGAAGGCGGCGCAGGCGAGCACCAGTTCGGAGAGGTCCGCCTGGGTGATCTCGGGTGGCGCGAAGGCCGGCAGTGCGGCGGTCTGCTCGGCCCGCCAGAGCCTGAGCGCTATGCCCGGCTCGGTTCGTCCCGCGCGGCCGGCGCGCTGGGCGACCGAGGCGCGCGATGCGCGCACGGTCTCGAGACGCGTCAGGCCGGTGGCCGGTTCGTAGACCGGCTGGCGCGACAGGCCGCAATCGATGACGATGCGCACGCCATCGATGGTCACCGAGGTTTCGGCAATCGCGGTCGACAGCACCAGCTTGCGCCTGCCCGGCGGCGGCGGTCGGATGGCGGCGTCCTGCGCCTTGCCGTCCAGGCCGCCATGGAGAGGCACGATGTCGCAACCGGCCGGCAGCCGGCCTTCGAGAAGGCCGGCCGTCCTTTCGATCTCGCGCAATCCCGGCAGGAAGGCGAGCACGCTGCCTTCTTCCTCGCGCAGGATCGAAGCTGCTGCATCCGCGACCGCCTGTTCCACCGGCGTGCCGGGGGCATGCTCCCGGTAGCGGATATCGACGGGATAGGCGCGGCCGCGACTCTCGATCACCGGGGCGTCGCCGAGCAGCTTTGCCACCCGTGCCCCGTCCAGCGTTGCCGACATGACGAGGATGCGCAGGTCGGGCCTGAGCGCCGACTGGACGTCGAGCGCCAGCGCCAGGCCGAAATCGGCGTCGAGCGAACGTTCGTGATATTCGTCGAAGAGGATCGCGGAGACGCCCGACAGTTCCGGGTCGTCGAGGATCATGCGTGCCAGCAAGCCCTCGGTGACGACAAGGATGCGGGTCTCGGCGCCAAAGCGACGCTCCATGCGCATCGCGTGGCCGACATGTTGGCCAATGTCCTCGCCCATCATCGAGGCCATGCGCCGCGAGGCAGCGCGCGCGGCCAGCCGGCGTGGCTCCAGCACAAGGATACGCCCACCCTTCGCCCAGTCCTCTTCGGCGAGGACGAGCGGCACGAGCGTCGTCTTGCCGGCACCCGGCGGCGCCACCAGAACGGCATTTCGGCCCCCGCTTGCGAGGGCCGATTGCAGCGCGGGCAGCGCTTCCGCGACGGGCAGATCGTGATCGACGGTCTTTCGAGC
Organism: Aliihoeflea sp.; assembly: GCA_046297455.1. Lineage (GTDB taxonomy): Bacteria > Pseudomonadota > Alphaproteobacteria > Rhizobiales > Rhizobiaceae > ZYF759. The sequence goes on from JBKBIT010000005.1 coordinate 25,206, forward strand.
CATCAGGCTCGCTTGCCGCTAGCAGCGCGCGCCGTCAACCTTCCATGCGCGATCGGGAGACGATCTATTCCTGTTCGTCGGCCGACACGGCATTGAGAAGCGCGTATTTCTTCTCGCCAAGCGACTCGTAGAGATCGAGCTGGGTTTCGAGGAAGTCGATATGGCCCTCTTCATCGGCCAGCAGCTCCTCGAAGAGCTTCATGGTGACGTAGTCGCCCAGCTCCTCGCAGATCTCGCGGGACTTCTTGTAGGAGGTGCGTGCCTCGTGCTCGCCAGCGAGATCGGCCTCCAGCACTTCCTTGACGGTCTGGCCGATGCGCAGCGGGCCGACCTTCTGCAGGTTCGGATGGCCTTCGAGGAAGATGATGCGCTCGATCAGCTTGTCGGCATGGTGCATCTCCTCGATCGATTCCTCGCGCTCCTTCTTGGCCAGCTTGCCATAGCCCCAGTCGTCGAGCAGCCGGTAGTGCAACCAGTACTGGTTGACCGCTCCCAGCTCGAGGAAAAGCGCCTCGTTAAGCCGCTCGATGATCTTCGGATCGCCCTTCATTACCTGTTCTCCCGCTATTCATGCGCAGCCCGCGCACCTGATCAAGAAACGTAACGACATCACCGTCGGATTGGTTCAATCGCAGGTGATAGTCCTCTGTCACACGGATGATAGTCTCGACCACATTGGGAAAACAACCGCAACAGCGTCCGCGCTGCCGCATGGAATGATAAACCTTGGCCGGAACGATGAGCTGCCAAGGATCGGCATCGAGAAGATCACGGATCGCCTTCTCGATTTCCTTCTCGGTAATGAGATTGCAGTGACAGACCAGCATCGCTCACTCACGCGCCCATACGGGCATCACTCATTCCACACCATATACGCATTCGCCGACGGCATTTTGAGGGCGATCAAATCTGGCGGCCAACTGCGCATCCTCGCATCAAGCGCAACTTCACCGGGTCCGTCAACAAAAACATGAACTTCCGGGTTAAGAAATAATCACTCGCCCTTGTGCATGACAAGGTCGTCGCGATGGATCATCGCGGAGCGGGGCTGATAGCCGAGAACGGCCTCGACATCGGTCGATCTGAGACCGGCAATGCGGGCGGCATCGGCGTGATCGTAGGCCACCAGCCCGCGGCCGATCTCGCGGCCCTGCGCATCAAGTATGGCAACCGTGTCGCCGCGGGCGAAAGTGCCCGACAGGCGGGTGACGCCTGCCGGCAGCAGCGACTTTCCCGATTTCAAAGCCTTTACCGCGCCATCGTCCACACTGACGGTTCCGGCAGGTTCGAGCTGACCGGCGATCCAGCTCTTGTAGCCACGCACGGGCGAGTCGCTGGGCTTGAAATAGGTTGCCCTTTCGCCCCGGTCGACGGCGGCCAGCGGGTTCGGCCTTGTACCCGACGCGATGAGCATGGCTGTACCGGCCTGGGTGGCGATCTTGCCCGCATCGAGCTTGGTGCGCATGCCGCCACGCGACAGTTCCGACGCGGCAGCGCCTGCCATCGCCTCGATCTCCGGCGTGATACGTTCGACCAGCGGCAGGAAGCGCGCCTCGGGATCGACCGAGGGCGGACGGTCGTAGAGACCGTCCACATCCGACAGGAGCACCAGGAGATCCGCACTCATCATCGTCGCGACGCGGGCGGCAAGCCGGTCATTGTCGCCATAGCGGATCTCGGTCGTGGCGACGGTGTCGTTCTCGTTGATGACGGGGACGGCGCCGAGCTTGACCAGCGTGGAGATCGTCGCCCGCGCGTTGAGATAGCGGCGGCGCTCTTCCGTGTCGCCGAGCGTGACCAGAACCTGCCCGGCCTTCAGCCCGTGGCGGCCGAGTTCCTCGGACCAGGCACCGGCGAGCGCGATCTGGCCGGCCGCGGCGGCGGCCTGGCTTTCCTCCAGCCTGAGGGCGCGGCGGCCCAGGCCCAGCACCTTGCGGCCGAGCGCAATGGCACCCGAGGAGACCACCAGCACTTCCGCCCCACCTGCGCGCAAGGCGGCGACATCGGCGCAGAGCGAGGCCAGCCAGTCGCGTTTGAGCCCGCTGTCGCGGTCAACCAGCAACGCCGAGCCGATCTTGACCGTGATCCGGCGATGGGAAGAAAGGGGCGGGTGGTTCATGGGATCAGCCGCGCGGCTCCCACCTCGGATCGGGTTCGGCCGGGCCGGCATCGGCTGCCCGCGCAGCCTCGATCTCGGCCATCAGGCCGCGCAGTACGGCCTCCACGCCCTCGCCGGTCGCGGCCGACAGCGCCATGACCGGCCGCCCCGATTCGGCCGACAGGGCAGCGATCTTTTCGGCGCGCGTTTCCTCGTCCAGCAGGTCCACCTGGCTCAGCGCCACGATTTCCGGTTTCTCGGACAGGCCGTGTCCATAGGCTTCGAGCTCGCCGCGCACGGTGCGATAGGCGGCAGCGGCATCTTCCTCTCGGGCGGAGACCAGATGCAACAGGATGCGCGTGCGCTCGACATGGCCCAGAAACCGGTCGCCAATGCCTGCGCCCAAATGCGCGCCCTCGATCAGTCCGGGAATGTCGGCAATCACGAATTCGCGCGCGTCGATCCGCGCCACGCCGAGATTGGGGTGCAGCGTGGTGAAGGGATAGTCGGCAATCTTGGGCTTGGCCGCCGAAACGGAGGCCAGGAAGGTCGACTTGCCGGCATTGGGCAGGCCGACCAGGCCGGCATCCGCGATCAGCTTCAGCCGCAGCCAGATCCAGCGTTCCAGCCCCGGCAGGCCGGGATTGGCGCGCCGCGGGGCGCGGTTGGTCGAGGATTTGAAATGCTGGTTGCCGAAACCGCCATTGCCGCCGGCCGCCAGCCGGAAACGCTGGCCGACCTCGGTCAGGTCGCAGATCAGCGTCTCGTTGTCTTCCTCGAAGATCTGCGTGCCGACGGGGACCTTGAGCGTCACGTCGCCGCCGCCGGCCCCGGTCTTGTTGCGGCCCATGCCGTGCTGCCCGGTCTCGGCCTTGAAATGCTGGCGGTAGCGATAGTCGATCAGCGTGTTGAGACCGTCCACGGCCTCCACCCAGACATCGCCGCCGCGACCGCCATCGCCGCCATCGGGTCCGCCGAACTCGATGAACTTCTCGCGCCGGAACGAGACCGAGCCTGCCCCGCCGTCGCCGGAGCGGATATAAACCTTGGCTTGATCCAGGAACTTCATCGGATTGACAGCTTCGTCATCTATCTGGTCTGCACTTGCCCGCGTTGCGAGCGCGTGAGCGATACAGGAATGGCCGCCGCACCGCAATCGCGGGCAGCGAAGGGGAGAAGATTGGCATGAAGTGCGTGTCCTACAACATCCAGTACGGGATCGGGCTCGACGAGCGCTACGATCTCGCGCGTATCATCGATCGTGTTCGGGGTGCCGACGTCATCGCCTTGCAGGAAGTGACCCGCAACCATGCCGATAATGGCGGCCGGGACATGGTGGCCGAGATCCGCGCGCTGCTGCCGGACTATTTCGCCGTCTACGGACCGAATTTCGAAGCCGACATGGGCTCGCATATCAAGGATGGCAAGGCGGTCGACCTCTACTTCCAGTTCGGCAACATGGTTCTGTCGAAGACCGCCATCCGCTCGTCGCGCAACCTGCTCCTGCCGCGCCGGCGTTCCTTCGATGCCATCAACCTGCAGCGCGGCGCGCTGGAAGCCTTGATCGACACGGCACTGTTCGGGCCGATGCGCTTCTATTCGGTCCATCTCGACCACCGCGTGCCGGAAGAGCGCGCACGCCAGGCCCGCTTCCTGATGGACCGGGTCACCGGTTACGCGATCGAGGGCGGTGCCTTGACCGGACTGTCGGAGCGCGGTTTCCCGGAGCCGCCGCTGCCCGAGGCCTATATGCTGCTGGGCGACTTCAACATGCTGGCTGACAGCATGGAATATCGCGAGATCGCGGGATCGCCCGACCATGCCGTCGGCATGCCCCGGGCGGCCGACATCGCGGTTGATGCCGCACGTCTTGTCGCTGAAACGACCGGTACCGAGGCCGCCATCACCTGGATCGAGCCGAAGGCCCCCGACGATACCAGCTTCTGGAAGCGGATCGACTACGGCTTCATCTGGCCGGGGCTTGCCGGCCAGATGAAGGCTTCCTGGGTCGATGCCCAGGCCGATGGCTCCGACCACAAGCCGGTCTGGTTCGAGTTCGGCTGATCGCGTCCTCCGACCCCCTGATGCGGCTCAGGCGGGTCGGTTGGTGTCGCTGCCATACTGGTTGGGCCCGGCGGTACCCGGGAACAGGCACAACGCGACGAAGGCGATCACCGAAACGACGGGAATGAAGAGCGCCACCGCAAAAATGCCCGGCCTGCCCATGTCGTGCAGGCGCTTGACGCCAAGCGCGACGTTGGACCACACCGAGACGACGACCGCGACCCAGAACAAGAACGCCCAGAACTGTCCGGCCGCCGACTGTTCCGGCACCAGCGTGAAACGGTAGAGCAGAAAAGCCTGCACGATCGCGAGGAAGAGGCCAGCCAGGAAATAGGCCAGCCGGCTCACGCGCCCCGAAATGCCGAAAAACAGCCATATGATCGGGCTCTGGTTCACCTCAGTCCCTCAAAAGCTCGTTGATGGAGGTCTTGGAACGGGTCTTCTCGTCCACCTTCTTGACGATCACGGCGCAATAGAGGCCGGGACCGGGTTCGCCATTGCCCATCGGCTTGCCCGGCATGGTGCCGGCGACCACCACCGAATAGGGAGGCACCTCGCCCATATGGATCTGGCCGGTTTCGCGATCCACGATCTTGGTCGACTTGCCGATATAGACGCCCATGCCGAGCACCGCGCCCTCGCGCACGATGCAGCCCTCGACCACTTCCGAGCGGGCGCCGATGAAGCAATTGTCCTCGATGATGGTCGGCCCGGCCTGCAGCGGCTCCAGCACGCCGCCGATGCCGACACCACCCGACAGATGCACATTCTTGCCGATCTGGGCGCAGGAGCCGACGGTTGCCCAGGTGTCAACCATCGTGCCCTCGCCCACATAGGCACCGAGATTGACGAAAGACGGCATCAGCACCACCCCCGGGGCGATGAAGGCGGAACGTCTGACGACGCAGTTGGGGACGGCACGAAAACCTGCCTTCTCGAACTCCATCGTGCCCCACTGGTCGAACTTGGAGGGAACCTTGTCCCACCAGGTCGCATCGCCGGCGCCGCCCTTGATGACCTCCATCGGGTTGAGACGGAACGACAAAAGCACTGCCTTCTTGAGCCACTGGTTGACATGCCACTCGCCGCTGTCGCGCCGCTCGGCCACCCGCACATCGCCGCGGTCGAGCATGTCGAGCGCGGCATTGACGGCCTCGCGAACCTCGCCTCTGGTGTCCACGCCGAGCCCGTCGCGCTCTTCGAAGGCGCGCTCGATCGTTTGTTCGAGGCTGGCGATATCGGGCTTCGTCATCGGGAACTCCGGAAAAGGGGCTGTTAAGGAGGCTGGACATAAGGTCGAGGCTCGGGGATACCCGCGACCGGCGCGGAAACTATGTCAAGCGCCAGATGCGGTCAATTGCAGGACGAAGGAGGGAACCTTCCCTCCGGATGGGAAAGAACAAGATGAAAGCCTCGCGTAAACCAAGCTGGTCGCCCCTGCCGCATTCCCACGAGGATCGCGAACGGGCCAAGAGCGTGCCGGAGACGCCACAGACCATGGCGCCGAGCTACCGGCTCGCCTGGACCGACGAAGACTTCATGACGCTGCGCGACCTGCGGCCCGTGCGCCTGCAGCTCGAATTGCTGAAGCCGGAACTCATCCTGGCCGAGCGCGGCATCGAATCGACGGTGGTCCTGTTCGGTGGCGCGCGAATTCCCGAGCCGGGCGGCCCTGCTTGGGCAGCCAAGGACGAGACGCAGAAGAAGAACCTCGAGGCCAATGCTCGCTATTATGACGAGGCGCGGAAATTCGCGCGGATCTGTTCCGAGCACGCCGCCGCCCACGACTACCGGGAATATGTGGTCGTGACGGGAGGCGGCCCGGGCGTGATGGAGGCCGGCAACCGTGGCGCGGCCGATGTCGGCGCGCCTTCGATCGGGCTCAACATCGTGCTGCCGCACGAGCAGGCGCCCAATCTCTACGTCACGCCGGAACTTTGCTTCAACTTCCACTATTTCGCGATCCGCAAGATGCATTTCATCATGCGCGCGAAGGCCGTCGCCGTCTTTCCCGGCGGTTTCGGCACGATGGACGAACTGTTCGAGACACTGACCCTGATCCAGACGGGACGCATGGAACGCGTGCCGGTGCTTCTCTTCGGCAAGGAGTTCTGGGAGCACGCGATCGATCTCGACTATCTGGCCGAGCAGGGAACGATCTCTCCCGGCGACCAGCACATCATCGACGCAGTGGACACTGCCGAAGAGGCATGGAACATCATTGCCCGTTTCTATGGCAATGGCGCTGCCGGCTGAAGGTCCGCGCCGCTGCCATGGCGCACCCGCCACGAGATCGACATAGACGCATGGGCAGGATCCGAGTCCCGGCACGAGGTGGCTCCAGCCCTGTGCGCCCCTGCCGGAACGTCAATGGAAAGAATCGCGTACTGGTGCGTTCATGAGCATTCAGGCCGAAAGGAAACCGTCCATGCACCGCGTCTTCACCGCCCTTTCGGCCATGCTTCTGCTGGCACTCTCATCCGGTTCGCAAGCCGCCGGTCATTGCGACAGCGAGACCCGTGCCGATCAGGGCTGTGTCGTGCTCCACACAGTCGTTCTGGACGATCTGGAACTGGCCCATCCCTGGACACGCGTCATGCAGCCCGGCCAGCCGGTCGGTGGCGGCTACATCGCGATCTCCAACCACGGCGAAGCGGCTGACCGCCTCGTCCATGCGTCGACGCGTCGTGCCGCCCGTACCGAAATCCATTCCATGAGCGTCGTCGACGACGTGATGACCATGCGGCCGGTCGAGGGCGGGCTGGAGATTCTGCCCGGCGCAACGCTCAACCTCGAACCCGGCGGCTACCATTTGATGTTCATCGGCGTGGCGGACGGTTTCAGGGAAGGCGAAATCGTCCCCGTGACGCTCGAATTCGAACGCGCCGGCCGGGTCGACCTGGAGTTCGAGGTGCGCGGGATGGACCATGGCGCGCGTCACGATCACCAGACCGGCGGTCCCGACCATTGATCGGTGGGTGACACGCGACGTAGGGCCCGGTCAGCGGACGGTGAAGGCCTGCTTTTCGATCAGCAACCTTACCCGCCATCCCTCGGCCTGCGAGCCCGACATGGCATGGTCGAGCAGTCTGGCGCCAATTCCCGACATCAGCATGGTCTGGCCGGGCAGATGCCAGGCACGGCGGGCACTGTCATGGGGTAGCGGCAACCCGAAACTGCCTGATGCATCCTGCACGAATACCGCCATGCCGGCGACTGGACCGGCTTGAACGAGATCGATCTCGACCCAGTAAAGTGCGCGGTGCCTCAGAAGGTCCATCTCGAGGCCAATTTCGATCAGCCGGGAGGGATGACGGACGAAAGCGTTGTCGAGTGCGACCCGCCGCGACTTGACCGGTGCCTCGACCTCGTAGAGCACCCTCCCATCCGCGTTGGTGATGAGGCGCCTGCCGGCCTCGGAAGCGCGCGAGGCGCGCTCCGATCCCACCACCAGCCGCACCGGCAGACCGGCAATGGCTGCGCCGGTCTGGTCCACGAACCGGGCGTCGACGCGAATGGGCTCCGACGCCGCAGCAGAGGCGCCGGCCAGAAAAGCGACAAAGGCGGCCAGCAAGCCTCGCTTTCGAAGCGTCATATGCTTTCTCCTGCGGCAGGCGGCCTGTCGCCGGCTGCTACCGTATGCCTTAGCCCGGCGTCATACCGCGCAGGATAGTCGAAATGAAGCCTGCCAGATCGTCGGTGACGTAATCGACGTCATCCGACTGGTCGGGATCGCTTTCCCAGATTTCCGAGAATGTCGGCTCGAAATTGCGCGGCACCACCAGCACCGTTGCCATGCCCAGCGCCTTGGGCACCGCCAGGTTGCGCGCCAGGTCCTCGAACATGACGGCATGCTGGGTATCGACACGGTGCAGCGCGGTGAACTTGTCATAGGTCTCGCGGGCCGGCTTGGGCAGCATCCCCGCAGCGACGATGTCGAAAATCTCGTCGAAATGGTCGAGGATACCCAGCTGGCGCGCCGTCCGCTCGGCATGGCGACGATCGCCATTGGTGAAAATGAACTTGCGGCCGGGCAGTTGCCTGATCGCGTCGCCCAGCCCGGGGTCCGGAGCAAGCCAAGAATAGTCGATGTCGTGGACCTTCTCGAGAAAATCGTCCGGGTCGATGCCATGCAGCGCAATCAGGCCGTTCAGCGTCGTGCCGTAGTCGCGATACAGATCCTTTTGCAGCTTGCGCGCTTCCTCGCGCGGCAACTGCAGAAGTTCCGAGACATAGCCGGTCATTTTCACGTCGATCTGCGCGAAAAGGTTCGAATGGTGCGGATAGAGCGTGTTGTCGAGATCGAACACCCACTCGCGGACATGGGCAAAACGCGACGGATCAGGCTGGTTGGTCATGGCTCATTTAACCACCTCCCGTGCCCGCTGGCCAAATACCTTTGCGGGTTTCCACCAGTGATTAACACTTGTCGGTTTAGGTCACTTACGTAACGGAGGTGACGTATGGGAATGGCATTGCGCGGAGCGGTGAAAGTGACGTTGATTTCTGTCGTCGCCTCACTTCTGGTGACGATGGCGGTCCTGCCGGCGATGGGCGCCCAGTTGACCGAAATCGCGTTCGTGATGTGCGTTGCCGCGCCGCTCCTCATCGCCCTGCCGATCAGCTATCGGAGCTTTCGCCAGAAGGAGCAGATACTCGCCGCCCATGACGAATTGGCCAGGGCGCACCGCGAACTCGCCGTGGCCCATGCAGCACTGGCCGAAACAGCCAGGCGCGATTCCTTGACCGGGCTTTACAACCGCGGGGCGTTCCTGCAGCGCCTGGAAGCAACCTGTCGCGCGGCGCAGACTCCTCCTGCCGTTCTGCTCATGATCGACGCCGACAATTTCAAGGCGATCAACGACCGGTTCGGACATCTTGTCGGCGACAAGGCGCTTGTCTCCATGGCCGATGCGATGCGCAGTGTCCTTGGCGACAGGGCCACGATCGGCCGGATCGGTGGCGAGGAATTCGCCGTCATCCTTCACGGGACGAGCGGGTCGCACGCAATCGACATCACGGAGCGCCTGCGCAAGAGGATTGCCTCGATCACCCTTCCAGCTGGCGGCGACCGGACCGTTGCCCTGTCGATCTCCATCGGCGCGGCCAAGATCACACCCGCCTCATCCGCCACGGCCGTCATGCGGATCGCCGACGAAAAGCTCTACGACGCCAAGAATGGCGGCCGCAACCGGGCTGCTTTCCAGGGGATCGGCATCATCGAGGCCGTTGCCTGACGTCGATCCGGTTGTGTTAGCCGCGTGCGCGACTATATCCTGCCGCAGCCTGCGAATGTGGTGCTTGTGGTTATGGCGAACCAACCAGTCGGACACGATCTCAGCAGCCTGGACCAACGCTCGCGCGATGTGTTCCGGCTCATCGTCGAAAGCTATCTGCGCGAAGGCGATCCGATAGGCTCGCGGTCCTTGTCGCGCATGTTGCCGCAATCGCTGTCGCCGGCCACCATCCGCAACGTGATGAGCGATCTGGAGCAACTCGGGCTGATCCATGCGCCGCACGTCTCGGCCGGCAGGCTGCCGACACAGCAGGGACTGCGCTTCTTCGTCGATGCGTTCCTTGAAATCGGCGACATGTCGGACGGCGAACGGCGCATGATCGAGGCCCAGGTGGAAGCCTCGGGCCGCGACCAGACCATCGAGCACATGCTCACGGAAGCAAGCCAGATGCTCTCGGGCATGTCGCGCGGGGCAGGTCTCGTGCTGACGACCAAGAGCGAGGTCCCGCTCAAGCATATCGAATTCGTCCAGCTGGAGCCCACGCGCGCCCTTGCGATCCTGGTGTCACAGAATGGCGACGTCGAGAACAGGGTGATCCAGCTGCCCGCCGGGGTCACCGCCTCCCAGCTGCACGAGGCCAGCAATTTTCTCAACGCCCACATCAGGGGCCGAACCCTTTCGGAAGCGCGCGAGGAAGTTGCCACGCGGGCCGGCGAGATCAAGTCGGCGCTCGATACGCTGTCGCAGGATCTCGTCGCGCGCGGGCTTGCCATCTGGGCCGGCGCGGAGAGCGGGCTGCCGTCCCGACTGATAGTGCGAGGCAGGGCAAATCTCTTGGAGAACGTCACCGCTCAAGACGATCTCGAGCGTCTCAAGCTGCTTTTCGAGGATCTGGAAACCAACGAAGGCCTGATGCGGATGCTGGATCTGGCCGAGGAAGGGCACGGGGTGCGCATCTTCATCGGTTCGGAGAACAAGCTGTTTTCCCTGTCGGGTTCCTCGCTCGTCGTCGCTCCCTATCGCGACAAGGATGCAAGGGTAATAGGCGCCCTGGGCGTGATCGGCCCGACGCGGCTCAACTACGCCCGCATCGTGCCAATGGTCGACTACACCGCCCAGCTCATCAGCAAGATGCTGAAATAAAGCGCATTGGCGCGCGGACCGCAGACATTTAATTCAAATTTTACCCTGTCGAGAGCATCTTCTTGTGCAAGGCTTCGGCATGCGGAACCATCATGCTGGCGGGCAAGTTGTCCATTCGAATTCGAGAGAACGGCAATGATCGCAGCGAAGACAGATAATGGCAGCACAAGGCTCGGTGCCACGCTCCGCAAGGAGATCGGCAAGGGTGCCAACCGCCACCAGCTGGCGCGGCTGCCGGCATTCCAGCCCGTGCAGGATCTGCCCGACCACATGCGCCACCTGCTGGCACGTCTGGAGCGCAGCGAGGACAGAGCCGGCTAGTCTCGGCTGAGGATCCGTTCCATCGCACATACCAGGAAGCTTGTACCGGCGCGCAGGGCGCTGTACGACTTGCCGCAACGCTTGAAAGATGTCGCGGCACGGTCTGGCCATGGGCGCATTCGCATACAAGGCCTTCACCGCCGAAGGGCGGCTTGAAACCGGCACGATCGAGGCCGCTCATCCGGACGAGGCAACGCGCCTGCTCGACCAGCGGGGGCTGATCCCGGTCAGCGTCGAGGAACAGGCCGCCCGCAGCAGCGCGACAGGCAGCTCCTTCCTGCAATGGCGCACCATTACGCCGCAGCAGGTCACCCGCGTCCTGGCCGACCTTTCCGTCATGCTGAATGCCGGTATCCGCATCGACGAAGCGCTCTCCATCATGGAGAAGGAATTCGACAGCGGCCGGCTGCAACCCGTCATCGCGCGGCTCCACGCGGACATTTCAAACGGCCGCTCCTTCTCGCAGGCGCTGGAAGACTGGCCGGCCCTGTTCCCGCCCTTCCAGGTGGCGATGGTGCGGGTCGCCGAATCGTCGGGCCGGTTACCCCAGTTGCTGGCGCGGATCGTGGAGGAACGACAGCGCTTCGAAACGCTTTCGGCCCGCACCTCCGAGGCGCTGCGCTATCCCGCCGTGTTGCTGCTCGGCACGTTCGCGGTGCTGATCTTCTTCATGGTTGGCGTGCTGCCGCAATTTGCAACGATGACCGGCAGCAGCGATGCACAGGGTGGCTTCCTCAGCACCATGTTCGCCATCTCCGCCTTCCTGCGCGAGAATTCCGATCTCATCCTCGGCCTTGCCGCGCTGACCCTTGTTGCGCTTCTGATCGCGATGCGGCGGCGGGCCACGCAGGAAGCGTTCAGGGCCTGGATCGTCACGCTGCCCGGCATTGCCGAGATTGCCAGGAGCTACCGCACGGCGCGCTTCACCCGGCTGCTTGGCATCATGATCGAAACGGGAATCACCGCGCCAGTGGCCATCAGACTGATCTCCGACACGGTCGACCTTGGAGCGGATGCCCGACGGCGGGCGCTGGAAGCATCGGACGCCGTACGGCAGGGCAAGCGGCTCACCGCCGCCATGGAGTTGCTGCAACTGCCCCCCCTGGCCATCCGGATGCTTCGGATCGGCGAACAGAGCGGCGAGCTTGCCACCTTGTCCTACAAGGTTGCCGATTTCTACGAAGCGCGGCTGGAACGCTCCCTGGCGCGCCTGGTCGGTTTCATAGGACCGGCCGCCGTCATCTGCATAAGCGTCTTGATCGGCGGCATGATTGTTTCGATAATGTCCACATTGATGTCGTTCAATGAAATGATCGGCTGAACGGGAGCAACAGACAATGGAAACGGCGGTGGTGAACCGGGTCGGGAGCCGGGCACGGCGTCGGCGAGCGGGCTTCACGCTCATCGAGATGCTGGTGGTGCTTGCCATCATCGGGCTGATATCGGCCCTGGTGGGTCCGCGCGTGCTGGGCCAGCTCACGGATTCGCGCGAGCGCGCCGCCCAACTCCAGATCGAGGCCTTTTCCAGCGCGCTGGACATCTATTTCATCGATGTCGGCCGCTACCCGACGGAGTCCGAAGGGCTGGGCGCGCTGGTGCAGCGGCCGGGCAACGTTCAGGGCTGGAACGGCCCCTATTTGCGCGGCGGCACCGTGCCGCAGGATCCCTGGGGACGGGCATATCGCTATGTCAGTGACGGCCGGACATTCCAGATCACGTCGGCAGGGCCGGACGGCAGCGGCGCCAGCACGCTTGGACGCTAGGCGGGCGAGAGCTCGCCGGCGCGGCATCGTGCTGCTCGACGTCGTGCTGGCGCTCGGCATCATTGCGCTTCTGGCCCTTCTGGTTGCCCCGCGCCCGCGGGCAGGCGTCGGCGAGGTCGAGTTGAAGGCGGAAGCCGCGCTGGTCGCGGCGTCGTTTCGGACCGCCAGGGCCGATGCCATCCGCGAGAGATCGCATGCCGACGTCACTGTCGATCCGGACGCACGTGCCATTGCCTATCGCGGCCAGCTTGCCCACCGGGTGCGCGACGGCGTTGCGGTGGACTGGGCGACATCCAACCTGTGCCCGGTCGTGGAAGGCACGCGATCGTTGCGGTTTCTGGCCGACGGACGCTCCTGCGGCGCGGTCATGACATTGTCGGCATCCGGCAGGTCCACACGGCTCCGGGTGGACTGGCTGACCGGTCGGGTGGAGATATCGGATCAATGAAGCGCAACCGGCGCGGTTTCACGCTGATCGAGGTGCTAGCCGCTTTTGCAATTGCGCTGCTCCTGATCGTGCCGATCGCCGGCACGATCTCCGGTGTCGCCGGTTCCGTCGCGGCGCTGGACCGATCCGCCGACCGGCGCCAGGAACTGCAGGAAGCCGCCTATGCAGCCGCGCTGGTAACCCCCTTGCAGGCAGGCGTCTTCGATGCCGGTGGGTTCACGGTGGTTGTGGACCGCTATGGCTTCGGGCAGGAAGAGCGCCTGGAGGAGGCCGGCTGGGCGCTTTATTTGCTGGGCGTCTACAGGAACGGCGCAAGCGCCGGTCCACCTATCCTGCAGACACTGCGCATCGACCGGCCATGACGGCATCGCCCAAGAGAAGCCGACGCGGCTTCACGCTGATGGAAGCGCTGCTGGCGCTGGTGCTGGCCCTGCTCCTGTTCGGTGGAATCTCGATGTACACCGGCACCTGGCTGAGCCACTGGGAGCGGATCATGACCGGCACCTCGCGCGACGACAACGTCGCCGTGGTGCTCGACCGCGTCGTGGAGGACATCGAGGCGGCACTCGCCATCCGCGAGGATCGCGTGGGCGGCGATGCACTGGTCTTCGAGGGCAGCGCGGAAATGCTGTCCTTCGTCCGGCCGGCGCTGGGTTTCGGTCCGAGGGCGGGCATGGACCGCGTGACCTATCTCAACGGGCTGACGGGCGGCGCCAATGCGATCACGCGCCAGCGCCGGGACCATGGACGCCAGACCAGTGGCGGCGAGGACCTGCCGCTGCTGCGCGGGGGGCCGCGAATGCGGTTCGCCTATGCCGGCCCGGATGGGGAATTCCTGGACGACTGGCCGGACACGCAACGACTGCCCACCCTTGTCAGGGTAGAGATCAGGGGCCAGACACCGCGGCCATGGAGCCGGCTGGCGCTCGCGATCGTGCGCGCGGAGATGCCCGCCTCCTGCGGTCGCCAGGACATGCTCCAGCAATGCGCGGACGCCATGCGCAGCGCTAGCGGAACCCGGTGACCCGCACGACCTCGGTCGGCGAGGTCAGGCCTTCGCGCGCTTTCGACACGGCATCGTCGGACATGGTTGTCATGCCCGCCTCCAGCGCGGCCGCCTCGATGCGGGTATTGTCCGCACCTTCGGCGGTGAGCGCGGCAATGCGGTCGTCGAGCACCAGTATCTCGAACACCGCTATGCGGCCGCGATAGCCCGTGTTGCCGCATCGGGCACAGCCAACCGCCTCATGGACGTTGTCGCCGGCCCGGAACCCGACGGCGGCATAGCGCTCGTCGGCGGCCAGCATCTCCTCGGTCATGATGGCCGGGCGCTTGCAATGGTCGCAGAGGCGCCGGACGAGGCGCTGGGCAACGACGCCGCGCACGGCACCCACCAGAAGATAGCTTTCGATGCCCAGGTCGCGCAGGCGGATGAAGGCAGCCGCTGTGGTGTTGGCATGGACGGTGGTCAGGACCAGGTGGCCGGTCAAGGCAGCCTGGATCGCCGCGCGTGCCGTCTCCCCGTCTCTGATCTCGCCGACCAGGATGACGTCCGGGTCCTGGCGAACGAAGGAGCGGATCGCCGCCGAAAACGTCACGCCGATCGCCGGCTGGATCTGGGACTGGATGATCCCGGGGATCTGGTATTCCACCGGGTCCTCGATGGTGACGATCTTGCGGCCGGGATCGTTGAGCCGCGACAGCGCCGCCGCCAGGGTCGTCGTCTTGCCGCTGCCGGTCGGACCGGCAACGGCGATCATGCCATATGTATGGTCGAGCAGCCGTTCCAGCCGGTGCAGGTCGTGTTCGCCGAGCCCGACCTTCGACAAGTCCACCAGGGAACTCTCCCGCTGCAGGATACGCATGACGAGCGTCTCGCCATGCAGCGATGCCAACGTGGCCACGCGCAGTTCGATCTCGCGTTCGCCGACCTTCAGCCGCATGCCGCCATCCTGCGGCTTGCGCCGCTCGGCGATGTCCATGTTGGCCAGGACCTTCAGACGCGACACCATCGCCTCGCCCAGATCGGCAGGCGGCGCGGGCTGCGGTCGCAGCACGCCGTCGATGCGGAAGCGCACGATCAACCGCCCCCGCATCGGCTCGATGTGAATGTCGGTGGCACGCATGTCGAGCGCGCGGCGCAGCATCTCGTCCACCGCGATGACGACCGGGGCGCCGCTTGCCAGATCGCGCAGGCCGGCAACCGATTCCTCTGAATCGACGGCGACGGCCTCCCCGCTCGCCGCCTCGATGGCGCCGGCCAACCGTTGTAGCCCTGCCTCGACATCCGGCAGCGACAGGACGCACAGGTCGAATTCCCCTTCCAGCGCAGCCGCCAGGGCCTCTATGGGCTCCCTGTCGCCGGGATGCAGCACCCCCACGAAACGCCTGCCTTCGGCGTCAATGAAGGGAACCAGCCAGTTCTCTGCAAGAAAACGCTGTGACAGGTTTTCGCCTGCCGGCTGCATCGCCGCCAGTTCGTCGCGGCCAAGCAGTGCCAGGTTGTAGTGGGCAGCAAGCAACTCCGCGATGGCATCCGGATCGACGATCTGCGCTTCGATCAGGCGCTGGATATCGGCGGCGGTGAGGTCTTCCTTGTCCCCAACCAGGCCCCGAATTGCATCGGCTTCCGCCAACCCGGCCTGCAGGATAGCGGGCAGAAGGCGGGTCCGGTCCGCCTGCAGTTCCTGAACATCCATGATCCGACTTGGGCCTTTGGGCCCGATGCGTGGCGCGGCACGAGGCCGGGCCTGCCTGTGCAACCTATTAACGACAAGTAAAGAATCAGGGGCTGGAGGTTGTCAAGGCGAGGGTTCAGGGCTACGGTTTTTGGGCGGTGCGGCGTAATTGTACGTGTGGGGCGGGTCGAGGTGGCGTTCACGTTTGGTGTTCGGAGGCAGGGTCCGCTTGGAGCGGCGCCGCTTCATCTGGTCGTCGCAGCAGCGGCGGTTCTTCTGCTCGCCTCGTGCACATCCACTGGCTATCTTGAAGATACAGCCATGCGGCCGGACCCGCTTTCCCGGGTCACGAACGCCGATCTGCAGGCAAGGCCCGGATCTGGCGGCGGCTTTTTCTCCTCACTTACCGGTCGCGGGTCACAGGACCGCGGCGCCGACGTCTATTACGGCCGCGAGAGCAGGCTGACCACGGCCGAAAGAGCTTCGATCGGCCGGTTGCGGGGCGAGGAATTCGAGATCAGCCTGGAGAATGCCGAGATCGCCTCGGCCGCCCGCGCCGTGCTGGGCGAGTTGCTCGACGTGACCTACTCGATCGATCCGCGCGTGACGGGTCGGGTGTCGGTCGTCACCGGCCGGCCCATGGCCGCCGACCAGGTGCTGGCCCTGTTCGAGTCGGCGCTGCGCTCGACCGGTGTCGCGATGGTCCGCGAACAGGATCGCTTGCGGCTGATGCCGGCCACTGACGCGATCGGCATTGCCGAACTCGACCCCGGGCCCCAGATCGAGCCCGGCTATGGCGTGACGGTGCTGGAACTGCGCCATGTCTCGCCCGACACGATCGTGCCGCTCATGGAGAATTTCGTATCTCGTTCCGGCATGGTGCGCGAGGACCGCACCCGCAACGCGATCATCATCCAGGGCACCGCCTCGGAGCGGCGCTCGGTCGTCGAGGCGGCGCGCAGTTTCGACCAGGACTGGCTGGCCGACCAGTCAGTCGGCATCTTTCACGTCAACAATTCCAGCGCGGCGGCTATCCTGCCCGAGCTCAACCGCGTGCTCGACCTGGAAGAAGGCGGGCGCGGCGCCAACATGATCCGCGTCCAGCCGATCGAACGCAGCAACTCCATCCTCGTTGTCGCCAAGTCGCGCGACTTCCTGCAGCAGGCGGGCACCTGGATCCAGCGCCTCGACCGCATGGATGCGAGCGCCTCCAACCTGCGCGTCTACCAGGTGCGGCATGTCGAGGCGCAGAAGCTTGCCACTATGATCAACGATGTCTTTGCCGGGGTGAGCGCCGCCGGCAGTATCGAGGACCCGGCCAACCAGTTTCCGCCCGAATCCTCGCCCACCATCCAGGAAGCTTCGGCGCGCGCATCGGCCATGGGCCGCAATCTCGACCAGCGCATGGGCAGCGGGCCCGGCTCTTCGGGCGGCGGTTCGTTCGGCAGCGGCGGCAGCGGTTTTGCGGCGGGCACGGGCAGCGGCAGAGGCGCGTCCTCGGTCGGCTGGGACGGAATCCGCATTACCGCCAACGTAGACAACAACACGCTCCTCATCTACGCGCGGCCCGACCAGCAGAAGCTGATCGAGCAAGCCATCCTCGCGCTGGACAAGCCATCCGCGCAGGTGGCCATCGAGGCCACGATCGCCGAAGTCGTGCTGACCAACGACCTGCGCTACGGCGTGCAGTTCTTCCTGCGCGACGGCAATCACGGGTCCATCGACCTGGTGCGCGAGGTCGGCGGGCAACTGATCGACCGGGTGCTGCCCGGCTTCAACCTCATCATCGGACCGCAGACCAGCCCGCAGGTCGTGCTTGATGCCCTGCGCGGCGTGACCGAGGTCAAGGTCCTGTCCTCGCCATCCGTGGTGGTGGTCGACAACAGGCCGGCCACGCTCCAGGTTGGCGACGAGGTGCCGATCGTGACCCGCACCTCGCAGTCCGTCACCGATCCCGACGCGCCGATCGTCAACAATGTCGAGTTCCGCAACACCGGCGTCATTCTCAACGTGCTGCCGCGCATCACCGCCGACGGCACCATCAACCTGACCATCGAGCAGGAGATCAGCTCGGTCACGAACCAGCAGGCCGATACGCTGACCCCGACGATTTCGCAGCGTCGTGTCAATTCCACCGTCTCGGTGGCCAGCGGCCAGACCGTGGTGCTGGGCGGGCTGATCAGCGAGCAGCAGCAGCGCGGCCGCGACGGCATTCCCGTGCTGGGCGAAATTCCGGTCGTCGGCGACGCCTTCCGCAAGACCTCGAATTTCGCAACACGGACCGAATTGATCGTCCTGATCCGCGCGCAGGTCATTCGCGACGCCCTCGACGCCCAGCACGTTGCCGAGGAAATGCGTTCCCAGCTGCGCCTTATGAACGAGCCGTCGCGGCCCGTACCGCTGCCCAGGCCGGTTCCCTCGCTGGTCGAATGATCCGGCGGGCGGGTTTCGGCCCCGCGTTCTTGTTCGTGAGCGTGCTCCTTGGAGCAATGGTTGCGCCTGCGATGCTCGATCGGCCGCTGCATGAAATCCTGGCCGCGGCAGCCCTGTGTCTGCTGGCTGCGGCAATTGCGATCGAAGACCTGAGATCCATGCTGATACCGGACATCCCCGTACTGGCGATCGGCCTGGTCGGGCTCGGCCTTGCCATCCACGAGATCGGCGAAGCGGCAGGCATTGCCTTGTGGATCGTCGGGGCAATCGGCGTGGCCGGTGCATTGCTGGCCTTTTCCGTCGTCTACGGCCATCTCCGGGGCCGCTTCGTGCTCGGTTTCGGCGACGTCAAGCTGGTGGCGGCCTCGGGGCTGCTCATCGGACCGTGGGGCGTCGGCATGCAAATTTTCATCGCCTCCATTTCGGCCATGATTTTCGTCATCATCCGGGCCATCAGACGCGGCCGCAAACCCCGCTGGTCGGCCAGAGTGCCCTTCGGCACCTTTCTGGCCCCGGCGGCGGTCGTGGTCTGGGCATGGTTCGGAAGGGGCATGTGAACCCGATGAAGGGCGCGGTTGCCACAAGACGTCATGGCCACACCCGGACGGTTGCAGCCGGCAGGCGGGGTGCGATCCTCGTGAGCGTGCTCTGGGTGATGGTGTTCCTGGCCTTTGTCGCCGTTGTCCTTCGCCTTCACGTCACCGGCATTGCCCAAAGCATCCGCGTCACGGAAGGCAAGGCAGCGGCGCGGATCGTTGCCGAAGCCGCGCTGGCCCATGGTGCCGCGCTCGTTCTTCTGCCCCAGGAACCCGGCCAGACCCCTTCGCCGCGCGTTACCGGCAGTGTCGAGACGGCCAATGGCAGGGCCACTTTCCGCATGGTCAACGAATCGGTTCGCATCGATCTCAACAGCGGCGATCGGGCGCTCATCATGGGCGCCTTGATCGCCTCCGGCGCGCCGCAGAACCAGGCGGACGCCTTCGCCGAGGCAATCCTGGCAGGGCGCGAGGAAGAGGAGGAAGACCCGCAGGATCCCGAGGATGCCGCGCCTTCGCTCACCTTCCACAATGCCTCGGAAATCGTGCTGCTTGCCGGCATGACCCCGGAAATCGCCATCGGCATGGAGCGGCTCACCACGGTTTCCTCCGGATTGGCCGGCATCCGGCTGGACGAGGCCGATCGTGACCTGCTGGCATCCATCCCCGGGTTTCCCCGCCCGGCGCTCGCCGCGCTCGACGACTATGAACAAGGCCGGATCGACCGGACACAGCTTATGGCGGAGTTGGGACAGCTGGCCTATCATGTCGACGAGAACACCCCGAGCTGGCGAGCAGTGATGGATGTCGAGTTGCCCACGGGATATGGCGAACGCTATGAGGCGCTGATCGCCGTCTTGCCCGACGATACGCGTCCCTATCGTGTGCTGGGCTGGCGCCGGGTGGACGAGGCGACCGGGAGAACCTTGGAATGAGCGCCGTTGCCGGCACCATAGGGCGCATTGACGCCTGGCTGGACAAGCCCGCCACGCTGATTGCCGACTGGTGGCGGGCCCTGCGGCCACGTCGCCGGCTTGAGGCATCGGTTTCTGCCGACGGCCAGACGCTGTTTCTCCTGCCAGCGGGCGGCGGCAGCCCCACCGCCGAGCTGCCGTTGTTACCGCAGGCCGCCGAAGCAGGATCGGTGGCGGACCGGCTGTCCCAGGCCTCTTCAGGCCGCCCCGTCGCGGTCACTCTTCCTGCGGCTTGGATCGTGGAGCGCCGCATCGAGCTGCCGCTGGAGGCTGCCAGCCACCTGTCGGGCATCGTGGTGTCCCGGCTCAACGCGCTGTCGCCACTGCCGCAAAGCGAGATCCTGCACGGCCATCTGGTGACCCATACGGACAGCGGATCGGGCAGGCTGCATGTCACGGTCGCCATCGTTCCAAGGTCCAGGCTGGCCACGCTGCTCGGCCTTCTTGCCAAGGCGGCGCCACGCGAGATCGAGTTGCGCGCGCCGCTGGCCGATGGCCGGACGATCACCCTGATGTCGGGGCAGACCGCAGCCGGCAAGGCGACGATCGCCAAGATCGTGCTGGCCCTCCTTCTGGCAGGGGCAGTTGCCGGCGCGGCCGTCGCCGCCGGGGCCAGCGCCTGGGCCTCCGGCGAACTTGCCGAGCAGCGGGTGCTGCTCGAACGCCGGGCAGCAATCGCCCGCAACGCCATTGCCGATGCAAGCGAACCCGTTGTCGCCGAAACGCTGCCCGAGCAGGCGGCCCAGCGGATGAAGGCGGAAGCCGTCAGCATCATCGGCGCGCTGGACGATCTGGCCGACGCCCTGCCGCTGCATGCGCATGCCATCGAGATCAATCTCGAGCGCGACCTCTTGCGGCTGGCGGGGCGCACCAGCGACCTTCCGGACGTACTGACGGCGCTGGAATCGTCCGGTCGGTTCGTCGACAGCCGGCTGGTCGGAACCGCCACCCGCACGCAGGACGGCGCCATGTCCGATTTCGTGCTGCAGACCCGGCCCCTGGCGCGCACGGGAGGCGACCTGCCATGACGGCACCGCGCCTCTTCGATCGCCGTCTGGGCTCGCTTCTGGTCGTCGTCGCCATTATGGCCGGCGCTGCCTTCCTGGCCCTGGACAGCCTTGCGCAGTGGCGTGCAGCAGAGGCCGATCTGGATGCGTTCGAACAACGTGTCCTGTTGCTAGAAGAACGCGCCGCAGAGCTGGCCCGGACCCCCGCCAGCCAGTCAAACGGATCGGCAGTCGACAGGCGTCTTCTGGTGTTCGGCGAAACGCCCGGCCTGGTTGCTGCGGAACTGCAGCGCACGGTCGGCTTCATTGCGGAACGGACGGGCGCGACGCTGCGCAGTGTCGACATTGCCGAATTCGAAACCGTGCCGGAGGTGGCGGGCGGCGATGGCGAGACCCTGCAGCGCGTTCGGCTTAACGCCGAGTTCGAGGTGGGCGAGCAGTCCCTGCCCGATTTCCTCTACAATATCGAGGCGGATTTCCCCGTTCTGGTGGTCGATGCCATCACCCTGCGCGGCACAAGGCGGATCGCCGACGCGGCATCGGAGATGTGGGCGCCCGCCGACCAGCAGCTCAATCTTCGCATGACGATATCGGCATTCTGGACGGGAGGCGGCGAATGAGACGCCCGATCCAGTGGCTCGCCTTGAGCGCTCTCCTCGTGGCACCGGCAGGGCTGCTCGTGGCGCAGCCAGCACAGGATGACCTGCCGGCGGCCGGTGAACGGACGCCCCCCTTTGCGCCTGGAGACTGGCGGCCGGGTCCCGCCTTTGTCGAAGGCCCTGCCGATATTCCTCGCGACGATCAGGACGTCCCGCTGGCCCCGCAAGGTTGGGTTGCCGACGAGGACAGCGATCAGGCTGTGGGCCCAGCCGATGTGATGGACGAGGGCGGTATAAGCGTCGAGATCGGGGGCGGCACCGAGCCATCCGCAGAGCCCGGCTCCCTGTTGGGTCCTGACGGGCTCCATCCTCTGGCGACGATGTCCGACGACGCCGAAGTGGACATGCCGGGGCGACCGGGTGAGCTTCCCGATGAGGTCCGGATTGTCGGTCCCGACAGTCTTTCGGAGGGCACGGAAGACGATCCGATGAACCTGGGGCCGGACGGTCAGCCCCTCCACGCGGCACCGGATGGCGTCGTCTCAGAACCGGGATCGGGGGAGGCGCAAACGCCCGAACGCGCCGGGTCGAGCGAGGCTGCCGTCCAGCGCGCCAGCGAGGCTGTCAGGGCAACAGGTCTGCGTGAGTTGCGCGACTATGTCGCCATCAGGACCAAGCCTCTGTTTGCGCCGGACAGGTCGCCACCGCGCATGCCGGAACCGACACTGCCGCCGGAACCCGTGCTGGCGGAGCCGGAACTGCCGCCATTGCCGCCGGCAGAGGAAGAGATTGTTCTGGAGACCGTGCCGGATTGGGAACTCGTCGGCATGGTGCGATCCAACCGGCTGCATTCGGCCATGTTCCGAAAATTCGGCGAGGCGGACAGTTTCAGCCTGAGGCGCGGCGAAAGCCGTGACGGCTGGACCCTGGACGAGATCGGACGTTTCGAGGTCGTGTTGCGAAACGATCAGGGTCAGGCGCGGCTGACCTTCCCCGGCAATTGAGGTCGGATACCGTGCGGCGGCTGGCCCTTCCGACTCTGACCTTCCTGATTGGCCTGGCCGCCAGCGCCACGGCGACCGAGATCTCTGTCGAAGGCAGTTTCTCCGATGTCACGGTGGTGGCACGCGACGCGCCGCGATCGGAGGTGATCGAAAGGCTCCTGTCGACCTTCGATATCGAAATGGCCGGCGAGGAGATTGCCGAGCGCCGGATCGATGGCCGCTACCAGGGCACCTTGTCACGGATCCTGCATCAGATCGCGCCCGATGTCGGTTTCGTCATCGCGCATGCCAACGGCAAGCCCCGCCGGGTGGTGTTTTCGGGCGAACGCCGTCAGGATGCGGCCGGTGCGGTACCGGACACAGTCGCCTCGCAGGCGGAACTCGATGCGATCATGACCGCGCCGCCACCCATCGAGATGCGCGCCCCGGAGCCTGGCCCAGGCGCGCCCGAAGAGGAACTTCCGAGACATCCCGCCGCCGATGAGGCAGCGCCGTCTCCGACCCCCAACTGATCAGTTCAAGACGGTAACGCGGATGGAATTGCCCACCGAGCCGCGGCCGAAGATCTGCACGTTGATCAGAACGCCACCGCCGACGATCGCACGCGCCGCCCTTGGCGAGATCTGGCCCTGCATCAGCATTCTTTCCATTCGCTCGCGATTGTTGGCGCTGGCAAAGAACGAATCCCACTCGTCGCCCGGATCGGATCGTCCGAAACGATGATAGTTGGCGCGATCCTGGCGGATAATCTGCCAGGGCTGCGTCAGGCGCTGGCCTCTCGAATTGACCAGATCCTGGCGTCCAATCCAGGCGCGGTATTCTTCGATCAGATGGTCGCCGCCCGGCTGCATCGTGATCGATGACTGGGCTGGCACGTGTTGAACGGCAAGCAACATGGCAAGAGCTGCCATTGCAGCCACGACGAATGCTCTCATTTCGGCCCTCCACCTCTTCAAGTCCCAGAACTGATTGTACTGGTTCCTGGCTGACGCTCCAATCAATGGCGTCGCTCTTGCGGTCATGCCTTGATCAGGATCATGGTCGGCAACATGACCAGGCAGCTTCCTGTCGGCCAGGTGGATGCAGACAGACTATCTGCGATGGGCTAAACAGCCATCGATTCAGACCGTTAGAGGAGAAGGACGTGGATCGTCTCAAGGGGAAAGTCGCGATCGTGACGGGTGGAGCGTCGGGTTTCGGCGCCGGCATGGCACGACGATTCGTCGAGGAAGGCGCCCAGGTGGTCGTTGCCGACCTCAATGCCGAGGGCGCGCTGCAAGTTGCCGGCGCGATGGGCGACAATGCGGCCGGGATCGGAGCCGACGTCTCTAGCCGTGCCGACACCGCCGCCATGGTCGACCTGGCACTGGAACGTTTCGGCCGGCTCGACATCATGGTCAACAATGCCGGTTATACGCACCGCAACGGTGACCTGACCGGCGTCGACGAGGAAACCTTCGACCGGATCGTGGCGGTCAATATGAAGGCGATCTACCACGCCGCGCTCGCAGTGGTGCCGGTCATGGAGAAGCTGGGCGGCGGTTCGATCATCACCACCGCCTCGACCGCCGGGCTGCGTCCCCGGCCGGGCCTGACCTGGTACAACGCCTCCAAGGGCTGGACGATCACGGCGACCAAGTCGATGGCGGTCGAGCTCGCGCCCAAGAACATCCGCGTCAATTGCCTCTGCCCGGTCGCCGGTGAAACCGGCATGCTGGCTTCCTTCATGGGCGAGGACACGCCCGAGAAGCGGGCGCTTTTCCGCGCCTCCATCCCGCTCGGTCGCCTGTCGACACCGCTCGACATCGCCAATGCAGCACTGTGGCTGGCCTCGGACGAGGCGGCGTTCATCACTGGCGTGGCACTGGAGGTCGATGGCGGCCGCTGCATCTGACGCGCGCGCATCATTGCGACCGGGGCGGGGAACGCGGATCGTCCCCGTGCGTTGTGGGCGACAACGAGGGCGACGAGCAGCATGACATTCGAGCAGAGCTTTCTCTTCGGCCTCATCGGGGTGCTCTTCGCCCTGCTGATCTGGGGGCGCGTGCGCTACGACCTGGTCGCCTTCGGCGCGTTGATCGTAGCCGTGATCGCAGGCGTCGTGCCGGCGGACGAAGCCTTCATGGGCTTTGGCAACCCGGCCGTCGTCATCATCGCCCTCGTGCTGGTGATCTCGCGCGCGCTGCTGTCTGCGGGGGCGGTTGAAATCGTTGCGCGCTACGTCGTCTCCTCCGATCGCAGCCTGCCTCTCCATATCGGCATCATGTCGCTGATCGGCGCCGGCCTATCCGCCGTCATCAACAACATCGCGGCACTGGCCGTCTTGATGACCGTCGACATGGATGCGGCAAAGAAGGCCAAACGGGCCGTTTCGCTGTCGCTCATGCCGTTGTCCTTTGCCGCCATCCTCGGCGGCATGATCACCATGATCGGGACGCCCCCCAACATCGTGATCGCCCAGGTTCGCGAGCGCTATGTGGGCGAACCGTTCGGCATGTTCGATTTCACCCCTGTCGGCCTGGTCTGCGCTCTGGCCGGCATCATCTTCGTGGCGACGTTGGGCTGGCGGTTGATCCCCCAGAATTCCGGCAAGAGCAACAATGCCGACAACGCGGAAACCGAACGCTTCGTCGCGGAAGCCAAGGTTCCCGAGAACTCGGAGACGATCGGCAAGAAGCCGCGCGACCTCTATGAGCTCGGCGACGATCATGACGTGTCCATTCTTGGCCTGGTACGGCGCGGCAAGCGGCTGACCGGCTTCGCAGCCGCCGAGGAAATCCGCAAGAACGACTTCCTCGTGCTGGAGGGCACGACCAAGAATATCGAGACCTTTATCGGCTCGGCCAAGCTGAGCGCGCCCGGACAGGACAAGCATGGCGGGCTGACCGGCAAGTCGATGACGCTGGTGGAGGCCGTCGTGCCCCAGGATTCCCGCATGATCGGCCGCAGTGCGCACGATATGCGGCTCATCCAGCGCCGCGGCGTGACCCTGCTCGGCCTGTCGCGCCAGGGCAAGCGATTCCGCCAGCGCGTGCGCAACCTGCCGATAAAGGCGGGCGACGTCGTCCTTCTTCTGGGTCCGGAATCGGCCGTGGCCCAGGCGGTCGAGTGGTTCGGCCTGTGGCCGATCGAACAGGGTCGACACCCTGTGGTGCAGCGGCACAAGGCACTTCTGACCGTGGGCATCTTCATTGCGGCCATCGCGGCGGCCGTATCCGGGTTGACGAGCCTGCCGATCTCGCTCGGCGCTGCCGTCGGGCTCTACGCGATCTTCAACATTCTCGGTCCGCGCGAAGTGTATGAGTCGGTCGAGTGGCCGGTGATCGTCCTTCTGGCCTGCCTCATCCCGATCGGGGTCGCGCTGGAGGAATCGGGCGGTACCAGCCTGATCGCGGAAGCGGTTCTGGGCCAGGCGTCGGCCTTGCCGGCCTGGGCCATATTGGCGTTGGTCATGATCGTGACGATGACGATGTCGGACTTTCTGAACAATGTGGCGACCGCGTTGATTGCGGCGCCGATCTCCATCGATATCGCCTATTCGCTGGGCGTTTCGCCCGATCCGTTCCTGATGGGCGTCGCGGTGGCAGCCTCCTGCGCCTTCCTGACCCCGATCGGCCACCAGAACAACACGATCATCATGGGTCCGGGCGGCTATCGCTTCGGCGATTACTGGCGCATGGGCCTGCCGCTGGAAGTCCTCATCATCGTGGTGGCGGTGCCGTCGATCCTGTTCTTCTGGCCGCTGTGAGCGGGTGTCGCGAGACCAGCCACGCCGCAGCAGCCAAGATGAGGCAAAAGCCGTCATGACAGGAGGCGCTCGATGACCGGTTATGTGGATCCCGACAAGGACACCTTTGCCCTGTTTCGTGAAAACGACCGCGAGGGGCCGATACACATGCTCAATCTCGTTCGCTTGCGCGACCATGCAGCCTACCCGGACGGACGCGGAGCGACCGGCGCCGAGGCCTACGCCGCCTACGGCCGCGAAAGCCACCCCGTCTTTTCCCGTCTCGGCGGCCGCATCGTTTGGCGCGGCCGCTTCGAACTGATGCTGATCGGGCCGCGCGACGAGCACTGGGACGAGTGCTTCATCGCGCAATACCCGTCGGTGGATGCCTTCGTCGAGATGATCCGGGACCCGGCCTATCGCGAGGCCGTCAAGCATCGCCAGGCGGCGGTGCTTGATTCGAGGCTCATTCGCCTGCAGCCGACAGGAACCGGCTCCGGCTTCGGCAGCCCGGAAGCTGACTAGAGTTTCGGCGGTTCCTTGCCAGCCGCGCGGCAGGCCGAGGTCAGCGTGTTGGCCATCAGCATGGCGATCGTCATGGGTCCCACACCGCCTGGAACCGGGGTGATGGCGCCGGCCACGGCGGCTGCTTCCTCATAGGCGACGTCGCCGACCAGCCGCGACTTGCCCTCGCCCTTTTCCGGCGCGGGTATGCGGTTGATGCCGACATCGATCACGGTCGCGCCGGGCATCACCCAGTCGCCCTTGACCATTTCCGGCCGCCCAACCGCGGCGACGAGGATGTCGGCGGTGGCGCAGAGTGCGGCAAGATTCTTGGTCCGGCTGTGCGCGATGGTCACGGTGGCGTTGGCGGCGAGCAGCAGGTTGGCCATCGGCTTGCCGACAATGTTGGAGCGGCCGACAATGACGGCGTTGAGCCCGGAAAGGTCGCGCCCGCGTGCCCGTTCGATCAACAGCATCGAGCCGGCCGGCGTGCAGGGCACGAAGGCCGTCGCCACCTCGCCGGTGCCCAGCTTGCCGACATTGATGAAATGGAAGCCGTCGACATCCTTTTCCGGTGCGATCGCCTGGATGACGCGACCGGAATCGATGTGGTCGGGCAAAGGCAACTGCACGAGAATGCCGTGAATGGCGCTGTCCTTGTTGAGGTCGTCAATCAGAGCGAGAAGCGTATCCTCGCTCGTATCGGCCGCCAGCTCGTGCTGGACTGAATGGAAGCCGCATTCCTTGGCCTTGCGCGACTTGGAGGAGACATAGACCTGGCTGGCCGGGTCCTCGCCGACGATGACCACTGCAATGCCGGGCGTCACGCCCGTTTGCGCGATCAGCTCCGCCGCCGCCGTCTTGACCGTGGCCACCACCTCCTCCGCGACCGCCTTCCCGTCGAGCACTTGCACCATGTCAGCCTCCTGCAAATCTGCGTCGAAGGCTGCATAACGGTCGAACGAGTTGTATACAATCCCGATGCGCGCCTTCCTATGTCGCAGGGACCAAATTCCATGTCCTGTGCCTGCTGCGCGTGACCCTAATTGACCGATCGGCCGGCGCCGGGCAGGTCGAGCGAGAAGGCGGGAATATCGATCTCGAAGAGTTCGCCTCCCGGCCCCTGCATCGTGTAGGAGCCGACCATGATCCCCGAGGGCGTGGCCAGCGGACATCCCGACGTGTACTGGAAACTGTCGCCCGGCGCGAGTTGGGGCTGTTCGCCCACCACACCCGGCCCGCGCACCTCCTCGACGCGGCCAAGCCCGTCGGTGATCCTCCAGTAGCGCGAGAGAAGCTGCACCATTGCATCGGAATTATTGGCGATGGTGACGCGGTAGCCCCAGACATAGCGGTTTTCGGCGGGGATAGACCGATCTTCGAGATAGAAGGGCTCCACCTCGACCTCGATGTCGCGTGTGACGCTGCGATACATTGTTCCTGCCTGTTCCTGTCCCGCCGATTGTCACCGCCGGACCATTCAGGTCAACTCTTGTCTCCTGGCAAAGTTACCATGCCTTCTTCGCGGCTGGCTGTATGATGGGCGATCCGCAAGGACGGATCACGACACGAGGAAGGCGGCCAATGCTCGACGGCTGGGCGAAAGCGCGGATCGATCCGCATCTGGAAGGTGTCGCACGGCGCCTTGCCGATGCCGGCATTTCCGCCAACCAGGTAACGCTGGCCGGCTTCGTTGTCGGGCTGACGGCGGCGGTTGCCATTGCGATGGGGTGGTTCCTGCTCGGGCTGGCCCTTTTTCTGGCCAACCGGCTGGCCGACGGGCTCGATGGTGCGATTGCCCGATTGAACGGGCCCACCGATCTCGGCGGTTATCTCGACATCGTGCTCGACTTCGCCATTTACGGGGCGATCCCGCTGGCCTTCATCCTGGTGGAGCCGGCTGCAAACGGCCTTGCCGGCGCGATCCTGCTGGTCTCCTTCTATGTCAACGGGGCGAGCTTTCTCGCCTATGCCTCGGTTGCAGCACGGCGTGGCATGTCCTCGACGGCCCGTGGCGTCAAATCCATCTATTTCACCACCGGATTGGCGGAAGGATCGGAGACCGTCCTGTTCTTCGTCGCCTTCTGCCTGATGCCGCATTGGTTCGCGCCGCTGGCACTCGTCTTTGCCGCGCTTTGCTTCTGGACCGCCTTGTGGCGGATCATGGCGGCACGCGCGGCCTTTGGCGATCGGGCATAAAAAAAGCCCGCTGCCGGGAGGAGGTGGCAGCGGGCTGATCTCAAATGTGGCGCGGGAGGAGGTGCACCACATTCGGTATGAGGGATCCGGGAGGAGGTGGATGCCTCATGAGTCGATATTTACGCCTGCCCTCGTATGCATACAATGAGCGATTGTGCATGGCACCTATGCATTTTTGTGCAGCGCACAATATGCTCGATCTGCGCTTCAGGCAGTGGCTTTCTCCAGCGCGCGATCGAGGTCCGCGATCAGATCGTCTGCATCCTCCAGTCCCAGCGAAAGACGCAGCGTTCCGGGGTTTATGCCCAGTTCCGCACGCGCCTCTTCCGCCAGGTTCTTGTGCGTGGTCGTCGCCGGATGGGTGATCAGGCTCTTGGCGTCGCCGAGATTGTTCGAGATGCGCACGATCTTCAGTGCGTTTTGCATTGCAAAAGCGGCATCCTTGCCGCCCTTGAGCTCGAAGCAGACCAGCGTCGATCCCCCCGTCATCTGGCGGGCGATGATGTCGGCCTGCGGGTGATCCTTGCGGCCGGGATAGATGACCCTGGCAATCTTGGCATGGTCGGCCAGATGGTCGGCGACGCGCGCCGCGTTCTCGCTTTGCTGGCGCACGCGCAGGGGCAGGGTTTCCAGCCCCTTCAACAGCGTCCAGGCGTTGAAGGGCGACAGTGCCGGCCCGGTGTGGCGGTAGTAATCATGCAGATTGGCGTCGATCCACTCCTTGTCGGAGAGGATCACGCCGCCAAGGCACCGCCCCTGGCCGTCAATGTGCTTGGTGGCCGAGTAGACGACGACATGGGCGCCCAGTTCCATCGGCTTCTGGAACAGCGGCGTGGCAAAGACATTGTCGATGACGACCCGCGCGCCGATGGAGCGGGCAAGGGCAGCCACCGCGGCGATGTCGATGACCTCGAGCGTCGGGTTGGTCGGGCTTTCGAAAAAGAAGAGCTTGGTGTTTGGCCGGATTGCCTGTTCCCACGCGTCCATCCGCGTGCCGTCCACGAGCGTGGCCTCGACGCCGTATTGCGGCAGCAGCTTCTCGACCACCCAGCGACAAGAACCGAACAGCGCGCGCGCCGCGACCACATGGTCGCCCGCCTTCACGCAGCACAGAAGCGCGGCCGACACCGCGGCCATGCCGGAGGCGGTCGCGCGCGCGTCTTCCGCACCTTCCAGCAGGCACATGCGCTTTTCGAACATGTCGACGGTCGGATTGGCGTAGCGGGAGTAGATGAAACCGTCATCTTCCCCCTTGAAGCGCGCCTCGGCGGCTTCGGCGCTGTCATAGACGAAACCCTGGGTCAGAAAGATCGCTTCCGAGGTCTCGCCGAAACCCGAACGCAGGGTGCCGCCATGGACAAGCTTTGTTGCCGGCTTCCAGTCCCTTGTCTCGTCGTTCATCAACCTGTCCCCACAAACCAAAAAAACCGGCCGCGAAAGTCGCAACCGGTCCGTATATCGGCCCCTTTTAGCGACTTGTTTTACGTGGCTGCAAGCCGGCCGGCCAAATCACCACGGGAAAAATCCCCTTTAGTGCCTGGCGCGCCTTGCGTCAATCGCCGGGCGGGCTAAAGCAGGAGCGGTTATTGATGCGGAGACTGGCTTGGCCGAGGCAGGCATACTTCCCGACCACGAGATTGCGGCCCTGTTCGCCAACGGGGCGCTGACGGCGACGCGTCCGCTCGACGACGACCAGATCCAGCCGGCAAGCCTCGATCTCAGGCTGGGCGCGATGGCCTGGCGGGTGCGCGCCTCCTTCCTGCCCGGCCCGGACAGTCTCGTTCTCGACAAGCTCGAACGGCTGAAGCTGCACCAGTTCGACCTGACCGAAGGCGCCGTCCTGGAAACCGGCTGCGTCTATATCGTGCCCCTGATGGAAAGCCTGGAGCTTCCCGCGCACATCTCGGCTTCCGCCAATCCCAAGAGCTCGACCGGCCGGCTCGACATCTTCACCCGCGTCATGTCCGACAAGGGCGAGGAATTCGACAAGATTCCCGCTGGCTATTCCGGTCCGCTCTATCTCGAAGTCAGCCCGAGGACCTTCCCGATCCTGGCGCGCGCCGGCTCGCGCCTGTCCCAGATCCGTTTCCGTCAGGGCGGCGGAACGCTTGGCGAGGCGGAGCTGCAAGATCTCCATGCCACCGAGACGCTGGTGGCGTCTGAGCGCCCCAACATATCGGGTGGCGGCATCGCGCTCTCTATCGACCTGTCGGGCGGCGAGGACGGGCTGGTCGGCTATCGCGGCAAGCGGCACACGGGCCTGATCGACGTTGACAAGCGGGCCGCGCATGACGTGCTCGACTTCTGGGAGCCGATCCGGGTGCGCGACCGCCAGGAACTGATCCTCGACCCGGATGAATTCTACATCCTGGTGTCGCGCGAGGCCGTGCACGTGCCGCCCGGCTATGCCGCCGAGATGACGCCCTTCGATCCGCTGGTGGGCGAGTTCCGGGTCCATTATGCCGGCTTCTTCGATCCCGGCTTCGGCCATTCGGCCGCCGGCGGCACCGGCAGCCGCGCCGTCCTGGAGGTGCGCAGCCACGAAGTGCCCTTCATCCTCGACCACGGCCAGATCGTCGGCCGGCTGGTCTATGAACGCATGGCCTCGCGGCCGTCGGCGCTGTATGGCGCGGATCTGAAGTCGAACTACCAGGCGCAGGGCCTGAAGCTTTCAAAGCATTTCCGCGCGCCGTGATCGCGGTCAGGGCGGGCCAGCCCGCAGTGCCTTCACCTCTTCGCGCAATGCCCTGATCTCGGCCAGGATGAGCTCCTGCTCGCGGTGCATCTGGCCGCGTTCGGCCACCGCCGCCTCTTCGCTTTCCTCCTGCATCGCCGAGACGATGATACCGATGAACAGGTTGAGCACGGCGAAGGACGTCGTGACGATGAACGGGATGAAGAACACCCAGGCCCAGGGATAGACATCCATCACCGGTCGCACGATGCCCATCGACCAGCTTTCCAGCGTCATGATCTGGAACAGCGAGTAGGCCGACCCGCCGATCGTCCCGAACCAGTCGGGGAAGGAGGCGGCGAAGAGCTTGGTCGCCATCACGGCGAAGACGTAGAAGACCAGGGTCAGCAGAAGCACCACCGATCCCATGCCCGGCAGCGCCGCGACCAGCCCGCCCACGACCCGGCGCAGCGACGGCACGACCGTGACCAGCCGCAGCACGCGCAGGATGCGCAGCGCGCGCAGCACCGACAGATTGCCTGTTGCCGGGAAAAGCGCGATCGACACCACCAGAAGGTCGAAGATGCGCCAGGGATCGCGGAAGAAGTCCATGCGGTAGACGGCAAAACGGGCCAGAAGCTCCAGCACGAAGACCGACAGGATGATGCGGTCGAGCGCGATCAGCACCGGCCCGAAAGAGGCCATCGCCGCCTGCGAGGTTTCCAGCCCCAGCGTGATGGCATTGATGACGATCAGCGCGGTGATCGCCATCTCGAAGCGGCGCGATTCGATAAGCGTCTTGAGTGCGGACACGACGTTGTTCCCCGATGCAGTGCAATGGCCGCACAAGTGGGATGGCGCGCCATTGCAGTCAAGCGGGGGATCGCTGCGGGCGCATGCGAAGCGCCCGGTCGCGGTCAGGCCTTGCGGTGGGCCGGATGCAGGCTTGCGCCCAGAATGTGGGCGCTGTTGCCGATCACGTCGCCGCCCGACCCGACGATCAGCGGATCGACCTGGCCGATGACGTGGGTATCCTTGCCGTCATAGGGAAGCGAGCTCAAGAAATGGCGCATGCAGTTGAGCCGCGCCCGCTTCTTGTCGTTCGACTTGATGATCGTCCAGGGGGCGTCGGCGGTGTCAGTATAGAAGAACATCGCCTCCTTGGCCTCGGTATAGTCGTCCCATTTGTCGAGCGACTGCCGGTCGATGGGCGAAAGCTTCCATTGTTTCAGCGGCTCGTGTTCCCGGGACTGGAAACGGCGCAGTTGCTCGTCCCTGGTGACCGAGAACCAGTATTTGAACAGAAGCACGCCGCTGCGCACGATCATGCGCTCGAGCTCCGGTGTCTGGCGCATGAATTCCAGATATTCATTGGGCGTGCAGAAGCCCATCACGCGCTCTACCCCGGCGCGGTTGTACCAGGAGCGGTCGAAGAGAACCATCTCACCGGCTGCCGGCAGGTTTTCGATATAGCGCTGGAAGTACCACTGGGAACGCTCGCGATCAGTCGGCTTGTCCAGCGCGACGACACGGGCACCACGCGGATTCAGGTGCTCCATGAAGCGCTTGATCGTACCGCCCTTGCCCGCAGCGTCCCGGCCCTCGAACAGCATCACGATCTTCGCGCCGCTGGCCTTGACCCATTCCTGCAGCTTCAAAAGCTCGATCTGGAGTTCCGCCTTCTTGGCCTCGTAGGCGCGGCGGGGAATGTTGGTGCGGTAGGGATATTCGCCCTGTTCGAAAAGGCGCCTTATCTCGTCGCGGTCGTGGCGAAGTTCTGCGAGGCGATGCGTGCTCGACGCCGGCGCGGCAAGATCGTCATCGGGTTGCGCCGGCGCCGCTTCGCCGAGAATTTCGGCCATCGGCGGTTCGACTGCCGGGCTGGCCGCTTCATTTGCCCCGTTTGCCGCTTGCGCAGCCGCGTTTCGGGTGCTGCGACGCCTGATCTGCGGCCTCGCTGGCTCTGTCGCTGGCTTCTCCTCCTCCATGGGGCACCCCTTTTTGCGCCTTAG
Organism: Aliihoeflea sp.; assembly: GCA_046297455.1. Taxonomy (GTDB): domain Bacteria; phylum Pseudomonadota; class Alphaproteobacteria; order Rhizobiales; family Rhizobiaceae; genus ZYF759. The sequence continues at coordinate 58,627 of JBKBIT010000005.1, forward strand.
AACTTGTTCAGCCTAGCAGAACGAGCCGGCTAACGAATTGTCTTCGATCAATCGGCGCGGGCACAGGGCAAGCCTATCCGGAAGTCCCAGCCCGCAGCGCCTTCACCTCCTCGCGCAATGCCCTGATCTCGGCCAGGATCACTTCCTGTTCGCGATGCATCGTTCCGCGCTCGGCAGTGGCTGCGGAGTCGCCCTCCTCCTGCATCGCCGAGACGATGATGCCGATGAACAGGTTGAGCACGGCAAAGGAAGTCGTGACGATGAAGGGTATGAAGAACACCCATGCCCATGGATAGACTTCCATCACCGGTCGCACGATGCCCATCGACCAGCTTTCCAAAGTCATGATCTGGAACAGCGAATAGGCCGAGGCACCGAGCGAGCCGAACCAGTCCGGGAAGGAGGCGGCGAACAGCTTCGTCGCCATCACCGCGAAGACGTAATAGACGAGCATCAGCAGCATCACGACCGAACCCATGCCGGGCAGCGCCGCGACCAGCCCGCCGACGACCCGCCGCATCGACGGCACGACCGTGATCAGGCGCAGCACGCGCAGGATGCGCAGGGCGCGCAGGACCGAGAGATTGCTGGTGGCCGCAACAAGGGCGACGGTGACAACGAACAGGTCGAAGATGCGCCACGGATCGCGGAAGAACTGGCCTCTGTAGACCAGGAACCGGGCCAGGAGTTCGAGCACGAAGACCGCCAGGATGATGCGGTCTATCGCAATCAGCGTCGGGCCGAACGCCGCCATTGCCTCGGCGGAGGTTTCAAGGCCCAGCGTGATCGCATTGATGACGATGAGAATGGTGATGGCCACATCGAAGCGGCGCGATTCGATGAGCGTCTTGAGTGCGGACATGGTCCCTGCCCCTGGCGAGATTGAGTTTGTCGCAGGAGTGAGACGCCCGGTCTGACCAGTCAAGCGCGAAGCTTCGCCTGATCGTTTTCAGAGCAGGTCGCGACCGGCGAGGTTTCGCATCAGCGCCGCCGTGCCGAAGGTCCATTCCGGCGCCTCCGTGGACAGGCGGACGGTGTTGGCCAGCGTCCCCAGTTCAGGCGTGGCGATGGTGACGATGTCGCCCAGATGATGGGTAAAGCCCTGTCCTTTGGCGTCGCGGTCCTCAACGGGCGCGAACATGGTGCCCAGATAGAGCATGAATCCGTCCGGATACTGGTGGTGGCGTCCACGGGTCTGGCCGGCCAGATCGGCGGGGTCGCGGCTGATTTGGGAAAGCGACGAGCGCCCGTCGAGCACGAACCCGTCCTCGCCCTCCACCTTCATGGTCAGTTCCATGCGCCGCACCGTGTCGAGGGTAAAATCGCCGTCGAACAGCCGGATGAAGGGGCCGATACTGGCCGAGGCGTTATTGTCCTTGGCCTTGCCCAGAAGCAGCGCCGAACGGCCTTCCACGTCGCGCAGATTGACGTCGTTGCCGAGTGTGGCGCCGACAATCCGGCCACCGCTATCGACCGCGAGCACCACTTCCGGCTCGGGATTGTTCCAGCTGGAAACCGGATGCAGCCCGACCGAAGCGCCCCAGCCGACGGCGCTCATCGGCTGCGCCTTGGTGAAAACCTCCGCGTCCGGCCCGATGCCGACTTCCAGATACTGGCTCCACAAGCCCTCTTCCTGCAGCAGGCGCTTGACCTCGGCAGCTTCCGGAGAACCCGGCACGAGATCGCGCAGGCTGTCGCCGATCACGCCCACGACACGTGTGCGGATCTCATCGGCGCGGGTAGCATCCCCGCCGGCCCGTTCCTCGATGACGCGCTCGAGCATCGAACGGGCAAACGTCACCCCGCACGCCTTCACCGCCTGCAGGTCGCAGGGCGCCAGGAGCCTGGTCGTGTCGCCGTGTGCTTCCCGGCTGGCGGACGCGATATCTTCGAGCGAGCCGATATCCTCCCCTGCGATCGCATCTACGACGCCTGTAATGTCGTCCTGCTCAAACAGGTCGCGCATGGTCGGCGCGGCTTTGGTTGTGATGTCGAACAGGCGCCCGCCGCGCAGCGCCACCAGGCAGGGGCCGATGCCGGCGCGCCAGACGCGGCCGACGAACCGGCCTTGTGAAGGAAGCTCGATCATGACGGTCTCCTCGATAGGGGCGCCGGCTTCATGGGGTCTCGGCGGCCCGGCGCTGGCGGATGAGCAGCATCAGCCCGGCACCGATGATGATTGCCCCGCCCGCCAGCATGAGCGCGTTGGGAACATCGGCGAAGAACAGCCAGCCCAGGATGATGGCCCAGGGCAGGAGCGTGTATTGCAATGGCGCCACCAGCGCGGCGTCGGCAAGCTTCAGCGCGCGGTTGACGCAGAGATGCGCGCCCATGGCCACCACGCCGAGCAGGGCCAGAAGTGTCCAGTCGATGCCGCTCGGTGACACCCATTCGAAGGGCGCCAGTACCAGGCCGGCCAGGCCGGCGCCCACCAGCTGCCAGAAGACCAGCGCGGTGTCGGGCGTGCGGCGCAGGCTACGGCCGGTCAGCACCATCAGCGCGAAACACATGGAGCCGATGATCGCGACCGTGGTGGCGAAGGGCGACACGTCGCCCGATGGGGTCAACGCGACCAGCACGCCGACAAAACCGATGCCGATTGCCGCCCAGCGCAGCGCGCCGACGCGCTCGCCCAGCAGGAACGGCGACAGCGCCGCGACATAGATCGGTGCGGCCAGCCAGTAGGTCATCACGTCGGCCAGCGGCAGCTCGCGCACCGCCGCATAAAAGCAGAAGACTTCCGCCGTCGAGAAGACCACGCGGGCGGCCTGCAGCTTCGGCCGCTCCAGGCGAAACAGCCGGGCCGGACCGAACATCCACAGGAACGGCGCCAGGATTATGAGCGCGGCCAGGCTGCGGATGAGCAGCACCTGCCCGACGCCATAGCTGGCGACCAGCCACTTGCCCATCGCATCGTTGAGCGAGAACAGGAACATGCCGACCAGCATCAGGAGCACGCCCAATTGCGGCGCACTCAGGAGGGGCGACTGCGCGGACCGGTCGGAAGGCATGATGGATGTCCGGAGGAAAGGAAGAAGAGACGGCCGGGGCGACAGATGCACCCCGGCCGCAGATCGTGTGCTATTCGCCGCGCAACGTGGCCAGTTCGGCCATCATGCGGTCGATGACGTCCTGGCCGATCGTTTCGGCGTGACGGTCATAAACACCAGCCACGGCTTCGCGGATGCGCTGCAGTTCCTCGCCCTCCAGCTCGTTGAACTGCATGCCGGCTTCCTGCACGTTCGACAGCGACGTGCCGGAGAGCTCGCGGCTGACGCGGCGCTGCTCGTCGCGGCCGATCACGGCGCAGTCGCGCAGGATCTGTTGTTCCTCGGCCGAATAGGTGTCGAAGATCGGCTTGGAGAACAGCACCATGAACGGGGTGTAGGCGTGCTGGGTTGCCGACAGATAGTCCTGGACCTCATAGAACTGCGAGGTGTCGATCGTCACGTAGGGGTTTTCCTGGGCGTCGATCGCCCTGGTCTCCAGCGCGGTGAACACCTCGCCGAAAGCCATCGGCGTGGCGTTGGCACCCAGCGTCTGGAACGTGTCGAGGAAGATGTTGTTCTGCATGACGCGCACGCGCATGCCGTCGAAGTCTTCCAGCTTGGTCACCGGTCGCACCGAATTGGTGAGATTGCGGAACCCGTTCTCCCACCAGGCAAGGTTGATCAGGTCGGAGCCTTCCAGCTTCTCGGTCATGAAGTCGCCGAACGAGCCGTCGAGGATTGCGTCGGCCTCGGCGGAATCGTTGAACAGGAACGGCAGGTCATAGACGCCGAGTGCCGGCTCGATGCCGACCAGCGGCGAGGTCGAGGTGATCACCATTTCCTGCGTGCCCGAACGCAGGGCCTGGGTCGCGGTCAGATCGTCGCCCAGAGCCGAGGACCAGAAGGCGTTGAGTTCCCAGGCGCCACCGGTGCGCTCGTCGATGCAGGCACGCATCGCTGCGACGCCGTTGCCGACGGGGTGGGTTTCGGCAATGCCGTTCGAAAGCGTGATCGTGCGGCTGGAAATGTCTGCTGCCGCGGGGAATGCCAGCAGGCCCGCGATCGCGGTCGTTGCCGTCAATGCTGCTAGGTGTTTCATCGTTTTATCCTCCCAAGGATCGGTCTTGACGTTCTGGTTCTTCTTCTCAGCGCAGCCATGCCAGCGGCGTAAGAACAAGCTCGGGTACCGCGATCAGCAGCAACAGCACGGCGACCTGCGCGACAAGGAAGGGCCAGACGCCCCAGATAACCTTGCCGAGCGGCACGCGGGCCACGCCACTGACCACGTTCAGGACCACACCCACCGGCGGTGTCAAAAGGCCGATACAGGTGGTCATGACGAAGATGATGCCGAAATAGATCGGGTCGATGCCGGCCGCGCGGATCACGGGCATCAGCACCGGCGACAGGATCAGGATGGTGGGCGCGAGGTCGAGCACGGTGCCCACCACCAGGACCAGAAGCACGATCACCAGCATCAGGAGCTTCGGATTGTCGATAACGGGCTGCAGGAAGCGGATGATCTCGTTTGGAATATTGGCCCGGGTGATGAGCCACGAGGTCACCAATGCCGCCGACACCAGGAACAGCACGACCGAGGTCGTCTTGGCGGCGCGCAGCAGCACGAAATAGAGGTCCGCGACCTTGAGTTCGCGATAGATGAACATGCCGACGAACAGGGCATAGACGGCCGCGATGACGGCTGCTTCCGTCGGCGTGAAGATGCCGAAACGAATGCCGCCAAGAATGATCACCGGCATCATCAGCGCCCAGCCGGCCTTGACCGTGGCCGAAAGCCGCTCGCTGCCCGTGCGGCGGGGCAGCGGCTCCACGTTCTCGCGCCGCGACACCAGCATCCAGGCTCCGACCAGCGCCAGCGCCATGATGAGGCCGGGCACGATGCCGCCCATGAACAGGCCGGTAATGGAGACGTTGGCCGCGACGCCGAAGATGATGAAGGCGATCGACGGCGGGATCACCGGAGCGATCACGCCGCCGGCCGCCATCAGGCCCGCCGCACGCGGTACGTTGTAGCCGGCCTGCCGCATCATCGGGATCAGGATGGCGGCGAGCGCTGCGGAATCGGCGGCAGCCGAGCCCGACAGCGAGGCCATGATGACGGCGGCGATAACCGCGACGATGCCAAGCCCGCCCTTGATATGGCCGACCAGCGCGGTGGCGAAGTCGACGATGCGCTTCGACAGGCCGCCGGCATTCATCAATTCCCCTGCCAGAAGGAAGAAGGGTATGGCCAGCAGCGTGAAGGTGTTGGCGCCGGTGACCATCTGCTGGCTGATGATCTGCGGGTTGAAGATGCCCATCCAGGTCATCAGCACCACGCCGCAGAACATCAGCGCAAAGGCGACCGGCACCCCGACGGCCAGCGTGGCAAAGAGCGTTCCCAGGAAAACACCGAGGATCATCGCCGGGGCTCCTCGGGGGTGTCACTGGTATCGGGCAGATCGTATTCGCCCGTGAACTGGGCCATTTCGGCCTCCGACACCCTGCCGGTCACCACGCGCACGAGCCGGATCACCGCAATCAGGCCAATGGCAGCGCCGGTGAAATAGGTGACGCCATAGACCCAGATCATCGAAATGCCGACCACGGCCGCGCTCATCGAGGCATTGATGGCGTGCTGCATCCAGGTGCCCCAGAACATGATGACGGCGCAGAGCAGGATGATGGCATTGGAAAGCGCCAGGCAGACCAGGCGTCCCTTGGGACCGAGCAGGCGCACGAAGGTCTCGACACCGATATGGCCGTGCTCGCGAAAGGCCAGCACCGCTCCGATGAAGGTCAGCCACACGAAGAAATAGCGCGACATCTCCTCGGAGAAGTTGATCCCGCTGTTGAACCCGTAGCGCAGCACCACATTGGTGAACACCATGGCCACCATGCCGGCCAGCAGCGCCACCAAAACAAATTCGGTGAGCCGCACGACATGGGCCTCGATTCGGCCAATCCTGCTCAAGGCTCCTCCCCGGACATTTCCTGCGGCCGCTCCTGGCGCGGCCGATCTCCTCTTGTGCCGACTTAGATGACAGCGTAAATCATTGTCAATCGAAAAAGGGGCGGTATCGAGGGCTGACTGCACTCAATGACGGAAAAAATATATAAAAATTCGTCACTTACACTAAAGGATGTGGCCAGGGAGGCGGGTGTTAGCGCAATCACCGCCTCGCGCGCCTTGCGCACGCCCGACATCGTTTCGCCCGACACGAGAGCAAGGGTGGAGGCGGCGGTCGAGGCCCTCGGCTATGTGCCCAACCCGGCCGCACAGGCGCTCGCCTCGGCCCGGTCGCGCGTGCTTGGCGTGATCATTCCCTCGGTGACCAACCAGATCTTCGCCGACTTCATGGCCGGCGTCATGGACACTGCCGAAGGCGGTCCGTTCGAGCCGCAATTCGCCAACACCCGCTACAAGGCGCAGCGCGAGGTCGAATTGTTGCGCCTGTTCGCGACCCAGCGCCCGGCGGGCATGATCGTGACGGGCATCGACCAGTCTCCCGAGGCGCGGCTGCTCCTCAAGCAGATGGGTTGCCCGGTCGTGCAGGTGCTGGAGTACGGTGCCGATCCGATCGACATGATGATCGGGTGCGACCAGACCGAGGCAGGACGTTGCGCCGTCCGCCACCTTGTCGATCAGGGCTATCGGCGCATCGGTTTCCTCGGCGCGCGAATGGACCCGCGCGCCCAGCGTCGGCTGGCCGGCTACCGCGACGTGCTGGCTTCTGCGGGCATCGACGATCCGTCGCTCGTCGTCACCACGCCGCAACCCTCCTCGGCGAGCCTTGGCGGTCTTCTGATGGCCGATCTGCTGGCCACCGCCCCCGATGTGGACGCCGTCTTCTGCAACAATGACGACGTTGCCCTTGGCGCTTTGTTCGAATGCCAGCGACGCGGGATCCGGGTGCCGAGCCAGATCGGCATTGTCGGCTTCAACGATCTCGACGTCGTTTCCGTCAGCGTACCCTCGATCACCTCGGTCAGGACCCATCGCTACGAGATGGGCGTCGAGGCCGTGCGCATGATCGGGGCGGCTTTGGAAAACGATCGGCCGGAAACGGCCGTCATCAACCAGGGTTTTTCGCTCATGGTCCGCCAGAGCACCCAAAGACAGGAGTCGGTCGGCGCATGAAGGTGCTTATCCTGGGAGCGGCCGGCATGATCGGCCGCAAGATCGCGCAGCGGCTTGCCGCCGAAGGCCGGATCGCCGGCCAGTCGCTGGAAACGCTGACCCTCGTCGACGTGGTCGAGCCCGGACGACCGGACGGATTTGACGGAGAGATCACCACCGAAGCCGTCGACCTGTCGGCGCCGGGCGTTGCAGAGCGCCTGGTCGGCCAGCGCCCCGACATCATCCTGCATCTGGCAGCCATCGTCTCCGGCGAGGCGGAAGTCGATTTCGACAAGGGCTACCGGGTCAATCTCGATGCCATGCGCGCGCTCCTGGAAGCGATCCGCTCCCTGCCCGACTATTGCCCAAGATTCGTCTTTGCCTCCTCGCTCGCTGTCTTCGGGCCGCCGTTTCCGGCTCGCATTCCCGACGATTTCGCGCCCCGGCCCGCGACCTCCTACGGTACCCAGAAGATGATGTGCGAGCTGCTTCTGACCGATTACAGCCGCAAGGGCTTCGTCGACGGCATATCGCTGCGACTTCCCACCATTTGCATCCGCCCAGGTGCACCGAACCGGGCAGCGTCGGGTTTCTTCTCCGGCATCTTGCGCGAGCCGCTGGCCGGGCTGCCGGCCGTGCTGCCGGTGCCCGATTCGACCCGGCATTATTTTGCCAGCCCGCGTGCCGCCGCCGGCTTCTTCTTGCACGCGGCCGGCATCGACACTGCCTCGCTCGGACAGCGGCGCGGCCTGATCATGCCCGGCCTGTCGGCAACAGTCGCCGATGAGATTGCGGCCTTGGACCGCGTTGCCGGGCCGGAGGCCGTGGCGCTCATCCGCCGCGAGCCAGACCAGCTGGTGGCCGGCATCGTTGCCGGCTGGGCGGAAGATTACGAGGCCACGCACGCACGCGAACTGGGTTTTGAGGCCGAGGCGGATATGGACGCCATCATCCGGGTCCATCTCGAAGACGAGACGGGCGCGGCGTCATGAAGATCACCGCCCTGGAGACGATCCGGCTGGCCGAGCGCCCCAACCTGGTCTGGCTTCAGGTCGAGACCGACGAGGGCGTGACAGGGCTTGGCGAGACCTTCTTCGGTCCCGGCGCGGTCGAAGCCCACCTGCATGAAACCGTGGCACCGCAGGTGATCGGGCGTGATCCGCTGCAGATCGACCTTCTGTCGGCAGAGCTGAACGGTTATCTGGGCTTCCGCTCCACCGGGGTCGAAATGCGCGGCAACTCGGCCTTCGACCTGGCGCTGTGGGATCTGTTCGGCCAGGCGACCGGACTGCCCGTCGCCCAGCTTCTCGGCGGCTTCACCCGGCAGTCGATCCGCACCTACAACACCTGCGCGGGACCGGACTACATCAAGAAGGCAACCGGCCAGCAATCCCGCAATTTCGGCCTGGGCGAGAGTGATCTCGACGACCTCACCGCTTTCCTCACGCGGGCCGACGAACTGGCCCTGTCGCTGCTCGACGAAGGGATCACGGCGATGAAGATCTGGCCCTTCGACACCGCCGCCGAGGCGACGCGGGGCCACTACATCAGCACGCCCGATCTGAAGCGCGCCCTCGAGCCGTTCGAGAAGGTCCGCCGCGCCGCCGGCGACCGCATGGACATCATGGTCGAGTTCCATTCGCTCTGGCAGCTTTTGCCGGCCATGCAGATCGCGCGCGCGCTGGGGCCTTTCGGCACATTCTGGCATGAGGACCCGATCCGCATGGACAGTCTTGCCAGCCTGAAGCGCTATGCCGAGGCAAGCCGGGCGCCCATCTGCGCCTCCGAGACGCTGGGTGGCCGCCATGCGTTTCGCGACCTCCTGGAAACCGGCGTGGCCGGCGTCGTCATGCTGGATGTGGCCTGGTGCGGCGGCCTGTCGGAAGCGCGCAAGATCGCAGCCATGGCCGAGGCCTGGCACCTGCCGGTCGCTCCTCACGACTGTACCGGTCCCGTGGTTCTGGCGGCCTCGACGCATCTGTCGCTCAACGCCCCCAACGCGCTGGTTCAGGAATCCGTGCGCGCCTTCTACCGGGGCTGGTATCGCGACGTCGTCACCGCGCTGCCGCCCGTTGTCGACGGCCAGATATCGGTTCCGCCCGGCGCCGGTTTCGGGCTGAAACTTCTTCCCGACCTCGAACGCGGCTGGACGGTCTCGCGCCGCCGCACGACCCAAGCCGACCTCTGAAAGGCCTGTCATGTCCGGACCTCACGACACACGCGCCCGCCGAAAATTCCGCAGCCAGGAATGGTTCGACAACCCCAATAATCCGGGCATGACGGCGCTCTATATCGAGCGCTACCTGAACCAGGAATACACACGCGGCGAGTTGCAGGGCGAGCGTCCTGTGATCGGCATCGCCCAGACCGGCAGCGATCTCGCGCCCTGCAACAAGATCCACGTCTTCCTCATGGACAGGATCAAGGCCGGCATCCGCGATGCCGGCGGCGTGCCGATGGAGTTTCCTGTCCATCCGATCCAGGAAACCGGCAAGCGCCCGACGGCAGCGCTCGACCGCAACCTCGCCTATCTCAACCTCGTCGAGGTGCTGCATGGCTACCCGATCGATGGCGTCGTTTTGACCACCGGCTGCGACAAGACCACGCCCGCCATGCTGATGGGCGCGGCGACCGTCGACCTGCCGGCGATCGTCCTGTCGGGCGGGCCGATGCTCGACGGGTGGTGGAACGGCCAGCTTGCCGGATCGGGAACGATCATCTGGGAAAGCCGCCGGCTGCTCGCCGAAGGCACCATCGACTACGAGGAATTCATGGAGCGCGTCTGCGCCAGCGCGCCCAGCCTTGGCCATTGCAACACGATGGGCACCGCCAGCACGATGAACGCGCTGGCCGAGGCGCTGGGCATGTCGCTGACCGGCTGCGCGGCGATACCCGCGCCCTTCCGCGAGCGCATGGCGATGGCCTACGAAACCGGCCGGCGCATCGTCGCCATGGTGCACGAGGATTTGAAACCGTCCGACATCCTCACCCGCCAGGCCTTCGAGAACGCCATCATGGTGAACTCCGCGATAGGTGGTTCCACCAACGCCCCGCCGCACTTGCAGGCCGTGGCCCGCCATGCCGGGGTAGAGCTATCGGTAAAGGATTGGCAGACGATCGGATTCGAGGTGCCGCTTCTGGTCAACATGCAGCCGGCGGGCAAGCATCTGGGCGAGGCGTTCCACCGGGCCGGCGGCGTGCCGGCGGTGATGGGCGAACTACTGAGCGCCGGCCTGCTGCATGGCGATGCCCGCACGGTCTCCGGCCAGACGATGGGCCAGAATCTCGACGGCAAGTCGAGCCGCGACACGGACGTCATCTGCACAGTGGCCGATCCGCTGCGGAAGAATGCGGGTTTCCTCGTGCTGTCGGGCAATCTGTTCGATTCCGCGCTGATGAAGACCTCGGTCATCTCGGAGGATTTCCGCCGCCGCTATCTGTCCCGCCCAGGCCAGGAGGGGGTTTTCGAGGGCCATGCCGTCGTCTTCGAGGGGCCGGAGGATTATCACGAGCGCATCAACGACCCCGCGCTCGGCATCGACGAGAACAGTTTCCTGTTCATCCGCGGCGTGGGCTGCGTCGGCTATCCGGGCTCGGCCGAAGTCGTCAACATGCAGCCGCCAGACGCACTGATCCGTGCCGGCATCAATCATCTGCCGACCGTCGGCGACGGACGTCAGTCCGGCACCTCCGAAAGCCCGTCCATCCTCAACGCCTCGCCGGAAGCGGCGGTCGGCGGCGGGCTGGCACTACTGAAGACCGGCGATCCGGTGCGGCTCGACCTCAATGCCTGCCGGCTCGACGCGCTGGTCGACGACGCCGAATGGCAGGCAAGGCGCGCTTCATGGACCCCGCCGGAAATCCGCAGCCAGACGCCCTGGCAGGAGCTTTACCGTGCCAATGTCGGCCAGCTGGCCGAGGGCGGCTGCCTGGAACTGGCAACGGCCTATCGCCGGGTTGGGCAGGACCTGCCGCGCGACAACCATTGAGGGGCGCCGGCGCGCCTTTCGAACGCATGTGACGAAACCGATCAGGGAGGCCCGCCGCATGCGGGCAAATGAGATGGCCGCAGCCTATCCCGTCATCCGCCTCAATCCGGAGGATGGCGTCGCCATCGCCCGCGCCATGATCCAGCCAGGCACGATGGTGGCCGACGGCCTGGCGGCAGCCGAGCGCATCCCGCCCGGCCACAAGGTGGCGCTGCGTGCCCATGCCGCCGGCGAGCCGGTGCTGAAATTCGGCCAGATCATCGGCTTTGCGACCGAGGCGGTAGAGCCCGGCCGGCATGTTCATGTCCACAATCTCGGCATGGGCGATTTTGCCAGGGATTATGCCTTTGGCGTCGATGCGCGGCCGACCGAGCCGGCCGCGATACCGTCCACCTTCATGGGTATCAGGCGCGCGGACGGCCGTGTCGCCACGCGCAACCATGTCGGCATCCTGACCACGGTCAACTGCAGTGCCCACGTCGCAGACATCATCGCCGATGCCTTCAAGCGCAATCCCTTCAGCGGTGCCGATCCACTTGCGGAATTTCCCAATGTCGACGGCGTCGTGCCGCTTACCCACAAGACCGGCTGCGGCATGGCGGAGGGCGAGCCGCTGCGCTTGCTCAGGCGCACACTGGCCGGCTATGCGCGCCATCCCAATTTCTCGCATGTGATCGTGATCGGGTTGGGCTGCGAGGTCAACCAGCTCTCCGGCCTGATGCGGGAAGAGGGTATGGAAGGCCGGTTCCGCAACATGGACATCCAGGCCATGGGCGGCACGCGCAAGACGGTCGAAGCCGGCATGGAATTCGTGCGCGAGGTCCTGGCCGAGGCCAATGAAGCGGCGCGAGAAGAGGTGCCGGCAAGCGAGCTGAAAGTGGCGCTGCAATGCGGCGGGTCTGACGGCTATTCCGGTGTCACCGCCAACCCGGCGCTCGGCGTGGCCAGCGATCTGGTCGTCGCCAATGGCGGCACGGTGATCCTCGGCGAAACCACAGAGACCTACGGTGCCGAACACCTCTTCACCCGCCGGGCGGTCAGCCGCGAGGTCGGCGAGAAGCTGGTCGGGCTGATGAGATGGTGGGAGGACTACACGCGCAAGGAAGGCGCGGAGATCAACGCCAACCCCTCGCCCGGCAACAAGGCCGGCGGGCTGACCACGATCCTGGAAAAATCGCTCGGCGCCATGGCCAAGGCCGGCCGGACCAATCTGGTCGACGTGGTCGCCTATGCCGAAGCGGTAAAGGCGAAGGGCTTCGTGTTCATGGACACGCCCGGCTACGACCCCGTGTCGGCGACCGGCCAGGTCGCCGGCGGCGCCAATGTGGTCTGCTTCACCACCGGGCGCGGATCGGTTTTCGGCTGCAAGCCTTCGCCCTCGATCAAGATCGCCACCAATTCCGCCATGTACGAGCGCCTGAGCGAGGACATGGACATTAATTGCGGCACCATCCTCGACGGCGAGGAGACGGTGGAAGAGGCCGGAAGGCGCATCTTCGACACCATATTGCGGGTCGCCGGCGGCGAGCGCACCAAGAGCGAATTGTCGGGTTTCGGCGCGGCCGAGTTCGCGCCCTGGCAAATCGGCGCCACGCTCTGACAAGCGAGGGTTAGGCTCAGAGCCTGATCCAAAAGTCGGCTGGGCGTGGCGAAAATGGTGATTTCGAGAACCGGGGCGAAGTGTACATGGGGGTACATGAGCACCGGAAGCGCAGAAAGCGCCATTTGCAGACCGTCCAGGCGACTTTAGGGTCAGTCTCTCAGGCCCGGCGTTGTCGGCTCAGCCAGTTCTCCAGGTCGGCCTCGGCCTCCTGCAGCGCGGTGTAATTCAAAAGCTTGCGCAAATAGGCGACCGACACGGCGCGCGCGCGCAGATTGAAGGGAGCGTCGCGCTGGATGCCGGAAGGGCCGGAATAGACGTCCAGCTTGTCGTAGAGACGCTGGAGCCGGTTCTGGACGCTGCGCAAGGAGAGGCCTCGCCGCCTGGCGATGGTCCGGTCGGTGAGGCCCAGCGCCACGTCGAGCAGGATCTCGTATTCGGAATCGGTAAAGCCGCCCTTGTGGTCGAGGCTCATCTGCTGCATGCCGCGCACCTCGCGGTCGATGACGCATTGTGCCTCCACGAAGATGCCGCGCAAGGCCAGCTTGAGCCGCTCGTCCGAGGCGGTCTTCAGCACATAGCCATAGGCGGCGCCAGGCGGCACGATGCGCGAGACGCCGCGCACATAGGCTTCGTCTGAATAGTTCGACCAGAACAGGATGCAGGTCTGGGGCCGTTCGCGCCAGATCGTGCGCGCTGCCTCGATGCCGGTCTGGGTGTTCATCTGCAGGTCCATGACGATGTGCATGACGCTGCATTCGCGGGCGAGCTGCAGGCCGAGCAGGCCGTTCTCCGCCTCCAGCACCGCATCGCACTCGGGCAGGGCCGAGCTCACGGCCTCGGAGAGATAGGCCCTGTGCAGCGGGTCGTCCTCGACGATCAACACCTTCATGCCGGCCCCCTCATGTCCGTTCGAGCGCCAGCGGCGCCATCGCCGGCGCGAGGTCCGGCACGGGCAGGCGAATGCGCACCTGCGTGCCCTTGTCCTCGGGGTCGCGGCCGACCGTCAGCGTCGCTCCGATGAGCCGGGCGCGCGTCTTCATGTTGTCGATACCGCCTCCGGGGCGCGGTTTCGGAAGCTTGCTGACGCGCCCGTCGTCGCTGACGCAGATCGATATGGCGTTCGCGCGACCGGCAATATGGACACCGATATTCGCCGCGCCGGCATGGCGCACGGCATTGTTGATCGCTTCCTGCACGATGCGGAACAGCGCGATGCGCGTGGTCTGGTCGAGCCGGTCGATGGCACCGCCCGATTCGTCGCCCAGATGCAGCAAGATCGGCGCCCCGCTCTCGCGGATCGAGCGTTCCAGATGGTTTTCCACCGCCTCGGCGAAACCGAAGAGCTGCAGCACCGAGGGGCTCGCCTGCTCGATGATCTCGCGAAGATCCTTGATCGACATCTGCAATGCCTGAACCAGCGGCACCAGCGCCTCGCCGCTGACATTTTCCCGCAGCCCCAGTCTTTCCAGGCCGCGTGCAAGCCGGGTCATATCTGCCAGCGTCTGGTCGTGCAGGTCCATGCCGATGCGCTGGCGTTCGCCTTCCAGCGCTTCGGTCAGGTTCAGCGCTCCCTGGCGCAGCCCTTCCTCGCGGGCGCGCGCCTCGGCCTCGACGATGGCCGAACGCTGGGCCTGCTCGGCCGCCCGCAAGGCAAAGAAATAGGCCGACAGGAGGTCCGCGACCGCACGCGCATTGGCCACGTCGCGCTCGCCATAGAGACCTGCCTGGTGCGAGGAACAGGATAGCGCGCCGATCGTCTCGCCCCCGGCCTTGATCGGCACGTGAACCCGGCTGCGCAGGAGTTCCTTGAAGATCGGCCCGTCGCAGGCACCTTCGAAATGAAAACGCGGATCCTGGCTCGCGTCCGCGGTGAGGATGTAGTCCTCCTGCCCCCAAAGAAGAGAGCGGATCGGGCTGTTGGCCACCGGGGCGGCATCGAGCCGGCCCCATTCGGTGTCGATCCCGGTCTCGTAGGCGGTGTGGTATTTGCCGTCGATCATCAGGATGCAGACGTCGAGATGGTCGTGCGGCAGGAAATGCGCGATCTCGGCGGCCACAGCACGGATCGCGGACCGGAAATCCAGCTGTCCGGCGAGCAGGCGTGATACGTTCAGATAGTGGTTCAACAACTTGGCGTCCGCCATCGCGGTCTGCAGTGGCATGTTCTTCTCCTCCCATCATCACCTTAGCCACAAAATCCGCAGGGGGCGACAGGCGGAGGCCCTCCTGGGACCGGGATTCGCGCATCCGATTTGCGGGTTCCCGCAACGGTCCTGCCGCGATGCTCCTGTACTTCCTCCTGGGAAGGCGACATCGTCGAACCATGCGGAGTGGCCGCCAAGAGCCACCCGCCGAGTGCCGTTCGCGAGCGCGGGCGGACCAACCAGGGAGAGAGACATGAAATTCGCAAAGATGCTGCTGGCATCGGCGGCCGTTGCCGCCATCGCGCTACCGACCGCCTCCTTCGCGGACACGTCCGACAAGCGGATCGCGCTTTCGAACAACTACGCAGGCAATTCCTGGCGCCAGGCCATGCTGACCAGCTGGGCCACCGTCACCGAGCCCGCCGTCGCCGAAGGTATCGTGGCGGCAGCCGATGCGTTCACGACCGCCGAGAACCAGGCCACCGAACAGGCCGCCCAGATCCAGAACATGATCCTGCAGGGCTATGACGCCATCGTGCTCAACGCAGCCTCGCCCACGGCGCTGAACGGCGCGGTCAAGGAAGCCTGCGATGCCGGCATCGTGGTGGTTTCCTTCGACGGCATCGTCACCGAGCCTTGCGCCTGGCGCATTGCGGTCGATTTCCACGAGATGGGCCGGGTTCAGGTCGACTATCTCGCCGGACGGCTGCCCGACGGCGGCAATCTGCTCGAGATTCGTGGCCTGGCGGGCGTCTTCGTCGATGACGAGATCTCGGCGGGCATCCATCAGGGTGTGTCTGAAAATTCGCAGTTCACCATCGTCGGCTCGGTCCATGGCGACTGGGCACAGGACGTTGCCCAGCGGGCCGTAGCCGGCATCCTCCCAAGCCTGCCCGAGCTCGTCGGCGTCGTCACCCAGGGCGGCGACGGCTACGGTGCAGCCCAGGCGATCGCCGCTGCGGGCCGCGACATGCCGATCATCGTGATGGGCAACCGTCACGACGAGTTGGTCTGGTGGCATCAGCAGAAGGAAGAGAACGGCTACGAGACGATGTCGGTCTCGATTGCGCCGGGCGTGTCGACACTTGCCTTCTGGGTGGCCCAGCAGATCCTCGACGGTCAGGACGTGCCGCAGGACCTCGTGGTGCCTTTCCTGCGCATCGACCAGGACAATCTTGAAGAGAACCTGGCCAACACCCAGGAAGGCGGCGTCGCCAATGTCGAATACTCGCTTGAGGATTCGATAGAGGTCATCAGGGCGGCCCAGTAACGCGCCGCATTGTCATGCAGGACAGTCCCGCCTTGCATTCACTGGTGGAAATCGCCGGCGCCCATAAGAGATTTGGCGCCGTGCGAGCCCTGGACGGGGTCGATTTCTCCGTTTCAGCCGGGGAATGCGTGGGGCTGATCGGCCATAACGGCGCCGGCAAGTCGACCCTTGTCGGCGTCATCAATGGCGGCCTGTCCCTCGACGAGGGAACGATTGCGACAGGCGACGGTCGCGCCGGCAGACGTCATTCGATCGCCACCGCGCGCGACGCGGGCATTCGCGCCGTGTTCCAGGAACTCTCGCTCTGTCCCAATCTCACCGCGGTGGAGAACTGCCGCATCGACCACCCCTCTTTGCGAGGGTGGGGATGGCGCGGCCGCGCCGAGGTGATCATTCGCGACAGATTGGACGAGATCTTCCCCGGTCACGGCATCGATTGCCGGATGCTGGTTGGAGACCTGTCGATCGCGCAGCGCCAGATGGTGGAGATTGCGACGGCATTTTCCCATGTGGTCAAGCCGATACGGATGGTGATCCTCGACGAGCCGACCTCCTCACTCGATTCCAGCCTGGCGCGCCAGTTGCTCGCCTATGTCCGCAAATTCGTCGCCGGCGGTGGAGCGGTGATCTTCATCTCGCATATACTCGCGGAAATCCTTTCGGTCAGCGACCGGGTCGTGGTGATGAAAGACGGCAAGGTGGTTGCCGACCGGCCCGCCTCGGAGTTCGACGAGACCGGTCTGGTGCAAGCGATGGGCAGCGTCGCGCGGGCTGCCGAAGCGCGGAAAGTCGCGCCGGCCGCCGAGAAGACAGAGGCTCCGGTGCTCAGGGTTGCGGCACGGGGCGGGAATGGCATCGACCTTGTCGCCCATCGGGGCGAGATCGTCGGGCTGGCCGGCCTGGGCGGCCATGGACAGACCACGCTTCTGGTCGATGCCTATCTGGCGCGCAGCGGCGACTGGACGGCTCCCACGGATCCCCGCGCCGTGTTCGTGGCGGGCGACCGCAATGTCGATGGCGTCTTCCCGATCTGGAGCATCCTGTCGAACATGAGCCTGGCGCTGTTGCCCGACATCAGCCGCAAATTCCTGGTGCGCCGCAACGAAGAGCAAGCGATAGGCGACAGCTGGCGTCAGCGGATCGGCATCCGCACCGACGATCTCGGCAATCCCATCGTCTCTTTGTCCGGCGGCAACCAGCAGAAATGTCTGTTCGCCCGCGCGCTCGCCACGCGGGCGCCGATCGTCCTGATGGACGATCCGATGCGCGGCGTCGACATCGGCACCAAGCAGGATGTCTACGACATGCTACGCGCGGAAGCCGCCCAGGGCCGCACTTTCCTCTGGTACTCGACAGAGACGGCGGAAATCTGCCTGTGCGACCGGGCCTATGTGTTCCGCGACGGGGTGCCGGTGGCTGAACTGGTCGGCGACGCCATCACCGAGGAGAACATCGTGTCGGCCTCATTCGCGAGGCAAGCGGCATGAGCTGGCGACCCGGACCGGAAACGTTGCGCGTGCTGATCCCGGCGTTGTCGCTGGCGGTGCTTCTGGCCGCGGTGTTCTGGCTGCAGCCGCGGGCGATGAGCTATACAGGGCTCAATCTCCTGTTCAATCTGGCCGTGCCCATAGCGCTGGCGACCATCGCCCAGATGATGATCATGACGGTCAACGATCTCGACCTGTCGATGGGCACTTTCGTCAGTTTCGTGGCCTGCGTGACGGCGACCTTCCTGCAATCCGACCCGCTGCTCGGCGTGCTGATCCTGGCCGGCGCCATCGGCGTCTATGCCCTGCTCGGCATCGTCATCTATGTGCGCAACCTGCCCTCCATCGTGGTGACCCTGGGCATGAGTTTCGTATGGGGCGGGCTGGCCGTCCTGATCCTGCCGAGCCCGGGTGGATCGGCGCCGGAATGGTTGCGCTGGCTGATGACCTCGCGCCCGCCCTTCGTGCCGATGGCCATCGTGGCCAGCGTGCTGATCGCGCTGGTCGCCCATTTCATCGTCATGCAGTCGGCCTTCGGCGTCGTCATGCGCGGGGTCGGCGGCAACCAGCGCTCGGTCGAGCGGGCCGGGTGGTCGGTTCTGAGGGTCCGCGCCGGCGCCTATGCGCTGGCCGGCCTGTTCGCCGTGCTTGCCGGCATGATGTTGGTCGGGCTGACGACGGCGGCCGACGCCAATATCGCGCTGCGCTACACGCTCCTGTCCATTGCCGGCGTGATTCTCGGCGGCGGCGATTTCGTCGGCGGCAGGGTGTCGCCCATCGGCGCGGTGATCGGCGCGCTGACATTGACGCTCGCCGGCTCCTTCCTCTCTTTCCTGCGCATTTCGCCCGACTGGCAGATCGGCGCGCAGGGCGCGATCCTGATCATCGTGCTGGCGGTGCGGCTTCTGGTCCAGCGCCAGCAGCAGCGGGAGGCGCGGCAATGAGGCAGGCCTTCGAGACCTTGCGCGACAAGCCCTGGATCTGGTCGTTCCTGGCCGCCGGCCTGGTCTGGATCGCCACCGTCATGGTGACCGGCGGCGCCAGCGCCGGCGGGCTCACCCATGCCGCGCTGACCTTTGCCGCCTTCACCATCATCGTCGGCATCGGGCAGATGTTCGTCATCACGCTCGGTCCCGGCAATATCGACCTGTCGATCCCGGCCACCATGACGCTGGCCGGCACGCTGGCGCTGAAATTCATGGGCGTGCAGGACGGCCTGATCCTGCCCGGCCTGCTGGTGGCGATCGGCGTCGGCCTGGCCATCGGCATCGCCAATTACGGCCTCATCAAGCTCCTGCGCATCCCCCCCATCATCGCCACGCTGTCGTCCAGCTTCATCATCCAGTCGACCGCGATCTGGAGCAATCGCGGCCTGCGTATCCGCCCGCCGGACAGTCTCGGCGCGTTCACCACCTCCTCGACGCTCGGTATCCCAAACCTCGCGCTGGTCGCGCTGGCGCTGACGATCGTGGCCTGGATCCTGCTCGAACGCTCGCTCTATGGCCGCTGGATCTGCGCCATCGGCCAGAACATGCGCGCGGCAAGGCTGGCCGGGGTGCCGGTCGATGGCGTGCGGCTTGCCACTTACACGCTGTCGGCGGTGCTGGCCTCGATCTGCGGCTATCTTCTGGCGAGCTTTTCGGGTGGGGCCGCGCTCAACATGGGAGCGGAATTCCTGCTGATGTCGATTGCCGTGGTGGTGATCGGCGGTACTGCCGTCTCCGGCGGCTTCTCCAACGTACCCGGCATCTGGGGCGCGTCCCTGTTCATGTTCCTCGTCGTGTCGATGCTCAACACCTACGGGCTGGGAGCCGGGTTCCGGCTGATCATGACCGGCCTCATCATCACCTGCGTCATCATCGTGGCGGGCGGCCGACGCTCGACCGCGCGCTAGAATCGGACCTGTGCCATGTTGTCCCCCGGTCTCTACGAAATCCACCATCCCAGCTTTCGCACCATGGTGCTGCCCGGCGCCGCGCTCGAGGAACTCGATGCCGGCAGCCGGTGGGCGGAAGGGCCGGTCTGGTTTTCGGATCGGGGCTGCCTGTTGTGGAGCGACATTCCCAATCAGCGCATCATGCGCTGGATCCCCGACAATGGTGTCTCTGTCTTTCGCCAGCCCTCTAACTTCGCCAACGGCCAGACCAGGGATCGCGAAGGCCGGCTGGTGACCTGCGAACACGGTACAAGGCGCGTGACCCGCACCGAACCGGATGGCTCGATCACGGTGCTGGCCGACAGTTTCGAGGGCCGGCGGCTAAACTCGCCCAATGACGTGGTCGTGCGTTCCGACGGCTCGATCTGGTTCACCGACCCCACCTACGGCATCCTTTCCGACTATGAGGGCTACAAGTCCGAGCCCGAGCAAAAGGCGCGCAACGTCTTCCGGCTCGATCCGTCCTCCGGCGAGCTGACTTCGGTCGTCGACGATTTCACCCAACCCAACGGGCTGGCCTTCTCGCCCGACGAGAGCCGGCTCTATGTCGCCGATTCCGGCGGCAGCCATGACGAGACCGGCCCGTGTCACATCCGCGTCTTCGACGTGGTCGATGGAAACCGGCTCGCCAATGGCCGCATGTTCTACCAGGTCGACAATGGCGTGCCGGATGGCATGCGGCTCGATACGCAGGGCAATCTGTGGACCAGTGCCGGCGACGGCGTGCACTGCGTCTCGCCGGAAGGCGTGCTGCTCGGCAAGATCCTGGTGCCGCAGATCGTGGCCAACCTCACCTTTGGCGGCCCGCGCCGCAACCGGTTGTTCATCACCGCCACCAGGTCGCTCTATTCGCTCTATCTGGCGGTGAACGGGGCGCAGACGCCCTGACGCCCGGTTACCTGCCGCAATGGGACTGGCAGGCGCGGCGCCGCGAACTGGATTGATGACAGCACAGGCGGGTTGCATTATCCCTCACCTCATGAGTCTCCCCGTCGATCCCGCCCGCAATCTTGCCAACCTGATCCGCTGCCCCTCGGTGACACCCGCCGAAGCCGGTGCGCTGGGCGCGCTGCAGGCGATGCTCGAACCGCTCGGCTTTGCGACCGATCGCCCGGTCTTCTCGGAAGCCGGCACGCCGGACGTCGAAAACCTCTATGCACGGCTGGGCCAGCAAGGACCGCATCTGATGTTTGCGGGCCATACCGATGTTGTACCGCCCGGTGACGAAGCCTCCTGGAACCACCCGCCCTTTGCCGCCGAGATCGCGGATGGCCGGCTCTACGGGCGCGGCGCGGTCGACATGAAGGGCGGCATCGCCTGTTTCGTGGCTGCCGTTGCGCGGCTGACGGCAGAGGACGCGCTGCCCGCCGGGTCGATTTCGCTCCTGATTACCGGCGATGAGGAAGGCCCGGCCATCAATGGCACCGGCAAGCTGCTCGACTGGGCGGCAAAGCGCGGCGAGAGATGGGACGCGGCTGTGGTCGGCGAGCCGACAAATCCCGAAGCGATCGGCGACATGATCAAGATCGGCCGGCGCGGAACGCTTTCGGCCGATCTGGTGGTCAAGGGCCGGCAGGGCCATGTCGCCTATCCGCATCTGGCCGACAATCCGGTGCGGGGGCTGGTCACCCTTGTCGACGCGCTGATGGACCCCGCCTTCGACGAGGGCTCGGAGAATTTCCAGCCGACCAATCTGGAGATCACCAGCATCGATGTCGGCAATCCGGCGGTCAACGTGATCCCGGAGCAGGCGCGGGCGGCCTTCAATCTGCGCTTCAACGACAATTGGACCGCCGAGACGCTGAAGGAAGCGATTCTGGCCCGTCTGAAGGGTGCAGCCGGCAAACGCCGCCTGCGGCCTGGCGCATCCGGCGACATCGCCTGGGAGATTTCTTGGCGCGACCGGCCGAGCCCCTGTTTCCTGACCCGCGACGACGCGCTCAGCGGCGCGCTGTCTGATTCCGTCGAGGCGGTGACCGGCCGACGGCCGAAACTGTCCACCTCCGGCGGCACGTCGGATGCGCGTTTCATCAAGGATTACTGCCCGGTGGTGGAATTCGGCCTGGTCGGCCAGACCATGCATATGGTCGACGAGAATGTCGCACTTGAAGATCTCGAGACACTGACCGAAATCTACCGCCGATTCATCGCTGACTGGATGCGACGGCATGCCATCGAGTGATTACGTCCAGAACGCGCTGACCGCCTCCTGGCGGATGATGTGGGGCCGTCGCGACGCAATCCGCATGCACGATCTGTCGGCGGACGGCTTCTGGACCTCCTTCTTTGCCATTGTCGTCGCCCTGCCGCCCCTGGTCGTGGGCTGGGTGGCGATCGCCGAACAGCTGGCCGCCTTCCCGGAAAGCATTTCCAGCCGCATGTCCGTGGTGCTGCGCCTGGCCATCGTCGATATCGGTGCCTGGGTTCTGCCGCTGGCGCTGCTGGGGGCGGTGTCGCCCTATGCAGGCATCGGCAAGCGCTATGTCCATTATGTCGTGGCAGCCAATTGGGGCAGTGCGATCACGGCCTGGATCATGCTACCGCCCTCGCTGGTACGGCTGGTATTCGGGCAGGTGGGCGAGGCCGTCATCTTGCTTTCGATCCTGCTTTTCGGCTTCACCCTGGTGCTGAGCTGGCGGCTCACCGACGCCGCCTATGATCGCGGGCCGATGGTGGCGAGTGCCGTTTTCGCCGGCATTCTGGTGGCGTCGCTCGTGTCGCTCTTCGCGCTGCAGCGCCTTTTCGGGATCAGCTGAGCCGCTCAGGCATAATCGACCTGCATCAGGTAAAGCCCCTCCGGCGGCGCCACCGGCCCGCAGGCGGCCCTGTCGCGCGCTTCCAGAGCGCGGGCAACATCTGCCGGCCGCCAGGCTCCGGCGCCGACGCGTTCCAGCGTGCCGACCATCGACCGGACCTGGTTGTGCAGGAACGACCTGGCCGAGGCGCGGATGGCGATGGTGTCGCCGTCACGGGTGACGTCGAGGAGATCGAGCGACTTGACCGGGCTCTTGGACTGGCACTGCACCGAGCGGAAGGTGGTGAAGTCATGGCCGCCGACCAGCTCTTGCGCAGCTTCATGCATCGCTTCGTGGTCGAGCGCGCGCGGCAGATGCCAGACGCGATCTCTCTCCAGTGACGGCGGGGCGCGGCGGTTGAGGATCAGATAGAGATAATGCCGCGCCGTGGCCGAAAACCTCGCATCGAATTCGCCATCCACTTGCGCGGCGGCAAGGATGGAGACCGCCGCGCCGGCCATCGACAGATGCGCGTTGAGGGCGCCCTGCACCTTCTCGGCCGGCCAGTCGCGCGTCAGGTCGAAATGGGCGACCTGGCCTCTGGCGTGCACGCCGGCATCGGTGCGACCGGCACCCCGGATGCGCACAGTCTCGCCGCAGAAGCCCTCCACTGCCGTCTCGATGGCCTCCTGGATCGAGGGTTGGTCTGCCTGGCGCTGCCAGCCGGCGAAGCGGGTTCCGTCATATTCGATATCGAGGCGGTAGCGGGGCATGAAACCTGTCGCGGCTATGAAACTGCGCCGGACAATAGTCGCCCGGCCGGCCGAAGCCAATCGCTCCAGCCGGCCTGGACGTCTCGTTCCTCAATCCGACACGTGATCGATCCGGTAGCGCACCGTCACCTTGCAGCTGTCCATGCCGAGGCTGGCCAGCACGGCCTGGCCGCCCGATCCGCTGATGCGCATCGAGTAGGTAAGGTGGCCCGTGACGCGGCGCTCAGAGACCAGGCTCATCCAGAGCCGCACGGAAATCGACTGGCAGATACCGTCCTCGCAGCCGCTGTCGCCGATCGGGATCGTGGTCCAGTTCCCGCCGCCATTGTCGACCCAGCGATAGGTGGACATATCGGCGCTGCCGGCCAGAAGCGCGGGGTCGAAGCGGCCGTTCCATCGCACCCGGGCAGAATGCGAATCCCCCAGACCGGTGGGATCGCCCATCATGTCGGCCAACATAGGCGGGCAACCTTGCACGCTCGTGGCCACCGTGTTCCAGCGCCACAAGCCGTCGCGCGGCACGATTTCCTCTTCCATGAAAAGCTTGATCGGGCATTCGCCCCTGCCCGAATAGGCCCGGTCGATCTGCTCGCGGCTGGCGTCAGACCAGTAGACGTAGTTGTGGTCGAAATCGACGACCAGCGTCGATACGGTCGGATCGATCGGCTCGGGCCCGATGGCCTCAAAGCCCGCCACATTGATGATGTCTTCAGCCGAATGGGGGCTGGCCATGCATTCGCAGCCGCCAAGCTTGCAGAGTGCGATGGTCACCCCGGCGAAGGCCGCACCGGACGCCATCAGCGACGCGACGATCAGGACGGTTGCGAAGACCAGCGCCCTCATCGAACCGTCTCCACCCAGCGCGGCACGACAATGGACAGCACGTCCTCGGCGGACATATCGCCGACATCGACCGGTCGGCCCGCCAGCTGGCGCATCACTGCCGGCGGCTCACCGCGATTGGCCGCCTGCGTGGACGTTGCGCCGTCCCGCTGCCCCGTATTCTGACCGCTGACGGTTCCAAACAAAGCGCGCGCAATGGCAGCGGCCTCCGGATCGTCGCCGATCTGTTCCTCGATCATTGCCCCGATACCGCTTTCGCGCATGAAGACTGTCATGAAGTCGCCCTCCTCGCCTGCAGGCGGCGTGGCAGCGATCTCCGTTTCAGGCTCCGGAACTGCTGGCGGCGGTGTCACGGCCGCCCGGTCGTCGGGGCGAGAAAGCGCCAGCGATCCGGCAAAGACGCCATACGCCATCTGCGCGTCCGGATCGGTGCCGTCCGTGCCTTCCGGTGCGTAGAGGCAGGCCTGGCCTGCTTGCGTGTCGAGACAGGGGCCGAGATCCGCCGGCCATTGCCGGGGATTGAGGGCGGCAACCGCCTCGCCATCCCGGGTGCGCCAGAGCGTGGTCGAGGGCTGATCTGCCCGCACGCCGCCCGCTGTTTCGTAGAAATAGGGAAAGTCGACATGAAAGCCGGGCAGGACCATGAAGGCCAGCCCGGTCTCCGCGTCTTCATAGGCACAGGGGAGCGCGTCCGCCGGGCAGTAGTAGCCGGTATCCTCGCCGGCACCTTCGTCCGGCTGGATAGTCGCCGGTGCCGGTGTTTGGGCAGGGGCCGTCGTTGCCGGCCGCATCGTCGCCGGTCCCGCCATCGGCGTCACCCTGAGCGGCACTTCCGCCAGTACGCGTCGCTGCGCACGCGGATGCTCCACGATATAGCGCAGCACATAGTCGCCTTCCTCGGGGGCGTTGATCTCAAGGGTGACGCCGCCTGAGAGATCCGTGCCCTCGGCATAGACCCATTCCAGCCCGCCCTCGAGACGCCTGTCGCCGAACTCGGCGATCTCCACCCAATCACCCTCGAGCGCGGGTCCCTGGACCCGGATGCCGAAAGCCTCGCCGGGACGCACCTCCGCCGGCGCCTGGATGAATGTCAGCGCCGTATAGCGGGCGATTTCTGCTTCATCCGCGACCAACTCGGCCAGGATTTCCGCCGAACCTTCCGCCAGAACCGTCGCTTCGGGCTTGATGCCGGCAAAGAAGGGCTCGGAACCGCCACGTCTGAGGTTCAGTTCGGCGTCGCTGCCCCAGCGATGGCAGCGGCCTTCTTCCACGAAGAAGCTGCCCGGCGGCTCGAAACTCCAGGCCATGCAGCCCGCGTCCGAAAGACACATCGCCTGGCACATTTGCGGTGTACCCGTCGTTCCCATCGACTCGACCTCAAAGGAAGCGCCGGCCGGTCCCTCCGTGCGCCCACTCCCCATCAGATAGGCGTGGGGCATCCATTCAAGGCCGGCCTCGCGGTCGAAGCCCGGGACAGCGCCCGCGTCCGCGCCCTCGGCAGCCGCTCCAGAACCCGTGGACGATGCTGAGGCCGACGCCACTGTGGCCGCGCAATCTTCCGGCTCGACATCGGCCGGGCCGCCGAAGCCGACCATGTCGGCATCGGGATTATGCGCCACCAGTTCAACGCGGCGGTTGCGCGCGCGGCCCTCTTCCGTGGCGTTGTCGGCCACCGGCCGGTCGAAGCTGAAACCCTGCGCCACCAGCGTGGCCGCGCCGGTGCCGGCCGCCTGCAGCCATTCGGCAACGGCGCGCGCGCGCATCAGCGAGAGCTCCTGATTGTAGTCGCGCCCGCCAATATTGTCCGTGTGGCCCTCGACGGTCCATTCGCCGCCAAGCATGCGGATGGCATCGCGCGCGGCGATCAGTGCCGGCAGGCTGTCGGGGCGCAGCGTGGCGCGGTTGAAGTCGAAATGCACCCCCTCCAGCGCCACCCGGCCGGTTTCCATGACGGTGGAGACGAGCTGCTGGCAGGCCAGCGCGCCGCCTGCGACGGCCGATGCCGGCGCTGCCGGTACGGCCCGCGCCGCCTGTCGATCGGTCGGGGTGACAAGGCCGGAGACCATGCCGCTGGCAAAATAGGGTTCTGGCACGACGTCCTTCAGCCAGCAGGCGCCACGTCCCGGTTCCTGAGGCACGAAGGTGAAGGCAGCGCATAGCGCGTTGTCGATACAAAGGGCCCGGCATTCCTGCGGATTTGCCGACACTGTCTGGGCGATGTCGTTGCCGGGCCTGTCGGTATCCTGCTCGAATGTCTGCGCCTTGGCAGCCGTGACGCACAAGACCGCTGCGATCGCGATCAGAAATCTGGCTCTCATCTATCGTTTCCCGCCTGATTCGCCGCAGCCCGAGGCGACGCACTCCTGGTTCCGAGCATGAGGATAGACGCTCTCGCCAGGCGGTTCTTGGGCTAGGCGGAACGGAATCGCGGGTTCGGCGGAACAAGTTGCCGGCTACCGCCGCCAGGCGCCTTCCTGCCGGGCGGTCTCCTTCGCCGAGGCCCGCAGCTGCGAGGGCGTGATGCCGAAGGTCTTGCGGAAACAGGCGTTGAACCAGGACAGGTCGCCAAAGCCTGCCGCCATTGCGATATCGCTGATCGAGCGGCCAGACTGGGCAGGATCGCTCAGCGCGCGGCGCGCCAGCATCAGCCGTCGGCCGGTCACATGGTCCCTGAAACTGGTTCCTTCGCCGGCAAAAAGGGCACGGATGTAGCGGTCCGAGAGACGATGGCGGGCAGCGAGCCAGCCGATCGTCAGTTGAGGCGACGTCAGGTGGGTCTCGATGTCGGCCTTCAGGGCGCGCAGCCGCTCGGCCCGCACCCCCCGTCCTTCGGCGATCTCGCTTGCGTCGCGGCCTGCCCCCAACGCCATCATGGCGAGATCCTGCAGCTGGGTGGCGCATTGCGCGATCTCCCGGGGCGACAGCATGGCCATCTCGGCCTGCAGGCTGGCGGCATAACGAGCGAACATGCGCCATTGCGGGGTCATGGTGACCTTGCCGCGCTGCACCCTGTCGAGGCCGGGGGCCGAGACGCCAACGAGGGCTCTCGGGATCGAGACGTAGAAAACCTCCGTGCGGTCTCCGGCAAACCGGGAAATGCCCGGCACCTCACTCGGGTCCACATAGACCTCACCGGCCTGGCAGACGACCTCTTCCCCGCCGCGCTGACGGATCGAGAACGCGCCATCCACCGGGATATGGAACAGGATGCTGTCGCCGGTGTCGGCAGCAAGCGCGGCGGTACGCTCGGTCACGCAGGCGGAATGCACGGTTGCGCCCAGCACCACATCCGGCAGCAGCCCGATCACGGTCTCGGACCGGAACGCGCCCCGGTCTTCGGGCAGGATGTCGAGCTGGCACATCGCAGCAACCGCGCCGCGAAACTCCTCGACGCGCGACCTTTCGTCGAAATCGGATGATCTGAGCGCGAAAACCGGCAAGCGACACCTTCCCGCATCTGCACCCGTCGGCAGGGATGCCGCTGGGGAATGCCGGAATATTGCCTCGGGTGGGAGGCGCCGCCAAGAGGAAAAATGGCGAAACCGCCAGCGTGTCAGAGCCCCTGGAAGGCGCTTGGATAGATGAGCCGGCCCGTTCGCGGCGCCTCGCCCCAGGCAAGCGCCTGCAACGCGTCGCACTGATAGGCGCTCTCGAAACCCGCTGCCCGGTCGCGGGCATAGCCGAAGCGGCCGTAATAGGCGGGATCGCCCAGCACCAGACAGAGGCTTTCGCCCCTTTCCGCCAGAAGGTGGTGCGCATTCTCGAGCAATGCCGCGCCGATGCCCGAGCGCTGGCGGCCCGGAAGCACGGCAAGCGGCGCAAGCGCGAGCGCGTCGAAACGGTCTACCGCAAGGCGCGAGAAGGCCACATGACCCACCAGTTCGCCTTCATTGGTCGCGACCAGTTCGAGCACCATGTCGCCATTCGCGCGCAGCTTCTCGACAAGTTTCGCCTCTTCGGGCTGGCCGAAGGCCGCCTCGACCAGTCGGGCGATGGCTTCATGGTCCTTGGCTTCCGCTTCGCGGATCACCAGCCCGCGGATCATGGCACGATCCGCTCGGGCCTGGCACCGCGCAGGAAGTCTTCCGCCGGCAGGGCCTTGCCGCCGGCCCGCTGCAATTCGACCAGCCGCACCGCGCCCGTGCCGCAAGCGACCGCCAACCCGTCGCCGACCAGCGTGCCCGCTGCACCCTCTCCCTTGCCAAGCGTGGATCTGAGCAGCTTCACCCTTTCCGTCTTTTCGCCGAAGACCATCTCGCACCAGGCGCCGGGGAAGGGCGACAGGCCGCGAATGCGGTCGTGCACCTCGCGCGCCGGCAGCGACCAGTCGATCCGCGTCTCGGCCTTCTCGATCTTGGCGGCATAGGTCGTGCCTTCGCCTTCCTGCGGCGTCAGCTCAAGATCGCCCGCCTCCAGCCTGGCCAGCGCCTCCACCATGAGCTGCGCACCGTCTTCCATCAGAAGATCATGCAGTTCGCCGGCCGTCATGTCCGCGCCGATCGCAACTCGTCGGGTCAGCGCCACGGGGCCGGTATCCAGTCCTTCGTCCATCTTCATCACCATCGCGCCGGTCTCGACATCGCCCGCCATGATCGCGCGCTGGATCGGGGCGGCGCCGCGCCAGCGCGGCAGAAGCGAGGCGTGGAGATTGAACGCGCCGAGCCGTGTGCCCTCCAGGATCGGCTTCGGCAGGAGCAGACCATAGGCAACCACCACGGCCACATCCGCTCGAAGTGCGGAGAAGGCATCTTGTTCCGCCTGGGTCTTCAACGAGACCGGTGTGCGAACGTCGTTCCCAAATTCCTCAGCCGTGCGGTGAACCGGCGATTTCGTCAGTTCCAGCCCCCGCCGTCCGGCCGGACGCGGCGGCTGCGAATAGACGGCGACGATGTGGTGGCCGGCACGATGGATGGCCCGCAGCGTTGCGGCGGCGAAATCGGGCGTGCCCATGAAGATGATGCGAAGGCTCATGCGCCCGTTTCAAACGGGTTGGCGAGCTTCAGGTCAAGAGCGTGATGGCAAATCCGCCTCAGGCGGTGGCCTTTTCGCGGGCCAGCTTCTTGAAGCGGCGCATCACCATCTCGCGCTTCAGCCGCGAGATATGGTCGATGAAGAGCACGCCGTTCAGATGGTCGATCTCGTGCTGCAGGCAGGTCGCCATCAGCCCGTCGGCCTTCATCTCGTGCTGCGCGCCGTCCAGTCCGACATAGCGTACGGTCACCTCGGCGGGACGCTCCACCTCGGCATAATAGTCGGGAATCGAGAGGCAGCCTTCCTCATGAATATTGGTCGAGTCGCTCGACGCCACGATCTCCGGGTTGAAGAAGACGTGCGGGTCCTTCGGCTCGTCTTCCTTGGCCAGGTCGATCACCAGAATGCGCAGGGGTTCGCCGACCTGGATCGCCGCAAGGCCGATGCCCGGCGCGTCGTACATCGTTTCCAGCATGTCGTCGGCAAAGCCGCGCAACTGGTCGTCGACGCGCTCGATCGGCTTGGAAACTTGCCGCAGCAGGGGATCGGGAAGGATGATGAGGGGCTTGATCGTCATGCGCGTCAGGTAGTCGGTCGCGCGCGGATCGTCAACGTGAACATGCGGGAACGTTCACTGTTTGGTCTTATGCGGCGGGTTCGAATCGTCTAGGGTGAGGCGATGAACGACGCATCCGCCCTTCTCACGGCGCCGGCCATGCGGCTCGGCGACACGATTATCACACTCGGCCATCTGCTTGGAGGCGCGCTGGCGCTGCTTGCAGTGTTCGCCGTGTTGGTGGTGTGGCTGGCCGCAAGGACGGCCGCGGCCCGGCGCGAAGCGGCGGAGGAAGCCGCCCGGCTGGCCCGGGAATCGGAAGCGCGGCTTGCCGAGATCACCCGCGCCCAGGCCGAGATGCAGGGCCGCATGGGCGCGCTGGCCGAAGTGTTCTCGTCCCGCCAGGCCGAGCTCAACAAGACGATCGGCGAACGTCTCGACGGCATGACCTCGCGGCTCGGCCAGTCGATCACCGAACAGACGAAATCGACCCACGACAACCTCGCCAGGCTGCAGGAGCGGCTGGCCGTCATCGACACCGCCCAGAACAACATCCAGTCGCTGGCCGGCCAGGTCGTGCAGCTGCAGCAGATCCTCTCCAACAAGCAGACGCGCGGCGCCTTCGGCCAGTCGCGCATGGAGGCGATCGTCGCCGACGGGCTGCCGACCGGCGGCTACGAGTTCCAGGCCACCTTGTCCAACGGCAACCGGCCCGACTGCCTGGTGAGAATGCCCAACGACACGCCGGATCTCGTTATCGACGCCAAGTTCCCGCTGGAAGCCTGGAACGCGATCCGTGCAGCCGAAGAGGCCGAGGGCGCCGACGCCGCCACCCGGGCGGCCAGCGCCTTTAGGCGCGATGTCGAGGTGCATATCAAGGCAATCGCCGACAAATACCTTATCCCTGGCGAGACGCAGGACGTGGCCTTCATGTTCGTGCCGTCGGAATCGATCTTCGCCGAGATCCACGAGAATTTCGACAGTCTTGTCCACCGCGCCTACCGGTCGCGCATCGTCATCGTCTCGCCGTCGCTGCTGATGCTGTCGATCCAGGTCATCCAGTCGGTGCTGAAGGATGCCCGCATGCGCGAACAGGCCCATCTCATCCAGCACGAGGTCATCCGCCTGATGGAGGACGTCAACCGGCTCGATGACCGGGTGCGCAAGCTGCAGGGCCACTTTTTGCAGACCGGCAAGGACATCGATCAGATCCTGACCTCCACCGACAAGATCACCAAGCGCGGGGCAAAGATCGAAGCGCTCGAACTGGGCGGACCGGAAGAGGCGGAAAGCACAGCCGGATCGCCAGCCAAGGCTGCGGCCTCGACGACCGGCAATCTGCGTCTGCGCGTGGTCGACGACGAATAGCGTGCGATGAACGTGCTTGCCCGGCTATCGCCATGATTGTCGTTATTGCGGGTTGAGCATCAACGGATCCCCGGGGCGTTCATGACATTTTTCTCCCGCATTGCCAGGCGTGCCGCGCCCGCCATGCTGCTTCTGATCTCGGCCGTGGCGTTGACCGCCTGCCAGTCGATCTTTGCCGGCATAGGCGGACCCTCGGGCAATGCCGTCAGCGCGCAGGCCGCCGCAACGGTCGCGGAAATCCGCAGCACCAACGGCCTGTCGACGCTTCGCCCCGACCGCGAACTGGAGCGGGCGGCGCTTGCCCAGGCCTCCAACATGGCCTCGGCCGGCCGCATGACCCACAATACGGGCGCCCGGCGCGATTTTCCCAGCCGCATGCGGGCCGGCGGCATTCGCGGCACGGCGGCCGAAAACATCGCGCATGGGCGTTTCGATACGGCCCGCGTGATCTCGGTCTGGATGAATTCGGACGGCCACCGGCGCAACATGCTCAACGAGCGCTTCTCGCGCTTCGGCCTTGCCTATGTGCCCGATCCGCGCGATCCCTCGCGCCGCTACTGGGCGATGGTTTTGGGGGAGTAGCGTGCGCGCAATCCGCACACGGCCTTGAAAAAGCAAGACAGCGGTGCGCCACCCGTGGATGATTCCAGGCTGCTTTTCCCGCCAACCCCTTGATTCCCCTCACTTTCGCATTTTCTTCGCTGCAACTTATCCACACCCCCTGCCAGCTCGCCGATAATGACCCCATCGCCCTTACGGGAACCCGGCACCGGACCGGGGTTTCGGGGAGGGTGACGGTGTCCGGGTCGGTCGCGCAACGGTAGCGTGGCTTGGTGGGAACCGACCCACCACAGGTCCGGGCCTCGGTGAAGGTCTGGCCGGTAAGGCTGGAGGGTTTTGACCCGCGCAAATGCGGCAAAGAACCTTCCGGACGAGCCCGGCCCACCCATCCGGGGCGAAAGCACCGGCGGGGCGCGGTGGACGCGCCACGTATTACTTAGAGAGGTGCGCCTGCCGCGCCCCGCTTCCCACGGGAGGGATCAATGGCCAGACCGGCAACGGGGCGTGGCAACGGAGAAGCTCGGCCGGAGGTGAGCAGGGGAGGAATGAATGGAAATGCTCCGCCCTTCACACCCCCTCTGCCTTCCCAGGCATCTCCCCCTCAAGGGGGGAGATCGGCGGCTTCGGCGGCACCGCCCTTTCTGCAGCGTTCGCGATTGGCGAAACCCGCCGTAACGGCCAATCTCCCCACCTGTGGGGGAGATGTCCGGCAGGACAGAGGGGGGCGCCGTAGAGTGCAACGCTTGGCTTCCAGAGTGACGAACGCCCGGAGCCACCGCAAGGGCTGGACTCGGCAGGTCAGAGCCGGGCGCCCCTAAACCCCGACCCAGCCCTCGGCATCGCCGGCGCGGAAGATCGCGTCGATGGCCTTCTGGTTCTTCACCGATTCCTCCAGCGTGAAGACCGGCGAGAATTCGCCGGCTGCGGCCCGCGCAAAGGCCTCCACCTGCAGCCGGTACTGGCTGGCGCCGGGAAAGCGGAGGGTCCGCGTTTCACCGCGCGACTGGTCGTGCAGTTCCACACGGTGGTGGTCATAAAGACCAGCATTGAACGGCGAGGCCACCTCGATGAAGCCCTTGTCGCCGTGGAAGACCATCGACTGGCGTGCCGCCATCTGGGTCGAGACGTAGAAGGACAGTTCGAAGCCACCGAAATCGGCCTTCACGCTGGCATAGATGTCGGTGCCGAAGGCCTGGTCCCGTTCTACCCTGGCCTGGACCCGGGCCGGCTCGACGCCGGTGACCAGCCGTGTCGTGATCATCGGATAGACGCCGATATCGGGCAGGGCGCCGCCCCCGAGTTCGGGCCGGTTGCGCATATTGGCCGGATCGACATTGTGATAGCTGAACGCGCCCTGGACATGGCGCAGCCTGCCGATGGCGCCGTCGGCGACAAGGGCACGCACCTTGTGCCATTGCGGATGGTAGAACACCATGAAGGCTTCCGACACCACGACCTTGTTGCGGTCGCGCGCGGCAATCACGCCCTCGATGTCTGCGGCCGTCATGGCCAGCGGCTTTTCGACCAGAACATGCTTGCCGGCATCGGCCGCCTTGACTGCCCATTCGACATGCTGCGCGGTCGGCAACGGGATGTAGACCCCGTCCACCGTGTCGGATGCCAGCATCTCTTCGTAGGAGCCGAAGGCATGGGCGGCATTGACGCGCCGGGCAAGTGCGGCGGCCCGCTTCTCGTCACGGCTCGCGATCGCCGCCACGACTCCGTTTTCCGCATCCTGGATGGCCGGGATCACCTGCTCGCGCGCGATCTTGGCCGTCGAAAGAATCCCCCACCGGAACATGCTATCCTCCCCCGGTTCTCAGAATACCGCCGCGCCCGCATCGGCCCGGCCCGCCATGCGGCGGAAACCCTCGAACAGTTCCCGGCCCATGCCGAACCCGTTGGCCGACAGATCCGGCAGCGCCGTCTGGCGCGCTGCAAATTCCGCCGCGTCGACCAGCGCCTCGAGCGTTCCCGCCTCGGCATCGAGCCTCACGATGTCGCCGTCGCGCAACCTGCCGATCGGCCCGCCATCGAGCGCTTCCGGCGTCACGTGGATGGCGGCGGGCACCTTGCCCGACGCCCCCGACATGCGCCCGTCGGTCACCAGCGCAACCTTGTGGCCGCGATCCTGCAGGATGCCGAGCACCGTGGTCAGACGATGCAATTCGGGCATGCCGTTCGCCTTTGGCCCCTGATAGCGCACCACCGCGACCATGTCGCCATCCAGTTGGCCGGCCTTGAAGGCGGCGTTCAGCTCTTCCTGGTCATGGAAAATGCGCGCAGGAGCCTCGATCACCCGGTTTTCCGGCTTCACCGCCGAGACCTTGATGATGGCATTGCCGATATTGCCCGAGATCAGCCGGATGCCGCCATTGGGCTGAAACGCTTTCGGGAACGGCGCCAGCACCTTCTCGTCACCGCTCTTCTCAGGGGCAGGACGGCGCGCCACCGTGCCGTCCTCGGCCAGATAGGCCTCGACCGCATAGGGCCGCAGACCTTGGCCCCAGACGGTACGCACATCCTCGTGCAGAAGCCCGGCGTCGAGCAGTTCGCGGATGAGAAAACCCATGCCACCAGCGGCGTTGAAATGGTTCACGTCGGCCAGCCCGTTGGGATAGACGCGCGCCAGCAGCGGCACATGGTCGGATATGTCGGAAATGTCCTGCCAGGTGATCGAGATGCCAGCAGCAGCAGCCATGGCGATGAGGTGTATCGTGTGGTTGGTCGAGCCGCCGGTGGCATTCAGCCCGACGATGCCGTTTACGACCGAGCGCTCGTCGATCATGCGGCCGGCGGGCGTGTACTCGTTGCCGAGACGGGTGATGGCCAGCGCCCGCTTCGCCGCCTCGCGCGTCAGCGCCTCGCGCAATGGCGTGCCGGGATTGACGAAGGAGGCGCCGGGCGTGTGCAAGCCCATGATCTCCATCAGCATCTGGTTGGAATTGGCGGTGCCGTAGAAGGTGCAGGTGCCCGGTCCGTGGTAGGATTTGGATTCCGCTTCCAGAAGCTCGGCGCGACCGACCTTGCCCTCCGCGAAGAGCTGGCGGATTCTCGCCTTCTCGTCATTCGGCAGGCCGGAGGTCATCGGCCCGGCGGGAATGAAGATCGCCGGCAGATGGCCGAAAGTCAGGGCTGCGATGGTCAGCCCCGGCACGATCTTGTCGCAGATGCCGAGATAGACGGCCGTATCGAACATGTCATGCGACAGGCCGATGGCGGCCGCCATGGCGATCACGTCGCGCGAAAAGAGCGACAGCTCCATGCCCGGCCTACCTTGGGTGACGCCATCGCACATGGCCGGCACGCCGCCCGCGACCTGCGCGACCCCGCCCGCCCCGCGCGCCGCTTCCTTGATGAGAGCGGGAAAACTCTCATAGGGCTGATGCGCAGAGAGCATGTCGTTATAGGCGGTGACGATGCCGAGATTGGGTACAATGTCGCCCGACAGGGCCTCCTTGTCGCCGGGACCGCAAGCGGCGAAGCCATGGGCAAGGTTACCGCAGGAAAGCACGCCGCGGCGCGGTGCCTGGCCGGCGGCCGCGTCAACTCGGGCCAGATAGGCCTCGCGGGTAGGCTTGGAGCGTTCGCGGATGCGCTGGGTGATGGCTTCGATGTCGCGTTTCATGGGCTGCTCCTCGGCTCACGGCGCATGGAAAATGTGAAGCGGACCGACCGCATGGTCGATCACGGCGCGGATCGGCAGTTCTGTGGCTGGCGCGCCCGCAAGCGCGCGATCGAGCACGGCGGGCTTTTCTGGCCCTTCGATATGCAAAGCCAGAAAGCGGGCCTGCGCGATGGGCGGCAGGGTCAGGGTCAGGCGCGGTTCGCCGGCCGACACTGCGTGCACCGCAAGGACCGGCTTTGGGCAGATCGGATCGACGAGGAGGTCGAATTGCTCCGCATCGGCAAAGAAGGAGGCCGTGTGCCCGTCCGTTCCCATCCCCAGCACCACCACATCAAGCGGGGTTGGCAAGCGGGCAATGTCCTGAAGCGCGAGGCGTGTTGCCTCTTGCGCTGTTGTTGCCGCGCGCCAAAGGCCCAGCAGGTCGGCATTCCCGGCCTTGCCCTTGATCAGATGCCGGCGCACCAGAGCTTCGTTCGAGCGTTCGTGATCCGGCGGCACGAAACGTTCGTCGACCAGGGTGACGGTGACCTTTTCCCAGTCGATGTCCTTCTGCGACAAAGCCTCCAAAAAACGTTTCGGGGTCGATCCTCCGGATACGGCGAGCGTCGCCTTGCCTCTTGCCGCCAAAGCCTTCTCAAGCTCGCCGGCCACCTGGTCGGCCAGTGCGGCGGCAAGCGCCTCGGGCGAGGCGAAATCGTGGCGTTGGACATGCGGTCTGGTGATGGCGTGAGGTTGCGCGCTGGACATCGTCACCCCTCACCCGCTCTCGTGCCAGGTGCGGCCGTCGCGCTCGATCAGGGCAATCGCGGACGACGGCCCCCATGTGCCGGCCGTGTAGCCCTGAACCTTCTGTCCGTTTTCTTCCCAGGCAGCCAGGATCGGGTCGATCCATTGCCAGGCCGCTTCCACCTCGTCGCGGCGCATGAAAAGGGTCTGGTTGCCGCGAATGACGTCCATGATGAGACGCTCATAGGCATCCGGATTGCGCACGTCGAAGGCCTGCGCAAAACTCATGTCGAGCGGCACGTGGCGCAGCCGCATGCCGCCGGGGCCGGGATCCTTGATCATGATCCATTGCTTGACGCCCTCGTCGGGCTGGAGGCGGATGACAAGCTGGTTGGCCACGACCGGGCCGGCCGCCTCGCCGAAGATCGAATGCGGGATCGGCTTGAAGGAAATGACGATCTCCGAGACCCGCTCGGCCAGCCGCTTGCCGGTGCGCAGGTAGAAGGGCACGCCGGCCCAGCGCCAGTTGGCGATTTCGGCCTTGATGGCGACGAAGGTCTCCGTGTCGCTGGCGCCGTTGCCGAGGTCCTCGAGATAGGACTTCACCGCCCCGCCCGACGAGGCGCCGGCACGGTATTGCCCGCGCACTGTCGACTTGCCAGCTTCTCCGTTCATGATCGGCTTGAGCGCCTTCAGCACCTTCAGCTTCTCGTCGCGCACGCCGTCGGCGTCCATCGAGAACGGCGCCTCCATGGCGACCAGGCAAAGAAGCTGGAGCAGATGGTTCTGCACCATGTCGCGGAGTGCGCCGGCCTTGTCGTAATAACCGGCGCGGCCTTCGAGCCCGACGGTCTCTGCAACCGTGATCTGCACATGGTCGATATGGGCGGAATTCCACAAAGGCTCGTAGAGCGCGTTGGCAAAGCGCAGCGCCATCAGGTTCTGCACCGTTTCCTTGCCGAGATAGTGGTCGATGCGGAATGTCTGTTCTTCGGAAAAGACCTGGCCGATCTCGTCATTGAGCACGCGGGCAGAACCCAGGCTCCTGCCGATCGGCTTCTCGACCACGATCCGCGCCTTCTCGTTGACCAGCCCGTGACCGGCAAGGTTCTTGGCGATGTCGCCGAACAGCGCCGGGCCGACCGCCAGATAATAGGCCCTGATGCGGTTTTCGCCGTCTAGTTCGGCCTTCAGCCGGTCGAACCCTTCGCCGGCAGCGGCATCGACCTGCACATAGGTGATGCGCTCCAGGAACCGACGCAGTTCCACCTCGTCGAACTCGTTGCCCTGCACATGCTCGGCAATGGCGCGGGCGGCGAAGTCGCGGTAATCGTCTGTCGAATGCGCGGTGCGCGATGCCCCGACAATGCGTGTCGGTTCCGAAAACTGGCCCGCTCGCTGGCGCTGGTAAAGCGCCGGCAGCAATTTCCGCTCCGCAAGGTCGCCTGTGGCGCCGAAGATGATGAAATCGAAGGGGTCGACCGGAATGATCTGGCTGGTCATGGTGCTGGCATCCGCGCGTCTCAGAGTCGGGGCCGGTATAGTCTAATCGATTTAAACTGGCTAGTCCGGCCACGCTCCTTTGTCGAGCTTGACAGGTGCCGGGGCCGCTGGTTTCACCAGTGTGAAGCGCGCAGATGGCGTTGTGAAGACAGCCGCCGCAAGCAGGCGCGAATTGAACGAGCCGGAGCAGAAATGATGGGCACCCACCCCGCCACCACCGTTGCCGAGGGCGCAGCCTTTATGCAGATCGTTGACGGAAAGCGCGTCGACGCACTGTCGGGGAGGCGTATCGATGTGGTTTGCCCGTCGAACGGCAAGGTTTTCGCCTCAATCCCGGCAGCCGGCGAGGCGGATGTCGACCGGGCGTTAAAGGCCGGGCATCGCGCCTTCCATGAGGGGCCTTGGAGCCGCATGCCGGCAGTCGAGCGTGGGCGCTGCCTGACGCGGCTTTCCAGGCTGGTCGAGGAGAACGGCGACGAACTGGCCGCCCTCGAATCGCGCGATACCGGCAAGCCGGCCCGCCAGG
Source organism: Aliihoeflea sp. (assembly GCA_046297455.1). GTDB lineage: Bacteria > Pseudomonadota > Alphaproteobacteria > Rhizobiales > Rhizobiaceae > ZYF759. Next base: position 96,356 of record JBKBIT010000005.1, read on the forward strand.
GCAAGGCAGACGTGATCGCGACCATGCGGTACTACGAATTCTATGGCGGCGCTGGCGACAAGATCCACGGCGATACGATTCCCTTCCTCGACGGCTACACCGCACTGACGCTGCGCGAGCCGCATGGCGTGGTGGCCGGCATCATTCCCTGGAACTATCCGCTGCAGATCCTGGCGCGCGTGGCGGGGGCGGCGCTTGCCATGGGCAACACGCTGGTGGTCAAGCCTGCCGAAGACGCGTCACTGACGACCATCCGCATGGCCGAGCTGGCGCTGGAGGCAGGCATTCCCGCTGGGGTCTTCAACGTCATCACCGGCTATGGCGCGGAAGCGGGTGCGGCACTCTCGTCCCATCCGCTGGTAGACTACGTCACCTTCACCGGCTCGACGGGAACCGGCACGGCAATCCAGAAGGCTGCCGCGGAGAACAATCGCGGCGTCACCATGGAACTCGGCGGCAAGTCGCCGCAGATCGTCTTTGCCGATGCCGATATCGACGCCGCGCTCCCCGTGCTGGTCAACGCAATTATCCAGAACGGTGGCCAGACCTGTTCGGCCGGCAGCCGGGTGCTGATCGAGAAGCCGGTCTATGAACAGGTGGCTTCCGCGCTGGCCGAACGGTTTTCCAGGCTCGTCGCCGGACCGCACGAGGCCGATCTCGACCTCGGTCCGCTGGTCAACAAGCGCCAGGGCGAGCGCGTCGCGCGCATGGTCGCAGATGCGAAGGCGGCAGGCATCGCGGTTCTCGCCGAAGGCTCGGTCCATCCCGACGCGCCGGCCGGCGGCTTCTATCAGGCGCCGGTCCTGTTCGGATCGGTCGATCCGGAGGCCGAGATTGCGCGCGAAGAAGTGTTCGGACCCGTGCTTGCCCTGTTTTCCTTCGAGACCGAGGAAGAGGCGATCCGCCTTGCCAACGGCACCGATTACGGACTGGTTGCGGGCGTCTGGACAAGGGACGGCGCCCGCCAGCATCGCGTTGCAAAGCGGGTGCGCGCCGGGCAGGTCTTCGTCAACGGCTATGGCGCGGGCGGCGGGATCGAACTGCCCTTCGGCGGCTTCGGCAAGTCGGGCCATGGACGCGAGAAGGGCTTCGAAGCGCTCTACGACATGAGCGCGACGAAAACCGTGGTCTTCAACCACGGTTGAAGCCTCGCCTCAGACCTGGCCGCTACCTTCCTCACCCTCCTCCTCGTCCGGCGGAACCGGGATCGCATAGGCTCCCGACAGCCAGCGATTGAGGTCGATCGCCTTGCAGCGGGGCGAGCAGAAGGGGAAGCTGGCGCGCTCGGAGGGACGGCCGCATTCCGGGCAGGGCCGTTTGGGGCGCAGGGGTGTGACCGTGCCGTCCGTCACGTCTGGCCTGCACCGCCGAGCCAATTGACGTGAACCTTGAACCCGTCACCGACGAGCAGGTTCACCGTCTCGTAGAGGGGCAGGCCGACGACATTGGTATAGGAGCCGACCAGCTTGACGACGAAGGTACCGGCCAGGCCCTGGATGGCATAGCCGCCAGCCTTGCCGCGCCATTCGCCCGAGGCGAGATAGGCTTCCTGCTCCTCGCGCGACAGGCGTTTGAAACGAACGCGCGTCTCCACCACGCTCTGGCGCAGCTTGCCCGATGGCGTGACAAGGCAAAGCCCTGTGAAAACGCGGTGCGAACGTCCCGACAGGAGCCGAATGCAGTTCGACGCCTCGTCGATACGGTCTGCCTTGGGCAGGATGCGCCGACCTACCGAGACGACCGTATCGGCCGCCAGCAGATATGAGTCGGTCTCGCCTGCCTCGCGCAACGTGGCATAGGCCTTTTCAGCCTTGGCGCGCGACAGCCGCTTGGCCAGCGAGCGCGGATGTTCCGCGCGCTGAGGGGTCTCGTCGATGTCGGCGGGCAGGATCCGGTCCGGCTCCAGACCTGCCTGCTGCAGGAGTTCGATCCGACGGGGAGAACCCGAGGCCAGCACCAGCTTCTGGAATACGCTCATCGTTTTCCCGCGCACGTGGGGCGTCGAAGGTGGGTTGCCGCTACTTGAAGCGGTATGTGATCCGCCCCTTGGTGAGGTCGTAGGGCGTCATCTCGACCAGGACCTTGTCGCCGGTCAGGACGCGAATGCGGTTCTTGCGCATGCGGCCGGCCGTATGGGCAATGATCTCGTGTTCGTTCTCGAGCTTGACCCGGAACATGGCGTTGGGGAGCAGTTCAGTCACCACTCCCGGGAATTCCAATACTTCTTCTTTCGGCATCCGATACCTTCGGCTGTGATCGCGTACCGGCACAGGGCCGGAAGTGGCGCGGAACCTATATCATTGCGGTATCGATGTGAACACGCTTATTCGCGGGCCTCATCAGCCCCTCTGCCGGCAAACCTTGCCTCAATGCGCTGCCTGAGCCTGTCGAGCACTTCGCGGTAGGCATCCATGATCTGGGCTCGCGTCCCCGTGACCACGGATGGGTCCGCCGTCGGCCAGTATTCGACATCGATCGCCATGGTGCGGGTCAGTTCCAGCGCGGCGTGGTGCGCTTCGGGCGCCAGCGTGACGATGAGATCGAAATACGCGTCTTCGATATCATCCAGCGCCCGTGTCTCCGGCGAGCGTGGGGGCAATCCGGCCTCTTCCAGCACCGCATCCACGAAGGGATCGCGTTCGCCGGCGCGCACCCCGGCCGATGCAATGAAGATGTCGGGGCCAAGCCGCGACCGCGCCAGGCTTTCGGCCATGGGCGAGCGGATCACGTTCTGGCCGCACATGAACAAGACCGACCGGGGACCGAGGCCCTTCCCGTCCATCGTCAGCCGCGCCAGTGCAGCACGCAGACCAGCGTGAAGAGCCGACGCGCCGTGTCGAAATCGACCTCGATCTTGCCGGCGAGGCGGTCCATCAGCGTCTGCGAGCCCTCGTTGTGCAGCCCGCGCCGACCCATGTCGATGGCCTCGATCTGGCTCGGCGAGGACGAACGGATCGCATCGTAGTAGCTCTCGCAGATCATGAAATAGTCCTTCACGACCCGACGGAAAGGAGTCAACGACAGGATGTGGGTGACCACGGGGCTGCCGTCCTCGCGCGCGATCTCCATCACCAGGCGCGACTCCACCAGCGAGAGCTTGAGCCGGTAAGGACCCTGACCCTCGTCGCCCACGGGGCGGAAGCTGTTTTCCTCGATCAGGTCGAAAATCGCGACGGCACGCTCATGCTCGACATCGGGCGTCGATCGACCGATGGATTCGTCGAGAACCACATCGACCAGCCGGTCGCGTGTGTCGCCGCCCGAACTCATCCGGCCGGTCTTCGCTGGGTCAGCCGCACCGACACGGATCGGCCATGCGCCTCCAGCCCTTCGGTTTCGGCAAGCTGCACCGTCGCATCCGCCAGCGCGGCGAGCGAAGAGGGCGTGCATCCCAGAAGCGAGGTCCGCTTCATGAAATCGAGCACGCCGAGACCCGAGGCGAAGCGCGCGGTCCGCGCCGTGGGCAGCACATGGTTGGAGCCGCCGACATAATCGCCCAAGGCTTCCGGCGTGTGGTGCCCCAGAAAGATCGCGCCGGCCTCGCGAATTCGCGGCCAAAGCGATTGCGGATCGTCGACGGCCAGTTCGACATGCTCGGAAGCGATGCGGTTGGCGATGTCGACCGCCTGATCCATGTCCTCGACAAGGATCACGGCGCCGTGCTGCAGCCAGCCTTCCCGTGCAACATCCGGGGCGCGCAGAGTGGCAAGCTGTCGTTCGACTTCCTCTTCGACGGCCGTGGCCAGGTCTGCGCTGGTGGTCAGCAAAATCGACTGCGCGCCCATGCCGTGCTCGGCCTGTGCCAGCAGGTCGGCCGCAACCCAGGCCGGTTGCGCCGTTGCGTCGGCAATGACCAGCACTTCGGAAGGACCAGCGATCATGTCGATGCCGACCGTGCCGAATACCTGTCTCTTGGCCTCGGCCACATAGGCGTTGCCCGGGCCGACGATCTTGGAGACCGGCGCGATTGTCTCGGTGCCGTAGGCGAGTGCCGCGACGGCCTGTGCACCGCCGATGCGGTAGATTTCAGTAATGCCGGCGATCGACGCCGCAGCCAGAACGGCCGGATTGATCTCGCCGCGCGGCGTCGGCATGACCATGGCCAGCCGCGACACGCCCGCAACACGCGCCGGGACAGCGTTCATCAGCACCGAAGACGGGTAAGAGGCCAGACCGCCCGGGACATAGAGCCCGACGGCCTCGATCGGCGTCCAGCGCGTCCCCAGCGTCACGCCAAGGTCGTCCTGATAGATGTGATCGGCCGGCTTCTGCTTCTGATGATGCGCGGTGATGCGGGCGTGCGCCAGTTCCAGCGCGCGCAGTGTATCGGCCGGGATACGGGAGGGCGCGGCTTCGATTTCTGTCTGCGGCACGGCCAGGCCAGACTGGCTGAGATCGTTGCGATCAAAACGGGCGGTGAGATCGAGTAGCGCTGCGTCGCCTTCGTTGCGGACACGGGCAAGGATGCCACGCACGGCCTCGCCCACGTCCTCCTCGGCATCCCGTCTGGCGCTCAGAAACGCGTCGAAACCTGCGTCGAAACCTGCTGCGCCGCGATTGAGCCTCGTTACCATCCACGTCCCTGCCTTGCCGCCCGCATCATCTCAAACCTGGTGGACGGGCCGAGTGCCCGCTTCCCATGCCGGACCCAGATCGCTAAGCCGCATCTCGATACATTCCACCATCAGCCGGATCGTCGCACCCCCCGAAAACGCCAGTTCGATGGTTCCGGCGGGCGCTTCCGTCTGTTCGAAACGAACCGCCAGTAGCGAGAGAACGTCGTCTTTCTGCTCCAGATCGAGGCCAGCCGACTTCACGCTGAGAACGCGAGCGAAATGCAAAAGGCTGCGACGGCGCTCGTGCCGGCGCTGAAACCAGCGCGGCTTCACCTCCCAGGCAAAGCGGTTCATTGCCATGACGAAATGCCCGCCCTTGGCGTCATAGCTGACATCGCCCAGCTTGAGCACGGCATCCTGCACATGGGCCGAGATGATCTTGAGGTCTTCGTCGTCGAGCGCGACGAGTTTCAGTCCTGACATGACAAAACGCTTCGCTAAATCGCCACGCGGACCGGAAAGGCCGCGTTGTCGTGTCCATTTATATGCAGCGCAAACAAAACGCCACAGGGCGTGTTGCTTGTGCGATCAGGAGGACAGCCGCTCTATCTGCGCCCCGCAGCCCGAGAGCTTTGCCTCCAGCCGCTCGAAGCCACGGTCGAGATGGTAGACACGGTTGACGATCGTCTCGCCCTGGGCGGCAAGGCCGGCAATCACCAGCGAAACCGATGCTCGCAGATCGGTTGCCATGACGGGTGCGCCGATCAGTCGATCGACGCCATCAACGACTGCGGTCTGGCCGTTCAGCGAGATGCGGGCGCCCAACCGCGCCAATTCCTGCACATGCATGAAGCGGTTCTCGAAGATCGTCTCCCGAATTGTCGAGCGGCCCTGTGCCATCGTCATCAGCCCCATGAACTGGGCCTGCAGATCGGTCGGGAAGCCGGGGAAGGGCTGGGTCTCGATATCGACCGGCTGGATGCCGCCACCATTGCGCGCCACCCTGATGCCGGAATTGAGCGGCGTGATCTCGGCACCGGTGCGCTCCAGCACCTCCAGCGCCGCTTCCAGGAGATCGGCGCGCGCGCCTTCAAGCACGACGTCGCCACCGGTCATCGCGACTGCCATCGCGTAGGTGCCGGTCTCGATCCGATCGGGCATGACGGCGTGATGGGCCCCGGAAAGCGAGGTCACGCCGGAAATCTCGATCGTGGAGGTGCCCGCACCGGAGATCCTCGCGCCCATCGCATTGAGGCATTCCGCCAGGTTCACGATTTCCGGCTCGCGTGCGGCGTTTTCGATCACGGTGTCGCCCTTGGCGAGGCTTGCCGCCATCACCATCACATGGGTGGCCCCGACCGAAACCTTCGGAAAAGCCACCCGGTTGCCGATCAATCCCTTCGGTGCCCTGGCAACGACATAACCGCGCTCGATCTCGATCTCGGTACCCAGAGCCTTCAGCCCCTCGATGAAGAGGTCGACCGGCCGCGTGCCGATGGCGCAGCCGCCGGGCAATGAAACACGCGCCTCGCCCATGCGGGCCAGAAGCGGGCCGATCACCCAGAAGCTCGCGCGCATCTTGGACACGAGTTCATAGGGGGCAGTGGTGTCGACGATGTTTCCGGCGGTGAAATTGATGGTCCGGCCGTAATGCTGGTCTTGGCCCTCGCGCCGGCCATTGACGGAATGGTCGACACCATGGTTGCCCAAAATGCCTATCAGCTGCTCGACATCAGCAAGCCTGGGCACATTGTCCAGCGTCAACGTCTCTGGCGTGAGAAGCGACGCGATCATCAGCGGCAGGGCAGCGTTCTTGGCGCCCGAGATCGGGATTGTTCCGTTCAGGCGGTTGCCGCCGACGATTCTGATTCGATCCATGAAACCCCCTCGGCCGGGATCCGAGGGCAAAGCGCCCTAGGTCCGGCATTGTCGTGTCGCCCCGGATGGGGCAGGTCAGCGGGCGCATTTGCACCTGAAAACGGGCGCAAGCAAGGCGCGGCTTCAGCCTGAAACGTCGTCCTTTGCGGCCGGTTCCACAGGCTGTGTCCTGTCGCCGGCTTTGCGGGCGCGGCTCTGTTCCTTGCGTCGCTTCAGATTGGCCCGCAACTGCTCGGCCAGCCGCGCCTTGCGCTGGTCGGTTGTGTTCTTGTCTGCTTCCTTCACGCTTCACCCTCCCGGAACGCGGCGAGAATGACCATATCCGGCAAAGGACATGCCCAAGCCGGGCGGCGAATACAAGCCCCGCACCAAAACACGCGCGCCAGCGCGCCTGACGCTTGCGCTCGGTTGGACGTTGTGGCAGAAGCCCCCAGCATATTGGCAGGGCTGCGGTAGCTCAGTGGTAGAGCACTCCCTTGGTAAGGGAGAGGTCGAGAGTTCAATCCTCTCTCGCAGCACCATTATTCCCTCGATTACGGCTCATGCTCCAAGCTGGCGGGTTGGTCCCGCGCGGTGGCCGTGAACAGCAGGTGCTCCAGGCAATCGGCGCCCCGGAAGCCTTGGCTGGGGGCACCCGTCTCTGCGCTCGTTCCTGTTCCCCGGACCTTCGTCAGGCACGAACCCTTCTCATCTGAGGATCGTAGAGCGGCCGCGGATGAAAGCGGCAGGGAATGAGCGTTCCGGCAATCTCCAGTTGGTAATCACCCTGGGCCAGATAGGCGTCGTCGACGCCATCTTGATGGCGGACATAGCCGTAACCGATATTGCAGTCGAGGGTGTATCCCCAACCGCCGCTGGCGAGATAACCCGCCTTCTCGCCATTGCGGAAGATCGTTTCGCGGCCCAGGAGAACGATCTCCGGATTGTCGACGGTGAAGCAGCCCAGCCGTTTGCGCACGCCCTCGCGGCGTTGCGTCTCCAGCGCCTCCCGTCCCTGGAATGGCAGGTTCGAGGCCAGCTTGACCGCAAAGCCGAGGCCGGCTTCGAGCGGCGTGTCGTCAGAAGTGATGTCGCTGCCCCAGGCCCGATAACCCTTCTCCAGCCGCAGCGACTCGATGGCCCGATAACCGGCATTGGCAAGGCCGAAGGGGGCTCCGACCGCAGTCAGCCGGTCGAAAACCGCTGCAGCGGTCTCGGTCGGCATGTGCAGTTCCCAGCCCAGTTCGCCGACATAGGTGACCCTGAGCGCCCGTACCGGTGCGCCGGCGATGAAGATCTCGCGCCAGGTGGCGAAGGGATGCGCGTCATTGGACAGATCCGCGCCCGAGACGTCCTGAAGAAGGGCACGCGAGTTGGGCCCCATGACCGAGAGGACCGCGTAGCCGGGCGTGACGTCGACCAGATGCGCGTCGAGGGAAGAATCGATGTTACGCTGGATCCAGTCCCTGTCGCGCGTGGCGTGGCCGGTGCCGGTGACGATGTAGAAACGATCCTCGGCCAGCCGCGAGACGGTGAGATCACATTCGATGCCGCCGCGCCGGTTGAGCATCTGGGTATAGGTGATCGCTCCCACCGGCCGGTCGATATTGCCGGCGCAGATCCAGGAAAGGGCCTGCAGCGCGTCACGCCCCACTACCAGGAACTTGGCGAATGACGACTGGTCGATGATGCCCACCGCCTCGCGAACCGCGCGGTGCTCCCGGCCGACGGCCTCGAACCAGCTCGGCCTGCCGAAGGAATAGACATCGTGCGCGATCTCGCCCTCTGCGGCAAACCAGTTGGGCCGTTCCCAGCCAAGCTTTTCTCCGAAACAGGCGCCAGCCGCCGCCAGGCGGGCATAGAGCGGCGAGACACGCGAGGGTCGGCCGGCCTCGGCTTCCTCGTGCGGCCAGGCCATCGTGTAATGCCGGGCGGTCGCCTCGACCGTGCGCGCGCGGACCCATTCCTGCGACCTGTGCGGCTGGCCGAAACGGCGGATATCCACGGCGGCCAGATCCATGGGCGGCTCGCCGTTGACGACCCATTCCGCAAGCGCCCAGCCAGCACCGCCGGCCGATGCGATGCCGAAGGCGTTGAAGCCGCATCCGACATAGAAGCCGTCGATCTCCGGCACCTTGCCCAGGATGAAATTGCCGTCGGTGGTAAAGGCTTCGGGTCCATTCAAGAGCTGGCGGATGCCGGCGGTTTGGAGCGCCGGCACGCAGCGCAGGGCGGATTCCATCAGCGGCTCGAACTGCTCGAAATTGGAATCGAGCAGCTGGAACTGAAAACCGTGCGGTATTCCGTGCTCGGCCCAAGACAACGGTGTGCGCTCGTAGCCGCCCATGACCAGGCCGCCGACCTCCTCCTTGAAATAGATCAGACCGTCAGGGTCGCGTAGGGTCGGCAGGCCGGGCGTGACACCCTCGATCTTCTCGGTGATCATGTACTGGTGCTCCATCGACTGAAGCGGCACGTCGACGCCGGCCATGCGCCCGATTTCCGGCGCCCATTGACCGGCGCAGTTGACGATGGTCTCGCACGCCACCTCGCCCTGATCGGTGACTAGGCCGACCACCCGCCTTCCCTTCATCCGGATCGCCGTCACGGAGAGGTCCTCGACAATCCGCACCCCCTGCATGCGCGCGCCCTTGGCGAGTGCCTGGGTCAGGTCGGAGGGATTTGCCTGCCCGTCGGTGGGCAGGTAGGCGGCACCGACCAGATCAGAAATGTCCATCAACGGCCAGAGTTCGCCGGCCTCCCGCGGCGAAAGGAGATGCATCTCCAGCCCGAAGGAATGCGCCATGGTGGCCTGGCGCCTGATCTCGATCATGCGGTCGGCGTTGCGCGCCAGGCGCAGACCGCCATTCTGCTTGAAGCCCGTCGCCTGGCCCGTTTCGGCCTCGAGATTCTGGTAAAGCTCGACAGAATATTTCAGCAGTTTGGTGATGTTGGCGCTGGAACGCAGCTGGCCGACGAGACCGGCGGCATGAAAGGTGGTTCCGCTGGTGAGCTTGTGGCGCTCGATCAGCAGCACGTCGCGGGCACCCGCCTTGGCCAGATGATAGGCGGTGGAGCAGCCGATGATGCCTCCCCCGATGATGACATATTGGGCGCTCGAAGGAAGCTTGCTCATCCTGGTTTTCCTGTCGCGAACGTTCAGCGCTCGTACTCGGCCATCGCGGCCGCGAAGCGGGTCAGATTTTCTTGGGTGTAGGCGGCGAAGTCGAACTCGATCGACGAGTGGATTTCGGACACCATGCTCCACATGGCTTCCCGCAGCGCCGAGATGGCCTTCATCGCACGGTAGGCGTGCCAAAGAGAGGCATCGGGAGGGCTGCCAAAATAATGCTCGAGCAAGAATGCTTCGTGGCCAGGCTCCAGCTGGCAGTTAGCGGCGAGCCCGCCAAGGTCGAACAGCGGCGAGTTGAAGCCGGCATAGTCCCAGTCGACCAGCCACAGCCGGCTGCCATCGTCGAGAAAATTTGCCGGAAGAAGGTCGTTGTGACCGAAGACCGGTGAAATCGGTCCAACCGCTCGTTCGAGCTCGTCGGCCTGTTCCAGAAGTCCTGGCAAGCGTTCGAGGTAGTTGCTGCCGCCGCCGCGCAGGATCTGCGCATAGTGGCGCACGACATGAAAGGGCCAGAACATCAAGACCGGCGCCGATATGCGGCGTGCCACCTCCTGGTGGCATGTACGCACCAGCGGGACCACCCGGCGCAGCATGGCCTCGTCGCGCAGATCCTCTTCGCGCAGGGTCCTGCCCTCGATGAATTCGGTGACCAGAACGCCGGGCTCGGCATGCAGGACGGCGGGGGTGATGCCGGCGACCTGGGCTGCACGCGCGGCTGCAAGTTCGTTGAAACGCATGACGCCGTGAACCGGGATATCGCTTCCGACACGCACGAAATAGCGGCGGCCGGCGTCCTCCACCATGAAGTTGGTGTTGGTGATGCCACCGGTCAGGGCGACGGGCTCGACCGTTCCCATCCAGATCTGCAGTCCAGCCACCCGCTCTTCGGGGCTGGGAGAAGGCAGGCTCATCTCTCCTCCATCACATCTGTCCCAACAGGGTTTTGCGCCGCTCGGCCCAGGCGCCGATCAGACGGTCGGCAACGATGGCGATGAAAGCCACGCAGACGCCCGCGACGATGCCCAGTCCGGTGTCGGCCCGCGTCAGCGCGATATAGACTTCCTGTCCGAGGTCATTGGTGCCGACGAGGGCGGTGATGACCAGCATCGATAGTGCCATCATGATCGTCTGGTTCACGCCAAGCATGATCGCCGGCATGGCCAGGGGGAACTTGACCTTGGTCAGGGTCTGCCAAGGCCGGCAGCCGGACATGCGGGCCGCCTCGACGATTTCGGGCGAGACACCGCGCAATCCATGGTCGGTGTAACGAATGGCGGGCGCGAGTGCGTAAAGAACGATGGCGATGATGGCGGAGAATTCGCCGACCTGGAACAGCATCACCACAGGAATCAGATAGACGAAGCTCGGCAGTGTCTGGAGCGTGTCGACAATGACCTGCACCATTTTGTGCATGCGCTCGCTGCTGGCGCCGAGAATGCCGACGGGTATGCCGATCGCCATCGCCACGATCACCGAGATGCCGCACAGGTAGACGGAAATCATGGCGTTCTGCCAATTGCCCGTGACGGCAATGAAGAGAACAAGCGCCGTGACCAGAAGGGCCAGGCGAGGCCCGCCCAGGCGCCAGCCGAGAAAGCCGACAAGAAGCGCAACACCCGGCCACGGCGCGCCCATGAGCGCGCGCTTGATGGGGATCAGCACATAGATCAGCAGGGCCGACTTGAAGGCATCCAGATAGTCATAGAGGTGGATGTTCACGAACCGCACCAGCTCGTCCCAGAACGGTCCCGTGCTGACGACGAACTGCTGCGGGTAGACGGCGAGGAAGGGCAGCGCCAGACTGACAAGATACGAGGCGGCAACGATGGCAAGCATGCCGAGACCGATATTGACCTGGGCGAGCCGGCCATGTCTTGCGCGCAGGCGCACCGGCTTTGCCTGATATTCGGCGGTCGCCTTGCTCAGCCTGTCCAGCGAGATCGCCAAAAGCGTGATGGCAAGTCCGGCTTCCAGGCCGCTGCCGATCGCCAGCCGCCGCAGTGCCGTCAGCACGTCGTGTCCGAGGCCGCCCGCGCCGATCATCGAGGCGATGATCACCATGTTGAGCGAGAGCATGATGACCTGGTTCACGCCGACCATCAGGCTGTGACGGCTTGCCGGCAGAAGGATCTTCCACATCAGCTGGCGTGATGTGCACCCCGCCATGCGGCCAAACTCGGTGACTTCGACCGGAGCCGTCTTCAGGGCAAGGAGTGTCACCCTGACCATTGGCGGCATGGCGTAGATGATCGTCGCGATCATCGCGGAGACCGGCCCGAACCCGAACAGGAACAGCACGGGCACCAGATAGGCGAAGACGGGGACCGTCTGCATGAGGTCGAGGACCGGCGTGATGGCCTTCTCCACGCCGCGGCGGCGATAGGCCATGATGCCGAGCCCGGCACCGGCCAGGACGCCAAGCGGCACAGCCACGAGGATGGACGACAGGGTCACCATCGCGCTTTGCCACTGGCCGAATATGGCCAGATAACCGAAACTGCACCCGACCAGAATGACGAGGCCGCGGTCGCCAACGCGCCAGGCAAGATAGACCATGGCGCCGAGCACCCCGACCCAAGGCAGCGGCGGCAGCCGCACGCCACCCTCGCCGAGCGGGATGTCGATACCCCGGGCGAGAATGTTGAGGCAGGCCTGCAAGGGCAGGTCGAGCAGCCACGCAAATGCGCGGGTCAGTTCGCGAAAGGTGAACAGGCCGAAACTGGCTTCCCGCACGAGCCAGCGCATGAAGTCGCTGATCCAGTAACGCAGCGGGATGATCCAGTCCTGAGGGTAATGGGTCAGCCAACGATGATCGCCGGCGAGATACCAAAGAACGGCCAGGATTGTCAGGACAGCCAGCCAGCCTATCCAGACCGATTGCGGGCTGGAAGGAATTCGGCGCATGGGGGCTCCGGCCGCCAGGCTCACGACATCATCCCTCTTCTGCCAGGACATCAATGACGGCTTCGCGATCGAGCTGGCCGAGCAATCGACCCTCGCCGTCGCGCACCGCGAAGGGCCTGTCGTTCTGGACGATACGGCGCGCGATCTCGGCGATGCGGGCCTCCGGCATTACGTCCCCGCCGAAGGTGATGTCATCTGCGGCCGGCGCCATCAGCGTGGCGGCCGTCATGACCTTCGCGCGCGTGACGCCGCGGGTGAAATCCGCCACGTAGTCGGTGGCCGGATTGATGACCAGTTCCTCCGGCTTGCCGATCTGGACAATCTCCCCGTCCTTCATGATCGCAATGCGATCAGCGAGCCTGATCGCCTCGTCGAAATCGTGGGTGATGAAGACGATCGATTTGTTGAGCAGTTTCTGCAGCCGCAGGAATTCATCCTGCATCTCGCGCCGAATGAGGGGGTCGAGCGCGGAAAAGGGTTCGTCCAGGAACCAGATCTCTGGCTCCACCGCGAGCGAGCGGGCGATTCCTACGCGCTGCTGCTGTCCGCCAGACAGTTCGCGCGGGAAATAATCCTCCCGACCCTTGAGGCCGACCAGTTCGATCACCTCGCGGGCGCGTGCCTCGCGCTTGGCGCGATCCATGCCCTGGATCTCCAGCGGGAAGGCGACGTTGCTGAGCACCGTCAGGTGCGGCAGCAGCGCGAAGTGCTGGAACACCATGCCCATCTTGTGGCGGCGCAGCTCGATCAGTTCTTTTTCGGAACAGGCAAGAAGGTCCTGTCCGTCGAGAAGGATCTCTCCGGAGGTCGGCTCTATCAGGCGTGACAGGCAGCGCACGAGGGTGGATTTGCCCGAGCCCGACAGCCCCATGATCACAAAGATTTCGCCGGCATGGATGTCGAATGTCGCGTCGCGGACGGCCGCAATGAGACCGGCACGCGCGACCTCCTCTTGTCCCGGCGCATGGCCGTGCTCGGCCAGAAAGGCCTGGCCCCCACTGCCGAACAGTTTCCAGACCCTGCGGCAACTGAGTTTGGGTTCCTTCACGCAACGCATCCTGACAGATTTTTCGGGCAAGGATGCATCCCGGCGGGATGCACCAGTGACGGTCAAGGACCGAAGGAGGCGGGGATGAATGGATCGCCCGCCTCCGGCTCGAAATCGTCAGTTCTGCGGGATCCAGGTACGCCAGGTTGCCTCGTTGGCCTGCATCCACTCGTCAACGGCGACTTCGGTCGGCATGCCGTCGAGATCGATCTTGCCAATGAGATCGCCCATCTCCTGATTCGTGATCTGGAAGTTGCGAATAGCCTCGTAGGCAGCGGGCCACTTCTCTTCGCCGCCGGCCCAGCCAACCGCCTTGATCCAGCCACGGGGCTTGCCGCAATCATAGGCCATGTCGGGGTTTATGCCCCAGCTCGGATCCTCGTAGCAGGCGTCTTCATAGGGCGGGAATTCGACCCATTCGCCCTCGAACTGAATTGGCGCCCAATGCGGCGTGTAGATCCAGGCCAGGATCGGCTGACGGCGCTGGTAGGCCGACTGCACTTCGGCAAAGAGCGCCGCATCGGTGCCGGCATGGACAACTTCGAAATCCAAACCCAGCGCCTCGATGCGCTCGGGGTCATATCCGCCCCAGGTGACCGGGCCGCCGAGATACCGTCCTTTGGGGCTGGTCTGCGCCGTGGCGAACAATTCGGCGCAATCGTTCAACGCTTCCCAGTTGGGCAGGCCAGGGCACTGTTCCTTGACATAGAGCGGGTACCACCACTCCTCGATAGCCTCCATGCCGGTCTCGCCCAGATCGACCGTATCGCCGGTCGCCAGCGATGCATCCAGCGCGTCCTTGCCGGTGGTCTCCCAGATCTCCATGGCCACATGCAGGTCGCCGCTTTCGAGGCCGGCAAACTGGGCCAGGTAATCCGCCTGGATGTATTCGACATTGTAGCCCATCTCCTCCAGCACCGAGCCCATGATGCGCGAGGTGACGTGCTGACCCGTCCAGTCATGAAGCGTGATGCGGATGGGGTCGGCCGATTCGGGGAAGCTCTGCGCGTGAAGGCTCAGGCTGCTGGCAGCGAGAAGGCCGGCCGATGCGAGTGCAAGAATGCCTGTCTTCAAGATGGCTGTTGGCTTGCTCATGTCGTTTTCTCCGTTTTTTCCCTCTGGACGGCATGGATTCACACGCCGGCTTCGCAGGCCCGGACCGACGCGCCGCGCCGGCATGTGGCTCGGCTACATGGCCGAGGCTTCCCTGCGGATCCGGCGCTTCGTCGGCATGGCTGCGGATCCTGTCCCTGACTGCGTCACCAATTTAGAGGACCGATTTCCACACTAGTCAATCCAAAACCCACAAATTACCACAAACTGGCTTGATGAGCGGCTCGCAGGCAGCCAAGATGCGCTGGCAGCCTTCCTCGCGTGCAACGACCCGAGACACGAATGATGCATTGGACCCAGCGCCACAAGGCGATCATGACCCTGGTCGAAAAGAACGGCTCATGTCGCGTGGTGGACCTGATGCGGCATCTCGGCGTCTCCGACGAGACCGTTCGACGCGACCTCAGGGTCCTTGCCGCCAAGGGCCTGGTCGACAAGGTTCATGGCGGCGTTCTGATGCCGGCCTATGGCGTCCGCGAGGACCCTTTTGCCGCTCGTTTGCGCATGAATGCCCAGGCCAAGCGGGCGATCGCCGAACTGGTCGCAGCCGATATCAGCGACGGGGAAAGCCTGATGATCGACACCGGCAGCACCACGCTCTTCGTGGCGCGCGCGCTGGCGCGTCATCGCAATCTCACCGTCATCACCAATAATGGCGAGATCGGCCGCATCCTGGCAGCGGGATCAGGCAACAAGGTCTATGTGGCCGGCGGCGAGATCCGCGGCGATGACGGGGCCGTCTTCGGCGAGGCGGCGATCGACTTCCTGACCCGCTTCCATGTCGACCGCGCCATCCTGTCGGCAGGCGCCATCCATCCCGAGACCGGGCTGATGGACTACCACCTGCCGGAAGCCGAAACGGCAAGGGCCATGTCGGCGCAGGCGGAGCGCACCATGGTGGTGGCCGATCACAGCAAGTTCTCGCTGCGGGCACCCGTAACCGCGCTGGCCCTCGACCGGCTCCACATGATCGTGACCGACAGGCCGCCTCTGGCCGAAACGCTCAAGGCGCTGGAGCAGAAGGGAATCAGTCTGAGGTTTCCGCTTGTCGACCCAAAACCGGCCGATCCCGCCTTCAACCCCGCCTGACCGCTTCGAGGTGGGCGGCAAAGGCGGGATCCGCCATCAGCGCCTTGCACCGCTCGAAGCGGGTGACCGAATAGGCCCAGAAATCCTCGGCAGGGTTGCCGTTGGCATGCTGTATGAGGCCCCAGAGTGTCCAGAGCAGATCGCACATGGCCTTGTAGATCACCATGCGGCCGAAGGCGGCTTCGGTGAAGCTGCCGCCGGTATAGGCGGACATCATCTCCTCGTCCTGACTGGCGTCGAAACCGGCCTCCACCGACAGGTCGCCGAGATCCCAGAGCGGATCGTTCATCCCGGAATACTCCCAATCGACCACCCACATCCGGCTACCCGTGTCGAGGAAGTTCTCGCATAGCGGGTCGCAGTGGCAGGGGACCAGCCGGGCCGGCCGGGCTTCTATGGCTTCGCGCACGGAAGTCGCCTCGGCCACCACGTCGTGATATCCTTCAGGCAGCTCGGCCCCGAGCCGCGCCAGTACCTTGAGATAGTCCTCGATCATGGCGAAGAGTTCGAACCTGAACTCGAACGTCTCGCCGCTCTCGTGCAATTGCTTGAAGGCGAGTGCTGCGCGGGTCGGGGCGCCGGGCGTCTGGCGAAACAGGGCTGGCGTCATCGTCGTGCCGGGAACATGGCGGGTCAGCATGATGCCGGTTTTCGGATCGCAGTAGAGGACCTGCGGCGATACGCCGGCGCGATGGGCTGCCTGGCTGTTATGCGCCTCCACATTGCGATCGATATATTCCTCGGTGCCTTCGCCCGGAATACGCAAAACAAGATCCCCGTCCGAACCGTCTATGGCGACGCGGTAGACCCGGTTGGTCATGCCGCCGAGCCGCTCCACTTGCCGGGGTGACGCGGCCTCGTAGCCTGGAATCTTGCGCAGTGCCTCGATCGCTTCCGATCCACTCATGCCGTCCCTTCTCCCTTGTTTTGTCTTGCGAAAGGACATTAGCAGGCGAACCGCCAATGGGAAGAACGCATCGTCATCGGCCCGGCGGCGGGTTCCCCTGTCTGGCGAAGGAGGCTATCTACCCCGATGTCGAAACCACAGGAGTAGCCCATGTCATCGCCCCGCAAGGCCGAGAATCTCGACAGCGTCTACGGTGCAAGCAGCCCGCAGGACGTTGCCAAGCGATATGACGAATGGGCCGAAACCTACGACGCGGAAATGGCTTCGCTCGGCTATCGGCATCCCACGATCTGTCTCGCGCTTCTGTGCCGTCATCTGCAGCCCGGCGCGGGCCCGATCCTGGATGCAGGCTGCGGCACGGGGCTGATTGGCGAATGGCTGAAGATCGTCGGCTATTCCCCGGCTGAAGCGCTCGACCTTTCCCAGGGAATGCTCGACGTGGCCCGCCGCAAGGGTGTTTACGATGCGCTTCATCAGGCCGCGCTGGGACAGGAACTGCCTCTGCCGACCAATCACTTCGCGGGCGCCGTCTGCGCCGGCGTCTTCACCGTCGGGCATGTCGGACCTGACGGGTTGGACGAACTGTTGCGTGTTGTCCGTCCCGGCGGCGTCATCGTGATCACCGTCAAGGATCGCCTGTGGGAAGATGGCTTCCAGGCACGCGTTGCGGAACTGGCCGCCGGGGGTGCGTTCGACGTGCTCGAAGAGACACCCAGCTACGTCTCCATGCCCGGCCGGGCGGACACGGTACCGAGCCGCGCCCTTGCGCTGAGGGTAAGGTAGCCAAAGCGTCGCCCAACGCTTTTGGTTGGCGAATCTGCAGCACCATCACCCCGATTTTTCTGCCTTAAGGCCCGAATACCTCCGCTTCACGGCTTCGTGAAATGCGGGATAGCTGGCGCGTTGCGCAAACGCAAACGCCCCTCACTTCTTGCATATCTTTCTTACATATAGAGATAGAAAACCAGTCATATCGAATGAGTAGCTACTGATTGGATCCGCTTGATTGCCATCATTCGAGGATACTGAAGCACTTACTGAACACCTTTTCATTTGATTATTATGACAATGGAAAATGCAATTTAATTCATATAACTGAACAATGGGCTCTTTCTTATAAATTCCACTCGCCTTTCCAGCAATATTTATGCTTCATATATCTGTCTATTCTAATATGAAACTATATGGTGTCGAAATTTTCTTTGAATGCAACCAATTGGTTAATCCGCATTAATACTCTTTTAGAGAACCAAGCGGCATATTTTGCCGGCTTAGCCGAGTTCATGGCAGAGTTGGGATTGTCGTGAGAGAGAAGATCTGTCCCGATTGGCGGGTGCCGATTTGATCTCGTGAAACAACGCGGTCTGATTGACCGCACTTTTCCACCCATGACTCCTATCTGGTCCATCGCTCGGCTTGTCGTCAGCACCGCCGATCAACTCGTACTCTTCACAAGCAAGCGGCTGTTTCTCGACTGGCAAGGCGGCCCGACGGTCGCCGTGGATGATTGATAAAGAGGTTATAGTTGCGATGAACCAAGAATATGCGGTCGGCGACAGCCGACAAGGCCAGCTTAAGGGCAGAGGCCCATGGGGCAAGCTGCGGATCTCCCACAAGATGCCCGCGCTGTTCATCATTGTTTCCCTGCTGACAAGCGCAAGTGTTGGCTTGGGCGCGCTGATGATCGGTACCCGCGCCATGACGGAAATGAATGAAGACCGCTTGTCGACGATCGCGACAGAGCGTTCTGTCGCGTTGCGCCGCTATTTTGGTGACATCGAAACAGATCTGCTCGTTTCGACGCGCGATCCCCTTGTGGCCGAAGCATTGAAGGACTTCACGGCTGCCTATCATGAACTTGGCAGGTCCGCCGAGAGGCGGCTCATCGCAACCTATATCGACGACAATCCTCATCCCCTGGGTGAAAAGCACCTGCTCGACGCCGCCGATGAGGGCACTTCCTATGATGTCGCGCACGCCCGATATCATCCGACATTCCGCGATCGCCTGGAGTCACGCGGCTATTACGACATTTTTCTTTTCGACCAAGCCGGCAACCTCGTCTACACGGTCTTCAAGGAGCTCGATTTCGCCACGAATTTTTCGGCGGAACGTGGCGGAAAGTGGAAGGATACCGACCTCGGCAATGCGTTTCGGGCCGCTGCAGGGGCAGATGGCGGTCAGGTCTCGTTCTTCGATTTCCAGCCCTATGGACCCAGCCACGACGCACCTGCCAGCTTCATCTCCGCGCCGGTTGTGGATGCAGACGGCAGTCGGCTGGGCGTCCTCGTTTTCCAGATGCCGATCGATCACATCAACGCCCTTATGTCGAGCCGCGAAGGGCTTGGCAGCACGGGCGAGACGATCGCCGTGGGCAGCGACTACCTTTTGCGCAACAATTCGGATTTCAGTGACGCGGACGATATCCTCCTGACCCGTTTCGACAGCCCGATCTTCGAGGCTGGTTTGCGTGGACAAAGGGAAACGGCCACCATTGACGGCTATCGAGACATGGTGATGGTCGCCAGCGCAGCTCCCTTCTCCTTCAACGGTGTTGACTGGACGATATTGGCCGTTCAGGGCGCAGGAGAGATGGATGCGCCACTGGCTGACATCCGCAAGCTCATCATCGGGCTCAGCCTGGCAACGAGCTTGGTGGCTCTTGTCCTGGCCTTGCTGTTTGCTCGAACCATAACCCGTCCGATTTCGGGGCTGCTCGGTACGATGAGTCAGTTGGCCCGGGGAGACCTTCGCGCCGAAGTTCCCTTCCAGAAACGGGCTGATGAGATCGGCGAGATGGCGCAGGCGGTGGCAGTGTTCCGCGAAGCCGGGTTGGAAAAAATCCGCCTGGAGGCCGAAGCCGAGGAAGGGCGCAGCCTGAGCGAGAAGGAACGGCTTGAGCGCGAAGCCCAGAAGGCAAAGGAAGCCAAGGAGCTTCAGGACGCGATGGATGCGCTCGGCAAGGGCCTCAACCTGCTGGCCGAGGGCGATGTGAGCTACCGCATCGACCAGGCTTTTGCGGGCGAACTCGACAAGCTTCGCGCCGATTTCAACGAATCGGTGGCAAAGCTGGAGCAGGCCCTTCGCCAGGTCGGTCAGAATGCCGAGGCCATCCACACCGGCGCGGACGAGATCCGAAGCGCGTCGGACGACATCGCCAAACGGACCGAGGTACAGGCTGCTGCGGTCGAGCAGACGGCGGCCGCCGTGGAGCAGATTGCCACGACGGTGCGCGATTCCGCCCAGCGTGCCTCCGAGGCGGGCGAGGTGGTCGAGCGCACGCGTGTCCAGGCCGAGAATTCAGGCGAGGTGGTCAAGCGGGCGGTCACGGCCATGGGGCAGATCGAGAATTCTTCTCGGGAGATCTCCAACATCATCAGCGTGATCGACCACATCGCCTTCCAGACCAACCTGTTGGCGCTGAATGCAGGCGTCGAGGCGGCGCGGGCAGGCGAGGCCGGCAAGGGCTTTGCCGTGGTTGCCCAGGAAGTGCGCGAACTGGCGCAGCGCGCTGCTACTGCCGCCAAGGACATCAAGACGCTCATCACCTCGTCTGGCGAGCAGGTTCAGCTTGGAGTAGCCCTGGTGGGCGAGACCGGGGAGGCCTTGCTCGGGATCGTTGCGGAGGTGCAGGAGGTCAGCCGTCACATGGCGGCGATCACCGAGGCAGCACGCGAGCAGTCAGTCGGACTGGACGAGATCAACACGGCCGTGACGGCAATGGACCAGAGCGCGCAGCAGAATGCCGCGATGGTGGAACAGTCCACAGCCGCCAGCCACAGCCTCGCCAACGAGGCGAGGGCCCTCAACCATCTGCTGTCCCAGTTCAAGTACGGGCGGGCGAGCGGACCGGCGGTCGCGACACCGCAGGCCGAAGCGCAGCCATCCCCGGCTCGAGCGCTGATGAACAAGGTAGCGGGCGCATTCGGCGGGCGCAGCAACAGGCCCGCTGTGGCCGCGGCGGCGACCGTACCCATCGCGAAGGATTGGGAGGAGTTCTGAGGCGTCGAACGCCCTGGCATGAAGCCTCCACCCTGCTGGAGCGGGCTCCACGAGACCTGGTGCTCTCAGAAGGCGGCCGCCGTTCGTTCCGCGGGCAGACGCCAACATGGTCAAACAAAAAAACCGGGCGCTAAGCCCGGTTTTTTCGTTCGAACGTCCGTGTTGCCTGGACGGTTCGCCTACTTCACGACCACCTTGGCGCCAGTTTCGACGCGATTATAGAGGTCGATGATGTCCTGATTGATCAGCCTGATGCAGCCCGACGACACGTTCTGCCCGATGGAGTTCCACTCCGGCGAACCGTGGATGCGGTAGATCGTCGATCCGATATAGAGCGCCCGCGCGCCAAGCGGGTTATCGAGCCCGCCAGGCATATGAGCCGGCAGGACGTTGCCCCTTGCGGCTTCGCGGGCGCGCATCGCAGGCGGCGGCGTCCAACCCGGCCACTCGGCCTTGCGGGTAATGCGGTGGGTTCCCGACCACCGAAAGCCGTCACGACCAACACCTATGCCGTAGCGAAGGGCTTTGCCGTCTTCCTGCACCAGATAGAGAAACTTGGCCGCTGTATCGACCACGATCGTGCCCGGCCGCTCGCGGGTCTCATAGTCAACGACCTGGCGCCGGAACTGGCTGGGGATCTGTTGCAGGGAAATGGCGGGCAATTGATAGCCCGCGTCGGTGAAGGAGCCGTAGTCGGAAGCGGCCATCCGCCCGACCCCGTCGGTTGTGCAGCCGGCAATCGCCATCGAAGCGATAGCCGCGGCCGCGATGAGAAACGACCTGATACCCATTGTTGAAATCCGACGCCCCCTTGTGATGAAATGCGTTGCTCCAGAATCGGGCCGCATTTTCGCCACTTTTGGTAAGCTAGGGCGCTGTTGCTTGCCAAGGCAAAAGATGTGGCAAGTCCCGCGCGCCGTATTGTTACGTCGTCGCTATGGCAGAAAAGCAACATAAGTTAAGTCGATTAGGCCAGAGCGATCTCTTTTGGCCGTCAGGCGGCGTAGCGCTGCGCCTCGGGGCCGTAATGGTTGATGTAGCGCTCCGATATCGCACTTACGGGCAGGACGATGAAAACGTCGGTGGTGCCGAAATCCTGGTCGATCACACAGCCATCGCCGATCCGTCCGCCCAGCCGCAGGTAACCCTTGATCAACGGTGGCATGGCGGCAAGAGCTGCACGCATGTCGACAGCCTCTGATGGCATCAGGTCAATCGGGTGATAGCGCTCGCCAACAGCACGCACATCCCAATGGGCATCGGCACGGCAATTGTGGGCCAGAAAAGAAAGCGCCTCGGCGTGGGCGGCTGGCACAACGCCGGGAAACGAAGCGCAACCGGTCATGACCCCGATATCGTGACGCTTCACATAGGCCCAGATGCCCTGCCAAAGCAGCTCGATGGTGCGCTTGGAGCGATACGGAGGCAGGACGCAGGAGCGCCCAAGCTCCAGGAAGCGCAATGTCGGGTGACGCGCCACCAGACTTTCGATCTCGAATTCCTCACTGGAATAGAACCCACCAGCCGTCAGCGCTGCGTCCTGGCGCAGGAGGCGGTAGGTGCCCACGACATCGCCGCCGGCCTCCATGTCGAGAACCAGAAGATGGTCGCATACGGCATCGAACCTGTCGGAGTCCCGCTCGTCCATCTCTGCCGCCCGTTGACGGCAAGCGCCCATCTCTTCGCAAAACACACGGAAGCGCAGCTCCTGTGCCAGTGCGATCTCTGCGGGGTCCTGGGCAAGCCGAACCTCCAGCGGACCCATGCGACCCAAGGGTCCGCCGTTCAGCGTGGCCGCCACGGGAGGCGAGGATCGCCGTGGCGTCGATACGAATGGCCTGATGCTGTCGCGCACATCGAATCTCCCGTCGCGTTGCCTGCAGCGGTCGTAGCGGATGCCTGCAACACTACTATGACGCGGCGATACTGTCACGAACAGCCGTTCGCTCGACGGCAGGGATCGATCCGGCGCGACGGGCGTGGCGCTCGACGGCGGCGACCAGCTGGCCCGGGTCCAGCGGCTTGAGCACGAACCCGTCGGCCCCGTGCGAAGCGACCCTCTCTCGGGTCGACTGTTGCCCGTCGGCCGTCAACACCAGGATGGCAACGCCCGGCAAGCCTTTGGATTCCTCGTGACGGCGAATCAGCGAAATTGCGTCGATGCCGTCCATCACCGGCATATGAAGATCCATGAGAACAATGTCATATGCGGCTGCGAGCGAGGTCGCCCTTTCGACCGCGTCACAACCGTTGCCGACAGTCTCCACGCGGTGCCCTGCCTTTTCCAGAACCGTGCGCGCCAGAAGGGCATTGATGTCGTTGTCCTCGGCCAGGAGGATACTGAGGCCGTCCCGTGGGGTTTCGGTGGAAGCGTGCCGTTCGGCAACGGGGCGTTCGTTGAGCGGAGACATCGATTCCGGCTGGAGCAGGACGCGCAGCAGCGTCTCTCCACGAACCGGGCGGGCCAGGTAGGTGTGGTAGCCTCCGTTCCTGAATTCCCTCAGCTGGCCGCGCTGGGAGGGTTCGATCAGGATGGTCGCCTGGTCGGCCTCGATGCCATGTCTTCGAAATTGATCGAAGAGGTCCGCTTCCGCCTCCGCCACCCCCGCATCGACAAGGATCGCGCTGAGGTGGCGATCGGAGCCCCGCGCGCACAGCTCCATGATGGCCTTAGCAGGCGTTGCGGCCTCGATCGCGCTGGCGCCCTGCTGCCGGAGCGTGCGCATCAGCGCCCGGGTCTCCATGTGCGCCTGCGACAGGACCAGTACCCGCTTGCCCGCGAGCGGCATGTGCGCGGCAACGGGCCGCGCCTGCGTCCTGTCGATCGGCACCGAAAGCACGAAACGCGCCCCGCAGCCGGGCTCGGAGGTCACCGCAATGCGGCCGTTCATGGCCCGGGCAATGCGGCGCGAGATGGAGAGTCCCAGCCCGGCACCGCCATATTGGCGCGTCGACGTTCCATCTGCCTGTTCGAACTCGCCGAAGATGCGTTCGATCATATGCGGCTCGATGCCCGGCCCGGTATCGGAGACATCGAATTCCAGCATGCCGGAGCCGGCGTCGCCCGCCAGGGCCACCGAAACCGTGACGCCACCCTCCTGCGTGAACTTCACCGCGTTGCCGACGAGATTCAGCAGGACCTGTCGCAGCCGGCCTGGGTCGACCATGATCGTCTCGGGAACGTCGGGCGCCACGGTGCAGCCTATCGAGAGCCCCTTGGCGAAGGCTCTTGCCGCCATGAGCTCGACCAGCTGTTCGACAAGCTCTCGCGGGTTGACGGCTTCCGGGGTCAGATCGAACCGCCCTGCCTCGATCTTGGAATAGTCCAGCAGATCCTCGATCAGCGCCAACAAGGCGGTTGCAGAGGTCGTGACAGCACCGAGATAGGTTCGCTGTTCGGCTTCCAGCCGCGTGTCGGCGAGAAGCTTCGCCATCCCGATAATGCCGTTCATCGGGGTCCGTATCTCGTGGCTGACGGTCGCCAGGAAACGCGACTTCGCGTGGCTGGCGTGCTCGGCCCTGGCGCGCGCAGCGACAAGGTCCTTTTCCGCCCGTTTGCGCGCGGTGATGTCGCGGGCGATGGCGCGGTGGATGAGGCGCCCGCTGACCGCGTCGCGGGAGGAAAGCTCCGTCCAGGAAAACCAGCGTCGCTCGCCGCCGACCGTGATGGGCACATCGGCGGCGTTCAGGGCCTGCCCGTCGGCCAGGGCACTGGCCGGGGCGGTGGGGACGTCCACGCCCAGTTCCGACAGCGTCTTGCCAAGAATGTCGCTAGCCGGTTGGCCGATCAGATCCGCAAAAACCTCATTGGCGTGCGTGATGCGTCCGTCATGGTCTCGATGCACGACGATGTCGCCCAGCGCATCGAGAAGGCCGTGCAGGGCTTCTCCGTTGAGACTGCCGGCCTTGGCTTGGGACCTGCGCGGCGGCAGGAAAGCGGGAATGGCCGTGTCGACCTCTTTGCGCAAGGCGCTCGGCCGCGGCACGGGTGAGGACCTGAGCAGCGGCAGCATGGTCACGCCGCCAAGCACGATGATGGCCGCAAGCACGATCCAGGCCGCCCCGGTCGCAAGCGCCAAGGCACCGGTGGCTACCAAGGCGAAAGCCACCAGGCGCAAGTGCCAGCGCGGCTCGGACAGGGCGGGCACCAAAGGCGGAGGCTTGATCCGGGTGCGGCCGGTGGGCGCCACGCGCCCTTGCCGCCAGTCGGCCTTCTCCATGCTCGTTTCTGCAGCCTGGTTCCTGCTCATGAGAGGCTCTCAATAGCGGCAGGACCTTTCCGAAGGCTTCGGACGTTCGGTCAAAATTTAGCCGATCGGCCAATTCTACATTTCGACCACGACGCGACCGCGGATGCGGCCCTCCACGATATCGCGGGCAGCGGCAGGGATGTCGTCGAAGGCGATCGTGGTCGACAGGGCCGCCAGCTTGGCGTGGTCGAGTTCGCTCGCCAGCCTGCTCCAGGCTTCTTCGCGCAAGGCATGCGGGGCCATGACCGAATCGATGCCAAGAAGGCTGATGCCACGCAGGATGAAGGGCGCAACACTTGTCGGCAGATCCATGCCGCCGGCCAGTCCGCAGGCAGCCACTGCGCCGCCATAGGAGGTCATGGAGAGAACGTTGGCGAGCGTGTGGCTGCCAACGGCATCCACGCCCCCAGCCCAACGCTCCTTGGCCAGAGGTTTGGCGGGGTTGGCGAGTTCGGCCCGATCGATGACCTCGGCAGCACCAAGCTCCTTGAGGTAGCCCGCCTCGGAGGTTCGCCCGGTCGAGGCGATGACGTGGTAGCCAAGGCGCGACAGCAGCGAGATCGCGACGGACCCGACGCCACCCGCCGCCCCGGTGACGACCACCGGTCCGCGGCCGGGTTCGATACCGTGGCGTTCCAGTGCCATCACGCACAGCATCGCCGTGTAGCCGGCGGTGCCGACCGCCATGGCATCATGGGCCGACATCGAGGAGGGAAGCCCAACCAGCCAATCACCCTTGAGCCGCGCGCGTCCGGCGTAGGCGCCGTAATGCGTCTCGCCAACGCCCCAACCATTGAGGATCACCTTGTCGCCGCTCTTCCAGTCGGCATGCTCGGAGGCAATGACGGTGCCTGCCAGATCGATGCCCGGCACCATGGGCCAGCGACGCACGACCGGCGCCATCCCCGTGATCGCCAGCCCGTCCTTGTAATTGACCGTTGTTGCTTCCACCGCGACGGTGACGTCGCCCTCCATCAGTTCCTCGTCGCGCATGTCGACGAAGTCGACGGACTGCTTCTTTTCTTCGTCGCGTGAGACCAGGATGGCCCTGAATGTATCGGACATGTTGGCGTTTCCCGTTTGGTTTTTTTCCCGGTGACTGTGCGGTGCCGGCCGCCGCCGGTCAACCGGCCGCTTGCAGCGGCTCGATCGGCACCAGTGGCGCCGGTATGTCCGACCACTTTTCCGGCGCCTTGCAGATGTCGGCGATCACGCAGGCCGCGCAGTCGGGCTTTCGGGCCTTGCAGACATAGCGCCCGTGCAGGATCAGCCAGTGATGGGCATGGCGCAGGTAGGGCTCGGGGATGATGCGGACCAGCTTGTCCTCGACCTGATCCGGGGTCTTGCCAGGCGCGAGCTTGAGCCTGTTGCCGATCCGGAAGATGTGGGTGTCGACAGCCATGGTCGGCTGGCCGAAAGCCATGTTGAGCACGACGTTTGCCGTCTTGCGCCCGACCCCCGGCAGCTTCGTCAGCGCGTCGCGGTCGGCTGGCACCTCGCCGCCATGCTCGTCGATAAGCGCCTGTGAGAGCGCGATGACGTTCTTGGCCTTGTTGCGCCACAGGCCAATGGTGCGGATGTATTCGCCAAGCCTTTCCTCGCCAAGGTCGAGCATCTTTTGCGGGGTGTCGACGACCTTGAACAGAGGACCGGTCGCCCGGTTGACCCCGACATCGGTCGCCTGGGCGGAGAGCGCGACGGCAACCAGAAGCGTATAGGGGTTCACATGGTCCAGTTCGCCCTTCGGCTCGGGCCGCTGGACCGAAAAGCGGCGGAAGATTTCCTCAACCTCCGCACGGCTGTAGGACGATCGAGGCAGCCTCTTGGTCTTGCTGCCGGCTGCGGCCTTTTTCCCCTTGGGCTTTTCCATGTGGCCTCTATAATCCGGTTGATGGACCAAACGAAAGCCGCTGACGAGCCGCTTTTCAAGGCTCTCCTGACGCCGCACCGGTCGCTTGGGCGAACCGGTTTCTATATCCTCATGGCGGTGCTCGTCATGGCCTGGCTGGCGCTCGGATCTTTTTTTCTGGCGCTGGGCGCCTGGCCGGTCTTCGGCTTTCTGGGGCTCGACGTGCTCCTGATCTATCTCGCCTTCCGCTGGAACTACCGGTCGGGACGCGCACGCGAGGAAGTCGAGGTCTCGCGCACAAGGCTCGACATCCGTAAATACGCTCCGTCCGGACGCATGGAAGCGCATCGCTTCAATCCGTTCTGGACGCGTTTCCGCGTGTCTCGGCACGACGAGATCGGCATTACCCAGATGACAGTCGAAGGCGAGGGCAGGAAGGTGCCGATCGGCGCCTTCCTCAATCCCGACGATCGCGAGAGTTTCGCGACCGCTTTCGGTCGCGCGCTCGCGACAGCCAAATCCGGCTAGAACAGGCTGACTGCTATTCGGCCGCCTGATTCATGCGAGGTGCGGCACTCAGCACGGCACCATCAACATGTTCCTCGAACTTGGAGAAATTGTCGATGAACATGCCGACCAGGCGCGACGCCTGACGGTCATAGGCAACCGGATCGGCCCAGGTCGAGCGGGGATCGAGTATCCTGTCCTCGACGCCATCGACCGTGACCGGCACGGCAAAGCCGAAATGCGGGTCGGTACGGAAGTCGCCCTTGCGCAACGAGCCATCGAGTGCGGCCGTCAGCAGCGTGCGGGTGGCGGCGATCGGCATGCGCCTGCCGATGCCGTAGGCGCCGCCGGTCCAGCCGGTATTGACCAGCCAGCAATCGACTTCCTCGCGGGCAATCAACTCGCGCAGAAGGTTCCCGTAGACGGAAGGATGACGCGGCATGAAGGGAGCGCCGAAACATGTCGAGAAGGTTGCTTCCGGCTCGGTCACGCCTTTCTCCGTGCCGGCAACCTTGGCCGTGTAGCCGGACAGGAAATGATACATCGCCTGGGCTGGCGTCAGGTTGGCGATGGGCGGCATCACGCCGAATGCATCTGCCGTCAGCATGATGATGTTCTTCGGCTGTCCGGCGATGCCCGTCTTGCTGGAATTCGGAATAAAATGAAGCGGATAGGCGCAGCGCGTGTTCTCCGTCAGCGAACCGTCGTCGAAATCAGGCTCGCGCAGTTCGTTCAGGATGACGTTTTCCAGCACCGTGCCGAAGCGCCTGGTGGTGGCGAAGATTTCCGGCTCGGCTTCTTCCGACAGGCGGATCGTCTTGGCGTAGCAGCCACCTTCGAAATTGAAGACGCCATCCTCGCCCCAGCCATGCTCGTCATCGCCGAGCAGAATGCGCGAGGGATCGGCCGACAGGGTCGTCTTGCCGGTTCCCGAGAGGCCGAAGAACAGAGCCACATCGCCATCGTGACCGACATTGGCCGAACAATGCATCGGCATCACGTTCTTGGGCGGCAGGAGATAGTTCAGGGCCGTGAAGACCGACTTCTTCATCTCGCCGGCATAGGACGTGCCGCCGATCAGCACCAGCATGCGCTCGAAATCGATCGCGATCACGGTCTCGGTGCGGCAGCCATGCCGCTCGGGATCGGCACGGAAGGAGGGCAGGTCGATGATCGTCATCGCCGCCTCGAACCCGGCAATCGCCTCACGCTCGGGCCGGATCAGAAGATTGCGAATGAACAGCGAATGCCAGGCATATTCCGTGACCACGCGCGTCGGCAGGCGATGGCGTTCGTCGGCGCCGCCAACGAGGTCCTGGACGAAAAGGTCGAGATCGGCGGCGTGCGCGATGAAATCATCGTATAGTGTCTGGAAGTGGGCCGGCGACATCCCCTTGTTGTTGTCCCACCAGATCTCGTTTTCGCGCGTGGCGTCACGCACCACGAATTTGTCCTTGGCGGAGCGCCCCGTATGCTGGCCGGTCTGCGCAACCAGCGCGCCATGCGCCGTCAGACGGGCCTCTCCGCGTGCGATCGATTCCTCGACCAGCTCGGGCTCGGTCAGATTGTAGTGGACAGTCCCGCTCGTCTTGAGACCCACGGTCTCGATGCTGCGGGAAGGGTTTCTCATACCTTTTTCACTCATCTCATCGCCACCGGTTGTTCGAATTCTTTGTCGAACCCGCAACTCATTGGAATGCCTCGGTAGACAACCGCATGGCGGGGATACCCGGCTCAAAAACAGAAAAGTCGAGTATTATCAAATCATTAATCGATTTAAAGATTTGAGTCGGCAATTCAATCGGTTATATTCACACCCGTTTTGGTCGTGCTTCCCGAAGCGGCCGACAGACCAGTTAGGAGGATGGCTTCATTTGCCGAGTTCGGGATCGAAGCAGGCTGCCCTTGCATCGCCGGGCTGCTCGCCACATTTTGTACCTAATTTGTCCGGCATTAGCCCCATGCCTGCATCAGGAAGGGACACCGGCTCATGAGGGAGCAATTCGACATGGCAACCATCGCACTCGTCGATGACGACCGGAATATCCTCACATCGGTTTCAATAGCGCTGGAATCGGAAGGCTACCGTGTGGAGACCTATACCGACGGCGCTTCCGCGCTCGAAGGCCTGGGTACCCGTCCCCCCAACCTCGCCATTCTCGACATCAAGATGCCTCGCATGGATGGCATGGAACTGCTGCGCCGGCTGCGCCAGAAGACCGACATGCCGGTGATCTTCCTGACCTCCAAGGATGACGAGATCGACGAATTGTTCGGCCTCAAGATGGGCGCCGACGATTTCATCCGGAAGCCGTTTTCACAGCGTCTCCTGGTCGAGCGCGTGAAGGCTGTGCTGCGGCGCGCCTCCACGAAAGAGGTGGGTGCGAAGGCTCCCGGTCAGCAATCGCGGTCGCTCGAGCGCGGCCAGCTGGTGATGGACCAGGAGCGGCACACCTGCACGTGGAAGGGAGAGCCGGTGACACTGACGGTGACCGAATTCCTGATCCTGCATTCGCTGGCCCAGCGGCCCGGCGTGGTGAAAAGCCGCGACGCGCTGATGGATTCCGCCTATGATGAACAGGTCTACGTGGACGACCGGACGATTGACAGCCACATCAAACGGCTGAGAAAGAAGTTCAAGGTTGTCGACGACAGTTTCGACATGATCGAAACACTCTACGGTGTGGGCTACCGCTTCCGCGAGGTATAGTCCACCATCCCGGCCCCGGCAGGAAAGCCGGGCCGACGAGAGACAGGGCCATGGTGGCAGAAACGGATAGACCGGTCGGGGATGCGTCCCCTTCCCCTGGGGGACGCGCCTCGCGGCGCGGCCGGTTGGCCGTTCCAATGCGGCGGGTGCTGGGTCATTACGTGTTTTCCAGTCTGACCAAACGGATCCTGTTCCTGAACCTGGCGGCCCTGGTCGTGCTGGTTTCCGGCATTCTCTACATCAACCAGTTTCGAGACGGGTTGATCGACGCGCGTGTCGAAAGCCTGATGACCCAGGGCGAGATCATTGCCGGCGCCATCGCCGCATCGGCAACGGTCGAAACCGATTCCATCACCATCGATCCCGAGCGGCTGCTGGAATTGCAGGCGGGGCAGAGCCTGCCGCCGTCCACGCGCCCTCTCGACAGTCTCGAGTTTCCGATCAATCCAGAACGGGTCGCGCCGGTCTTGAGAAGACTGATCTCGCCGACACGCATCCGGGCGCGGATCTACGACAACGATTTCAACCTGATCCTGGATTCGCGCCATCTCTATTCGCGCGGCCAGATCCTGCGCTACGATCTGCCGCCGGTGGAGGAAGTCGAGGCAGGCGTGCTCGAGAGGGTCGAGAAATTCATCACCGGCCTGTTCAGGCGGACCGACCTGCCCGTCTATCGCGAACCGGCCGGCGGCACGGGTACGGGATTTCCCGAAGTCGCCTCGGCGCTTGCCGGCGGCCCCTCGACGGTGGTCCGGATCAGCGAGCAGGGCGAGCTGATCGTTTCCGTTGCGGTGCCGGTCCAGCGCTATCGCGCCGTGCTCGGCGCGCTGATGCTGTCGACGCAGGGCGGCGATATCGACGCCATCGTCAAGGCCGAACGCTACGCGATCTTCCGCGTCTTCGCGGTCGCGGCCATGGTTACGGCGATCCTGTCGCTGCTGCTCGCTTCCACCATCGCCAACCCGTTACGCCGCCTGTCGGCAGCGGCGGTGCGGGTGCGCCGTTCGGTCAAGAACCGCGAGGAGATCCCGGATTTCTCGGATCGCCAGGACGAGATCGGCAATCTCTCTGTCGCCCTGCGGGAGATGACCAATGCCCTTTACGCCCGGATCGAGGCCATCGAGAGCTTTGCCGCCGATGTCAGCCACGAGTTGAAGAACCCGCTCACCTCGCTGCGCAGCGCGGTCGAGACACTGCCGCTGGCCAAGACACCTGAATCGCGGGCGCGCCTGCTTGAGGTCATCCAGCACGACGTGCGCCGCCTCGACCGCCTGATCACCGATATTTCCGACGCCTCGCGTCTCGATGCCGAACTCGTGCGCGAGGATGCGGAACTGGTCGACCTGAAGAAACTCATCGGCGAGATTGCCACGATGTCGGGCGATGTCGGGCATCATCACAAGCCGATCAAGGTCGACTTCAAGGTCGTCAACGGTCGCGGCGCCGAACCCGATTTCCAGGTCCAGGGCCACGATCTGCGGCTCGGCCAGGTCTTCACCAACCTGATCGAGAACGCGCGGTCCTTCGTTCCCGAAAAAGGCGGGCGTCTGGTCATCACCCTGTCGCGGCCCGGCGACAGGGTGATCGTCACCTTCGATGACAACGGCCCCGGCATCCGTGCGGAGAAGATCGACCGGATCTTCGAGCGCTTCTATACAGATCGTCCGGCCGGCGAGGCCTTCGGGCAGAATTCGGGCCTTGGCCTGTCGATCAGCCGCCAGATCATCGAAGCCCATGGCGGCACGCTGACGGCAGAAAACATTGCAGGCGCCAAACCCGGCGAGGTGCGCGGCGCGCGCTTCGTGGTCACACTGCCAGCAGAAGGCTGATTGAACGATATGGAAGCCGAGCGCGCGCCAGCCAATCTCCATGCCACCGGTCTCGTCGCGGCCGGCGCGGGCGTCATCATTTCCGGCGGATCCGGTTCGGGCAAGAGTTCGCTTGCCTTCGAACTCGTCGAGCGCGGACGGCAGTCCGGCCGGTTTTCCCGGCTGGTTTCGGATGACCAGATTCTCCTGAGCTCGGCGGGTGACCGGCTCGTCATGCGCGCGCCCGCTCCGATCGCGGGTCTGGCCGAGATACGCGGCTATGGCGTCGCGGCTGTCGATCATGAGCAGGCCTCGGTCGTCGACCTCATGGTCGAACTGGTTCCGCCGGAAGAAGCGCCGCGCCATCGACGCGACAAGATTCGCGATCTGCATGGCGTCGCGATCGCCTGTCTTGAACTGCCGGAACGCGATTCGGCGGGGTCGGCACGCGCCATATTGGCATGGCTGGCCGGACGTCTGGCCGAATCCGAGGCCTAGACCACTCAAAATCGGCAATTCGGATGGCGGTTTGTTCGATTTGGGCTTGTCAACACAAACCGCCTCGCCAAGATAGCGCCCTGTTGCCCGGCCGGCTTCCGGCCGGTTTTTCGTGAAAGAGTATCGCCCTCATGGGCTTCTGGCGGAGTGGCGCTTTGAGTATTGCCGACATCGTTGCCTGGTGCGGATCGCGCATATGATCGGGATCGTTCTCGTGACCCATGGCCGGCTTGCCGACGAGTTCCGCAGCGCGGTTGAACATGTTGTCGGGGCACAGCAATTCTTCGAAACCGTCTGTATCGGGCCGGAGGACGACATGGAGCAGCGCCGACAGGACATTGTCGATGCGGTGGCCCGCGCGGAGAATGGCAAGGGCGTGATCGTCCTGACCGACATGTTTGGCGGCACGCCATCCAATCTGGCGATTTCCGTCATGGAAGCTGGACGCGTCGAAGTGGTTGCAGGCATGAATTTGCCGATGCTCATCAAGTTGAGCAGCGTACGCCAGACTGACGACATGTCCGCCGCTCTCAACGAGGCACAGGCCGCCGGGCGGAAATACATCAACGTTGCAAGCCAGGTGCTGTCCGGAAAATGACCGTCGCCGGGGCCGGGCCAAGCCCGACCATCATCAGAGAACTCGAAATCGTCAACAAACGTGGCCTGCATGCCCGCGCCTCAGCCCGGTTTGTCCAACTCGTTGGCGCCTATCGGGCCGAGGTTTCGGTCAGCAAGGACGGCATCACGGTTGGCGGCACGTCGATCATGGGACTCATGATGCTGGCCGCCAGTCCAGGCTGCTCCATCAGGGTCGAGGCCACAGGCCCGCAGGCCGAGGAGCTGATGGCGGAACTGGAAAAAATGGTCGCGGACCGGTTCGGCGAAGCCGATTAGACTGCATTTGATATGCAGGGATAAAGATTTCTTTATGTGTTATTGCCGATAGCAACGCTATCTGGTACGGAAACCGGGAATTTTGTCGGGAGCCGCGCCCGCGTGTCTGGCGCCACCCGGCTTCAACAATCGAGAATGGAGAAACAAATGGCCGACAAGGACTATGTCGTCGCGGATATCTCTTTGGCCGAATGGGGTCGCAAGGAGATCGAGATCGCTGAAACCGAGATGCCAGGCCTGATGGCCAGCCGCGAGGAATTCGGGGCCTCCAAGCCGCTCAAGGGCGCGCGCATCACCGGTTCGCTGCACATGACCATCCAGACGGCAGTGCTGATCGAAACGCTGACGGCACTTGGCGCCGAGGTGCGCTGGGCGTCCTGCAACATCTTCTCCACCCAGGACCATGCAGCCGCAGCCATCGCCGCTACCGGCGTGCCGGTTTTCGCCATCAAGGGTGAAACGCTCGAAGACTACTGGACCTATACCGATCGCATCTTCCAGTGGCCGGACGGCCAGCCTTCCAACATGATCCTCGATGATGGCGGCGACGCCACCATGTACATCCTGCTTGGCGCACGCGCAGAAGCCGGCGAGGACGTGCTGAAGAATCCCGGCAACGAGGAAGAGGAAATTCTCTTCAAGCAGATCAAGAAGCGCATGGCGGAGACGCCCGGCTTCTTCACCAAGCAGCGCAACGCCATCAAGGGCGTGACGGAAGAGACCACGACCGGCGTCAACCGCCTCTACCAGCTCCAGAAGAAGGGTCTGCTGCCGTTCCCCGCGATCAACGTCAACGATTCCGTGACCAAGTCGAAGTTCGACAACAAGTATGGCTGCAAGGAATCGCTGGTTGACGGTATCCGCCGCGCAACCGACACGATGATGGCCGGCAAGGTTGCCGTGGTCTGCGGCTATGGCGACGTCGGCAAGGGATCGGCTGCCTCGCTCCAGGGCGCAGGCGCGCGCGTCAAGGTCACCGAAGTCGACCCGATCTGCGCCCTGCAGGCGGCAATGGACGGCTACGAGGTCGTCACGCTCGAGGATGCGGCACCGAGTGCCGACATCTTCATCACGACCACGGGCAACAAGGACGTCATCACGATCGACCACATGCGGTCGATGAAAGACATGGCAATCGTTGGCAATATCGGCCATTTCGACAACGAAATTCAGGTCGGTGCGCTCAAGAACCTGAAGTGGACCAATATCAAGCCGCAGGTCGACATGATCGCGTTCCCTGATGGCAAGCGGATGATCCTTCTCTCGGAGGGTCGCCTGCTCAACCTCGGCAATGCCACCGGTCATCCGAGCTTCGTGATGTCGGCTTCCTTCACCAATCAGGTGCTGGCCCAGATCGAGCTCTGGACCAAGGGCGAGCAGTACGAGAACAAGGTCTACGTGCTGCCGAAGCATCTCGATGAGAAGGTCGCGCGCCTGCATCTCGACAAGCTCGGCGCGACGCTGACCAAGCTCAGCGACGAACAAGCCTCCTATATCGGCGTGAGCACCCAGGGCCCGTTCAAGCCCGAGCATTATCGCTACTGACGCTCGCCAACGCGAGACTGCACGTTCCGCCGGGCGCCCTAGAGGCGCCCGGTTTCTTTTTGGGATGGCAACTTTTCGGCGATTCCCCGACAAGGTACAGTAACGTGATTCGGACGAGACATCGGACGGGCCGGACCGGGGACAGACTATGCCGGCCCGCCATCTTGCCGCGGAGAGGGACAGATTATGCCGGGCGCATGCCGTGGCGGATGATTCCGAGCCATATAGAGGGATTCGGCTGGAAGAGCGGGCGCGCGGCAGGCTTCGCGGCGCGTTGCGCTCGTCGTTGCTGCTGAGCGCTGCCGGCGCGGCGCTGTCAGCCGGGTATGTAGGCATTGCCAAAGCCGCGGAGCCCGCGATCTCCATCGGCGCATGGGGGCTGTCCATGAACGTGGTGCAGGTCATCCAGCTTGCCGTCTTCCTCGGCGTGACCGGGGCGGCGATGTTCTCCGCATTATGGTTGATCCGCGAGCGCGGCCGCACCGCAGCCGAAAATGTCGAGTTGCGAGCCCGGGTCGGCGATCTGTCGACCTCGTTGCGGCGTTCCGAAGCCCTGCTCAATCTTCGCGATCAGCGCTTCATCGTCTGGTCGGACGAAATGCGAAAGCCCGAGCTGATGGGGGGCCTGCCCGCCAGTTCAGGGGCACCGGACGACCGTGCGAACTTCCTG
This sequence comes from Aliihoeflea sp., assembly GCA_046297455.1. GTDB lineage: Bacteria > Pseudomonadota > Alphaproteobacteria > Rhizobiales > Rhizobiaceae > ZYF759. Next base: position 131,696 of record JBKBIT010000005.1, read on the forward strand.
GCCTTTGGCAAATGGCTGACGCCGCGTGCGGCCGCCCAGCTCGAACACGCAATCAGCGCGCTGCGCGAGCAGGGCGAGCCCTTCGACCTCGTTCTTGAAACGCAAAAGGGTGTACTGCTTGAGGCGCAGGGCCGCTTTGCTGCCTCGCATGCCGCCGTGCGCCTCGCCTCGCTTTCAAATGCGATGCGCGAACACGCCGAACTCCGTCACGAGCATCAGCGTGTTGCTGCCGAGCATGAAAGCCTGCTGGAGCTGGCGCGGGCCGTCGACATGCCGATCTGGCTGAGAGGCCCCGATCATCGGCTTACCTGGGTGAACCCAGCCTATGCGGCGGCCGTCGAGGCGGACACACCCAATGCCGCCGTCGAACAGGACCGGCAGCTGCTGGGCACGACGGCGCGACAGGCCATTCAGCTCCAGCATCTTTCCGAACCGGTCTTTGCGCGGCGCATTTCGACCGTTGTCGGCGGCGACCGCAAGATCTTTGCCGTGACCGATGTCGCCAGCGGCGGGGGCTCGGCGGGTCTCGCCAGCGACGTAACCGAGATCGAGACCATTTCGGCCGAATTCGAGCGTACCCTGCGCAACCACGCCGACACGCTCGACCAGCTCAACACGGCCGTCGCCATTTTCGACGAACGCGAGAAGCTGCGATTCTTCAACCAGGCGTTCCAGAAGCTCTGGGGGCTCGACACGGTTTTCCTGGACAGCGCGCCAGAGCATGCCCTGCTTCTGGACCGACTGCGCAGCGCCGGTCAGCTTGCCGAGCAACCGGAGTGGCGCCGCTGGAAGGAGAACCTGCTGTCTGCCTATCGTGCGGTCGAGCCGCAGGAGCACTGGTGGCACCTTCCGGACGGGCGGACGCTGCGCGTGGTCGGCAACCCCCAGCCCAAGGGCGGGGTAACGTGGGTATTCGAGAACCTGACCGAGAAGATCGACCTCGAAAGCCGCTACAACACGGCCGTACGGGTCCAGGGCGAAACGCTCGACAATCTTGCCGAGGGTGTCGCGGTATTCGGACCGGATGGCAGGCTCCGGCTCGTCAATCCCGCATTCTCCTCGCTGTGGCGCCTGCCGCACGGTGTTGCAGAAACCGGCACCCACATCTCCGTCATTCGAGCGGCCTGCGACGTGGTTGCCGACCGGAGTCCATGGGGCGAACTTGTTGCCGCGGTCACGGGCTTCGACGAAGAGCGCCGCAATGGCCACGGGCAAACTGAACTCGCCGATGGCACGGTCTTGCGCTTCGCCATAATCCATCTGCCCAACGGCCAGGTGATGACGACCTTCGTCGACATGACCGACAGCGTGAATGTCGAGCGTGCGCTGAAGGACAAGAACGAAGCGCTGGAGCGTGCCGACCAGCTCAAGAACGATTTCGTGCAGCACGTCTCCTACGAACTGCGCTCGCCACTGACCAACATTATCGGCTTCACCGAATTGCTGGCCATGCCGGAGACCGGCACGCTGAACGACCGGCAGAAGGAATATGTCGAGCATATCGGCTCATCCTCCTCGGTGCTGCTGACGATCGTCAACGATATTCTCGACCTTGCCACCGTCGATGCCGGCATCATGGAACTCGAGATCGCCGAGGTCCGCGTTGCCGACACGGTCAATGCCGCGGCCGAACTGGTGGCGGAGCGGCTGAAGGAACTCGCCATCGATCTCAGCCTCGATCTCGATGGCGCGCCCGAGACGTTCAAGGCCGACGAACACAGGGTTCGCCAGATCCTGTTCAACCTGTTGTCGAACGCCGCCAATTACGCCCCGGAGAGGAGCACGGTCACGCTGGCCTGCCGCGCCGAGGGCAACGCCATCGACTTCGCCGTGCATGACGACGGACCGGGCATCTCGGCCGACGTTCTGGAAACCGTCTTCCAGCGTTTCGAGCCGCGCGCCAATGGCGGTCGCAAGCGCGGCGCCGGGCTGGGTCTTTCCATCGTCAAGAGCTTCGTCGAGTTGCACGGGGGGACGGTTCGCATCGACACCGATCCCAATCGCGGCACCACTGTCACCTGCCGCTTTCCGCTCTCCCCGGAGGGCCTGCGCCAGGCCGCGGAGTAGGCCTTGGACGCGCATTCCTTCCAACTCGAACTCATCGGCGAGGCGGCAACCAGCCGGTTGGGCGAGGATCTGGCAGCCATGCTCGCGCCGGGCGATCTCGTCTTCCTCGAAGGCGATCTCGGCGCCGGCAAGTCGGCGCTCGCGCGCGCCATTCTCCGCGCGCTGGCCGACGACGCGGAACTCGACGTTCCGAGCCCGACCTTCACGCTGGTCCAGCCCTACAGGACCCGGATTCCGGTCCTCCATGTCGATCTTTACCGTCTGGTGTCGCCCGACGAGGTGCAGGAACTCGGCATCGGCGAGGCGCTGGCCGATCATGCCGTCCTGGTGGAATGGCCCGAGCGCGCCGAGGGTCTGCTGGGCGAAGCGGCCCTCACCGTCGTGCTGTCGGGCTCCGGCGAAAGCCGGATGGCGTCCATCTCCGGACACCCAAAAGCGATGGCGCGGCTGCAACGTTCGCTTGCCGCGCGCGACTTTCTCGACGAGGCCGGCTGGCAGGAAGCCGCACGGCGCCATCTGACCGGGGATGCCTCGGCGCGCGCCTACGAGACGGTGCACCAGGCCGGCCGTCCCATCCGCATCCTGATGAATGCGCCGCGCCAGCCCGACGGCCCGCCGATCCGCGACGGCAAGCCCTACAGCCAGATCGCCCATCTGGCCGAATCGGTCACGCCCTTCGTTGCCATCGACCGGTTGCTTCGCGCGCGCGGGTTCTGCGCGCCGGAGATCGAGGCCGTCGACCTGGAAGCCGGCTTCCTGCTGATCGAGAATCTGGGCAGCGAAACCGTGCTCGACGCCGCCGGCGCGCCCATCGCCGATCGCTACGTCGCTGCCTCGCAACTTCTGGCAGCGATACACGGCAAGAGCTGGCCCCGGGAGGTGGAAGCCGCGCCGGGGATCGTCCATGCCATCCCGCCCTATGATCGATCCGCGCTGGCCATCGAGACCGAACTTCTGCTCGACTGGTACCTGCCGCATGTCCGCGGAACGGGAGCCGAGGAGCAGGAACGCAGGGATTTCTCCGAGACCTGGGATGGGATGATCGATAGTGTCCTCGCCGGTGAAACCAGCCTTGTCCTGCGCGACTACCATTCCCCGAACCTGATCTGGAGAGGGGATCGTTCCGGGCACGAAAGAATCGGTCTGATCGACTTCCAGGACGCGCTGATCGGCCCTTCGGCCTATGACGTCGCCTCGCTGGCGCAGGATGCGCGCGTCGACATCTCGCCGGCGCTCGAAGCGAAGATCGTCGACGCCTATCGCCAGTCCCGCATGACGCAAGGCGGTTTCGACCCCGAGCGGTTTTCGCGCGACTACGCCATCATGGCGGCACAGCGCGCCAGCAAGATCCTCGGCATCTTCGTGCGGCTGAAGCAGCGCGACGGCAAGCCCGGCTATATCCGTCATCTGCCGCGGCTTCTGGCCTATCTCGGCCGCGCGCTCGCCCATCCCGATCTTGCCCCGCTTGCTGCATGCTACCAGAGGCTCGGCATCCTGCCGGAACCAGGTTCATGACCGGGCACGTGCCCGCGCGCGCGATCGTGCTTGCCGCCGGTCTCGGCACCCGCATGCGCCCGATCACCGACACCATGCCGAAACCGCTGGTGAAGATCGGCGGCAGGGCGATGATCGACCGCGCGCTGGATGCGCTGAAGGCGGCAGGCGTCGAAAGGACCGTCATCAACGTGCATCATTTTGCCGACATGATGATCGGTCACCTCGCGCAGTGGGGCGACTTCGTCACCGTTTCGGACGAGCGTGACCGCCTGCTCGATTCAGCCGGCGGCATCGTCAAGGCGCTGCCCCTGCTCGGGGCAGAGCCGTTCCTGCTCCTCAATGCCGACAGTTTCTGGTTCGATGGTCCGGAACCCGAACTCGAACGGCTTGCCCTTGCGTGGGATGGCGCGGAGATGGATATTCTCCTGATGCTTTCTCCGCTCGAATCGGCGACCGGCCACAACGGCAAGTCCGATTTCACACTGGACGATGCCGGCCAGCTGACACGGGCGGCCGACAGATCGACCGGTATGGTCTATGCCGGCGCCGCTATCCTGCATCCGCGCATCTTCGCTGGCGCCGCGGGAGAGCCGCACTCGCTCAACCTCTATTTCGACCGCGCCATCGCCGCTGGCCGGCTCTTCGGCGTCGAGATGAAGGGTCACTGGTTCACCGTCGGCACGTCTCAGGCGATCGACGAAGCCGAGACGGTCCTTAGCCGGCTAGAGGCCGGCGGCTGATGGCTGCTCTGCCGCGCGTGCTGTCGATCCCGGCCGGCGCCGCATTCCTGCCAACGCTGGCCGATGCGCTGCTTTCCGGCGAACTTGTTCCCGGCTTTGCGCCCGGCGACGACCCGCTTGCCCTTGCCGACGTCACCATCTACCTGCCGACGCGGCGCGCGGCGCGCGAATTGCGCTCCGTCTTCGTCGACAGGCTCGGCGGCCGCGCCGCGATCCTGCCCACCGTCCGCCCTCTTGGCGAGGTCGACGAGGATGCCGACTTCTTTGACGAGACAGGCAGCGGGGAATTCGTCCTGCCGCCAGCGATCGAGCGCATCGAACGGGTGCTGCTTTTGGCACCGCTGGTGCAGGCCTGGAAACGGCGCCTGCCCGCCCATGTCGCGGCGATGGTGGAGGAGGAGATCGTGGTGCCGGCCTCGGCCGCCGACGCGGTCTGGCTGGCGCGCGACCTGGCAGACCTCATCGACGAGATCGAGACCGAAGGTGCCGACTGGAACGCGCTTTCCGGGCTCGTGCCTGACGAACTGGCCGGATGGTGGCAGGTCACGCTCGAATTCCTGGAGATCGTGCGTCGGCAATGGCCGCAATATCTGGAACATAACGGGCTGACGAACCCCGCCGCCCACCGCAATCGCACGCTCGCCGCCGAGGCTGGTCGGCTGAAATCGGCGCCGCCGGCCGGGCCTGTCATTGCTGCCGGCTCCACCGGTACAATCCCCGCCACGGCCGAACTGCTCGGCGTCATCTCCCGCCTGCCGATGGGCGCCGTGGTGCTGCCCGGCCTCGATCCCGACATCGACCAGGCGAGCTGGGATACGATCGGCCGCGCCGATCTGTCGCTTTCCTCCTTTGGCCATCCACAGACGGCGCTGAAGAAGCTCATCGCACGGCTTGGCGTGGAGCGTGACGAAATCAAGCATCTGGGAACACGCGAAACAGCGATGGCCGCCCGCGCCGTGCTGGTCTCCGAGGCGTTGCGGCCGGCCGAGACCACCGACGCCTGGCCCGGCTCGCGAGAGGCCCGAGAAGCCGCCCTCCGCGATGGCGCGCTCGATGGCGTGTCCCTCGTCGAAGCCGCGAACGAGCGCGAGGAGGCAGTTGCCATCGCCGTCACCTTGCGGCTTGCCGTCGAGAGAGAGGGCCAGACAGCCGCGCTGGTCACCGGCGACCGCGATCTTGCCCGCCGGGTGTCAGCCGAACTGGAGCGTTTCGGCATCCGCGCGGACGATTCAGGCGGCCTGCCGCTCGCCTCCACGCCTCCCGCCATGCTGGCCGGCTTCGCGCTGGAGGCAGCCTTGCGGCCGGGCGATCCGCTCGCCCTGCACGCGCTGATCGGTCATCCGCTGGTCGGCCTCGGCCTGCCGAGGCCGCTGGTGCGCCGCGCCGCGGAGACGGTGGAACTTGTCGCCCTGCGGGGCGGCACGGGACGGCCCGACATCGCCGCCCTCGCGCAGGATTTCGACAAGCGGCTCGCGGCCATCGACGCTTCCCATCGAAAGCCGTTCTGGCGCCAGCGCCTCGACGGGGCACGGCTCGAGGAGGCCCGCGCCATGCTGGATGCGCTCGATACCGCCATCGCGCCGCTGGTCGCGCTGCGCCGGACTGGTGCCACGACCGTTGCCGAGGCGACACGGGCCACCGTCGAGACGATCGAGAACCTGGCGCGCGGCGAGGATGGCGGGCTTGCCCATCTCTATGGCGGCGAGGCGGGAAACCAGATTGCCGGGCTTTTGCGCGAGATCGTCGCCAGCGACGCAACGCTCTCGTTTCCGCCCGCCGACTGGCCGAAAGTGCTGGCTGCGCTGATTGCCGGCTCCATGGTCAAGCCGGCACCAGGCGGCGACGGCCGTATCTTCATCTGGGGTGCACTTGAAGCCCGGTTGCAGAGCATCGATACGCTGGTGCTGGGCGGGCTCAACGAGGGCAGCTGGCCGCGCCGCGCCGAATCCGATCGCTTCATGTCGCGCATGATGAAAAGCGGGCTGTCGCTGGAGCCGCCGGAGCGGCGGATCGGCCAGGCCGCGCATGACTTCCAGATGGCCATGGGGGCGCCGCAAGTGGTGCTGACGCGGGCAACGCGTGCCGGCGATGCCCCGGCGGTCGCCTCGCGCTGGGTCCAGCGGTTGCTTGCCTGCGCCGACGGCGACGCAGCCAATTCCATGAAGCGGCGTGGCGACGATCTCCTGTTTTGGGCGCGGGAACTGGACCAGCGTCCCGACGAACCCTTCGTGCCGCGGCCGAATCCCACACCCGCTGTGGAAATGCGTCCGAAGGACTTCTCCGTCACCGAGATCGAGACCTTGCGGCGCGACCCTTACGCCGTCTACGCCCGCCGCATCCTGCGGCTGGAGCCGCTGGAGCCGCTTCTGCGCGATCCAGGCGCTGCCGAGCGAGGCTCGCTCTTTCACGACATCATCCACGCTTTCTCGATGGCGGGTATCGATCCCGCCGCCCCCGATGCCACCGAGCACCTGCTCGACATCGGCCGAAAACTGTTCGACGAGGCCGCACTTCCTCCCGACATCGATGCCGTCTGGTGGCCGCGCTTTGCCCAGATGGCGGCAAACCTGATTGTCTGGGACAGCGGCCGCCCGCACGGCGTCACCGGCCGCCATGCCGAGCTTTCGGCCACGCGGACCCAGGTGGGGGCGACTGGCGCCACACTGCGCGGCCGCGCCGACCGCATCGATACGCGGCCAGGCGGCATGGCCGACATTCTGGACTTCAAGACTGGGTCTTCGCCATCCAAGGCGCAGGCCCACACGCTTCTGTCGCCACAGCTGGCGCTGGAAGGTGCGCTTCTGATGCGTGGAGCCTTTGCCGGCCTCGGACGATGCACGCCATCCGAACTCGCCTATGTGCGGCTGAAAGCCAATGGCGAGGTCTTCGAGGAATCGATCCTTGAATATAACCGTCAGCCCAAATCGGCGGTACAGCTCTCGGACGAGGCATGGGAGAAGCTGGAGCGCCTGTTGGCGCACTATAATTCGCCGTCGACCGGTTATCTGTCGCGGGCGCTGCCTTTCCGGGCCGAGGACACGAGCGGCCACTACGATCATCTCGCCCGCGTGCGCGAATGGTCGGCCGGTGTAGATGGCGAAGCCGGAGAGGTCGAATGAGCCGCCACCTCGTCATTCCCGAGGATACGCTGGCGCGCCAGCGACTGGCATCCGATCCGTCGCTGTCGGCCTGGGTCTCGGCCAATGCCGGATCGGGCAAGACCCATGTGCTGTCACAACGCGTGATCCGGCTCCTGCTCGCCGGCACCGAACCCTCGCGCATCCTGTGCCTGACCTATACCCGCGCTGCCGCCGCCAACATGGCGCGCCGCGTTTTCGATACGCTCGCCGGCTGGACCCGGCTGGACGATGCCAAACTTTCCGCCGAAATCGTGAAACTCGGCGAGCCGGCACCGAAACCGGCCACGATGCGCGAGGCGCGGCGCCTCTTCGCACGGGCGCTGGAAACGCCGGGCGGGCTCAAGATCCAGACCATCCACGCCTTCTGCGAGGCGGTACTGCATCAGTTCCCGCTGGAAGCCAACATTGCCGGGCATTTCGAAATGCTCGACGCGCAGATGGAGGCCGCGCTGCTGGCCGAGGCACGGCGCGAGATGATTGCCGGCACCACCGACCCCGATCAGCCCGGCCTTGCCGATGCCTTCGCTACCGTCCTCAGGCTGGGTGGCGAGAGCGGGCTGGAAGCGCTGCTGGGCGAGATCGTCTCGTGTCGAAACGGGCTTGCCCGATACATCACAAAGATCGGAACGGGTCCGGAAGGATATATAGAACTACTGGCTGAATTCGGGCTAGACGAGAATGAGACCATCGACGCCATCCTCGCCACCTGCTGGCCGGATCCCTTCTTCGACCGCGGCACGGCACAGGGCATTGCGGCCGCGGCGGCTTCTGCCGGTAAGAAGAACGCGGGAGACTTTGCCGACCGCCTGATACCGGTCTTTGCGACCAATGAGGCCGAAACCATGCTCGGCCTGCTGCGCGAGGCCTTCCTGACCCGAAAGGAAGGCCAGTGGCAGCCGCGCGCGGCGAAGACCATCGCTGCCAAGGGCGTCGCCGAACATTTTGCCGGCATGGCCGAGGCCTTCGACGAGTGTGCAGTCCGCATTGCCGAGGCCGTCGACCGTATCGCGCTTTTGCGGATGCTGCAGGCCACTCATGCCGCCCTGGTGCTGGCAGATCGACTGATCGGCATATACGAGCGCCTGAAAAGCGCGCGCGGCTATCTGGATTTCAACGATCTGATCGTGCGCACCGTCAATCTGCTTGCCCGCGGCGGGGCAAGCGCCTGGGTGCAGTACAAGCTGGACAAGGGGATCGACCATATCTTGCTCGACGAAGCGCAGGATACCAGCCCCGAGCAATGGGCTGTCGTAAGGGCGCTGGCCGAAGATTTCTTTGCCGGCAAAACTGCGCGGGAAAATGTCGAGCGCACTGTCTTCGCAGTTGGCGACGAAAAGCAGTCGATATACTCGTTCCAGGGTGCCGACCCCGAATCTTTCGCGCATAGTGGCTACGAATTCCAGCAACGCGTCGCCGGGTCCGGAGCACGTTTCGAGAAGGTGCGCCTCCTGCATTCGTTCCGCTCGGTCGCCGATGTGCTGTCAGCCGTCGACATAACATTTGCCGGCGAAGAGGTGCGACGCGGCCTGACGCGCGACCGCGAGGATCTGGAGCACAAGGCGGTGCGCGACGCGGCCCCTGGCCATGTCGAACTCTGGCCGTCCATGGGCGCGGCCAGCGTCGAGGAGCCGGAGGACTGGACGGAACCGATCGACCATACCTCCGCGCCCGCCGTGCTCCTGGCCGGCCGCATCGCACGCACCGTCAAGGGCTGGATCGACAGCGGCAACCTCATTGAAGGCCAGGGGCGCCCCGTCGGGCCGGGCGACGTGCTGATCCTGGTGCGCAAGCGCGACAGCTTCGTCCATGCGCTATCCCGCGAGCTGAAAAACCTTCACGTGCCGGTGGCCGGCACCGACAGGCTGGCGCTTGCCGAGCATATCGCCGTGCAGGATCTGATGGCGATCGGTCGCGTCATCATCCAGCAGGACGACGATCTGTCACTCGCCGCTCTCCTGAAAAGCCCGGTCTTCGGCATACCTGAAGAGGAACTGCTGTATCTGGCCGGCGGGCGGCCCGAGGGGCAGTCGCTATGGTCGCGACTGATAGACCTGTCCAAAGGCGGCGGTGCCTGGAAGCAAGCAGCCGACAGGCTGTCGGCCTGGCGCGATGAAGCCGGCTATGTATCACCCTTTGATTTCTATGCCCGCATTCTCGGCCGCGACGGCATGCGGGCGAGGATGATCGCCCGGCTCGGCATCGAGGCGGGCGACGTTGTCGACGAATTCCTGAATTTCTGTCTCGCCAGCGAGAAGGCCGGCATTCTGGGTCTCGAAGCGCTGATCGGCATGCTGGAGACCGGCGGTCCCGAGATCAAGCGCGAGCTCGACCAGGCGCGTGGCGAGGTGCGCATCATGACCACCCACGCCGCCAAGGGCCTGGAGGCACCGATCGTGTTCCTGGTGGACAGCGGGGGCGCGCCCTTCCATGACAGCCATCTGCCGCGCCTCGTGCCGTTCGCGCCGCGCGGCGGCGGGCCGACCGGCTATCTGTGGCGTGCCACCAGCGAAACCGCCAACGCGCATTCCCGCCGCATCGCTCTGGAACTGCGCCAGAAGGCGGAAGAAGAGTATCGCCGCCTGCTCTATGTCGGCATGACGCGGGCCGAGGACCGGCTGATCCTGTGCGGCTATCACGGCAAGCGCACCCCTTCGGACATGACATGGCATGCCATCGTCTCACGGGCGCTTACCGCCTCCCATCACTGCCAGGAGCTTGAGGACGCTCTGACGGGTGAGCCAATCCACCGCTACCGGATTTCCGACACCGGGCCGGTCGAGGCCGCGAAAGCCGAGCCCGAAAAACCGCCTCCCGCGCCGATGCCGAAAGCGCTGCACCGCCCGCTGCGGCCAGCACCGGCCGTGCCGCGCCCGCTCGCCCCCTCCGGTGTCGGGCTCGTCATCGATCCGCCCGAAGGGGAAGCCGCTCCGCTCGGCTCGCCTGTATTTTCAGCGCGCGAGACCGATTCGCCCGCGCTCCGGCGCGGCACCGCCGTGCACCGGCTGCTGCAGCGGCTTCCCGATATCGCGGAAGACCGCCGCCGCGATATCGCGCTTTCCTACCTGGCCTCGGCGGCTGCCGGCATGACGCCCGACGAGGCCGAAGCGACCTGGCGGGAAGTCACTGCCATCCTCGACGACGCGGATTTCGCCGCGATCTTCGTGCCCGGTTCCCGGGCCGAAGTCTCGATCATGGGCACGGTCTCGATCGGCGGCAGCCAGCGCGCCATTTCCGGCAAGATCGACCGGCTTCTGGCCGACGGCGACCGCGTGCTGATCGTCGACTACAAGACCAACCGGCCCGCTCCAGGCGACCTTGCCGCCATACCATCGGCTCACGTCGCCCAGCTGGCGCTCTACCGCGAACTCTTGATCCCGATATATCCAGGCCGGCGCATTGAGGCGGCACTGCTCTACACCGCCGCCCCGCGGCTTATCGCGTTGCCGCAGGAGGCAATGGACGCCGCCCTTGCCGCCCTCGCGAGAGCGTGACACAAGCGTGGCTTGAATGGCATGTGGCTGGTTCCCACATGCGCACCGGCTTAGATTTGCGAAGGAGAACCCCGCATGACCACCGTCAAGATCGACAACAGCAATTTCCAGTCCGACGTGCTTGAGGCCGGCGAGCCGGTGGTTGTGGATTTCTGGGCCGAGTGGTGTGGCCCCTGCAAGATGATCGCGCCCGCGCTCGAGGAAATCGCGGCCGAGCTCGACGGCAAGGTCAAGATCGCCAAGGTGAATATCGACGAGAACCCGGAACTCGCCGCCCAGTACGGCGTGCGCTCCATTCCCACGCTGATGATCTTCAAGGGCGGCGAAGTCGCCGACATGAAGGTCGGCGCGGCCCCGAAGACAGCATTGTCGTCCTGGATTGGCGGCGCCGTCTAGAACGCTGACGGGGTCTATGTCGGTAGCGTGCCGTTTTCGGCCAGAACCGCACCGACCAGATAGAGCGAACCACAGATGATGATGCGCGGCGGCGGCTGATCGGCCCCGCTGCTTTCTTTCAGCAGCAGCAAGGCGCTACCGACGGAGCTGATCGGCTCGGCTTCGAGTCCTGCTTCCATGGCGCGGGCCGCCAGTTCGTCGTTCGGCACGCCCGCGTCGCTTCCCTCGACCGGCACCGTGAAGACGCGCTTCGCCATGCCGGTGAAGTTGCGGAAATAACCTGTCTGGTCCTTGGTGGCGATCATGCCGGCAACCACGAAGAGGGGGCGCGGGTCGCGCTCCTCCATGCCCGCCAGCGCCTCGGCGATTACCGCCCCGGCACCCGGATTGTGCCCGCCATCGATCCAGACCTCAGCGCCTTCGGGTGCCAATTCCTTCAGCTTTCCCTCAGGCAGCTTTTGCAGCCGCCCTGGCCACGTCACCTTCTGCATCGCGATTTCCACGCGCGCCAGATCGGCATCGAAACCGGCAGCCTTGACCGCCGCAATCGCCGCTGCGGCGTTCGCAAGCTGGTGGCGTCCTGCAAGTTTGGGCAGGGGCAGGTCCATGAGACCGTCTGAATCCTGGTAGACCATGCGACCGTTTTCCTCATAGGCAAGGAAATCCTGGCCGTAGACGAGGGTAGGGCAACCAAGCCGTTCGGCCGTATCGATCAGCACCTCGCGCGCTGCGTCATGTTCCTGCTGGCCTATGACGACCGCGCAGCCGGGCTTGATGATACCGGCTTTTTCGGCCGCGATCAGCTCCACCCGGTCACCCAGAAAGGCCTCATGATCCATCGACACGCTGGTTATCAGCGTGACAGCCGGGTTCTCGATCACATTGGTCGCGTCGAACCGACCACCCAGCCCGACCTCCAGGATCGCGACATCGGCCGGATGCTCGGAAAACAAAAGAAAGGTCACCGCCGTCAGGATTTCGAACAGGGTGATCTTCTGCCCCTGGTTGGCCTCGGCAGCGCGCGCGATCGCTTCTGCCAAAACCGCGTCATCCACCAGCCGGCCGCCATCGGGATTGCCCAGCCGATAGCGCTCATGCCAGCGCACCAGATGCGGTGAGGTGTGAACGTGCACGCTGCGTCCGGCAGCCTCCAGCAAGGCCCGCGCGAAGGCCGCGGACGAGCCCTTGCCGTTGGTACCGGCGATGTGGATCACCGGCGGCAGCGCCAGTTGCGGCTGGCCAAGCCTTTCAAGGAGCCGCGAGATACGCTCCAGCGAAAGATCGTAGCCCTTGGGATGCAGGGTCAACAACTGGGCGATGAGCTGGTCGACCGTGAGGGTGGCCATGGATGGACTCTCGAAGGGACCGGACACAGGGGGCCGGTCGGGCACGAAATGGGTGTGGTCAGCCTTCCTGGCGCGGGGCGTCTTCGGCCGGCTCGGGCAGGGCCGGCAGCGGCTCCGGCGCCTCGGCGGGGGCCGTCGCTGCAGGGTGCTTGAGCAGCATGCGGAGGAGCCTTGCCACGGTCGCCTTCATCTCCAGCCTGGAGACCACCATGTCCACCATGCCGTGTTCCATAAGGTACTCGGCGCGCTGAAAACCCTCCGGCAGCTTTTCGCGGATGGTCTGCTCGATCACGCGCGGGCCGGCAAAACCGATCAGGGCGCCAGGCTCTGCGATATGGACATCGCCCAGCATGGCATAGGATGCGGTCACACCGCCCGTGGTCGGGTTGGTCAGGACCACGATATAAGGCAGGCCGGCTTCCTTCAGCCGGTCAACGGCGACCGTCGTGCGCGCCAGCTGCATCAAGGACAGGATGCCTTCCTGCATGCGAGCGCCGCCGGATGCCGCATACAGCACCATCGGCCGATGCAACTCCACGGCCTTCTCGAACCCCTTGATGATGGCATCGCCGGCCGCCATGCCGAGAGAGCCACCCATGAAGGCGAAATCCTGTACTGTGGCGACGATGGGCAGGCCCTCGATCTCGCCGGTGGCATTGATGATCGCGTCCTCGAGCCCGGTCTTGGTGCGCGCGTCGCGCAGCCGGTCCGTATAGCGGCGCTCGTCGCGGAATTTCAGCGGATCGGCGACGACTTTCGGGTTTTCCAGCGTCTCGAATTTCTCGTCGTCGAAAAAGCGCTTCAGCCGCTCCTTAGCAGCGATGCGCATGTGATGTCCCGACGAGGGGATGACGTAATGATTGTTCTCCAGGTCCTTGTGAAAGACCATCTCGCCGGTCTCCGGACATTTGATCCAGAGATTCTCCGGCATATCGCGGCGTCCGAGCATCGAATTGATCTTCGGCCGGACGAAATTGGTGATCCAGTTCATGCAGAAAGCCTTTCAGCACATTCCGACAAAGAGATGGCGATGTCAGGCGGTTGCGGCAAGCCTTGCGGAGCGCACGCCTTCGGAGAGCGAACGCACCAGCCGAGCCACGCCCTCGGCAGGGTCGGAAATCGGTCGACCGTCGGGGCCGAGGCTGTTGGCGACCTCGTTGACGATCGCCGTGCCTACAACCACCCCGTCGGCGGCGTTGGCAATGGCTGCGGCCTGTTCGGCCGACTTCACGCCAAAACCGACACAGATGGGCAGCGTCGTGTGGCCCTTGATGCGCTTGACCGCCTCACCCACACGCGTGGTGTCGGTCAGGGCGGAACCGGTAATGCCGGTCATCGAGACGTAGTAGACGAAGCCGGACGTGTTCTCGAGCACGCGCGGAAGGCGGCGGTCGTCCGTCGTGGGCGTTGCAAGACGGATGAAATTGAGCCCCGCCTTCATTGCCGGGATACACAATTCGCTGTCGGTCTCGGGCGGCAGATCGACCACGATCAGCCCGTCGATACCGGCCGTCTTCGCCGCTTCCAGGAAGCGCTCGACGCCGAACGAATAGATCGGGTTGTAGTACCCCATCATGATGATCGGGGTCAGGTCGTCATCCTTGCGGAACTCGGCCGCCAGATCCAATGTACGCTGCAAGGTCTGTCCGGCCTTTAACGCGCGCAGTCCCGCTGCCTGAATCGCCGGACCGTCCGCCATGGGGTCGGAAAACGGCATGCCGAGCTCGATGACGTCGGCGCCCGCCGCCGGCAGGGCGCGCATGATCGCAAGCGAGGTCTCGTAGTCGGGATCGCCCGCCATCATGTAGGTGACGAGAGCAGCCCGGCCTTCCTGCTTCAGCGCGGCAAAGCGGCGATCAATGCGGGTTGTGGTCATGTCCGACGTCTTTCGCAGTTCCTTCGGCGCCTCTTCTTGCCTTTCCGCGCGCAACTTGCAATCCCGCAAGGCTCAGGAACGGTTCAGAACAGCATCCGCACGACGGTCAAGATGATGATGGCGGCCACGAAGCAGAGGCCGACCCGTTGCCAGGGACCCATCTGGTCCCAGAAGCGCCAGAAACCATCCATGCTCGGCCTCCTCTTGCGTTTTCGGACGCTGCCGGTGCCGGCAAGCTCCCCTCAGGTCGGCCTGATGCCCCGCAGACGTTCCGACCTGCGACGCAGCAGCTCGATCGTGGTCAGCAATGCGATTGAAATGGCCACCAGGATGGTCGCCACGGCCAGGATCGTCGGGCTGATCTGCTCGCGGATGCCAGACCACATTTCTCGTGGAATGGTACGCTGCTCGACGCCCGCCACGAAAAGAACGATCACGATCTCGTCGAAGGAGGTAATGAAGGCAAACAGCGCGCCGGATATGACGCCCGGCATGATGAGCGGCAATGTCACCCGCCGGAAGGTTGTCGTCGGATCGGCTCCGAGGCTGGCGGCGGCCCGTGTCAGCGAATGGTCGAAGCCGACCAGCGTTGCCGTCACCGTGATGATGACGAAGGGCGTGCCTAGTGCAGCATGTGCCAGGATCACACCCGGGAAGGTCGAGGCCAGCCCGATGCTCGAGTAGAAGAAGAACATGCCAGCGGCGGAAATGATCAGCGGCACGATCATCGGCGAGATCAGGATGCCCATGATCAGGCCCCTGAAAGGCATTTCCTTGCGCGACAGGCCGAGCGCGGCGATCGTGCCAAGCACCGTGGCCACGACGGTAGCGAAGATGCCGATGATGACCGAGTTGCGGATCGAAGTCATCCATTGCCGGCTGGAGAAGAATTCCTCGTACCAGCGCAGCGAATAGCCGGCCGGATCGAAGGTCAGCATTTCGCGAGTGTAGGTGAAGTAGGGCTGCACGTTGAAGGACAGCGGGATGATGACGATGATCGGTGCGATCAGGAAGAAGAAGATAAGCCCGCAAAGCACCCGGAACCCGTAATACCAGGCTCTTTCCAGCGGTCCGGCGTAGGAGGGAACGGCCATTTCTCTCTCCTCAGCCCAGCTTCACGTTGTCGACGCCGACGATGCGGTTATAGACCCAGTAAAGGATCATCACGCCGCCGAGCAGGATGGTGCCGAGCGCCGCCGCCAGACCCCAGTTCAGCGAGTTCTGCATGTGGAAGGCGATCAGGTTGGAGATCATCTGGCCAGACTGACCGCCCACGAGCGCCGGGGTGATGTAGTAGCCGATCGAGATGATGAAGACGAGAACGGCGCCCGCACCGACACCGGGGATTGTCTGCGGGACATAGACTTTCCAGAATGCCGTCCAGGGATTGGCACCGAGCGAACGGGCTGCGCGGACATAGGAGGGCGGAATGCCCTTCATCACCGAATAGAGCGGCAGCACCATGAACGGCAGCAGGATGTGCGTCATCGCGACGATCGTTCCCGTGGCGTTGTAGACCATCATGATCCGGCCATCGTCCGACAGGATACCGAGTGCGACCAGGATGTCGTTGAGGACGCCCTGCTGTTGCAGAAGCACGATCCAGGCGGTCGTTCGGACCAGCAGCGAGGTCCAGAACGGCAACAGAACGCAGATCATCAGAAGGTTCGAATAGCGCAGCGGCAGCGTCGCCAGCAGATAGGCGATCGGATAGCCGAGCAGCAGCGTCGTCAGCGTGATTGCCAGACTCAGGACCAGCGTGCGTACGAAGAGCTGCAGGTAGATGCGCTGGTGCTCCGGCTGGCGCTCGATGCTTCCATCGGCTGCATAGCGCATGTCGATGGCGGAGACGAAATAGGCCGGCGTGAAGCGGCGTCCCTCACGCTGAATGGCCGCCCATATCTCGGTGTCGCCCCAGCGCGCATTATCTTCGATCAGCGCTTCCCTGAATGGAGCTTCGAAAGCGTCCGCCCGGCGAGCCGTGCCGGTCAGGAGGCTGCGTGCGCCGCTCATTTCGTAATTGAGCCGCACAGCGACGCGCCCGACGGATCGTTCGCTTTGCGCGATCCGCAGATCCTCGACCATGGCCGCAAAGACGTCCTCGGAGGGCAGTTCCTGGCGGTCCCAGTCCTGGATAGCTTCGACGGTGCGCGGCAAAACCTGCACGATCACCGGATTGTCGATGCTGCGGAACAACATCGATCCGATTGGAATGACAAAGGTGAAAACGATGAAGGCAAGCAGCGGTGCAACGAGGAGGAACGCGACAATCCGCCGCCGCCGGTTGGCGCGGGCGAGACTTTTCTTCAAGGGCACTCCGTCCGCCGTGACCATTGCGGTCACCGGCGCGCCACCCAGTGAAGCTGCATCGGCCTGTGCCATTCCCGTTCCTGCCCCCAAAGATAGAAGGGCCGCGCGATGGGTGAACCCACCGCGCGGCGCAAGTTTGACTACTGGAGCATCCAGTTGGCGAACCGCTCGCGCAGTTCGTCGCCGTAATCGGTCCAGAAGTCGTTATCGAGCACGATCGGCGAGAAGTAGTTGTCCGGGTTTGTCGGCATGTGCTGGTTCATATCGATGCCCAGATCGGCATGCTCGCCAACAAGCGGTGCGGACGAGGCACGTGCCGGGCCGTAGGAAATGAACTTGGCCTGGTCGGCCAGGCGCTGCGTGTCGGTCGCCCAATACAAATACTCGAGCACCGCATCGGCCTTGGGGCCGTCCGGAACCACCCAGCCGTCCCACTCGACGACCTGGCCGTCCCAGATGATCTCGGCATTCATGCCTTCGACCTCGATGGCATCGAACATACGGCCGTTATAGCCGGTCGCGAAAGCCACTTCGCCGTCGGCGAGAAGCTGCGGCGCCTGCGCACCTTCGGTCCAGAAGACGATGTGCTCCTTGATCGTGTCGAGCTTGGCGAAGGCACGGTCGACGCCTTCCGGCGTGCGCAGCACGTCATAGATCTCGTCCGGATCGACGCCGTCGGCGTAAAGCGCCCATTCGAGATTGGTGCCGGGACGATCCTGCAGCGCGCGGCGGCCCGGGAAGTTCTCGACGTCGAAGAGATCGGCGATCGACTCCGGCTGGGCGTCCTCCGGGAAGGCGTCCGGACGGAAGGTCAGCACGGTCGAGTAGACGATCTGCGGGATGAAGCACTCGCCCAGCGAGCCGGGCAGGAAGTCCTGCGAAGCCGGCGTGCCGTCAGGCGCAGCGGCCAGCATGGCGTCGTGGTCGATCGGCAGGATGATACCCTCGTCGCAGGCCAGCTGCGCATCGGAAGGCAGCATGTCGACCAGGTCCCAGGTCACGTTGCCGGCCTGGTGCTGTGCGCGCAGACCTGCGAGCGCGTTTGCCGAGCCATCATCGTTGATGATGGTGACGTGCGGGTTCTCCTCCATGAAGGGCTCGTGATAGGCCCTGTTCTGGCTGGCCGTGTAGGCGCCGCCCCAGGAAACGACGGTCAGGCTGATCGGCTCCTGCGCATAGGCGTTCAGTGCCAGCGCACTGACGGCGATCGCACCCGCCCCCAGAATGGTGGTCTTGAGTTTGCTCATACGTCCAACTCCTTTTGACGCTGAGGGCCGATCCGCTGCCGGGCCTGCCCGTTCCTCTCTGTACGGCCGCGCCGGTTGCGCGGCCCGTGTATAGCCCGCGCCGGACGTCAGGCGTCCAGCGCGCGGCAGTCCTCCATTGCCCATCCGATCCGCACGGTCTCGCCTTCGGCGATCCGCGCATGGCTGTGGGCGTTTGGAACCTTGATGATGAACTGGTCGTTGCCGCACACATTGACCCGCGTGCGGATGTGGTCGCCGAGATAGATCAGCTCCTCGACCTTGGCCTCGAAGCTGTTGGGCAGCGCGTTGTCCACCGGAGCGATCTGCACACGCTCGGGCCGCAGCGACAGCGTCGTGGGCTTGCCCACGCCAGCGATGTTGACCGGCAGCGCCTCGATCACTGATCCCTCATCCAGTCGCACCGTGCAACGCTCGCCATCGGCTTTCTCCACCGTCCCTCTGAGGCGGTTGTTTTCGCCGATGAAGGCCGCAACGAAGGCATTGTCGGGCCGCTCATAGAGATCGGCGGGGGGAGCCAGCTGCTGGATAACACCATCGTTGAACACGGCGATCCGGTTCGACATGGTCAGTGCCTCGGACTGGTCGTGGGTCACATAGACCACCGTCACGCCGAGACTCTCGTGGATATGCTTGATCTCGTACTGCATCTGCTCGCGCAGATTCTTGTCGAGCGCGCCGAGCGGCTCATCCATCAGCACGAGGTCGGGCTCGAAGACCAGCGCGCGGGCAACCGCCACGCGCTGTTGCTGGCCGCCGGACAATTGCGCCGGCATGCGAGCCGCCATTGCCGGCAGTTCGACCATTTCAAGCGCTCGCTTGACGCGCTGCTCGATCTCGGCCTTGCCCATCTTGCGCACCCGCAAGGGGAAAGCGAGGTTCTCGGCCACCGTCATATGAGGGAACAGCGCATAGTTCTGGAACACCATGCCGATGCCCCGCTTGTGCGGCGGGACATTGTCGATGCGCTGGTTCTTGAGCCTGATCTCGCCATGGGTGGCGGACTCGAAGCCGGCCAGCATCATCAGGCATGTAGTCTTGCCCGATCCAGACGGCCCCAACATGGTGAGGAATTCACCCTTGGCAATGTCGAGATTGAGATCCTTGACGACGAGAATCTCGCCGTCATAGCTCTTTTGAACATTTTCGAACCGAACAAAGCCGGTCTCGTCGGCGGTGACGCTGACGTTAGACATGTCTTTTTCGTTCCCCTGCGGCTCTTATCCTGTCGAAACCCGACAAGTGAGCCGTTCGTCTTCAATACAAGTTGCCCCTATGGTTGCAAGAAAACACCATGCGACGCAAGGGCGGATCGATATTGATGCCCGAATGGGCCGACGCATCGGCCTGAATCCGCCATGGTTGCCGCTTTTTTGCGACTTTTGCGACCGCAAGCGCTTTGCCCCTCGTCGCCATCGGCCCGCCCGTCAGGGTGTGGGCAAAGGGCAACACCCGGTCCGGTGACGCGCCCGTGACCGGCACGTCAATTGACACACCCGGCAAATCACCATTTACCTTTCATTAACAAATGGCACCACGAACGGGGTGGGCAATGGGTGGCATCAACGGCTTGCGTCGCGTGTTCGGCGCGGCGGCCTTCTTTGCAGTATGCGGACTGACCACGGCGCAGGCTGGACCGGAACTGTTCATGGCAACGGGCGGGCTGACATCGCAGCCGATCGGTCATTACGAGTTCTGCAAGCGCAAGCCGGCCGAATGCGACATCCGTCCCGAACAGGCTGGCCCCATCGCGCTCACCGACGAGGTCTGGGAAGCCGTGACCCGCGTCAACCACTCCGTCAACGAAGCCGTGACCGCACTGAGCGATCAGGAGAATTACGGGCAGGTCGAATACTGGTCCTACCCTGACCACGGCTACGGCGACTGCGAAGACCACGCTCTGGAAAAGCGGCGCACGCTGAAGCGAATGGGTTTTTCGCTGTCAAACCTGCTCATAACGGTCGTGCGCATGAAGAATGGCGAGGGTCATGCCGTGCTGACCGTGCGTACGGATCAGGGCGACTTCGTGCTCGACAATCTCAACGACGAGGTGAAGCTGTGGAGCCGGACCAATTATCGCTTCCTCAAGCGCCAGTCGTCGGAACATACCGGCCGCTGGGTCAGCCTGCGCGACGACGAGGCCCCGCTGGTCAGCGCCCTGCGCTGACGCTCCCATCTGCTTCCCTGCCGTTTCACTGACACGACGCCTTGTCGTGCCTTCGCTCCTGTAGTCAGGCAGCCTGGGCAAGCCTCTCGCCAGGCAACCGGTAGGAGATCGCCTCCGCCAGATGAATGCGGGACACCGTGTCGGCGCCATCCAGATCGGCCAGCGTTCGCGCCACCTTGAGCACGCGATGATAGGCGCGTGCGGAAAACCCCAGTTTCTCGCTTGCCTCTGCCAACAGCGCAAGGCCAGCTGCGTCGGTCGCGGCCACCTGCTCGACCAAGCCGGTCGGACAGCCGGCATTGACAAGGGTCGCACTGAGGCCGAGCGCCGCATAGCGCTCGGCCTGGATGCCGCGGGCGCGCGCCACACGTGCCGCAACCGAAGCGCTGGCTTCCGCCCTTCCCGGGCGGATGAGATCGCCTGCCGACAGCGCGGCGACCTCGATCCGCAGATCGATACGGTCGAGCAGCGGGCCGGAAATGCGCGCCTGGTACTCGCTCTGGCACCGGGTCCCGCGCGCGCATCGGTGACCGGGCTCGCCCGCCATGCCGCATCGACACGGGTTCATTGCGGCGACCAGCTGGAAACGGGCCGGATAGGTGACGCGGTGATTTGCCCGCGCGATCGCACTGTCGCCGTTCTCGATCGGCTGGCGCAGCGAATCGAGCACCTGTGGCGAAAATTCGGGGAACTCGTCGAGGAACAGCACACCGTGATGTGCCAGCGAGACCTCACCCGGCCGGATCCGCAGGCCACCTCCCACCATCGCCGCCATCGAGGCGGAATGATGCGGGGCGCGAAACGGCCGCCGATCGGAAAGCCGTCCACCGCCCAGCGTGCCGGCCACGGAGCCGATCATGGACACTTCCAGCAGCTCGCGCGGGGAAAGGGGCGGGAGGATCGACGGCAGACGCTGCGCCAGCATCGACTTGCCGGAACCTGGCGGGCCCACCATCAGCATGTGATGCCCGCCGGCGGCGGCCACTTCGAGCGCCCGCTTGGCGGTTTCCTGACCCTTGATGTCGGCGAGATCGGGCAGACCTTCGGGCGCCGGCTGGATCATCGGCTCGGGCCGTGAGAGAACCTGCGTGCCGCGGAAATGATTGGCGATGCCGATCAGGCTGCGCGGCGCGAGAATCTCCATGCCAGCATCCGCCCAGGCCGCCTCCGAACCGCAGCCATGCGGACAGATCAGGCCCTTGCCCATCGCATTGGCGCCGATCGCCGCCGGCAGGACGCCGGCGACCGGGGCAATCGTGCCGTCAAGCGCCAACTCCCCCAGCACCACGAAACCCGACAGCGCATCGGCGGGAATGGCGCCCAGCGCCGCCATCAGGCCGAGCGCGATCGGCAGATCATAGTGCGAACCTTCCTTCGGCAAGTCGGCGGGAGCGAGATTCACCGTCACCTTCTTGACCGGCATCGACAGCCCGGAAGCATGGAGTGCGGCCTGCACCCGTTCCCGGCTTTCGGCCACCGCCTTGTCGCCCAGGCCGACGATATGCATGTTCATCTTGCCGGGCGCGACCATGACCTGGACATCGACCGGCACCGCCTCGATGCCTTCGAACGCAATGGTGGTGACATGTGCAACCATGACTTGCCTCCGCAGGATCGGGGCCTTGCCTGGCCACCGACCCGTCCGCCTGAAGAAGCTTGAGGGTCAGTGAAGCACAAAGTTAACCATAGGTAAAGAACAATTCAGGAACAAAGATGCGCGGCTGTTCAACCTCGCCGTGCCTCTACCGCGTCCCAGAACAGTGCCGCGATATCGGTGCCGGAGAATCTCTTCACCTCGCGCACGCCGGTCGGCGACGTCACGTTGATCTCGGTCAGATAGTCGCCGATCACGTCGATGCCGACCAGCGTGAAACCGCGTTCGCGCAGGGCCGGCCCGATGGTGGCGCAGATCTCCCGTTCGCGCTCGGTCAGGTCTGCATGTTCGGCGCGCCCGCCCACATGCATGTTGGAGCGCGAATCGTGTTCGGCCGGCACCCGATTGATGGCGCCCACCGGCTCGCCTTCGATCAGTATGATGCGCTTGTCGCCCTTGCGAACGTCCTTGAGATAGCGCTGCACGATGAACGGCTCGCGGAACATCTGCATGAACATCTCCAGCAGAGAGGCGAGGTTCCTGTCGGCCTCCTGCATGTGGAAGATGCCCGCACCGCCATTGCCGTAGAGCGGCTTGACGATGATGTCGCCATACTCCTTGCGGAACGCGTCGACCTCGGCCGGGTCCCTCGTGATCAGCGTCTCCGGCATGAGATCGGGAAATTCCGTCACGAAGGTCTTTTCAGGACTGTTGCGCACCCAGGCCGGATCGTTGACCACCAGCGTCTGCGGGTGGATGCGCTCGAGAATGTGTGTGGTGGTGATGTAGTTCATGTCGAAGGGCGGGTCCTGGCGCAAAAGCACCACGTCCATCTCCTTCAGGTCCACCGATTGCGGTTCACCCAGCGTGTAGTGGTCGTCCTTCACATCGCGCACCTCGAGCGCCTCCAGCGAAGCGCGCACCGTTGCGTTGCGCATCGACAGCCGGTCGGGTGTGTAGTGGAACAGCCTGTGGCCGCGCCGCTGTGCTTCCAGCGCCAGCGCGAAAGTGGTGTCGCCGCCTATTGCGACGGTGGAGATGTGGTCCATCTGGATGGCGACGTCGAGGGCCATGGGCAAGAGCTCCGATCCCGGCTGATTTCGGATAAGCGAGGTAGCCGATCCGGCAGGCGGCGTCGAGATGCCAGTTCAGTCGGCTGCCGGGCCAGGACGGCGGTCGAAGACCAGGCGCGAATAGCCGAGATAGGAAAAGACCATCGCTGCGGCCGACCCGGCGACGAGCGCCAGCAGCGGATGAAGGCTGGGCAGGATGAGCAGCGCGGCGGAATAGACGAGGTAGTTGACAATCCCACTCAGAATGCCGACGCCGCCATAGCGCACGCCTTCCACGGCCATCGGCCGATCGCTGGCGCCAAAGGTCAGCGTCCGGTTGAGAAGCCAGGTCGCCGTCAATGCGATGGCCATCGAGAGGAGCCGGGCGACAAACGGATCCATCGCAAGCGACATGAGAATCAGCGCCAGTGCCGCCGCATCGACGACGAAGCCGATGGCGCCGACAAATCCGAAGCTTGCGATCCGCTTCAAGCCGCCCTTGCCCGACGCATCTGTTCCACCTCCGCATCCCGTGCACTGCCGCGGGCGGGATAGGTCAGGTAGTGCATCCGCTTCATCTCGGCGCGCCCGCGCGCCACCGAATCGAGAATCAGGCCGGCCGCCAGCATCGTCGTGCCCAGCACCATGATGCCGATCGACATGATCCAGGTCGGCATGCGCGGCACCAGGCCGGTCAGCAGGAACTCCCACAGAACCGGCAGCATGAAGCCGAGGCCAAACAGGTATGAGACCGCCGCCAGCGTGCCGAAGAAGCGGGCCGGCCGCGTCTCCTTCATCAGCATGGCGAACATCCACAAGATGCGGGCGCCGTCGCGGAAGGTCGACAGCTTGGATTCCGAACCTTCGGGTCGCCGACCGTAGTCGAGGGCGATCTCGGTTACCGGCAATTTCAGCATCGAGGCATGAACGGACATTTCCGTCTCGATCTCGAAGCCCTGAGAAACGGCTGGAAAGCTCTTCACATAGCGGCGGGTGAAGGCACGATAGCCGGAGAAGATGTCCGAGAAGTCGCTGCCGAACAGGAACTGGTAGAGATTGTTGAAGAGCCTGTTGCCGAATGCATGGCCACGCCGGCCGGCATCGTCGGTCACGCCACGCCGCGTGCCCACCACCATGTCGGCACCCTCCGTCAACAGCGTGTTGACCAGGAGCGGCGCGTCCTCGGGCGCATAGGTGCCGTCGCCGTCGGCCATGATGTAGATGTCGGCCTCGATATCGGCAAACATGCGCCGAACGACGTTGCCCTTGCCCTGGCGGCGTTCTCGATGAACCGTGGCACCCGCCGAGCGCGCGGCCAGCGCGGTGAGGTCACTCGAATTGTTGTCGTAGACGTGGATCGCCGCCGCGGGCAATGCGGCGCGAAACCGTCGAACGACATCGCCGATGGTCAGTTCCTCATTATAGCAGGGAATAAGGACTGCGATTTCCGGTTCTGCAAAAGCAACGGGCTTCATGGATGCTCCATCGGCAACGCGTCGCCTCTGTTGCGATCGCCGCTTTACTATTTATTGAACGGGTTAAGGCTAGGTTTAGGGCTGATTTCCAACTCCGACGGAACGCAACTTGTCTCAAACCCATGCCCCGGCGGCCCCCGGAGAGGCCCGTCTTTCAGTTTGGACCGTCGACCTTGCGGTTGCCGTCGGGCTGGCGCTCTGCGTGCTCGCCTTCCATGGCCTGACAGGCTTCAAGATGCTGCAGAACAGCGGCGGCGATAACGACAGCCTTCTGCGGCTGGTGCAGATTCGCGCCCTGATCGAAGGTCAGGGCTGGTACGATCTGCAACAATACCGCATGGGTCTTGAGGGCGGCTTCCCCCTGCACTGGTCGCGCCTGGTCGATCTGCCGATCGCCATACTCATCATAGGAGGCGGCCTCGTCGGCCTCTCGACATCCGCGGCAGAAGCTTTTGCGCTATCGGCCTGGCCAACTCTGCTCTTTGCAGCAGCATTGTTCCTGATCGTCGACACGGTCCGCGGGCTCGGCGACGGCAAGGCCGTTCTTCCCGCCTTCGTGCTTGGCACCGCCGCACTCTACTTCACCGGCGAGTTCGAACCGGGCGCCATCGATCACCACAACATCCAGCTCGTTCTGGTTCTGGCAATGCTCAACCGCCTGTGCGTGGGTGGCGATGGAATGCGCGCAGGGCTTTTTGCAGGCCTGTTTGCTGCGCTGTCCATTGCGATCGGCATGGAAACGGCGCCCTATGTGGCGGTCGCGGGTGCCGGAGCGGCCCTCCTTTTCCTCCTCTTCGGCCCATCGCGGTCCGGTCTTGCTGTGGGCTTCGGCGCGTCCTTCTTCGCCGGCACGGCCCTTTCCTTTGCCGGCCTGGTTCATCCCACCGCCTGGGCGCGGGCCAGTTGCGATGCGCTGTCGCTGTTCCAGCTTGCCGTCGCAACAAGCGGCGGCCTCGGATTGGCGGTCCTTGCGTCGCTGCCGATGTTGCGCACGAGCCTGATAGGCCGTGCTGCCGGGCTGGCTGCGCTTGGGACATTGACCCTCGCCATCGTCATCCTCCTTTTCCCGCAATGTCTGGCGAGCCCCTATGCCGATCTCGATCCGCGCATGCGCTCGCTCTGGCTCGACCATGTCGTAGAGGCACAGTCGCTCTTCGCCCTGCTCGCCGCGCGCCCCTTCATGGTGCTTGCCTATTACGCCACGCCGCTGCTCGGCATTGTTGTCGCGGTTGCGGCGGCCGTCCGGCGCGGATCGTCGGCAGGGCTCGTCCTGCTCATCGCCATGGTGGCGGCTGCTTTCGCCGTCAGCATGTGGCAGGTGCGCGGCTCGACCTTCTCCATTCCGCTTGCAACGATTTCCCTCGCCTTGTGGCTGGGGACCCTGCGCGCCGATGCCGCCCAGCGCGGAAGCCGGCTTGCGCCTCTCGTCCTGGCCGGCGGTTGGCTTGTCTCGACCAATGTCGTCTGGGCGCTGTCGGGCGCAGTCCTGGCGACCGCGACCGGTGCCCCGGCGCCCAAGGATGCCACGTCCGCGTGCTATGCCAGAAGCGACTATGCCGAATTCGCCACGCTGCCCGGGGGAACGGTGCTCGCGGTTTCGAATCTTGGGGCGTCGATTGCGGCACATACCGGCCATCGTGCGCTGGCCGGCCCATATCACCGCAACCAGGCGGGCAATCTGGTGACGCTCGATGCGCTGATGAGCGAGCCGGAGGCGGCACGCGTCCTCGTCCGACAACATGGCATCGATTATCTCGCCCATTGCCCCGGCAATGCCGAAACCGGCTTTCTCACCTCCCGGGCGCCGGAGGGCCTTCTTGCCCTTCTGGTTGCGGGTGAGGCGCCGGACTGGCTGGAGCAACTCTCGTTCGGTGAAGAGAATACCGCCCTGACGGTTTTTGCGGTCAGACCCGCAAATTAGCGGCGTGAGATACCTTCGGTTGTAGGTTTTTTCTGGATGGTCACCAATCCTAAAGGGTTGGCAGGCAAACTGCATCCATCCTCGCGTTTATTTGATAATTTTTAGAGATTCAGGGTCGAGGGCTTAATGCCGGGAAGTCTCAATGCCCGCCTGGCCGATCAGGATGCTGGTGATCTGTCATATACGGATCCGCTGACCGGCCTCGGCAATATCAAGCGTTTTTTCGACAAGGTCGACCGGCTCATCCATGACCGGCGAGAAGATCCCGCTCCCTTCACGATCGGTATCGTCGATCTGGACGGATTCAAGCCGATCAACGATCTGTTCGGGCGAACTGCTGGCGACAATATCCTCCAGCAGGTGGCAATTCGCCTGAAGGCGGCGCTCGATTCCGCGGCCACCGTCGCGCGCATCGGGGCCGACGAATTCGCCTTTCTGCTGCCGATGACCTTCAGCGAGGAAGCGGCCCGGGAACGCTCGCGCATGCTGATCGAGGTTCTGTCGGCGCCCTACGACGTCGGCGAACGCATGGCGCGGTTGTCCGCCTCGGTGGGATGCTCGCTGTTCAGCGCGGGAGAAGACACAACCGAAGTGCTTCTTTCCAAGGCTGAATCGGCTCTCTACCACGCCAAGCATTCCGGACGCGGCGTGGTCGTTGTCTATACGCGCGAAATGGAAGAGGCCGCCAAGCGGGTAACGCGCATCGAACAGGCACTCAGGCGTGCCGTCGCGGCATGCGAGGTCGAGCCCTATTTCCAGCCTATCGTCGATCTGGAGACGCGACGCCTGGTGGGCTTCGAGGCACTCGCGCGATGGACCGACCCTGATCTGGGGCCCATTTCGCCTGCCATCTTCATCCCCATCGCGGAAGAACGCGGCATTATCGGCCAGCTTTCGCAGCTCCTGCTACGGAAGGCGGCCGAGGCCGCCTGCACCTGGCCGGATGAGCTGTTCCTGTCATTCAACCTGTCACCGTCGCAGCTCGTCGACCAGAACACAGGCCGTCAGATCCTGGCGGTTCTGGAACGGACCGGCCTCGATCCCCGACGTCTGGAAGTCGAAATCACCGAGACCGGCCTGATGTCGGACCCCACATCGGCCGAGAAGATCATGTGCGACCTGCGCGATCGGGGCATCCGCGTGGCGCTCGACGACTTCGGAACCGGACAGTCCTCGCTCGGACGGTTGCGTGAATTCCATTTCGACAAACTCAAGATCGACCGGGCCTTTGTTTCCTGCATCCTGAGCGACCGTCCGTCGGAGCATATCATCCGGGCCATCCTCGCGATGTGCGAAGGTTTGGGCATGGACGTGGTCGCGGAGGGCATCGAAGAAGAGGCGCAGGCCGAGAAACTTGTCCGTTTCGGATGCAGCGGCGGCCAGGGCTATCTGTTCGGTCGCCCCTGCAACGCGGAGCAGACTCTGGCCTTCGTACGTCATTCCTACCAGATGTGGCACGCCGAACACCTGATCTGACGCGGAATTGGGCAGTCCGAACCGCAATTCACCCCGCTTTGGCTTGACAAGCAATTCCCGGGCCAGTTTGATCCGGCCTGGAGGAGACTGTGTGTGGGCTGGTCCCTCCGCCGGGCGTGGCGTTGCGTGGGGATGGATTGATGGGTCTGGGACCGAAACTGCAGTTGCGACAAACCCAGTCGCTGATCATGACCCCACAATTGCTGCAATCGATCCGGTTGCTGCAGCTGCCGCACGCGGAACTCGAGCAGTATGTCGAGGCGGAGATCGAGCGTAACCCGTTTCTCGAGCGCACCGAGGAAGGCGACGCAGCCGCCCCGGAGACTGCGGAGAAGCCGCAGTCCGCGACCACCGGCGAGGGCGAATGGTTCTCGGAATCGCTTGGTGGCAGCACCGAAATCTCCGACCGGCTCGATGCCTCGCTCGAGAATCTGTTTCCCGATGATCCCGGGCGACAGGAGCCGCTCGGTGGCGATCTGGCTTCTCAGTGGCGATCGGCCCCGTCTTCGGCCGCAGGCGGTGGCGAAGGCTACAATCTCGAGGAATTCGCAGCCGCCAAACTGACGCTTCGCGATCATGTCGGCGAACAGATTGCGCTCACCATTCGCGAGCCAATGAGCCGCCTCATCGCGGCCGAGCTTGCCGATGGGTTGGACGACGCGGGCTATTTTCGCGGCGATCTGGCAGATATAGCCGAACGGCTGGGGGTGGACGAGGCCACGGTGGAAGGGGTGCTGCAGACCTGCCAGACATTCGATCCGCCGGGCCTGTTTGCCCGCAACCTGGCCGAATGCCTTGCTCTTCAGCTCAAGGCGCAAGACCGGCTGGACCCGGCCATGGCCGCCATGATCGACAATCTGGAACTTCTGGCCAAGCGCGACTTCAGCCTGCTCGGGCAGATCTGCGGCGTGGGCCGCGAGGATCTGGTCGACATGCTGGCGGAAATAAGGATGCTCGATCCGCGGCCGGGCCAGCTCTTTTCGGGCGGTACCGCCGATCCGGTGGTGCCTGACGTCGTCGTGACGGCGGCGCCCGACGGCAGCTGGTCGGTCGAGATCAACCCGGCCACCTTGCCTCGCGTCCTGGTCGACCAGACCTATCACGCCCGCATTTCGCGCCAGACCCGCGATCCATCGGAAAAGGAGTTCCTGGCCGATTGCCTGCAGAGCGCCAACTGGCTGACGCGCAGCCTCGACCAGCGCGCGCGCTCGATCATCAAGGTGGCCTCAGAGATCGTCCGCCGGCAGGACGCTTTTCTCTGCCACGGTGTGCGCCATCTCAAGCCGCTCAACCTGCGAATGGTGGCGGAGGCTGTCGGCATGCACGAATCGACCGTCAGTCGCGTGGCAGCAAACAAATACATGCTGACGCCGCGCGGCCTGTTCGAATTGCGCTATTTCTTCACCGTCGCGATTGCCGACGCGGAGGGCGGCGAGGCCCATTCCTCCGAGGCGGTGCGCATGCGCATCCGAGATTTGATCGGCGCGGAACAGGTAGAAAACGTTCTCTCCGACGACGCCATCGTCGACATGCTGCGCAAGGACGGAATCGACATCGCCCGGCGCACTGTGGCCAAGTATCGGGAATCGATGCACATTCCTTCCTCGGTGCAGCGCCGCCGTGAGAAACGGGCGCTCGCCGACGTCGAGGCCTGAGCGGATCGAGGCAGGGGTTGCCATGAGGTTGCGTTGACATTCGGGGTCGAAGGGACTAGAAGCCCGCGCGCATGGTCCAGGGAAGGGAACAACTCCGCCATTGGCGAATTTCCCGAGTGGCCGGCCCGGCATCCGGTCCGCGGTACGGAATTCCTCGATCCACAGGCTGGCTGGGAGTCCTTGTGCCAGACGGCGACAGGTATAAACTCTTTCAACCGCATACCGTTTCAAGAGAGATCGAGGCGCTCAACGTCATGACATTGCGTATTTCCGGCAAGCAGATGGAAATCGGCGACGCGTTCCGCGAACGTATCGACGATCGGATCCAGTTGGCCGTCGACAAATATTTCGACGGCGGGTTCTCCGGTCATGTGACCGTGGAAAAGACGGGGTCCCGGTTCACCGCTGATTGTCTGGTGCGCCTCGACACGGGCGTGACGCTGCAAGCAACCGGCCAGGCGCAGGAACCGCAATCGGCCTTCGATGCCGCAGCCGACCGGATCGAGAAACGACTGAGGCGCTACAAGCGCCGGCTCAAGTCGCACGACAACGGGCCCGACCCGATGGCCGACTTCGATGCCGCCGAAACCATGGACTACAGGGTAATGGCGCCGGTGGCCGACGAAGATTCGGAGGTGCCCGAAGACTACGCGCCGGCCATCGTTGCCGAGACGACGATGTCGCTGCGCACCATGTCGGTGGCGTCCGCCGTGATCGAGCTGGACATGAAGGACAGCCCGGTTTTCGTCTTCCGCAATGCCGGCAGCTCCAACGTCAACATTGTCTATCGTCGCGCAGACGGCAATATCGGCTGGATCGATCCGTCGTCCATCGGTAGCGATCGGCAGGCATCTTGAAGCCGTCGACGCGGCGTCCTGCGAGGGATCGCCGCCAGCGGCCAGATAAGGTTTGAGAAGGACCCCGTCATGGATTTGAGCGACCTGATCGAGGTTCCGGCCATCATGCCGGCCTTGAAGGCCAACTCCAAGAAGCAGCTTCTACAGCTTCTGGCGGAAAAGGCGGCAGCGATTACCGGCCTGCCCGAGCGCGAGATCTTCGATACGATCCTGCAGCGGGAACGCCTGGGCTCCACTGGCGTGGGCAACGGGATTGCCATTCCGCACGGGAAGCTGGCGGGAATCGAGAAGATCAGGGGCGTTTTCGCCAGGCTGGAAGCCCCGGTTGATTTCGAGGCGCTGGACGATCAACCAGTCGACCTCGTTTTCCTGCTTCTGGCCCCTGAAGGTGCCGGTGCGGATCACCTCAAGGCATTGTCGCGGATAGCCCGCGTCCTGCGCGACAGCGAGGCCGTGGCCAAGATACGCGGAACCCGCGACGCGGCCGCCATTCACTCCTTCCTGTCAGAGGCACCGACTTCGCACGCCGCATAGGTGGCGAAGAACCGGGTTCTTGCCTACGAGGCCGGTCAGTGAATGCTGACCGGCGTCAAATCCTGCTGCAGGGCGCCGGCAATCGCGGTCGAGCGCTCATCGGTCAGGAGGATGGGTCGTCCATCGGCGGCAAATACCGCCCAGAGCCGCGTGCCGGCAGCGATCTCCGGCATGCCCGGAAACTTGCCGCGCAATTCGTCGCTGTCCATCTCGCGCAGATAAGCGACAACGCCTTCACCCAGATGGGCAAGTTCCATTTCGCTCAAGTCGTGCTTTTCCTGCTCACTCATATCAGCCTCCTGCGATAGCGGGCCGTGTGGAAACCAACCCGCAACAGTGCCATTTGGTTGCTTCTGCGAATCGGTCCGATTTCAGTCTCGCGCCAAAATGTTGATTTTCTTTACCAGCCGCTCCGGGCGGGGCCTGTCGAGATCGATCGACAACAGCCCGTTCTTCAACTCGGCAGCGGTCACCCGCATGCCGTCGGCGAGCACGAACACCCGCTGGAACTGCCTGGAGGCGATGCCCCGGTGAAGAAAATCGCGGGGTCCATCCTCGACCTGGCGGCCGCGGATCACCAGCTGGTTCTCCTCGATCGACACGTCGAGATCGGCTTCCGTGAAACCGGCTACGGCGAGCGTGATGCGCAAACGATCGGCGCAATCCTCCGCTCCTGCCAATCGCTCGATATTGTAGGGGGGATAGCTGTCGCCAGCCTTCGCGACGCGTTCAAGCGTCTTTTCCATTGTGTCGAAACCCAGAAGCAGCGGGTTCGAGAATGGCGTCATGCGGGTCATGCATGTCCTCCTGAGAGCGACGTGGACAGGCGAAAACCCGGATGGCGTTTTCGTCCTGTGCCCTGATATGGTTTGGCAATTTCGTGAAATCAAGAACGGTTCAAAGCATGACGACCAGCCAGACGCGCAAGATCATCATCGACACGGATCCCGGCCAGGACGATGCCGTGGCCATCCTGCTGGCTCTGGCGAGCCCTGAACTGGAGGTCGTGGGGATCACGACGGTTGCGGGCAATGTGCCGTTGGCGCTGACCCAGAAAAACGCGCGCATCGTCTGCGAACTGGCGGGCCGGACCGACGTGAAGGTCTTTGCCGGTGCCGCGCGGCCCCTTGTGCGCCCACTCGTCACCGCCGAGCATGTGCATGGCAAGACAGGGCTTGACGGGCCGGTCCTGCCCGATCCGCAAATGCCCCTGCAAACCCAGAATGCGGTCGACTTCATCGTCGAGACGATCATGTCGGAGCCCGAGGGTACGATCACCCTGTGCCCGATCGGTCCGCTCACCAATATTGCGCTTGCGCTGGTTCGCGAACCCCGCATTGCAGGCCGGATCCGTGAGATCGTGCTGATGGGCGGCGGCTATTTCGAGCAGGGCAATGTCACGCCGGCTGCCGAGTTCAACATCTATGTCGATCCGCATGCCGCCGCGACCGTCTTTGGCTCAGGCATTCCAATCGTGATGATGCCGCTCGATGTCACGCACAAGGCTCTCACCACACGCGTCCGCGTCGAGGCATTCCGGGCCATGGGTACACCTGTCGGCACCGCCACCGCTGAACTGCTGGACTTCTTCGAACGTTTCGACGAAGCCAAATACGGCTCCGATGGCGGGCCGCTGCATGACCCTTGCGTCATTGCCTGGCTGATCAGGCCGGAACTGTTTTCGGGCAGGCACTGCAACGTCGAAATCGAGACCGCCTCGGAGCTGACCCTCGGCGCCACCGTCGTCGACTGGTGGGGCGTCACCGACCGGCCCAAGAACGTCCATGTGATCCGCGACATAGATGACGAGGGCTTCTTCGCGCTGTTGATCGAGCGACTTGGCTGTCTCTGAACTTCAGGCGCGGCTGCGGCTCCCAAACAGGATGGACGCAGCCACCGCCAGCCACCCGCCGATCATCAGGAAGCCGCCTGTCGGCGCCGCCATCGGAAACAGGCGCGAACCGGCATAGTGGCGCAACAGAAGATCGCCGGCAAAAAGCACAAGGCCAAGGAGCACGATCCAACCGCCGGCCAGGAGCATCCGCCCCCTGGCCACGAGGCCGAGCGCGACGAAAAGCGGCGCATGCATCAGCAGCATGGTTGCAGCCGTGCCGACATTCGTCCCGCCGGCATGGGCGGCATAGGCGGAAAAGGCCACGCCAGCGGCACCGCACAGGCCGCCGATCGCGCCAAGGGCGGCGTGTGCAATGGACGGTTTCATCCAGCCATCGCCTCGTCGACATCAGCTTCCGAAGGGATCGAAGGTTGCGCGCCGGATTTCAGGCAGGCCAAGGATCCAGCGACCGTAGCCCGGCACAACGCCTCCTCCAGCTCCAGCCCGGCTTCCAGCGCAGCGGCCAGATATCCGCAGAACGTGTCGCCGGCGCCGACCGTATCCACCGGAATGATTTCCGGCGCCGAAATCCGCAGGAGCTCGCCGTCGCGTGTCGCCAGGGCGCCATCCTTGCCCAAGGTCACGATCAGGCAATTGCCCATCTTCTGCGCGAAGGCCAGCATCCTGTCGCCGCGCTCGCCAGGCGCAAGCCCGATCAGGTCCGCGTAGAGATCGAACTCCGTCTCGTTGGCGATCACGTAATCGGCAAGGGGCAGGAAATCGGCGGCTTCCTCCAGAAAAGGGGCGGTGTTGAGAAGCGAGACCGCACCCTTGGCCCGGCTGGCTTCCAGTGCGGCACGCACCGTCTTCAGCGGTATCTCGTGCTGAAGAAGCACGATCTCGCCTTTCTCCAGCGCGGCGGCGGCAACGTCGCCCGGCAGAACCGTGCCATTGGCGCCCGGCACGACGGCAATGACGTTTTCACCTTCCGGATCGACCATGATCAGCGCCGTGCCGGTGGTCGAGTGCGATTCGCGCACGCCGGCCAGATTGACACCCGCCTGACGCAGGCAGGCCAGCGCATCGTCAGCAAATCCATCCTGGCCAACGGCACCGATCATGCGCACGTCGCTGCCGCCGCGTCGCGCGGCCAGCGCCTGGTTGGCGCCCTTTCCGCCCGGAGAACTCGCAAAACCGCTGCCCGATATCGTCTCACCAGGTCTTGGCAACCGGCTGACATTCGCAATCAGGTCTAGATTGATGGAACCGATGACAGTGATCACGTGAGACTCCCGGGACTTTTGCCGGAAGCTATCGGATTCCCACCGGGCCTCCAAGCGGCATCATGCCGCTTCGCCTGCACCCAGCTGTCCAGCCTCCCAGCCGAGCATCGCACGCTTGCGCGTCAGCCCCCAATGGTAGCCCGTCAGCGCCCCGGACTTGCCAAGGGCCCGGTGACACGGCACCACGAAGGAAAGGGGATTGGCGCCGATCGCAGCGCCCACCGCCCGGCTCGCCTTCGGCCTGCCGATCTCCTCGGCCAGTTTCGAATAGCTGCGCGCACGCCCGAGCGGGATCTTGAGAAGCGCTTCCCAGACCCGGATCTGGAAATCGGAGCCGATGAGCACCACCCGCAGCGGCTGGTCCGGCCGCCAGCGGCCCGGGTCGAAGATGCGCTGGGCATAAGGCAGGGTGGTCGCGGAATCCTCGACATAATGCGCGTTCGGCCAGCGGCTCGCCATGTCCTCGAAAGTCGCCGTCTCTCCTCCGATATCGGCAAAGGCGAGACCGGCAAGGCCACGATCCGTCGCCATGATCAGCGCCAGGCCAAAGGGAGAGGCATGCCAGCCATAGCTGATGGTCAGTCCGCGGCCGCGGCTCTTGTAGTCGCCGGGCGACATCGCCTCGTGGGTCACGAAGAGATCATGAAGCCGGCCAGGCCCCGACATGCCGAGCTCGTAGGCCGCGTCCAGCAGCGGCATGCCGTCATCGAGCAGCTTGCGGGCATTGTCGAGCGTGATGGCCTGCAGAAATGCCTTCGGCGACAGGCCTGCCCAGCGCGTGAAGAGTTTCTGCAGCGCCGTCGGCGTGGCGCCGACCTCCTCGGCCAGTTCGTCCAGCGATGGCTGCTCGCGATAGTCGAGGCTGATCCGTTCAACCACCCGGCGCACGATGTCGTAGTCGTCGCCGGCGGGCGTGATGTCCTTCTGCAGGATGGCGGTGGGTGCATTCATGTCCATGGCCTCGCGGCTTCGTTCTTGTCGCACTATCGCCCGGACATCCCACCCCCGCCACCCGATTCTTGACGCAAGGTCGACCTGTCATCCCGCCACCCTGGCAATGCCGGCTCGACAGGCCCATTTCCGGCAGGCACATAGGAACCGTACCTGACCGGGCAAGAAGATGAACGAAAGCGGCAGACTGAACATTGCGGGCAATGAATTCATCCTCGAGGACGAGCTCGAGGAGCAGTTCATCCGTTCTTCCGGGCCGGGCGGGCAGAATGTCAACAAGGTCGCCACCGCCGTCCAGCTGCGCATCGACGTGATCAACGCCTCCGGTCTCAGCGAACGCACCCGCGAGCGGGCGCTGAGGCTTGCCGGCCAGAAGGCCACCAAGGAAGGCGAGATCGTCATCGAGGCGGGTCGCTTCCGGACCCAGGAGCAGAACCGGGCCGATGCGCGCCAGCGCCTCGTCGAACTGCTGGCGAAAGCCGC
This sequence comes from Aliihoeflea sp., assembly GCA_046297455.1. Lineage (GTDB taxonomy): Bacteria > Pseudomonadota > Alphaproteobacteria > Rhizobiales > Rhizobiaceae > ZYF759. The sequence continues at coordinate 167,106 of JBKBIT010000005.1, forward strand.
CGAGCCGCCGCCCAAGCCGCGCAAGAAGACGAAGCCTTCCAGGGGTGCTGTCGAGCGGCGGCTGAAGGCGAAATCAGGCCGTGCCCAGATCAAGAAGATGCGCGGCAAGGTCGGTCCGGAATAGCCGATGAAATCACCACCCGAAGGCGTGCGCCATCTGCCTGGATATCTCGACACCGCCGCCCAGAAGGCGCTGCTCGAAGACATCCGCCTCATCGTCGCTGAGGCACCGCTTTTCGTGCCGGCCATGCCGCGTACCGGCAAGGAGATGAGCGTGCGCATGACCAATTGCGGCACGCTCGGCTGGGTCACGGACCACGAGCGCGGCTACCGCTATCAGGAAACCCATCCCGTTACCGGCAAGCCCTGGCCGCCGATCCCGCCGCGCCTGGTAGCGCTGTGGGAAGTTCTTGCCGGCTGGCCCGAACCGCCCGAGGCTTGCCTTGTCAATTTCTACGATACCGGCGCCCGCATGGGCCTGCACCAGGACCGCGACGAGGAAAACCTGACGGCGCCGGTACTGTCCGTGTCGCTCGGCGATTCCTGCCTGTTTCGCGTCGGCGGCACCGCGCGCGGCGAGCCCACCATGTCGTTCCGGCTCGAAAGCGGCGACGTCGTGCTGCTCGAAGGCCCGGGCCGTCTGCGGTTTCACGGCGTCGACAGGATCTATCCGGATACGTCCGGCCTGTTGAAGAAGGGTGGCCGCATCAACCTGACGCTGAGGCGGGTTACGTAATGGCAGCAGTCTGAGGGGCGGTACGGACCGACATTCTTGAAGATTCCAGACCGAACAGCCTTTTGGTAACGAGTATCGTCGCTAACGCCACCCCGATGCCGGCGACTATGTCGACGAGATAATGGCTGCCATGAGATAGCGCCGAAACGGCCATACCCACATTCAGGAAAAGCATCGGGTAGCGGAGGACCCTCGAGTCCCATGCCGCCCAAGCGCAGATCGCAGCAACCCCAGCATGTACCGACGGAAAAGTCAGAATACCGGCGGAATCTTCAAAGCGGAGTAGGAATTCAGCCTGATCGCGAACGCCGTGAAATTGTTCGAGGAAAAAGTATCCGAACTTGATGTTTATCGCTGCCAGGTCGGCCTGCTCCACCCCATGTACCGCGAAGGCGCCAAGCGCGGGATAGAAGACCGAAATCGCGCTCGATGCGAAACAGAGCAACGTATAGGCAAATACGATTGCATAGGCCCGTGCTGCATTCTTGAAAAACGAAAAGTATATCGGCAGCAGCAGAAGCTGAAAGAAGAATGACGAATATGCCATGGCCAGCGCCCAAGCCAAGGTTGGTCGCGCGTCCACGAAGGCCACGAAGGCATGCCAGTCAAAGCCCAACCGCTGATCCAGGCCGATCAAATGCGCATCAGCCATCGGCATGTTCAGGCTTATGGCGAGATAGGTACTTATCACGACGGGAGAAGTGACCAGAAAGCCTGCAAAGAGCGTATCACAGGCCGGTTGAAGCGGCGTCATTTTGCGCAGATGCACATAGACACAGAACATTCCCGGTATGGCCATGAGCGAATAGGCCTGAAAGACCGAATCGAAGTCCAGTCTGATGTTGGTGAATGGCAGAAGGGCCAGAACCAGTGCATGCGAAAGCACAACGGTCCAGATGATGATCATTCGGGACTGGGCATTGCTGACAGGCTGCATGAGATCGCGCTCCGTAACGCTAGGCTCATAGCCCATTGCCCCTTAACGCAGCGTAGATCGGGCCTTCAACCGCCGGAAATGGTTAAAGCTTCCTCAGCGCCACCGTCTCGACCAGGTGATCGGCGCCCTTGCGCAGGATCAGGTCGGCGCGCGGCCGCGTCGGCACGATGTTTTCCCGCAGGTTCCTCAGGTTGATGTTCTGCCACAGGCCTTCGGCAATCGCGCGGGCAGCGTCTTCCGACAGTTCCGAATAGCGGTGGAAGAAGGATTCCGGGTTTCGGAACGCAGTTTCCCTGAGCTGCATGAAACGATCGATATACCAGTGCCGGATCAGATCTTCGTCGGCGTCGATATAGATCGAGAAGTCGAAGAAATCGGACACGACCGGCACCGCCTTGCCGTCCTTGGGCAGCTCACGCGTCTGCAGCACGTTGATGCCCTCGAAGATCAGGATGTCCGGCCGGTCGATGGTCACGTACTCGCCGGGGATCACGTCATAGGTCATGTGCGAGTAGAGCGGCGCAGGCACGTTCGGCAGGCCTGCCTTGATCGCCGAAAGGAAGCGCAGCAGAGCGCCGACATCGTAGCTCTCGGGAAAACCCTTGCGGTCCATCAGATTGTCGCGCCGCAAGACGTCGTTTGGCCAGAGAAAACCGTCCGTTGTCACCAGATCGACCTTCGGGCTCGATGGCCAGCGCGCCAGAAGCTCCTTCAGCACGCGCGCCGTGGTCGACTTGCCCACCGCCACCGACCCGGCAATACCGATCACGAACGGGCTTTTGACAGCGTCGTCGGCGTTGAAGAACACCTTGCGCTGCTCGAACAGCAGCTGCATCGCCTCGACATGGGCCGACAGCAGCCTCGAGACCGACAGATAGATCCGGCGCACCTCGTCTAGATTGATCGGATCGTTGAGGGAGCGCAGGCGCCTGACTTCGTCCTCGGTGAGTGTCAGCGGCGTGTCGGCCCGAAACGCAGCCCATTTCTCTGCCGTGAAGAAGCGATAGGGCGAGTATTTCTCGTTCGGGACCAGCTGATCCATCGACCAATCCTCCACGGGGAGACGCGATACGCTCAATCCCTGCCCTCCTGGCGCGACGCCTTCTCGGCGACACCTGATTGCGCGGTGCGGCGTTGCAGCTCCGCCAGCACCTCGTCGAGCGGCACCTTGGCCAGCGCCAGCACGACAAGCCAATGATAGAGGAGATCGGCGCTTTCCGATACGAGGGCCTGGCGGTCGGCGCCCACCGCCGCAATCACCGTCTCGACGGCTTCTTCGCCCAGCTTCTTGGCTGCCTTTTCCGGCCCTGCCGCAAACAGTTTCGCCGTCCAGGAATTGGCGTCGCCGGAAGCGGCTCTCTCGGCAACGATGCGCTCGAGATCGTGCAGGCTGAAATTGCTCATGCGGCCGCCCCCTCGAGACCGTCCAGCCGCATCGGCAGCCCTGCCGCCGCCATGTGGCGCTTGGCCTCGCCGATCGAATAGGTGCCGAAATGGAAGATCGAGGCTGCCAGCACGGCTGTCGCATGCCCGTCGCGAATGCCGTCGACCAGATGATCGAGATTGCCCACGCCACCCGATGCGATCACCGGCGCACGCACCGCATCGGCAATCGCCCGCGTCAGCGCGATATCGTAGCCGATCTTGGTGCCGTCGCGATCCATCGAGGTCAGCAAAATCTCGCCGGCGCCCAGATCGACCACTTTTCGCGCGAATTCGATGGCGTCGATGCCGGTCAGGTTGCGCCCGCCATGGGTGAAGATTTCCCAGCGGTCCGCCTCGCCCTCGCCCGAAACCCGCTTGGCATCGATGGCCACCACGATGCACTGGTTGCCGAATTTGTCGGCAGCCTCGGCCACGAAATCGGGATTGTTCACGGCCGCCGTGTTGATCGACACCTTGTCGGCGCCGGCCAGCAGCAGTTTTCTGATATCGGCGACCTGGCGCACCCCGCCGCCGACTGTCAGCGGCATGAAGCACTGTTCCGCCGTGCGGGCGACGACGTCGAAGATCGTCTCGCGATCGTCGGAACTTGCCGTGATGTCGAGGAAGCAGAGCTCGTCGGCGCCGGCCGCATCATAGGCCTTGGCGGCCTCGACCGGATCGCCGGCATCGATGAGATCGACGAAATTGACGCCCTTGACGACACGGCCGTCCTTGACGTCGAGGCAGGGAATGACACGGGCTTTGAGGGTCATCCGTTCTTGTCCATCTGATCGCGCCTTCCCATCAGTATCGCGGCGCGTCCATAGCAGGAAGCGCGAGAACGGCAAAGCTTCCCGTATTGCGCGCGGTCCTCACGCCCGTCGCTTCAGACGCGAACGGACATATTTGCTCGCCGACCGATAGTGGCTCGGGCCAGCGGCCTCTGCCCAGCGTCCCGGCGTCCAGTCATTTTTGGCGCCTTTCATCGGACCGCCATAAAGCTCATCCTGGCTGCGCTCGCTCATCCAATCGACCAGTCGGAGGTGCTGGTCCCGCAGCATCGCCAACGCCGCTGGCCAGTCCAGATCCGCCTGGCGCTTCCGAAGATCGGTATTGTAGCGCTTGAGCTCGTTCCATTTGTAGCCCGGCGCGGGAAAGGCGACTTCCTTGCCTGCCACGCCGTCCGCATACCAGCCTAGGAAAAGCTCGATCCAGTGGGCGCGGTGACCGACGACGTCCTTGATCGACGTAGCGTCTACATCCTTCTCCATCGCGGCATTGGCATCGATCGGCTGAAGCAGCTTGTGGAGTTTCTCGAACTCTTTAGCCGTCAGCGCTTCCAGCTGTGCCTTCTGGGTGGCGGCCATCGCTGCAGTTCCCCATTTTTTGCCTATCTGCCGCGGTGAAAGAAGCACCGTCTCAGCCGAGCCGCGTCACTGGCCTTTTGCTGCCCTCAACACCGCAAGCGCCTCTTCCGGGTCGATCCGCCCGTCATAGAGCGCGCGGCCCGAGATGGCGCCCTCCAGCTTGGCGGCATCCGGCATGGTCATGCGCAGGATGTCGGCCATCGACGCCAGGCCGCCCGACGCGATAACGGGGATGGACACCGCGTCTGCCATGGCCAGCGTCGCTTCCCAGTTGATGCCGGCCAGCACGCCGTCGCGGTCGATGTCGGTGTAGATGATGGCCGCCACACCCGCGCCCTCGAACTTTTGCGCCAGCTCGATCGCGCCGAGTTCGGAGGCTTCCGCCCAGCCTTCCACCGCGACCTTGCCGCCCTTGGCGTCGATGCCGACGGCGATCTTGCCCGGGAATTTGCGGCAGGCCTCCTTGACCAGTTCCGGATCGCGCACGGCAACCGTGCCCAGGATCACCCGCGCCAGACCCTTGTCCAGCCAGCTTTCGACATGATCAAGCGTGCGGATGCCGCCGCCGAGCTGCACCGGGTTCTTCGTCGCTTTCAGGATCGCCTCGACCGCCGCGCCATTGACCGAATGGCCGGCAAAGGCGCCGTTGAGATCGACCACGTGCAGCCATTCGAAGCCCTGTTCCTCGAAAGCCTTGGCCTGGGCGGCAGGATCGGCATTGTAGACGGTCGCGCTGTCCATCTCGCCCAGCTTGAGGCGAACGCACTGGCCGTCCTTCAGGTCGATCGCGGGAAAAAGGATCACGGTTTCAGACACCTTCCACGATGGCGAAATGGGCGTTCGAATACTGCTGGCGCAGCTTCAGCGCGGTCTGGTATTCGGGCGAGTGGTAGCAGTCGAGAGCTGTCTGGTAGCTGTCGAATTCGATGACCACCAAGCGGGAAGCCGCCGGCCCCTCGAAGACTTCGCACTGGCCGCCACGCACCAGGAACCTGGCGCCGTATTTCTCGAAGGCCGCCGCATTGGCCGCGACATATTTCGGGTAGTTGTCGGGATCGGTCACCTCGACCATGCCCATCCAGTAGCCCTTCTTGCTCACCTAGCCCTCCTTACGGCTTCCACTTGAGAAAGTTCGCGATCAGGGCCAGGCCGAGCGCCTGGCTCTTTTCGGGGTGGAACTGGGTGCCGGCGATGTTGTCGCGGCCGACGATGGCGGTGACCGGTCCGCCATAGTCGGTGACCGCAATCACATCGTCGTCGTGCGCGGCGTCGAGTTGGTAGGAATGCACGAAATAGGCGTGCAGGCCGTCCTCGCCGGTGACGATCCCGTCGAGCAGGGCGTGCGAATGTTTCACGTGAATCGTGTTCCAGCCGATCTGCGGGATCTTCAGGTCCGGATCGGATGGCGTCATCTCGCGCACGTCGCCAGGGATCCAGCCGAGGCCTTCGGTCACCACCTTTTCGAGCCCACGGCTCGCCAGAAGCTGCATGCCGACGCAAATGCCAAGGAACGGCCGGCCCTTGCCGCGCACCGTCTCTTCCAGCGCCTCGACCATGCCCGGCACGGCATTCAGTCCCGCCCGGCAATCGGCGAATGCCCCCACGCCCGGCAGCACGATCCGGTCGGCGCCGGCAACATCCTCGGCCTTGTCGGTCAGGACGATCTCCGCCGATATGCCGTTGTCGCGCGCGGCGCGCTGGAAGGCCTTGGTGGCCGAGCGCAGATTGCCTGACCCGTAATCTATGATGGCGACGCGCATTCCTATCGGCTCCCCGAATAGCCCAGCATGCCGAGCGCGGTCGTTTCCGCCCCGGTTTCGCGGCTTGCCGGCCGGCCTGCGCTGCTCCAGGGTTTGGGCGGCGGGGCGACCGCCTCTTCTTCGCCGGCGATATCGGCGAGGTAGCGCAGTTCGGCATCGGTCGGGTTGTCGGCTTCGACTACGCCCCATTCCTGCCAGCCGCGCCGGCGGAGCGCCGCGACCCGCATGGCGCTGCCCTCGATGCCGACATAGACCGACACCAGTATGGACAGGATGCCGCCGGCATTGCTTGCAAACAGGGTCGAGGACGCAATGCCGATCAGGATCGCGACCAGCAGGACCAGAAGCCCCTCAAGCCACAGCCGATGGAAAAAAAGCCACAGGAACGGGAACAGGAAGGCAAACAGGTGGAAGCCGTCGCGCACCAGCACCGCGTCCTCGACGGCGTCGCGACCCTCCGGCGGCTGCATCACCACATAGCTGGCCATGATGACCTATCCCTTCAGCGAACCCTTGGTCGAAGGTACCGCGCCTTCCTGGCGCGGATCGAGCGCGATCGCCGCGCCCAGTGCGCGCGCCACCGCCTTGAAGCAGGTCTCCGCGATGTGGTGCGAGTTGGCACCGTAGTGGTTGGTCACGTGCAGCGTGATGCCCGCGTTTTGCGCCAGCGCCTGGAAGAACTCGCGCACCAGCTCGGTGTCGAACGTGCCGATCTTCTGTGTCGGGAACTCCACCTGCCAGACCAGGAACGGCCGGCCCGAGACGTCGATGGCGGCGCGCGTCAGCGCCTCGTCCATGGCGAGGTCGAGCGAGGCATAGCGCGCGATGCCGGCGCGATCGCCCAACGCCTCGCCCAGGGCCCTGCCGATGGCAATGCCGACATCCTCGACCGTGTGGTGGTCGTCGATATGAAGATCGCCCTTGGCCTTGATCTTCATGTCGATCAGCGAATGGCGCGACAGCTGGTCGAGCATGTGGTCGAAGAAACCGACCCCGGTCGAGATCTCGCCCTTGCCCTTGCCGTCGAGATCGAGCGACACGCTGATCTCGGTCTCGTTCGTCTTGCGCGCGACGCTTGCCTTGCGCCCGGAACTCTTGCCGGCCATGACCGCAATTCCTTCGCTTGGAAATGATGCCCGCGCCTCATAACAGCAAGGCCGCGCGAATGAAAGCTGAGCGGACACGCCATGGTGAACCGGTTTGCATTCGCCGCCCTTGAGCATACATATGGCCTCACGCGGCGGGCGCCACGGTTCTCGCGGGTTCGCCGCAGGCAGTATCGGAGAAGATATGTCTGAAGGAATCGTCATGCACGGCACGACCATCGTCACCGTGCGCAAGGCCGGCAAGGTGGTGATGGCCGGCGACGGCCAGGTCAGCCTTGGCCAGACCGTCATGAAGGGCAACGCCCGCAAGGTACGCCGCATCGGCAAGGGCAACGTGATTGCCGGTTTCGCCGGCGCCACGGCAGATGCCTTTACCCTGCTCGAAAGGCTCGAGGCCAAGCTCGAACAATATCCCGACCAGCTGATGCGCGCCTGTGTCGAGCTCGCCAAGGACTGGCGCACCGACCGCTATCTGCGGCGGCTGGAAGCCATGATGCTGGTCGCCGACAAGAAGGCGACGCTGGCGCTCACCGGCACCGGCGACGTGCTGGAACCCGAGCACGGCGTCATGGCCATCGGCTCGGGGGGCAACTACGCGCTGGCCGCCGCCCTGGCGCTCGCCGAAACAGATTTCGACGCCGAGGAAGTCGCGCGGCGCGCCATGAAGATCGCCGCCGATATCTGCGTCTACACCAACCCCAACGTCACGGTCGAAACGCTCGATGCCGAGTGAGGCCCCGGCCATCTCCTTCCGCCCCGTCGAGGCGGCCGATCTCGAGCTTCTGGGAAGCTGGATGCAGACCCCGCACTGGCTGGAATGGTGGGGCGAGCCCGCGGAGGAGCTTGCGCATATTCGCGACATGGTCGAGGGCGGCGACACCACGCGCCCCTTCCTGTTTCTCGTCGAGGGCAAACCGGCCGGCTACATCCAGTACTGGTTCATCGGCCATCACCAGAACGAAACCTGGATCAAGGACCATCCCTGGCTGATGGAACTGTCCGCCGACACGATCGGTGTCGATCTGTCGATCGGCGATGCGCAGAACCTGTCGAGGGGCATCGGCACGGCGGCGCTGAAAGCCTTCGTGGCCAAGCTCCGCAAAGAGGGGTTCGAGAACATCGTCATCGACCCCGACCCGAAAAATGCCCGCGCGGTGCGCGCCTATGAAAAGGCCGGTTTCCGGCCGATCCCCGAGCTCGAACGGCACGTCAGCGATGGCGTGCTTCTGATGCGCCTGGCCGACGGCGGGGCCGTTCCACCCGGAACGGGCGCCTGATGACCGGCCTGACCGCCCCGGATAAGGGCTTGCAGGATGATCTGACGATCAGCCGCGATACACTCGACCGTGCCGTGCTGGAAGGCGTCATCTCCGCCGGGCAACGCGACCGGTTGCGGGCACTTGAGGCGGGCAGCCCCCACGAGGCGGACGAACCGGATGAGAATCTCCGGCTCATCGGCGGCGGCAACGATCTCTTCGTCACCGTGGGCATCGTCCTGCTGACGGCCGGGTTCTACTTCGCACTGACCACAATGATTGCCGGCCAGCCGCTCTGGATCGCCGGTTTCCTCGCCGCCTTCGCCTGGCTGCTTGCAGAATTCATCACCCGCCAGCACCGCATGAAGCTGGCGTCGACCCTTCTGGCGCTGGTCTTCGCGGGGTCCGCCTTTGCGACCCTGGTGCAGGTCTCCGACCTGCTCTACCCGATCCGCCCGCCCGATTCGTTCTGGCAGGTGCTTGCCCTGCGCGGCGTGGTTGCCCCGGCCGGCTATCTGGTCCTGGGCGGCACGGTTCTGGTAGCCGCGATCCATTTCTGGCGCTTTCGCGTGCCGATCCTTGCCGGTGTCATCGCCATCGCGCTCACGCTGCTCGCCTTCCTGCAGACGGCACTTTTCCTCTATGACGGCGTGACCACCGGCTCCGTTGCCCCGCCAGCGGTGGAGGACATCCCCGAGCTTGTGCGCGCCGCGCTCTACATGCCGCTGATCTGCGGCCTCGTCGTCTTCGCCACCGCCGTCGGTCTCGACCTGCACGACCGTGAGCGCCGTACGGTCTGGTCGGACTGCGCCTTCTGGCTGCATGTCGTTTCCGCTCCGATGCTGGTGCATCCGCTGTTCATCATGGCCACCGGCCAGGACGCATTCTTCGGCAGCGTCGAGCCCGGCAGCGACGCGACCCTGATGCTGGCGCTGCTGATCCTGGGCTTCGTCTATGTCGCGCTCGCCATCGACCGGCGCTCGCTGCTGGTGCCGACGCTTGCCTATTTCGGCTCGCTGGGCATCTACTATCTGTTCGACACCGCCACCGAGGCGACCGGCGTGCCGCCTTTCGCCCTCATCCTGGCGGTGGTCGGCCTGCTCATCATCCTGTTCGGCGCCGGCTGGAAGCGCATCCGCAGCTTGATCGTCGGCACCACCCTTCCCACATCGGTTCTCAACCGCCTCCCTCCCCTCAAGGCACGAGTGCAAATCCCGACATGACCACCTTTTCCCCCCGCGAGATCGTCTCGGAACTGGATCGCTACATTATTGGCCAGAAAGACGCCAAGCGCGCCGTCGCCATCGCGCTGCGCAATCGCTGGCGCCGCCAGCAGCTCACCGGCCAGATGCGCGAGGAGGTGATGCCGAAGAACATTCTTATGATCGGGCCGACCGGCGTCGGCAAGACCGAGATTTCGCGGCGCCTTGCACGGCTGGCCGGCGCGCCCTTCATCAAGGTCGAAGCCACCAAGTTCACCGAGGTAGGTTATGTCGGCCGCGACGTGGAGCAGATCATTCGCGATCTCGTCGAGGTGGCCATCGGGCTGACCCGCGCGGCGATGCGCGAGGACGTCAAGGCGCGCGCCCATCTCAATGCTGAGGAGCGCGTGCTTGAGGCCCTGGTCGGCAAGACGGCCAGCCCCGCCACCCGCGATTCCTTCCGCAAGAAGCTGCGCAATGGCGACATGGACGACAAGGAGATCGAGGTCGAGGTCGCCGATTCGGGTTCCGGGATGCCGGGCTTCGAGATACCGGGCATGCCGGGCGCCAATATCGGCGTCCTCAACATCAATGACATGTTGTCCAAGGCGATGGGCGGTCAGCGCTCCAAGACCATCAAGACGACGGTCAAGGATTCCTACAAGCTGCTCATCGACGACGAATCCGACAAGCTGCTCGACCAGGACGAAGTCACCCGCCGGGCGCTGTCGTCGACCGAAAATGACGGTATCGTCTTCCTCGACGAAATCGACAAGATCGCCGCGCGCGACGGCGGGATGGGCGCGGGCGTCTCCCGCGAGGGCGTGCAGCGCGATCTCCTGCCGCTGGTCGAGGGCACCACGGTCGCCACCAAATACGGGCCGATCAAGACCGATCACATCCTCTTCATTGCCTCGGGCGCCTTCCATGTCTCGAAGCCGTCCGACCTGCTGCCAGAACTGCAGGGCCGCCTGCCCATCCGCGTCGAGCTTCGCGCACTCGAGAAGGACGATTTCAAGCGGATCCTGACCGAGACCGAGGCGAGCCTCATCAAGCAGTACATTGCACTGATGGAGACCGAAGGCGTGACGCTCGATTTCACCGACGACGCGATCGACCGTCTGGCCGGCATCGCCGTGGACCTCAACGCTACCGTCGAGAATATCGGCGCCCGCCGCCTGCAGACGGTGATGGAACGCGTGCTGGACGACATCTCCTTCAACGCTCCCGACAAGGGTGGCTCGACCGTGACCATCGACGCCGATTTCGTCGACAAGAATGTCGGCGACCTGGCGAAGAACACCGATTTGTCGCGGTTCATCCTGTAGGGGGCAGCCGCATCGCCGTCATCCCGGGGCGAAGCGAACCCGGGGATCCCGACCCGAATGGTGGATGTTGCGCGGGACGTGAACCTACCCCTCATCCGACTTCGCTTCGCTCAGCCACCCGGGGTCGAGGAACGTTCCTCGACCCCGGGTGGCCGAGGGCGCAACCCGAGGTCGGATGAGGGGTTTGCTACCACATTCAGGGCCAGCCCCTCACCATCGCAAGGCGTGTATGTTCCTGGCCCGCTTTTTCCGCCAACCCCTTGATTCCCCACACTTCGACATTTTTTCTTTGCCGCGACTTATCCACGCCCCTGACCGCTCCCGCATAATGGCCCCATCGCCCTCGCGGGAACCCGGCACCGGACCGGGGTGTCGGGGAGGGTGACGGTGTCCGGGTCGGTCGCGCAACGGTAGCGTGGCTTGGTGGGAACCGACCCACCACAGGTCCGGGCCTCGGTGAAGGTCTGGCCGGTAAGGTCCGACGGCCCCCCGCGCTTGCTCCTCCGGGAGCAAGGCGGGACCGGCGGGACGAGTCCGGCCCACCCATCCGGGGCGAAAGCATCGGCGGGGCGCGGTGGACGCGCCAAATTTTACTTAGTGAGGTGCGACTGCCGCGCCCCGCTTCCCACGGAAGGGATCAATGGCCAGACCGGCAACGGGGCGTGGCAGGGATGAAACGCGCCGGTACGTCAGGAATGGAGGAAAGAAGGCAATGCCGCGTCCTTC
>JBKBIT010000006.1:0-174953 GCA_046297455.1 Aliihoeflea sp.
CTTCCTGCAAGCCTGCACGACTTTCCAACCCCCGCTCGGTTTCGGTTTCATCGCTCGGGCCTGTTGTTCGGAACGGAGCGCTTGGGCAGAGAAGGTCCGACCTGAGGCCCATGCCCTCCGCCACCAGGCATTCCGATTTCCGCTTGTTTTGCTCAGCCTTTCCCCACGGTGGGCCCACATGAACAGCACGGCGTTCCAGCTCATAGGTCTCCTGATCATCCTCGCCGGCGCCGCGCTTGTCTGGATGCTCGACCTCTACGGTTGCTCGTTCAACACGAACGGATGCAGCAGGTTCTGGCCCCAACTCACCGAGGGGTTGGTCTGGCTTCTGGTGCTGCCAGTGGGAATCGGCACGGCACTCATCCTGCATGGACGGCGCTTGCGCTGATCGGCGCTCAGGTCTTCACCTTCCCACGATCCAGAAACAACGAGAGCCCTGCGCCGACGATCGCGCCCGGCAGTGCGGCGACGGCAGCCATGTCGCCGGCGTGGATGTCGCAAAACACGGGAACTTCGCAAACGCCCATCGACAGCAGGATGGGCCTTGAGATGATGAAGGTTGCCATCGGAACGACCAGCATGCCTACCGCTCCCAGGCAGATCGCACGGAAAAGCAATTCACCGAACGATAGTGACGTGCCCATCTCAATCTCGCTCGTGGCACTCGACCAGGCCCGAGGGCGCAGTCGTGCAGACATGTGATGTCGCTGGGTTCTCATGCGGTACGGAAGCACATCCCAAAATTGCGATTGCAAGGCCTAACCAGATCCAACGCATCGCATGCCTCATGGGCTGGGGAGATGTGGCAGTCTGGGTAACACCCTGCCCCTAGGTAATCAAGCGGGTCTCTGCCAACCTCAGCTGGAGACATCCTCACTGATGGCGGCACCGTCGACAACGCGAATCTGCCGTTTGCAGGCGCCTGCGATCATCTCGTCATGGGTGGATATGAGGAAAGCCGTTCGTTCCTCATCATTGATCTGCTTCAGAAGCGCCATCACCCGGCTCGCCGACTCGCGGTCGAGATTGCCCGTCGGCTCGTCCGCCAACACCAGTTCGGGACGGTTCATCAGCGCGCGCGCGATGGCCACCCGCTGCTTCTGGCCGCCGGAGAGCTGGGAGGCACGGAAATGAAGGCGATCCGACAGGCCGACCCGATCGAGCAGTTCCTCGCCGCGTCGACGGGCCGCGCCGCTCTCCCATCCCGCGGCGACCGCGGTCGGAAAGACGACATTCTCCAGCGCGCTGAAATCCGGCAGAAGATGATGAAACTGGAAGACGAACCCGATGTGGCGGTTGCGAAACTCCGTCAGTTCGGCCTCGCTTGCGGCGGTCATGTCCATGTCCAGCATGACATGTCCGCCGGAGGTGGGGCGCATCAGCGTGCCCAGAATGTTCAGCAGGGTGCTCTTGCCGGAACCGGACGGCCCGATCAGTGCTGCGAGATCGCCTCTCGCAAGGGTCATGTTCAGGCCTTTCAGCACCCGCGTCGCGGTCTCGCCATCGCCGAAGGTCTTGACCAGATCGGTGACCTCTACCAGTGCGGTCATGAACCGATCACCTCGACGGGATCCACCCGGGAGGCTGCCCGCGCCGGCAAGATCGACGCCAGAATGGCACCGATCGTCGTAAGGGTGACGGCAAGAAAATAGGCGCCCTGGCGTGCGTCGATCGGGAAGCCGCCTGGCGGCGCCTCTTCGGGAAGCGGGAATGGCGAGAGCACCAGATATCCCGCCAGCGCCCCTGAAACGCCTCCGATCAATCCGATCAGTGCGCCCTGGATCACGAAAACGCCGACGACGAATGCCCGGCTGGCGCCCATGGCACGCATGATGCCGATCTCGGGGCGCCGTCGATAGGTCGACAGCAGGAGCGCGCTGGCCACGCCGATGACGATCGTGACCAAGGCGAAGGCCTTGATCAGATCGCCGGAACTCGCCTGGGCCCTGAGCCCATCGAGCAATTGCGCGTTGCCTTCGGTCCAAGGTGTCGCTTTCAGCCCAGTCATGGCGGCAATGCGCGGCGCAACCGCATCCGCGGTCTGGAGATCGTCGAGCTTGATCTCGATGCGGCTGATGCCCTGCTCCAGGTCGAAAAGCGACCGTGCCGCAGCCAGGCTGATGAAGGCCGCACGGGCGTCGAGCGCTTCCACGCCCAGCGCGAACAGGCCGGCAACGACGAATGTGCGTTCGACCCCGCGGTCCGATTGCAGCCTTATGTTCTGACCGACACCGACGCCGATGTCGATTGCCAGAGTCGCCCCGAGGAGAACCGTGGAGCTGGTCAGGCCAGCCTCGCCGGCAGCCAGATTGCCGGCAATGTCTGCAATGGCGGATACCCTGGCCGGAAGCACACCGGTGACGCCGACCGGCGCGCGCGACTGACCGCGAATGACGAAGCCATTGCCGACGATCTGGGGCGAGACGGCCGCAACCCCGGCAAGGGTCTCCAGAGACGGCAGAAACGCGTCTGCCGTGCGCAGTATGTCGCGTTGGCCGGAGGCGCGCTGCGTCACGAGCTGAACGGAAGTATCGTCTGGCGCCAAAAGGCTCACGGGATCGCGCCGGGGGGCTTGGATCGTGACGTGCGAGATATTGCCGACGGTGCGGTCGACCAGAAAGCTGCCCAGCCCCCCGATCAGGGCGCTGATGAAGACGAACACGAAAACGCCGACCGCCACGCCAAGCACCAGAAGAGCCGTTTGCAGCTTGTTGGAGGAGAGATATCTCCATGCGAATTTGACGCTGTAGATCATGCCCTAATCCGCCACGACGCGCTCACCAATGCGAACGGTAGCGGGGTCCATCACGACAGTTTCACCCTCGCGAAGCCCTTCGCTTACGATCACCCGCTCGGCTGGCCAGTCCTGGAACTGCACCTCGCGCCAGACCGTCACGCCATCCTCCAGAACCAGCACGTGGCTCCGGGCACCCTCGCTGACGATCGCGCCGCGCGGGAGCGACAAGGCACGTTCCACCTCATTGACGATGACGTTGACATTGACGGTCAGCCCTACCGGCAGCGACACGGGTTCATCGAACGCAATCCTGATCTCGCGTCCACCCGTCGCGCTGTCGACCTTGGGCGCTGCAAAAACCACCCTGCCCTCCCGTGCGATCGTGGATCCTACCGGGCGGAGAAGCGCTTTCAGGCCCTCACGCACATAGGCTGAATAGAGTTCGTCGATATCTGTTTCGACGACCAGATCTCCGGTATCAGCGATGACGAAGAGCTGGGCCTGAGGGTCCACGAGTTGCCCTTCCTCGACCTGACGCGACAACACCGTGCCGGTTATCGGTGCCCGGACAGTGTAGTCCTCGAGTTGCCGCTGCACCTGGCGAAGCGCTGCTTCAAGCTGGGCGGACTCCTGCTGCGCGCCAGCCAGGCGGAACTCCGCGTCTTCCAGTGTCGCGCGCGGTGTGTTGGCGCCAAGCGCGCGCGCCCGGTCGACAGCCGCCTGGGCCTGGCGCTTGATAACCTGCTGGGCCTCCAGCGCCGCGGCTGCCTGCTCCACCTGCGCGTCGATGATGGCGGTGTCGAGTAACATCAGAACCTGTCCCGCTGCGACCAGTTCGCCTTCCATCGCCTCGACGGTCAACGCCTGGGCGGCGACGGCGGCACGGACATTGACCGTATTGCGCGCTGCGATACGACCATTGACCGCCAGAAGCTGGGTAACCGGACCGGGCGAGACGGTTTCGACGCTCACGGCAATAGGTCTGGTGTCCCATGGCCGCTCGATGCCTGCGTAGATGGCAACTCCCACAAGGACCACGGCGAACAGGAACCAACGTTTCTTCATTGTTTTCTTGTTCCTGTGCGCCGCGACCACTCGATTTCCGGGCTCAGAATCGACGCGACGCAAAAACTTTCCACACGCTCATCGAAGCCCGCCCTGTCTCCAGAGAAGCTATCTGGGAACACTATACGTGGAATCAGCGCGGCGGACCGTGACCACGATCAAAACCGCAGAGAACGAGGCGATCGGGATGAAGACGACATTCGGCTATCAGTGCGAGCCCAGCGCAGCACGGATCGCGCCGCGTCCAGCTTGGCCATTGGCCAGAAGCGTGCTTTCAGCCGATACCGGAGGCACGCGACACGACCCACAAATCCGTCGCCTCGGTATCCTCGCCGAACCCGGTGATGAGCGCGTGGATCTGGCCCCGATGGTGGGTCTGGTGATTGAACATGTGGGCTACCCTCATCGCTTGGGTAGACGAGAATTCGCGCGGCGTGCCGGGTAGCCAGACCACGGTCTCGGCCAGGCCTTCCGCCGTCACGGACTGTGCCCAGTCGACGATTTCCTGATCGGTGCGGGTTCGAAATGCGCAAAGCTCATCGAAATCGTCGATGAAGCTGGCACTTTCTTCCCTCGGATGGGTCGGCTGCTCGGCACCAGCCAGCCGCCACAGCCACACCCGGTCGGCCCAGAGCAGATGGTTGAAGGTGCCGTGGATGGAACCGAAGAAGGCGCCGCGGTCCTCGCGGCGCTGGGCATCGGTCAGGCGCGAGGCGGCTGCCAGCCAGCGGTTGTTCATCTCGGCATTGTAGGCTGCCATCAGCCGTACATAGTCGGGACCGATCACGCCGGCTGTTCCCCCGAAGCCCTGCCTTCGGGCCTCATTTCAGGCCGAACAGCGCGACGGCGTTGTCCCTCAGGATCGCCCGACGCACGGCAGGTTCCAGCGGCACCTTGAAGGCGTATTCGGGATGGTCGAAATCCCAATGCGGATAATCGGTCGAAAACATCAGCCGGTCATGACCGATCCAGTCGATCACGTCGAAGAGGTGAGCGTTCGTCTCCGGCTCTTCGATCGGCTGGGTGGTCAGCCAGACATTGGACCTGACATATTCGGATGGCGGCCGCTTCAAATGCGGGAGTTCGCCGCGCATGCGCTCCCATTCGCGGTCCATGCGCCACATCAGCGGCGGAAGCCAGGCGAACCCGCCTTCGACCAGCACCAGCTTGAAATCCGGGAACTGCTCGAACACGCCCTCGAAGATCATGCTCGTCAGCACGGTCTGGGTCGCGTTGGAGAAGGCGAAATGCTCCTCGATGTAGAAGGAGGTCCATCCCGTGCCGGTGTTGGCACGGCTGCCATAGGCGGCCGAGTGTGTGCCCATCGGCAGACCGTGATGGGCTGCAGCCTCGTAGAGCGGCCAGTAGCGCTTGCGACCGGCCGGTTCCAGCGCGCGCGGCGGCACGGCGATCTGAACGAAGCGGCGGTCCTTCACCCGCGCCTCGATTTCGGCGATGGCGCTGGCCGTGTCCTCCTGGGTGACGCAGATCGAGCCCTTCAGACGCGGCTCCTTGTCGAGCCATTTGTCGATCTGCCAGTCGTTCAGCGCCGTGCAAAGTGCGGTACCCAGTTCCTGGTTGAAGACCGAACTGCCGGCCGCCAGCGGCTGCAGCACGCCGAATTCGATGCCCAGCGGATCGAGAAGCTGCTCCTGCAGGAAAGCGAGGTCGGATGCCGGCGGGCCTCCGTTGGGCGGCCAGGAATCCTGGCGCATGCCATTGCCTGGCGTGATGCGTGGATAGGGCAAGGTGCCCATGAATGGGTTGGCGGTGCGGATGCCATAGTCGCGCGCATGTTCGCGCCAGCGCGCCGGCAGATAGCGCAGGAGTTCGTCAGGCGACGAAAAGGCCGGGTGGATGTCGCAATCGACGATCGACAGTCTCGTGGAGGTCTCCTGGCGTTCCCGTTCGAGCGTCATCTCGTTCATGAACCGATCTCCAGCCTTGCATAGGTCTTCAAGACATTGTCCCTCGCCACCCGTCCGGCAAGGTCTGCAGGAAGATTTTCAGGCCAATATGCCACGTCGCCACGGTGATTATGCGGAAAATCGGTCGAGAAGAGCAGCATGTCCTCGCTGTTGAGGTGTGCGATGGCCTTCGCCGCTTCCTCGGCACCGGCCGGACCGTCGAAGGGCTGCGTCGTCATCCTGATATGCTTGCGGATGATCTTGGCCGGCATTTCCTTGACCCAAGGCACTTCGATGCGCGCGCCGCGCCAGTCCTTGCTCATCCGCCACATCAGGCCTGGCAACCAGGTGACGCCGGATTCGATCAAAACCACCTTCAGGTTGGGGCATTTGTTAAACACGCCTTCCGCCACCAGGCTGCCGACCTGATTGGCAAAGCCCTGCGCCTGGTGAATGTGGTCTTCCGCCAGGAACGAAGGAAAGCCGCTCTGCGTCAGAGCATGCCGATAGGTGCTGCCGGCATGGATGCCGAGGGCAAAGCCGTGACGTTCGGCTGCCTCCCAGATCGGCCAGAACGTTCGCCGCCCCAGCGGCGCATCGCCCATCACCAGGGCAAGCACCTGCACGAAGCGGGTGTCGGCGGCATGGCGTTCGATCTCCTCGACCGCGGCCTCGGGGTGCTGAAGCGGCACAAGCAGCGAGGCGCGGAGACGGTTGTCGACATCCAGCCAATGTTCTGTCAGCCAGCGATTGGTCGCAGAACACAAGGCGGCTGCCAGATAGGGGTCGTAGACCCCATGTATGCCGGACGTGACATTGAGTATCGCCGCCTTCAGGCCCAGCGGGTCGAGATGCGCCTTGGCCAGCGCTGCCGCATCGCTGTTGGCGGCCTCGCCGGTTTCGTGGCGATAGGGAGCCAGCGATTCCGGGTAGCTGGTGAGTTCGAGGCGATCGATGGTGCGCGAGACGAAGATCTCGCGCCAGTACTCGTCCAGATAGGGCATCAGGTCGTCGCGGCGGGGCGAGCGCGGATGCACGTCGCAGTCAACCGCGCGCAGCCCGTTGATTGCCAGCCGCTCTGTCTGCCCGGCCGCCTCCATCTGAGCCACCATCATGCCGCGGCTTGTTCCTGGCCGTCGACATCCAGCGTGGTGGCGCGGCGCAATTCCCTCGGCTGTGAGAGGTCGAACCGACGCCCACGGTGCAACGTCGACCGGTTGTCCCAGATCACCAGATCGTTGGGGCGCCATTTGTGGATGTAGACGAATTCCGGTTGGGTCGCGTGTTCCAGCAGGTCCATCAGCAGCATCCGACCCTCGGCTACCGTCCAGCCCTTGATCGCGCGGGCATGAATGCCTGCGAACAACAGCTTGCGCCCGGAACCCGGATGGGTGCGCACCAGCGGCCACCAGACGGGCGGAAGTGCTGCCTTCTGTTCATCGGTGTACTCGGTGTCGCCGAGCAGGAAGCGGGAGTGCAGCGCATAATGCTCGGCCTCCAGCCCCTCGATTTCCTGCTTCGTCTGATCCGGCAACGCGTCATAGGCAGCACGCAGATCGGCGAATTCGGTGTCGCCGCCGCTGGATGGCACCTGAACGGCCGCCAGCATCGAATAGCGCGCGGCCGGCTGCTGGAACGAGGAATCGCTGTGCCAGAGCTGGTTGGCGATATTGGAGACGATCTTCCTGCTGTCGCGGGCTACCGTGCCGCCTGCGTCGGCCACATTGGAGATGTCGGCCAGTTCGGCATGCTCCAGCCGATCCGGCTGCTTCTTGAGCTTCTTCAGCCCCATGTCCAGCGGGCCGAACGATTTCGCCAGTTCCAGCTGCTGCGTCTGCGTCAGGGGCTGATCGCGGAAGACGAGGACCGCGTATTTGTCCATGGCGTCGTTGACCGCCTTGATCGCTCCCGCGTCCAGCGGCTTCGAAAGGTCGACACCGGAGGCCTCGCCTACGAAGTGCTTGTGGACCTGTTTGACCTGAAGGGTCATCTCATCCTCCTTCTTCGTGATTGTTCCTGGGCGCCCTATTGGCCGGGCGCCGCCGTTTGTGCCTCGGCGGGTGCAGGCCCGTCATCGGCTGCGTCAGGCTCCCAGGCGAGGCCGCGCAAGGCAAGAATGCCCGCCGTCACGGCAAGGCCCGCCACCGTGCTCGTCCACTCGGGAAAACCGATGCACAGACCAGCGGCAAACAGGATCGGCCGTGTCCATGTCTTCAGTCGGCCAAGATACATCATCCGGCCTTCAGACGCTCCGGCGATGATCACGATCGCCAATATGTTCAAGGCTACCCAGATTGCAGTGAGGTGCAACGGCCCCTGCAGGATGAGCGCCGGCTCGAACAGGAAGAAGATCGGGATGAAATAGAGCACAATGCCGAGGCGCGCCGCATGCACGCTGGTCCAGATCGGATCGGAATCGCTGATCCGGGATGCCAGGAAGGCGGCGAGCGCGATCGGTGGCGTGATCGCGGCCAGTGTCGCGTAGTAGGCGATGAACATGTGGATCGCGAGCGTGTTCAGCCCGGCAATCTGCTCGAGTGCGGGGGCAAGCGTGAGCGCCAGCATCAGATAGGCCGCAACGATCATCCCCAACATGCCAAAGACCATGCACACCGCGATGCCGATGGCGAGGACGGGCACGACGCTGGAACCGCCCATGCGCACCAGTTCGGATGCGATGACGGGTGCCACGCCGGTCGCCATCAGTCCGCCCAGAATGAAGCTCGTCGGCAAGAGCAGGCCGATCGTCTGGCTCAGCATCTTGCCGATTTCATAGATGATGGTCGGTATGCGGCTGAGCGTGATGCGCAGTTCCTTCTTGAAGAAGGTCAGGAAGATCAACAGCCCCGAGGCATAGAAGGGTGCAAGCCGCTCCAGCCGCAGGAACACCAGGGCGTAGACCAGGAAGCCCAGCACGATGATGAACGGCCAGCCGTCGATCAGCGTCTTGCGCACCGATGGCAGTTCGATTTCCGGCAGGCCCTTGATGCCGTGCTTGGCCGCATAGCCGTCGACGTGGCAGTAGAGACCGAAATAATAGAGCGCGCTGGGGATGATCGCCGCCAGCACGATGACGCCATAGGACGTGTTGGTGAAGTCGGCCATGATGAAGGCAACGGCGCCCATCACCGGTGGCATCAGCATGCCGCCCGTCGACGCGCAGGCCTCCAGCGCGCCCGCATAGTGCCCTGGAAAGCCCGAACGCTTCATGGCGCGGATGGTCACCGACCCCGTGCCGACAACGTTGGAGAAGATCGAGCCCGACAGGCTGCCGAAAAAGCCCGAGGCAATGACGGCCACCTTGGCCGGTCCGCCCCGGGCCTTGCCGAGAAGCGCAAGTGCGAGCTTGAGAAAAAAGTCGGCGGCACCGGTGGCGACCAGGAGCGCTGCAAGGATGAGGAAGCCGATAATGGTTTCGCCGACAACTCGTGTGACGACGCCAAGCATGGCATCGCCGGAAAAGACGTTGAACGCGATCGTGCGCGCGAGCGTGGTGGGCGGACCCCACAGCATGCCCGGCATGTAGACCGCGTAGATCGGATAGAGCGACAGGATCAGCACTATGCCGAGAAAGATGTATCCGCCCGCGCGTCTGGCCGCATCCAGGATGAGGATATAGATGCCGGCCGCCACGACCAGCTGCCAGGTGTGGGCCACGGGCACCCAGGTCTGGAAGATCAGGGACCGGCCCATATAGGCCATGAAAAGGGTCAGGCCGCAGATCGCGATGGCGGGAATGTAGGAAAAGATGCCAACCCGCGTCTCGCCCTTGTAGGCTGGCAGGAGCAGATAGACCCATGGCAGATAGAGCGCCATGAGCAGGAAGTAGTAGGTGACGTCGAGAAGCGGCACGTAGCCGAAGATGTAGACGAAGGCGAGCACGGCGCCGGATGCCGACATCGCCTGCAGGAGCACGCGCACCGGCATCGGCATGCTCTGCCAGCGCTCGAGCGTGCGATCCCTCAGATCCGGGGGAACCGCGGCTTCACCCAGCGCCTTTTCCTTCTCGCTCAGCATCGCACGGCCTTTCGATTGCAATTTCCGGCCGGTTGGGTCGGCCACAGAACAATCATGCTCGGTTGGGGATCGCCCGGGCCCCCCCCTTTGGGGGGCGGCCGGGCTATGCGGTCAGTTCAAGGCGAGCACGGCCTGGCCGAAGGATTCGGGAAGCCCGTTGTCGGCCCGGTATTGCCGCCAGAAGTCGATCCATGCCTGATTGTCAGGCTCGATGGCAATTCCCTCGGCCTCGGCCGCCTCGATGGCGGCGCGATAGCCCGCCTCCTGGGCCTGAGCCATTTCGACTAGGTGATCCTGACGTGTCTGGTGCGCCTCGGTCCACAGGCCAAGCTCGTCGAGATAGCGGATCGCGCCCTCGTGCAGAGGCTGCAGCGCACCGGTGTCGAGGAAGGCGACAAGGTTCTCGATGCTCATCATGTGGGCGTGCGTGAAGTCGTCCTTGAAGCTGTCATGCTCTTCGTCCATCCATTTCAGCAACTGGTAGACGAATTCTGGGTCTTCATCGGCCGCAACGTGGTTGGCCTGGAAGGCGTGGTCCATCCAGATTCCCTGAGCGGTCGTGACACCCGAGCTCGTTTCGGCCGGCACGTAACCCGGATGCAGTGCGCGATAACGTGCATAGGCCTCCGGATCGTCCTCCTCGCGCGGAAGCGGAAGCCACCGGATCGAGTTCGGACCGGCCTCGGCTTCATAGCTCGGACCCGACAATGGCGAGGTGAAGGTCACGTCGGCGCGGCCTTCCGGTATCACGGCGGTGTTGGCGCCATAATTGCCGACCTCCACCAGCGTGACGTCGTCGCGCGATAGATCGAGATAGGCCAGCAGAGCGTCGACACCAGCGACGAGGAACGACGAACTCGGTGAGAACGAGATGCGTGTGCCGGGTCCGATATCGTGGAACGATTGAATGTCGGAGTCGCCGCGCACCATGTAGCCCCAGGCCGTAACGGCGTTCATGTTGATCAGGCGCGTGTCGGTCGGCCCGGCATCGCGCGTAGCGTAGCCTTCCGAGGCGTCCATCTGATCGAAATAGTCTGATGCCTGGACAAGCACCAGACGTCCTTCGCCCTGGTTAAGCCAGGCAGCGCGCGAGAAGCCGTTAGGCGCTGGCAGCACGCGGGCACGCGAGCCGGTCTGGGCGGTGAATTCGCCCGTCCAGGCCACAGCCAGCGAATGGTTTGCGGTGCCGACGATCGGCGTAATCACATTGAAGAATTGCGGCCATTCGAAATTTTCTTCCGCCGCGGCCTGCGGCGCGGTCCCGGCAAAGACGCCGAGCGCAAGCATGGCGCCGGCGGCACCAGCCAATATGGATGTACGGATCTTCGACATGTCTTTCCTCCTCTACGATACGATGCCAGTGTCCGGCTGGGCAACTGCCCCTTCCTCCCGATCATGATGGCTTCGCGTGGTTGAGCGGGCTCGTGCCCACTGGATTTCAGCCTTCGCTCCTTCTGGTGACGGTAATCGTGCCGGCGTCTGCATCGACAACAACCCAGTCTCCCGTGCGGATGGTCTCGACTGGATCCGTGTCGCAATCGGTCATGGCCGGCACGCGAGTGACGACCGCGCCCAGCGCGATCTTGGTGGTCATCCGGTTGAAGATCATCGCTTTGGGCGCCACGCCGTTGAGCCGCGTCATGTGGAAGAAGGCCGACCAGCCTGATGAACCCTTGGCGCCAGGGAAGACGAGGATCTTGTCGGCAAAGGACTGGCCGTGCAGTTCGTGTAGCCGCTCGATGATGGAGCCGTCCCGCTCGTTGATACCGCCCCAGCCGGAAATCGTATCCCGCGTGACCAGCGCCTCGCCCTCGGCCCTGCCGCCGACAACCTTGCGGCCCCTGATGACCAGGCTGTCCTGTTTTTCGGCCAGTCCGGCGCTCATTGAATGTCTCCCTGCCACTCGCCGCTGATGGCGGCTTCTACGCAGTCGGTTACCGAGCCGAACCAGCCCTGTACCTTGGCGATTGCAGGCAGATAGTGGGCCTGTTTCGCCGAATCGGTGGCGATCACGCGTGCTCCTGCCGGCAGCCGGCGTGAGATTGCGGGGCATGTGTCGCTCATGACAACCCCGCCAGCCTTGCTGATGATCTCGGTGTAGCCGCTGCGATCGGCAATCTGGCGAATGGCACGCGGGGTGTGAACCCAGAGTTGGACGTCGGAATGGATCTTCTTTCCTTCCAGCAGATGGGCAATCAGTTCCATCTGTTCGATGGAATTGTGAGGACAGCCCAGCATGATGAAATCGACCTTCCGGTCGGTCGCGCTCTGAATCTTCTCGTAGATCTCGCGCCGTTCCTTGGCGCCGTAGCGGATGGTCTCCCGCGCGCGGCGCGGCCCGAAGGCCTCTTCGATCGACCCGGCTTCGGGCGTCACGCCGGGAACATGGTACATTTCCACCCCGCCGGAGGAGGCCGCCGCGGCGCCGAAATGCTTCAGCTTGATCAGGTTGGGCTGGTGCGACAGGCCGTTGAGGACGGGGATGTCTTCCTCCACCGCATAGCCGATGAAGTAGCCCAGCAGACCCCAGTCCATCATGTCGTCGACCTCGAGGTCGAGCTCGATCAGATGGGTGCCGAAACGGTTCTCCGGCATGTGGAAGCCCCAATATGGAATGCCCCCGGTCAGCGCCGCTGCCCCGGTCGATTCCTTGCCCTCGACATTGGTCCGCGCGCCCAGCACCGAGTTGCAGTAGATGACCGCGGAAGATTCCATCCAGGCACAATGCTCGCCCTTCACCGGCACGTTGCCGACCTGGTAGGGCGTGCAGGTTGCCATCAGGTTGATGCCGCGCTGACCGAGATAGCGCTCCGACTGCTTCTGGAGTTCGGCGAGGCCAGGATCGATGCCCTGAACCTGCCAGTTGTCGTTGTCGATGCCAGTGATCAGCTGGCAGGTAGGCACTGCCACGCGCGGTATCTCAACGGTTTCGTCGCTGTCGAGATTGAGCTCGGAATAGACCTTGTCAAAACCCTCTTCGGCCATGTGGCGAATGGTGGGTGTCGATGCATTGAAGGCGCCGGCGACATTTGCCGTCTCGACCAGCCTTTCGGCGCCCAACGCCTCGCCGTAGCGCATCAGCAGGTCCATGGCACGAGCCTTGGCGGCCCCGTGCTGCCCGTCCAGCATCGCCTTCTCGTGGTCGGTCAGGCGCATCAGGTCACTCCTCCCTAACGCTCATTCAGTAGATCTTGGCCGTTGAGGCCAGTTCGCGCTCGTTCCAACGATAATGCTGTTTCTCGACATTGTCGGCGACACGGCCACGCATCTGGTCCATGTCGATCTGATGCACGCTGCCCGAACCGGCAAGGTCGAGCGCGTGCGCGGCCGCCATGCCCATTGCCATGCAAGGTCCCATGACCCGCACGCTGGACAGCGCAGCCGAATCCGCGTCGATGCAGCGGCCGGCAGCAACAACGTTGTGGCAGTCGCGCGAGACCAGGCTGCCCAGCGGAATGTAGTGGGCGTGATCCTCGTCGAAGACGATCCAGTGATGTCCGTCGCCGTGGTCGTGGAGTTCGATCGGCCAGGCCGTGCGGCCGATGGCGTCATCGAACTTCTTCTGCGCCTTGATCTCGTCCACGGTCAGGTGATGCCGCCCGACGATCCAGCGCGTCTGCCGTATACCCGGCAGGCCGAACGAACGCACCCGGGCGTTGCCGTAGCACTCGGGGAACTCCTTCTTCAGGAATTCGACCGCGCGGGAAGCCTGTTCCTTGCCTTCCAGCGTCTTTGCCGACGCCTCAACGGGATCGAGCGGCGTCTCGACATGGGTCATGTTCATCGCAGCGATGCCGCGTCCTGGAATGGTGAAGCCAAGTCCTTCGCGCCGCAGAAGGCCGTACTGCTCGCCCTTTTCCTTCATCCGGGCGCTGATTTCCTCGCGCAAAGGCTGGCGATCTTCATCGATCTGTTCGAGCACCACCATCTGAGTGCCGAAGACGCGGTGATTGGCCGGCTCGCGGCAGGGAAAGCCCGCCTGCCACAACAGCGCTGCATCGCCACTGGCGTCCACGAAGCCCTCGGCCTCGATTGTCACGGGACCATAGCGGGTCATGAAATCGACGCTTGTGATGCGGTCGTTCTCGACCCGTGCATCCATGATCATGGCACCGAGCACCGGTGTCACACCGGCACCGAGGATGCTCGTCTCGACCCAGCGGCCGACCGCCACCTCGTCATAATAGACAACGGTCGTCCGAGGACCGTGGCGGTAGAAGACGGCCTGGTCCTGGCTCTCGAGATAGGCAAGCAGATCGTCGGCGATGCCATAGGTGAACTGGTAGCCGTGGGTGCCGTTGGAAAACAGTCCGCAGAACGTGGCGATGATCGAGTTGACCGCCTGGCCGCCAAGCGATGGCTGGCTGTCGACCAGGATCACCTTGCGCCCGAGCTTGGCCGCCTGCAGGGCCGCCGATACGCCGGCAATGCCCGCGCCCACCACGCACACATCCGCCTGGAGCCTGCGCACGGGACCACTGCCCTGGCGCCGTACGATGACGGTTTCGGTGCTTGGCGACGCGGCCATGATGTCTCCTCCCACGATCCGTTTCGGCAACACCAGCAGTGCGGCTACCGGTTCGTTCGTCTCACTCGTTGAGATAGTGTAGACGGTTGTGCACCGCGAAAAAAAGAGGCAAAACAAGCAAGCAGCTTACGCGTTTCGCGAAAGATGTCGCTAGAGGAGGCCCCGGCTGGACACGCTCGACAACATGCGAACCTTCCTCGCCGTGGTGAAGGCGGGGAGCTTTTCGGCGGCGGCGCGCGCGCTGGATACCGTGCCTTCCGTGGTGGCCAAGCGCGTCAACCAGCTCGAACACATCATGAAGGCGCCGCTGTTCCACCGCTCCACGCGCAAGCTGGAACTGACCGCGGTCGGCCATCGCTGCCGGGACCGTTTTCTGTCGATCGTCACCGAGGTCGACCATGCCTTCACGGACATTGCCGGGTCGGGATCGCGGCTTGAAGAACGCTTGCGCATCAAGTGCCCCACGACGCTCACCATTATCCATTTCGGCGACCTATTGGCGCGCTTCCAGGCGGCCCATCCCGGGATCCGGCTCGAGCTCGTGCTGCTCGATCGCTCGGTCAACCCGCTGGAAGAGGCATTCGATGTGGCGATAGGCGCGCTGCCGACATCCTACGCGAACGTCGCCGACATAATGCTGTGCCCGTTACCGCGCACCGTCATTGCCGCGCCCGGCTATCTCGAGCGCGCCGGGACCCCGGCCCATCCGCGCGACCTTCTCGATCACGCCTGCCTGTCTTTCCTGGCCACTGGCACGAACTGGCAATTCCAGACCCAGAGCGAATTGCTGACGATCGACGTGCCGGGCAATTTCAGTGTCAATGACAGCCATGTCCTGCTGCGCGCGGTCGAAAGGGAGATGGGTATCGCCATGCTTGCCCGACATATCGCGCGCTCTAGCATTGCGGCCGGCCGGGTTGTCGAGTTGCTTCCGGAATTCCCGGTGCCCAGCCTCCACGTCAAGGCGCTCGTACCTGAAAACCGGCGCAACAGCCCGGCCATCAAGGCACTGATCGAGTGGCTGATCCACTCCTGCCAGCCGCTTGCGCCCTGGGACCGTGACGACCAGCCCAGCGACCTCCGGCAAAGCGCAGGATCGGCTTGATCGTCCGGCCGGCTTCCATGTCATCAAGCGCGGTGTCGATCTCGGCAAAGTCGTAGAAGCGGGCCAACCGGTCGATCGGAAAACGCCCCTGGAGATGCAGCCCGACAAGGCGCGGGATGAACATGTCGGGATTGCTGCTTCCCTGGTGGATTCCCCTCAGCCGCCTGCCGGCCAGCAACTGCCGCACCGGCACGCCAAGTTCTGCGCCATCCCAGGGCCCGGTCACGAAGCCGCATTCGCCGCGCGGGGCCAGAACGTCGATTGCCTGCCGCATCGGGCCCAGGGCGCCGGTCGTGTCGAGGGCGAAGTTCACGCCGACCCGCGTTGCAGCCATGATGGTGGGCACCACCTCGTCCGTTTCCGCATTCAGGCAGAGCGTGGCGCCAAGCTCTGCTGCCAGTTCTAGCCGGTCCGGCTGCCGATCCACCGCGATGATGGCGCCGGCGCCGCTCAACCTTGCAGCCATGATCGCCGCCATGCCCACGCCGCCCGCACCGAACACGGCGATGGAGTCTCCGGCCCTCAGTCGGAAATCGTTGAGGACGGCACCCGCGCCAGTCTGAAAACCGCAGCCGAGCGGCCCCAGCAGTTCCAACGGCGCTGCCTTGTCGACAACAACCGCGTTGCGTTCCTGGACCAGCGCGTGGGTGGCGAAAGAGGATTGGCCGAAAAAGCCGATATGAACCCTGCTCTCGCCCGCGCTGGCCGGTCGGCGGCTGCGGCACGCAAAATTGAGCTCAAACACCTCATGGCAGAAGGCGGGTTCAGCCTCCCGGCAGGACGCACACGCGCCGCAGGACGAAAAGGTCAGAACCACATGGTCGCCCGGTGTCACCTTGCTCACCCGATCGCCGACCTTCTCCACGATGCCCGCGCCTTCATGGCCAAGCACGACGGGATGCGGCACGGGCCCGCCGGGGCGCGCCGCCTTCGTGTCGGTGTGGCAGATGCCGGTGGCGACGAGACGCACCAGAACATCATTCGCGCCAGGCGCCAGCAGGTCGATTTCCGCCAGTCGCGGCCTCGGACCGTTGTCGAATATGGCCGCCCTCGCCTTCATGTCGCCCTCCCCGCATTTGCGCGTATCGTCGCCGCCTTGTTGTCGCTTGGGGATGCCGCGTCAACCTGCACGTCGACGTCTTCACCTGCCGGCGGAAATGTACCAGTCTGCGCGCCCCGACCGACATACCCCTTTCAGGAACGAACAGATGGCAGCAACGCCCACCCGCGCCGAGATCACGCTGGAGAACTGGCGGGCGCATCCGTTTTCCCGCTGGAGCTTCCAGAATACCTGCGAATTGGTGCCATCGGCCGTCATCTCCCATGGTCGGGCAACCGAAGGAGCATCGCCCGATTCCAGTCTGCTCGCGGACATCGAGCTCGAGGACGCCAAGGGCCGCAAAGTTCCGGCCACAATGTTGCTTGCCGAGCGTCACACCGATTCCTTCGTTGTCATGCGCGACGGGCGGCCGGTCGCCGCGTGGAACGCACCGCATTCCGATCCGGTCGCACCGCACCTGGTATTTTCCGTGTCCAAGTCGATCGCCGGCCTGCTGGCCGGAATTGCCGCTGAAGAAGGGCGCCTCGACCCGGACCACCCCATAAGCCGCTACATTCCATCGATTGCCGGCTCGACTTACGGTTCGGCACGCGTCCGCGACCTCCTCGACATGACCGTCGATCTCGAATTCGACGAGGACTATGTCGACCATGGCGGCCCGTTCGACCGCTACCGCCGCGCCATGCTCTGGAACCCCGAGCGCGAGGACACCAAACCCGAAACCATGGAGGCCTTCCTGGGAACGTTGCCCGCTGAGGGCCACGGCCACGGAATCCGCTTTCACTACGCCTCGCCCAACACCGATCTGCTCGGCCTCGTCATCGAACGGGCGGTTGGGCAGCGTTTCCACCTCTATCTGGCTGAGCGCCTGTGGCGGCCGCTAGGCCTGACGGGCCCGGCCTATGTCACGGTTGACCGGGTGGGCACCGCGCGCGCAGCCGGCGGCATTTGCCTGACCGTGACCGATCTCGCCCGCATCGGCCAGATGGTGCTGGATGATGGCCGTGCGCCGGACGGGCAGCAGGTCGTGCCGGGACGCTGGATCAGCGACATGCGCGAAAACGGTGACCGCAAGGCCTGGATCGAAGGCGACTTCGCCGAGATGTTCGCAGAGGGACGCTACCGCTCCTGTTGGTATGATGTCGGAGACGGTCGGGGTTCCATGGCAGCCATCGGCATTCACGGACAGTTCCTGTGGCTCGATCCGACAAATCGGGTCGTCCTGGCCCGAACCGCTTCTCGGCCTCAAGCAAGCGATGACATCGAGACCGCCCAGGACATCGCCATGATGGCGGACATCGCGCGACAGCTCTGAGTTGCACGCAAATTGGTCATCCACGGCAGGCCATCCCGCAGAATCGCGGGATTTGCCGCCTTGATGAGCAGCTTGGTGTTGCGTCATTGCAACAAGAGTGTTTCACGATACTTCAAATGGATTATGCCCGATTGATGACGTCAGCGAATTAGCCGACAACGCGATTCGGCATTCACAATCGCCGAGGGATAGGACGGCGACCGGGCTTGCTGCTTTTTTTTCGCAACGCCTTTTCTTGGGGACCAGAATGAAGAAGTCAGTCATTTCAGGCGCCGCAGCCGTAGCCATTATGGCGGCGACCCCCGCCTTCGCAGCCGATACCTTTTACACGCAAGAGAAGATCGCCTCTGCCATCGATCTCGCTTTTGGCATGACAGCCACGACCGCCTATGTGTCTCGCGGCTACGACTACAGCAACGGCCCCGCTCTGCAGGGCTATGTCGAAGCATCCTATGAGTGGGTCTATTTCGGCGTCTGGGCTTCTTCGATTGGCGGCCCCAACATCGCCAATCCGAACGACCGCGCCGAGATCAACGTCTATGGCGGTATCCGTCCGACTTTTGGCGATCTCTCGCTCGATGTCGGCTATGCCCGCTACTACTATAATCGGACCGGCGACCTCAACGGCGAGATCTATGCAAAGGCCGAATACGAAATCACCGACATCGGCCTGACGCCAGGGTTCGAGTTCTATTGGGATCCTCAGGCTAGCTCGACCTATGGCGTTCTCAAGGCCAGCCTCGCGCTTCCCTACGATTTCTCCCTGTCGGGCGGCGTCGGAACGAACTTCTCCGGCAATGTCGACTGGAATGCTGGCCTGTCCTACACATTCAACGACCTCGTGACGATCGACGGCCGCTATTACGGGTCGAACCGCCATGATCCGAACATGTTCGGACACAAGTTCGTGGCTTCGATCTCTTTCGACACGAGCTGGTCGGCCATCCGGGGCTACTAGGCTCCAGGTCAAAGTCCACATCCCGAAGAGCCCGGCCCTGTCCGGGCTCTTTCATTATGCGGGCCGGTGAACGCGCGTTGCATACGTCAATCTCGAGGCGTAGTGTCCGAGCCTGTCCTCACGCAGCCACCCGCAAATCATGATCGACCGCCTTCCGCTAACGCCGCTTGCGCGACTTCTTCCAGATACCGTGCCCTTTGTCGGGCCTGAGGCCCAGGAGCGTACGCGCGGCCGTCCGTTCCGGGCGCGCCTTGGTGCGAACGAGAATGGTTTCGGGCCTTCGCCCCGCGTCATCTCGGCCATGGCGGAGGCGGCCGGCGAGATGTGGAAATACTGCGATCCCGATAATCACGACCTGAAGGTCGCGCTTGCGGCCCATTTCGCGCTGACACCAGACAATGTGGTCATCGGCGAGGGCATTGACGGGCTGCTCGGTCTGACAGTGCGGCTCTTCGTCCACGAAGGCGATGTGGTGGTGACGTCGCTTGGCGCCTACCCCACCTTCAACTACCATGTGGCGGGCTTCGGTGGCCGCTTGGTCACCGTTCCGTATCATGATGATCGCGAAAACCTCGACGGGCTGCTTGAGGCAGTGAAACGCGAGAAGGCGCCACTGGTCTACCTGTCCAACCCCGACAATCCGATGGGGAGCTGGTGGAAGGCATCCGAGATCGACGCGTTTTACAATGCACTCCCCGAGTCCACCGTCCTCATTCTCGATGAGGCTTATGGCGAAACCGCGCCAATCGACGCCCTGCCGCAAATCGACGTGTCACGACCCAACCTGGTGCGCATGCGTACCTTCTCCAAGGCCTATGGGCTTGCCGGTCTTCGCTGCGGCTATGCGATCGGGCATGCCGACACGATCCGCCTCTTCGAGAAGGTCCGCAACCATTACGGCATGAACCGCATGGCACAGGCCGGATGCCTGGCCGCGCTGGAAGACCAGGACTACCTGGCCGAAACAGTGGCGCGCACGGCCGCCGGCCGCGAGCGGATCGCTGCCATTGCCGCAACGCATGGTCTCCAAGCGCTGCCGTCAGCCACCAATTTCGTGGCCATAGACTGCGGGCGCGATGGGGCCTTTGCGCTCAAGGTGATGCAGGAGCTGCTTTCCCGCGACATTTTCGTGCGCAAGCCGATGGTGCCCGGCCTCGACCGGACGGTGCGCATCAGCGTGGGTCCGGAGAACGAAATCGAGCTCTTCGGCGAGGCATTCGGCCCGGCTCTTGAGGTAGCACGACAGGGCTTATGAACGCGGGCGCGACCATGAGGACAAATCCGCCGGAGCCATCCTTCGGCGAACTCTTCACGCCCAAGCTCATCACGGTTCTGCGCGAAGGCTATCGCCTTTCCCATCTGCGCGCCGACGCGATTGCCGGATTGACGGTCGCCATCGTCGCCCTGCCACTGTCCATGGCAATCGCCATCGCGTCGGGTGCGACGCCCGCGCAGGGGCTCTACACCGCCATCGTCGGCGGCTTTTTCGTGTCGTTGCTGGGCGGCAGCCGGTTCCAGATCGGCGGGCCGGCTGGCGCCTTCATCGTGCTTGTGGCGGCAACCGTCATGGCGCACGGCATGGACGGGCTGATCCTCGCCACGATGCTGTCTGGCCTGATGCTGGCTGCCGTCGGGTTACTGCGGCTCGGCACCTACATCAAGTTCATTCCCTATCCCGTCACAGTGGGCTTCACCGCCGGAATCGCCGTCATCATCTTCGCCAGCCAAATCCGCGACATGCTCGGCCTGACGCTGGCAGGACCCGAACCCGGCCCCCTGCTCGAGAAGCTGCCCGTTCTCTGGGAAGCGCTGCCCGGCTTCGACGCAGCCACGGTCGCACTGGCGCTAGCCACCATCCTGCTCATTGTCGGGCTGAAAAGGTGGCGGGCGAGCCTGCCGGAGATGCTGATCGCCATTGCCGCAACCTCCATCGCGGCATGGGCGCTCGGGCTCGACGTTGCGACCATCGGCACGCAATTCGGCGGCATCCCGTCCTCGCTGCCCATGCCTTCGCTGCCCGACATCTCGCTGGAACGCGTGATCGCTATGCTGCCCAGCGCCTTTGCCTTCACGCTCTTGGGTTCGATCGAGTCGCTGCTTTCGGCCGTCGTTGCCGATGGCATGACCGGCCGGCGGCACCGCTCCAATTGCGAGTTGGTGGCCCAGGGCGTCGCCAACGTGGCCTCGGCGCTGTTTTCCGGTATCTGCGTGACAGGCACCATCGCCCGCACCGCCACCAATGTGCGGGCCGGCGCACATGGCCCTGTCGCGGGCATGCTGCATGCGGTTTTTCTGCTTGTCTTCATGCTGGTGGCGGCGCCGCTCGCCAGCTACATCCCCCTCGCCAGCCTGGCCGGCGTACTCGCCGTCGTCGCCTGGAACATGATCGAGAAGCACGCCATCGCCATGCTACTTAGGGCCTCCTGGGGCGATGCCGCGGTGCTGACGGTGACGTTCCTGCTCACCATCTTCCGCGACCTGACGGAGGCAATCATCGTCGGCTTCGCGCTCGGTTCGGTGCTGTTCATCCACCGCATGTCACAGGTGACTGCCGTCGCTACCCAGTTCCCCTATGTCGGCGAGGATGAAGCGGACGAGGGAGCCCGGCCCCCCTATGACGAGACCATGGCCAACGACCCGAGCGTCGTCGTCTATCGCATTTCGGGCGTCTTCTTCTTCGGCGCGGCGGCATCGATCGGTTCGGTACTCGATCGCATCTCGGATGCGCACCGCGCGCTGGTCATCGACTTTTCGGCCGTGCCGCTCGTCGACGCCACCGCGGCCAACACGATCGAGGTGCTGGCACACAAGGCGGCTAGGCGCCACATCAAGGTGGTGCTAGCAGGCACCACCAAACCGATCCGGCGCGAATTGTTCCTGCATGGAATCAAGCCGCCGCTCGTCGGCTACCAGCGCAGCGTCGATGCGGCGCTGGCGAAGCTCAGGCGGGAGATCCGGTAGACTACGCCGCCTCTTCGGTCGCATCTTCTCCCGGCACGTAGTTGAGGATCGGCGCGAGCCAGCGCTCGACGTCCGCGACGTCCATGCGCTTGCGCCGCGCATAATCCTCGATCTGGTCGCGCTCGACCTTGGCGACGCCGAAATAGTAGCTGTCGGGGTGGGCCACGTAGAGACCCGAGACCGAGGAGCCCGGCCACATCGCGTAGCTCTCCGTCAGCTTCACGCCGATGGCTGCCTCCGCATCGAGCAGCCGGAACAGTGTCTCCTTTTCCGTGTGGTCGGGCTGGGCGGGGTAGCCTGGCGCCGGCCTGATGCCGGCATATCCCTCGCCGATCAGATCTTCGTTGGAAAGCTTCTCGTCGGCCGCGTAGCCCCAGAACTCCTTGCGCACGCGCTCGTGCATCGCTTCCGCAAAGGCTTCGGCGAAGCGGTCGGCCAGGGCCTTGACGAGGATCGAGTTGTAGTCGTCATTCGCCCGCTCGAAGCGCTCGGCAATCGCCACCTCCTCGATGCCCGCGGTGACCACGAAACCGCCGACAAAGTCGCCCTTGCCGCTCTCCTGCGGCGCCACGAAATCCGACAGCGCCACGTTCGGCCGTCCTTCGCGCTTGGCGAGTTGCTGGCGCAGCGTGTGCAGCGTGGCGAGTTCCTTGGCCCGGCCCTCGTCCTCGTAGAGGCGGATATCGTCGCCGACGGCATTGGCCGGCCAGAAGCCGATCACGCCCTGCGGCCTGAACCATTTTTCCGCGACGATCTTGTCGATCATCGCCTTGGCATCGGCGAAGAGCGACCGCGCCGCCTCGCCCTGCTCGGCATCTTCCAGGATCTGCGGATAGCGGCCCTTCAATTCCCAGGTCTGGAAGAAGGGCGTCCAGTCGATGTAGCGGGCGAGTTCGGCGAGATCCCAGTTGTCGAACACCTTCGTGCCGAAGAAGGAGGGCTTCACCGGCTCGTAGGCGTTCCAATCGACCTTGAAGCGGTTGGCGCGGGCTGCCGGCAAAGGCAGGCGGGATTTGCGGGCCTCGTTGCGCGAATGGGTTTCTGCCACCTTGCGGTATTCGGCCCGCACGGTCTCGATGTAGCCGTCCTTGGTCTGCTTCGACAAAAGGCTCGACACCACGCCGACAGCGCGGCTGGCGTCGGTGACATAGATCGCCTGGGACTTCTTGTATTTCGGATGGATCTTGACCGCCGTGTGGATGCGGCTGGTGGTCGCCCCGCCGATCAAAAGCGGCAGGTCGAAGCCCTCGCGCTCCATTTCACTCGCCACGTGCACCATCTCGTCGAGCGACGGCGTGATGAGCCCGGAGAGACCGATAATGTCGACCTTCTCCTTGCGCGCCGTCTCAAGGATCTTCTGCGCCGGGACCATGACGCCCAGATCGATGATCTCGTAATTGTTGCAGGCCAGAACGACGCCGACGATGTTCTTGCCGATGTCGTGGACGTCGCCCTTCACGGTGGCGAGCAGCACCTTGCCGGCATTCTCGCGCTTGCCGCCGGCCTCCTTCTCCGCTTCCATGTAGGGCAGCAGCACGGCCACGGCCTGCTTCATGACGCGGGCCGACTTCACCACCTGCGGCAGGAACATCTTGCCGGATCCGAACAGGTCGCCGACGACATTCATGCCGTCCATCAGCGGTCCCTCGATCACATGCAGAGGACGCTCGGCGCGCTGGCGGGCTTCCTCCGTATCGGCCTCGATGAAATCGGTGATGCCGTTGACCAGCGCGTGCTCCAGCCGCTTTTCGACCGGCCATTCGCGCCAGGCCAGATCCTTTTCCCTGGCCTCGCGGCCGGCACCGCCTTTGTAGCCCTCGGCCAGTTCCAAAAGCCTTTCGGTCGCGGTCCCCTCGCCCTTCGGCTTGCGGTTCAGCACCACGTCCTCGCAGGCCTCGCGCAGTTCCGGGTCGATCGTCTCGTAGACCGCGAGCTGGCCGGCATTGACGATGCCCATGTCCATGCCCGCCTGAATGGCGTGGTAGAGGAAGACCGAGTGCATCGCCTCGCGCACCGGCTCGTTGCCGCGGAACGAGAAGGAGAGGTTCGACAGCCCGCCCGAGACATGGACGCCCGGCAGGTCGCTTGTGATCTCGCGCGCCGCCTCGATGAAGGCGATGCCGTAGGAATCGTGCTCCTCGATGCCGGTCGCCACCGCGAAGATGTTCGGGTCGAAGATGATGTCCTGCGGCGGAAAGCCAGCCTCTTCCGTCAGAAGCTTGTAGGCGCGCTTGCAGATCTCGACCTTGCGCTCCTTGCTGTCCGCCTGGCCCTCCTCGTCGAAGGCCATGACCACCACCGCCGCGCCATAGGCCCGGCACAGCCGCGCCTGCTCCAGAAACGCCGCCTCGCCCTCCTTCATGGAGATCGAGTTGACGACGGCCTTGCCCTGCACGCATTTCAGCCCCGCCTCGATGATCTCCCATTTGGAGGAGTCGATCATCACCGGTACGCGCGCAATGTCGGGCTCGGCAGCCACCAGGTTGAGGAAGTCGATCATCGCCTTCTTCGAATCCAGCAGGCCCTCGTCCATGTTTACGTCGATGATCTGGGCGCCGTTTTCGACCTGGTCGCGCGCGACGTCGAGGGCAGCGTTGTAGTCGCCGGCCGTGATCAGCTTCCGGAACTTGGCCGAGCCCGTCACATTGGTGCGCTCGCCGACATTCACGAAGGGAATGTCCTCGGTCAGCGTGAAGGGTTCCAGACCCGACAGCCGCATCAGCGGCTTGACCGCAGGCACCTGGCGCGGCGGATATTTCCTGGCCATCTCGGCAAGGGCTGCAATGTGTTCGGGCGTCGAACCGCAGCAGCCGCCGACGATGTTCAAAAGCCCTTCCGCCGCAAACTCTTCCAGTTGCGCCGCCATCTCCTCGGCATCCTGGTCATATTCGCCAAAGGCATTGGGCAGTCCGGCATTGGGGTAGGCGCAGGTCAGCGTGTCGGCCACGCCGGAAATCTCCGCAATGTGCGGGCGCATCGCATCGGCGCCCAAGGCACAGTTCAGCCCGATAGAGATCGGATTGGCGTGTTCGACCGAATACCAGAAGGCGGTCGGCGTCTGACCCGACAGCGTCCGGCCCGAAAGGTCCGTGATCGTGCCCGAGATCATCACGGGCAGATGGATGCCCTTCTCGCGAAATATCTCGTCGCAGGCGAAGATCGCCGCCTTGGCGTTCAGCGTGTCGAAGATGGTCTCGATCAGGATCAGGTCTGCGCCGCCGTCGATCAACCCGCGCAACTGTTCGCCATAGGCCTCGCGCAACCCGTCAAAGGTGACGGCGCGGTAGCCCGGATTATTGACGTCGGGCGAGATCGAGGCGGTGCGGTTGGTCGGCCCCAGAGCGCCGGCAACGAAGCGGCGGCGGCCGTCCTTCTGCATGGCGCGGATGCCGGCCCGGCGCGCCAGCCGTGCACCGTCGCGGTTCAGATCATAGACCGCTTCCTCCATGCCGTAATCGGCCTGGGCGATGGAGGTCGAGGAAAAGGTGTTGGTCTCGATGATGTCGGCGCCGGCGATCGCATAGCGATAGTGGATTTCCTCGATCGCCTTGGGCTGGGAGAGGTTCAGGAGATCGTTGTTGCCCTGCTGGTGGCAGGCGCAGCCTTCGAAGCGCGCGCCGCGAAAGGCGTCCTCGTCGAGCCCGAGGCCCTGGATCTGCGTGCCCATCGCCCCATCGAGCACGAGGATGCGCTCGCGCGCCGCAGCCAAAAGCGCCTCGCGTATCTCGTCTCCACTCCTCGGGGCTTCCTCCGGTCCGAACAGGTTGTCGAGGCCGTTGTCGCTCACGCCAGTCACCTTCATCTTGCTGCAGCAGATTTGGATGCTCACATAAAGATATCTTTATGTCAATATGGCCTATATTGCCTCCTCTTCCTCGTACCATGGACAGCGGCATGGCGCTGGCTCATGACTTCGCTGCGACAGATCTCGAGCCCAAGGCTATTTGCATGACGATCAGAAGACTGGACCTTGCGGATTCAGCAGCGGCGGCCAGGGTGCTCCGCGAGAGCTTCGATGAACGACTGCCCTGGCTGGCGGGCCTGCACACGCCATCTGAGGATGCGACATTCTTTGCCAATGTGGTCTTCAAGGAATGCGATGTCTGGGGCTTCGTCGAGCAGGACGCGCCCGTCGGGTTCATCGCCTTTCGCCAGGCCTGGATCGACCATCTTTACGTGCTGCCGACCCATCAGGGCCGTGGCGTCGGAAGCGCCCTGCTGAACCACGCCAAAGCACGGCATCCGGTTTTGCAGCTTTGGACTTTCCAGAAGAACGCTGGTGCGCGGCGCTTCTATGAAGCACACGGTTTCGAGGCCATCGAGGAAAGCGACGGCTCGCGAAACGAGGAAGGCGAGCCCGATATCCGTTATCTGTGGCGACGGAACTGATGCTTCGGCTCTGCGCCACGCTCTACTTGCAATAGCTGTAGACGAGGTCGCAGCTGGCGCCGAGCGAGGCCGAACTGCATCGGCCAAGTGCCTCGAACTCCACGGAATCCTGCCGATCGCCAGCGGCAATATCGTAGTAATAGGCCTCGCCTCTGATGAGATGCGCGAGCGCGTGGCACTGCGCCTGCGTCGTGTCGACGATCCGGCAATCGGGATTGCCGCAGAACTGTTCGGCAAAGAGCGAGGCCTGGGCCTCGGTCGAGGCCGCGCCATGGCCGACACCGCCCCGGCTGTCGATCGCAAAGGCCATCCAGGCCGCGGGGCCTCCAGACCCGGCATCGGTGGCCAGGGTTGCGCATTCGGCGAAAATGCCGGGAAGCTTCAGGCCACATCTGTCCAGCTCCCGTTTTCAGGTTAGCCGGAAGGTAGCATCTTACCCAACGTCACGCCATTCAAGATTGCACTTTCGAACCCGACAACCAGCTTGTTGCGTCGATTTGCATTGTGCAATCGCGTGCGATCTGGCTGAAGATTGCGGCCGACCATAGCGATACGGGAGGATGCTGCATGTACGACAAGGCGATGAATTTCGGGCTGGGCGAGGAGATCGAGGCCCTGCGCGACACGGTGCGCCGTTTCGCGGCCGACGAGATCGCGCCCATCGCTGCCGAAATCGATACCTCCAACGAATTCCCCGCACCGCTGTGGAAGAAGATGGGCGATCTCGGCCTGCTCGGCATCACCGCCAATCCCGATTTCGGCGGCACGGGCATGAACTATCTCGCTCATGTGGTGGCCATGGAGGAAATCAGCCGCGCTTCTGCCTCTGTCGGCCTCTCCTACGGCGCCCATTCCAATCTCTGCGTGAACCAGATCAACCGCTGGGGCACCGGCGAGCAGAAGGAAAAATTCCTTCCTGCCCTTTGCGCGGGCGACCATGTCGGTGCGCTCGCCATGTCCGAATCGGGCTCCGGCTCGGATGTCGTCTCGATGCGGCTTCGCGCCGAGAAGAAGAACGACCGCTTCGTGCTCAACGGCACCAAGATGTGGATCACCAACGGTCCGGATGCCGACACGCTGGTCGTCTACGCCAAGACCGATCCGGAGCGCGCCTCGCGGGGCATCACTGCCTTCCTGATCGAGAAGGAGATGGCAGGCTTCTCGGTCGCCCAAAAACTCGACAAGCTTGGCATGCGTGGCTCCAACACCGGCGAACTCGTCTTCGAGGATGTTGAGGTCCCCTTCGACAACGTGCTCGGCGAGGAAGGACG
The DNA here is from genome assembly GCA_046297455.1 of Aliihoeflea sp. Classification (GTDB taxonomy): domain Bacteria; phylum Pseudomonadota; class Alphaproteobacteria; order Rhizobiales; family Rhizobiaceae; genus ZYF759. Next base: position 27,314 of record JBKBIT010000006.1, read on the forward strand.
CGGCGTCGAGGTGCTGATGTCCGGCCTCGACTATGAGCGCGTGGTGCTTTCCGGCGGACCGCTCGGCATCATGGCCGCCTGTCTCGACGTGGTCGTGCCCTATGTCCACGAGCGCAAGCAGTTCGGCCAGGCGATCGGCGAGTTCCAGCTCGTCCAGGGCAAGCTGGCCGATCTCTACGTCACGCTGGCTGCCTGCCGCGCCTACGTCTATGCGGTCGCCGCCTCCTGCGACCGGGGCGAGACGACCCGCAAGGATTCGGCCGGCTGCATTCTCTATTCGGCCGAAAAGGCCACCCAGGCGGCCCTCGACGCGATCCAGCTTCTGGGCGGCAACGGCTATATCAACGAATACCCGACCGGCCGCTTGCTGCGCGATGCCAAGCTCTACGAGATCGGCGCCGGCACCAGCGAGATCCGGCGCTGGCTGATCGGGCGCGAGATGATGGGGGAGAGCGCCTGATCTGGCAAATCATCCGGAATTTGCCATTTTTTGGTTTGCATGGCATGCTTTATGACGCCTAGGAGGTCAACATGCCTGCTTCGAAAGGCTTTGCCGAAGACCAGCAGTCCTACAGCCCGAAGACGGAAGAATTGCGCTCGGTTCCCCACGCCCGGCTGAAGATCGACAAGGCAGGCCGCGTCGTCATTCCCGCCGAGATGCGGGCCGCGATGCTGGCGATGCCTGGGGAAACCGTGACCGCGGAAGTGGTCGATGGGGAGTTGCGGATCATGTCGGGCCCGGTCGTCCTCGCCCAGATACAAAGGCAGGCACGGGAGTTCGATGCTGCGCATCCCAACGTCAGTCTCGTCGACGAGTTGATCGCTGACAGGCGCCACGAGGCACGCCGGGAGGACGAGAAATATGAGCGGCTCGAACGGGAGGCTGCGGCATTGGCCGCAGGAGATCGGAAGCCGAAATGACCGTGGTGCTCGACGCCTCGGCGCTCCTTGCTGTCATTCGTGATGAGCCGGGCGCCGAATTCGTCAAGCCTGCCATGGCCGGCGCCTTGATGAGCGCGGTCAATGTGAGTGAGGTGATCATGCGCAGTACCGAAAAGGGATTCTCGTCCCGTCTCGTGCATGCGCTGCTGGTCGCCGAACGAATAGACGTAGTCGCCTTCGACATGGACCTCGCCCTCAAGACGGCCGCATTGCGCCAAGTCACGCGCAGCAACGGCCTGTCATTCGCCGACCGCGCCTGCCTCGCCACTGCCATTCGCGAGAAGGCTACCGCCCTGACCGCCGACCGTGCCTGGGCCGGGCTTGATCTACCCTGTCCCATCGAAGTGATCCGCTGAGATGGAATTCAACTCCTTCGACCGCCCCTTCTCGATGCCCTTCCCGCTGCTGGAGGAAGCGCTTCACTACGTGACGGGCGCGATCGATGTCCTTGCCGTCATCATCCTCATCATTGGCGTGACCCGCTTCACATACTGGCTCGTGCGCTCGGAATTTTTCTCGAAGGACGGCGACACCAGGCTCGAGCGCCAGAATCTCGCCCGGCTCGAACTCGGCCGCTACATCCTTGCGGCGCTCGAGGTGCTGATCGTGGCCGATGTCATCCGCACCGCCCTCACCATGCAGATTCAGGGCCTGATCTTCCTTGCCGGGCTGGTCGTCATCCGCTCGGCGATCTCCTGGTTCCTTGACCGCGAGATCGAGGCGCTGGAAAAGAACCGCAAGCACGACGCGCCCGAATAGAGGTTCCCACATGCCCCCGCTCTCTACCTCCATCTCTCCGTCCTCCGATGCCTTCCGCGCCAATGAAGAGCGCATGCGGGCGCTCGTCGCCGACATTGCGGAGAAGGCGAAGACCGTCGAGGCTGGCGGGCCGGAAGAAGCGCGACAGCGCCATGTCGAGCGCGGCAAGCTGCTGCCGCGCCAGCGTCTGGCCCAGTTGCTGGATACCGGCGCGCCGTTTCTCGAGATCGGCCAGTTCGCCGCCTTCGACATGTATTCCAAGGACATCGCGTCCGCTGGCCTCATCGCCGGCATCGGCCGCGTCGAGGGCCGCGAGGTCATGGTCGTCGTCAACGATGCGACAGTTAAGGGCGGCACCTATTATCCGCTCACCGTGAAGAAGCATCTGCGCGCGCAGGAAATCGCGCTGCAGAACAATCTTCCCTGCATCTATCTGGTCGATTCCGGCGGCGCCAACCTGCCCAACCAGGACGAGGTCTTTCCCGACCGCGATCATTTCGGCCGCATCTTCTTCAACCAGGCCAACATGAGCGCGCGCGGCATCCCGCAGATCGCCTGCGTGATGGGCTCCTGCACGGCCGGCGGGGCTTATGTGCCGGCCATGGCCGACGAGTCCATCATGGTCCGCAACCAGGCGACCATCTTCCTCGGTGGCCCGCCACTGGTGAAGGCTGCCACCGGCGAGGTGGTGACGGCGGAGGAACTGGGCGGCGCGGACGTGCACACGCGCGAATCCGGCGTCGCCGACCACTATGCCCAGAACGACGAACACGCCCTCGCCATCACGCGCCGCATCGTGAAGAACCTGAATCGGAAGAAGGCGATAGGCCTCGACCTTCGCGAGCCACGCCCGCCCCTTCACGATCCACGCGAGATCCACGGCCTGATCCCGGCCGATACCCGCACGCCCTATGACGTGCGCGAGGTTATCGCGCGCGTGGTCGACGGCTCGGAGTTCGACGAGTTCAAGGCCAATTACGGCACCACCCTGGTGACCGGCTTTGCCCATATCCACGGCATGCCGGTCGGCATCATCGCCAATAATGGCGTGCTGTTTTCCGAAAGCGCGCTAAAGGGCGCCCACTTCATCGAGCTGTGCTGCCAGCGCAAGATCCCGCTCGTCTTCCTCCAAAACATCACCGGCTTCATGGTCGGCCGCAAATACGAAGCCGGCGGCATCGCGCGCGACGGCGCAAAGCTCGTCACCGCAGTCGCCACGGCCGCCGTGCCGAAGGTCACGATGATCATCGGCGGGTCCTTCGGCGCCGGCAATTACGGCATGTGCGGGCGCGCCTATTCGCCCCGCTTCTTGTGGATGTGGCCCAATGCCCGCATTTCGGTGATGGGCGGCGAGCAGGCGGCCACGGTTCTCTCCATCATCAAGCGCGACGGCATCGAGCGGCGCGGCGGAGACTGGTCGGCGGAGGAGGAAGCGGAGTTCAAGCGGCCGATCCTGGACAAATTCGAGCATGAGGGCCAGCCGCTCTATTCTTCCGCCCGCCTCTGGGACGACGGCATCATCGACCCGGCCAAGTCCCGCGAGGTGCTGGCGCTGTCGCTCTCGGCCGCGCTCAACGCGGAGATCGAGGACACGAAATTCGGCGTGTTCAGGATGTAGCCATGACCGCTCACCCCATCTACGCCATGAGCTTCGCCAAGGTCTATCCGCACTATGTGACCAAGGCCGAGAAGAAGGGGCGCACGAAGGCCGAGGTCGACGAGATCGTCTTCTGGCTCACCGGCTACGGTCCCGACGACCTCGGCCGCGTCCTGGAAGACGGCACCGATTTCGAGACCTTCTTCGCCAAGGCCCCTGCCCTCAATCCGTCCCGCGACCTGATCAAGGGCGTCGTCTGCGGCGTGCGAGTCGAGGAGATCGAGGAGCCGCTGATGCGCGAGATCCGCTATCTCGACAAGCTCATCGACGAACTGGCCAAGGGCAAGAAGATGGAAAAGATCCTACGCCATGCGTGAGCGTGCGGCCCCCCTCGAGCATCGCGCCCGATGATCCCCTGGGAGACGATCGACACCGCCGCCATTCCCGGCGGCAGCGAGACGCTGCGGCTGAAGCGCCGCGGCACCGAATTCTCCATCATGCTCGGCACCAACGAGCTGATGAACAGCCGGCTGAGCGGCTCGGAGGAGGCGCTGGCACGCCTCACCATGGAGCGGCTTGCATCATCGGCGCCGAGAATCCTTATCGGCGGCCTCGGTCTCGGCTTCACGCTGCGCGCCTGCCTGCCGTTGCTGCCCGCGCAGGCCAGGGTCACGGTGGTGGAACTGGTGCCGGCCGTCGTCGCCTGGGCGCGCGGGCCGCTGGCCGCCCTGCACGGCGACAGCCTGGACGATCCGCGTGTCACGGTCGTTGAAGAGGATGTCGGCGCCGTCATCCGTGCGGCCAAGGCCGGTTGGGATGCGATCCTGCTCGACGTCGACAACGGGCCGGAAGGCCTGAGCCGCGCCGGCAACGATGCGCTCTACAGCGCCTCCGGCCTCGCCGCCGCACGCGCCGCACTCGCGCCCGGCGGCGTTCTGTCGGTCTGGTCTGCCGGCCCAGACCGCGGCTTCACCCGCCGCCTGCAGGCCTCAGGCCTCAAGGTCGAGGAAATCCCAGTGCGCGCCGGCACCACGAAGCGCGGCTCACGGCATGTGATCTGGCTGGGGCGGAAGGAATAATGCAACGAGCTTGAGGTTCTCGGGTCCGTATGCCTACGCTGCTTTTCGCGGACCGATAGCCAGGAACTGCCACTTATGACCTTCGCCGTATTCATCCATCGCTCCGATTCGATCTACGACGACGATCCTGCCGAGCGATATCAGTTCCCGCCGCAGTATCTCGGCCGGGTTAAGTCATGTGTAGGCGATTGGATCGTGTATCTGGAGCCGAGCAAGGTGGCGAACACGCGAGGGTATTTCGCCATCGCGCGGGTGCAGGAGGTCATTGCCGACCCCAAGGCGCCGGGCATGTATCTCGCCCTCATCGAGCCCGGCAGCTATCTCGATTTCGCCAGTCCTATCCCCTTCCGCGGTCCGGACGGGCTTATGGAACTTGGTGTACTCAACGAACAGGGCCGCATTTCCGGACGCGCACAATCGGCGGTCCGCCCGCTCTCCCATGCCGACTTCCACCGGATTGTCTTAGCCGGCCTTGGCGAGGTAGGTGAACTCCTCCCGCGTAGCGGCGAACCTGCCCCACTTTCTGAGAACCCATATCAAGTCGACGATCCTGGACTGCCGTTTGAATACGAGCATGATCGCGAACGCATCATCCAGCTTACGTCTCGCCCTGTCCGCGACCGTGTCTTTCGCCGCATCGTGCTGTCGGCCTATGACGAGCGTTGCGCCGTCACCGGGCTGAAGCTGATCAATGGTGGTGGCCGTGCCGAGGTCGAAGCGGCCCATATCCGCCCGGTGGAGCACAACGGGCCCGACACCGTACGCAACGGCATCGCCCTGTCCGGCACCGTCCACTGGATGTTCGACCGCGGGCTGATCTCTCTGTCGGACGATCTCGACATACTCGTCTCGCGTCAGGTCAACGATCCTGCTCGCATCAGCGGTCTCATCAACCCGACGGGCCGCGCGCTGGCACCCGAGCGTGCCGCCCTTCGCCCACACCCGCATTTCCTCGCCTGGCACCGCGAAAACTGCTTCAAGCAGTGAGCATGTCGACAGCCCGGTCCCTTCAAACCAGATCGTCGATCGTCACGCCGAGCGCGGCGGCCAGCTTGCCGAGCGTATGGACCGAACCCGTCTTCCGCCCCGCTTCGATGTCGGCGATCTGCACCCGGTTCACGCCCGAGCGCTGGCCCAGAGCCTCTTGCGTCAGGCCTCGCAAATCACGGAACACGCGCAGCGGACTTTCGCCATCCACCATGCGGCGCACATATTCGGCCGGAATGGCTTCGCCGGGCGCGGCCATCGCCTGGTCAAAAGCCTGAATGTCCGCCAGTTCCTCGGCGGCCTTCCGGAGCCTCAAATATTCCTCACGCGTGATGGTGATCGTATCCGCCATCTTCGCCTCCGTCAGTCGTAAATGCCGCCGCGCCGCCCAATATCCAGAATATCCAAAACCTCGCCGTCATGCATGATGACGCGCCAGTCGCCGACCCGCAGCCTGATCCCTTCACGCCCCTTCAGTGTCTTCACATTGTTTGCCTGCGAGGTCGGATCGGCGGCATACGCGTCCACTTTTCCCATGATCCGCCTGGCCGTATTGACCGGCATGCGGCGGAGCGCCCTGGCAGCGGCGGTTCTATAGACGACCCGCTTCATGGCACAATGTAGCTTTCCGCTACATTGTCGTCAATGACTGCAAAAACTGGCGTTGGACGATCTCACCGCGCCGCAAGTGCTGCGTCGAGTAGCGCCTTGATATCCGCCTCGCGTGTGCCTGCAACGATGCGGCCGATCTCCGTCCGGCCCTTCATCGCGACCAGGGTCGAGCGGCGCGGTATCGCGAGCTGGCGTGCGAGATCGCCCTGCGCATGCTGGTCCCAATCCACGGTGATGAAGCTGATGGCCCTGTCATATTCGGGGTTCTCGGCGCGCAGCCGATCCAGCACGCGAACCTGCGCCGCGCATGTCGTGCACCAGCTTGCCCAGAAATCCAGGAGCACCAATTCGCCGGCGTCCATCTGCCGCTCCGCGCTGCCGGGCGTGTAGAAATTCTTCTCGGCAGCCAGGGCGCTCCCGGAAAGCAGGGCGAAAACGGAAGCGGCGGCCAGAATGGTCCTGCGGTTGATCATCGTTGAGTTTCCTTTCACAGCGCTACGGACAGGTCGACCAGCCAGGCGGGCAAAACCTCGATCAGCCAGGCGTCGACGATGTGGTTGAGACGGAAATAGAGCGCCAGCCCGACGCTCACGAAAACGATGCCGAGCAGCGGCTTTGCTCGCGCCGAAAAGGCGGCAAGCCGGCCGGTGTTGCGGCGCATCCAGCCCTGGGCGGCATAGGCACCGAGAACGATCAGCGTGGAGACACCGAGCGCGAAGGCCGTCATGATGGCGGTTGCATGGCCAAGCCGCTCGCCGGTGCCGGCGAGCGCGATTGCTGCGCCAAGGGTCGGGCCGATACAGGGGCTCCAGACCGCGCCGAGCAGAACACCACCCGCCAGATGGCCGCCAAGGCCCCGATTAGCGGTCTGGTTCATGCCCGCCTCGGCACGGCTGGCAAGTCCGGCGGTCGCGAAGGCGAAGGAGCGGCCGAAAGCGGGCACCAGCATCACCAGCCCGAAAGCCACCATGGCGATGGCGGCGATCTCGGTGATGCGCTCCGGCGTGATCCCGAGTGCCGGTCCAATCGCCGCCACGCCGGTGCCAAGCGCAACCAGGCTGAGGCTCATCCCGGCCGCCAGGGCCAGAGGCGCGCGACGATCCCCGTCGAGGCTCGTTGCCAGCACGATGGGCAGCACCGGCAGGACGCAAGGGTTTATCAGCGTCAGCAGGCCGGCAAGATAGGCAAGGATCAGGTCCATGAGCGCGAGCGTTCCCCGAGATCGCACGCCGCAAGTCGACGGCGTGCAACAGCATCTACGGGTCTATTCGCGACCGGGATTGCATTCGTTACACAGCTGACGAACAGGTGAATGATCAGGTGGCCCGGATCACGAACCCGTGGCCTTTAGGCGAGCCTTTACCCATTCACCAGCGCCAGAACCAGCTGGTGCACATTGCCGCCTTCGCTCAGTTCCACCCGGTCGAATTCGCGGTTGCGGGCGTGGCGTTCCTCGGAAATCCCCACCAGCTTGCGCTGCAGTTCGGCGCGCACCTTCTGGCAGCCGGGATCGTTTTCGGCGCGCAGCCCGACCGACACCGCCTCGATCTGGCGGGTCATGTCGAGGATGATCTCGCCATGCACGCGCTCGTGCTTTTCCACGCCGGCGATGAAGACGTCCCAGAGCCGCTGGGTATGGGGCGGCAGCGGGCCCGCCGGGCGCGGCAGCCGGTAGGTGATGGTCAGCGATGGCCTGGCCGAGGCCAGCACGCAGGAGCCGTCGGCTTGCGGGCGGTAGTCGCGCGACCACAGGAGATCGAAATCGGTATAGGCGATCGCCCGGCCGATGCCGACCGTCGGCCCCCGCTCGCCGATGGAGCGGTAGAGTTCCAGCCCCGTGGTACCGTTGATGGTGTAGTGCTCGACCCGCTCGACGGGACGCCAGTCGGCAGAGGCGGTGACGGTCATGGCCGCAAGGGCCAGGAAGAGAAGCGAGATCGTTTTCATGGGGCTGCGGACCGATTGGGATCGGCCCGCAACCTAGTGACAATGGCGACCGCCTTCAATCGCAGATCGAAGGCAACGACATCATTGTGTCAGGCGCAGCCGCGTCATCTGGTGGCCGATGCTGGCAAAGGCTGCTTCCAGCGATGCCGTGTTGTCGGTCATGTAGAAATTCTCTGTCCGCGAGGCACAGTTTCGGAAGAGGTTCTGCACGGAGGCAGCCTTCTCGTTGTAGACCACGGTGAAGACCTCAATCCCCTGGCTCTTCATTTCCGAGCACATGTCCAGCGTCCAGCCATTGAGAATGCCTTCCGCCGTGCCCTGGTTCACGGTGCCGCCGACAAACCCGTTGGACAGAAAATTGTAGGAGCCGTAGTCGGAGCGGTTCATCGTGTTGCTTGCACCATAGGACACGTTGCGGCCGTCGGTCATCAGCACCAGGTACTTTTGCCGTTCTGCCGAGGCGAACGGTCCCGCCTCGGTGTAGGGCGCGTCTGGCGACAACACCCTCCAGCCCCAGGCCAGGCCCTCGGCGATGTTGGTTCCCGAGCCGTTCCAGTGGATCATGGAATTGATGCCGGTGCGTATCTTGGAGAAGTCGGTCGTCAGCGGCACGATCGGCGTCGGGCAGGCGCGGTTGGGGCCGATGGTCAACGGGCCGGTATTGTTGACGCTCTTGGCCGATGGATTGATGTATTTCAGCGTCGAGCGCTGGCGCTCGGCTTCGCTTCCACTCACACGATCCTCGAGCCAGGAATTGTTGTAGGAGCCCGAATTGTTGCCGCCCTGGTTCATGCGGTCGCCGGGCTCATCTGCTGCAAAATAAGGTACGAACAGCGTGTCCGGCTTGCTCGGATCGGGCGCATCCAGAGAGAAATTGTAGGGGTAAGGCCGTGCCTCGACGCAGCCCTTCCATTCGGTGTTCGACTGCTCGAACAGGTAGAGGTGGTGGGGATAATTGTCCGCCAGGCAGCGCTCGCGCTTCTCGATTGCCGGGGCGCCCTTGCCCTGGTTGTTGCAGGCCTGTCCGCCGCCATAGCCGTTGCCGGTATCGTTGCTGCCAAAACCCTCGGGCAGGCGCGTGCGCCGAACGCCGGATTGGCGCTCCTGGCGAAGGTTGCCGTCAAGGAAGTTCCAGCCGTTGTAGAGTGACTGACCGGTCGTATCGATCCAGTCCATGTTGAAACCTTCGCCCTTGATGTTGACCGCCGTTACAAAGGGGACCAGGCTCACGCGAACATCCTGATTTGGAGCGCGCCCGGCTTCGATCGCGTCGACCAGCGCATGAGAGGCCTTCTTCAGCGCATTGATGCCGCTGGTTCCCATCGAGCCCGTGTTGTCCAGGACGACGGCAATCTCCATGCTCTTGGTCGAGCGAAAGGTCGAGGCAACGACGGACACCTGGTTCATGCCCAGGTGACGCATGAAGAAGCTCTCGACATTGGCAGTCGCGTGTCCATCGACGCGCAGATGGTTGATACCAGCCTCGATATCCACCGACGAACCGACGATCGTGACCCCGTTTTCGGAAAAGTTCGCCTTCAGGTAGTTGTCGAACAGGTTGCGCCGCTGTGATTCCGACGCGCCTTCCCGCGAGGCGACGAGAACGCCGACATCGGCCGCGTTCTGCAGCTGTGTCTTGACGTTCAAGAGGTTTGCCACGTCGACGGCCAGCCCCACTGCTCCAAGGATCATTGGCAGGAGAAGCGCGAACAAAAGAGCGACGTTGCCCCTTGTCGATCGGATGAACAACCTGAGCATGAGAACAAATCCTGTTGTTATCCAGGGATTGAAACACAGACCGATTGTTTCGTTGTTAAATGTGCAGGCCCAATTTTCGAGAGGGACGGAGCGCTACGTTAACCTTGTCATTGGGCGCATACCGCACTCAAAGGGCTGGCAAGGCAGTGGCATCCAGCTATAGCTTGGGTGCAAGGGAGAGGCCCGCATGTTCACGAAGATCCTTATCGCCAATCGTGGCGAGATTGCCTGCCGTGTCATACACACTGCCCGCCGCATGGGCATTTCGACTGTCGCCGTGTTTTCCGATGCCGACCGCAGCGCGCGGCATGTCGAACTGGCGGACGAGGCTGTCCATATCGGCCCATCGCCGGCGGCAGAGAGCTATCTGGTACCCGAACGCATCATCGACGCTGCATTGTCGACGGGCGCACAGGCCATCCACCCTGGCTACGGGTTCCTGTCCGAAAACCCGGATTTCGTCGAAGCGGTGGAAGCGGCCGGCCTCGTTTTCATCGGGCCATCGGCAAAGGCCATCCGCGCCATGGGCCTGAAGGATGCAGCCAAGCGCCTGATGGAGCGCGCGGGCGTGCCCGTCGTTCCCGGATATCACGGAGAGGCGCAGGAACTGGTCGTCTTGGCCGGCAAGGCAAACGAAATCGGCTACCCCGTCCTGATCAAGGCGCGAGCCGGCGGTGGCGGCAAGGGCATGCGTCGGGTCGACCACCCTGATCATTTTTCCGATGCGCTCGCTGCGGCACGGCGCGAGGCGAAGGCTGCATTCGGTGACGAACGCGTGCTGGTCGAAAAGCTGGTCCAGACGCCACGCCACATCGAGGTTCAGGTCTTCGGCGACAGCCATGGCAACGCCGTTCACCTTTTCGAGCGGGACTGCTCCGCGCAACGCCGCCACCAGAAGGTGATCGAGGAAGCACCGGCCCCCGGTATGACTTCGGAAATGCGCGCCGCCATGTGCGACGCTGCGGTCAAGGCCGCCCAGGCGATCGCCTATTCTGGCGCCGGCACGATCGAGTTTATCGTTGACGCCACGGACGGGCTGAGGCCCGACCGGTTCTGGTTCATGGAGATGAACACCCGGCTCCAGGTCGAGCATCCCGTCACCGAGATGGTGACCGGCATCGATCTGGTCGAATGGCAGTTGCGTGTCGCGGCCGGCGAGACCCTGCCGCTCTCGCAGGAAGAGATCGGGTTATGCGGTCACGCCTTCGAAGCGCGCATCTATGCGGAAGATCCCTCGCGCGACTTTCTGCCGGCAACCGGCACGCTGCACCATCTGGCCTTCCCCGACCGTCTGTCCGGGGACGCACTGCTGCGCGTTGAAACCGGCGTGCGCCAGGGCGATGCCATCTCGCCCTATTACGATCCGATGATCGCTAAGCTGGTCGTCCACGCCGAGACCCGCCAGGCCGCGCTGGCTGCGCTGGTCGAGGCGCTGGATGGCACACAGGTGGCCGGATCGACCGTCAACACCCCATTCCTGGCCGCCCTGGCCTGCGATCCGGACTTTGCCGCCGGCAATGTCGATACCGGGCTGATCGCCCGCCGGCAGGAGGCGTTGACCGCCCTGCCCGCGCCCTTGCCGGGCCATGTGGCCAGCGCGGTGCTTGCCGCCGCCGATATTGCCGTGAAGCAAGGCGCGCCTGATCCCTGGGATGCCCTGGCTGGCTATGCCCATTTCGGGGCGCCGTCCAGGTCGGTCACGCTCAGGCGCGGCGAAGAGGCCATCTCGGCCGACATTTCCGTCAATGCAGCAGGGCAGGCGCAGATCGCGTTCGCCGGCGGCCAGATGAGCCTTCCCGTCGCCAGCCCCCGCTTCGCGACGGCCCGTTGGCCTGGCCATGTCAGCGTCTTTGCCGGCGTTCATGCGCATCATTTCGCCGTCGCCGATCCGTTCGCGGAAGCGGAAGCCTCGGCCGCGGGCGGCGATGCCATTCGCGCGCCGATGCCGGGCCTGGTCAAGGTGGTGCGCGCTGCCGCCGGCGACCCGGTGGTCAAGGGCCAGCCGCTGCTGGTGCTGGAAGCCATGAAGATGGAACACCCCGTCAATGCCCTGCATGACGGGACCATCGCCGAGATCGCCTCGGAAGGCGCCCAGGTCTCGGAGGGTACCATTCTGGTCCGCTTCGAGGACCAGGAATGATGCCGAAATGAAAGCCGCGCCGGCTTCCCCAAGCCGGCGCGGCTCTCGTTCAGGCTCCGTCCCCGTTTGGCGTCCCCACGCCAGACATCGCCTGTTTTGCAGAAACCTTGCCCGTCGCCCGCCTTGCTCAGTGAACGGCCATCCACTCGCGCGCCTCGCGCAGCGCCTTGGCGATGTCGGGCTTGGCCATCGAGGCGGCCAGTTCGGTGCGCAGTTCGGCTGCGCGGTCCGAGCCCTTTATGGCGGCAATGTTGAACCATTTGTGGGCTGCGACCAGATCGACGTCGCAGTCGCGTCCGGTGGCATACATCATGCCCAGTTGAAACAGAATGTCGGCCTGTGCAGTATTGCCGATCCCGGCTTCAAGCATCTCGAAACGTGCCATCTTTTGAACTCCCCTGTCCAAACTCCGAGAGCCGAATTTCTTTCGTGTCTCTCTGTCCGTGTGATGTTTCGAAGGATGCCGGACGGCCTTGAATCGGCCGTTAAATGGCGTGCTTAATTTGACGCAAACAAAGTTCGAATTTTCCGTAAAGTCCGGAAATCGTTAAGGATAGGAAGCCTGCAACTCTGCGGCTTCCCGAAAAACGGACCCTTCGAATGCCGTTTGCGGCGCTCACCATTTGCTAACCCAAAAAAGAACGATGGCTGACGCTGAGGCACCCGCTTTCGCGTCCGTGGAAGCTGGAATATGGTCTGCCCTGCAGAAGCGGCGGCGCCCGGAAGGCGCCTCGTGCAAGGGAGGAATGGATGTTTTCGAGAGTAAGCCTGGCAGTGGCCGGACTGCTTGTCTTTACGGGCGTGGCGGCGGCCGAACCGATCCATGGCAACTGGCGGACCGAGTCCGGCGCCATGGCCCGCATTGCAAGCTGCGGCAGCCAGATCTGCATCACGCTGACGAGCGGCGACCATAGCGGCAAGCAGATCGGCCAGATGACGCCGCAAGGCAATGGCCGCTACAGCGGCACCATCACCGACCCGGCGGACGACCGTACCTATAGCGGCAATGGAACGGTGCAGGGCAACACGCTGGCCATGCAGGGCTGCGTGGCAGCCATCTTCTGCCGCACCCAGACCTGGACGCGGCAGTAGCCCGACCGAAGCGGCCGGGGCCCTGCGCCCCGGCCACCTTCCCTGCTCGACCGAGGCGACCGGGAAAAACCGGAAGAGCCCCCAGCCTCCACGTTGCGTTAATCACTTTGAACCCCGCATGAACGGACCGATCAGAACCGGTTCAGCGGGCATTTGTCATCATCGGCCATCCAATGAGGGAGTGGACGATGCTCGCAAGACGTTTCACCATGGTGTGCCTGATCGCTGCCATCTTCGGCATGGGCCTGTCGATCCTGGTCGCGCAGTCCAGCCCGCCGGCGCATTCCGAGATGCGTCAGGCCGGCGATGCCTGCGGGCTTGGGCTTGGCTTCGGTTGCCAAGCCGGTCCCCACAGGACATCCTGGCCTGTACGATAGTGCCAAGATAGCTCTCGAAAGCCTGCCCATGAACAATTATCATGGGCCATGGAAAAGCGAATCCTCCCAGCACAGCACACTGCCATCAGCAGCCCCCCACCCATCGAGCGCCGCAGTTTCGACAACGCGCGCGATGCCGTGGCCGCTCTGAAGGCGCTTTACGACCGCAATACCGGTTTTCTGCGCGAGGCCTTCTCGGGCCTTTCGAATGGGCACACGCCCGGCAACCGTTTCAGGGCCTTCTATCCCGAACTGTCGACGACGACGACGTCCTTCAGCCATGCGGACTCGCGTCTCGCCTATGGGCATATGCCGGCACCCGGCCACTACGCCACGACCGTGACGCGGCCCGACCTGTTCGAGGATTATCTGCTCGACCAGATCGCGCTCGTCCTGCGCAATCACGGCGTGCCGGTGACCGTGGGTGAATCCGAAACGCCGATCCCGATCCATTTCGCCTTCCTGGAAGGCACCCATCTGCCGTCTGCTGCCAGCCTGATCGTCGACCAGCCGCTGCGCGACCTTTTCGACGTGCCGGATCTCAACGCCACCGACGACCACATCGTCAACGGCACCTTCGAGCCGCTGCCGGGCGAACCCACCCCGCTCGCGCCCTTTACCGCGCAGCGCATCGACTATTCGCTGCACAGGCTGGCGCACTACACCGCCACCAGCCCATCGCATTTCCAGAACTTCGTCCTGTTCACCAACTATCAGTTCTATATCGACGAATTCTGCCACTATGCGCGCAAGTTGATGGCTGAAGGCGGCGGCGGCTATGCCAGTTTCGTGGAGCCCGGGAACATCGTCACCAAGGCTGGCGAAATGGCCGATCCCGACGCCCAGCCGGTGCGCCTGCCGCAAATGCCCGCCTACCACCTGACCCGGCCCGGCCATGCCGGCATCACCATGGTCAATATCGGCGTGGGTCCCTCGAACGCCAAGACCATCACCGACCATATCGCGGTGTTGCGCCCGCATGCCTGGCTGATGCTCGGCCATTGCGCCGGGCTTCGCAACACCCAGGCGCTCGGCGATTACGTGCTGGCCCACGCCTATGTGCGCGAGGATCATGTGCTGGACGACGATCTGCCTGTCTGGGTGCCGATCCCCGCGCTTGCGGAGATCCAGGTCGCGCTTCAGGAAGCCGTGGCCGAAGTCACCGGCCTGTCCGGCTACGAATTGAAGCGCATCATGCGTACCGGCACGGTTGCCACCATCGACAACCGGAACTGGGAACTGCGCGACCAGCGCGGACCGGTGCAGCGCCTGTCGCAAAGCCGCGCCATCGCGCTCGACATGGAATCGGCAACCATCGCCGCCAACGGCTTCCGCTTCCGCGTCCCCTACGGCACGCTCCTATGCGTTTCTGACAAGCCGTTGCATGGCGAGTTGAAACTGCCGGGCATGGCCACCGATTTCTACAAGCGCCAAGTCTCCCAGCATCTTTCGATCGGCATCAGGGCGATGGAGAAGCTTGCCGAGATGCCGCGCGAGCGGGTCCATTCGCGCAAGCTCCGGAGCTTTTCGGAGACGGCGTTTCAGTAGTCGCTGCCCGCAGAACGCGAGCGGATTGATGTGTGATATACATATATGATATCAATCCGCGATGCGTACGCTGATAGACATTGAGGAAGACCGCATTCGCGAACTGGACCGTCTTGCGCGGTCTCGGAAGCGGTCGCGCGCCGCGCTGATCCGCGAGGCGGTCTCTGAATATCTGGACAAACAGGCGAGCACGAATCCCGACGACGCCTTCGGGCTCTGGGCCGACAAGGCTGTTGACGGTCTGCGTCATCAGGATCGGATGCGCGGAGAATGGTGAAGGCTCTCTTCGACACCAACATCCTCATCGATTTTCTCAATGGCATCCCCCAGGCACGAACTGAACTCTCGCGCTATGAGAAGAAGGCCATGAGCATAGTCTCGTGGATGGAAGTGATGGTGGGAGCCGAACCGGACGTGGAGGCTGCGACCCGGGGTTTTCTTTCCGGGTTCGATCTGATCGGCGTGGACGAAGCGATTGCGGAGCGCGCGGTCGAACTGCGCCGCCAACACCGCGTCCGCCTGCCCGACGCGATCATATGGGCCTCGGCCGAGACCCATGCGATGCTTTTGGTGACGCGCGACGTGCGGCACATTCCCGAGGAAGCGCCGGGCGTGCGCGTTCCCTATCGTCTCTAACCCGCCGCCGCTCACATGTTCGGGTAGACCGGCCCTTCGCCGCCCTGGGGCGGTACCCAGTTGATGTTCTGGTTCGGGTCCTTGATGTCGCATGTCTTGCAGTGGACGCAGTTCTGCGCGTTGATGACGAAGCGCGCCTGCGCAGCGCCGTCCTTGTTTTCGCCGCCCTTGTCGCGCGCGCCAGGACCACCAGCCACCGAATTCCCGTCCTGATCGACCCACTCGTAGACGCCAGCCGGGCAATAGCGCGTCGAGGGTCCCGAGAAGACGCCGAATTCCGACTTCTTCTGCAGTTCCATGTCCCGCACCTGCAGGTGGATCGGCTGTTCCTCCTCATGGTTGGTGTTGGACAGGAACACCGAGGACAGCCTGTCGAAGGTCAGCACACCATCCGGCTTCGGATAGTCTATCGGCTTATGCTGGGATGCAGGCTCGGTCGACGCGTAGTCCGGCTTGCCGTGCTTCATCGTGCCGAAGGGCGAAAGGCCGATGAGCGTGTTCAGCCACATGTCCAGACCGCCAAGCCCGATGCCCAGCCAGGTGCCGAAGCGCGACCAGAGCGGCTTGACGTTGCGCACCCGCTTGAGATCGGTGCCGATCTCGCTGCCACGCCATTCGGCCTCGTAGCCGGCCAGCTCGTCATGGCCCCTGCCCTCGGCAAGTGCCTTGGCCGCATGTTCCGCAGCCATCATTCCGGAAAGTATCGCGTTGTGCGACCCCTTGATCCGCGGGACGTTGACGAAGCCGGCGGAGCAGCCGATCAGCGCGCCACCGGGGAAAGTCAGCTTCGGCACCGACTGCCAGCCGCCCTCGGTGATCGCCCGCGCACCATAGGAGATGCGCTTGCCCCCCTCGAAGGTCTCGGCAATCGCCGGATGTGTCTTGAAACGCTGGAATTCTTCGAAGGGCGAAAGGTAGGGGTTCTTGTAGTTGAGGTGGACGACGAAGCCGACCGCGACCTGGTTGTCCTCGAGATGGTAGAGGAAGGAACCACCTCCCGTGTTCGACTTCAGCGGCCAGCCGAAAGAGTGCTGGACCAGCCCCGGCTTGTGCTTTTCGGGCGCAACCTGCCACAATTCCTTGAGGCCAATGCCGAATTTCTGCGGCTCGCGTCCATCCGAGAGGTTGTATTTCGCGATCAGTTGCTTGGCCAGTGAGCCGCGCACGCCTTCGCCGATCAGCACGTACTTGCCCATCAGCGCCATGCCAGGCTGGAAATTCGGTCCCTTGGAACCGTCTCGCTCCACGCCCATGTCGCCGGTTACCACGCCGATGACCGCGCCAGCATCATCGTAGAGCACGTCGGCAGCGGCAAACCCCGGATAGATCTCCACGCCAAGCGCCTCGGCCCGCGCTGCCAGCCAACGGCAGACATTGCCCAGCGACACGATGTAGTTGCCGTGATTGTTCATCAGTGGCGGCATGAAAAGGTTGGGCAAGCGCAACGAACCCGCCGGCCCCAGCACCAGGAACTGGTCGTTCGTCACCGGAGTCTTGAACGGGTGATCGGCGTCCTCGCGCCAATCGGGAATGAGCTTGTCAACACCGACCGGATCGACCACTGCGCCGGACAATATGTGCGCGCCAACTTCGCCACCCTTTTCGAGGACGACGACGGAGAGATCGGGATTGAGTTGTTTCAGCCGGATCGCGGCAGCCAGTCCCGCAGGCCCGGCGCCCACGACAACAACGTCGAATTCCATGCTCTCACGTTCAATCTCGTCCATCCCTGCCTCCACGGTCGGTCCTAGATCATTCCGGCGCTCATAGCCCATATGGTGCGGGCGCGAAACCTCGCCAGCACTCATCCTGAGCAAGTGCTCTTGTTCTATATTACGTTGACGTAAACGTAAACAGTTTTGGAGCATATGGCGCGACCGGTTCCCGCGCCCTATAGTCCGCCCATGACCCAAATGCCCGATCCACGCGACATTCTTCGCTTCTATGCCGATGCCGGCGTGGAGGACGCGTTGGTCGAGGCGCCACTCGACCGTTTCGCCGAGACGCAGAAAGCTGCCCAAGCGGCGAAGCGGCCAGCACCGCCCAAGGCTACTGCAACTGCCGCCGAGGCGCGCGCGATCGCCGAGCCGGCCGTCGCTGTGCCCGACGAGGCCCAGGCGGCGCGCGCCCGCGAATTGGCCTCGCAGGCATCTAGCCTGGAAGAGCTTCGCGCGATGCTGACCGCGTTTGACGGCTGCAATCTCAGGCTGACCGCCAAGAACATGGTGTTTGCCGATGGCAACCCGCAGGCCGATCTGATGCTGGTCGGGGAAGCGCCCGGTCGCGACGAGGATCTGGAGGGCCTGCCTTTCGTCGGTCGGTCGGGTCGCCTGCTGGATCGGATGCTGGCGGCGATCGGCCGTGATCGCACCAGTGCCTACATCTCCAATGTCATTCCCTGGCGCCCGCCCGGCAATCGCGATCCCTCGCCGATCGAAACCGAGATCTGCCGCCCCTTCATCGAGCGCCAGATCGAGCTTGTGGCACCGAAGGTTCTCGTGACGCTCGGCAATCCCTCGAGCAAGCTCCTGCTTGCCACCCAGACCGGGATCATGCGGCTGCGTGGCAAGTGGCAGGTTCATACGACAAGGACAGGAGTGGAAATCCCGGCCATGCCGACACTCCACCCGGCCTACCTGCTGAGGAATCCTGCCCACAAGAAGCTGGCTTGGCAGGACTTCCTCGAAATCAAGGCGCGGCTCGCACGCTCCTCATAGTTTTGGGCAGCGCGGGAGCGCCGCTCGCGACCCGCGCGGGGCCGTCAAGCCTGCACGATGGCGCGTTCCCGCGATCCGATCCACTGCAACACGGCAAAGAGGCCAACCGCCAATGCCTGCGCCGAGACAAAGGCGATGCCCAGCGCATTGGGCTGTATGAGGCCGGCCAGCATGATGGCGAAGCTGGCCACCGTCCAGATCGCGTTGCCGGCGACGAAGTTCAGCGCCACGATCTGGGGCAGGACCGCGCGCATCGAGGCCACGACGAGCATCGCGACCCACACGAAGATGATGACACCTGCCCAGAAAAGCAGCACTGCCGGCAAGGCCAGAAGTTCGGCGAGATAGTCCGTCGCGGCGAGAAGGACTATTCCCACGGCCGCGCTGACGGCAGCGTCCAGTAACAACGCTTTTCGAAGGAATGGGGTGATGACGACGCTCATGGCTAGGCTCCGGTTCTTGAGGAAGGACGCCCCGGTCGGGGCGCCGATCCGCCAACCATGTCGAGGCTTGCGGCGTCTGGCGATTACGCGCGAGGTAATGGGATTGGGCCTCGCGCTGCGCTAGACTTGCCGGATGGAAAGCAAGCTTGAACCGCAGTCCCAGCCCCTGCCAGCCGTCGGCGCCCTGTTGCGCGAATGGCGCGTTCGCCGTCGCCTGAGCCAGCTCGACCTGGCGCTCGAGGCGGAGATTTCGCAGCGCCACCTGAGCTTTGTCGAGAGCGGCCGCGCCATGCCGTCGCGTGACATGGTGCTGCGGCTGTCGGAACGGCTGGAGGTCCCTTTGCGGGAACGCAACCGCATCCTGTTGGCGGCTGGATTTGCGCCGTATTATGCGGAGCGCTCGATCGACGATCCGTCGCTCGCCGCGGCAATCGCCACCGTCGAGCTGGTGCTCAAGGGCCACGAACCCAATCCGGCCATTGCGGTGGACAGGGAATGGAACCTGGTGCTGGCCAATCGCGCGATCGCGCCGCTGCTGCAGCTGGTCGAGGATGCGAGCCTGCTCGTGCCGCCGGTCAACGTGCTGAGGCTCAGCCTTCATCCGGGCGGGCTGGCGCCGCATATCGTCAATTTCGATGTCTGGCGCGATCACCTTCTGGAACGTCTGCACCGCCTGAACGACCAGGTGGCCGACCCTGGTCTGCATGCGCTGGAAGACGAGTTGCGCTCCTATCCTGCGCCTGCACGGACCGGCCCTGCGCGCCACGACTATTCGGCCATTGCGGTGCCGTTGCGGCTGCGCGTGGGCGGCGAGGAGCTCTCCTTCATCTCCACCATCACGGTGTTCGGAACGCCGCTCGACGTGACCCTGTCCGAGCTTGCGGTGGAATCGTTCTTCGCCGCCGACGCCCGCACCGCCATGATACTGCGCACCATGGCCGACAGCGGCGGCTGCCCCCCTATTGCGGCGGCGAGACCTTGCGCGCCCTCGCCCTTTCCAGCCCCAGCCGGTGCTCGCGCCAGATGATGAACAGCCCCGCCCCGACCACGATCGTCCCGCCGACCAGCATGTAGACGGTCGGCAGATCGCCGAACACGAAGAAGCCGACGGCGATCGCCAGCAGCATCGACGTGTATTCGAACGGCGCGATGGTCGACATCTGCGCGTGGCGGTAGCTCTCCGTCATCAGAATCTGGCCAAGTCCGCCACACACGCCGGAAGCGATCAGGAAACCTACCTGCCATGGCGTCAGCACGATCCAGCCGAAGGGAATGGTGCACAGCGCAAACAGCGAGGCCGTCATCGAAAACCAGAGAACGATGGTCGCGGTTCGCTCCACCGCTACCAGCCGGCGCACGAGCAGCATCGCAACCGCCGAGATGGCCGCAGAACCCAGCGCGGCCATCACGCCAAGCGCCTGGTCGTTGCTCATCCCCTCGCCGCTCGTGAAAAGCGTCAGGTTCGGCCAGGAGATGATCAGGACGCCGATCAGCCCGACCACGACCGCGCTCCAGCGGAAAATGCGGATCGTTTCGCCCATGAAGAGCGCCGAAAAGACCACCACCAACAGCGGCTGGGCGTAGTTCAGCGTTACCGCCTCTGGCAGCGGCAACCGCGTCAGCGCGAAGAAGCCGAGCGCCATCGAGCTGACGCCCACCAACCCCCGCATGAGATGGCTGCCTGGCCGGGTGGTCGAGAACGCACCGCGCAATTCGTGCCGGAAAGCCAGCACAAGCAGAATGGGGAAAATCGCGAAAAAGGAGCGGAAGAAGACGATCTGGCCGGCCGGCACCTGGCCGGCCGCCTTGATGAAGGAGGCCATGGCCACGAAGACGACCACCGAGGTCATCTTCAGCAGGATGCCGGTCAATGGGTTTCGGCCGGAAAGGTCCGGCGCCGTCAATGTCGCCATTTCGATCTAACCCGGCGCCGTCCTGGTCATTGTACTCACCCCTGTGAGCGCGCCTCGCGTATCGCGCTCCAGACACGCTGCGGGGTGGCCGGCATCTCGATATGCTGGATGCCGTAGGCCCGCCACAACGCATCCGTGATAGCGTTGATCGCAGCGGGCGCCGCACCGATCGTGCCGGCCTCGCCGGCGCCCTTGATACCCATCGCATTGGTGGTCGAGGGCACATTGCGCGTCTCGAAGCCGATGTTGGGGATATCGTCGGCGCGCGGCATGCAGTAGTCCATGAAGGTGGCCGTCACGAGCTGCCCGTCTTCCGAATAGACCGTGTTCTCCGTCAGCGCCTGGCCAATGCCCTGTGCCACGCCGCCATGGATCTGGCCGGCAAGCAGGATCGGGTTCACCGTGGCCCCGAAATCGTCCACGATCGTGTAGCCGACGATCTCTGTGCGGCCGGTTTCCGGATCGATCTCGACCTCGCAGATATGGGTGCCGTTCGGATAGGTCGCCTCTTCCTGCACGAACTCGCCAAAACCCTTGATGTCGTCTTCCGACTTCGCGGCCGATGCCAGGGCTGCGAAATCGATGCTGCGGTCGGTGCCAACGATACGCGCGGCGCCATTGGCCAATTCGATGTCGCCGGCAGCAGCCTCGAGTTCGTCGGCGGCCAGCTTCTTGAGCTTTGCTGCCAGGTCATCGCCGGCTCGCGCGGCAGACACGCCGCCCAGCGGGATCGAACGCGAGCCGCCCGTGCCGCCGCCCTTCTCCAACTCGTCGCTGTTACCCTGGCGGACGTTGATCCTGTCGATGTCGAGGCCGAGCTTGTCTGCAACGAACTGGGCATAGGCGGTGGCATGGCCCTGCCCGTTCGACTGCGTGCCGATATAGAGATTGACCGTACCGTCTTCCTGCAGCTTCAGGTGCACGGCTTCCGATCCGGCAAAGGCGCAGGCCTCGATATAGGTCGCCATGCCGATGCCGCGCAGCTTGCCGTCCTTCTTGGACTTCTCCAGCCGTGCCTCGAAATCGTTCCACCCGGCCCGCTCCATGGCCTGTTCCATATGGCCCTGGAACTCGCCGACATCGTAGTTGCGCCCCGTCGGCGTCCGATAGGGAAAATTCTCCGGCTTGATGAAATTGCGCCGCCGGATCTCGTCGGCACCGATGCCAAGATCCCGGGCGCACTGATCGACCAGCTTTTCGACGAGGAAGGCGGCTTCCGGCCGTCCCGCCCCTCGATAGGCGTCGACCGGCACCGTGTTGGTGAAGACGCCATGAATCGAAACGTCGAGAGCCGGAATGTCATAGACACCGGTCGACATGGTCGCGCCGACATGCGGGATGAACGGGCCAAACTGGTGCACATAGGCGCCGATATTGGCCAGCGTACGTACCCGCAAGGCTAGGAAGCGTCCGTTCTCGTCCATGGCCATCTCGGCGGTCTGGACGTTGTCGCGGCCCTGTGCGTCCGCCATGAAATGTTCGGTCCGGTCGCTTGTCCACTTCACCGGGCGGCCGAGGCGCTTGGCAGCCTCCAGCACCAGCGGATATTCGCGATAGACGAAGATCTTGGTTCCGAAGCCACCGCCTACATCGGGCGTGATGACGTGCAGCTTGTCCTCGCCGAGGCCGAAAACGCCGGCCACGATCTTGCGCACCGAAAACACGCCCTGGGAGCCGGCGATCAGCTGGAACCTGTCTTCGTCCGCCTTCCACTGGCCAACGGCCGAACGCACTTCCATGTAATTGGAGACCAGGCGATTGTTTGTGAACTCGATCCTGGAAACTCGCGCTGCCTTGGCGAAGGCATCCTCGGCCGTGGCCGGATCGCCAAGCTGATAGGTAAAGGCCTTGTTCGAACCGGCTTCCGGCCAGACCAGCGTCGCATCGTCGTCCAGTGCCCGCGCCGTCTCGGCGATGGCGTCCTCGGGTTCGAACTCGACGTCGATCAACTCGGCAGCGTCCTGTGCCTGGGCACGGGTGTCGGCCACGATAAAGGCAACCGCGTCGCCGACATGGCGAACCCGGTCACGGCACAAAATCGGGATGTCGCGGGTCGGCGCCCGCGAGCCGTCGGGCTGCTTCTGCATCGCGCCCGACTTGAGATCGGAGAGATGGGGAATGTCGACGGCGGTCAGAACCAGGTGGACACCGGGCGCGTTGCGTGCCTCCTCGACCGAGGCGATGGAGAAGGTCCCGTTTGCAATCGGCGAGCGCAGCACATAGCCGTGAAGAAGTCCTTCGGGCTGGAAGTCGTCCGTGTAACGGCCCTTGCCTGTGATGAAGGCATCGTCCTCCTTCCGCAGCACGGAGGCGCCCATCCCGAATTTCGGCGTCATGACGTTCATTGAATTCCTCGGAAGCTTTTCGGCCCGTTCGAGCCGACATGAGTGTTTTCGTAAGCCTGCTTGGTGTACATAGCGGCTTTCCGACTCTTTACGATATTCACATGGGCGAAAGGCTCAAGATGGCGGTCGATACCGGAACGGTTTACAGGATCGAAGACTACCGGCCAAGCGACTACCTGATACCGGAAACGCATCTTGCGTTTGTATTGGCGCCGCGTGCAACCCGCGTTGTCGTCCGGCTCACCGTGGAACGCCGGGAGGGGGCGCCGCTGGATGCGCCGCTGTTGCTGCAAGGCGAGGGCTTGAAACTTCTGCGTTTCGAGGTGAACGGCAAGCCGACTCCCGAGGCCCGCCTCTCGGTCAACGACCACCGTCTCATACTGACCCAGGCGCCGCCGACCCGCCGCTTCACGCTCGAAATCGAAACAGAGATATCGCCCGCCGAGAACGCGGCCCTGATGGGTCTCTATCAGTCCAGCGGCATCTATTGCACGCAGTGCGAGGCAGAGGGTTTTCGCCGCATTACCTATTTCCTCGACCGGCCGGACGTGCTGTCCGTATACACTGTCCGCATCGAGGCAGACGCCAAAGAAGCGCCGATCCTGCTCTCCAATGGCAACCCGGTCGAGAGCGGCGTACTCGCGTCAGGGCGCCACTTTGCCGTCTGGCATGATCCCCACCCGAAGCCGTCCTATCTTTTCGCGCTGGTAGCCGGCGATCTCGGACGCATCGAAGACAGTTTCGTCACCGCCTCCGGCCGCCATGTCGATCTCGCCATCTATGTCGAGCACGGCAAGGAGGGCCGCGCCGGCTACGCGATGGATGCGCTCAAACGCTCGATGAGATGGGACGAGGAGGTGTTCGGCCTCGAATACGATCTCGACGTTTTCAATATCGTCGCCGTGTCGGATTTCAACATGGGGGCCATGGAGAACAAGGGCCTCAATATCTTCAACGACAAATACATTCTCGCCGACGAGGAGACGGCCACCGATAGCGACTACGCCAATATCGAGGCGATCGTGGCCCATGAGTATTTCCACAACTGGACCGGCAACAGGATCACGTGCCGCGACTGGTTCCAGCTTTGCCTCAAGGAAGGCTTGACCGTTTTCAGGGATCACGAATTCTCGGCCGACATGCGCTCGCGCGGCGTGGAACGCATCAGCGACGTGCGAACGCTGAGGGCCCACCAGTTCCCCGAGGACCAGGGCCCGCTTGCCCATCCCGTCCGTCCCCGGCGCTATCGCGAGATCAACAATTTCTACACCGCCACCGTCTATGAGAAGGGCGCTGAGGTCGTGCGCATGATACGCACCCTGCTTGGCGCGGAGGCCTTTCGCGCCGGTATGGACCTCTACTTCCAAAGGCATGACGGGCAGGCCGTGACGATCGAGGATTTCGTCAAGGCGTTCGAAGACGCCTCGGGCCGCGACCTTGCCCAGTTCGCGCTCTGGTATCACCAGGCCGGCACGCCGATCCTGACCATCACCGACCGGCACGATGCGACGACGGGTGAATACGTGCTCGACATCGAGCAGTCGCTGGCCCCCACTCCCTCGGAGAGCCGCAAGCGACTCATGCACATTCCGCTGGCCTTCGGCCTGGTTGGGGAAGATGGCGCTCCCATGGAAGCCGATGAAATAGACGGGGCCTTGGTAGAGAACGGCGTGATCCATCTTCGCAAAAGGCGCCACACCATCCGCTTCAAGGGTCTGCCGGAGCGCCCGGTGGCGTCCGTTAATCGCGGTTTTTCCGCCCCCGTCACCATCGCGTTCCAACGCTCAATGGCGGATCGGCTGCTTTTGGCGCGCAAGGACGCCGACAGCTTCGCCCGCTGGGAGGCCATCAACGGGCTGATGACCGACGCGCTCATCGCAGGTTTCAAGGCCCGACTGGGCGGCAAGGCGGCTGCTCATGCCCCTGCCCTCCTCGCGCTGCCCGGGGAGTTAGCGGCCGACGACGAACTCGAACCGGCCTACAGGGCGCTCGCCATCGTGCTGCCGTCTGAGACCGACATCGCGCGCGAGATCGGCCGCCAGATCGACCCGGATGCCGTCCATGAATCCCGTCAGACGCTGGCCTATGCTATCGGTCAGAAGGATTCCGACGTGTTCGAGGCGGTTCGTGCCGGGCTGCGAAACGATGGCGGCTTCAGCCCCGGCGCTGAAGCCGCAGGGCGCCGGGCGTTGCGCAACGTGCTGCTCGACTATCTGTCCGCAGCCAGCGGCGACCCCGGTCTTGCGGCGGCACAGTTTGCCGATGCCGACAACATGACCGATTTGCACGCGGCCCTCACCGTCCTTGCCCATCGCTTTCCCAACAGTGCGCAAGCCGAAGAAGCCCTGGCGGCATTCGAAAAGCGGTTTGGTCATGATCTCCTGGTGATGGACAAATGGTTCCAGGTCCAGGCGACCATCCCCGGTGCCGAAACGCTCGATACGGTGCGCCGCTTGACCAGGCATCCCGCCTATTCGACGTCCAACCCGAACCGAGTGCGATCGTTGATCGGCACGTTCGCCAACGCCAATCAGACCGCCTTCAACCGTGCGGATGGCGCAAGCTACGATTTCTTCGTCGAAACCGTGCTCAGGCTCGACCGCGCAAACCCGCAGCTTGCCGCGCGCCTGGCAACCGCTCTGCGGTCCTGGCGGTCGCTGGAGCCGGTCCGGCAGGCGGCTGCGCGCGCCGCGCTCCTGGCGCTGGCAGAGCCCGACGACCTGTCGTCCGATCTGCGCGACATCGTGCAGCGGACCCTGGCCTGACACAGCCGCAACCTTTTGTTCATTTTTCCTCTGGACAGCGCGAATCAGCGATGATTCCTTATGGATGATTCGGATGCGGCATTTTTCGAATCACTGACGGGGACAATCGAGACAGGAGCCGGAGATGGCTAAGGCGGACGCGTGGCGAGCGGCCGGGGGGTGGGGTTTGTCTGGGCTGCGAAGCCTCGGCACGGAAAACACGCCTCCAGGCAATGCACGCTTCATTGCAGCGCCTGCCTACAAGCGGCTTCTGGCGGCCGAGCCCTATCTCAGGCGGTCGATCCCCACCCTGATCATCGTCTTTCTCATCGTCATTGCCGCTGCACGAGCGATGTCGCTGATTGCCATGAAGGAAGACAGCGAGCATGTCGGCAAGGCAATGCTTTCGCTGGCAGCGGCGCAGTTGTCGGCCTCGCTTGCAAATCAGGCGACCGACGGTCCGCCGGATGCGGAAGCGGCCGAAGCGCTTGCCGCGGATCTTGCCAGCCGTGCGGGTTTGGGACCCGAGCACGCCGTCATCGTGACCGATCCTTCTCTTGTCATCGTCGCCGCCACAGGCAAGCTGAGACCCCATCTCGGCAAGAAGCTCGATACGCTGGTGGCGGGTGGTCAACCACTCTTCCTGTTCGGCTCACGCGCTGGCGTGATGGAGGTGGCGTTGGCCGGCGAAAGCTGGCATGCCGCGCTCGACCTTGCTTCGGGCCGTGCCGGCGCAGCCGCCGTCATGATCCCGCACGAGGCGCTGCTGTCGGACTGGCGCAAGTCCGTCTCGCTCAACGTGACCCTGTTCGTGCTCACCGCGACGGTGCTGATCATCATCCTCTACGCCTATTTCGGGCAGGTCTCGCGCGCCCAGACGGCCGATCGCATCTATCTCGAGGCGCATCAGCGCGTGGATCTGGCGCTGACCCGCGGGCGCTGCGGCCTTTGGGATTGGGATCTTGAGCGCGGACGCATGTACTGGTCGCGATCCATGTACGAGATGCTGGGCTACGAGCCCTGCGACGCCATGCTGTCCTTCGGTGCGGTCTCCGAGATCACCCACCCTGACGATCTCGACATGTTCGATCTCGCCAACCGCATCCTTTCCGGCGAGACCGAGCAGGTCGATCAGGTCTTTCGCATGAAGAATGCGCAGGGCCAGTGGATCTGGATCCGCGCCAAGGCGCAGGTCAACGACCGCGCCTCGCCCGATGTCCATCTGATCGGCATCGCAGTCGACATCACCGAACAGCGCCACCTCGCCCAGCGTTCCGAAGTTGCCGATCTACGCCTGCGTACCGCCATCGAGAGCATTTCGGAATCCTTCGTGCTCTGGGATGCCGATGGCCGTCTGGTGATGTGCAACACGAAATTCCAGGAGGATAACGGCCTTTCCGACCGCGATGTCGTGCATGGTGCCCGGCGCGCCGAAATCGAGAAGCGCATGGTCGCCTTCGCCCATGAACGCCGGCTGGCCAACGCCAACGGACCGAATGGCGCCGCCACCTACGAGCGCCAGTTGGCCGACGGGCGCTGGCTACAGGTCAACGAACTGCCGACCCGCGACGGCGGCATCGTGTCGGTGGGTGCCGACATCACCCAGCTCAAGCTGCACCAGGAAAAGCTGGTTGAAAGCGAACGTCGCCTGATGGCGACGATCCACGACCTCAGCCTGGCCCGCAAGGCCGAGGGCGAGCGGTCGGCGGAGCTGATGGACCTCAACCGCAAATACATGAAGGAAACCGAACGTGCCGAGGCCGCCAACCAGGCCAAGTCGGAATTCCTCGCCAACATGTCGCATGAGCTGCGCACGCCGCTCAACGCCATCATCGGCTTCTCCGAACTGATGCAGCAGCAACTGTTCGGCCCGCTGGGCTCGGAGAAGTATCAGGAATATACCAAGGACATCCACGGCAGCGGTCAGTACCTGCTGGGCGTCATCAACGACATTCTCGACATGTCGAAGATCGAGGCGGGCCAGTTCTCGATCGACCGCGAGAGCATCGACCTGTGCCCGCTCATCCGCGAGACGGTGCGGGTGGTCTCCCTGCAGGCCGCCGACAAGCAGATCACGCTGGAAACCAAGATCCCGGACTCCATGCGCCTCTACGCCGACCGCCGCGCCATCAAGCAGATCGTCATCAACCTGCTGTCCAACGCGGTCAAGTTCACCGGCGAAGGCGGTCATGTCTCGCTGCGCGCACGAAAGGTCTCCGGCGCCATCATGTTGTCGATCGAGGACACGGGCTGCGGCATCCCCAAGGATGCGCTGAAGAAGCTCGGGCGTCCCTTCGAGCAGGTCCAGAACCAGTTCTCGAAGAACCACACCGGCTCGGGTCTGGGCCTTGCCATCTCGCGCTCGCTGGCCGAGTTGCATGGCGGCGCGCTCAAGATCCGGTCCAGTGAGGGTGTCGGCACGATCGTCTCGGTCCGCATCCCGATCCGGCGCAAGACCGAGACGCGCGCCGGCATCAGCGAGGCTGCCTGAGCAACCTCTCGAAATGTGCCCTGCCGCGCTTCGAGGTTTCCACCAGATGCGCGCGCAGGACGCTCAGCTCCGGTAGGTCGGTCGCACGCAACAGCAGATCGGACAGCCCTTCCGGTACGTCGTCCGGCTCGAACGGCCCCGTCAGGCAGACGCGCAGAAGCTGGGTCAGCCCGAAATAGAGCTCATGCGCGGCGACCAGTTCGTCGCGCGCCTGCGCCTCGCAGAAATCGGGTGAAAGCCGTGCCAGCGTCGCCGCCGTCGATGTCGTCCGCTCGCCAGGCTCCAGGTTGCCGGTCAGCGTCGCCACCTGGGCAATGAATTCGAGGTCGATCAGGCCGCCCGGTGCGAGCTTGACGTCCCACTCGTCGCGAGGTGGCTTTTCGTCCTCGATCAGGGCACGCATCTCGCGCGCGTCACTGGCGATCTTCCCTGCATCGCGCGGCAGTTTCAGGACCTCGCCGATGCAGGTCTCGACCTCGGCCAGAAGGCTGGCGTCGCCCGCCACCGGCCGCGCCCGGGTCAGCGCCATGTGCTCCCAGGTCCATGCCTCCTCGCGCTGGTACTTGCGGAACGCATCCAGATGCGTGGCGACCGGCCCCTTGTTGCCGGAAGGGCGAAGCCTCAGGTCGAGTTCGTAGAGCGTACCTTCGGCCGTTGGCGCGGAAACGGCGGCGATCAGCCGCTGGGTGAGCCGTGCATGGTAGAGAGAGGGATCGAGCCCCTTCTCGCCATCCGACTCATCGACATCCGGATCGTGGTCGTAGAGCAGGATGAGGTCGACGTCGGAACCCGCCGTCAGTTCGCGACTGCCCAGCTTGCCCATGCCCAGAATGCAGACCCGGCCGCCTTTCACCTTCCCGTGGCGGCGCGCGAATTCCGCCTGCACGGCATCGAGTGCGGCGCCGATTGTGAGGTCGGCCAGATCGGAAAAAGCCTTGCCCGCGCGCGTCGCGTCGATCGCACCCGTCAACAACCTGATGCCGATCAGGAATTTCTGCTCGTCGGCGAAAATACGCAGCCGGTCGAGCACCTCCTCGTGCAGTGTTGCTGCACCGAGAAACGCCTCCAGCCGATCCGCCAGATAGGCCTTGTCGGGAATCTCGCTCATCAGACCGGGATCGAGCAGCCCGTCAAAGACATGCGCGCGCCGCGTGATGATGGCCGCTAGCCTTGGGGCCGAGCCCATGATGTTGGCGATCAGCCGCAGAAGTTGCGGGTTGGTCTGGAGAAGAGAGAAAAGCTGGATGCCCGCCGGCAGCCCCTTGAGGAACTCGTCGAAGCGCAAAAGCGCCTCGTCGGCCCGCCGCGTCTGGCCGAAGGTCTGCAACAGGGCCGGCGTCAGTTCCGTCAGCCTCTCGCGCGCTTCGGCGGATTGCGTGGCGCGATAGCGGCCGAAATGCCAGGTGCGTATCACCCGCGCGATGTCGCTTGGGCGTTCGAATCCCATTTCCGAAAGCGTGCGCATCGTGTCGGGATCGTCGACATCGCCAGTGAAGACCAGATTGCCGACGCCGCTGGAGAGTTGGGGGGCGGTCTCGAACAGGGCAGCATAGTGCCCCTCCACCAGTTGCAGCGAGGCCTTGAAGGCAGTGGCGAAGGCATCCGCTGTCTCGAACCGCATCATTCGTGCGATCCGCTCCAGCCCTTCCTCGTCCTCCGGCAGCACGTGGGTCTGCTCGTCCGCTACCATCTGCAACATGTTCTCGACGTCGCGCAGGAACCAGTATTGCGCCGTCAACGCATCACGCGCGTCGTCGGTGATCCAGCCGCGTTCGGCGAGCTTGGCGAGCATCGCCACCGTCTCGCGACCGCGCAGTTCTTCGAAGCGTCCACCTGCGATCAACTGCTGGGTCTGGACGAAAAACTCGATCTCGCGGATGCCGCCACGGCCCAGCTTGACGTTGTGTCCGCGCACCGCCACGTCGCCGTGGCCCTTGTGGGCATGGATCTGGCGCTTGATCGAATGGACATCGGCGATGGCCGCAAAATCCATGTATTTGCGCCAGACATAGGGCCGCAACTCCTTCAGGAAGGCTTCGCCTGCCGCGATGTCGCCGGCCAGCGCCCGGGCCTTGATCATTGCGGCCCGTTCCCAGTTCTGGCCGCGGCTTTCGT
The DNA here is from genome assembly GCA_046297455.1 of Aliihoeflea sp. Taxonomy (GTDB): domain Bacteria; phylum Pseudomonadota; class Alphaproteobacteria; order Rhizobiales; family Rhizobiaceae; genus ZYF759. Next base: position 57,556 of record JBKBIT010000006.1, read on the forward strand.
AATAGTGAAGCGCGGCTTCGACCGGGATCGCCAGCGGCGTGGAGCCCGGATCGGGCCTGAGTCTCAGATCGGTGCGGAAGACATAGCCATGCGGCGTGCGCTCATTGAGGATACGCACCAGCCGTCGGGTCAGCCGGGCGAACAGATCCGTTGCCTCCATTGGGTCGGGAATTCCGGGCGCTTCGGGATCATAAAACACGATCAGGTCGATGTCGGAGGAAAAGTTGAGCTCCGCCGCACCCAGCTTCCCCATCCCGAGCACGATCCAGCCCGATCCTTCGGCCGGATGGTCGCGGTCCGGCAGGGTCAGCTTGCCGGCATCATGCGCCTCGATGAGCAGGAAATCGACCGCCGCGCCCACACAGGCATCGGCAAGTGCGCTCAGGCGGCGCACGGTCGTCTGCGCGCTTGCGACGCCCGCCAGCGAGGCAAGTGCGATCAGCGCGTGGGCCTCGCCCTTGGCCTCGCGCAGCGCCTGCATCAGACCCGCCTCGTTTGTCCCGCCCTGGCGTCCGAAAGCGTCGATCTCGCTCAGGATTGTGGTCAGGCGCGTATCCAGGTCTTCGTCGAACAGTTGCTCCAGCATCGCTGGCCGTCGGCGGAAACTGTCGCGGAGAAAGGGCGACAGGACGCAGGTACTGCCCAGGAAATCGACGAGCGGACCGCTGTCCGCCAGCAATGCGGCAAGCCTCGCAGCGCCGGTTTCCTCGGCGCGCTCGGCAAGGTCTGCCAGGGCCTCATCGTCCGCCCGCGACACCAGTGGCTGGATCGGTCTTCCAAACCAGGAAGAACCGTCTTCGAGCCTGCCCCCTCCCCGATCGTTCATTTCTTCGCCTTATCCTCCGAGAATACCATCGACACGCATATTCCCGGATCGCGGGAGGTGAGTTCAAGCCTGCCGCCGTGAAATCCCATGATTGCCTTCGCGAGACTGAGGCCGAGCCCCGAACCGGGCTGGCTGCGACTGTCTTCCAACCGCACGAAGCGCTCCGTGGCACGGTTGTGATCGGCCTCGGGGATTCCGGGACCATTGTCCGCAACATCGATTCGCCAACCCGTGCCTTGCGAGAGTTCCACGGACACCTTGGCTTCCCGCCCTTCGCCCTGGCTGTATTTGATCGCGTTGTCGATCACGTTGGACAGCGCCTGGCCGACAAGCTCGCGGTTTCCGGTCACCGGCGCCCGCGACGGCCCGGTACTGGTCAGTTGCACGCCGCTTTCCTCGGCCAGCGGCTCATAAAGCTCCACGACATCGGCGATAATGGCGGCCAGATCGATCTGTGCCGTCTGTTCGGCAGAATAGCCTGCCTCAAGGCGCGAAATCATCAAGATGGCGTTGAAGGTCCGGATCAGTTGATCCGCCTCGGCAATCGTCGTCTCCAGCGCCTTGCGGTACTCGGCGGAACCCTTGTTGCCGGCAAGAGCCGCCTCGGCTCGATTGCGCATGCGCGTCAGCGGCGTCTTGAGATCGTGCGCGATGTTGTCGGAGACCTGCTTCAACCCCTCGTTCAGGCTGGCGATGCGTTCCAGCATGGCATTGAGGTTCTCCGACAGCCGGTCGAACTCGTCACCGGTGCCGCTCACCGGCAGGCGGCCCGAAAGATCGCCAGCCATGATGCGGCGTCCGGCATCCGACACCTGGTCGATGCGCTTCAGCGCGCGCCGCCCGACCACATACCAGATGATCAGCGCGCCCAGCCCCATGAAGCCCAGCGCCAGCATCAGCGCTTGACGCATGACGGTACGAAGACGCTCGGCCTCGCCAAGATCGCGGCCGACCAGCAGGATCATCTGGTTCGGCAGCCGCATGACATAGGCGACGGCCCGATGGCGGTCTTCGTCGATCTCTTCGCCTGCGGTATCAAACCGCGTGTAGAGGAAGGGCGAGCCTGTCCATCCCTCTATGTCGAGGACGCCCGGCTGCAGCGCTTCCACATTGCCGGCGAGGATACGGCCTTGCGGGTCGGCGAGCAGGTACAGATTCGCGCCCGGCTGGCGCGAGCGTTGCTCGACGAAGCGGACCAGAAGCGGCAGCCCGCCCCGCTGGTAGGCACGGCCGAGCACGGGCATTTCATCCGAAATCGTTTCCTGCAACTGTCCGGTCAGCATGCGGACCGACAGCGAGGTCGTGTAGAAGACAAGGATCGCCGCGCACAGCGCAAAGAGCAGCAGATATAGCGCCGACAGCCGCGTGGCCGTGGTCTTGAAGATGGCGGGCAGCCTGGCCGCCATCAGCCGGCCTTCAGCATGTATCCGGCGCCGCGGATCGTATGCAGGACGGGCTTGTCGAAGCCCTTCTCGATCTTGGAACGCAGGCGCGAGATATGCACGTCGATGACGTTCGTCTGCGGATCGAAATGGTAGTCCCAGACATTCTCGAGCAGCATCGTGCGGGTGACCACCTGGCCGGCATGGCGCATCATGTATTCGAGCAGCCGAAACTCTCGCGGCTGAAGCACGATTTCCTGTCCGGCACGACGCACCGTGTGCGAAAGCCTGTCGAGTTCCAGGTCGCCGGCCCGGTAGACCGTCTCGACATCCGCCCTGCCCTTGCGGCGCGACAGGACTTCGATACGCGCGAGCAGTTCGGAAAACGCATAGGGCTTGGTCAAGTAGTCGTCGCCGCCGGCCCTGAGCCCGGTCACGCGATCGTCCACCTCGCCCAGTGCCGACAGGATCAGCACCGCCGTATCGATTCCTTTGGCGCGCAAAGCCGCGATGACCGACAGGCCATCGCGCTTTGGCAGCATGCGGTCGACGATCAGCACGTCGTACTCGCCGTCGCTGGCCAGCATGTATCCGGTCTCTCCGTCGCGGGCGAGATGGGCCGTATGACCGGCTTCGGTCAACGCCTTCTCCAGATAGTCGGCAGCCTCGCGGTCGTCCTCGATGATCAAGAGTTTCATGCGCACCTTATAGGCGAATGAGTGGGCAAAGACATCAGATCCAGATGTGTTTCGGGGCGGCGGTTTTGGCCGCCGCCCCGTCAGCTCAAGCCTTGGTCAGGAGTGGCTTCAGCCGCGCGACACGGGCAGGGCGACGAACAGATTGCCCTCATCGCGTGAGATCTGCACCAGAACGGCGCGGCGGCCGGCCTGCGAGGCCTCCTCGACGGCCCGCGCGACGTCCTCGGCGCTGGCCACCTCGACGGAATTGACCGCCACGATCACGTCGCCGGGGCGAATGTCACGCTCGGCGGCAGGGCTGCCGGGCTCGACATCGGTCACCACCAGGCCGCGACCGTCGTCGCCGCGCGCCACCTTCAGGCCGAAATCGCCCATCGGGTCGGCGCTTTCTTCCAGCGGGATCTCCGACTGGCCGCTTGCCTGCTGGTTCACACCGGGCAATTCGCCGAGGTCAACGGAGACGACTTCCTCGGCGCCGTTGCGCCACAGCGTCACGTCGACCGCGGTTCCCGGCGCGATGCTGCCGATCACGCGGGCAAGGCTGCGCGGCGAGTCCACGTTGCGGCCGTCGACAGCGGTGATGATGTCGCCGGCACGCACCCCTGCCGCGCGCGCCGGGCCATCGGCCTGCGCCTCGGTCACCAGCGCACCGCCGGCGGCCGGAAGCCCGACCGAATCGGCGATGTCGTCAGTGACCTGCTGGATCTGCACGCCAAGCCAGCCGCGCATCACCTGGCCGCGCTCGATCAGGTTGGTGACGACGTCGCCGGCAAGCGAGGCCGGAATGGCGAAGGCAATGCCCACATTGCCACCCGACGGCGAGAAGATTGCCGTGTTGACGCCGACAACCTCGCCATTGAGGTTGAATGCCGGACCACCCGAATTGCCGCGATTGACGGCCGCATCGATCTGGATGAAGTCGTCATAGAGACCGGCGCCGATGTCGCGGCCGCGCGCCGAGACGATGCCGGCCGTCACCGTGCCGCCGAGACCGTAGGGGTTGCCCACGGCCACCACCCAGTCGCCGACCCGCACCGCGCTCTCGTCGGCGAAGCCGACATAGGTGAAGTCGCTCTCGCCATCGACCTTCAGCACGGCGAGATCGGTGCGCTCGTCGGTGCCGACAAGACGTGCCTCATACTCGGTGCCGTCGTCGAGCACGATGGTGAAGGTCTGGCCGCCAGCCACCACGTGGTTGTTGGTCACCAGGTAGCCGTCGCCCGACACGAAGAAGCCGGAGCCCTGAGAGGTCGGGCGCGAGCGGAAACCGCGCTGGCCGTCGCCGCGCGGTCGTTCGGCGCGCGGGCCGCGGTCGCGCTCCATGCCGCCGCGATCACCCCAGAATTCCCGGAAGAAGCGCTGCATCGGGTGATCCTGGGGCAGGTCGTCGAGCCCCGGGAAGTCGAAGGAGAAGCTGCCGCCGCCGCGGTCGGAAGCCGGCTCGACCCGGCTTTCCACACGCACGCTGACAACCGCCGGCTTCACCTGCTCGACGACATCGGCAAAGCCGCTCATCTGGTTGGTCTCGACCCGAACCGGGTCGGCATGGACCGGCAGCGCGCCGGACGCAACGGCACCGAAGCCGACCGCGCCGGCGACAAGGGCGCTCGCCGCGGCGGTCATCAGCCTCTTGCGCAAGGTATCGGTCCTGTTGGAAGTGTTGTGCATGTCGGAAGACCCCTGAATGCTTGGAGGAACGTGAAACTCCTCCTCTCGATAGGGGCGTTCACCTTACGGCGGCATTTCCGGCGCATGAAATTTTTGTAATGTGGGGTTCGGGGCGCCGCACCGGTCCGCCCTCCCCGACCCGATCGTCGACACCTCCCGCGAGTCTCGACGCGCCGCAGAATGGAGCCATGGCCGATGTCGATCGATCCCCTCCTGCAACCCTTCCAACTCAAGCATCTCACGCTTCGAAACCGGATCATGGTGACGGCGCACGAGCCTGCCTATCCGGAAGACGGCATGCCGAAGGCGCGCTACAGGGCCTACCATGTCGAGCGCGCCAAGGGCGGCGTCGCGCTGACGATGACGGCTGGATCGGCAGCGGTATCGAAGGACAGCCCGCCCGCCTTCAACAACATACTTGCCTGGCAGGACGAGGTGGTGCCGTGGGTGCGGGAACTGACCGACGCCGTGCGCGAGGCAGGTTCGGCGGTGATGATCCAGCTCACCCATCTCGGCCGCCGCACCCGCTGGGACAAGGGCGACTGGCTGCCGGTCGTGTCGCCGTCCGGCAACAGGGAGGCCGCCCACCGCGCCTTCCCGAAGAAGCTTGAGGACTGGGACATCGAGCGCATCGTCAAGGACTATGCCGATGCGGCAGAACGCATGCAGGCCGGCGGTATGGACGGCATCGAGCTCGAAGCCTACGGCCACCTGATGGATCAGTTCTGGTCGCCGCTGACCAACACACTCGACGAGCCCTATGGCGGCAGCCTCGACAACAGGCTGCGTTTTGCCTTCGACGTGTTGAAAGCCATCCGCGCGCGCGTCGGCAACGGCTTCATCGTCGGCATCCGCTATTCGGGCGACGAGATGCTCGAAGGCGGGTTTTCCCGCGAGGACGGGCTGGAGATCTCCCACCGCCTCAAGGAAAGCGGGCTGGTCGATTTCCTAAATGTCGTGCGCGGCCATATCGATACCGATCCCGGCCTGACCGACGTCATCCCCATCCAGGGCATGGCGGCATCGCCGCATCTCGATTTCGCCGGCGATATTCGCGCCGCCACTGCATTCCCCACCTTCCACGCCGCCCGCATCGCCGATGTCGCGACTGCCCGCCATGCGATTGCTAGCGGCAAGCTCGACATGGTCGGCATGACCCGCGCCCACATGACGGACCCGCATATCGTGCACAAGATCATGGAGCGGCGCGAGGAGGAGATCAGGCCCTGCGTCGGCGCCAACTACTGTCTCGACCGCATCTATCAGGGGGGAGCGGCCTACTGCATTCACAACCCGGCCACTGGACGCGAACTGTCCATGCCGCATGTGATCGACAAGGCCGGCCATCGCCGCCGTATCGTGATCGTCGGAGCCGGCCCGGCCGGCATGGAAGCGGCCCGCGTCGCGGCAGAGCGCGGCCACGAGGTCGTCGTCTTCGAGGCGGCCGATGCCGCCGGCGGTCAGGTCCGCCTGACCGCGCAGAGCCCGCGCCGCCGCGAGATGATCGGCATCATCGACTGGCGCATGGCGCAATGCGAAAGGCTGGGCGTCGCCTTCCGCTTCAACAGCTGGGCCGACGCAGAAACCGTCCTGGCCGAGAAGCCGGATGTGGTCGTCATCGCCACCGGCGGCCTGCCGGATACGGAAGTCCTGAAGCAGGGCAACGAGTTCGTGGTTTCTGCCTGGGACCTTATCGCGGGCGATGTCCGGCCCGGCTCAGACGTGCTCATCTTCGACGACGCCGGCGACCATGCCGCGCTTCAAGCTGCAGAAATCGCAGCCAATGCCGGGGCGAAGGTCGAGGTCATGACGCCGGACCGTATGTTCGCGCCCGAAATCATGGGCATGAATCTCGTGCCCTACATGCGCTCGCTTCAGATGAAGGACGTGACGTTCACGGTCACCTACCGGCTCGAGGCGGTGGAACGCGACGGCAACCGGCTGATTGCCAATATCGGCAGTGATTATGGCGGCGTCGTGAAGCAGCGATCCTTCGACCAGATCGTGGTCAATCACGGCACGATCCCGCTGGACGATCTCTATTTCGAACTCAAGCCGGAATCGACCAATCTTGGCGAAATCTCATACGACCAGTTGATCGCGGGAAGGCCGCAGACGGTCGTCCGCAACAGCGAGGGCACATTCCAGTTGTTCCGGATCGGCGACGCGGTAGCGGCGCGCAACACGCATGCTGCAATCTATGACGCGCTTCGGCTGCTCAAGGATATCTGAACAGCCGGCCGCAAAGTGGTTAACTGGTGCACCGGGAGGGTTCTAGCCCTTCTCCAGCAGTTCCTTCAGCCGACGGTCTTCTTCCTCGGTCAGCCTGTCTTCTTCCCTGCGGCGCCGGTTGCGGGTGGCAAAGAAGATGAAGGCGCCCCCGCCCAGGATCAGCACGACCGGAGATGCCCAGAGCGCGGCATTGCGCATGTTGAAGGGCGGCTGGAGCAGCACGAACTCGCCATAGCGCGAAACGACATAGTCGATCACTTCCTCGTCGGTGTCACCGGCGAGAATGCGCTCGCGCACCAGAACACGCAGGTCGCGCGCCAGCTCCGCGTTGGAATCGTCGATGGACTGGTTCTGGCACACCATGCAGCGAAGTCCCGCCGAAAGACCCCGCGCGCGCTCCTCCAGCACGGGGTCATCCAACAGTTCGTCCGGGTCGAGTGCCGCCAGTGCCTGAGGCGCCGTCAGCGACAGCGCCAGGAGGGCTGAGCCAAGCGCGCGTCGGATTGCCTGCCTCATGCCGGCACCTCCGCGGCCGGGCGCTCGGGCCTGGCCTTGCGCTGCGAGGGCGCGCCGACACGCAGGCGCCGGTCGGCAAGCGAGAAGCCTGCCCCGATCATCATCACCACGGTGCCGAGCCAGATCAGAAGCACCAGCGGCTTCCACCAGACGCGCACCACGATGGAGCCGTCGGGAAGCTGGTCGCCCAGTGCCACGTAGAGCTGGCTCAGCCCGTGGGTGGATAGCCCGGCCTCCGTCGTCGGGAACTGGCGCGCCGTGTAGAGACGCTTGGACGACATCACGGTGCCGACCTCGCGTCCGGCCGCGTCGAAATAGGTTAAGTGGCCCTGGTCTTCGGTGAAGTTCGGGCCCTGGAACGGCTGGATGCCGTCGAAGCGCAGCGTGTAGCCCGACACCTCGATCGTCTCGCCAGGCTGCAGGCCGGCCATTCTCTCGACTTCCAGTGACGACACCGCCACGATGCCGAGCACCGTCATGCCGAGGCCGATATGGGCGAGTGCCGTGCCGAAGACCGAGCGCGGCAGACCCGCGAAGCGTGCCAACGCGACGCCGGGCGATACCTTGCCGACCCCCGATTTAAGCGCCAGATCGGTCAGCGGACCGAAGAACAGCCAGAAGGAAAGACCGATGCCCAGTGCGGCCAGCACCGAGGCCCCGTCGACGAAGAACCAGACCACCACGACCACCAGCAGCGAGGCGGCAAAGGCGGCAAAGAGCCTCTGGCAGGCGGCATAGAGATCGCCGCGTTTCCAGGCCAGCAGCGGCCCGAACGGCACCGCGATCAAAAGCGGAATGATCAGCGGGATGAAGGTCATGTTGAAGAAGGGCGGTCCGACCGAGATCTTGTCCCCGGTCACAGCTTCGACCATCAGCGGATAGAGCGTTCCGATCAGCACCGTCGCCGTCGCCGTCGACAGGAACAGATTGTTGAGGACGAGGGACCCCTCGCGCGAGATCGGGTGGAACAGCCCCCCCGCCGTCAGCCTGTTGGCCCGCCAGGCAAACAGGCTCAGCGAGCCGCCGATGAAGAAGATGAGGATGGCGAGGATGAAGACGCCGCGCGTCGGATCGGTGGCGAAGGCGTGGACGGATGTGAGCACGCCAGAGCGCACCAGGAAAGTGCCCAGAAGCGACAGCGAAAAGGTCAGGATGGCAAGAAGCACCGTCCAGATCTTCAGTGCCGACCGTTTCTCCATCACGATCGCCGAGTGAAGCATGGCCGTGCCTGCCAGCCATGGCAGGAAGGAGGCGTTCTCAACCGGGTCCCAGAACCAGAAACCGCCCCAGCCCAACTCGTAATAGGCCCAGTAGGAGCCCATCGAGATGCCGCCGGTCAGGAACAGCCAGGCCGCCAGCGTCCACGGACGAACCCAGCGTGCCCAGGCCGCGTCGATGCGGCCTTCGATCAGTGCCGCGCAGGCAAAGGAAAAGCAGATCGAGAAGCCCACATAACCCAGATAGAGAAGCGGCGGATGAATCGCGAGACCGATATCCTGCAGCAGCGGATTGAGGTCACGCCCCTCCATCGGTGCCGGATCAAGCCGCGCGAAGGGGTTCGACGTTGCCAGGATGAACAACATGAAGGAGGCGCCGATCAGGCCCTGAACAGCCAGCACATTGGCCCTGAGGGTTGCCGGCAGGTTCCGCCCGAACCACGCCACCAGCGCGCCGAAGGCAGCCAGGATAACGATCCAGAGCAGCATCGAGCCTTCGTGGTTCCCCCACGTGCCGGTGATCTTGTAGAGCATCGGCTTTTGCGAGTGGGAGTTCTCCCACACATTCACGACCGAGAAGTCGGAAACTATATAGGCATAGGTGAGAACCGCGAAGGAAAGCGCCGTCAGCGCGAAGCCGGCAACCGCCGTCGGTCCGCCGACCGCCATCATCCGGTGGTCGCCGATGCGCGCGCCGACAAGCGGCACGGTGAACTGCACCAGCGACAGCGCGAAGGCGAGTACGAGGGCAAAATGTCCGATCTCGACTGTCATGGTCTAGTAGCCCGTTCCTTCGGTTGCCGCCTCTCCGTTCTGGCCCTCGGCATGCTGCCACATACCGAGTTCCTTGAGGCTTTCGGCCACCTCGCGCGGCATGTAGTTCTCGTCATGGCGCGCCAGTACGGTGTCGGCGACGAACATGCCGTCGGCGCCGAAGGTGCCTTCGGTGACGACGCCCTGCTGCTCGCGGAAGAGATCCGGCAGGATGCCACTATAGACCACCTGCACCGTTTCCACCTCGTCGGTAACGGCGAAGACCACGTTCAGCCCCTCGCCGCGCTCGATCGAGCCCACACCGACAAGCCCTCCCAGGCGAATGCGCTCGCCAGGTGCCACGCCCTTCGAAACAACGTCTGTCGGCAGATAGAAGAATGACGCCTTGCTGCCGAGCGCATGCAGGGTCAGTCCCGTCGCAGCACCCAGAAACAGCAGCGCACCACCGATGACGGCCAGTCTCTTCTGCTTGCGGTTCATTGCTCGATCTCCGTCGGTGTCACGCCAAGGGCAAGGGCAAAGGATACGAGGTCGCCGCCATCCGTGCTCTCACGGCCTAGCGCCTGCAGTCCGCGATCAAGCGCATCGCGCGCGTCATCCTCGCGGCCGAGCATGACATAGGAGCGCACCAGACGCTGCCATCCCTGGGGATCGTCCGGCTGGCCACGCAGCCGTGCGTCCAGCCCCGCGACCATGTCCTCGATCATGGCCGTCCGCTCCTCCTCGTCCATCTCCGCGGCCGCCTGCATCTGCTCGGCAGTAGGACCGGGCGTCGCCGCGGCGACTTCGATCCCGGCTTCGCGCAGTGCCTCGACAACGGCTCCCCGCCAGGGCGAATCGCCGGGCAGTTCGGCCGCCATCGCCTGCCAGATGGAGACCGCATCGTCGCGGCGTCCGTCCTGCATGTAGCCGGTAGCCAGGAAGTAGCGCGCCCGCGCATTGCCAGGTTCGATCGCCAGTGCTGCCTCGAAGGCCTGTTGTGCTTCGAATGTCACCGTGCCGCCCGCAACCGCGACAAGCGCCTCGCCGAGACCCGTCTGGCGAATAGCGGTTTCGCCGTCGAGCCGGATCGCATTGCGATAAGCAACCACTGCATCGCCGCCACGACCCATGCGCAGATAGACGGGTGCCAGCACTTCCCATCCGCGTGCGTCTTCGGGATTGTTGGCCAGATGGGCTTCGGCGCGCGCCACCAGTTCCATCATCGATGCTTCGGCCGGATTGCGTTCGAGGCGGGCTTCCAGAGGCTGCGCAGGCATGCCCGGAGAGCCCACCGAGGCGTAGACGCCCCAACTCACCAGCGGGATGCTGAGCACTGCAAAAAGACTGCCATAGCGGGCGAGCGTCGTGGTTCCGGATGGACCGGGCCGTGATTTCCGCTCGGCATCCACCCTGAGGATCCGGCGGCCGATCTCGGCGCGGGCCTGTTCGGCCTCGCCGGTCGCGATGAGGCCGCGCTCGGCGTCCTTCTCCAGTTCGGTCAGCTGGTGACGATAGACCTCGAGATCGTGGTCTTCGTCACGTGCGGGTCGCTCGTGGCGACGCGAGAACGGCGCAAGGACAGCCAGGCAAGCGCCGAGTGTCAGCAAGGCTGCGATGATCCAGAAAAACATGCCGTTTCAATAGCCCTTGAATTTTTCCCGGCCAAGTTCGCCCGTTGCGGCGTATTGGCCCAACCGCCCGTCTTCGCGCAATTGTGACCGCGTGGCGGCTAGACCAGCAACGACCAGCGTCCGTCGGCTTCCCGGCACGCCGTGCCGCGGGCCGTCCGTTCGCTGTCACCACTGCGAACCGTATGGACATACTGACGGCAGTTCTGCGAGCCGACCCTGTAGGGCGCAGCCGCCGACACCTGTCCGCTCACCCGGCCATTGCTGCCGCGCCAGGTCACCGGCTGTCCGACCGGCGCGTATTCGAGCGCCTGGTACTCCGCGGCAAGCGCCATCCGGCGCTCGTCGCTTCGCAGATCGTTGCCGATGTCCTTGGCGATCAGCCCGCCGCGGAGCGCCTCGACCAGCGCCGCAGCGCTCGCCTGCCCAGCGCTCGGGGTCGATGTGCCCGCAAAAGCGCCGATGGCTGACTCGCTGGAGCTGCCCGATTGAGCGCTCATGCAGCCCGACATCGCAACCGCGAGCAGCAAGATGCCCGTTGCCTTGATGCCTTTGCCGAATGCCAACATTTGGTGTCGCCTGTCCTTTCGCATGTCCATCCGACTATGGACCCTGTTGGGCGGAATTTTGTCCGAATCGCAATCCGATCGCAATCCGCGCCTGTTCACTCTTGCGCGTGTTTGAGGCTTACCACCACCCTCAGGCCGCCGATTTGCGCTGTATCAAGCGACAGCTCGCCACCGTATTCGTTGACCAGTTCTGCCACAATGGCCAGGCCGAGCCCGGTGCCGGGTTTGGATTCGTCGAGCCTTTGCCCCCGCTTCAGCGCCAGATTGGCCTTGTCCTCCGGGATTCCGGGTCCGTTATCCTCCACCGCAAGCTCAAACATCCCGGACTTGGCGCCGCTGCCCTCGCTCAGCGTCACGCGAACCGCGCCGCGCGCCCATTTGAACGCGTTCTCCAGGATATTGCCGCACAGTTCCTCGAAATCTTCCTTCTCGCCGGCAAACACGATCTCGTTGTCCGGCAGGTCCATTTCGAGGTCGATGGCGGGATTGAGCTTTTCCATCACCCGCAGCATGCGCTCCAGCGTCTGGCGGGCTGGCGTGCGATAGACCACGGTCTCGCGCTGCGCGGCGGCGCGGGCACGCTGCAGATAGTGCTCGATCTGCTGCTGCATGAGCGTCGCCTGCTCGGCGATCAGCCTGCCCTTCGGGCCATCCATGGCCCGGCCTTCGTTCATCATCACCGCCAGCGGCGTCTTGAGCGAATGGGCCAGATTGCCGACCTGGGTGCGCGCACGCTCCACGATACGCCGGTTGCTCTCGATCAGCGCATTGGTTTCGCTCGCTAGCGGGGAGATCTCGGCGGGAAATTTGCCGTCGAGCTGCTTTGCGGTACCCGCCCGGATGTCGGCCAGCGCGCCGCGCACACGGGCAAGCGGCCTCAACCCGATCAGGATGGCGATGGCATTGATCGCCACCATGCCAAGCCCGAACACCGCCAGATAGAGATAGAGCTGCCGGCTGAATTCGTCGATTTCCTCCGCCAGATCGCTGTAATTGCCCATGATGCGGAACCGCACGATGCGATCCTCGTCATCGAGCAGGAATTCGCTCTCGATGACGTCGACGATCTCGCCATCCAGCCCCTCTGTCAGGTACCTGCGCTGGAAATCCGCGTCGAAAGGCACATCCTCGCTGGAGGGTGCCGGGATTGCAGCGGTCAGCGAGGACGAGCCGAGCGTGCCGACGACGTTGTCGGAAAGGGGCTCCACCGACCAGTACCAGCCGGAAGCCGGCATGTTGAAACGGAAATCGCCGAGATTGGGACTGCCCTGCAGCCGGCCCTCCTCATCGACGCCAACCGACCCGATCAGGTTGAAGAGATGCGCCGACAGGACGCTTTCGAAGCCGCGTTCGCTGGCCTGGCGATAGAAGGTGGAGATGATGGTGGCGACCACCACCAGCGAAATGATCGCCCAGATGGTCGACGAGGCAACGACCCGGAAAGCCAGCGAATCGAGCCGTGGGGCGCTCGGCAGGCGGAATCTCATCCGACCTGCGTCCCGCCGCCGCGCCTTGCGCAGGCTGCTGCCATGTCAGGCGCCCGGCGTGCGCATGCGGTAGCCCATGCCGCGCACCGTCTCGATAAGGTCGATGCCCATCTTCTTGCGCAGTCGCCCGACAAAGACCTCGATCGTGTTGGAATCGCGGTCGAAATCCTGGTCGTAGAGATGTTCCACCAGTTCCGTGCGCGAGATCACCTGGTCGCAATGATGCATGAGATAGGCGAGGAGGCGGAACTCGTGCGAGGTCAGCTTGAGCGGCACGCCGTCGAGGTCGACCTTGGAGCTCTTGGTGTCGAGCCTCAGCGGCCCGCAGGTCAGTTCGCTGGAGGCGTGGCCGGCGGCGCGGCGGATCAGGGCCCGCACGCGCGCCAGCACTTCCTCGATATGGAAGGGTTTGGTCACATAATCGTCCGCGCCCGCGTCGATACCGGCGACCTTGTCGCTCCAGCGGTCGCGCGCGGTCAGGATAAGAACGGGCATCTTGCGCTCGTCGCGACGCCAGCGCTCGACCACCGAGATGCCGTCCATCTGCGGCAGGCCTATATCGAGGACAACCGCGTCATAAGGTTCTGTATCGCCGAGAAAATGGCCTTCCTCGCCGTCAAACGCCTTGTCGACGACATAGCCTGCATCGGAAAGCGCCTCACAGATCTGCCGGTTGAGGTCCTTGTCGTCCTCGACAACCAGTATCCGCATGTCCTCTTCCCCTGAACGAGACAGGTCTCCATGCAGCCTTTTGACAGCATCGGCCGCGCCGCACAAGCGACGCGATGTTTCGCCTGATCCCGCAGTGAGATTTGGCGCGGTTGCCAGGATATCATCCCCGGCGACAATAACCGTATGTCTTGGGAAAACACAGAAGGGCGCCCAGCCGAATGACCGGCGCTAGGATCGGAAGTTTGAGCGGAAATCGAGTAAATGAATGCCGTCCGCCTGGACAGTCTTCCAAGGGATGGCGCAGAACAGGCCCCGCCATTCCCTTGCCCGGTCGATCAGGAGATCAGGTCGTCGCGCTTCCATTCCTGGCGGGTATAGTTGCGCAGCCGCATGCGCGGCACGATCAGGCTTGCCACGAAGGGCGCGAGCACAAGGCTTGTCACCACAACCACTGGAATGAGGTAGCTGGCGTGCTCCGCAAGTCCCGGAATGGCCAGCACCGGAACGATCCCGAAGCCGAAGAGAACCGCACTGGTCACCATGCTGCAGGCGATCATGAGCCATATGTGAGTGCTGATCATCAGAATATCCCTTTCGCTCCTCATTGAATCACTGAGAGGAGCAAAGGTTCCCCAAGCGACCTGTCGGAAGCTCCGGATGAGGAGACGGGTCTGGGACTATTCCCTTGCGGATCGAACTCCGGTCGGCGGGACGCTTCACCGCGGGACGACGAACTCCCGGCGCAGGGGGCGCTGGCCTTCGGGACCGGGAATGACCACGACGATCACGCAGACCTGCTGGCCGCCGCGCGTTTCGGCGCTGGCGTTGTAGAGCGTGCCGCCCTCGCGCGCGGCGATCTGCTGGCCCTCCTGGAAGCATTGGGCCGACACGTTGACGAAGGGCGCTTCCACCTCCGGCACCTCCACGCGAGGCATGGAAGCAGTGGCGGGCAGCGAAGAGCCTGCCAGCATCAGGGGCGCAATCAGTGCGGAAAGGAGACGGTTCGCGTTCATGATCGATCTTCTAGCGCATATCGGCTGAACGGCACATGAACGATTTTGGGTGTTTGGGTCCAATTTCGTCGCCTGGAATTTCTTGCTTGAACCGGCGTCCTTCAGGATGCCGCTCGCCGTGTGGCGACTCTTGAGGTTACGAGGCACGATCAGGATTCTCCCGGTTTCGGGATTGCGCCATTTCTGGTGCGACCCCTTGGCCGATTTCCACAGACGGCCTTCACGAAAAAGGTTCTCTTCGCCATGTCGAACTCCGTTGCGGCGGCCATCATGCACTTTGCCCGCCGCCCGGAACAACAGACCCCTACCCGATCCGGCTCGTTGCCACCACGCGGCCGACGATCGCCACGATGGCGCCGATGGCGGTCACGGTCTGCAGGATCGTCTCCGTCAGCACCGCCTGCTCGGCCGCACCGATCTTGATGCCGAACAGCGCCCCGAGCGCGGCCAGCACGGTGACCAGCGACGCCCAGATCGTGCGCGATTTGAACCAGGGTTTTGCCTGTTCCATGTCCGTTTCTCCATAGTTGATTGGTCACTGCTCACAGCGTCAGGCGCCGCGTGGTCTCCAGTCCGGCGCCCACCGCCCGGCTCAACTGCCGCATCGTCACTTCGATCTCCTCCGGCAGCGTGCCGAAATCCGCCTCGATCTCGGCCAGCGGATAGACAAGCCTCGGCTCGCCCACCTCGAACGCGCGCAGCGGCGCGGCCTCCGGCGGACCGATCTCGACCCAATAGGCCTCGTCCTCTTCGCCAAGAGGGATGTCGGTGCCGGCCCAGCCGTCAGCGTCGATGCGCCCGCGCCTCACCCAGGAGATCACCGCATCCGTTCCCTCGCGCCGCAGCCGCGCATGGACCGGCGCGAGCGGGGTCAGCGCCCGCAACCCACCGGTCTCCATCGCCTGCGCATGAAACGCGCCATCGAGATCGGCCCCCAAGGGCACCACCCGCCAGTTGAGCTGCAGACCGACCTCGTTGGGCCGCAGCCCCGCCGGCACGGGTTTTTCGTCGAGAAGCACGAAATCCGCACCCACCGCCGCCCCGGCGAGCATCGCGTCACCGGTGCCCAACTGACCGCGCAGCAGCGTCGTCAGACGCCATATCGAGGGCGCGACCTCCTCGGCCGACTGGAACTGCAACACTTCCCACGCGCCCGCGAGCGATCTCACAGCCGCTGCATTCGCCCCGTTCAGCATCGCAACCGTCGTCACGCTCGAAAGCTCGCCCTCGATCAGCTCGACGACGATTTCGCCAACCCTGTCCAGCCTGCCTTCGATGCCACTTCCCACCGCTTCCACAAGCCGTCCCATCGTGGCGGACGCGGTGATCGACGCGCGCTCGGCAAAGCCTGTCGCCTCGGGCGAGGCAAGCACCAGCTGCCCGCGCCAGGGCCTCGCCCTTGCAGCGACCCGGAACTGGTCCTCCGCCGGGCCCGACTGCGGTCCCATCGGCAGGTCCAGGAAAACCGCATGCGGTACCGAAGGCACGACGGCCTGCGCCACGCCAGACGGCGGTCTTGTCGGTCGCCATGGGGGCGCGGCCGTCCTACGCACCCGTCGCGCGCGCAACTGACGCGTCAGCCCATCATCGATCCGGGTCACGAGATAATCGCGGTTGTCGCCGTCGAGCGCCACCAGCCCGCCAGGCTCAGCTTCGCGCATGGTCGGCGCCAGCGCGAATGCGACCGTCTCGCGCCCTGCCCATCGGCGCGCCAACCAGTCTTCGAGCAGTCCTTGCGCCTGGCCCGGCTCCATCACCGCGGCCAGCGACAAGGCCGCCATACCGGCACCGCCGGCATCCAGCCTTTCCGTCCGCGCCACCGCGCTCTGGTAGTCGCGGAAGGGATCGCGGAAACCCAGTTCGGCCTCGCCCGGCAATTCGTGCTCGGGCGCGCGCATGCGTTCTAGAACCTGTGCGTTGCCATCCGGCAAGGCCATTTCGTCCAGCGTCACCCGCGCCCCGCCTATGGTCTCCTGCGCAAAGACCAGCCTGCCCTCGCGCTCCCGCGCCGAAAGCCCGAACAGCTCGACCAGAGGTTCCAGAGATGCCCGCGCCGTTGCCGGGTCGTCGACGACATAGCCCGACAGCGTGCCCGCCACCCTTGTCGTATCCGCCGGCGGCAACCCGTGATCTTCCATCACGGCGTCGATCAGGTCGGAAAGTGCGGCGCCCGACAGCCTGCCGTTCAGCCAGTGGCCGAGTTGCCAGTTGTCGCCGTCCGCCCAGACATCGCCGCGCATGGGGAAGGCCGGGAAGGGTCGCGCGTCCCAGGCCCAGAGTGCGGCGCGCGAGGACTCGACCATCCGCCCGGCATAGACCTCCGATTGCGGATTGCCGGCTTCGTCGAAATCCGGATGCGCCTCGTCCCAATGAGCCTGATGCGCCTCGATGAAGCGCCGCTGCGCGAGATCCGAGCGGCCCTTGCTCGAAAAATGCGGCGCCGCGTTCTCTGTCGATTTCGGGTCTGGGAAGACGTTTGGCTGGTTGGGCCCCTTGTCGACCGCTGGGCAGCCCAGTTCGGTAAACCAGATTGGCTTGCCGCGCGGTACCCATGCCGTTGGCGTCGCCGCCTCGCTGCCGCCCGGCCGGTCGTAATGTGCATTCTCCCACCAGCCGATCAGGTCCTTGTAGCGGAAAACCCAGTGCTTGCCGTGCGCGCCGTCGGCAATCGGGCTGCGCGCCCGTACCAGCCTGTCGGCCTCGCTCGCATGGAACCAGTCGAACCCCTCGCCTCCCGCCACCTGCGCGGCCATCCCTGCCCGGTCATAGGGTTCGACAAACCCGTCCGGATTGCCGCCTGCATGGTCCTCGTCGCGCCAGTCCGACAACGGCATGTAATTATGGATCGCGACCGCATCGACTTCTCCATGCGCCCAGAATGGATCGAGATGGAAGAAGACGTCGCCGCTGCCGTCGGCTGGCTGATGGCCGAAATACTCGCTCCAGTCCGCGCCATAGCTGATTTTCGTTCCGGCCCCCAGCACCGCGCGAATTTCGCCGGCCAGCGCACACAGCCCCTCCACGAAGGGAAACGCGTCCGCCGCATCGCGCAGTCTGGACACGCCACGCATTTCCGAGCCGATCAGGAAAGCATCGACCCCGCCAGCGGCGGCAGCCAGATAGGCGTGGTGCAGGATGAAGCGACGGAACCCCCAATCGCCAGCAGCACCTGTGTAGAACACGTTTTTGCCGACGACGGAAAAGTCGTTCGCCGCCGCCGCCCCCAGGAACGCATCCACCTGGGTGCGCGCCGCTGCCGTCTTGTCGGCGGCTTCGGCCTGCCCCGGCCCCGGATGGCAGGTGATGCGCCCGCGCCAGGGATAGGCCGCCTGTTCCGCGCCGCCATACGGGTCCGGCAATTCGTTGCCCGATGGCACGTCCATCATGATGAAGGGATGCAGCGTCACCCTCAGCCCGCGCGCCTTGATCTCCTTGATCGCCTGCACGGTGGCAAAGTCGGCCGGCGTACCGCCATAGGCGGCCGCATCGTCCACCCGCGACACCATCTGAGCCTGCGCCCGCGCCAGCCCGCCGACATTCCAGTCGCGCGACACGTCGCCGAGATCATTTTCCGTCACCATCGGCCTGATGCGGCAATGGCCGGCGCGCAGATCGTCCCCGAACCAGGCCACGACCAGCGAGATTTCCTCGAGGTTCGGACACAGCGCCTGTAACTCGTCCAGCGAGGCGACGATGTCGCTCGGCCCCCATAGCGCGTGTCGGTTCAGCGCCACGGTCTCGCCGGGTGTCGGCGTCTTCGTCACGACCTGCGTCGCCAGCCCGTATTCGCTCGCGCCGGGGATCAGCGCCACCGCGCGCACACCGGCATTCAGCCTGCCCACCGGCCGCATCACCTCGAAATGGAACTGCGGCAGCCGGTTGCCGTAATCGTCGAGCGGCATCCGCTCGATCACCGCATAGGCAAGCCCGCGATAGGCCGGCGTATTGCCTTCGCCCTGCTTGGCCTCCACAAGCGGGTCAGGCGGCTGATCCTCTGTCCCGCGATGGATGCGGATCGTCACCGTTTCCCGGTCGAGTTCGCGCCCGTCCACCCAGATGCGGCGCACGCCCGCAATCTCGCCCTCGCAGAGCGCAAAGGCCGCGTTGGCGAAATAATGATAGGTCGTGGTCCGAGGCCCACCCTTGAAGCCCCGCCTTGTCGTGCGCGCCTGTTCCTCGAAGCGCGTCGCCCAGATCAGGTTTCCCGAAATCCGCGCGGTGCCATAAAGGCGCGGGATCGACGCCCCCTCCTCTGCCGCAAACAGCCGGTGGCCGGGCAGGCGCGGCCCCTCGAAATGCTGCGTCGAGGAGACCAGCGCCCGGTCGACCATGTAGCCGGCCAACGCACCGGCAGCCTTGCCGAGCGTCGCGCCAACGGGGCCGAGCAGGCCGCCAAGAAACGCACCCGCCGCCTGCAGGAGGATCGTTGCCATGGAATATTCCTGATTTCAGTTGGTAAGCGGCGGAAAGGAAAACATGCCTGCAATTCGCCGTCGCCATTGCGGCACCAGTGCCGAGATCAGCACCGCGTGGCCCTCATAGGCATGGATGAAACGGTCCTTCGCCACCATGATGCCGGCGTGGCGGGCAGGCAGCCCCCGTTTCCAGCGAAACAGCACCAGGTCGCCCGCTTCCGGCTCGCCGGCCTTGGCCAGGCAGTGCCGATGTGCCGCCTCCATCAGCGCGTCGCCCGGTCCGTCTGCGGCCCAGTCCGGCGCGTAGGGGCCCGGCTCCTCCGGCACCCTGCCATAGAGCTCGCGCCACAAACCCAGCACCAGGCCGAGGCAGTCGCAGCCCACGCCCTTGCGCGAGGCCTGGTGGCGATAGGGCGTGCCGAGCCAGCCTCGCGCGGCAGCCACCACCGCCTCGGCCGTTTCCCGCCCGCTCATGGCACGATCGGCCCGCCGTCGAACTCCTGCCCTTCGCTGGCATAGCCATAGGCGGCGTCGTTGCCGGGCAGATGCGGAAAGCCGCGAAAATTGAGCGGGTTGGCGAATTTCGCCTTGCAGGTCGAAAACGCCTTGTCGCAGCCCGCCACGATCTCGAACAGGTCCCCGACCGCCAATCCCGAAGGCGCCTCCTCGAAGACGAGCAGTGTGCCGGCCAGCCCGAAACGGTGTTCGCGCACCCGCGCCTGCCGTCCTGCCAGCGCGCCGCTGGTCCAGGTCACGACGCCGAAGGCAAACCAGCCTTCCGCAAACCCGTCCAGCCCGGCCGCCACGATTGTCCCGCCCGCAAGCACCGCCGCCGCCGTGCCAGTGCCCTTGAACGCCGCCTGATCCAGATCGACCCCGCAGCGCGCATCGCCCAGTTCGGCGGCGCAATGGCGGCGCAGATAGCGACCGTTTGGCCGGTCGAGATGGCGCATCGGGCTTTCCAGTTCCGCCACGAAGCGCCCGTCCTTCAGCGCCACCGTGCCGATCATCGCCTCGCGCAATTTCATGCGCTGGTCGGGTGCCGTCCAGTTGACCAGGAATGTCTCGACCTTCGCCCCGTCATAGGCGCCCTGCTCGATCTCGGCCGCCACTAGCCGGTCGGAACCCAGCGCACCCTCGATATCCACCCGGTCCGCCGCCATGCCGAGCGCTTCCTCCGCCTCGCTCTGCGAAAAGCCAGATTGCGGCTCGAAATTCGTGTCGTCGAAGACCAACGCCCGGTCGTGATCGGTGAAGCCGAGCCGCGTCCCGTCCCGGCGCGTCACCCGCCAGCAATGGCACAGCGTGGTGACGCGGCCCTCCAGATGCGCCTTCAGCCCTTCCGGCATCGCACTCATGATTTCACCTCCTTTAGCGGGATCGACGGGATCTGCCCCGCCTCGAAGGCCGCCAGGCTCACCGCGATCTGCTCGATGTCGAAGCGCACCGCCACGTCGAACTCGAACCCCGCCGTCACCCCGGCGCCGGCGCCAGGCACCGAACCGGGCTCGAAGCTCACGATCCCGGCCAGATGATCGACGGCAAAATCAGCCGGGCTTTCCCTCTCTGTCCCGTCGACCGCGACGCGCACCGTACCGGCAACCGGTTTCGTGATCGGCCGGACGTAGGCGTCGCCTCCCTGGCCATGAAGCTTGACCAGCTGGAACTGCGCCCGCACCCCGTCGCCGGTCCCGATTGTCTGGTCGAGCGGCGACACCACCTCGCCCGGCCGGCACGACTTGAAGTCGAACGGGTCGCGAAACCGGAAGGCAAACAGCGAGCCGCGCCGTGCCTCGAAGAAGGACAGCACCGCATGCAAATCGTCCAGCGTGCGGATGCCGGTGCCGGCATCGTAGCGCCTAAGCGAATGGGCAAGCCGCTGGTTGCGCTGCTCGAAGCCCGAAGTCAGCGCCACGATCTCGTTGACCCGCTCCGGCCCGCCCGTCGCCCCGAACGACACGCCGGCTGGAAAACGCACGTCATGAAAGGATTGCATCATCGCCTCACAGGCTCCTCGTCCCGCGTGACACCGCCCGCGCCAGCATGCCGGTCACCTGCGCCTCCGACTTGCGGAAAGACGCGGCATCCGGCGTCGACACGTTGAAGACGACATTCACCTTCTGCCCACCACCGCCAGAAGCCACGCCGAGCCGCCCGTCGGCCCCGCGCCTGAGCGGCAGGATCGCCTCAGCACCCGCCTCGCCCATCAGGCCCATCTGGCCACCCATCGGAAAATAGGTCGGCTGCGACACCACTCCGCCCTGCGCAAACGGCACGACGCCGCCCAGCATCCGGCCAAACATGGAGGAAAACAGCCCCTCCAGCGGCTTCAGCCCCTGGCCGAGCGCCATGCCGGCCAGGTTCAGCGCCAGCCGCCGCAGCACGTCCTCCAGCGAGCGCCCGCTGACCACCGCACCCTGCAGCGCGCCGGTCAGCTGCCGCCCGAACCCTTGCGACAGCTGCTCCAGTTCGCCGAGCGCCGCCACGAAAGGCTGCGTGTCGGCCTCGATCCTGACCGTGACGTTCTCGTCCATCTATTTCTCCCCTCGATCGGGATATTCCGCCATCAGCCGCGCCAGCACGTCGCGCCCCGGCGCCGCGCTGCCGCCCGACACCCCCAGCCCGCAGGCGGAGGCGAACTCACGCGGCGTCATCGCCCAGAAATCCTTTGGCGAAAGCCGCAGCAGGCCGAGCCCCACCCCCATCGCCATCTCCCAGGGAAAGGGTTTTGGACCGCCCGCCACGGCGCTCAGGGAGGGTTTTGGCCGGCGGCCTCCCCGCCGCCAAAGCTCGCCGTCAGAAGCGCCGACACGATCCTGGCGAACCCTGCCGCGCCGCCCTCGCAGGCCATCGCCGCCACCTCGTCCTCGCCGACCGGCGTCCCGCCGGCGCGCAGGCCGGCCGCGATGATCTTCACCATGTCCCTGGCTGAAAGCCGCCCGTTGGAAAACCGTGTCGCCAGCGCGCCCAGATCCTCGGCCCCGAACGCGTCCTCGAGTTCGGCCAGCGCGCCCAGCGTCAGGCAGAGCCGGTATTCGCGCCCGTCCAGCGTTGCGGCGATCTCGCCGCGTCTGCGATTGACCGCCATCACGCCGCCTCGAAGCCAAGCTGGCCGGCCGATTCCAGCGCGATGTCGAAACTCACCTCGCCATTGTGGTTGCCGCCATATTCCAGCGCCGTCACCTGGAACGGCCCCTCCACCGTGCCGAAACCCGGAATGGCGATCTGCCAGGCCACGATCTGGCCGGCAAAAAAGACCTGCCGGATCGCCGCGTCCGAGGCCGCGTCCTTGAAGATGCCCGAGCCGCTGACAGCGGCGCGCTGCACGCCCGCGCCAGCCAGAAGCTCGCGCCAGCGCCCGGCGGATTCGGAATCGGTTGCATCCACCGTCTCGGAGTTGAAGGCCAGCCGCTTTGTCCGCAGCCCCGCCACGGTCACAAACCCCTCCCCCTCCGCCATCTTCAGGAGCAAATCCTTGCCTCTCTGCGCGCTCATGTCTGGTTTCCTTCAATCTGGATTGCCATGCTCACCCCTCCTCCACCACCGCGCGAAAGCTCAGCCGTGCGTGGTGCGTGTCGATGTCGTCGACAAAGCCGGCCTCGGCGCGCTCGGCGCGCAGATTCACCAGCCGGTGCCCCTCGAGCTCCAGCCCCGCCTCGTGCAGCAGCGCCCGCGTGCGCTCCACGATCGCCAGCGCCTCGCTCTTGCCGCGCGCCTTCGACCAGGCATTGAGCGAGAAGAGCAATTCGACCCCAGCACCCCCGTCGACGCTCCAGTCGAACACGCTAATGCGCCCGAAGGTCAGATAGGGAAACGCCACCCCCGCCGGCGCGTGGTCGTAGATTTTCGACCCGCCCAGGAGCGCGGCCAGGGCCGCGTCGCCTGCAAGCGCCGCAAACACCGCCTTCTGCAGTTCAATCGCCGCCGGCATGGGTCATCCTCCTTCCACCTTCGCGGATACGCCTGATCTCGGCTGCAACCTCGCCGGGTTCGTCCGGCAGATGCGTCTCGACATCCTCCGCCAGTTCGTGCGCCTTCGCTTTCAGCGCCCGCACAAGCCCTTCCAGCGTCAGCCGCAACGAGAGTTTCACGGCCTGTCCTCCCGCGTGCGGCAGACGAGGTAGCGCCCGGTCTCGTCCGGGTCGTGCACGGTCACGATCAGGAAGGAGCGGCCGTTCCTGCGAAACCGCATGCCGGCCGCAACGCCTGCCCGGTTGCGCAGCGTCACGCGGTGGGTGATCCGTTCCAGCCCCTGGTCGGCGCCGAACCGGGCACTTGCCGAGACCGGCTCCAGCCGCGCGAAGACGGTCGCCACCTCCTGCCAGTCCTCGCCATGACCGCCTGCCCCGTCCGGCACGGGCGTTGCCGCCTGGAGCGCCAGTTCGGTGCGCAGCGCGCCGGGGTCGATGAATTCGGTCGCCATCACAGCCTGCCCCTGATCCAGGGCGCGATCAGCCGCCAATAGCCGGAGGGAAAGGCAACCGGCTGGTCGTCGGCCCCGAAGGAAGGCGAAACTCGAACCAGTGCCCGACCAGCGCCAGCATCGCGCGCTTCAGAAGGTCCGGCACGTCCGGCCCCGCCTCGCCGAAACCGGCCGCCAGATCTATCTCGACGCCATTCATCACCCGCTTTGCCAGCGGACGCTCGGAAAACCACAGCCTTGCTGGCCGCGAATGCGGGTCGAGCCGATAGGTCGCCGGATCGACCAAGATGCCCTCGCCATCGGCGCCGAACACCGTCACCGAAAGGATTTCCTTCACCGGATGGCGCGCGATCCGCACCACCCCGGTCACCGGCACCCGGTCCAGCGTCAGGCGCCAGGTCTGGTCGATCAGGGCAAGCCCGGTTGCGGCCTCCACCTCTTCCCGCGCGGCGCGGATCAGCCCCTCGATCAGGCCATCCTCGCCGTCATGGTCGAGTCTGAGATGCTGTTTGGCCTCGGCCAGCGTCACCGGCTCGGCCGCGGGGGCCGTGGTCCTGAAAAGCGCCATCAATCTTGTCCTGATTCTTGAAAGGGAAGCGGCCCCGGCAGGAGGGGACCGGGGCCGCACCAGCGCGAGCAGCGGCGGCAGGCAAGGGGTCACCCGCCACCACCGGTCCGCACCGGATGGGATGTGGAAATGGGCGCCCCCTCCACCGTCGGAGCCTGTCCTCGGGCCGGCCTTCGGCCGGACCCGGGGGGCGGTCCCCCTCCCCCGTAAACGGGGGAGGATCAGGTCGGGGCCGGCCGCGCCGCCATATCCTCCCCTGCGAAGCGGGGGAGGGGGACCATGCGAAGCATGGTGGAGGGGGCGCTGGGATCTGCTTTTGTCCCGCGCCCTACGCCGTGCCGAACTTCAAGAGCTTGATCGCGTCAAAGTCCTGCACCCCGCCGCCGACGCGCTTGGTCGTGTAGAACAGCACGTAGGGCTTGGCCGAATAGGGATCGCGCAACACGCGCACGCCGGCCCGGTCGACCACCAGATAGCCGCGGCCGAAATCGCCGAAGGCGATGGGCGTGGCGTCGGTGGCGATATCGGGCATGTCCTCGGCCTCGACCAGGCCGAACCCCATCAGCATGGCGCGCCCGCCCGGCACCGCCGGCGGCTGCCACAGATAGTTGCCGTCCTCGTCCTTCAGCTTGCGGATCGCGGCCTGCGTACGCCGGTTCATTACCCAGCTGGCATTCTGCCGATAGCCGGCCTTGAGCGCGTAGATCGTGTCGATCAGCACGTCGGAGGGGTGATCCTCCGGCAATTCGCCGGCCACGCCCGTCGCCACATAGCCGAGCTTGCCCCACTCCCAGCTTGCCTCGGCCACCTGGTCATAGTGCAGGAACCCGGTCGGCTTGTTGGTGCCGTTACCGGTCACGAAGGCCGTGCCCTCCTGCTCGGCGAAGGACGCTTCCACCTCACCCACGATCCACTGGTCGAGATCGACGGCGGCATCGTCGAGCAGCGTCGCGGTCGCCGCCGGCATGGCATAGAGTTCCATGGTCGGGAACTGCAGCTCGTCGAGATTGGAGGTGTCGGTCTGCGGCCTAGCCGCCGTCTCGCCCACCCAGCCGACAGCCGGCCCAGTCACCTGGAACGGCTTCTTGAACACCGCGCCCGAGACCTGCCTGACCGAGGCGATGGCGCGGATCGGCGAAAGGCTGGCGAGCCTCGTTCCGATGCCCGCCTCCACCTCGTCAGGCACCAGATAGCCGCCATCCTGCGGCGAGCCATAGCTCATCGCCTTGGCCTCCAGCGCGCGCAGTCCCCGCTCGTCGCCAGAGCGCAGATAGGCGTCGAAAGCCTGCTTGCGTTCGGGCGAACCCGACACCGGTCCATCGCCGCCGCGCGCCGGCCGCGCCCGCTTCAGCACCAGCTCGTCGAGCGCCTTCTTCTGCTGGTCGAGTGCGTCCGAGATGCGGTCGACCTTCTCGACCGTCACCACGTCGGCGCTCATGCGCCGCTCCAGGCTCGATAGCCGCTCGTCATTGGCCTCGCGAAAGGCCGAAAACGCACTCATGAACTCGCCGAAGGCGTTGTTCAGATCGCCGTCCGGCGGCAGCGCCTTCACTTCCGGCGCGCGCATGTCCTTGGTCGTCATGTGGATTTTTCCTTTCTTCTCATTGCAAATGCCGCCAGCCGCAGCCGCGCGGCCAGCCCGCCCGCACCGCGCGCGGCCTTCACCGTCTCCACCCTGGCGCCCGCCAGCATGGGAAACGTCACCACCGAGATCTCCCAGAGATCGGCCTCCAGAATGCGCCGCACGCCGGACTTGGCGTCGGTGCGGGCCCTGACCGTGCGAAAGCCGATCGACAGCCCGTCCAGCGCGCCTGCCCGCATCAGCTCCAGCACCTCGCGCGCCCTGGCCACGCCCGTTGCCAGCCGCCCACGCACCAACAGCCCGCGCCCGTCCTCGACCACGCTCACCCAGTGGCCAATGGGCTGGTTCGGGTCGTGCTGGAACAGCATGCGGATGCCCGCCGCCCCGCGCGAAGCGATTGCTGCCGAAAACGCCCCGCGCTCGACCATGTCGCGCGCCATGTCGACCTTGCCGAACAGGCTCGCATAACCGCAAAACTCTCCTCCCGCCTCGACCTTCTTCAGGTCGAGCCGCGCGAATTTCTTCTCGCCATTCATTGGGTTTTCCTGGTGTTTGTTGTTCGTCCCGCCCTTCCTTTTCCCCTTGTGGGAGAAGGTGGCCGAGCGAAGCGAGGTCGGATGAGGGGTTTGTTTTCCCTATCCGTTCACCCCTCGCCCCTTCGCTTCACTGCCCGTATCGCCAGCCCCAGCACCCACCAGGCAAAAAGGCTCGCGGCCGCCGAGCCGGTCAGCATCGCCTCGACCGGTCCGATCGCATCCGCGATGCCCAGTTCAGCAGCGATCTTGAGGCCCGCCGCGCCGCCGAAGACGAGCCCCGCCACCAGCCCCACGGCGAAACGAAGTGCCGCCTCGCGGCGGTTTTCCGGCATCATGCAGGCCAGCGAGATCGCCGACCCCGCCACCGCGCCCGCGCCCCTCGCGCCCCACATCCATGCATCCGGTGCGTCGGTCATTCCTGCATCCTCCGTCCGTATCCCACCGCCTCGCGCTTTTCGTCATCGCTCAGGAAGTCCGCCCGGCCGACCCGGCGCCAAAGCGCCTCGCGTTCGACGGAAAGGCCCTCGATCTGGTCGGGGTCGGGCTTCATCACCAGCGTCCGGCCGAAAACCGGGCCCAGCCACGCGGCGAATTCGCCGGCCGTGCGCGACACCATCGGCATGACGGTAAAGCGGTAGAAGGCGCGGTTGGCCTCCTGATAGTTGGAATAGGTGTTGTCGCCGGGAATGCCGAGCACCATCGGCGGCACGCCGAAGGCGAGCGCGATGTCGCGGCTGGCGGCGTTCTTGGCCTCGATGAAGTCCATGTCCTTGGGCGTCAGCCCCATCGCCTTCCAGTCGAGCCCGCCATCGAGCAGCAGCGGACGCCCGGCCCGCGTTACCCCTGTATAGCCCTCCTCCAGTTCCGCCTTCAGCCGCTCGTACTGATCCTCCGAAAGGTTGCCGCCTTCCTTGGGCGCATAGACCAGAGCACCCGATGGCCGTGCCGAATTGTCGAGCAGCGCCTTGTTCCAGCGCGCGGCCGCATTGTGGATGTCGAGCGCCATCAGCGCCGCCCGCAGCGGCGCAAAGCCGTAATGGTCGTCGAGCGGATGAAACAGCGACAGATGAAGCGCTGCCCCGCCTCCCAGGTCGATCCGCCGCTTGCGGCTTCCCTCCCGATGCTCCAGCGCCACCGGCCAGCCGGCAGCGTCGGTGGCGACACTCACCCGGTCGGGCCGCAGGAGATGCAGTTCGCGCGCCCCGCCCGGCCCCTCGATTTTTTCCACATAGGCATTGCCGGCCATCAGCAAATGCCCGTACAGCGCCTCGAAAAAGACCGAACCCGCCTGCAGCCGGTTCGGCCTGGCCAGAAGCGCCAGCAGGGGATGGCCGGACAATTCCCGCCCGTCCTCATAGACCGCCCAAGGCACCGAGGCCGCCGCTTCCGCGACCATGCGCACCGCGCGGTGGACGACCGGGTTGGTCATGTAGCCCTCGCTCGCCAGCGCACCGTAATCCTGCCTGGTCCAGCGCGCCGTCTCTGCCATGTGCAGCGCCACGAAACCGGTCGCCGCCTTCTTGGTCTCGGCAGGCGCCATCCTTCCCGGACGCTTCGCCCAGGGCCAGTTGATCTGCATCGTCGTGTCCTCTGGTTCTGGTGTTTACAGCGCCCGCACATGCGGTTCGCCTCGGCCCTTCAGCATCAGTTCGCTCAGCGCCCAGACCAGCGCGTCGAGCCGGTCCGGCGAGCGCCCGCCCGACAGCCCGTCGGGACCGAAATCGCACATCTCGTCCTCCAGTGCGGGAAACCGCCTTGCATGGCTCACCTTGCCCGCCTCGTAGAGCGCGGCCACCGGCTCGGCGCGCATCCACTTGCCCCGGCTGGCGCGCACCTGGCGCACCGGCACGGCCGCGTCGACCGCCTTCAGCACCGAGACCACCATCTCGCCGCCCTGGTTCACCTCCGCCACGATCGCGTCGGCGCCAAACCGGTGATAGAGCGCGACGGCCTTCATCGCCCAGGCTTTCGGGCTGACGGCCTCGACCGTGCCGTCCTCCAGCACCACCGCCCTGCCCTCGCCGGCATTGCCCGCCACCACGATGCCACAGGCGCTCGAGGTCCGTCTCGAGGTCGCCGGCGGGTCGACCGCCACCACGATGCGCAGAAGCGTCCCCGCCGCCGGCCCTGCCAGCGCCTTTTCGATCGCCTCGCGCGTCCACAGCGCGTCCGGCCGGTCGGCCACGATCTCGCCCTCGATCTCCTGGCGCCCGAGCCTTGAATCCCCATAGCGCTTCATCAGCGCCGGCAGGAAACCCGGCGCCAGGTTGGCAGCATTGTCCGCCGTGCGCATGTCGGTCCGGAAATAGGCCCCGTCCTCGATCAGCCGCATCAGAAGCGGGATCGGCCTCGGCGTGGTGGTGATCAGCTGCGCCGGCCTTGTCCCCAGTCTCAGCCCGAACTGCAGCATATCGAAGGTCGCCTCGACATTCTTCCACTTGGCCAACTCGTCGCACCAGGCCGCCTCGAATTGCGGCCCGCGCAGGCTTTCGGGATCCTCCGACGAGAAAGCCTGCGCCACCGCGCCACTGTCGAAGAGCAGCCGCCGGCGGCTGGCCTCGTAGCGCGGCCTGCCCATGCGGGCCACCGGGACGATGCCCGAAGGCCCCTCCACCATCACCTCGCGCACGTCCGACAGGGTCTCGCCCACCAGTGCGATGCGCCCTGCCCGCCCCTCGGCAAAGGGCGAGCAGCCATTGGCCAGCGCGTTGACCCATTCGGCGCCGAGCCTGGTCTTGCCGGCCCCGCGCCCGCCGATCACCAGCCAGCCGTCGGGTTGCCCGTCCTCGTAGCGCCACAGGCCCTGCTGCTGCAGCCGACCCCGAAGAAGCCACTCCTCAGCCAGTCTCTCCGCCCACCTCTCGACCAAATCCCGCGGCAACAAGTCGCTCGGCTTCTTCCCGAGCCAGTTCGACGGTGCGTCGTTGGATGAAGCTGATGGCTTCGGCAAGCTCTTCATCGCTTTTCTTCTCGTCCTTCCTCGCCCGTTCTTGCGCGAGCGTTTCCCAGCGTTCGATCATGCGCGCCATGGCGGCCAGCCCGTCGAACTCGGCCTTGTTCAGCCGCCCGCCTTTGTCGGCGCGGCTGATCAGCGTGCCCAGCCGCTTGGCCAGCACGCTGGTGCCGCGCGCCACCATATCCAGCGGGTCTTCTTCCGGTGCCGTCTCCGGGTCGGCAATCGCCTCCTCGGCCTCCGGCACCTGTTCCTCCGCTTCAAAACCCTGCTCGCCGCGATGGCTCTCGGCCAGCGCGATCAGGTGCCGCTGCGTCTCGCGCACATCGGCGCGGCGGAAGTCGAGCCGTTTCCAGCCCTCCGCCGATGCCCTGGCATAGACCGCGCTGACGTCGCAGCCGAGCAGTGTCGCGATCCGCGCATAGGTCTGCGCCGCGCCCTCCGCCATCTCACGCGCAGCAATCCACTGCGCAGCCGAAATCACCCGGCGCCTGCCGGTGTCCTTTTCCATCTCGTGATCCTCTTGTTGAAGCAGAAGCCGATCCTCGCCCGGCCACGCCGCTCCTCCTCGCCCCCGCTTGCAGGGGAGAGGTGGCCCGCGCAGCGGGTCGGTGAGGGGGCAAGCGCCAGCGCCCGCAGGGTACGGCTTCAAATGCCCCGATCTGTTTTTGAGAACCGGGCCGCCGTGCGTCACCCGCACTTTTCCGACCGTAGCAGAAACCTATCAGGTGACCGTCACGGTGTCAAGGGATTTATTCCTATTTTTTTCGCTTAAGGCCAGCTACCGTCACGCCTCTTGCGTCCCCGTCACCTCATAGGTCCACACCCGAAACGATTTCAGGACATGTGGTCCGAAGGAATTGATGAGGGGTATATCGGCGGCGTCGCGGCCGCGGGCCACGACGATCCGGCCGATCCGGGGCAAATTGTTGCGCGGATCGAATGTGTGCCATTCGCCGTCGAGGAAGACCTCGATCCAGGCGCTGAAATCCATCGGATCGACGACCGGCACGCCGATGTCGCCCAGATGGCCGTTGACGTAGCGGGAGGGGATGTTGAGGCAGCGGCAGAGCGTGACGGCCAGATGCGCGTAGTCGCGGCAAACCCCGACACGCTCCTTGAAGGCCTCGAAAGCCGTGCGCGTGGAGCGTGCCTGCATGTAGTCGAAGCGGATGTGGCCGTGGACGAAGTCGCAGATCGCCTGCACCCTTCCCCATCCCGGCGCGAGCGCGCCGAACATGTCCCACGCGATCTGGCTCAACTGGTCGGTCTCGCAGTAGCGGCTTCCCAGCAGGTAGACGAGTGTGTCGTCGGGCAGTTCGGGCACCGGCAGTTCGCGCGCGTCCGGCACGATCTTGTCGGGCCTGCCATCGTCCTCGATCGTCGCGTCGCCCCACATGGTGAAGTCGCCGGCCGGCGCCACGAGCCGCCGGCACCGGTTGCCGAAATGGTCCCGGTAGGTCGAGACCGGAACCTCGGGCACGGTGAAGGTCGTTTCGGGAATCCTGATGTCGGGCGCGCGGTCGTCGTGGACCGAAAGCAGGCACACCAGCGCTGTTGGCTGCTGGCAAGTCACTGTGATCTCGTAGCCGTAGCGGATCAGCATCCCGAAGGCCTAGCGGAAGTCGGCGGCCGTCAGCGTATATGAGGTGCGGCGTCCATGGGAATAGGCTTCGCGCGCGATGTCGTGGATCGAGCTGCGCGCGGCATCGAAAGCCGACAGCGATTCCGTTTCCGACAGCCCCGTCCTTCCCAGCGCCGCCACCTGCACGAAAAACGGCACCTCAAACATACCGTCATGGCCGATGAAACGGACGGCGTTGCGCACTTCGTCGAAGCTGCGGCTCCGGTTCGGGAACTCCAGTGTCATGATGTTCGGTCCTTTGCGGTCGATTGTCCGGGCAAGGCGGGTGCCGTGCGGCCGGACATGGGCTTTCGGGCTGCATTTGCGCGAGCGCCGGAGACGGCGTGCCAGACGGTCGATTGCCGTTCGTCGGCAAGATCAGCCATCGAGCGCGCCGGAATAGAGCGTAGCGCCGTCGGCGTCCCTGATCGTCATCGCGTCGGGGCGCTGCGGCATGGCAAGTTCCAGCGCAAGCTGGCGTGCGAGCGCGATCGCGGCGTCGAGATCGGCGGCTTCCGCCGTCTCCCGCCCCACGACCGCATGCGCGTCGTCAGCGTCCCGGGTGCGGTAGAACTCGATCACGATCTTCATCGCCGCAACGCCGCCTGCCGACATGAAACGAGAGCGCTCAGGACGTGCCCTTGCCGCGCGGGGCATTGGAGTTCGCGGCAGACTTGATCTGGTTGGCGAAACTGGTTTCGGGCTTCGGCGCTGCCTTTTCCTGCTTCGGCTTCCTGATTTCCTTGTTACTTCGTTTTTGTCCCTTGGCCATGGCCGAACGTCCTTTCGATGAGTGAGGAACCCGCTTCTCTGACTGGTTCGAGATCGTCCTGTGTCGTCATCCGCTCGTGGCGTTCGTCCTCGCTGCGGATGCGGTATTGCGGCGAGTTGGCGCGCGGAGGAAACGTGGCCGTGACCTGAAAGATCTCGGTCGGGGTGCGTCCGAAACCGCCCTTGAGCCTGACGCTCTGGCCGATGGCGAACGCATGCGCGGCGTCTTCGCGCGGATAGTGGCGGGCGCTACGCTGCCCGATTGTTGCGACTGTCATGTCTGTTCCTTGTCCTTTTGAAGAGCGGCATCGAGATCCGCCGGGGTGATGGGCACCATCTGCTGGCTCTGCCCCTCGATGCCCAGCGCCGGTAGGTGAACGAAGGCGCCGACGCGGCGCCAGGCCAGGCGGGAAGAAACGTCCAGCAGTTCCTCGTCCTGGTCGACGCGATAGTCGCCAGCCGGCAGCGGCGTGTCGAAACCTGGCAGCAGGAAGGGCGAAGCGAACCGGACCACCGTCTGCGTACTGCGCGTCGTCATGATCGGAGGCCTCCGCGGGAGCGGCCAATCCGCTCCCCAACAAGATCCCACCCGAACCGGCACCGATACCCGCTACGCCAGTACATCCGTGGTCGGAGACGGGCTTGGTTCCAGGGTTCGGACGGGCGGCATGCACGCCGGATCGACGTCATGCATTCGCTTTCGATAATTCGGTTGTGAATGGCGGGTCGAAGTTTCTGACACCGCGAAGCCAAAACGGCCAAATCAACGTATCTTACACATACGCCTTATTCCGGGCCTGAACAAGGCATGGCCGGGATTTTATTTATCCGCTTCGATGGAAATTCTTGAGCTGACGAAAAGAAAAAACCGGCCTGAAGAAAAAACAGCACACTTTACACGACCATAAGCCGGTCCGAACGTCCTTTCTTCTGGAATTATGCCAACCCATGCCCCTCCCCCACGATGAGGTGCAAGACAAGGCGACGCGTCGAACCCCGAGAGCCTCGCGCCACAACGACCCCTCTGGTTTGCCAGCCATCTGCCCCTCAAGGCGGGCGTCACTACAGCTCTCGCAATTGCAGACCTGGCAGGAGAGGCGCCAACGGTGCTGCCGGCTCTCCTCTCCCCCGTCGATCGGGGGAGAGGTGTCACGGCGAAGCCGTGACGGTGAGGGGGTCGAAGATCATGAAACCTCCCCTCTTGAGGGCGACATCTCCGGCAGGACGGAGGGCGTGTGAAGACACCCGCCTCCGAGGCAAGGCAGAAGCATCGATCCACGAGGGCGGGCAGACCAACAACCCCTGTCACCAAAAAGGCCGGCTCGTTCGCCACCCGCACTTTTCCGACCGTAGCTGAAACCCTTCGGGGGACCGTCACGATGTCAAGGCATTTGTTCCTGTTTTATTCAGCCTGCATTTCGAGGTCGCGCTATTGGCGTTCTTGCGCCCCCGCCTGCCCCATGAAGGCCCGGAGCGCCGCAACCACCTCCTCCGGACTGTCCTCCAGCACGGTATGGGAAGCAAAGGGCAGGTTCAAAAGGCGTGCGCCTTCCACCCTTTCGGCAAGATCGAAGGCCTGCCGCCGCGAGACCAGGAAATCCTCGTCGCCATGGACGACCAGAAGCGGGCTTGCGATGTCGCGAACGCGCTCGCCGGGATAGGCGTTGCCGTCGCTTGCGAGCCACATCGCCTTCGTGGCCGCAAAGAGCCGATCGAAATCCGGGTCGGGGTTTTCGGCCTCGTAGCGTTCCACCTGATCGGCAAACATCTGGCGCCATTCTTCGGCGGTCACGCCGGCATAGATTTCCCGCGTCGGATCGGCTTCCGGCAGATCCCAATGCGCGGCCACGGCAATGACGAAACGCGGCTGGAAGAGGCCGAAGGCTGCCAGCCGCAAGGCGACGATCCCGCCATCGCTGTGCCCGACGATCCCGGCATGCGCCAGACCGAGGGTTTTCAGCACCGCGGCTGCATCCTCGGCGAGTTGTCGGTAGCTCATCGGCGCGGTGCCCGGCGAGGAGCGGCCGTGGCCCCGCGCGTCGATCGCGATCAACCGGCAATCGTCGGCCAGGAACGCGGCCAGTGGTTCAAAATCCTTCCGGCTTCCCAGTCCGCCATGCAGGAGGACGACCGCCTTGCCATCCGCCCTCCCCGCCTCCGAAACAAAAATGTGCGTATCGCCGCAGGCGACAGTTCTTCCGTGGTCGAACATGCCGTATCTCCAGGGCCTGTGATCCTCACCCTGCCTAGCCGAGCCCAGCCCTCCGCAAATTGACTACGGACAACGCCGGGCATGAGGCCAGACGCTGCGGCTTCAAGACTGTTGCCTTCAGACGACAAGGCGAGGCAGGCCGCAACGCAACGGCCCGCAGCCATTCCACGCTCCGTCGGCACCTCGAAACTGGCCGTACGGCTTAAACCCTCGGCATCCGGCAGATCTGGCAAGGTTCGTATGGTTCTTTCCCTTTTTGGCTACCAATAAGCCGCGTCGTTCAATGCATCGACGCAGAAGCCTCGGCCGATCAAGGGCTTCAGAACGGGTTCGACAAACGACTGGCCTAGCCAGCCCTGGGGATACTGAAGAGGCAATGGTGCCTTGGCGACATCCTCGGTGATCTGCGCAAAACCGACCTTGGCGTAGAAGTTGATGTCACCATAGGTCAGCACCACATCGACGCCTCGATTGCGCAGAACGTCCAGGCCATGCCGAATGAGGCCGCTACCCACCCCTTGCCGGTGATGGCTGGTGGCCACCGCCACCGGTGCCAGCAAAAGGACCGGCCTGCCATCATCGGGATATGTCATCCGAGTGAAGACTATCGAGCCAATGATGTTGCCTTCTTCCAACGCCGAGAAGGCGAAGATATCGGGCTTGGCAGTGTTGGAAAGCAGATTACGCGCCAACGTCCCGATCAACTGGCCTTCGGCCTCGCCCTCCGAGTCCGTGAAGGTCGATTGAAAGAGCGCGCCAATTTCGCCCAAGCGTTCTCGGTAGCTGTCTGTAACGTTCAATGGGTCATTCCTTGCACGACCGATTTACGCTCTGCTTCATATTGGTTCGAGACGGACGGCGCGCCAGCGGGCGCATCGGTTCACGAACGATCATCCTGCTTCCCCACTCCCCATCCCCCCAAAAAATCCCGTTGCGGCAATAAAAAAACAGGCGTAAGCGTTCGCTCCTGCATCAAGACGGGAGTAAAAGGGATGCGCGTACTTATACTTACTGCATTTGCACTGTTTTTTTCAAGTATATCTGCATGGTCCTGTCCGGACTACAGCCTCTCTGGCGAGACTTACCACCTTTCCGGCCGCGACCTCGCCAATGGCCGCAGCTATAACGTAACGGCAGGCGGCGACACAAACATCGCCAATTGCCGCAATGTCAGGCCCCAGACCGATCGCGGACAGGGTTATGTCATGGCCCAGCCCGATTTCACCTTCAATCTCTCGGGAATGAGTTCTTACCGGCTCGAAATCTCGGTCGTGAGCGAGTGCGACAGCATCCTGCTCATCAATACCGGCCGCGCCAACTGGTATTACGACGATGACGACAACGGCAATCTCGATCCGCGCATCACGCTGAGCCGTCCCTCCGATGGCTGGCTGGACGTGTGGGTGGGCACGCATGACGGCGAATATTGCAACGCCCGCATGACCATGCGCACCGCGCGCCGCTGAGGCGATATCCAGATCCCCCTCACCGTCACGCAACGCGTGTCACCTCTCCCTCGAAAACGGGGGAGAGGAATTGAGGGGGAGATGCCGGCGCCGGCGCCCCTCCTCGCCCCCATTTTTGGGGGAGAGGTGGATCGGGCGAAGCCCGAGACGGTGAGGGGGTCTCCGCGACGCGCGAGACCCGCCCCACGAGGCAGAAGGCGCTCGGCATCAGCTTCGGCTCAGCGAAGCCACCCCACACCGTTGCGCTGCCGCAACAGCCCTGCCCCATCGCATCGCGCCCGGGAACAACCCGCATCCGGGTGGGGTTAACGATCACGGAGTGTTTCCCGGTTTATTCCTTGTGGCAGGGGTGGCAAAGGGAGTAGCTTCGCAACCCGGCTGGGCGCGCCCGAATTTCGCCCGTTTGGCCATGATTGATGCGCGAGGGACGCGTGGGCTTTAGGGGCAATGAAGGATCCGTTCGAGACCAGCAAGGCCAAGGGACCAAAACCGTCGAAGCTCCTCGAGATCGACGCCTGGATCGATTCGACGCTCTATGATTCCGGTTTCCGCGCCGGCCAGTGGTGGGAATCGGTCACCATCTTCTTCCGCCGCTTCCGGGTAAAGGGCTGGCGCCGCGGGCTGGTCGAGCTGTTTTCGGAAGGCTTCACGCTTGGCACCGCCGCCTCGATCGTGTTCCTGGCGCTTGCCATCCCCGCCTTTGACGAAACCCAGCGCGACTGGCTGTCCCAGGGCGATTATGCCGTCACCTTCCTCGACCGCTACGGCAACGAGATCGGCCAGCGCGGCATCATCCAGCGCGATTCGGTGCCGGTCGACGAATTGCCCGATCATGTCATCAACGCGGTGCTGGCCACCGAGGACCGCCGCTTCTTCGAGCATTTCGGCATCGACTTCATCGGCCTTGGCCGCGCGCTCGGCGAGAACATGCGCGCCAACGGCGTCGTCCAGGGCGGCTCCACCCTCACCCAGCAATTGGCCAAGAACCTGTTCTTGACCAACGAACGCTCGATGGAGCGCAAGATCAAGGAGGCCTATCTGGCGCTCTGGCTGGAGATGAACCTCACCAAGACCGAGATCCTGCAGCTCTATCTCGACCGCAACTATCTGGGCGGCGGCACGTTCGGCATCGCGGCCGCGGCGGACTTCTATTTCGACAAGTCGATCAAGGACGTCACGCTTGCCGAGGCGGCGATGATCGCGGGCCTGTTCAAGGCACCGGGCCATCTGGCGCCCCACATCAACCTGCCGGCAGCGCGCGGTCGCGCCAATATCGTGTTGTCCAACATGGTCGATGCGGGCTTTGCCACCGAGGGCCAGGTGCTGCACGCCCGCCTCAACCCGGCCACCGCCGTCGACCGGGGCGGGCGCGAGAGCCCGGATTATTTCCTCGACTGGGCCTTCGAGGAGGTCAAGAAGCTGGCGCGGCGCGACGGGCCGACCTCGATCGTGGCGCGCACGACGATCGATCTCGACCTGCAGCGGGCCGCCGAGGAATCGCTGGAGTTCCATCTGCGCCAGTATGGCAGCGACTACGGCGCCAGCCAGGGCGCCATCGTGCTTCTGGAAAACAACGGCGCGGTGCGCGCCATTGTCGGCGGGCGCGACTATGCGCGCAGCCAGTTCAACCGCGCCACGCGCGCTCTGCGCCAGACCGGCTCCTCGTTCAAGGTCTATGTCTATGCCGCCGCCATGGAGGCGGGCTTCACGCCCAATTCGGTCGTCACCGACGGGCCGATCACCTGGGCCGGCTGGTCGCCGCAGAACTACACGCGCGGCTTTTCGGGCAACGTCACCCTGACCAATGCGCTGGTGCGCTCGCTCAACACCGTGCCGGTGCGGCTGACGCGCGACCATCTGGGCGTGGATACGGTCAAGAACATGACCATCGCGATGGGGGTGGAGGCCGATCTCGGCAATCACCGCACCATGGTTCTGGGCACGTCCGGCATCACCGTGATGGACCAGGCGACCGGCTACGGGACGCTGGCCAATGGCGGCTATGCGGGCATGCGCCACGGCATTTCGCAGATGACGACGCATGGCGGCGAGGTGCTCTACGAACGCGAGCGCGACGCGCCGGCGCCGGTGCGGGTCCTGTCGGAAGAGGCGGTGGCGGCGATGAACACCATCATGGTGCAGATCCCCGAATGGGGCACCGGCCGCCGCGCGGCGCTGCAGGGGATCCAATCTGGTGGCAAGACCGGCACGACACAGGCGTATCGAGACGGTTGGTATGTCGGCTATACGGGCAACTACACCGCCGCGGTCTGGTTCGGCAATGATGACTATTCGCCAACGCGCCGCATGACCGGCGGTTCGCTGCCGGCGATGACTTGGCAGCGCCTGATGACCTACGCCCATCAGAATGTCGAACTGAAGCCCATTCCCGGCATCAGAGCGCCTGATGCGATCGCGACTGCGGCAACGGAGAGTGCCCAGCAGGAAGCTCAAGAAGCCAACCGTCCACCCGTTCTAAGCCCGCGGACCACCCGCTTGCTGGAGAGCATGAATTCGCTTTTCCGTGCCGCCCCCGAGCTCTCCGTGCCGCGCGAGCCCGAGGCCTTGTCGTCCCTGTGATTGGCAGCTACGAGGTGTGGGAGCCACAAGGCCTTCACGCACAGCCATATCCGCATCGTCCAGGTAAGTGAGAATGTTCAGGACTGTTTTTCTGATCGCGCTCGCCCTGTCGGTAGCAATTGGCGGCGGCGCTGCGAGCGCCTGGTATCTAATAGATCGCGGCTTCGGTTTCGGCGCGGTCGATATCGGCCCCTGGACGGCCTATCCCGACCGCGGCACGCCAATGGCCGATCCCTATTCGCGAGCACGCTTTTCCCGACAGGCCACCCTGGCCATTGGTCAGGCTGAAGGGATCGTGTTTTCGGCTGTGCGCGACAGCCTGGGCGAACCCTTATCTTCACGTTGCACCTACCAAGTCGAAGGACCTATTCCACCCGCACGCATGTGGACCATCTACGCCGCGATCCCGGGGCCCGATGGCATGCTGCGTGCATTGCAGGGCAGAAGTTCAGCGCTTCATTCCCAAGCCATCCTGCGTGGTGAGGATGGATCTTTCAGGATATCCGTCGGCCGACTGCCGAGCCCGGGAAACTGGCTGCGCATTGCCAGTTCGGGTCAGTTTGCATTGGTGCTGAGCCTCTACGACACGGCCGTAGCAACAAGTGCGCGAGCCACTGAAGTTGAACTTCCACTGATCAGGCGGCTTTCCTGTGACTAGGTTGATATATGCCGTTCTGGTCGGTCTGGTCGGCGCGGGCGTCGTCCACATCGTCGTGCTGTTCATGCTACCTTACATGAGCGATCGAAATGCCTGGTCACGCATGGCGGAAAAGGGCGATTTGTTCGAAACAGTTCAGATCGAGACTTCTCCCGATGCTCCCCTGACAGTGTCGGCCGATCCCATGTTTCTGGCGGTCGCCTGCCGTTTTGACATAGCAGAGGGACCTGTCCGGATCAGTTCCGGCGAACGCGTGCTGTTCTGGTCGATGTCCGTCTATGATCGCGAAGGCCAAAACATCTTCAGCCTGAATGATCGAACGGCAAACGATGGCAAGCTGGATATCGTGATCGTCAAACCGGTTCAGATGCTGGAGCTTCGCAATGCGTTTCCGGCCGACTTCGAGCGTTCGATATTCGTCGAGGCAGACATTGACGCGGGGATGATCGTGGTCCGATCTTTCCTTCCGGATTCGACCTGGCAGCCAAGGATAGCTCTCTATCTGGAGAGCATCGCCTGCGAACCCTACTGAACGATCGCCTAGGTTTCGGCTATTCTGGGGCTTTCGTTGACGGGACTAGGCTCCCGACCCGGGCCATAAATCTCGTATCGAATTCCGGGAAACAGTATGATCTCAGCCTCGATTACCTGAGGCAGCGGCGATGGTGACGCGGGTCGTGGTCGGAAGGCAAGTATCGTTGCCATGGCTCTTCTGACTCTCGTTTTGTTTCGAATCGATCAGAACGCAGCACTCAGTCGAGTAACGCCGCCAACGGTTAACAGTCTGCTAACGCATTCCGTCTAGTTTTCAGCAATGGGTACGGCCAACAGTGCCAACGCCCAATTCTAGGTTCGAGTTGCGAGTCTGCCCGTGTCATCGATCGAGTTAAGCCGCCTGCCGGCCTACCGGCGCCAAGGAAGCCAGGAGCGTCTGCTCCGTGCCGCGATCTACGCTTTCTGCTCTTTGCCGCGACCAAGTCGACGCGAGATAGCCCAACTAGACGATCTCGCCTTGCCGCTGATCGAAAAGTCCTCGACGGAGACGCGACGCTATGTGGCAGCCGCCCTGTCGGAATGTGTCGACGTTCCGCTCGGCGTG
Organism: Aliihoeflea sp.; assembly: GCA_046297455.1. GTDB lineage: Bacteria > Pseudomonadota > Alphaproteobacteria > Rhizobiales > Rhizobiaceae > ZYF759. The sequence goes on from JBKBIT010000006.1 coordinate 97,107, forward strand.
GTACGCCGTCTCTGCGATGAACCAGTGGAAGTCTCCGCTCCGTTGCTCATGAAGCGTCGAGAGCTTTGCGACATTGATCTGATTGCGCTGATCGGCCGCCACGGCATGGCCCATGCACGCGCAATAGGGATGCGACGCGATCTGCACCCGCGCATCGCCAATCTGATTTCGACCCTGGAAAAGATTGATGCAACAGCCACAGAAGCTCCAACCAACCCCGGAAAAAAGGGGGAGGAGGTGCGCGCGAAATTGCGCACCATGATGGAGTCCGCGCAGACTGCCGATGCCCCAGCTCCGCGACAAGACCCGATACAGGACCGAGCCAATGCGCCAGCCCCAGCCCGGTGGCGGGAAAAACCGCATGTCTACGAAAAGCTCCGCTCGGTCGCGCTGACCGGCACGCGGCAGCTTTTCGCCCAATGCCTGGCTCAAACCCTACGCCTGACGCCGGCCCAGGGCGATGCACTGACCTCAGAGCAGGGGCGCAACGAGCTGCCCATCGCGCTGCGATCGCTTGACTTCAGCGCCGAGCAGGCCTTCCTCGTTGCAGCCTGCATTTTTGGCCAGCACTACGCCCATCCCGAGGCTGTCCGTCAGTTCCTCGATCGCTTCAACGCCATGTCTGCGCAATCCGCCCGGGCAACCGTTCGCGACTGGAAGATGAGCGCCATTCCAGGCTTGGTGGAGAATGATATCGAGTGGGAAGATGTCGTCATCCCGCCTGCGGCCAATGAGAGCGCCGACGCACCAGCGGCTGCGCATCTCAAGGCGTCGTAATCGGCACGACCTCCGCGATCAGCCCATCGTCCGCCTCGATCTCGACCAGCCAGAAATCGGGGTCGAACCGGCCCTCCTTCGCCAGGCGTGCGTCCAAAAGGGCCTCGTCCTCGCCCTCCAGTAACTGTCCGAAACGGCGCTCCTGCGGTCCGGCTTCATCATAAGAAGATTGGGCGGCTGGTCCCAGCAGGCGAAAGCGACCGTCCCGCGACCGAACCAAAATGAAGATCGCTCCGGCTTCCTTGGCGCCGCGGCGGCCTATTGCGGCAAAGCCACCGGCATTGAAGATCCGGCGAACGAGCGCTGAAACCCAGAAATCCGAAGTGACGCGCAAATTTGACCCCGTGTCAGACAGAAGTGCTGCCGACGATCAGTCGGTCAGTCCGATCTCGCGCATCTTGGCATAGGTTTCGCGATCTGGCTCCCCCGTCTCCGGCAATCCGAAGAGCGACTGGAACTCCCGGATGGCAGCGCGTGTTCTCGGGCCACTGATACCATCGAGTTGAATGTCGTCGTTGCCGAAGGCCCTGAGGCCGGCCTGGATCCGCAAGACCAAAGCGTCAGTCCCATCATCGCCCAGCGATGCCGTCTGAACGCTATCGGTCTGGGGTTGGGGCGGTTCGGCCCGTGAGGGACGCGGCGCAGGAGGCACTGGCACTGTCGGCTCGTCGGCCAATCCCAATTTGGCGACAAGTGTCTCGTCGATCCGACCGGTCACTTCAATGCCGATCTTGTCCTGATAGGTCTCTATTGCCTGGCGCGTCATGGGTCCGGCAAGACCATCGATGTCGCCCTCGTACAGGCCGAGTTCTGCCATTACCTTCTGAATGTCCGCCACCAGCGGGTCGCCCTGCGGCGTTGACGGTTGGCGTTCGAGACGAATGATGGTTGTCACCTCTGCGTCATCGCTCTCCGTCCGCGTATCGGCCACTGCCGTCTCGTTCGCTGGTCTCGTATGAGGGGCGACAGGCAGGTGAGCGGTGCGGGTCGACAGGATCGGAGCCTTGTGCGCGTGCGGCTGATACCAGATGGCGTTCGCCGCCACGAAAGCGAACGTTACCGTCAGCGCCGTGACGCCTCCGGCCAGAAGGCGTCGTCCAGTAAGGGCGCTTTCATGCGATGCGCCGCGCCGCCTCATGCCCTTCTCCGATCGCCTTGAGTTCGCCTTTCTCGCCCGAGCCAATGCCTGCTTCCCTGTCGTTGTTCTGTTTCAGTTCGTTCGATACCGGCAGCGTCACCGTAACCACGGTCCCCTGGCCCGGGGCGCTCTCGATGGACATCGCGCCCTCCTGCAGTTCCACGAGCCCGCGCACAAGGCAAAGCCCCAAACCAGACCCCTCGAAATTGCGCGTGTAGTCGTTGCTGACCTGGGTGAATGGCTGGCCTACCCTTGCCAGTTCCTCCCGAGACATGCCGATACCCGTGTCGGCAACGCTGATACGCAAATGGCCCTGGTCGAGGCAGGCCTCCAACGAGACCTTTCCGCCCTGGGGCGTGAACTTGATGGCGTTGGACAGAAGGTTGATGAGTATCTGCTGGATCGCCCGTTGGTCTCCGCAGACCTCTCCGATGCCTGCGGACACGCTGCTCGACAAATTCAGTCCCTTGCTGGCGGCCTGGGGCTCCAGGAGTGAGAGACCGAGCGTGGCTGTCGTCGCGAAATCGAACGGCTCCGGATGCAGTTGATAGGCGCCGGCCTCGATCTTCGAGACGTCCAGGATGGAATTGACGACCGAAAGCAGATGGCGGCCAGCATCGCGGATGAGGCCGACATGCTCCTTCTGCTTGGTGTCCAGGGGACCGGAGACCGCCTCGTGAAGCATCATCTCGGAGAACCCGATGATTGCATTCAGCGGGGTCCGCAGTTCATGGCTCACGGTTGCCAGAAAGCGGGTCTTTGTCATCTCGGTCGATCCCGCGACTTCTTCCGCCTTCTCCAGCTCGTTGCGCAAATGTGCAACTGCATCTGCCGGCCGAAGAATGGCAATGGCACAGCCATCGGCCACAGTGCCTGGCATTATCTCCAGTTCGAAAAGCCGATTGACGCCAGCAGGGCTCTCTCCATCCCGACCGGGCACACGAAGAGTTACCTCGAGCAGGCGCGCGGACCCTCCCTGCGAGCACTCCGAGATGGCGCAGCGATAGGCGACACGGTCCGGGATACGCAGCCGTTCGAACAGGCCTCGTCCTTCGACGAGTTCCGGAGCCAGTCCGAGCACGTTTTCGGCCTGGACTGAAGCATCCACCACGTCGCCGTTGGGAGCGATGCGAAGAAGTGCACCGCGCATGTTCTGCATCACAGCCAGCCCCAGACGCGCGGCTTCGCCAGCACCCGCCTGAGACCGAACGGAAGACATGCGCAGGACAAGTGTCGCGACATAGACAAGCGGCGCCAGCCATTGCCAGGCCGAGACTTCGACGAGAGCCGTCCCCTGAAGAGCCGCTACCGGTATCTGCAGGGTCAAGGCGGCAAGGGCCGCCACCGATCCCCAAACCAGGGCAATCCGGCTTCTGCCGATGCGATAGGCCTCCAGTGGCAGGGCGACAAGAAGTGCAGCCAATGGCGACGCAAGGCCGCCGCCTGTCGCGATCAACAGACCCCCGGCCATACTGCCCGCGACAAGGGCGATACCTGCCGCAATGTTGCCTCTACCTGTGGCTGCGATGAAGAGCGCTATCGACAGGCTGATGGCAAAGACCAGGCAAATGCCCACAAGCATTGCCACGGCGCTTTGTTCGGTGGTCGCGGTAATGCCGGCGAGCGTGATCAGGAAGGGCGAGGCCAGAACCACGCCGACAAGCCGGGACAGCCTGTCCCGCTCGCCTGGATCGGCAACAGTGACGGGCACGAAGAGGTCGAAGCCGGCGCGAATGGCCTGCTCCAGTTCGCTTCGTTTTTGGTTCGCCAGGATCAACGCAACGTACTCGTACGCGGGGGTCCGCTTCGCGGATGGATTTGCTTGATCCCCAGACTCGCATCCAGCGTTTAAGGAATGGATAAGGCAGGCCTGATCGAGCCCCCTAAAGGTCACAGGTGGCGCTGCAAGGCGACATATCGGACGGCATGGTAAACGCTTTCTAGAGCCGACCAGAACGCCTCCCCTGACGGGTCCGAAATCGGACGTGAACCCGAATAACTCTTTTATTTCAATTATTTCATCCGCTCTCAAACTGCACGACAGGTATTTTCAATTCGAGACAAATTCGAAGAATTCAAACTCTAGCTGGTTTTGAATCAAAGTCTGCCGTCCCGGGAAGCCGGCCATTTGCGGATCGCAGCCATGCTTTGCGCGTTGGTCTGGCGGACTTTGGGGAAATGCGTTCGAGTCCGCGGGAAAAGAGGGAAAGAAATGGGCTTCCTGATCCGTACGGCATTCTGGTTCTCGCTGGTGCTGCTCGTCATACCGTTCGATGTTTCCGACGGAAGAGGAGACATTGAAACCGTGGGGCCTTTCCAGGCCTTCTTTGCCGCCAAAGATGCCGTCAGCGACATTGCGGGCATGTGCGAGCGCAAACCCGATGTCTGCGAGACCGGGCGTTCGGCAATCCAGACCATCGGGCTCAAGGCTCGCGAGGGCGCCCGTATCGCCATGGCATGGATCGAGCAAGATCAGCTCCGCCCGGAGCAGCCCGATCAGACCATCATGACGGGCTCGATCGATCATGAGCGCGACGGCGCGCTCGAAGCCGAGAGTCTTGGCGGATCCTGAACCGGCTGCGACCTCAAAACCCGCAATCCCTCCCGGAATATGGGTGACGCAAGGCCTTGGGTTGCCTATATGCTGCTTCACCATGACGGCCACCATCGACACTATCCGCGACGACTTCTCCTTTCTCGATGATTGGGAGGACCGCTATCGCTATGTCATCGAGCTCGGCAACGGGCTGGCGCCCTACCCCGAGGAGTACCGTGACAACACGCACAAGGTGCAGGGCTGCGTGAGCCAGGTCTGGCTGCGCCCGACGCGTGGAGAAGGCCCAGACCCGGTTATCGAATTCCTGGGCGATTCCGACGCTCATATCGTCCGCGGCCTGGTGGCGATCATGATCGCCTTCTATTCCGGCCGCCGCGCAAGCGAGATTGCCAGCGCAGATGCCGAGAACCTGTTGCGTGACCTCGGTCTCGACGAGCACCTGACCCCGCAAAGGGCGAACGGGCTGCGCTCCATGATCGCCCGTATCCGCCGCGAGGCCGAGACTGCACTGGGTGAAACCGTTAGCGGCTCATGACGTCTCGGGGCCTGACATTGTGGGGCGGAAGCCCGGCGCGCCCCAATGGAAGGCCCGCCTGCCCCTGGCATGCTGCGGACGGTAGTGCCGGTCGAGTGCAGCCAGCGCGCTCTTCAGCATGATTTTGGCGGAGCGCGACGGCCACCCCCTTTCGGCTTCCACCTGCTGCAGTCCCTTCAGGAAACAGCATATGTCGACGAGGATGCCCGCAAGTTCGGGGCCGACGGTTTCGATCGCCTTTTCTACTCTGATGCGGGCCGCCAGCACGGCTTCGGGAAAATCGAGTTGTCCATCCCCAATGCCTGCATGGCGGCTCCCGCCAATCGGTCGTTCCCAGTTGATGCCAAGCCGAGGCATCAGACAGGCGCGTTCATAGTCGCGGCGCAGCCGCTCGCCCGCGGCGCACTCGTCTGCAGACAGGAAGCGGCGACCGTTGCGGTCGCGGCGGCTTGCGAGCAGGCTCAAGGGGGACTCCGCCAGGTTGATTGTCACCTTGTCGGGCCCCTGTGGTCCCGCAATGGTCGCTGCGACAGGTTCCCGGGCGCTGACAGCCAAGGCATCCGCCACCGCCTCCTGTTTGGACTGGCTCAAATCGTTCAACCGAAAATTGCGCTCGGCATCGACGGCAACCAGGCCCGAACTGATGGCTTTTGCCAACAGAGTTCGTTCCACCGCAATCGTTCCACGGGATCCGCCGTCGAGAAGCATCAACCCGGGCTTCCCTGCATCCATTACACTGGCGTTCCCTGCCCGCAGGAAGCGTAGCAGCCGGGCTGCATCAGGGGATATCGGCATTGCCGTAAGTCCCATTCAGTATTCTCCCTAGAAATATAAGAATTGGACACGCTCCTGCCGCTCAGGGCGTGGGGAATGCAGCCTTGATGACCCTCTCGACCGTAGCCACGACCCGGTCGAATTCGATGTCGTCACGCAGGTCCTCGATCAGGTGACAGGCATGCAGCACCGTGGTCCTTTCTCGGGCAAAGCCCCAGCCCACTTCTGCCATCGAGAGTTGCAGAACGACGTGGGTGACATACATCGCGATCTGTCTTGCACGCGCGATATCCGACGTCGAACGCCCCGTGCGGCGCAACTCACGACCGGGAAGGTCAAATAGCGCCGCGACAATGTCGATCACCGCATCGCACCGCGCCACGATGGCTTCTCGTTTCTTGGAAGCTGATCGACCGAGCCTGTCACCCGCGGCGCGGGAAGATGTCTCCAATCGCTCCGGCTGCCGCTCAAGATCGACCTTCTCCTGTCTGGACATCGCCTGAATGGACACGACCCGCTCCTTCTCCCGGTATAGGAATTATTTCTTATATCGGGATGCGGCAAGGGTGTGAACAAATAAAGAACTATTTTTGCGTGCGTTGAATGCTAGGGCATTGTTATTAAATGATTTTTCCGGTCTCTCTTGATTGCCGGCGTCGGAATTTATCCCCACCTCAGCGCGATGGGCGACGCTCCTGTGACATGGTCACAGGAGAATGCGATGAGAGGACTTCGAGACGAAGCCAGACATTTCACGGCAGAGAGGCGCGAAGAAAGACGCGGTGCGGCACGCCTGGTCGCTTTTCGGCTGGCCACGGGTCTGGATCTAGCAGCGGCACTCGCAGCACGGTCGGGAGAACGCCGGCTGACAATCTTGCGCGTACGCAGGTTGCTCGAACGCGAACGCTTGCGCGGTGCTGCCAGGCATTGGAGCTACGATATCAACCGCCATATCGCGCTGAAGGAAGCGCTGGACGCATTGTGTCGGGCGGAAGCTACCGGACTATCAACCTGAAACCGTACAAAAGAAAGCGGCGCCGCAAGGGCGCCGCAACGATACGCTCAGGTACGACTTGGGAGGAAACTCAGCCCTTCGGCTTTCGCCCCAGGCCCATCTTCTTGGCCAGTCGCGAACGGGCGGCCGCATAGTTCGGCGCCACCATCGGGTAATTGCTGTCCAGACCCCACTTCTCACGATACTGTTCCGGCGTCAGGCCGTAATGCGTCATGAGATGGCGCTTGAGCGATTTGAACTTCTTCCCGTCCTCGAGACAGATGATGTAGTCGTCGGTGACGGAGCGCTTCGGATTGACGGCTGGCTTCGGCTTGTCTGCTGGCGGCACGTCCCCGACCATTCCAACCTTGCCAAGCGCGGCATGCACATCGGAGATCAAGTTCGGCAGTTCACCCACCGGCACGGGGTTGTTGCTCACATATGCAGCTACAACATCGGCCGTCAGTTCGATGAGCATTTCCTTGTTGTGCGCGTTATTTTCGACAATTTCCATTTCTTATAATCCCAGCGGTTATGGCTGCTTACAAATTCGGTGCATTACGATACGGCATGCACGGCAGCGCAGTGCGTTCCGAATCGGATTTTCCATATGATCTAGTTTGACTGTGAATCAAGTCAATCGTTGTCCTGCTTTTTCGAAACAAATAAAATATCAGCTATCAAAAGATGCTTTGGCTCGCATTCTGTTACATGACGAAACCAAACACCCGTTCATCAACGCATACTAGCCCAAGTTTCCCGATCCAACAATTGTTGTTTTTCTCCAGATGTCGCATGGCTGCAGGGTTTTCAAGCGCGGACGCCCGTATAACCTCCGGTTGCATTTGGCACAACCGACAATTCCTCTTCCCCTTCGGCATATCCCAGCACAGATTGATCCGGTCACGCGAGTAGGCTTCACCAACATGTTACAGACCGCGCCCTCGGCAAAACATATGCCTTGGAGCGCTATACCGGCGACCGGCGGGCTCTTGCCCGATACGGGCCATGTCAATTTGTCACAACCTTCGAACTGCTGCTGAGGGCGGCCGCACCGGAACGTCCGCCATCGGTGTATGTCATTCAAGACTGTCAGCAAGAATCGGCCGCAAGTGCACGATCATCCCGCGCCAACGCCATGCAAGTGCGCCTGCCTCCACGACCTGCTACGCGCCAAGGGTGCGGCAAATCTTCCGGTGAAGTCCTTTCCTGTTTTCGTTGACGCTGCTACCTTCCTTCGCTAATCCACCGCCACGTCGGAACCAACTGCCGCGCCAGCGGACGGGCCCGTTCGCAGGTTCAGGCCCGGTGAACGCAACGAACCAAACCGTCAGGGGAGTGCCGAATGGCACGGCTCGCTAGCCTTCTCATATTGCTGGCCGCTTTCTGGCTCCTCTTGTCGGGCCTGTATTATGCGTGGCTCCTGATCGTCGGCCTGCTGGTCGTGATCCTGGTGGCATGGACCGCCTGGCGCATGGGCCTCGTCGACGAAGAAGGCCTCCCGCTGAAGCTTTCGGCGGGCGCACTCACATACTGGCCCTGGCTCTGTTTCGAGATCGTCAAATCCGCGCTTGTCGTCACGCGTATCATTCTCGATCCCAAACTGCCTATTTCGCCGACAATTGTTCGTATCAAGGGCAGTCAAAAAACGGCGGCCGGCTTCACCACCTATGCCAATTCCCTTACGCTGACACCCGGCACCATTTCCATCGAGGCGACCGGCTCCAGTCGTGAAATCCTCGTTCACGCCCTGACCGGCGATCTGGCACGCGAGCTCGAAGAGGGCTCGCTCGATCGTCGCGTTTCAAAATTCGAAGGCAGCGCGTCATGATGTTTGCAGTCGCTGCCGTTGCCGTGATGGTAGCGCTGGCACTCGCCGTTGCGCGGGCGCTGGCCGGTCCAACCGTCTTTGATCGTCTTGTTGCCGCCAACAAGATCGGAAACGGCGTCATTTTGCTTCTGGCGCTGTTCGGCTTCATGACCGGGCGCCCCGAGTTCCTCGACATCGGCATTCTTTACGGTCTACTCAACATCATTGCCGTCTTTGCGGTGCTCAAGTTCCTGCGCTACGGCGACCTGTCCCGTTCGGGTGGCGAGGAGCCGGAAAACTCATGATCGGCATCGTCATCGACGCACTCAGCTGGATTTTGCTGCTGGCCGGAAGCTTCTTCCTCATCGTGGGGGCCATCGGGCTCAACAGGATGCCGGACGTCTTCAGTCGGCTTCAGGCGACCGGCGTCAGCGACACGGTCGGAGCTGGCTTCCTTTTCATCGGCATGATGCTGCAGGCCGGCTTCACGCTGGTCACCGTCAAGCTGGTCTTTATCCTCCTGATCTTCCTGTTCACCGCGCCGGTCGCCACCCATGCAGTGACGCGGGCGGCCTTGTCGGTAGGCGTCAGACCCAAGCTGTTCGATTCTGCCGGGCGCGAGCGGCGCGACGTGGTCGATGAAGTGCGCCGCGCCAAGACGGCTGCGCGACCGGAGCCCGCGACGAAACAGAAGGCGCAAAGCAAGGCCGCGCCCCGCAAGAAGGGAGGCTCGTCATCGAAGCGCTGATCAACATGGGGCTGCTGACGCTGCTTGCGCTCACAGCCGTGGGAATTGTCCGGCTGAGGAACCTGTTCGCCGTCGTCATTCTGGGCGCGGTCTACAGCTTCCTCATCGCTACGGTATTCCTGGTGCTGGACGCGCCCGATGTCGCGATGACCGAGGCCGCAGTAGGCGCCGGCATTTCGACTGTCATGCTGCTTGCTGTTCTGCATCTGACCAAGACCGAGGAAGGCAAGCCGCGTCAACCGCAGATCCTGCCGATCTTCGTTTCTGTGGTGACGGGTGCGGCATTGGTCTACGGCACCTGGGACCTGCCACCCTTCGGATCGCCGGACACGCCCGTGCACACCCATATTGGGCCGTATTATCTCGAGCAGTCGATCCCCGACACGGGCGTCCCCAATGTCGTGGCATCGGTGCTGACCACATATCGCGGTTTCGATACGCTGGGCGAGGTTATCGTCATCTTCACCGCCGGCATCGGCGTCCTGTTGCTCCTGGGTCGCGCGCGGCGACCCGGAAGAAAGCAGTAGGAGACCGACATGCGTCTCGACGTTCTTCTGCGCGTTATCGCAAAACTGCTCATTCCGTTCATCGCGGTGTTCGGCTTCTATGTGCATTTCCACGCCGAATACAGCCCCGGCGGCGGCTTCCAGGCAGGTGTCGTGGTCGCCGCAGCGGTCATTCTCTACGCGCTGATCTTTGGCCTTGGCGAAGCACAGCGCATTGTCCCGGTTCGCGTCGTCGAATTGCTAATGGGCGTAGGCGCGCTGATCTTCCTTGGGATAGGCGTCATCACCTGGCTGTATGGCGGCAACTATCTCGACTATTACGCGCTGCCGATCGCCGATCCGCAGATCTCGCAGCAGGTTGGCATCATTCTGATCGAGGTCGGCGTGTTGTCCGCTGTCACCGGGGCCATCCTCGCCATCTTCTATGCGTTCGCGGGCCGGGGGCGATAATGGGCCTGATCGAAGAAATCATCCATCACTACAATCACTGGGTCTCCATCTTCCTGATGGTGTGTGGCCTCTACATTGTGGTTGCACGCGGCAACATGGTGAAGAAGCTGGTTGGCCTCACCGTCTTCCAGACTGCGGTATTCCTGCTCTACATCACGCCCGGCAAAATCCTTGGCGGGACGGCGCCCATCATCGCTGACGGAATGGGCAACTACGCCAACCCGCTGCCGCACGTGCTCATCCTCACGGCCATCGTTGTGGGCGTTGCGACGCTTGCCGTCGGGCTGGCGCTCGTGGTGCGCATCAACGAGGCATTCGGGACGATCGAGGAAGAAGAAATCTTCGAGAAGGGCGAACAGGAATAATGATCGAGGCACAGCTGCCTGCCCTGCAGATTGTTCTGCCGCTGATCGGCGCGACTTTGTGCGCCATCATCGACCGTCCGCGCGTAGCCTATGTGATCGCGCTGATCACCAGCGTCCTGATGCCGGTCATCGCGGGGAGCCTGCTCGTCCAGGTTCTCAGCGAGGGGACCATCTCCTACGCCATGGGCGGCTGGGCACCGCCAATCGGGATCGAATACCGGATCGATGTCGCGAACGCTTTCGTGCTTCTTCTCCTGTCGGTCATTGCAGCGCTGATCATGCCCTATGCTGCGCGCAGCGTGGCAGCCGAAATACCCGACAACAAGCAGGCCTGGTTCTACAGCATGTATCTGCTGTGCCTGGCGGGACTGCTCGGCATCACGATCACTGGCGATGCCTTCAACGCCTTCGTCTTCCTCGAGATTTCCTCGCTGTCGACCTATGTCATGATCGCCATGGGCAAGGACAGGCGCGCCCTTCTCGCTGCCTTCCAGTATCTGGTCATGGGCACGATCGGTGCGACCTTCTACGTCGTCGGCGTCGGACTGCTCTACACGATGACCGGCACGCTGAATTTCGCCGACATCGCGATGCGCATCCAGGAACTCGACATAGGATCGTCGCGGCCCGTGCTGGCGGCACTGGCCTTCATTACCGTCGGTCTTGGCCTGAAGGTTGCCCTGTTCCCTCTGCACGCATGGCTGCCTAATGCCTATGCCGGCGCGCCGTCGGTCACGACGGCCTTCCTGGCTGCCACCGCCACGAAGGTGGCGGTCTATCTGCTGCTGCGCTTTTTCTACACCATCTTTGGCTTTGAGGTGGTGTTCGAGCTTCACCCAGTCGGAGAGGTTCTTCTCATCCTTTCCATCGCGGGCATGTTCGCGGCATCGCTGATCGCGATCTTCCAGGACAACATCAAGCGCATGCTGGCCTGGTCGTCGGTAGCGCAGATCGGTTACATCACGCTCGGCGTATCCCTGGCCAATGCGACCGGCCTGACAGGCGCACTTGTGCATCTGTTCAACCACGCAATGATCAAGGGTGGCCTGTTCTTTGCGGTCGGCGGCATCGCGCTGATGGCAGGTGCCGTCAAGACCTCAGAACTGGCCGGTATCGGCCGTCGCATGCCGCTTACGATGGCAGCCTTCGTGATCGCCGGCCTGTCGCTTGTCGGCGTACCGGGCACGGTCGGCTTCGTGTCGAAGTGGTATCTCGTGCTCGGTGCCTTCGAAGCCGGACTGTGGTGGGTTGCCTTCCTCGTGCTCATCACCTCGCTGATGGCCGTCGTCTATCTCGGACGTTTTGTGGAGATCGCCTATTTCCGTGAGCCCACAGGCGGCGCGGCCGCAGCTTCGGATCCGCCGCTCTCGATGCTGGTACCCACCTGGATCCTGGTGGTGGCCTGCGTCATGTTCGGCCTCAACGCCGAGCTGACGGCCGGCACCGCGGGCATGGCCGCTGAAGTACTGATCGAGGGGCTGAGATGAACGCCGACAGTCTGATAGCGCTGGCGCTTGTCATCCCCTTTGCAGGCGCGCTGCTGATCCCTCTCGCTCGTTCCGCGCCAAACCTGCGCGAAGCGGTGACGCTGACCACGGCAGGCGCATTGTTCGTCACCGTGGCCATGCTTCTCGTGGAAGTCTGGAATGGCGCCCGACCCTCATTCGATCTTCTTGAGGTGACGCCGGGACTGGAGATCGCCTTCCAGATCGAACCGCTGGGGATGCTGTTTGCGACGATCGCGTCGACCCTGTGGATCGTGAATTCGGTCTATTCGATCGGCTATATGCGCGGGAACAACGAACCGCGGCAAACCTCGTTCTATGTCTGCTTCGCCATCGCGCTCTTCGCAACGATCGGCATCGCCTTCTCGGCCAACCTGTTCACGCTGTTCCTGTTCTATGAACTGCTCAGCGTCTCGACCTATCCCCTCGTCGCACACAAGGGCAACGAGGCCGCCAAGCGTGGCGCCCGCGTCTATCTGCTGATGCTGATCGGTGCTTCGCTGGTCTTCTTCCTGCCGGCGATCGTGTGGACCTACGTGCTGGCCGGCACGCTCGATTTCGTGCCTGGCGGCATCCTGCAGGGCAATGTCGGTCCGGTGGCGGCCGGTCTGCTGCTGGCGCTGTTTGCCTTTGGCATCGGCAAGGCCGCGGTCATGCCGATGCATTACTGGCTTCCCACGGCAATGGTGGCGCCGACGCCCGTCAGCGCGCTTCTGCATGCCGTCGCGGTCGTCAAGGCCGGCGTCTTCACCGTGTCGAAGGTGATCTTCTACATCTTCGGGCTGGAATTCCTGACAGAGACAGGCGCCAGCGAGTGGCTGATCATCCTGTCGTCCTTCGGATTGCTTATGGCCTCGCTGGTCGCCATCCAGAAGGACAATCTAAAAGCTCGGCTGGCCTATTCCACCGTCAGCCAGCTTGCCTATGTCGTTCTTGCCGCCGCACTGGCCACCCCGACGGCCATGCTCGGCGCGGGTCTCCACATCGCCATGCACGCTGCCGGCAAGATCACGCTCTTCTTCTGTGCCGGAGCGATCTACACGGCAACCAAGAAGACCGAGATCAGCCAACTGGATGGTCTCGGCTGGCGGATGCCCTTTACCATGTTCGCCTTCTTCCTCGGCGCGCTGAGCGTCATCGGCGTCCCGCCGCTGGGCGGCATCTGGAGCAAATGGCACATCATGCAGGGCGCCTACGAAGCGGAGTACATCTTCGTGGTCGCGGCGCTGATGATCAGCACGCTTCTGAACATCGCCTATCTTCTGCCGCCGGTCATCCGCGCCTTCCTCATGCCGCCCAAGGACGGCTACGAGGGCGGCATCAAGGAAGCGCCACTGCCGTCGGTTCTGGCGCTCTCAGTCACCGCGCTCTTCTGCGTCCTTCTCTTCTTCAATGCCGGAGCGGTGGCCACGCTGCTCAGTGGCATGTTCGTGAACTGAGGCTGACAGAGATGGCACTCGGCAGATTTCTTGAATACCTCGTCGACAACCGGCGCATCCTGGCCTGGATCATGTACGGCGTCCTCGCTCTCCTCGTCGTCCTCGATTTCCTGATCCCGTCGGGATATGACCGTTTCTGGTGGGAGTCGGTGGGCGGTTTCGGCGCGATCTACGGCTTCATTTCCTGCACGCTGATCATCGTGGTTTCGAAGGCGCTGGGCAAGGTGTTCCTCAACCGGCCGGAGGACTACTACGATGATTGAGACCTTTGGCTGGATTCACCCCTCCTTCGTCCTCATCCTGGGCGCCCTCGTCATTCCCTTCGTGAAGGGGTTGGCGCGCAAGGTCTATCTTGTCGGGCTGCCGTTGGTAGTGCTGGCACTCATCCTGACCCAGGCGCCCGGAACCTACGGCACGGTTCCGCTGCTCGAGTTCGATCTCACCTTCGGCAGGGTCGACGCGCTCAGCCTCGTGTTTGCAAATGTCTTCGGCATCATCCTTGTTGTCGGTGCCATCTATGCACTGCACGTCGACGACACACTCCAGCATGTCGCCGGCTACATCTATGCCGGTTCGGCGCTGGGCGTGATCTTCGCCGGAGATCTGATCACGGTCTACATCTTCTGGGAGATGATGGTCTTCTCATCGGTTTGGCTGATCTGGTGCCGGCGCGATGAGGTCTCCTGGGCTGCCGGTTGGCGCTACACGCTCGTGCATGCGGCCGGCGGCGTGCTGCTGCTGGGCGGCATCATCCTCTATTTCCTCGAGACGGGAACCACGTCCTTCGACGCGCTCCAGGATGTCGGCCTGGCCTTCTACCTGATCCTCATCGGCTTCATGATCAATGCAGCGGTGCCGCCGCTGCATGCCTGGCTCACGGATGCCTATCCCGAAGCCACGATCACCGGTGCGATCCTGCTGAGCGCGTTCACGACCAAGACGGCGGTCTACACGCTGATCAGGGGCTATCCCGGCACCGAGATTCTCATCGTACTCGGCGTCATCATGGCGCTGTGGGGCGTTGTCTACGCAGTTCTGGCCAACGACATAAGGCGGCTGCTCGCCTACCATATCGTCAGCCAGGTCGGGTACATGGTCGCGGGCGTGGGGCTCGGAACGGCGATGGCGCTCAACGGCGCGGCCAGCCACGCTTTCGCGCATATTCTCTACAAGGCGCTCCTGTTCATGGGCGCCGGCGCGGTCATCCACATGACCGGCAAGTCGAAGCTGACGGAACTCGGCGGCATCTACAAGTACATGCCCATGACGTTCCTGCTCTACATGGTGGGCGGCTTCGCGATCTCGGCCTTCCCGCTCACCAGCGGCTTCGTCACCAAGACGATGATCATCGACGCAGCCGCGCGCGAAGGGATTGCCTGGATGTGGCTGCTGTTGTCGCTCGCATCCGCAGGTACCTTCCTGCATACCGGCCTCAAGCTCCCCTACTTCACCTTCCTCGGTAAGGATTCGGGCCTCCGCCCCAAGGAAGCGCCGACCAACATGCTGATCGCCATGGGCATCGCGGCGTTCCTCTGCATCTTCATCGGCGTCTATCCGCAGTGGGTCTATTCCATGATGCCGACGCCGGTTGCCTACAACGCCTACACGGCCGGGCATGTGCTCTGGGAACTGCAGGTGCTGCTCTTCACCGGTCTCGCCTTCTTCCTGCTGCTGAAATATGCAGGCGGCGAGCGCAAGATCAGCCTGGATACCGACTGGTTCTACCGCCGCCTTGGCTGGGATATTGCACAAGCCGTCGTGCGGGCCGCAACGGCAGCCCGGGCGTGGGCACTCGGTCTCGCGCAGCAGGGACTGACCGGCGCGTTCCAGCGCGTCTATCGCTATGTCGGACCGGGGGGCATTCTGGCTCGCAACTGGTCGACCGGCGCCATGGCGTTCTGGACTACCGTTCTTCTTGCCGTTTGGCTTCTGGCCTATTTGTTGTGATATCTTCCGCAACGACCTGACCCTGATATCCAGGCCAGGTCGTCGCGGTGCCGGGGGCACCGTCCTTGAAGGACGTTTTGCCACTAGATGCTGACAAGGGCAGGTTGACGCCCTACATCTGGCTCACATCGTCTTGGAGAACCTCACCATGTCAGCTGGCACCCTGCCCAAGATCAGCAAATCCGACGAGGAATGGCGCGCAGAACTGACGCCGGAGCAGTATCAGGTCACCCGTCGCCACGGCACTGAACGTGCCTTCACCGGGCCCTGGCTCGACAATAAGGAGCCCGGCCTCTACCGCTGCATCTGCTGCAACCGGCCGCTCTTCCGCTCCGAAACCAAATACGAATCCGGCTCGGGCTGGCCAAGCTTCTTCGCTCCCGTCGACGAGACCGCCATCGCGGAACACGAAGACCGCTCGCACATGATGGTTCGCACGGAAATCCGCTGTGCCGATTGCGATGCGCATATTGGCCATGTCTTTCCCGATGGCCCACAACCGACAGGTCTGCGCTACTGCACCAATGGCCACGCTCTCGCCTTCGACAGGGACTGAGCCCGGATGGGCTCAGTGTCAACGTCAGTTTCAATGGGGGGCTATGTAGCGGCCATAAACCCAGCCGGTGACGAAGGTACCGTCGCGACGCGGATCGTGCCAGACCTCGCACCAGCGGTAGCGGACTGCCTGGGTTTGCTGTGCCGGGGGCAGGTGCTGGATGTTCAAGAGGTTGAGGTCATTCGTGCATCGGCCCGTCATCGCCAGCACGGTGCCGTTGGGATAGCCGGCCTGCTTCTGGGACGTGCTCGCCGGGTAGGCCCTGACGTTCAGGATATCGCCCCACGCAACATTGGCGACCTGCCAGGCACTAAAGGTAGTGGCGCCGGCCACGCTGGAACCCAGCATGATCGTCGCAGCGAGCGTGGGCAGCATGGCCTTCTTCATGGTGTTGTACATGTTCGATCCTCCTCCAGGGGGTTTTCAACGATTTGCCCGTCGACCATCGCCCGTTCGGCTTGAACGCCGTCTGAGAGCGACATTCATCAAGAATTCACATCCACCCAAAGAGCCCGATCATGCACAAGACGCTCCTCAATCTGTCCGCCCAACCGCCGGTCGCCCCAAAGCATCCGGTCGTAGATACCCGCCACGGGATCGAGCGGACGGACGATTATGCGTGGCTCAGGGCTGACAACTGGCAGGCTGTCTTTCGTGATCCCTCTGTGCTCGACGCGGAGATCCGCGCTCATCTGGAGGCGGAAAACGCCTATCAGGAGCAGGTGCTCGCCGGCACTGAGGATTTGCGCAAGGCGCTGTTTGCTGAGATGAAGGGTCGCATCAAGGAGGACGATTCCTCCGTGCCAATGAAGGACGGACCCTTCGCTTACGGCACATCCTACCGCACCGGCGGCGAACAGCCGCGCTTCTTCCGCATCCCCCGCGAGGGCGGCGAGGAGACCATCCTCATCGACGGCGACAAGGAAGCCGAAGGAAAAGCCTATTTCCGCATCGGCGACGTCGACCACTCCTCCGATCACCGCAGGCTCGTCTGGAGCTATGACGACAACGGCTCGGAATTCTACACGCTGCGGGTGCGGGACACCGAGACAGGCGCCGAACTCGACGACCTCGTTGCTGGTACCGGTGGTTCCGGCACGTGGGACGCGTCGAATGACGGTTTCTTCTACACGCGACTGGACGACAATCACCGCCCCTCGCGCATCTTCCATCACCCACTGGGCCAGGATGCAGCCAATGACCGGCTCGTCTACGAGGAGCCCGATCCGGGCTTCTTTGTGAACGTGTCCGGCACGCGGACCAACGATTGGATCTTCATTTCGATCAACGATCACGAGACGACCGAGTACCGTGTCCTGCCTGCAGCCCAGCCCCAGGGCGAGCCGAAGCTCGTCGCGGCGCGCGAGACCGGCATCCAGTACGACCTCGAGGAAGGCGGCGACGTGTTCTTCGTGTTGACCAATTCCGGCGGCGCCAAGGACTTCCGGATCATGACGGCGCCTGTCACCGACCCGCGCCCCGAGAACTGGGAGGAGATTGTCCCGCACCAGCCCGGCCGGCTGATCCTATCGATCATCGGCTATGCCGATTTCCTCGTCCGCCTCGAGCGCAAGGAAGGATTGCCGCGCATTGTCATCCGCGACCGCGCCACCGGCGAGGAACACGCCATCTCCTTCGACGAGGAAGCCTATTCGCTGGGCCTCATCGGCTCTTACGAATACGATAGCGACATCCTGCGCTTCTCCTACTCGTCCATGACCACCCCCAGCGAGGTCTTCGACTACGACATGCGCACGCGCGAGCGCACGCTGCTCAAGGTCCAGGAAGTGCCTTCCGGCCACGAGCCGTCGGACTACGTGACGCGCCGGTTGATGGCAAAGGCACCGGATGGCGAGGAAGTACCGGTCTCGATCCTCTATCGCAAGGATACGCCGCTCGACGGATCCGCGCCCTGCCTGCTCTACGGCTACGGCTCCTACGGCATAGCCATTCCCGCCTCCTTCAACACCAACTGCCTGTCGCTGGTCGATCGCGGCTTCGTCTACGCAATCGCTCATATTCGCGGCGGCAAGGACAAGGGGTTTGCCTGGTACGAGGATGGCAAGCGGGCGAAGAAGACCAATACCTTCACCGACTTCATCGCCGCTGCCGACCATCTTGCAGCCGAGGACTTCACCAGCCACGACCGCATCGTCGCCCAGGGTGGGTCTGCTGGCGGCATGCTGATGGGGGCGATCGCCAACATGGCGCCCGAGAAATTCGGTGCCATCATCGCCGAAGTCCCCTTCGTCGACGTGCTCAACACCATGCTTGACGACACGCTACCGCTCACCCCGCCGGAATGGCCCGAATGGGGCAATCCCATCCAGTCCGAGGCCGATTACAAGACCATCGCTGCCTATTCGCCCTACGACAACGTCTCGACCAAGGCCTATCCGCCGATCCTGGCCGTCGCAGGCCTCACCGACCCGCGCGTGACCTACTGGGAGCCGGCCAAATGGGCTGCTCGCCTGCGCGAGACCAAGACCGACGACAATCCTGTCCTCTTCAAGATCAACATGGATGCTGGCCATGCCGGCGCCTCGGGGCGTTTCGCGCGGCTCGAGGAAGTGGCGCTCAACTACGCCTTTGCCATTGCTGTCACGGGTGCGCGGGTATCGCCTTGAGATAGGCTGCGATCGCCTGCCGGTCTTCCTCCGGCAGGCGGGCGAGATTGCGAACCACCGCGGCCATGCGCCCCCCCGCAGAATCGAATTCCGGCGTGAAGCCGCTTTCCAGATAGGCTGCGATCTCGAATTCGCTCCAACTGCCGATCCCGGCCGAACTCGGCGTAATGTTGGGAATATGTCCCGGTCCATCCATTGATGGCGCGCCGGCAAGCCACTGGCCGGTATCGGGTCCGCCCATGAAGTCGCGCGGGGTGTGGCACTCGCCACAATGACCCGGTCCTTCGACGAGATACTGGCCGAGCGCCACCTGCCCGTCGGCATCGGGGAGCGTCACCGCAGCACCGTCGTCAAGATAGAGCGCCTTCCAAAGGCCGACACCGCGTCGGATGTTGAAAGGAAAGCCGATGTCATTGGCAGCCGCCCTGCCCTCCACTTCCGGCAGCGTGCGCATGAAGGCATGAAGGTCGGCGATGTCGCCCATCTCCATTCTCGCGTAGGAGGCGTAGGGAAAGGCCGGATAGTAATGCTGTCCACCAGGCGAGACGCCTCGCAGCATCGCGTTGGCTAGCTCGGCAGCGGTCCAGTTACCGATGCCATCGGTCGGATGCATTGAGATATTGGGGGCGACGAAGGTGCCGAACTCGGTTTCAAGTTCAAGGCCGCCGGCAAGCTCCAGCATGTCGTCGCCGGTCGCGCCTTCGCGGGCATGGCAGGACGC
This sequence comes from Aliihoeflea sp., assembly GCA_046297455.1. GTDB lineage: Bacteria > Pseudomonadota > Alphaproteobacteria > Rhizobiales > Rhizobiaceae > ZYF759. Next base: position 116,556 of record JBKBIT010000006.1, read on the forward strand.
ACAGCCAGAGGCCCAGAAGATGCGTTCGCCGCGTTCGGCGTCACCTTCCGGCATCGCGGCCAGGGTGGCGGCGTCGAGCGGGCGCGGCGCGGTCAGATACCACGCCGCTGCCCCTGCCACGCCAACCAGCGCAGCGACGGCCAGCGACAGCCTTGTCGCCCTAGACATGAACGAAGCGTCCTATTGCTGCGTGCGGAAGCGCTCGTGGCAGGCGCCGCACTGGGCGGCCACCGGACCGAAGACCGCGCGGAACTCGTCGAGATCGCTGGGCGCGGCATCGACAGCCGTCTGGATGTTGGCCGCGTAGGTGGTCTCGATTTCCACGAAGGCGGCACTGTCTTCCCAAACGGCCGGCGTGGCGCGCGTATCGCCCGTCTCGCTTCCTTCGGGGAAATACTCCATGATGGAGTCGCCGAGCGCGTTCTCGTTCATCTGCTCGAGCGCCGCCAGAACCCGTTCGGCATCGAAGGGCTGCTGGCCCTGGGCGATCGGACCGAGCACGCGCATGATGTCCCCGCGCTCGCTCATGATGGCCTTGCGCTCCTCGATAATATCGGCGCCGGCGGCAGACATGGTCAGAGCCAGAGTGGTGGCGGCAAGAAGGGTCAGTCGCATCGGGTCTCTCTCCAGGGTCTGTCGCGTCGATGCGATGCATCATGACGTGGCGGCAACTTTGCGAAAGTCACTAATGTCGTTCTTTGTTCACGCTTACGTGACACTGATCATTCGCACTTCGCCCCGAACGAAAAAACCCCGGATTGCTCCGGGGTTTTCCAGTTTTCATACCCAGCTTGTTCCGTCAGGAAGCCTGCTCGTAGAGCTCCAGCACGTAATCCCAGTTGATCAGGTGATCCACGAAGGCCTCGAGATATTTCGGCCGCGCGTTGCGGTAATCGATGTAGTAGGAGTGCTCCCAAACGTCGACGCCGAGGATCGGCGTGGCACCGTGAACCAGCGGGTTCTCGCCGTTGGGCGTCTTCATGATCTCGAGCTTGCCGCCCTTGACCGCGACCCAGGCCCAGCCGGAGCCGAACTGGCCGACACCTGCCTGCACGAAGTCCGCCTTGAACTTGTCGTAGCCGCCGAGATCGGAATCGAACGCCTTCTGCAGGGCGCCAGGCAGCTTGTTGCCGCCACCGTCCTTCTTCATCCACTTCCAGAAATGGATATGGTTGAAGTGCTGGCCGGCATTGTTGAACAGCGGCTGGTTCTTGCCGAAGGACTGCTTGACGATCTCTTCGAGGGAAAGGCCATCCATGCCTGCTTCGGCCGCCAGCTTGTTGCCTGTATCGACATAGGCCTTGTGGTGCTTGTCGTGGTGGTACTCCAGCGTCTCCTTGGACATATAGGGCTGAAGCGCCTCATAGTCGTAAGGCAGGTCCGGCAGTTCAAAAGCCATGGTCGATACTCCCTCGCAAAAAGGTTGATGGTATGCATGCGCACATAGGTGCCGACCTGCCGTTTGGCAATGCGTGCACCCTACTTGGCCGTCAGGAGTGCGCCCACTCCCAGTAGGCATCGCGCGACAGCTTGGCCACCGGCCCGGGCTGAAGATCCCTGCCTTCGATGCGAATGACGGGGACGACCTTGGAGTGATTGCCGGTGGAGAAAATCTCGTCGGCCTCCATGAAATCCTTCACCGACAGCGATTTCTCGGTGACGGTGCGCCCGGCCTGGCGCAAGAGTTCGATGGTCCGCGCCCGCGTGATGCCGGACAGGAAGGTGCCGTTGGGCGCAGGCGTGAAGACCTCGCCATCGCGGACCATGAAGATGTTGGACGAGCCGGTCTCGGCGACGTTGCCGAGCATGTCGAGCACCAGCGCGTTGTCGAAACCGCGCGACTTGGCCTCCAGGATTGCCCTGCCATTGTTAGGGTAGAGACAGCCGGCCTTGGCGTTGGTCGGCATGGTTTCCATGGTTGGGCGCCGGAAAGGCGAAACCGTGACCGAAAAGCCGTTCGGCGCCAGCATCGGTGCTTCGTAGAGACACAGGCAGAAACGCGTCGATTCCGGATCGGCCGGCACGCCCATGTAGCCACCATGCTCTGCCCAGTACATCGGGCGGATGTAGACCGCGGTATTCCCGTCGAACTTCTTCAGGCCGTCCCAGGTCAGCGCCACCATCTCATCGGCATCGACGGTGGGCTTCAGGCCGAGCGCAAGCGCCGAGGTGTTGACGCGCGCGCAGTGCTTGTCGAGATCGGGGGCCACGCCCTCGAACCAGCGCGAGCCATCGAACACGCTGGAGCCCAGCCACATGACGTGGCTGCGAGGGCCGACTAGGGCGACGTTGCCCTCGTGCCAGTCGCCGTCGACATAGGTCCAGGTGTTGGTCTGTGCGGGTTCCATGCGTGCCATGTCGATGTTTCCGTCTCGCGCTCTGGGTCGATGTCTTTTCCAATTCTGCATCGAAGCCGGCCGGCCGCGATGCGTCAATTGACAGGACGGGGGTTTTCGCCGGTCCAGTTGCCTGCTTGACCGCATGGGTGGCGTCGGGTCAAGTCCCGCAATTAGCCGAGGTCAGTTCATGAAACACGCCGCCTTTGTCTTCGACGCTTACGGAACCCTGTTCGACGTGCACGCCGCGGTGCGTCGGCATGCCGGCGAGATTGGTCCGGACGGGCAGCTCCTGTCCGATATCTGGCGCGCCAAGCAGCTCGAGTATTCCTGGGTCCGGACATTGATGGGAAGCTACCGCGACTTCTGGAAGCTGACCGAGGACGCGCTCGACTTTGCCTTCAAGAAAGTGCCGAGCGCCGACCCGGGGCTGCGCCAGCGACTGCTGGACGCTTACTGGAAGCTCGACTGCTACCCGGAGGTGCCTGCCGTTCTGAAGGCACTCAAGGCGGACGGCGCCCGCCTGGCCATTCTGTCGAACGGCACGCGGGACATGCTGGATGCAGCGGTGAGGTCAGCCGCGCTCGACACCGTGATCGACGAGATCTTCTCGGTCGACGCGATCGGGCAGTTCAAGACCGATCAGGCCGTCTACGATCTCGTCGCGACGGGATGGCGGCTCTATCCGAGTGCGGTCTCGTTTCAGTCCTCCAACCGATGGGACATTGCCGGCGCGCACAAGTTCGGGTTCCGCACGGTGTGGGTGAACCGCTCTGCCCAACCCGACGAGTATGGCGACCATCCGCCCGCGCTGATCCTGCCTTCCCTGGATGGACTGCTGGAATCTTGACGATTTTGTCACTTGCGCCGCGTCCAAGGCGGCCTTAGCAATCCGTTCTGATGGGGGCCGAGGTCATCCGTCGCGATTCGTCCGGCATGCCAAGGTCCGAGACCCACCCATGTCCTGTCCGTTCGACGGTCCGCGATGGGTGAGAGGGCGAGTCGGGTCCCCGCCTGCGACGACTGCAGAAGGGGGCAACCGTGACGTCAACGAAGACCACATCCGGCCAATTCAATCGCCGCCACATCTTGATGGCGGCCTCCGCCAGCATCGCTGCGAGCGCATTGTCGGCCTGCACATCGACGCCACCGCCACAGGGCAGCGCGTCGCCCGCCACTCCGGCTCGGCCGGCACCGCCCCCCCGGCTGCAGCCGTTCCAGCCCATGTATGGTGCGATGCGAGACGGCGGTTTCGATCTGCCTGCCGTACCAATCGAGCGCATCGATCCGCGCTTCTATCGACAGATGGTCGACGACCCCACTGGCGAGGCGCCCGGCACAGTCGTAGTCGATACGTCGAACCATTTCCTCTACTTCACACAGCCTGGCGGCCGCGCCATGCGCTATGGCGTCGGGCTGGGACGTGCCGGCTTCGAGTGGTCTGGACGCGGCATCATCGAGTGGAAGCAGGAATGGCCGCGCTGGTGCCCACCCGACGAGATGATCGGACGCCAGCCGGAATTGTCCCAGTATCGCTGCACCCAGGTTCCCGGCACCAATCGCTGGGAAGGTGGCATGCAGGGTGGGTTGAACAATCCCCTCGGCGCGCGCGCGCATTACATCTTCCAGAACGGCCGCGACACGCTCTATCGCGTTCATGGCTCGCCGGAATGGTGGTCGATCGGGACGTCCGTCTCCTCAGGCTGCGTCCGCATGATCAACCAGGACGTGATCGACCTCTACGATCGCGTGCCGGAGAAGACGCCGATCGTGGTTCGCTCGGGAATGAGCAGGTCCGCCTAGCGGTTATGCGGCGCGGGTCAGCGTTTCAGACTGCCCAGCACGCCGCGCACGATGGCCCTGCCGACACCGGAACCGACGGAGCGGACGACCGACTTGATCGCCGCTTCGGCCACGCCCTGGCGATTCGACGCGCGCCCGGTGCCGCCGCCCCCCAGACCGAAATCGGGTAGACCCCAGCCACCACCGGCCGGCGCCGGTGCCGGTTGGGGCGGCCCAGATGGTGCCTGTTGCGCCGGTGCGCGTGCGGCGGCGGCCGCAGCTTCGGCTGCCTCGCGGCTGCGTGCGGCTTCTTCGGCCTGTTTCTTGAGCAATTCATAGGCGGACTCGCGGTCGACCGTCTGCTCGTAGCGGCCAGCGACCGGGCTCTGGGCGATGACAGAAGCGCGCTCTGCATCGCTGAGGACGCCAATGCGAGACGATGGGGGACGGATCAGGGTGCGCTGGACCATGGAAGGGGCGCCGTCGGCCTGCAGGGTGGAAACCAGCGCCTCGCCCGTCCCGAGCTTGGTGATCGCTTCATAACTGTCGAAATCTGGATTGGGGCGGAAAGTGTCGGCCGCTGTCTTCACGGCACGCTGCTCGCGGGGAGAATAGGCGCGCAATGCATGTTGAACACGGTTGCCGAGCTGCGCCAGCACCGTCTCGGGCACGTCGAGCGGGTTTTGGGTGACGAAATAGACACCCACCCCCTTGGACCGGATCAGCCGCACCACCTGCTCGATACGTTCCAGAAGCGCGCGCGAAGCGTCGCTGAAAAGCAGATGCGCCTCGTCGAAGAAGAACACCAGCCGCGGCTTCGGCGGGTCGCCAATCTCGGGCAGCTTTTCGAACAATTCGGACAACAGCCAAAGCAGAAATGTGGCGTAGACGCGCGGGCTTGTCATCAACCGTTCGGCAGCAAGCACGTTAATCGCGCCGCGACCGTCGCGCGCGGTGCGCATCAGTTCCATCACGTCCAGAGCCGGCTCGCCGAAGAAGCGGTCGCCACCCTGCTGTTCCAGCACCAGCAGCGAGCGCTGGATGGCGCCGACGGAAGCTCGCGTGACGTTGCCGTAGCGCGCGCCGATTTCACTCGCGCGTTCGGCAAGATTGGCCAGCATGGCCTGCAGGTCCTTCATGTCGAGAAGCAGGAGGCCTTCTTCGTCGGCAATACGGAACGCGATGTTGAGCACGCCTTCCTGGGCGTCGGTCAGGTTCATCAGCCGTGACAGAAGCAGCGGCCCCATCTCGGTGACGGTGGCGCGGACCGGGTGGCCCCGCTCGCCGAAGACATCCCAGAAGACGACCGGAAAGCCCTCGTGGGCGTAGTTCTCCATGCCGATCGTTTCGGCGCGCTTGGTCAGGAAATCCTTGGGTTCTCCCGGCATGGCAAGGCCTGCCACATCGCCCTTGATATCGGCGCAGAAGACCGGCACGCCCGCATTGGAAAAGCCTTCTGCCATGATCTGCAAGGACACCGTCTTGCCGGTACCCGTCGCGCCGGTGACCATGCCGTGGCGGTTCGCCTTTCCAAGCAGCAGTTCCTCCGGACCCTGTATCACATCGTCCGGTAGACGGCTGGCGCCCAGAAATACGCTTTCGTCATGCCACATGGTCAGATCCCCCAACTGCGCCTTTGGCTGCCATTGCGGCAGGCTTCCAACGATTTATAGGCGGCGGCGTTGCGCCTCACAATCCGGGTTGGGACAATGGCCGAAAAACACCTTGGCACACAGAGAATGATTGCGACCTCAGGTGATCGGCCATAGACTTCGCACGCGCACAAACGGGGACGGAAATGAAGGCGGCGAGCATCAGCAAAAGCAGATTTCCGCCGATCGACCAATCGCAATGGTTGGACCGGGAGGCAGAGGCACCGGAAATCGCTTCGTTCGGCAGCTCCGTGCTTGAACGTCGCGCCGGACCGACGCCGACTGCCTACCGGCGTCGGGCGCGCCCGGCTTGGCGCATCCTGCAGCGCATCGACGATCCCGATCCGAAAGCAGCCAATGCACAGGCGCTTCTCGATATCGAAGCCGGCGCAACCGGGCTGGCCATCGTTTTCCAAGGGGCTCCCAACGCTTTCGGCCGTGGCCTGCCTGCGCGATCCGATGTTCTGGATACCGTGCTTGCCGATGTCCCGCTCGGCAAGATCCATCTGCGCCTTGACCCCCATTCCCTCAGCCGGACCTCGGTTGATTGGCTGGCGGCGCTGCTTGCATCGCGCAAGGTGGAAGCCTCGCGCCTGAGCCTTTCCTTCGGGCTCGACCCGGCAGCCATCCTGGCCGGCACCGGCAGCTACAAGATGTCTCTGGAAGCGCTGGAGGCGTCCCTGCCGCAATCACTCGCCCATTTCTTCGCCATGGGACTGCCAGCCGTGGTGCTCGAAGCCGATGGACGCGTGGCGCACAATGCGGGCGCCACGGAGACCCAGGAACTCGGCATCATGCTGTCGGCGGCGATCTCGCATCTGCGCATGTTTGAGGCTGCGCGCCAGCCCCTGATGTATGCCGCGCCGCATATCGGCTTCGCGGTTTCGGTCGACCAGGACCAGTTCATGTCGATCATCAAGGTCAGGGCGCTGCGCAAATTGTGGGTGAAGGCCCAGGAAACCTGCGGCATCCCCCCTTCGCGGGCAGCCATTCACGCCGAATCCTCCTACCGGATGCTGTCATCGGCCGATCCGCAGACCAACATGCTCAGAAACGCCTATGCCGGCCTCGGCGCAGTCATCGGCGGGGTGGATTCGCTGTCGCTTCTGCCGGTGGGCATCGAAACAGGTCATGCCGATGCGGCGGCCCGGTCCGCGTCGCTGAAGAGCCAGGTCCTGGTGGCGCGCGAAAGCTACGCTGCCTTCGTTGCCGATCCCTGGCCACGCGTTACGGGCCTGGAAGCACAGGTTGCGGCCTTGTGCGAGGCGGCCTGGGAAGAGTTCCGGCGGATCGAGGACGAAGGCGGCATCCTGCGCAGCCTTGCGGCCGGAAAGATCCAGGAACGCGTTCTGGAATCGCGCGCGGGCAAGGCGAAGCTCTTTCGCGAGCAGCACCCGGACATGCTGGAATCGCGGACGGTTTCGGCGCCACCGCCGCCTCCGGACATCCCCGAAGATGCACCTGCACGTTGTCTGCCGCTCACGCCGGCACTGGTGGAGCAATACGAACCGCCCGAACCGATCGAGGATCTGGTGGCGGAAAGCTGAGCTCGACGACGAGCGTCAGCCGCGTGGGGGAACGTCCAGCGCCATCAGCACCCATTCCTTGTCGTTGACCTCGACCACGTCACCGACGGCCTTGCCGAAAAGGGCGCTCGCCAGCGGCGCGGCATGCGAGATCTTGCCATGTGCCGCGTCCGCCTCGTCCTCGCCGACGATCTTCCAGACATGATCCTTGCCATCCTCGTCCTCGAGGGTCACGATCATGCCGAAGCGCACCACCGTCTCGTCCGGCTCCGGCTCCGGCTCCGACAGCTCCGCCGTCTCGCGCCGCGCATTCCAGTAGCGCAGGTCGCGCGAGACGAGCGCGATCTTCTCGCGGTTGGCCTCGGCCTCGGCCTTGGCAAGATCCTCGCGCAGGGTCGCGATTTCGGTATCGATCTGGATCAGACCGCTGCGTGTGACGAGATTGCGATGCGAACTGACGGGCCGCTCGCCGATATCGGCGGTCGAAACATTGTCGTCCTGCTCGCGTTTGAATGCGCTGCTCATGGCATAAAGCTAGGGTCTTCGGTCCCCGATAACAAGGAAGTCCGCACTTTTGGCGCGACAATCACCCCAGTTCGGCAGTCGGCCGAAGGACGCCGACCGGGATCTCGTTCCAGTTCTTCAGTTCCGGGCGCGCCATCGCGGCCAGGCGGGGGGCCAGCACCGCATCGTCCTTGAAGAGCCCCGCCAGGACCGTCGCGATCATCACCTCGGCAGCCCTGCCCGCGCCGTCGTCGCATTTGAGCGCAATACCGATCCCGAGCTCGGGAATTGCCGCGCAATAGACGCCTTCCGCACCGATCTTGACCATCAGGCGGCCGTTGTCCGCCTCCATCAGCCGCGTGTCCATGCGATCCGTGCCGGCCATGTACCAGGGTTCTGCCATGCAGGCGGCCAGGATGCGTCGCGCGGCCTTTGCACGTTCGGGGCCAAGGCCGACGCCCGTCGCCATGCGGGCGAACCCCAGCGCCAGCGCATCAAGTCCGATCGCATAGGTCGGGATGGAACAGCCATCGACGCCGCAGACATCCTCGCCATGCGCCCGGCCGGTGACGCTCTCCATTGCCTCGCGCACCGAATGCTGCATGGCATGATTGCGTCCGACATAGCCGCGATGGTCGATGCCGGCATGGACGCAGGTGCAGACGAAGCCGGCATGCTTGCCCGAGCAGTTGTTGTGAAGCCAGGACGGCGCGCCGCCCTCGCGGGCGAGCTGATAGGCGGCCTGCTCCCTGCCGGGCCAATGGGCACCGCATTCGAGCGCCTCGCCCGAAACCCCTGCCCGCGCCAGCATGTCGAGCGCCAGCGTTGCATGACCGGGCTCCCCCGAATGCGAGGCGCAGGCAAGCGCCAGTTCGCGATCTTTGAAGCCATAGGCATCGGCCGCGCCGCTTTCGACCAGCGGCAGGGCCTGGATCGCCTTTACCGCCGAGCGCGGAAAGACCGGCCGCTCGATATCGCCGATACGCCTGACCATGCCGCCATCAGCGTCGACGACCGCCACGGCACCTCGGTGGCGGCTCTCGACGACGTCCCCGCGTAGCACCTCGACCAGAACCGGATTGGACATGCAGACCCTCGCTCGCTTCGCGGCCGCGCTTAGGCCGCTGTGAGGAGAAAGGCAAAGGAATTCTGGTGCTGGCTTACCGCTCCGTGCGCATGATGCCAGCAACGGTGAAGCCGCCATCCACCACCAGCGTGTGCCCGTTGACGAAGCTGGCCTCGGGCGACAGTAGGAAGCTGATCGCCGCGGCGATCTCTTCCGGCTCGGCATAGCGGCGTTGCGGCACGCGCTCGATCCAATGGCGGCGGTCCTCGTCAGTATGGAGCGAACTCACCAGTGGCGTATCGACCGGCCCCGGCGCGACCGAGTTGACCCGCACTCCGCGTGAAGCCAGTTCGGTGGCCATCACTTCGGTCACCAGCCGCACACCTGCCTTGGAAGCACCGTAGGCGACCCTGCCCTTGTTGGCGCGCGCGCCCGATACGGACCCCAGCGTGACGATCGACAGCGCATCGCCCATGCGTTCGACGGCGGCCTGGGCGCAGATGAAGGTGCCCACCAGATTGACGTCCAGCACCTGGCGGAAGAGTTCGGCACTGGTGTCTTCGACGCGCACGTCGCGCGCAATGCCGGCAGAGGTGACCAAGCCACCGATGGGGCCGAGCAGATCAACCACATGATCGAACACGTCGGAGACTTCTTCCTCGTCGGTGACGTCGACCCGCAGGAAGGCGGCTTCTGCGTCCTGAAAGCGCTCTTCAGCCTCGGCCAGCGCTTCGGCATCCGCGTCGAGCAACGCGACGGGCCAACCATCCTCGATCAGTCGGGTCACCGTCGCCAAGCCTATACCGGAGGCTCCCCCCGTCACCACGGCCGACAGCTTCATGCGCCACCTCCCCAGTCCGGCGGCTATCGCCGCATCTCTTCACTCTACCACGCCTGCGCTGCATTTGCGCGCTCTGATGACCGCGGGATTCCAAGGCATAAGGCTTTTTGATTGATTCATCAGTCAATAAAAACTATCTTCTCCGTGGAGATACCAAATGCCCAAGCTTGGAATGGAACCGCTGCGCCGCCGGGCGCTGATCGATGCCGCGATCCACGCCATTGGCGAGCGCGGTTCGCTCGACGTCACCGTGTCGGAAATCGCCGGCCGCGCGGGCGTGTCATCGGCGCTCGCGCATCACTATTTCGGCGGCAAGGAAGACCTGCTCGCCGCCACGATGCGCCACATCCTGCGAGAGCTCGGCCGCGACACGGTCATGGCCATGCGCCATGCCGAGGGTCCGCGCGCCCGGATCGCCGCTGTTGTCGCGACCAGCTTCTCACCCTCGCAGTTCCGTCCTGCGACGATTGCCGCCTGGCTCGCCTTCTATGTCGAGGCGCAGCGATCGGACGCCATGCGGCGGCTCCTGAAGGTCTATGCGCGGCGGCTGCAATCGAACCTCGTCCACGATCTGCGCGCGCTGCTGCCGGCGCCGGAGGCCGTTCGCATGGCCGAAGCCATCGCCGCCCTCATTGACGGTCTCTACATCCGCCGCGCGCTGAAGGAAGGCGAGCCGGATGCGCGCTCGGCAATCGCGCTGGTGGAGGATTATCTGGAAACAAAGCTCGGTTCGGGGACACAATGAGCGCACGGCGCAATATTCTGATCATCATGGTCGACCAGCTCAATGGCACGCTCTTTCCCGACGGGCCGGCAGACTTCCTGCATGCGCCCCACCTGAAGGCGCTTGCCGACCGCTCGGCACGCTTTGTCAACAACTACACTGCCTCGCCGCTTTGCGCGCCGGCACGCGCTGCCTTCATGAGCGGCATGCTGCCCTCGCGAACCGGCGTCTACGACAATGCGGCGGAATTCCCCTCTTCGGTTCCCACCTTCGCCCATCATTTGCGGGCGGCAGGCTACCAGACATGCCTGTCGGGCAAGATGCATTTCGTCGGCCCCGACCAGTTGCACGGTTTCGAGGAGCGGCTGACCACCGACATCTATCCAGCCGATTTCGGCTGGACGCCCGACTATCGCAAACCCGGCGAGCGCATCGACTGGTGGTACCACAATCTGGGTTCGGTGAAGGGCGCGGGCAGCGCCGAAATCACCAACCAGATGGAATATGACGACGAGGTCGCGTTCAACGCCACGCAGAAGCTCTACCAGCTGTCGCGCGAGAGCGAGGATGGCGAGCGCCGTCCGTGGTGCCTGACGGTCTCCTTCACCCACCCGCACGATCCCTATGTCGCGCGGAAGAAATACTGGGACTTGTACGAGGATTGCGAGCGGCTTGAGCCTGATGTGGGCTTCATTCCGGCCGAGGAACAAGACCCCCATTCGCAACGCCTCTACCACGCCAGCGACTATGACGCCTTCAACATCACCGACGAAGACATTCGCCGGTCACGGCGGGCCTATTTCGCCAACATCTCCTATCTCGACGACCGGGTCGGCGAACTCGTCGACACGCTCGAGCGCACGCGAATGCTCGACGACACGCTGATCCTGTTCTGCTCCGACCATGGCGACATGCTCGGCGAGCGCGGCCTGTGGTTCAAGATGTGCTTTTATGAAGGTTCGGCGCGCGTGCCGCTGATGATCGCCGGGCCGGGCGTGGAAGCCGGGAGCATTCCGACGCCCGTCTCCAATCTCGACATCTTGCCGACGCTGGCCGATCTCGCCGGCATCGACATGGAAGCGATCATGCCGTGGACGGATGGGCAGTCGCTGGTGCCTCTGATGAAGGGCAAGGAGCGCAGCGAGCCCGTGCTCATGGAATACGCCGCCGAAGGCTCGTATGCACCGATGGTGGCCATCCGCGAGGGATGCTGGAAATACGTTCATTGCGAGATCGATCCGCCGCAGCTGTTCGATCTGGAAGCCGACCCCCTCGAGATGGTCAACCTCGCCGCCGACCCGGTGCATGGCGCCCTGGTCGCAGAGTTCCTGGCTAAGGTACGCGCGCGCTGGGACATGCCCCGTTTCGACACCGAGGTGCGCGAGAGCCAGGCACGGCGCTGGGTCGTCTATCCAGCGCTCCGGAACGGCGCCTACTTTCCGTGGGACTTCCAGCCGCTGCAGAAGGCATCCGAGCGCTACATGCGCAACCACATGGATCTCAACGTGCTGGAAGACCGTCAGCGCTTCCCGAGAGGAGAATGAACATGCTTACTGTCTATGGCCGGGCGACGTCGATGAATGTCCAGTATGTGATGTGGGCGCTGGCCGAGTTGAAGCTCGCTCACGAACGGCTCGATTATGGCGGCGCATTCGGGCGGACTGACAGCGACGAGTACGGACGGATGAATCCGACCAGGCTCGTGCCGACTATCGTCGACGGCGACCTCACCCTTTGGGAGAGCGCGGCGATCGTCCGTTATCTGGGTGCCCGTTATGGCGGCGAGGATTTCTGGCCGTCGGATCCCGCGCAGCGCGCACCACTGGACATGTGGGCCGAATGGATCAAGACGGCGTTTTCGCATGTTCTGTTGATGGATCTCTTCGTTCCGCTGGTGCGGGTGCGCGAAGCCGACCGCGATCCCGCCGCTGTCGCAACTGGCGCGGAACGCATGAAGCCCCTGGCCATGATGCTCGACCGACGGCTGGCTGGCGTTTCCTTTGTTGGCGGCGAGCAGGTCTGCTTTGCCGACATCATGATCGGGACCCCGCTCTATCGATACTACACGATGGATTTCGAGCGCGCTGACACCCCCAATCTCGATGCCTATTACCAACGGCTGAATGAAAGGCCGGCTTTCCGCGACCACGTCATGGTCTCCTATGAAAGCCTGCGGGCGGTATGATGGAAGCGGATTTCGTCATAATCGGCGCCGGTTCTGCAGGATCAGCACTCGCCTATAGGTTGTCTGAAGACGGTCGGCATTCGGTTGTCGTCATTGAGCATGGCGGCACCGATATCGGCCCGTTCATCCAGATGCCGGCGGCCTTGTCCTTCCCGATGAACATGTCGCTCTACGACTGGGGCTTTTCGACCGAGCCCGAGCCGCATCTGGGCGGCAGGGTGCTGGCCACGCCGCGCGGCAAGGTCATCGGCGGATCGTCCTCGATCAACGGCATGGTCTATGTCCGGGGTCATGCACGCGACTTCGATCACTGGGAAGAAGAAGGCGCGGCCGGTTGGGGCTTCAAGGACGTGCTGCCCTACTTCAAGAAAATGGAGGCCAGCGACGGCGGCGAGCTTGGCTGGCGCGGGACGGACGGCCCGCTGCATGTCAGGCGCGGGCCGATGCGCAACCCGCTCTTCAAAGCCTTCATCGAGGCTGGCAACCAGGCGGGCTTCGAGCTCACGGACGACTATAACGGCTCCAAGCAGGAAGGCTTCGGCCCGATGGAGCAGACCATCCACAACGGCCGCCGATGGTCCGCCGCCAACGCCTATCTGCGGCCGGCGCTGAAGCGGAAAAACGTGAGTCTCGTCAATGGGCTGGCTCGGCGCGTTGTGATCGAGAATCATCGGGCGACCGGCGTCGAGATCGAAGCTCGCGGGCAGATTCAAGTTGTTAAGGCACGACGTGAAGTGATCGTTGCTGCCTCGTCGATCAACTCGCCGAAGCTTCTCATGCTATCAGGCATCGGGCCTGCCGCGCATCTCGCCGAACACGGCATCGAGGTGGTCGCCGACAGGCCGGGTGTGGGCCAGAACCTGCAGGACCATCTCGAGCTCTACATCCAGCAGGAATCGATCCAGCCCATCACGCTCTATTCGAAGCTGAGCCTTTTTTCGAAGGCGCTCATCGGCGCGCAGTGGCTGTTCTTCAAGTCGGGACTCGGCGCGTCGAACCATTTCGAGGCCGCTGCCTTCGTGCGATCGCGCGCCGGCATTGACTATCCCGACATCCAGTATCACTTCCTCCCGGTGGCCATCCGCTATGACGGCAAGGCCGCCGCGCGCATGCATGGCTTCCAGGCACATGTCGGTCCGATGCGCTCGAAATCGCGTGGATCGGTGTCCTTGCGCTCCGGCGAATTCAAGGACAAGCCGCTCATTCGATTCAACTATATGGCGCATGAAGAGGACTGGAGCGACTTCCGGCACTGCATCCGGCTGACGCGCGAAATCTTCGCGCAACCGGCCTTCGATCCGTTCCGCGGCGCCGAGATCGCGCCGGGTGCGGACGTGCAGAGCGACGATGAAATCGACGCCTATATCCGTGAGCATGTCGAGAGCGCCTATCACCCTTGCGGCACCTGTCGCATGGGCCGCGCCGATGACGAGCGCAGCGTGGTCGATCCGGAATGCCGGGTCATCGGCGTCGACGGATTGCGGGTGGCAGACTCCTCGATCTTCCCGCGCATCACCAACGGCAATCTCAACGCGCCGTCGATCATGGTTGGCGAAAAGGCCGCCGACCTGATCCTGGGCAAGACGCCCCTTCCCCCCTCCAATCAGGAGCCATGGATGAACCCGCGTTGGCAGCAGGCGGATCGATGATCGAACTGGCGCGTTAAAGGCCCACCGCCATTCGGCGGTCTTGCGTCATCCATCAGAAGAGAAAATGCCCATGCAGCGTCAACAGCTCTATCTTGTCATTGGTGCCCTTGCCGTGATTGTCGTCGGCCTGATTGGATATCTTGTCTATGAGCAGAGCCGGCCGAGCGGCGTCGAAATCCGCATGGACGAGACCGGCATCTCGGTCGAACAGAACTGAACCTGAAAGAAAGGTGCTCCCCCCATGAAGGCACAGCCCAAGGCTTCGCACTATGTGAACGGTCGTTTTGTGGAAGACGACCAGGGAGCACCGATCGAGGTCTTCTACCCGGCGAGTGCCGAAACGATCGCGACCGTCCGTTCCGCCACGCCCAATGTCGTGGAACTGGCGGTCGAGTCGGCGCGCGCGGCGCAGGCAGCCTGGGCAGCGATGAAACCGGTGGAGCGCGGCCGCATATTGCGCAGGGCCGCAGACCTCCTGCGTGAGCGCAACGAGGAACTGTCGCGTCTGGAGACGCTGGATACCGGCAAGCCGATCCAGGAGACATTGGTGGCTGACGCGGCATCGGCTGCCGATGCGCTGGAATTCTTTGCCGGAGCGGTGGCCACCTACAACGGCGAATATGTCGATCTCGGCGGTCCCTTTGCCTACACGCGCAGAGAGGCGCTTGGCGTGTGTGTCGGTATCGGCGCCTGGAACTACCCGATCCAGATCGCGGCATGGAAATCGGCGCCGGCGCTCGCCATGGGCAATGCAATGGTATTCAAGCCATCGGAGATCACGCCGCTCTCCGCCCTTGCGCTGGCGGAAATCTACACCGAGGCCGGCCTGCCCGACGGGTTGTTCAATGTCGTGCAGGGCACCGGAGAGGTGGGCGCAGCGCTGATCTCGCATCAAAATGTCGCCAAGGTGTCGCTGACCGGTTCGGTCCCCACCGGGCGCAAGATATCGGAGGCCGCCGGCAGCCAGCTCAAGCACGCCACGATGGAACTGGGGGGCAAGTCGCCCCTGATCGTCTTCGACGATGCCGACATCGAGAACGCGGTCGGTGGTGCCATGCTGGGCAATTTCTACTCGTCGGGCCAGATCTGTTCCAACGGCACCAGGGTCTTCGTGCAGAAGGCCGTCCACGAGCGCTTCCTCGACCGGTTGACGGCGCGCACGCGGCGCATCGTGATCGGCGACCCGCTGGACCCGGCAACCCAGATGGGGCCGCTGGTCAGCAAGGCGCAGCACGATAAGGTGCTGTCCTATGTCGAGGTCGGCCGCGCGGAAGGCGCCACGCTTCATTGCGGTGGCGGCGTGCCCAGCCTGCAAGGGATGGAGGACGGCTTCTTCCTCGAGCCGACCGTCTTTACCGGTGTCACCGATGAGATGCGCATTGCCCGCGAGGAGATCTTCGGGCCTGTCATGTCGGTGCTGTCCTTCGACGACGAGGATGAGGTGATCGCGCGCGCCAACGACACTGAATTCGGCCTTGCCGCCGGTGTCTTCACCCGCGACCTTGCCCGCGGGCACCGGGTCGTCGGCGAGTTGCAGGCCGGCACCTGCTGGATCAATGCCTACAACCTGACCCCGGTCGAGATCCCCTTCGGCGGGTACAAGCAGTCGGGTCTCGGCCGCGAGAACGGGCTGGCCGCTCTTGCCCATTACTCGCAGATCAAGTCGGTCTATGTGGAGACCGGCGACGTCGACAGCCCCTATTGAGGCTCCACGCCTTCCGTGTAGTCGAGATACTGCGCGAAGGCGAAGACGATGTGATAGAGGATGCTGGCCGGCACCGGCCCGCCAAGTGCTGCGCCGCGCTCGTCGATCCTGTCGATCCAAAGCCCGGCAGGCGCCGGATCGAGATGCCAGCGGAACAGCCGTCCCACCCGCGATTCGATCTCCGGCTTGAGATCGGGACCGCCTGCACGGTCGAGCGCGATCGCGGCCTTGATCGCCTCGGTCTGCGGCCAGCTGCGCGACACGCGGTCGAGCGGCATCGCCTCGCGCGAGACGGCACCATAGGCAAGCCCGGTCGCCCGGTTCAGCCCGTTGGCGATAGCCGATGCGTAGAGCTTGCGGGCAATCGCGACGAGGTCGCTCTGGCCTGCCAGTTCGGCGAAGTCGATCAGCAGCGAGGCCCACTCGAAATGATGGCCGGGCTCGGTCCAACTGCCCTTTTCGCCGGGTGCGCGCGACCAGTCGGCGTTGAAATACTCGCCGACCGTCCAGCTTTCCGCATCGAAGAAATGGCTGCGGAAGAGATCGACGATACGGGCGGCACGGCGCAGATGGGCACGCTCGCCGGTCAGGCGGTGCCAGGCGAGAAAGGCCTCCAACAGGTGCATATGCGGATTGGTGCGCCTGAGCCCCTGGCCGCCGGCTTCCTCCAGGAAGCCCATCAGCCGCCCGTCTTCCAGATGCTCGTCCAGGAAGTCCATCGTCTCGCGGCCCAGGCGTTCGGCGTCCGGGTTGCCCGCCTCATGTGCCCACGCGAGCGCCAGTAGAACGCAGGCATGATCGTAGGTATCCTCGACCGGGTCGAGCACGCCTCCGTCCACCGACAGGGTGCGCACCCAACCGCCAGCGCACGTGCGTCCATGACGTGTCATGAAGTCGAGCCCGTGCGCGATCAGTTCCTGCGCCGGCCCGTCCCAGCCGCGCTGATGGGCTACCGAGAAGGCAAAGACCTGTCTGGCCTGCGTGCGCATGCGCTTCGGCAGACCGAGCGGCGTGCCGTCCAGTGCCAGCGCCTCATGAAAGCCGCCTTGGCGGCGGTCAACGCCAGCGTCCGACCAGCGCGGCAACGCCTCGTCAAACAGCCATTTGCCGACCCGCTCGCGCCAGGCCCCGGCCCGCAGCACCAGATCGTGAGAAGGCGTGATGCGGGTCTCCAGGCGCCCGGATTTCTCCAGCCGCTCGACAACCGCCTTGACCTCCTGGCTCTTGGAGACGGGCGCGACGAAGACGGCATCCGGCGAGGCCACGACGGCGATCCCGTCGAGCCCGATCGCGGCCAACAGGCGGCCGCTGCTCCTGAGATAGGAGCCCTCGCAATCGATGGCGATCACGTCGCCGGAGACGACATTGCCCTCGCCGTCGCCGGCAGCGTTTTCCAGCAGGGCCGCCCATGAGCCTAGATCGCTCCAGCGGAAGGCGGCCGGTACCATCACGATGCCATCGAGCTTCTCGACAATGGCGTAGTCGAAGGAATCCGGCCCGATCGCCTCATAGGCGGCTGCATCGAGATGGATGCCGGTCGCATCGCGCGCGGCGTCGCCGAGCGCCCGGCCGGTCACTTCCCACATTTTGGGTTCCAACCGCTGGAAGGCGTCGCGCATCGCGCCGGCACGAAACAGGAAGATGCCGCTGTTCCAGAAGAAGCGCCCGGAGGCGAGATAGTCCCTGGCGGTGGCCAGATCGGGTTTTTCCACGAAACGGGAGACCGCGCGTGTCTCCCCGGCGCCCTCGGCCGCCTCGATATAGCCGAAACCGGTCTCCGGACGATCCGGAGGAATGCCGAACACGACCAGATTACCGGCGACTGCGGCCTCGCGGCCCGCCTCCACGCTTTTCCAGAAATCGGCATCCGTCTCGATGGAATGGTCGGAAGGCATGACCAGGACCAGCGTGTCCTCACCCTCGGCCAGCGCGTCATGCGTGGCGATGGCGACAGCCGGCGCGGTGTTGCGGCCGATCGGCTCCAGGATCGGCGGGCTGTCGCCGAAGCCTGCTTCCGAGAGGTCGCCCGCGATGCGGCCTGCATGCTGCTCTGCACCGATCACCTTGACCGCAACCGGCCCGTCCGGCCGGCTACCGGCGCGGCGCAGCGTGGCCGCCAGCATCGAGCCCGCGCCGACGAGATCGTGGAACTGTTTCGGGTTATCGCGGCGCGACAGCGGCCAGAGCCTGGTGCCCAGGCCGCCGCTCATCACATAGCTGACGATCTTCTCGGCCATGGCTCAAAAGGTCTGGTTGTAGGGGCCGACGCCCGGCCGGGCCCGCAGGAGCCCGTCGACCGCCTCGAACATCTGGCGGCGCCGATCCGGCGAAACGGGGCTTTCGACGACAACGACAATCTCCGGCTTGTTGGAGGAGGCGCGTACCAGCCCCCAACTGCCATCGGGCGCCACCACGCGTACCCCGTTGACGGTGACGACGTCTGCAATCGGCATGCCGGCGAGTGCCTCGCCCTTTTGCGCCATCCCGGCGATCTCGTCGGCGACGGACTGCACCACGCCGTATTTCTCCCCGTCATCGCAATGGGCCGACATGGTCGGCGAGCCATAGGTCACGGGCAGCGTGTCGTAGAGCGCGGAGAGGCTCCTGCCCGTCTTGTGCTCCAGCATGCGACAGACCGCGATTGCGGTGGCAAGCCCGTCATCGTAGCCGCGCCCATAGGGCGGGTTGAGGAAAAAGTGTCCCGACTTCTCGAAGCCGGCGATGGCGTCCGTTTCCTTCAGCCGCCGCTTGATGTGCGAATGGCCGGTCTTCCAGTATTCGGTCGTGGCGCCGTTGGCCGACAGGACCGCATCGGTCTGATATAGCCCGGTCGACTTCACGTCGACCACGAAACGCGCGTTCTCATGCTCTTCGGCAATGTCGCGCGCGATCAGCAAGCCGATCTTGTCGGCGAATATCTCGCGACCCGTGTCGTCGACCACGCCGCAGCGGTCGCCGTCGCCATCGAAGCCGAAACCGACATCGGCACCCGTTTGGAGCACCGTGTCGCGGATCGCATGAAGCATCTTCATGTCTTCGGGATTGGGGTTGTAGCGAGGGAAGGTATGGTCGAGTTCTACGTCGAGTGGCACGACCTCGCAGCCGATCCGCTCCAGAAGCTCCGGCGCGAAGGCGCCCGCCGTGCCATTGCCGCAGGCTGCCACCACCTTGAGCGGGCGCTTCAGTGAAAGGCCGGATGCGAGGTCATCCAGATAGCGTCGGCGCATGTCGTCGACCGTCACCAGCCCACCACCAGGCGCGCTCTCCCAGTCACCGTTCAGCACGATGTCGCGCAAGGCCGCCATCTCGTCTGGACCGAAAGTGAGCGGCGGCTCGGCACCCATCTTCACGCCCGTCCAGCCGTTCTCGTTGTGCGAGGCCGTCACCATGGCGACAGCGGGCACGTCGAGCGCGAACTGCGCGAAATAGGCCATCGGGGACAGCGCCAGTCCGATATCGTGGACGCGGGTACCTGCGGCCATCAGGCCCACCGTCAGCGCCTGCTTGACCGACAGCGAATAGGAACGAAAGTCGTGCCCGGTGACGATCTCTGGCGGACGACCCATGCGCCGGAGCAACGTGCCAAGACCCATGCCCAGTGCCTGGAAACCTAGGAGGTTGATTTCCGGTTCGACATCGGAACCGGGATGGCCGAACCACCAGCGGGCGTCATACTCGCGAAAGCCTGTCGGCTTCACCAGCGGCTTGGTTTCGAATTCAATCGTGTTCGGCCTTGACCGGGCCAGGGGCATTGCAGGCACGCGCGACATTCTCCCTCGGGGCGATGCGGCGCGGACCATAGTGGCAAAACTCTGCGCGCGCCATACGCCAGTCATCGCGCGCGGCACTGCGTCACCCCAAATTTTGACAGGCAAATGACCTTGAAATCCGACGGGATTATCCGTAAGAGCCTCGCCCAGACAGCACGCGGTTGTAGCTCAGTTGGTTAGAGCGCCGGATTGTGGATCCGGAGGTCGGTGGTTCGAGCCCACCCAACCGTACCATTCTCCTCTACATCGAGAGCTTCGTCCACGCGCCGTTCTTCTTTGAAGAGCGCACGCAGGCATCGACGAAGGCAACACCTTCCAGCCCGTCGCGGACACTGGGAAAAACGACATCCTTGCCGACCTTGCCGCCTTTCTTGCGCATTGCACGAATCGCGCGGGCGGCCTCGGTGTAGATGTTGGCGAAACCTTCGAGATAGCCTTCCGGATGGCCGGGCGGGATGCGGCTGACGCGGGCTGCCGCCTCGCCGGCGCCAGCGCCGCCACGCGTGATCAGGCGCTTCGGTTCGCCGAAAGGCGTGTACCAGAGATGGTTCGGGTGCTCCTGCGACCACTCCAGACCGCCCTTGGTTCCATAAACACGCAAAGCCAGCGCGTTCTCGTTGCCGGGCGCGACCTGGCTTGCCCACAACATGCCCTTGGCCGCCGGGGCCTTGCCCTTGGGCTGGAAGCGCAGCATCACATGGGCATTGTCGTCGACAAGGCGGCCATCGACGAAGGCGTCGAGATCGGCCGCCAGCGAATCGAGTTCCAGCCCGGTGACGAAGCGCAGGAGATTGTAGGCGTGGGTGCCGATGTCGCCCGTGGCCCCGCCTGCACCCGATCGCTTGGGATCGGTGCGCCACTCGGCCTGCTTGGAGCCGGTCGCCTCGGCCTTTTCCGTCAGCCAGTCCTGCGGGTACTCCGCATGGACCACGCGGATGTCGCCGAGGATACCCTTGGCCACCATCTCGCGCGCCTGACGCACCATCGGATAACCGGTGTAGTTGTGGGTCAGCACGAAGAGCCTGCCCGAACCCTCGGCGAGCGCGGCCAGTTTCTTCGCCTCGGCCAGTGTGGCGGTCAGGGGCTTGTCGCAGATGACATGGATGCCGGCCTCGAGGAACGCCTTGGCAGGCCCGAAATGCATGTGGTTGGGAGTCACGATCGCGACAGCCTCGATGCCATCCTCGCGCCTTGCTTCTGCCTTCGCCATTTCCTGGAAGGAGCCATAGGAGCGCTCCGGATCGAGGCCGAGTTCGGCCGCCGAGGCCTTCGCACGATCGGGATCGGATGACAGCGCGCCTGCGACGAGCTGATACTCGCCGTCGATGCGCGCCGCGATGCGGTGGACCCCGCCGATGAAGGCACCCTGCCCGCCGCCGACCATGCCGAGCCGGATCGGACCGTTGCCGCCCGTCGATTTCGAAGCGCT
This sequence comes from Aliihoeflea sp., assembly GCA_046297455.1. Classification (GTDB taxonomy): domain Bacteria; phylum Pseudomonadota; class Alphaproteobacteria; order Rhizobiales; family Rhizobiaceae; genus ZYF759. The sequence continues at coordinate 137,725 of JBKBIT010000006.1, forward strand.
GACCATGTTCTCCTCCCCTTCCCTTTTTCTAGTCCAGCCCGAGCATTTTTCGGATTTGCGCCTTGTCCACGGCTGCGCCTGCAAAATCGTCGAAGGCCTGGTCGGTCACCTCGATAATGTGGTGGGCGATGAAGGGCGCGCCTTCAGCCGCCCCCTGCTCTGCCTGTTTCAGCGCGCATTCCCATTCCAGCACGGCCCAGGAGGTGTAGCCGTACTGGGCAAGCTTGGAGAAGATGCCGGAGAAATCGACCTGACCGTCGCCCAGCGACCGGAAACGGCCGGCGCGTTCCACCCAGCCCTGATAGCCGGAATAGACGCCCTGGCGCCCAGTCGGGTTGAACTCGGCATCCTTCACGTGGAAGGCCGAAATGCGCTCGTGATAGATGTCGATGAAGGCCAGATAGTCGAGCTGCTGCAAAAGGAAATGTGACGGATCGTAGTTGATCGTGCAGCGCCTGTGGCCCTTCAGCCGGTCGAGGAACATCTCGAAGGTGGCGCCGTCGAACAGGTCCTCGCCGGGATGGATCTCGTAGCCGACATCGACGCCGACCTCGTCATAGGCGTCGAGGATCGGCTTCCAGCGTCTCGCCAGTTCGTCGAAGGCCTCCTCGATCAGGCCGGCCGGGCGCTGCGGCCAGGGATAGAGATAGGGAAACGCCAGCGAGCCGGAAAACGAGACGGAGACGTCCAGCCCGAGATGGCGCGAGGCCTTGGCCGCCAACATCATCTGCTCTACCGCCCATTGCTGGCGGGCCTTTGGATTGCCATGCACCTTTTGCGGCGCGAAACCGTCGAACTGGCTGTCATAGGCGGGGTGGACGGCGACGAGCTGGCCCTGCAGATGGGTCGAAAGCTCGGTGATCTCTACGCCAGCCTCCTGGCAGATGCCATTGATCTCGTCGCAGTAATCCTTGGAACTGGCGGCCTTCTCCAGATCGAAGAGGCGGGCGTCCCAGGTCGGGATCTGCACGCCCTTGTAGCCGTGGCCGGCTGCCCATCTGGCGATCTCCGGCAGGGAATTGAAAGGTGCCGCATCACCCGCGAACTGGGCCAGGAAAATACCCGGTCCCTTCATACTTGCCGCCATAATATCCTCCCTCTAATCGATTTAGAGACGCATAATGCAAAGCCCGTCAGGGAATGCAACCGGGTTTCGATGTGTTTTGCCTGGCTGTCGCCCTGCTTCAGGAATCCCGCTCTTCTTCAGGAAGGTCGCGCGACAGGTTGAGGTAAATGTTTCAATCCTGCCGAGAATGCGTCTAGGCTGGTCGTCAGGTTGGTGGGGAGCATTCATGGCGCGCAGGGCATCTTCATTCGGTTTCATGGGCATGTTCGGCCGCTCGCACGATCTGCGGCAGCTCGACAAAGCGCTGCGGACTGCCGACCTGCATCCCATGCTGGTGCCGGACGGCGTGAAGCTGGCCGCCGTCAATCTGATGAAGGATGTCGAGGGCGGTGAACCGCCCGATCATGCCTATCCCTATGTCGCCGACCTGATGGCCTTCTGTGCGCTCGGCGCCAACGGCTTTGCCGGCGCCAACGGCATCGACAGGCTGGAGGCGGTCGAACAGAGGCTCAGCTCGGCACTGGATGCAGGGTCTGGTCTCGATGCGGAGCTGGTCCTGTTGATGCTGCATGCCAGCCTGCTGCATCCCGGCCTGATCGACGAATACGGCATTGCGGCCGAAGCCGACGACTAGATCTGGCTCCGGTCGATGAGATTGTGTCAAACCTTGCGGAAGACCAGACGATGACCACGCAGCAGATACATGCCGCGGGGCCCTTTGCCCTGCTCCTTTCCCTGATCGCCCTGCTTGTCTTTGCAGGCTGGCCGACACATTCGGCAGCGCAGGGGCTTCGAATGCAGTCCAATGCGACAATGGGATGCTTGTTCAGCTTCTCTGGTGAGATCCGGTCGGGCGATGCTGCCCAGTTCGCAACGGCAGTCAGCCAGCAGCGGGCCGATCTGGACCGCCTCATGGCGCCGATCGGAGACCGGCAGACCCGGATCTGCCTCGACAGCGTTGGCGGTAATTTCGGCGAGGCGGTGCAGATCGCGCGGCTGATCCGCGGGGTATTCGGCACGGCCGTGCCATCGGGGGCAACCTGCGAATCGTCGTGCGCGGTGATCTTCATGGCCGGCAGCCGCAACCCCGAGGCCGATCCGCGCGGCATCGTCACCGATCGCGTGCTGCATCCCAATGGGCGGCTTGGCTTCCACCGCCTGCGGCTGGACGTGCCCGATGGGGTCTATACCGAAACGATCGTACGCTCGGCCTTCGAAACAGCGCTGAACGGCCTCGCCGGGCTCGTGGCATTGTCGGGCGAGATCGATTTCCCCGAAAGCCTCATCGCGGTCATGCTGGCCACACCCAGCGACGAGATGCGCTATATCGAAACGGTCGGCGAGGCCGCCCGCTGGCGCATCGCGGTGGCCCCCACGCCGCGTCCGGACCGGCTGGCGCCGCTTGCCGTCGTGCAGGCGTGCCACAATCATTTCGACTATCTGGCCGACATGCGCGGCACGGCGATCTATTCGCCCTATCTGACGTGGTCGACGTCGCTGTTCTTCAAGCCGGTCGTGCAGACGCAACCGCGCCTGCAGGCCACGCTCGATGGTTTCGGACAGGAGGCAGCGTCCGAATGCACCATCGATGAGGATCGTTCTGAATTCCCGACCGGGCCTTGGGGATGGGTGAGCATTGGCGAAAGCCTCGGTGCTGCGACCTCGTCAAGCGAGCTCTATGCCTTTCAGTTCTACAGCCGCGACACGCCCCTGAGCACGCTTGCCGGATCAAATGCGGTAAGGGTCGAAGCACTGTCGCAACGGAACAAGGGCTGGTCGGTCGATCATAGCGGGCGCTGCTACGTCTTTTCGAACGGCAGAAAGCTTGAGGACGAACCCTGCACCGCCCAGAGCACCGCAACGATCAGCGACGATCTGGACAACGCGCGCGAGGTGCATCGCTTCACATGGCCCAGCGGCTCGGCAACCGTGGTCGAAATGCACGATGCGCGCCAATGGCGGCTGAACGGCACGGATACCGACTACCGACACATCTCTCAGCTGCCCGACGCGGTTGCACGCGAGTTGCACCAGACGGGAGATCGGATGGGCGGCCAGGGCTACCTCGTCAATTGTTTCCCGAACCCGGCAACCGGCAACGAATTCTGCTACCTCGGCCACGCACCAATGGGGTCGCCCTTCAGGTTCGATGCCTGGAGATCGTCCCTGCAGCTTCTGGAATAGCCATGATCGGCTTCCACGGGCGACGCAACCGACTGGCGTCCCGGCGGGCGCCAAAGGCGGATCGGTCAACATTATCAGGCTTGTGAAGCTGGTCGGAGTGGCAGGATTCGAACCTGCGACCCCATCGTCCCGAACGATGTGCGCTACCAGGCTGCGCTACACTCCGTAACCAGAGGCGGGCTTATAGACTCGCGTTCCGGATTCCGCAAGCCGTTGACCACACCCAGAAGGACCTATTTCACGAGCTTCCCGCAGGCTGCCAGAGCAGCCTCCAGGCCCTCGCAATCGCCGCCCGTGGCCACGAACCAGGGATTGGCGAAATCGATACCGGAAGGCCCGTTCCTCTTGCCGTAGGTGAGCGGCTTGTCATCCAGCGTCACGGTCCGGCCACCTGCCGCGCGCAGCACCGCATCGCCTGCCGCCGTGTCCCATTCCATCGTCGGGCCGAAGCGCGGATATAGATCGGCCTCGCCGCGCGCCAGAAGCCCGAATTTGAGCGAGGAGCCGATCGCGCAGCAGTCGACATTCTTCAGGCTGTCGATGAAGGCATCGGTCTGCGGCGTGCGGTGCGAGCGGCTGGCAAGCACCATGGGACGCGCGGGCGCCTTGCGCACCGAAACGTTTCTCCTCGTCACAACCGAGAAATCCTCCGCGATTTCGGCGAACTCCGCCCTGCCCGGCCGGCCGGTATAGAGTTCGCCGCGCGCAGGCGCGTAGACGACACCCACCGCCGGCTCGAAATTGCGCACCAGCGCGATGTTGACCGTGAAATCCGGTTTTCCGTCGAGGAATTCGCGGGTCCCGTCGAGCGGGTCGACCAGAACGAAGGTCCCCGCACCGGCCTCGCAGCGCACGCCGGCAGCCACCTCCTCCTCCGCCACGCAGTTCGTTCCCGGCAGTGCCCTGCGCAAACCATCGAGGATGATCTTTTCGGCGGCCCGGTCGGCCTCGGTCACCGGCGTCAGGTCGCGCTTGATCTCAGCCTCGAAACCGCGCGCGCACACATCCATGATGGCGCGTCCGGCCGCAAGCGACAGCCGCTCGAAGAGTTCGAGCAGGCGCTCGTCATCCAGCATGGCCAGTCCCTGCTTCAGCGCTGCCCGGCCAGCCAGGCCGCGACGATCTCGGCCAGTTCTTCGGGCGTCCTGCCCACGGTTTCAAGGCGGATTTCGGCATTCTCCGGTTCCTCATAGGGCGAGTCCACGCCCGTGAATTTCCTGATCTCGCCTTTCAGCGCCTTCGCGTAAAGCCCTTTCGGATCGCGCCTTGCGCATTCCTCGAAGGATGTGTCGATAAATACCTCGACGAACTCGCCCTCGCCCATCATCTCGCGCGCCATCTGCCGCTCGGCACGGAAGGGCGAGATGAAGGAAACGAGCACGATCAGTCCGGCATCGGCCATCAGGCGGGCCACTTCCGCGACCCGACGAATGTTCTCGACCCGGTCAGCTTCCGAAAAGCCTAGATCGCGGTTCAGCCCGTGGCGGACATTGTCGCCGTCGAGCAGATAGGTGTGGCGGCCTTCCGCGTGCAGCTTCTTTTCGAGCAGGTTCGCGATGGTCGACTTGCCCGATCCCGACAATCCGGTGAACCAAAGCACTTTGGGCTCCTGGTTCTTCATCGCGGCGCGCGCGGCGCGGTCAATGTCGAGTTCCTGCCAGTGGATGTTGGAGGCCCGCCGCAGCGGGTGCAGGATCGTGCCGGCGCCAACCGTACGGTTGGTCAGCCGGTCGACCAGCACGAAGGCGCCGGTGGAACGGTTTTCAGCATAGGCGTCGAAGACGATCGGCGCCTGGGTGGAAAGGTGGCAGAGCCCGATTTCGTTGATCTCCAGCGTCCTTGCTGCGGACTTGCCGAAATCGTTGACGTCGACCCGGTGCCTGATGTCGGTGACGGTCGCGGCCACCTGCTCGGTCTCCGTGCGCAGCAGGTAGGAGCGGCCGGGCACAAGAGCCGTCTCGTCGAACCACACCACATTGGCGGCAAACTGGTCGGCCACGTTGGGCCGCTCTACGGCCGGCACCAGCATGTCGCCGCGCGAGGCATCGGTCTCGTCGGCAAGCAGGATGGTAACGGACTGCCCGGCACGCGCGACCTTCAGATCGGCGCCGGCGGTCACGATGCGCCGAACCCTTGTGCGTCGGCCCGAGCGCGCCACCACGATCTCGTCGCCCTCGGCGATCGACCCCGAGGCCACCGTGCCCGCGAAGCCGCGGAAGTCGGCATTGGGCCGGTTCACATATTGCACGGGGAAGCGGAACGGCTTCTGCGTCAGGTCGTCGTCGACCTCCACCGTCTCCAGATGCTCGAGCAGCGTCGGCCCGTCATACCAGTCAAGATTTTCCGATGGCGTGGTGACATTGTCGCCGTGCTTTGCCGAGATCGGGATCGGCGTCAGGGTGGAAAACCCCATCTCGCCGGCAAAGGCGCGATACTCCTCGACGAGGCGCTCGAATGTCGTCCGATCGTAGTCGACCAGATCGATCTTGTTGATCGCCAGCACGATGTGGCGGATGCCCAGCAGCGAGGCGACGAAACTGTGCCTTCGCGTCTGGGTGAGTACGCCCTGGCGCGCATCGACCAGCACGATAGCGAGATCGGCCGTCGAGGCCCCCGTCGCCATGTTGCGGGTATATTGCTCGTGGCCGGGCGTATCGGCGACGATGAACTTGCGCGTGTCCGTGGCAAAGAAGCGATAGGCCACGTCGATGGTGATGCCCTGCTCGCGCTCCGCCTCCAGCCCGTCGACCAGAAGCGCGAGGTCCAGCCCGGCGCCGTTGGTGCCCCATTTGCGCGAGTCGCTTTCGAGCGCTGCAAGCTGGTCCTCGAAGATCAGCTTCGTGTCGTAGAGAAGCCTCCCGATCAGCGTCGACTTGCCGTCATCGACCGAGCCGCAGGCAAGGAACCTCAACAGCGACTTGCTTTCCTGCCGGGCCAGGAACGCCCGCAGGTCGGAGACCGCATGCGGCGGTTTCAGGAGCGCCACATTCATCAGAAATATCCCTCGCGCTTCTTCTTTTCCATCGAGCCGGCCTCGTCGCGGTCGATCGCCCGGCCCTGGCGTTCCGAGGTGCGGGCAATCAGCATCTCCTGCACGATCGCCTCCAGCGTGTCGGCCTCGGAGTCGATGGCGCCGGTCAGCGGGTAGCAGCCGAGCGTGCGGAAGCGCACCAGCCGGTTCTGCAGCACCTCACCGGGCTGCAATTGCAGCCGTTCGTCGTCGCGCATGATCAGCATGCCGTCGCGCTCGACCACCGGCCGGCGCTTGGCGAAATAGAGGGGCACGATCTCGATCCCCTCGCGCAATATGTACTGCCAGATGTCGAGTTCGGTCCAATTCGACAGCGGGAAGACGCGGATCGATTCGCCTTGCGCAACGCGCGTGTTGTAGATCTTCCACATCTCCGGGCGCTGGTGCTTGGGGTCCCAGCCGTGGCTTGAATTGCGAAACGAGAAGATGCGCTCCTTCGCGCGGCTCTTTTCCTCGTCGCGGCGTGCGCCGCCGAAGGCCGCGTCGAAGCCATGCAGGTCGAGCGCCTGGCGCAGCGCCACCGTCTTCATCACATGGGTGTGGGTGTTCGATCCGTGGCTGAAGGGGCCGATGCCCTCACGTACCCCCTCCTCGTTGATATGGACGAGTAGTTCGAAGCCCAGCTTCCCGGCCATCTCGTCGCGAAACGCCGTCATCTCCTTGAATTTCCACGTCGTGTCGACATGCAGGAAGGGAAAGGGCGGCGGGGCCGGATAGAAGGCCTTCATCGCCAGATGCAGGAGGACGGAGGAATCCTTGCCGATCGAATAGAGCATGACCGGCTTCTGGAAGGTCGCTGCGACCTCACGGAAGATGTGGATGGCTTCGGCTTCGAGCCGGTCGAGATGGGAAAGCTGCATAACCGGTTCCGGACACTGGCGAAGGGGCAACCACGCGCTGGTCGCCACCTGACCTTAGAATCCCTTGCGCCGCGCCCTTCCTCAAGCGCGCCGGTTGCGCATTTGTCGTTCAATGGAAACGGCGTTTCGGCTCCGGCCCGCAAGCGCGCAAACTGGTTCCGCAACAGCAAAACCCGGCAAGGCAACCTTTTGATTGCCATCAAGGCGGGCTGGGCCAAAGCCAAGCCAAATACCGTCAGGAACCGCCAACTGAACCCGATGCCGGCAGGGAACTCGACTGGCCACGGCAGCGCGCCTATCATCTGCCGCGCTCGAATGCCCATTAGGTGCCACTTCATGCTGGCCCGGAAAGGATTGTGTCGTGACGCGAACAGAGGCGAATGCCGGAGACAGCTGGCGCGACGGTTCGGGGGCAGGATGATCTTCCGTGACCGGGCCGAAGCGGGGCAACTCCTGGCCGCCGAGATTGCAGGGCTCGGGCTGTCGGACCCCGTCGTGCTGGCCTTGCCGCGCGGCGGCGTTCCCGTTGGCGCGGCCGTCGCCGAAGCCCTGTCCGCACCGCTCGACGTGCTGATCGTCAGAAAGGTCGGTGCCCCGGGCAATCCCGAACTGGCGGTGGCTGCGATCGTCGACGGCAACCCGCCTGATGTCGTGCTCAACCGTTCGATCGTGGAAGCATACGGGCTGGACGAGGACGAGGTCGCGCAACTTGTCTCGCGCGAGCGCCCCGAACTCGACAGACGCCGCGAGGCCTATCGCGGCACAAGGCATGCGCTTTCGGTGCGCGGCAAGACCGCCATCGTCGTCGATGACGGCGCTGCCACAGGCACCACCATGAAGGTCGCGCTGCGTGCGGTGCGTCACCGCGGTCCGCGAGAGATCGTCGTCGGCCTGCCCGTCGCGCCTCCCGATACGGTGGACAAACTCCGTCCGGAAGCAGATCGCGTCGTCTGTCTCAGCCGCCCCGCCGGGTTCCGGGCGCTCTGCCTGCATTATCGCCGTTTTCCCCAGCTTGCGGACGAAGAGGTGCAGGAGACACTGCACGCTATTGCCCGCGAACGCGCGAAGCGGCTTCGAAGAGGAAAGACCTGACATGCGCCTGCCCATCGTCATGACGGCGACCTTTAGCCTGCTGCTTGCCGCCCAGGCAGAAGCCGCCGACCGCGAAAGCGAATTCCGCGGCCGCAGGCTGGCCGAGGCCAATTGCTATGACTGCCATGCCATCGCGCTGCATGACGAGAGCCTCGACCCGCGCGCGCCGCCTTTCCGCGAACTTGCCACCCGCGACGATGTCGAGGCATTGCGCGCCGACATGGCGGGAGACCTGTTCCTGCGCCATCCGGAAATGCCGGATTTCGAGCCGACGCCCGACCAGATCGATGATCTGGTCGACTTCATCGAGAGCCTTCTGCCATGAGCGAAAACCGGATGATCGTGTGCCCCGAATGCGGCGGCGTGAACCGGGTTCCGGCTGTACGTGACGCCATGGCCGCCAAATGCGGTTCCTGCGCGAAGCCGCTTTTCGACGGCCATCCGCGCGACGTTGATGCAAGGCTGTTCGACCGCCACGTCTCGCGCGCCTCGATCCCGGTGCTGGTCGATGTCTGGGCGCCGTGGTGCGGGCCGTGCCGCGTGATGACGCCCGCCTTCGAGGCGGCGGCCAGTCAGTTGGAACCGGGCATTCGCCTGATCAAGCTCAATTCCGATGCCGAGCAGGCGCTCGCCGGCCGGCTGGGCATCAGGGGCATCCCCACACTTCTGCTCTATGCCGGCGGCCGTGAGATCGCGCGACAGTCGGGCGCCATGACCACCGGCCAGATCGCCGCCTGGGTGGAGGGCCGGCTAGACAGCACCGGTAACGCGGCTTGATCCTGCTGCGCCTCCACGAGGCGGTCAGGACCGTCCTGCTGCCGGTCGTGGCGGCCGCGCTCGTCGGCGGCGGCATCGCATGGCTGCTCGACGCGCCCGATGCGGCGGCGTGGTTGTGGATCGCCGGCACTGCGCTGGTGCTTGCCTCGCTCACCTCCGAGATCGTCATCAGCCTCGGCCGGCGAGAATTCGGGCTCGACCTGGTCGCGGCGCTCGCCATGGCGGGCGCGCTGGCACTCGGCGAAAACCTCGCCGGCATCATCGTGGCGCTGATGTACACCGGCGGCGAGGCGCTGGAACGCTTTGCCCAGCGTCGCGCCCGGCGCGAACTGACCGCCCTCCTCAGCCGCCTGCCGCGTTCTGCTGCGCGCTACGAGAACGGTGAATTGCGCGACGTGGATATCTCGGAAATCGCCGTTGGCGACCGCATCATGGTGCGCCGTGGCGAGGTGGTGCCCGTCGACGGCCTCGTGCGGGCCGCCCTGGCCGTGATCGACCAGTCCGCGCTCACCGGCGAGGCACTGCCCGTGCGCCGCGCAAAAGGCGAGGCGGTGATGAGCGGCACCACGAATGCCGGCGACGCCTTCGATCTGGAAGTCACCGACAGCGCCGAGCAGAGCACCTACGCCGGCATAGTGCGCATGGTACGCGCCGCGCAGGAGGCCAAGGCGCCGATGTCGCGCCTGGCCGACCGCTATGCGCTTCTCTTCCTCGCCGTCACGCTCGCCATCGCCGGCCTGGCGTGGCTCCTCTCCGGCGATCCGGTCCGCGCACTCGCCGTGCTCGTCGTCGCTACCCCCTGCCCGCTGATCCTGGCGGTACCAGTGGCGATCGTCTCGGGTGTGTCGCGCTGCGCGCGTAACGGCGTTCTGGTCAAGGGCGGCGGCGCCCTGGAGCGGCTGGCCGCCGTCGGCACCGTCGTGCTGGACAAGACCGGTACCGTCACCGACGGGCGCGCGCGGCTGATCGAGACCCGCGCCAGGGAAGGCTACGAGGGCACGGACCTCCTGCGGCTGGCTGCATCCGCCGATCAGGGCTCGCACCATGTGGTGGCCCGCGCGCTGGTCACGGCGGCGCGCGAACGCGGGTTGACCCTGTCGAACCCCACCGACATGCGCGAAACGCCCGGTGCGGGCCTGGTCGGTCGTGTCGAGGGGCACGAGATCGCCGTTGGCGGCTGGGACTTTGTCGCAAGCCGGATCGAGCTGGACGATTTCGCCGCCGACACGCGCCGCTGGCTTTCGCGCGACGGCACGGTGGCGGTCGCCGTCGGGATCGACGGGCGCCTGGCCGGCGCGTTCCTCCTTGCCGACCAGCTCCGTCCCGAGGCGGGATCGTTTCTGCGCGCCCTGCGCGCGGCCGGCGTCGAGCGCATCGTGCTCGCCACCGGCGACCGCAAGGACATTGCCGAGGGCATGGCCGCGTTCCTGCCCGTCGACGCGTTCTTTGCCGAGATGTCCCCGCGCGACAAGATCGATACGGTCGAGGCCGAACGCGGCAAGCGCCTCGTGATGATGGTCGGCGATGGCGTCAACGACGCGCCGGCGCTGGCGGCGGCCGATATTGGCGTGGCGATGGGCGCGCGCGGGGCTGCCGCCTCCTCGGAAGCAGCCGACGTGGTGATTCTGGTCGACCGGCTGGACCGGCTCGCCAAGGCGATGCGGATTGCCCGTCGGTCGCGCTCGATCGCGCTGCAGAGCGTCTATGCCGGTATCGGCATGTCGCTGGCAGCGATGATCGTTGCGGCCTTCGGCTATCTTACCCCGGTTCAGGGCGCACTGCTGCAGGAGGTGATCGACGTCATCGTTATCCTCAACGCGTTGCGCGCGCTGCGTGGGCCGCTTTGGGGCGAAGGCTCGCAGCCGCGCCTGTCGACCGAGGAACTGACCCGGCTCGAGGCTGAGCATCTGGAACTGGCCGAAACCATCGACGAGATCGGCGCCACGGCGGCCAGGCTGCCCCATCTGTCGCCCGGCGAAGCACGCGAGCGGCTGAAGCATCTCGATGCCCTTCTCACCCGAACCCTGAAGCCCCACGAAAAACAGGACGACACCGAGTTGTTCGCCGGGCTTGCCGGCAGGGACGAGGACAGAGAGCGCTTCATGGGCATAAGCCGCAGCCACGCCGAGATCCAGCGCTATCTGTATTCGCTTACCGCCATGTTGCGGGCGCTCGACGCGGACGGCCCCGATGCCGGTCAACGCTACGAATTCGTGCGCCTGCTGCACGGGCTGGAGGCGATCACGCGGCTCCACTTCGCCCAGGAAGAGGAAATCTACCGCGCCCTCGAAGGAAGCTGAGCTCTGGGGCCTCAGAACCCTGTGCCAAGCAGGCGATCGAGAACCGCCTCGCCCAGTCCCTTGCCGGACCAAGTCGCCAGCGGCAGCGCCAGATACAGAAGCGCGCGCCAGAAGCCGGAAAAGGTCAGCGGAAAGACCGGAGCCCTCATCAGCCGGTCGCGCAGGGCCAGCATTGCCTCCAGCCCGTCGACCGTCGCAGGGTCCCGTTCCAGCTCGGCCCATGCGCGCGACAATTCGCTCTCGACCAGTTCCAGCGCCTCGTCACGCGCCAGGCGCATTCGCCGCGCCAGCCCCCGCAAGGGCAGCCAGACAGCGACTAGTGCCAGCGCGAGTGTCGCCGCTGGCCCGACCAGCGTGCTCACACCCCAGCCCGGCGTTCCCAGTAGCATCAGCGGATAGGCCGCCAGCAAGCTCATAATCAGCAGCATCGGACGCAGGGCAGCCTGCACCAGCGGAGAAAGGCGCCGCATCGACAGGGGCTCCACCCTGGCGGCCTGTGAACCCAGCGTCGCAAACAGCTGGGCGTTGGCGACCAGCAATGCGCCGGTCTGGAACATCAATGACCAAAGGATGACCGTGGCGACGCCAAAGCCTGTTATCGCCCCTGCCTCCAGGCCCAGATCGCCGCTCAGCCATGCGTGAACGATCCCCAGGCCAACGCCGATCCCGCCAAAGATCAAGGTGTCCAGGCCATTTGTTCGTGTCAGCGCGGCCTTGAGCCGTGACTGCTCGGCCTGATCGATCGTCAATTCGCTGCCAAGCGCCTCGAGGTCCTTCTGTGCGGCGCGCGGAATATACCCGGCGAATTCCAGCAGAAGCGCCAGTGAAACCCCGAAGAACAAGGCTTCCCCGATGACGGTTGGGTCGGGCGCGACCGGCACCGCTCCCAGCCCGCCGGGGTGCTCGACCGCCAGAAGAACGGCAACCACGACGACCAGCAGAAGCGCGCCACAACGCCCGACACCGCCCGCCCATGTCTGCAGGCGAACTGGCCAGAACAGCCCCGCATCCGCACGGGCGGCATGCGCGTCAAGATCCGTCATCTGTCCACCCGGTACAAATGCGCTACACCCCTGCTTGATCGACCCCCGCAGCGTTAGCCTGCCCTCACCCTCCGCCGTGATTTCGGCCATTTGGGCGGGTCGCGCGACCTCACCATAGAAAGCGACGATGCTACGGCGGTCAACGCGTTCATGCTCAAGCTCCCCGTTTCATTGGCTTGCGACCAAGACCATTCGCTCGGCTGTCTCGCCACGCGCAGCAGGGAGGTAGGCAAGTTTGGGTTCTGAAGCCGCCAGAACAATTCCGCTGATCCGGAACTTCGATCTCGAACCGGCCTGGCTTTGGCGCTAGGCTGGCAGGGGGAGATTCAAACACGTGCTCACTCTGCGGCAGATTGAAGTTATCCGAGCCATCATGGTCACTGGCACGATTGCCGGCGCTGCAAAACTTCTCAACGTGTCGGCACCGGGTCTCAGTCGTCTGATGAAATACTCGGAGGACTCGCTTGGCATCCGCCTGTTCGACCGCCGCGGCGGGCGTTACGTACCGACGCCTCAAGCACGCAACATTTTCGATCTGCTCGACAGCGTCCACCGCAAGATCGCCGATCTCGAGTCGGCGGTCGCCGATCTCGGCACCGGCCGCGATCAGGAACTGTGCATTGCCTCGGTACCCAGCATCGCCAATGTCGTGTTTCCAAGGGCGGTGGGCCAGCTCAACCGGCGCTTCCCCGACCTTGCCCTCAACATTTCGATCCTGAAGATCGAGGAAGCAATCGACTATCTGCTGCTTGGCCGCGGCGAGATGGTGGCGATGTCATCCAGTTTCGATCACCCCCTGATCGCGTTCGAAACACTCGCAGTCGGCCGCCTTGTCTGCATTGTCGATGACAGCAATCCGCTGGCGGAAAAGAAGCGCATCACGCCCCAGGAGATGGCGGCTCACCCGTTGATCGGCATTGATCCCAAGGATCCGTATGGTGCGATCATGGCGGGCATGTTCGCCAGTTCGGGCGTGGAATATCGGATGAACATCAAGGCCCGGTTCGGGTCCACGGTCTGCAGTCTGGTTGCCGAAGGTCTGGGCATTGCGATCATCGATGAGTTCACCATCGCCCATGGCAATGCGCGCGGCATCAAGGCCATCGAGATCGAGGGAGACAGCAGTTTTCGCACCTATGCGGCGTATCGATCGGACGTTTCGCTGTCAGCCTATGCGGAGGAATTCATACGGGTTTTGCGGATCGAGATGGAACAGGCAACACCAGGCAGGCACCCCCGAACATAACATGATGTTATCGAGGGCTCACAAGTTTATATTTGTGTTAACATTTGCGCTGCCGCTATATAGGAGCGCGTTTTCAGGGGAGGAGCGCAGCTCGCGCGGCAGCCATCTGTTCGTGCTCGCGGCCTTTCTCACCTTTTCCTAGCATGCAAGGGAGGACTTAAACATGCTTCGCAAAACCGTAATTGCCACCGCGTTCCTGGCCAGCACGACGCTCGCTTTCGCTGACGACTTCCCCAACCGTGAACTTCTGGGCGTCATCATGTGGGGTGCGGGTGGAGCGACAGATGTCGTCGCGCGCGCCATAGGCCCGGCCGCCGAAGCCGAGCTTGGCCAGTCGATCGTCATGCACAACCGCCCCGGCGCAGCCGGCGCCCTGTCGACCACCTATGTCCATTCGGCACCTGCCGATGGCTACACGATCCTCTTCGGAGCCGAGAACCCCCAGCTTCACGGCGTCATGAACCTGTCCGAGATCGACTATAGCGACTTCTATCCGGTCAACATTCTCGGCCGTGGCGTGGGTGTGATCGTCACTGGAGCCGACGCGCCCTGGAACAGTTTTTCCGAGCTCGTCGCGGACGCCCAGAGCCGTCCAGGTGAGATCCGCATGGGCTCGACCGGTCCCGGTGGCATTCCCTACGTGATTGGCGCCATGCTTTCGACTGTGGCCGACTATGAAGTCACGGCGGTGCCCTTCGACGGCGAAGGACCCGGCCTGACGGCACTGCAGGGCGGCCATGTGGAGTTCATGCCGGTTGGCGCCTCGGCGGCAGCTGAACTGATCCGCGCCGGGAGCGTCAAGCCGCTCGCGGTCTTCAACGATGAAGAGATCGATGCCCTTCCGGGCGTACCGCCGATCACCGACGAATATCCCGAACTGAACAGCCTGCTCCCCTGGGGTCCGTTCTACGGTGTCTTCGTACGCGCGGACACGGACGATGCCGCCAAGGCAAGACTCACCGAAGCCTTCCACGCGGCGGCTTCGACCGAGGCTTTCCAGACCCTGATGGCCGATCGCACCAATATCCTGATGAACATCTCGGGTGACGAGGCAGCCGCCTTCCTCAGCCAGTGGCAGTCCGCGACGACCTGGACGCTGGCCGATGCGGGCGCGGTCGAAAGGTCGCCCGAGGAGCTGGGCATCCCACGTCCCTGATCCCTGATCTGAAGCAGGTCCGTCCGTGGCCCGACCCACGGGCGGACCCCTCTCTTCCGGCAAAGCGATGAACGACGAAACGCCCGACCCGATGCCCCCGACCAACCGGCGGCTCTCAGGCGAAATCATCTTCAACCTCGCCCTTCTGGTCGCCAGTCTCGTGCTGGCTCATCAGGCATGGTCAATCGCCGGTTTCAGATCGCTGACCTCGGCCGGCGTGTTCCCGATGCTCGCGGCCGGCACGATGGTCGTCTCGGCCATTTTCATCATTGCCGATTCCGCCCGCAAGACACCGCCTGAAAAGCGCGGTCTCCTCCAGGCTTTGTCGATCGAGATCATCTCGCTGCGGACGGTCGTGTTCGCGGCCATGATCGTCGGCTACATGATGGCGTTACGACCGCTCGGCTTCGTCCTTGCCTCCTATCTGTTCCTGGCCGCGGCCATGATGTTCCTGCACCGGCGCAACTATCTGTTCCTGTTGCTGCTGAGTGCGGTTGCCGTGGCGATCATCTATTTCCTGTTCCGCTATGTGTTCGTTGTCGTGTTGCCACGGGGGATGTTCTTCTGATGGACAGCATCGGCTATTTCTTCATGGCCTGGACCGATCCGCAGCTGCTTTTCATCGTGGCGGCGGGCACCTTCGCAGGCATCTATATCGGCGCCATCCCGGGTCTGTCCGTCACCATGGCGGCCTCGATCCTGATCTCCTTCACCTTCACCTGGCATGTGAACGAGGCGCTGGCGCTCATCGCGGGGGTCTTTCTGGGCGGCGTCTATGGCGGTGCCAGAACGGCGATCCTGCTCAACATTCCCGGCGCGCCAAGCGCGGTGGCCACGGCGCTGGACGGCTATCCGCTGGCCCAGCGGGGCGAAGCCGGCACCGCCATCGGTATCGGCACGGTCATGTCGGTCATCGGTGGCTTTGTCGGCATCATCGCGCTTGCGGTTGCAGCCCCGGTGATCTCCCAGTTCGCGCTCCTGGTCGCGCCGCGCGACTATCTCCTCATCGCCATCATCGGCATCCTGCTCGTGGGAAGCCTGGCCTCTGCGTCGCTCGCCAAGGGCATCTTCGCGGCAGCGCTCGGCGTCGTCATCGGCCTGGTCGGCATGGATCCGATGACCGCGCAGCCGCGCTTCACATTCGGCCAGTTCGAGCTGCTCAGCGGCATCTCCTACGTGGCTGCGATGATCGGCTTCTTCGGCATTGCCGAGGTGCTGTACCAGATGCGCAGCTTCGACCTGCCGGCGGTCAAGCAGAAGGTCGGCCGCATCATCCCCGAATGGTCGCTGATCCGGCGGATGCTGCCGCTGACCTTCCGCTCCTCTTCGATCGGCGTGACGATCGGCGCGCTGCCCGGAACAGGCGGCGACATCGCCTCGCTGCTCGCCTACGACCAGGCCAAGCGCAGCGTCAAGAATCCCAGCCGTCCCTTCGGCAAGGGCGCCTATGAGGGCGTGGTCGCGCCGGAAGCCGCCAACAACGCGGCCGTCGGCGGCGCCTATGTGCCCATGCTCACGCTCGGCATTCCCGGCGATGCGGTCACCGCCATCATCATCGGGGCACTCTATATCCACGGGCTGAGGCCCGGCCCGCTGCTGATGGTCGACACACCGCACATCTTCTGGTTCACGGTCGGCAGCCTGACGCTCGCCAACATCTTCCTGCTGATCTTCGGCCTTGGTGGGGTGCGCCTGTTCTCCAAGCTGGTGGAACTGCCGAAGGGGATCATCCTGCCCATGATCGTGGTGCTGGCCGTCGTCGGCACCTTCGCGGTCCAGAACAGCATCACCGACGTCTACTGGATGTTGGCGTTCGGCATCGTCGGTTATTTTCTGAAGGTCTACGGCTTCCCCGTCGCCCCGGTCATCCTTGGCATAATTCTTGGCCCACTGATGGACGCCTCCTATCGACGCGCGATGATATCGGCGCGTGAAGACATCGGACGCTTCCTGATGGAATTCGTTACCGCGCCGATCTCCCTCATCCTCACGATAGGTTTCATCTTGCTCGTGCTGGGCCAGACACCGTTATGGTCCAGGATCGTCGGACGCAGGCGGACCGGCGCGCCCTAGCCGCGACAACCGAACGGGCATCGGCACAGTTCCCACCAGGAAGGTTCCTCCATGAAGACCTCCATTGCCACCGTCTCGATCAGCGGCGATCTCGCCGAAAAGCTGGCGGCGATCTCGGCCGCGGGTTTCGACGGCGTCGAAATCTTCGAACAGGATTTCCTCACCTTCGACGGCAGCCCGCGCGATGTCGGGCGGATGATCCGCGACCACGGGCTGGAAATCACCCTGTTCCAGCCGTTCCGTGATTTCGAAGGACTGCCCGAGCCCCAGCGTGCGCGGGCCTTCGAACGTGCGGAACGCAAGTTCGACCTCATGGGCGAACTCGGCACGGACCTGATGCTGATCTGCTCCAATGTCTCGCCATTGGCGCTCGGCGGCATCGACCGCGCGGCAGCCGATCTGCGCGAACTGGGCGACAGGGCCGCATCACGGGGACTGAGGGTCGGCTTCGAGGCCCTGGCGTGGGGCCAGCATGTCAACGACCATCGCGATGCCTGGGAAATCGTGCGCCGCGCAGACCATGCGGCGGTCGGGCTGATTCTCGATTCCTTCCACACGCTGGCGCGCCGCACCGATGTCGCATCGATCAGGTCCATCCCGGGCGACCGCATCTTCATCGTGCAGCTTGCCGATGCCCCCATGATCGACATGGACCTCCTCTACTGGAGCCGCCATTTCCGCAACATGCCCGGCCAGGGCGATCTTGCCGTTGTCGATTTCATGCGCGCGGTGATGGCGACAGGCTATGGCGGGCCGATCTCGCTGGAAGTCTTCAACGATCAGTTTCGCGGCGGGTCGCCGAAATCCATCGCAGTCGATGGCAAGCGGTCGCTGGTGGCGCTGATGGACGATGTGCGGCGCCAGGAACCCGCAACGGCAGTTGAGGCGGGCGGGCTTCCCGCCCTGCCGGATCGTATCGGTGTGGAGGGGGTCGAGTTCGTCGAGTTCACGGCGGACGAAACCGAAGCCGCAAGGCTTTCCGCCCTCCTTCAACGCATGGGTTTTGCCGAGCATGGCCGCCACAAGAACCGTGACGTTACCCTGTTTCGGCAGGGCAGCATCAACATCGTCTTGAACATGGAAAAGGAAGGTTTTGCCCATTCGTCCTGGCTGGTGCACGGCACCTCGGCCTATGCGATCGGGCTCCGGGTGGAAGACGCAGCGGCCACGGTCGAACGCGCGCGCGCGCTCGGCGCAGAGCCCTTTGCAGAGCGGCGTGGTCCCGGCGAACTGCAGATACCGGCGATCCGGGGCATTAGCGGCGGCATCATCTATTTCGTCGACGGCAAGAGCGATTTGTCCCGCGTTTGGGACATCGAGTTCGAGACCGTCGGTGCCGGTTCTGGCCCGGATGCCGGGCTGACACGCATCGATCACGTCGCCCAGACCATGAATTACGAAGAGATGCTGTCGTGGGTGCTGTTCTACACATCCATCTTCCGGGCACGCAAACTACCGATGGTCGATGTCGTCGATCCGGGCGGCCTGGTGCGCAGTCAGGTCATCGAGAACGAGACCGGCACGTTGAGGCTCACCCTCAACGGCGCCGAGAACCGCAAGACGCTGGCCGGCCATTTCGTGGCCGAAAGCTTCGGCTCATCCGTCCAGCACCTGGCGCTTGCCACCGATGACATCTTTGCAAGCTCGGCCGCCATGCGCGATCTGGGTTTCAAGCCGCTGAGCATTTCTGGCAACTATTACGACGATCTGGAAGCAAGGCTCGGTCTGGACCCGGAACTGGTCGAGCGGCTGCGCAGCTTCGGCATTCTTTATGATCGTGACGAGGCGGGCGAGTATTTCCAGCTCTACAGCCATATCCATGGGGATGGCTTCTTCTTCGAGATCGTAGAACGGCGCGGCGGCTATTCGGGCTACGGCGCGCCGAACGCCCCGTTCCGCATCGCGGCCCAGAAGCGCGAATTGCCCCCCAAGGGCATGCCTAAATTCTAGGAGACCCGGCCGGAAAGGTCACCACAAGGCCCGGCTCGTGGCCAAGCCTCGGGACGGGATTCCTCCCGCCCTCCTGGCAGGTCACTGGCGCGCTCAGTTGGAGCGCGGCGGCTTGCCCTTGTGCTTGCGGGCATGGCCACGGTCGGCAGGCCCGCCCTTGCCGCGGTGGGCTGGCTTCTTGCCTGGTTTCGTGTCCGGGCGGGACCGTGGCTTTTCGCGCTTGGCGCCGGCATGCGCTTCCCCCTCGCGGGCGATGACGATGCCGCGTTCCATGCCGCCTGGCCGCCTGATCTGCTCGGCGAAACCGGCCGCCTTGTCACCGGCGATCTCGAAGCGGGTCTGGGTATCCTCGATCCTGATCGACCCGACATCCCGCTTGGACACACCGCCGGCCTTGCAGATCATGGGCAACAGCCATTTGGGATCGGCGCGCTGCTTGCGCCCCAGCGACAGCGTGAACCAGACGCCGCCCACCATGTCCGGGCCCCGCGGCTCGCGCGGCGCGGCCGGGCCACGGTCGTCCAGGTGGCGCTTGTTGCCCTTCGTTTTTCTGGCCTGGATGTCGGCAAGCGGCAGCGGGACGAGATCCTCCGGCACGGGGCGGGCCGCAAGCTGCTCCCGCAGGAAGGCTGCGGCAATCCGCTCCGGTGTGGATTTCGCCAAAAGGTCGGCCACGAAGGCGGCTTCGGCCTCGTCGGGCTCCGGGGTGGCAATGGCTGCTTCCATGATGTCCCGGCGATACCGCGCTTCGATCTCCGTGATGCCGGGTGCGGCACGCTCGGTCGCCGTCAGCCGGGCGAGCGACAGCACGCGTTGTGCCGCGCCGCGACGGTGCTCGGGCACGATGAGGACGCACACGCCCTTGCGGCCCGCACGCCCGGTCCGGCCGGAGCGGTGCAGCAGGGTGGCGGGGTTGCTGGGCACGTCTGCATGGATCACCAAATCCAGGTTGGGAAGATCGATGCCACGGGCAGCGACATCGGTTGCAACGCAGACGCGCGCCCTGCCGTCGCGCATCGACTGCAGCGCATTGGACCTTTCAGACTGCGCCATTTCGCCCGACAGCGAGACAACCGAGAAGCCGCGATTGGCGAGCCGCGCGGTCAGGTGGCGCACCGCTTCGCGCGTGTGGCAGAAGACCAGAGCGCTGGTGCTGCCCGAATCGAGCAAGGTATTGATGACCGCGTGCTCGCGCTCGTCGCGTCGCACCAGCATCAATTGATATTCGATGTCGGCATGCTGGTCGGTGGAAGCCGTCACTGCGACGCGTTGTGCATCCTTCTGGAACGACTTCGCGAGATCGCTGATGCCGCGCGGTACCGTCGCCGAGAACATCAACGTCCGGCGTTCGGCCGGCGCCGCGCCGAGGATGAATTCGAGATCGTCGCGGAAACCGAGGTCGAGCATTTCATCGGCTTCGTCGAGCACCACGGCACGCACGGCGCCAAGATCCAGTGCGCCCCGGGTGATGTGATCGCGCAGGCGTCCCGGCGTGCCGACCACGAGATGCGCGCCACGTTCGAGCGCACGGCGCTCGGTGCGCATGTCCATCCCGCCGACACAGGTCGCTGTCTGTATCCGCGCCGACCCATAGAGCCAGTCGAGTTCCCGTTGAACCTGGATCGCCAATTCGCGCGTCGGTGCAATCACGATACCCAGCGGCCGGTCCGCGGTGTCGAATTGTGCCGCGCTCCCGAGCACGGACGAGGCAATGGCGATCCCGAAAGCAACCGTCTTGCCGGAGCCGGTTTGCGCCGAAACCAGGAGATCGGACTGGAGATGGGCTCTGCTGGCCATCTCCATCTGAACCGCGGTCAACAGGCTATAGCCCTTCGCCTCAAGCGCGGATGCAAGGGATGGGTGCACGGTTTCGTTTTCGGCGATCATGGACAACTTCTTTGGACCTTCGTGAGAACGTTGCACGAAACGGCTTCCGTCTTCAGCGACATAAGCCAATCCGATGCAGAAATGCGCCAGGAAACGGGTTCGGCCCGCTCCCGGGCAGATACTCGCCCGATAACATCAATGCTGTGCGCGGGGATGCTGGCGCTCGAGAAAAACTGGCTGGGGCGCCTGGATTCGAACCAGGGAATGCCGGTACCAAAAACCGGTGCCTTACCGCTTGGCTACGCCCCAATCGCACGACGACGCGTGAACGCGCCGTGTATAGGCATTGGCGCAGCGCTTCGCAATCCGTTCCGCGTTGATTTCACACCGTAGCAGGGTCAAGCTTGCGCGAGCGTCCAACCTTGCCTAATCCCGGTGCGAGGCAGCCGTCCCACGGCATGCCAGATGCGGATGGAGCGATGGCCCTGACCTTCAACACCGAGTTCGAGCCGGCCCATGGCCACGCCGTGGAGGTGGCCCCGGACGTGCTGCGCATCACTGCGCCCAACCCGTCGGCCTTCACCTTTCACGGCACCAACAGCTATGTCGTGGGCTCAGACACGCTGGCGGTCATCGATCCCGGACCCGGAATCCCGGCGCATCTCGATGCGCTGATGGCGGCCATCGGGGACCGGCCGGTCAGCCACATCTTCGTCAGCCACACCCATGTCGATCATTCGCCGCTGGCGGCCAAGCTCAAGCACCGCACGGGCGCCATCGTGTGTGCGGAAGGTCCCCACCGCACCGCAAGGCCGCTGCATCTGGGCGAGGTCAATGCGCTCGACGCCAGCGCAGACACGGATTTCGTGCCCGACCGGGTTCTCGCCGACGGCGAAACGGTGGACGGCGACGGGTGGGCTATGCGGGCCATCTACACGCCGGGCCACACGGCCAATCACTGCGTATTTGCACTTGAGGGAACCGGCATCCTGTTTTCGGCCGATCACGTGATGGCATGGGCGACATCGATCGTCGCCCCGCCCGATGGCGCGATGGGCGACTACATGGCCTCGCTCGACAGGATGCTGGAACGCGACGACCGCCTCTACCTCCCCGGTCATGGCGGCGCGCTCGACAAGCCCAAACCCTTCCTGCGCGGGCTCAGGACCCACCGCAAGATGCGCGAAGGGGCTGTCGTCGCGCGGGTCAGGGCCGGCGACCGCAGGATTCCCGAAATGGTGCGCGTCATCTATCGCGAGCTCGACCCCCGCCTGCATGGGGCCGCCGGGTTGTCGGTCTTTGCCCATCTGGAAGATCTGGTCGCCAAGGGCCTTGTCGCGTGCGATGCGGAACCGAGCCTGGATGCCACATACCATCCGGCTTAGCGGCCACCGGCCCGGCTTCAGTCCACCGGGATGATCGGGATCATCGCCATCGCCTCGTCCAGCCGCTCCATGAAGCCGGCAATGCGGCGTGCATTGTCGCCGAAATCATAATCGCCGTAGCGCGAGGCCGAACGCAGGTCGATATAGGTCGAGCCAAACTCGTCGCGCAGCCGGATGGCGACGTCGGACACGAAGCCGAGCACAAGCGAGCGTGCTTCATATTCGATGGTGATGGTTGCCCCATCATGGCGCGGGTCGGCCTGGCGCGTTACCCGCCATCCGTGCTGGGCGGCAACGGTCTGGACCACTTCCTGCACCGTGTTGCGGTCATGCTCATATCGGCGGCCGGTCACTTCCGGGTAGTGCTCGCGCTGCCGCAGCGCCACTTCTTCGCCAACCGGCCGCACCGGGTTCATCCATCCGCCGCGCAGGCGTGCCGCCTCACGCAGCGCCGGCGGATTGGCGGTGTCCGTGGATATATCGGAGATGCCGGAACCGGTCGCATACAGGATTGCGCCGAGCCCGAATGGCGCCAGCACTGCCAGTGCCAGCAGCGTGGCGGCAAATGCCTTTCCGATGCCCAACTCGTCGACCTGCCACAAGCGGACGATCGCAAACCAGGCAATCAACAAGGCGAGCACTGCCAGCAGCGCGACCAGTCCGGCGACGGCGAGGAAGGACGGCGTGTCGACGAAATCGAGCCGGTGGCCGGCTGCGCCGACGACCAGGAGCGCCAGCGAGAAACGCGCCAGCCTCCAGGCCCAGCGCGCCCGCCGCGATTCCCGCTGAAAGGGATACGCCATCATCGATAAGACCGCCCTGCCGCCGCCAGTTGCACGAGCCGTCCATAGACTGTCGTGATTTCCCGGTCAAAGCCAGTCACCGTCGCAAATCGTCTGTCTGCCCGGCGAGATGGCTGCGGCTGCGAGCCTTCAGCTTCGCCGCAGGTCAGCTGACCCATTGATACCGAAGGCCGGACAGATCGACCGGCTCGACAAAACAAGGCGGGTCCGGCCATTCATGCCGGACCCGCCTTTGTTCTACCGACCACCCCTGGGCGGTCGTCTTGATAACAGCAAGGGCTCTTGGCTCAGAACTCTTCCCAGTCGTTCGTGGCCAGTGCCGTGTTGCCGGCAATTGCTGGCACCGGGCGCGGCCGCGACGGCGCTGCGGCCCTTGGTGCAGCATGGCTGGCGGCACGCGGTGCCGGCGCCTGCGACCGTCCGGCCTCAACCCGCCCGCCGTTCTGGCTGGCCGTTCCCGATGTCTGGAACTGCTTCAACAGTTCGGCAAGCGTCACTGCTTCCTGGGCAAGGCCCACCGAGGCGGCATTCATTTCTTCCGCCATCGCCGCGTTGCTCTGGGTCACCTGGTCCATGTGGTTGACGGCCTGGGCGACCTCGCCAAGACCCACAGACTGCTCCTGCGCGGCGGTGGCGATGGCGTCCATGTGCTCGTTGATCGCCTGCACCAGGCCGCCGATCGCGGTCAGCCCCTCGCCCGTCTCGCTCACCAGCTTGACACCGTCGCTGACCGCAACCTCGGAATTGCCGATCAGGGACTTGATCTCCTTGGCGGCATTGGCCGAGCGCTGGGCCAGTTCGCGCACTTCCTGGGCGACCACGGCAAAACCCTTGCCGGCCTCGCCTGCACGGGCCGCCTCGACGCCGGCATTCAGCGCCAGGAGGTTGGTCTGGAAGGCGATCTCGTCGATCAGGCCGATGATCTGGCTGATCTGGCGCGCGGAATGCTCGATGCGCTGCATCGCGCTCACCGCGTTGCCTGCCACCACGCCCGACTGCTCGGCGCGGTCGCGGGTCTCGCGAACGATGTCGCGGGCCTCAACCGTACGCGTCGAGGTCGACTTCACGTTGGAGGCGATTTGCTCCAGCGCGGCCGCCGTCTCCTCGAGCGAAGCCGCCTGCTGCTCGGTCCGCTTGGCAAGGTCTTCGGAGGCATGCGAGATCTCGCCCGACCCGCCGCTGACGGCGCTTGCGGTACGGCCGACCGAGATCAGAACCGAGCGCAGCTGCTGGACCGACTTGTTGAAGTCATGCCGCAACGCTTCGAACTGCGGTGCGAATTCCTCGTCGATCTCGCAGACCATGTCGCCCGACGCCAGCCGGCGAAGGCCTTCGGCCAGCGTGCCGGTTGCCCTAATCAGCCGCTCCTCGGCCTCGGCCTCGGCACGCGCCCGCATCTCCTCGCGCTCGCGCTCATTGGCCAGCCGCGACTGTTCGGCCGCAGCTTCCAATTCCTTGTTGCGGATCGCGGCTTCACGGAAGACCTCCACCGAACGGGCCATATCTCCGATCTCGTCGGCCCGCTTCATGAAGGGGATTGCACTGTCATGATCGCCTTCGGCGAGCGTGTGCATGCGCCCTTCAATGGATCGAATCATCCTTGAAACACTGCGAACAACCAGGGCGCACAAGGTGATCACCAGAAGCGAAATGACCAATGCGGTGCCAGCGCCCCACACGAAGGCCGATCTGAGCATTTCGAGTTCGCGCTGGGCGGTTGCCTGCAGGGCGTTGCCGGTTCTGGCAACCAGGCCGCTCATCAAGCCTGTCTGCGTGCCGGTATGCGCGCCCCATTGCTCGGCATTGCGCGGGTTGGGACGGGGAGGATCGTTCAGGTAGATCTCGTTGCGCGCGGTTGACAGGAACTGGCCTGCCGAACTCGCCTGAAACGCGTCGAATTCGCCGACGATGTCGGACGAGAGGAATTCACGCAGAGGCGGCGTGTAGCGGTCGCGCAGATTCTTCGACTGGAGGGCAAAGGTCAGCTCGGGCGTCGTCAGTGGCTCGCCGCCGAAATATTTGTGCCCGAGCCGGATTTCGATGAGGCTCGAGTCCTTCACCTGCATCAGGGCATGATAGCCATCGATGAATCTGGATAGCGGCAGGTGGTTGATTGTCGCTGCCGAGCGGCGGACCAGTTCTAGTCCGGCCGCGGATGCCGGCTGAAGGATGAAAAGTCCGTCCCGGGGACCTGCAGTCCCGGCGTCCACATTGCGCCTGTAGTCGGCCAATTGCTCGAACTTCTCCTGGATCAGAGCGTACGAACTCTCGATCGCCTCGTCCGAATTGCCTCCGGATTTCCAGTTTTCGTATGCGGATTGGAGTTCTGCAAAGGAGGCGTCGACGGCTTGCCGGCGCTCTACAACGTTCGCAGGAGCTGCAAATGCTTCTGCCGGCAAGGTCTGGGCAATCGTTCCGCCCGCATTCGCAAGCTGCTGTACGACGAGCTGGGCATCCAGATCTGTGTACTGCCGGTAGCTGTCCATCACGGACGTTACGCTCAGCCAAAGAAATGCCAGCAAGGGCGCTGTCGCAATGAGATAGAGAAGGTGACGTAGGGAAAATCTGCTCATAATGTCCTCTATGGCGGCCATACGCCAA
The DNA here is from genome assembly GCA_046297455.1 of Aliihoeflea sp. GTDB lineage: Bacteria > Pseudomonadota > Alphaproteobacteria > Rhizobiales > Rhizobiaceae > ZYF759. Next base: position 163,119 of record JBKBIT010000006.1, read on the forward strand.
AACTGGCAGGCGGAGACGTAAAGTCCTCCCGATCGGAACAATTCATTTTTTGAATAAAATAAATGTAAATGACTTGGCCTGCCTGACCCGATTTTGCCTTTCCCTTGGGGGACAAGGAGGCCTTGGTGGCAGGCCTTCGCGCACCTTAATGAACCGGACTGCGAGAGCCGACCTCTCATGCGCCAAACGGCAACCCGCTGGGTGGGTGGGTGAGCGGAACGGTCCGGCCAGGCACAGACCGTTCCACCCTCCCAGATGCGCCGATTGAAGCGGCCGGGGCCGGTTCATTTTTTGGGCGCGGTGCCGGCCGGAATTGAGCGCACGCCCGATCGCAACACTGCGCGACCAGCTTCTGCCGTGAATCATCGGCGCCATGAAGTAAGGCCGCGCGGCAAGCATGCCGCGCGGCCTTGCTTGCCCTAGTTGGCGTTGTCGGCCAGCCATTGGGTCATTTCATCGATCTCCCGCACCTGGGCCTCGATGATCTCCTCGGCAAGGCCGCGGATCCATTCATCCTGGCCATGCTCGAGCTGGATACGCGCCATGTCGATGGCGCCCTGATGATGGGCGATCATGGCACACGCAAATGCCACGTCCGGATCGTCATGCATCATGCCTTCCATCATGGCCGGCATGGTGACCATCATCTTCTCCATGTTCTCGCGCTGGAAATCGGTCATGCCACGCATGTCCATGTCGTCCATGCCCATCATGCCCATGCCGCCGCCGTGCATGCCGCCATGCATGCCGCCATGCCCCATGTGGCCCATGGCGCTCTCGACGGCGCATTGTTCGGGCAGGCGGAATTCCGCCTCGTCCTGTGCCAGTGCGGGAAGTGTAAGTGCGGCAGCCACCATCGAGGCCGCGATAGCCGTTTTCATTGTCCTCATCGGGATATTCCTTTGCTGGATGATTCTGCTTTTGTCAGATCAGCCAGGGAGCGCGCGGGGGCGGCAAGGGAATGGCGGGGTCGATGCCCACCTGCACCAACGCGGCGGAAGGCTCGGGTCTCGGATACAACCTCGTATGCGCCATCACTGCCGGCGGCTGAGCAACCCCGGGGTGGCAATGAGTCATCGCGCAACATCCCGGATCTGGAGAACAGGCAGGCATCGCAACCGGGTCTGCGTGATCGTGGACCGCCGCATCGGCATGCGGGTCTGCCAGATGATGTTCGTGCTCCTGAAAGCCATTGGCTGCGCCCATGGCCGGCCAGGCCAGGCAAATCGCGATTGCCAGCATCATGCTAGTGAGAATGTCTTGGATCCGGGAAAGGCGCTTTCGGCGCAACATTCGCTTCGACTTCCGGTTCCACCCGCGGCAAGGATCGGGTGCTGATGGTAACGACGATCGTGCTTGGCGACACCATCGTCCTGCCGCAGTCGCTCTCCAGCCTGCGGCACGCACATGAAGATAGGGCTTCCGGTCACTGGAAGGTCAAGGATCGGCCAGCCGCTTGTATCGATCGGCGGCCCTTGGATCGATGGGGAGGGCTGGAATGACAAATCGGCATCGCCTTCAAGCGGCATTGGCCGCAGCGCTGGGTACCACGGTCTATCTCTGGTGGCCCTCGGGTCCGGTCGAGGCCGGGCTGTTGCGGCCCGACGACGCGCAGACGGTGAGGCTTGGCGAAAGCCTCTACCGCGAGCACTGCGCTGCCTGTCATGGGATCAATCTGGAAGGCGAGACTTCCGAGTGGCAGGTCCGTGACGCGGACGGCTATCTGCCGGCGCCGCCTCACGACGAAACCGGCCACACCTGGCACCACGCCGACCAGTTGCTTTTCGACATGACAAAATACGGCATCGCCGAAGCTGCCAACCTGCCGGACTACCAGACGCGCATGCCGCCCTATGTCGGCATTCTGGAAGACGAGGAGATCGTCGCCATCCTCCCCTACATCAAGGCGGCCTGGCCGCCCCATGTTCGGCAATACCAGGACGACATCAACCGACGCTCCGCAGGCCGGCCGAGGTAGTCCTGCCTCGCAAATGGCACGCGGCGGCCGCTAGGCCGCCGGCAACACGTGGTCGCGGAACTGCTCGCGCAGCGTCGTCTTCTGGATCTTGCCGGTCGCGGTGTGCGGGATTTCCGCAACGAAGGCGACATCGTCCGGCAGCCACCATTTGGCGACCTTGCCCTCCATGAAGGTCAGCAGGTCGTTTTTGTTAAGATTGCGGCCCTGCTTGGCGACCACGACCAGGAGCGGCCGCTCGTCCCATTTGGGATGCGGCACGCCGATCACCGCAGCCTCGGCCACGTCGGGATGTCCCACGGCTAGGTTTTCCAGTTCGATGGTCGAGATCCACTCGCCGCCCGACTTGATGACGTCCTTGGCGCGGTCGGTGATCTGCATGAAGCCGTCGGCGTCGATATGGGCCACATCGCCCGTGTCGAACCATCCTTCCGCATCGAACTGCTCGGCACCTGCGCCACCGAAATAGGCCTTCGCCACCGCCGGCCCGCGCACCTTGAGCCGGCCGAAAGTCTCGCCGTCCCAGGGTAACTCGGTGTCGTTGTCGTCAGTCACCTTCATCTCGACGCCGAAGGGTGCAAAGCCCTGTTTCTGCTTCAGGTCGAGTCGCGCCTCGCCTTGCAGGTCCGCATGCTGGGGCTTCATCGAACCCAGCGTGCCGAGCGGGCTCATCTCGGTCATGCCCCAGGCGTGGATGACCTCGACGCCGTAATTGGCCTCGAATTTCTGCGTCATCGCGCGCGGGCAGGCAGAACCGCCGATGACAACCTTGTTCAGATACGGCAGCTTCTTACCGGTCTCCTCCAGATAGGAAAGCAGCATCATCCAGACTGTCGGCACGGCGGCGGTGAAGCTCACGCGTTCGGTGTCGAGCAGTTCGTAGATCGCCTCGCCATCCATGCGCGGGCCGGGCATCACCAGCTTTGCCCCGATCATCGGCGCGCTCTGGGCCAGGCCCCAGGCATTGGCATGGAACATCGGCACCACCGGCATGACCGTGTCGCGACACGAAATGCCCATCGCATCCGGCATGCAGGCGATCATCGCGTGCAACACATTGGAGCGGTGCGAGTAGATCACGCCCTTGGGATTGCCGGTCGTGCCGGACGTGTAGCACATGCCGGAGGCGGCACTCTCGTCGAGGGTCTTCCAGTTGAAGTCGCCATCTGCGCCCGCGAGCCAGTCCTCATAGGCGATTGCGTTCGCAAGCGTGGTCTGCGGCATGTTTGCCGCATCGGTCATGACGATCACTTTCCTGATCGTCTCCACCTGCGGCACGATCTTCTCGGCCAAAGGCAGGAAGGTCAGGTCGACGAACAAGGCGACGTCGCTGGCATCCTTCATGATCCAGGCGATCTGTTCGGGAAACAGCCGCGGGTTGAGCGTGTGATAGACCCCGCCCACGCCCATGATGCCGTACCAGGCCTCCAGATGCCTGGCGGTGTTCCAGCCGAGTGTGGCAATGCGATCGCCCTCGCCAAATCCGTCGCGTGCCAGCAACTGCGCCACCTTGAGCGCGCGCGCCCGCACCTCAGCATAGGTCGTGCGCAGGATCGGTCCTTCCACCGAGCGCGAAACGATCTCGCGGCTCCCATGCTGCCTCGCCGCATGATCGAGTATCTTGTGGCACAGCAGCGGCCAGTCCTGCATCAGTCCCTGCATGAAGCTCCTCCCTATTCTTGCAGCGACGCCAATCTTCATCGGAAGTCTCGCCTTGGCAAGCGCCTCGACGCGCCTCATTGACGCCATTTTCCGCGCCAACTGTCCTGGGCAGAGGGGCGGGCGTCGCAAACAACGACGGAGACTGCCGCAATGGCAAAGAAGACCAGGCCCCAATCCGCAGCTGCGGAGACATCTATCCCGTTTGAAAAATTGCGCGATGCGCTTGGCCCGCTCGTGGCAGAGACGCAAGGCGACAAGGTACGAACCGCGCTGCGCCAGGGACTGGAAGCGGCCGGCTTCTGCGTTCTCTTCGACATTGCCCATGGTGAGACCGACAGGCTCAAATGGTCTGCGGCCCTCGCCTTCGATCGCGAGGAAGGTCGCGAGATCGCGGTCGTGGCACTGGAGCGGGCGTCCGGCGAGATCAGTCTTGAGCCGGCCGACAATAGCACGCTGCCGATTGCCGCCATCGCGCGATCCTATGCGGGCCTTGCCGACATGTGGGGCAGTGCAGCCGCCTGACGCCCCGTGCGGCGCGCGTCAGCGCTCCTTCACCCACTGCCACGCTGACGGCTCATCTTCGAGGTCGAATGTCTTGACCTCGATAGGCGATACCGGCGCGAAGAAATTGATCATCGCCTCCGCCCAGTCAGGGGCGCCCACGACGCCATATCGGCGCACGTGGCGCACGGATTTGGCCTGCGCAGAAAGGGCCTTGCGGTCGAAAACCGCTCCCGCCTCGATCCCCTGATACGAACTCATGACGATGAGAATGTCGATCTCGTCGTGTGCCTCGAAGGCCGCCTGAAGCCGCTCGGCCATCCCTTCCACATCGGCGGCGGCGATCTTTCCCTCGACGCGGAAAGCGTGAAGCGTGGGGATGTCGGTCTCGATCTCGGTGATGCTGGTCATGGGCGCGTTCCCGTTGAGGCACACTCAACGCAGGCGGGGTGTCGAGGTTCCTTCGTCGCGGCGGAACAAGCGCGGTTGCGCCGGGTTTGGGTCGACAACAAATGGAGACCCGATATGAATCAGCATCACCGTCTAGACCCGCGGCACAGACCAGCCACTGCCCCTGCCCGCTCCACCTCGGTCGCAGCTGCCGACCATCCGCGCCTGTTCACGCCCGGCTCGCCCATCCTAGAAGGCCAGGACATCGCCGCCATGGTGTTGGCAGCGATCATGGCACTCGGCCCGCTGGCGGCTGTTGCCTTCGGCTTCGGGCCGTGACGCGCCAGGTCGCCGTCACATGAGATAGCGAGAATACAGGCTCTTTTCGTCGCGACGCGAAGCTTCGTCGGCAGCCGCCACGAAGAGTTCGCGCAGCCGCCTCGGCCCGGCTGACAAAGGCGCGATCGCATCGAGCCGGATGATTTCGTACCGCGCGGCGGCTGCAATGTCGGCTTCGAACGGCAATTGCATCAGCCAGGCGAGAAAGACGTCCTCCGGCTCGGAAAGTTTGCCCTGTCTGTTCGCCAGCGCCCGGCGTATTGCGCCCGTATCCGTTCGCGGCCTGTCGTGCTGAGCCATGTCAGGCCTCCACTTGCAACGCGGAAGTGGGAACCGAGCAGCACGCGAGCACGAAGCCGTCGGCGATCTCCTCGTCGAGAATGCCGCCATTATGGTTCATCTCGACGTCGCCCGCGATCTTGCGCACCTTGCAGGTGCCGCACAGGCCGAACTCGCAGGCGGCCGGAATGCGCACGCCGGCCGCGCGCGCGGCCTGCAGGATCGTCTGGCCGGCCACCGAGCCGCCCTCGACTTCCGAGACTGAAAAACGGATCGGGATCTGGTCGACCGGCGCGCTCTCCAGCGCCGTTTCGATCTTGGCCTCGACGGCCTCGGCCTGTGGCGCGCCAAAACTCTCCTGATGGTAGCGCGACATGTCGAAGCCGGCCGCCTGCAGCATCTCGCGCACGCCGCGCATGAAGGGATCGGGCCCGCAGCAGAAGACTTCCCGGTCCAGGTAGTCGGGCACCAGCAGCGGCAGGCGCACCGGGTCGAGGCGGCCGCGGTGCCCGAACGACTTGTCCTGGCCGGACCGTTCCTCGATCAGGAAGTCGAGCGACAGGCCGGGCATGCGGTTGCCGAGCAGTTCCAGTTCCTTGCGGAAGATGACCTCTTCCGGCCGCCGCGCGCAGCTGACGAAGGCGACGTCCGTCCAGGGCGCGCAGTCGCTGAACCAGCGCAGCATCGACATCATCGGCGTCACGCCTGACCCGGCTGACAGAAACAGATACTGGCCGGCGGGATGGCGGTGATGGGAAAAGCTGCCCGAAGGGCCATGCGCGCGCAGATGGTCGCCGGGCTTCAGATTGTCGAACATCCAGCGCGTCCCGATGCTGTCGGCCTGCGCCTTGACGGTCACCGCGATGGAAAACGGCCGCGAGGGCGAAGACGACAGCGTGTAGGTCCGCAGAAGCGGCTCGTCGCCGACCGGCAGCTCGAGCGTGATGAACTGGCCCGGCTGGTAGCGGAACCAGGTCTGCGCATCGGAGCGGAAGGTGAAGGTCTTCACCTGAGGCGCCTCGTCGGAGACGGCAATCACCTCCAGCACCTGGAGGCGATCGTCCCACGGCGCCATCTCGTCGAGATGGCGGTAGAGGCCGGGATCGTTGATGGCATTCATCGACGGCTCCTCAGGCGACGCTGCGCAGGCGCGGGGTCTCGCCCTCCGCAAGCCTCGGTTCCATGAAGCCGGCATACCAGTCGACGAACTGGATCACCCCGCCCTCGTGGACCTCGGAATAGGGCCCGGGCTCGTAGGCGGGCGACTTGATGCCCAGCGCGTTCTCCTCGACGATGCGGCGATCCTCGTCATTGGTCTCGGTCCAGACATGGGTCAGCGTCTCGAGATCGTAGTCGACGCCCTCCACCGCATCCTTGTGCACCAGCCACTTGGTGGTGACGGCCGTCTCGGTGGCGCTGATCGGCAGCACGCGGAAGGTGACGGCGTGGTCGCCAAGCACGTGGTTCCAGGTCGTCGGGTAGTGATAGAGCAGCAGCGTGCCGATCCGGTTGGTGGCAACGTCGTCGGACAGGTTGCGGGCAACCGCGCGCTTGCCGGTGGTCGTGTAGCTGACGGCATCGCCCAAGAGCGGCGCGCGCGTGGCGCGAAACTGGCCGCGCTCGTCGATGCGGAAGCGCGAGGGCAGCCCCGCCGCCTCGCATCTGGCCCAGTGCGCCACCATCTCGGGGTCGCTGTCGGCGCCGTTGACGCCGGAGACCGCCGGCGCCTCGGGGAAGGTCTTGCACAGTTCTGGATGGTTGCCCGCGCAATGGTAGCATTCGCGGTTGTTTTCCCAGACCAGCTTCCAGTTGCCCTTCTCCACGATGGTGGACTGGAACGCGACCTTCGCCTCGCCCAGCCGGTGCGGCGCGAAATAGGGCTCCATCATCGCGGCAAAGGGCGCAAAATCGGCCGGCTCGTCCGCCAGGCAGATGAAGATGTAGCCCGCCACGCTCTGGCAGGCGACCGGCTTCAGCCCGAACTGCGACTTGTCGAAATCCTCGCCCATCTGGCGCGCGAAGACGAGCGCGCCGTCGAGGTCGTAGGTCCACTGGTGGTAGGGGCAGACGAGCCGCGCCGAGGTGCCGCGCTCGGCCGCGCAGACGCGGCTGCCGCGATGCCGGCAGGAATTGTGGAAGGCGCGGATCTGCCCGTCGCGGCCGCGCACCACGATGACGGGATGGTCGCCCACCTGCAGCGTGAAGAAGGCGCCGGGCTTGGCCACCTCGCAATCGTGGCCGGCAAACAGCCAGTCGCGATACCAGATCATCTCCATGTCGAGGCGGAAGAATTCCGGGTCGGTGTAGAAGGGCTGCTCCAGCGAAAAGCCCTGGCGGCGGTTGCGGATCAGCCGCAGCATCTTGTCGCGTGCGTTCATGTCGGTCCTCGTATCCTCACAAGGACTGAGCTGGTGGCACGTGAGGGATCGCGGCGCCGGCAGCCATGCCGTCGACGCCAGTCTCCTCTTGACCGCCCACCGCGATCAGTCGGTTCAACCATGGCCAGGCTGGTTTCCGGGCTCCGGAGCCGGTCCTTTCGAACCTGTCCGGCACCTTCCCAGGCTTGCCGCCCAGTGGTCTCCCGCCGGATTGTCGCTCCGCCACCGTTGCGGGGGCAGCGCCGGCTTTTCACCGGCTTCCCAATTCTCCCTGCGGCCGAGACCGCAAGGCACCTGGAAGCAGCCAACAAACCACGCGCCCGCACGCCAGGCACGCGCAAAAACGACATCGGCGGATCGCGAAAAGGACATTGGCCGGGAAGCGGCCTAATCCACCGTCGCCGCAAAATCTTCGAGATCCCGCCAGACCGGCTCGGGCACCTTTTCGTCGACCTCCTCCTGGGACAGCCCGATGATGTCGACCGCAATGCGCCGCGCCTCGCAGCGCGCCAGATAGACGGTGCGGTACTGCATGAAGCGGATCGCCTGGGCCAGTTCCTCGTCGTCCTTCTTCCGGTCCTTTTCGGCCTGTTCGCGCGCCATTGCCGCGATGCGCTCGCACAGCGCCACCAGCCGCTCGAGGGCCGCCACCTGGCGGGCCTCCAGCGGCAGGCCGGCCTCGAGCTTTCGCAAAATCGTCTCGGTATGCTTGGTCAGAACCGCGCCGATGCGCCCGATACGGTCGGCCGGCGGCTCGTCAGGCCAGGGCTCCAATGCTGCCAGCGCCTGCAGCTCGGCTGTGCCCGGCGCTTCCTCGGTCTCGGTCGGATCGACCGTGTCGAGCTCCTCGCCGGCGCGGATGCGCCTCGACAGCTCGACGATCTGCGCCTGCATGCGGCGCAGGCGCGCGTGGCGGAAATCGATCGACTTCCAGCCATCCTCGGCGGCGCGGTGCGAGACGGCGGTGGTGTGCACGCCCATGATGCCGGCGATGCGCTGATGGGTGGCCGCAAGCCCCTCGCTGACGGCGCGGGCGGCGGCCCATTGCTGATCTGAAATGGTTCGCGACATGAAACCCTCCTCGGGGAAAAAGGCCCGGCGGGATTGCCGGGGTGGGAGGGATTATCGGGGTGGTGCGGAGGGGGGTGGATAGAATGGGGTTTGTGTTTGTGCATTCTCCGCGCCGAAGGCTGGCCGGCATTTGCATTTGGGCATATGGTAAAAGGATCAAGCGTCGCTGAGGATTAATGTCAAACAAACCCGCCATTAGGTGGACGAATCCATCTGTAAAGGCTTTCGCATGGAACAGTGATCCTTTGGAAGCAATTCAGAGCGCCGCCCGTGCACTGGTTCTGAAGGCAAAGGAGAGTGGTTGGGAAGGGCCTCCGTTCAATCCGGTTCACATCGCCGAGATGTTGGGCATTCAGATTGAAGCGAATTCAAATATTGCTGACGCCCGCTTAGTCACAACGGATAGTGGTCCGAAGATCGAATTCAATCCCCAACAGCCACGCGAACGTGTCCGGTTTTCTATTGCCCACGAAATAGCGCACATACTGTTTTCGGATTGGCACGATCAAATCCGGAATCGCGGTGGACAGAGTGAGATCGCCGACGACTGGCAGTTGGAAATGCTCTGCAATCTTGCAGCGTCTGAGTTCGTTCTCCCAATTGGCAGCTTGTCATCGGCTTCAACAGTTCCTCCGATAGAAGACCTTATGCGTCAGCGTCGCGAATACGACGTTTCGGCAGAGGCATTTCTCATTCGGCTCGCCAAGGTCGCCGCTCAGCCCATCGGCGTCTTCTTTGCCTCGCCGCACCAGTCAGGCGATGCAGAGCGTCGTTATTCCATCAACTATTTCGTGGTCTCTCCGACCGCCCCAAGGGTTCAGATAGCGGGCGCCAGTATTCCTTCCGATAGTATCGTACGCAGCTGTACAGCCATCGGATACACAGACCGATCAGTGGAGAACTGGATTGTTGGGACACCGACGCAACTCGAATGCGTCGGTATTCCTGCCTACCCGGGCAACGTCTATCCGCGAGTAGCCGGCCTAGTACGGTTTGATAGCGCGCAAGCCGACCTGAAGCCTATACGCATCCTACACGGTAATATCCTGGAGCCTCGAAACGAAGGAAAAAGAATTGTTTGCCAACTTGTGAACGATAAGGCTGTCACATGGGGAGGCGGCGTGGCGCGCAAAATGGCAAATCGTTTCCCACACGCTGAGGCCCAGTTCAGAGAGCAGTTTGTTCATATTCCACGCAACGAACGGCTGGGAGAAGCAGTCTTCACACCGGCTAGTGACGAAATAACAATTGCAAGCTTGATCGCGCAGGAAGGATACGGGCCCTCACTCTTTCCTCGAATCAGATATAATGCCCTGAAGAGTTGTCTAGAGCTTGTAACGCTTCGCGCCAAAAAGGAGGGCGCAACAGTCCATATGCCGCGAATAGGCACAGGCTCCGCTGGTGGGGACTGGGCTACTGTCGAAGAAATGCTTGACGACATAATGGTTCGTTCAGGACTGTCTGTCACAGTATACGATCCGCCACCAAAGCGAATTCAACTAGAGCTATTTTGATTGGCGAACAGGCGCGCATCTCTCCGTATCGTTCTGGTGTCAGGCGCGATTTGCTCCGGGAAATCGTCGCTGGTCCGAAAATTGGCCGAAAACCACCAAGCCAAGATCATCAAAACAAAAGAACTGATACTCAAGAAGGCTCCTAGAACGAAGCCCACGCGCCGGGCTCTCCAATTGGCGGGGCAGCGCCTCGACAACGCCGACACTGGCACTTGGGTTGGAGAGGCACGAGATATCTCTGAAAGTTGGTGACGGGGGGATTGGGTGGCATATCAAGGCGTTGTTCACGCGCCGCAGTTCTCGCAGAGAAAAGGATATGCCACATGACGAAAGATACGATTGTCGCGTTTCGCGCGCCAGACGGATTTTCACCCGACCCGCTGACGGATTTGCTGCGCCGAGGGGCGCGTGATCTGATCGCTCAGGCGGTTGAGGCCGAGTTGAATGCGTTTCTCACTGCCCATGCCGATCAGACTGATGCTGCGGGTCGCAGGCGTCTGGTGCGTCACGGTCATCTGCCTGAACGCGAGGTTCAGACCGGGATCGGCGCGGTGCCGGTGAAGGTGCCTCGGGTGCGGGATCGCGCCCCCGAAGGAACGCCGTTACGGTTCACGTCGACGATCCTGCCGCCCTATCTGCGGCGCGCCAAGTCGATCGAGGAATTGCTGCCTTGGCTTTACCTCAAGGGTGTTTCCACCGGTGATTTCTCCGAAGCCCTCGCGGCCCTGCTGGGGCCGGACGCGCCGGGCCTCTCGGCCAGCACCATCACCCGCCTGAAAGCGGATTGGTGGGACGATTATGAACGCTGGTCCAGGCGCGACCTCTCGGCGCGACGCTATGTATATTTTTGGGCCGACGGCGTCTACTTCACGCCGCGCATGGACGAAGATCGCCAATGTATGTTGGTGATTATCGGCGCGGACGAGTGGGGCAACAAGGATGTCCTTGGCCTGATCGACGGCTTTCGCGAGAGCACGCAGAGCTGGCGCGAGTTGCTCCTGGACCTGAAACGCCGGGGCTTGGAGGCTGCGCCTGAGCTTGCCGTTGGCGATGGGGCCATGGGGTTCTGGGCCGCGCTCCATGAAGTTTACGGCAAGACCCGGGTCCAGCGGTGCTGGGTTCACAAGACGGCCAATGTTCTGAACGCCATGCCCAAGTCGGTCCAGCCCAAGGCCAAGGCGCATCTGAAAGACATCTGGATGGCTGAGACCAAGGCCGACGCCAACGCCGCCTTCGATTTCTTCATCGAGGCCTACGGCGTGAAATACGACCGGGCGGACAAGTGCCTGACCAAGGATCGAGCCGATCTGCTCACCTTTTACGACTTCCCGGCCGAACACTGGAAGCACATCAGGACGACGAACCCGATTGAAAGCACCTTCGCCACCGTCCGGCATCGAACCACCAAGACCAAGGGCTGCCTCAGTCGCCAAACCGCGCTGGCCATGACCCACCAGCTGATGCTCTCGGCCAAGAAGAAATGGCGCAAACTCGACGGTCAGAACCGCTTGCCGGAGATCATCCAGGGGGTTGAATTCCGCGACGGCATCAAGCACGAAATCAAAGCCGCCTGATCACACTGTCACCAACTTTCGGGCATAGCTCTCCGACGAATTGCGCGGCCTTGAGCGAAAGAGCAGATTGCACGACTTTAGGTCCGGCGCATCGTCTAGGTGGTAGACATGCAACTCGGGCTGCATTCGCGCAACGAAGAAGCCGCGCCTGG